>CAWIFR010000001.1:0-547170 GCA_963835465.1 uncultured Acidimicrobiaceae bacterium
CGTTATACATGTAATCCGTGTCAAGCCGACTCCTCGGTCGCTCGGTTGACCAGGCCCTCGAAGAGCTGCAGCCCGGTCGGTCTGACCGTGCTCTCGAGCGTGGTCTCGCTGGCGGAGCAGCACCGGCACGAACTCGGGCCCGGTCTGGAAGAAGGCGCAGCGCTCGCAGGCTGACTCGATGCGACAGTCGAGCTCGGCCGGGCGGGTGCACATGCCGTTGCCGAGCATGCGGTCGTACTCGGTTCGAAGCCGGGTCATGGCCGGGGTCTCGCCCTCGGCCGGAGCTTCCGTCGAGGATCCCGTTGTCGCTGTAAAGCGCATCGATCTGTTCCATGACCGAGGCGTACTCGTCCGCCACCACCCGGTTGGCGATGCGGGCATAGACGAGGGTCATGTCCATGGACCGGTGACCGAGGAACTCAGCGATGGTCTCCAGACGCATGCCCCGGTTGATGGCCTGGGTGGCGAGGGTGTGGCGGAGTTGGTGGGGATGGGCATGGCCGATGCCTGCTTTCTTGGCCGTGGTGGCCACGATGCGGTGGACGGTGCGCCGGTCGAGCGGTGCGTGCTCATCGGCCATCAGGCGGCGTTGGGCCCGGATGTGGACTCGGTTCGTCGCCGTCCACTCCTCAGCAGCGGGACGAGCTCGTGATGGAGCGGGATCATCCGGTCGTTGCGCAGCTTGCCGACCGGGATCCGAAGCCAGTGGGACTCGTCGCGGACGATCACAGCGTCGGCGGCCAGTTCGCAGAGCTCGGTCGCCCGCATGCCGGTCCGGGACAGCAGCTCGACTACCAGGCGATAGCGGGGCAGCCGGTGGGCCTTGGCGGTCGCCAACAGCTTGGCGGCGTCCTCGTCGGACAGGAACTTGGGCAGCGGCTCGGGCCGGGGCGGGATGTCCCCATGGAGGATCGGGTTGCGCTGGTGGGCCTCGGGCCAGTCCCACTCGATGAGGCGCTCGAGGAAGATCCGGATCATCCGCAGCCGCTGACGCTGGGTGTTCTTGGCCAGGGTCGGGCCCTGTGCAGCCGGGCTGGGCGGCCAGCCACACCTTGTAGTCCTCGACGTGGGTGCGGGTGATGTCAGAGATCGACGGCCACGTCGGTCTCGGCCACCAGCCACCGGGCCAACTGGCGCAGGGTGGAGTCGGCCACGTCCACGCTGCGGGGGGCCAGGAAGGTGGTGAGCTGGACCAGGTAACGCCGCATGGTGGCGGCCAGCTGCGGTGCCTGGGCGGAGAGCACGGCCCACTCCCGGTGGGACTCGTCCTTCGGGATCCAGGGCTCGGGCAGAACCTCGGCGATGCTCACTGGGCCACCTCCACATGGCCACAACTCGGCCGCATGGGCGTCGACGGCCCTCATGGCCTGGTGGTACTCCGGGCCAGCCAGTCGTTGGTCAGGTGCAGGTAGATCCGGGTCGACTCGATGGAGATGTGCCCGGCCTGGGCCTGGACAGCTTCCAAGGCCATGCCCGCCTCCCGCAGCCGGGTGAGACAGGTGTGGCGGAACTGATGACAGGTGGCCCGCTCGAGCCCGGCCCGCTGTCGGGCGCTTGAGCAAGATCGGTCTCCACCCCTTGGGCGCTCAGCCCCTACCCCGGCTCGGGCCCTTCAGGGTGACGAACACCGCATCGGTCAAGGCGTCCTTCGGACGCTCGTTGACCAGGTAGTCACCCAGCTCGGCGAAGAAGGCGTTCGAGATGGGCACCACCCGCTGGTGGCCGCCCTTGCCCTCGGCGACGAACAGCGAGCGTTCGGCCGACCTGGATGTCCGAAGCCGAAGTCCGAGGACCTCGCAGCGGCGCAGGCCGCCGAGCACCATGGCGAAGACCATGGCCCGGTCGCGGTGGGTGCGCAGCGCACCGACCAATGCGTCGACTTCGCCAGGCGAGAGGATCTTCGGCAGCGTGCGGGGAACCCGCACCAGCGGCACCGTCCGGACCCGGCCACCATGCCGGCGGGTGGAGAGCCCCTTCGGCACCGGGTTCGTCTCGACCGGGGTGTCACCCGGGCCACCAGATACGCATAGAAGCCCGACACCGACGACAGCCGGCGGGCAATGGTGCGGGCCGACAGCCCCGACTCGCCGTCGGACATCCGCACCACGGTGCGGTCGCCGCGTTGGTCGGCCAGGAACTCGAAGACGTCGGCGGCCACAACCTCGACCGGGTCCTTGCCGACCACCGTGAAGAACGTCTTCAGGTCGAAGGCGACGGCCCGCAGCGTGTTCGGCCGGGAGCGTCCGGCCACGAACTCCAAATAGGAGTCGACCAGCGGATCACCCAGTGCGAAGCGGGTCTCTCCGGCCGGTGAAGAGGTTCGGATCAGGACAGGGAAGGGGCTCATCCGGCCATGATCCCAGCCCTGTACAGAATGCACTGGGATGCCAGATGGATCACACGTGTATTAAGCGATCTGGGGCACCTTCTACTTCACAACTGTCGGTTCAGACCGACCTGTGGAGCGTCCCGAAGCGGTGGCTGTTAGCCGGGTGGAGCGAAGAACTCCAACGCGATGTTGTCAGGATCGCGGAACGACACTCCGGAGCCATGCCGCCATTGCCGACCCCAAGCTCGTTCAAGCGTGCCTCCCACTCCGCTAGCTCCGACCGATTAGAGCAAGCGAACGCAAGGTGATCCAAACTGATTCGCCGTTCATTGAACGGCTCGTTGCTCACAGGATCGGGGAACTGGTGCAGCCCGACCAATGTTTGCCCGACCAGCCAGACGACATGCCGAAAGGGCCCGGTGTCTTCGTCGAGGACAGGGTCGGTGCCGAATAGCGCTCCGTACCAGGGCACACTTCGGTCGAGATCACTGACGGTCAGAGCGACGTGAGTGATCGCGGGAAACTCCGCCATGGCCATCCTCCTCTCAGTGCTGGAATAGTCGCGAACTGTATCAACAGATCTTGAAGATTGCTCGGGTTCAGTGTCCCCACAAAGCCAGTGTCATTGGTATGGGGCAGCGAGCACCGAAGTGCCATGTTTGACATTCGCAGGCCTGGCCTCCGAAGTTTTCTATCAGCTGCGGTTGTGGGCGGTGAGTAGCAGGTACTCCCAATCCATGACCGTCGTGTCGGTGCCATAGTCGAAGCGTCGGGCGAGGTCGGCGAGGTCGCTATCCAGCGCATCAATCCGATCCGGGTCCTCGGCGATGCCCCGGTAGGCGACGATCGTCGGGCCATAACGGGTCTTGAAGTACTCGCGGAATGCCTCGGGGTCGTCGAAGCGATCGACTCTGACGGTGTCGCGGCGGGCCGTAACGTCAGTGACTCGGTCGCCGAACAGCGTGACGCACATGGTTCTCGCTGCCCCACAGCGGAGGCGGCTGGGCACCCGGAGGAGGCGGGGGCGCGTACGGCTTGATCGTGGCGAGCATCTGACCGAGGAATCCCTCCGGGGTCCAACTGAGCAGGCCGATGGTCCCGCCAGGGCGGCAGACCCGTGTCAGTTCGTCGGCAGTGGCTTGGTGGTGGGGGGCGAACATGACCCCGACACAAGACAGGACCACGTCGAACTCACTGTCAGCATACGGCAGTGCTTCGGCGTCCGCCTCGTGCCACTCCACCTCCACGCCGTGCTGGGCGGCCTGTTCTCGACCCGAGGCGAACAGTTCCGGAGTCAGGTCGCAGGCCACCACGCTCGCTCCGGTCAGGGCTGCGGGAATGGTGGCATTGCCTGACCCAGCGGCCACGTCCAGGACCCGGGCCCCGGGCCCAACCCCGCACGCCTTGACCAACGACGGCACCCAGGTGCGGGATGATCTCGGCGGCCACGCTGGGGTAGTCGCCCAGGGCCCACATGGCCCGGTGTTTGGTCTTGAGGGCCTGGTCTGCCTCGACTGTGTCGCTCAGTGCGGTCATTGAAGCTCTCCTCCTCTGGCCGTGGTGCAGCGGTTCTGGGGCGGTGGATGGCTCGAGCGCACTCCGTGAACCACCCCGATCGCCCGTGGGGCAGATCCTCATCGTCACTGCCCTCGGATCAAGGGTAAAAAAGCGAGAGTCCTCGGGCTAGTACAAGGTCTGTACTGGTAGCGTGGGCAGATGTGGGGTCCGGGTACTACCAGTTCTGTCCCGTCGCCAAGGCGATGGAGCTGCTCGACGAGCGTTGGACCCTGCTCATCGTCCGCGAGCTGGTGAGCGGGAGCCAGCAGTTCAACGAGCTGCGCCGCGGTCTGCCCCGAATGTCTCCGTCGTTGCTGTCCAAGCGGCTGCAACAGCTGGTACGTGCTGGGATCGTCGACAGGAAGGCCGAAGGGAGCACCGTACGATACGTCCTGACCCCGGCGGGCCAGGAACTGCGGCCGGTGGTCGAGGCGCTGGGTACATGGGGTGTCCGTTGGATTGGCGAACTCGGCGACGAGGACCTCGATCCGAAACTCCTGTTGTGGGACATGCACCGCAACATCGACCACGCCGCTGTCCCCGATGGACGTACCGTGGTTCGGTTCAGTTTCCCGGACGCGCCAGTGAAGGCTCGTGATTGGTGGATGGTGATTACCGCCGATGACGCCGACGTGTGCGATGTGGACCCCGGTCACCCGGTAGCCGTGACAGTGAGCGCGAGCCTACGCCGCATGGTCGAGGTCTGGCGCGGCGACACAGGGTGGTCCGACGCCCTTCGTTCAGGTGCAATCACGGTGAGCGGTGCCGAGACACTCCGCCGTGCCCTGCCGCGGTGGTTCACGCTGTCAGTATTCGCTTCGATACCTCGGCCTGCGTAGCCTCTCAGCGGCAGCGATAGGGTGCCCGCCCGCACCGCCGGGAGGGACCACGTTGAAGTCGCTATTGGTTGGATGCTCACAATCCCGTAATGACCACCTCACGCACGTTCAGTACGTTTGTCCCGTGACCGGCTCCCGTCGGACCCTTGCCGCCCTGGTCGTGCTGGCCGCCAGCGCCGGGCTGCTCAGCGCCTGTGGTTCAAGCGGCAGGACGGAGGGCCCGACCTCGCCGAGCCAAGGAGCCAGCACGTCCCAGACAGCCGGAACGGGGGGCGAGCCCCAGGGCTTCGCCCCCGGGACGCAGACGATCTCGATCGACGTGCACGGCACAACCCGCACCGCGGTGCTATCGGTGCCCACGGACCTCTCGCACCCCGCCCCGCTGCTCTTCGCCTTCCATGGTCATGGCGGCACCGGCGCCTCCCTCGATCGCCAGATGGGCTTTGAGAAGCTGTGGCCCCAGGCCATCGTGGTGTACCCCAACGGACTCACCGGACGCCCCACGCCACGTGATGCTCAGGGCCTCAGGACGGGCTGGCAGACAGCCGCGGGCCAGGAAGGTGATGCCGACGTCGCCTTCTACGACGCTCTCCTCGCCGACTTGGAGGCCAAGCTTCCGGTCGACCGCAGCCGGATCTACCTCATGGGCCACTCCAACGGCTCGGGCTTCGTGTCGTTGCTGCGCAACGAGCGGGGCAAGGCCATTGCCGCTTCGGCCAATTCGTTCCGGCCAGCCCACTCGGCTCATCCCCACCGACCCGGTCCGCTCGATGTTCATGTCCATGGGCCAGTCCGACACCACTGCTCCCTACCCAGCCCAGAAGAAGGCCGTCCCGGTGGCCGCCGCCCACCTGGGCGTAGATCCAGCCACGGCCAGGGTCGAGGGCTTCCTCACCACCGAGACCGGACCGAACGGCATCGAGCTCGCCGTGTATGACCACCCGGGCGGCCACAAGCCGCCCCCGGAGCTCCCCGGCCTGCTCGTGGCCTTTTTCCAGCGGCACAGCCTCCCGGGCACCTAGCGCCGCGCCGCACGGTCCCACGAGCAGCGGTGGCGCGCTCGATCAGCGCTTGGCGCATCGGCCTGCTCGGTCAGAACGGCCGAACCTACTCGCTTTTGGAGCGCCTGAGCCTGCCCGATCGGGGGGCGAGGATCAGGCCCGACTCAGGGCGATCGCTGACGAGATGGAAGGAACGGCAGCCGACTCCTGGCCGGGGGACTGTTGAAGTTCATGGTTGGACCACAAAGACCAGAAAGCAGTCTGGGAACGAAACGAGCCGTACAACCACGGTCCATATCGCCCCACTCCCGGCGTTTAGGGATACCCAGGACCCGCCCATGTAACGACTATACGGATAGCCCACAGCATGACCTTTGGCCCTTGGCGAGAGTCAGGTCGTAGGAGCATGCTGACGTTACCGAGAGGAGGTCCGTTTGCAATGCCCAGAATTGACCAGGTCGGGAAAGGTTGGCACTCCCATCCCCCCGCGGCAACCCAGTCGCTCGTCAGTCGGCTGGCCGACGAGCGCAGCAAGCGGGTCGTCTTTCTTTCGCACTGCCTTCTCAACGAGAACGTGCGCTACCTCGGTGGCGCCACCCGAGCAGGTGTCGTTCAGGAAGTCCTCGACCGATACACAGGCGAAGGCATTGGCATCTATCAGATGCCGTGCCCAGAACAGCGAGTTTGGGGCGGCGTCCTCAAGCGTCGCATGGCCCGCCTCTACGGGATGGGACTCCTCCTCTGGCCCCCCGCCTGCCGCTCCGTGGTTGCCATGGCCCGATGGTGGACGACGCTTGCCTATCGGCGAATCGCCCGGCAGGTTGCGGCCGACATCCAGGACTATCTCGGCTCCGACTTCGAGGTCGTCGAGATCGTCGGAGTCGGTGCATCCCCCTCGTGCGGAGTGTTGACAACCCTCGATCTCTACCAAGCAGTGCACAACATGGCCCGCTGCGATCCCTTCAGCGTGGACCGGTCAACGGTCAACGACATTGTCGTTGCCCGTAGCGTCATTGCCGGGTCCGGCATGTTCACCAATGCACTCCGACATCAGCTTGCCCGCCGGGGTATTGAAGTGGAGTTCACCGAACACGACTTGCTGGGTGAGCTCCGCAATGCGCAGGCGGTGGCTTCGAAACGGCTTTCGTGACCGCTCTCACCTGCCAGACATCGAGCGGTTCTCACTTATTGGCTTGGCCATGCCCATAAGTGCCTGGAGTGAGGCAGTTCGCGGGTGGCAAGCGCTCGTCGCTGGATAACGCGCCCCGAGCCGGCAGCGATCTGGGACGCGGTCCTGATCGCGATCTGGTGCGTGGTGGGTTCAGGTGATGGCCGGTAGCGGCGAGTTCGCTTGATTCGCTGTCGACGGTAGGGTCATCACATCGGGCGGCATTGCTACCCGACGCCCTATGGAAGAGATCCTCGGTACCTACGGATGGGATGACCACTGGTCGGCGCTCTTCGCCCGATTTGCGGACGATGACGTTCAACCAGGCCGCATCGTGCGCCACGATCGGGCCGCGCCGCTCGTCGCGACGTCGCTTGGACTCGTCCATTTGCCGGCGCGGCGCAACGTCGGCGCGCTGACGGTCGGCGACTGGGTCGTGGTCGAAGACGGCGAGGTGATCGTCGACCTCCTCGATCGCTCGTCCTTGCTGCGGCGTCGCCATCCCGGGGCCGATGAGCAGTTGCTGGCCGCCAACGTCGACGTCGTCGCCATGGTTTTCGGGTCGGACCGACCACTCAAGGCCGGTCGCTTGTTCCGCACGCGGACGCAGATCTGGGATGCCGGCGCGGTGCCCCTGGTCGTGCTCACAAAGACCGATCTTGTCGAGGACGACGGTGGGATCGTGGCGCTCATCGGCCGGGTTCACGAGATCGACCCTCTGCTTGAGGTTGTGGCGGTTTCCTCCGTGACCGGAGCGGGCCTCGATGCACTACGCCACCATGTCGGTGGGCGGACCCTGGCGCTGGTGGGCGAGTCGGGGGCGGGCAAGTCGACGCTGGTGAACGCTCTCGTGGGCGGCGAGGTCGCATCCGTGTCGGCCGTTCGAGCCACCGACGACCGGGGTCGTCACACGACCACCTCACGAGAGCTTCACCCGCTACCCGGTGGAGGCGTGCTCGTCGACACGCCTGGGCTGCGCGAGGTCGGCCTCTGGACCGACGAGTCGGCGGTCGACTCTGTCTTCCCCGAGATCGAGGAGCACGCTTTGGCCTGTCGCTACCGGGACTGCACCCATGGGTCCGAGCCAGGCTGCGCCGTACAGGCGGCGGTGGCGGGCGGTCATGTGTCCGCCGAGCGGTTCGCCGCGTGGGCGTCACTTCGGAAGGAGGCGGCGGCCGCGGCGCTGCGGGCCGACAAACATGGCCAGCGTGCCGCCGAGCGCCGATTTGGGCGGGCCATCAAGAACTACAAGCGTTTCAAGAGCGACGGCTGACCCACCGCGTCCGGCAGCGACGCCGCCGTCGTACTCGACGCGCCGGCCGATCCCCCAAGGTCACCGCGCCCCCCAAGTGCCTGGTTGAGACTTCTTGGCAGATGCTTCGTTCATTCGTAGCGTTTAGAAGTCCAGACGGAGTGGCTCTCTAAGTGCCAGCCGTCGGCTCCGGTCGACTGGCTTTCTAACGAGTTGCTGCCTGTCTGGACTTCGCCGCGAGTGGCTCAAAAGAGGACCAAAGCACAAGATCCAAACCAGGAGTGCCCTCGCGGTTCGTCCCGCCCCTGATCCAGCACTGTCCGCGTCCGCGAAAGAACCCTCCTGACCTGGAAGAATCACTGTTGCTAAGGCAGTAGATCGCAACCAGGAGGAGGGCTCCTTGAAGGTGCACGATAGTCGCGCCACCCAGTCGATGAAGGTGACCACCGACGGGAAGAATCTGGTGTCCCACGCCGGCACCGCGTTGTTGTCCGAGCTGGCTGATCGCAGCGGCCTGACCGAGGCGATGTCGCAGGCGATGTCAGCGTGCGGGATCAACTGGCACACCCATGATCCCGGCGTCGTCCTCACCCACCTGGCCGTGGCCATCGCCGACGGTGCGGACTGCCTGGCCGACATGGCGTCCTTGCGTGAACAGTCCGAACTGTTCGGTCCGGTGGCATCGATCGCCACGGCGTGGCGGGCCGTCGAGGCAACGGCGGCCGTCGAGCTCCGAGCCATCCCCGAGGCCATCGCGGCTGCCCGGGCGGTGGTGTGGGCAGCTGCTCCCCCGGGGGACTCGTTGGTACTCGACTTCGACGCCACCCTGGTCAACTCGTATTCGGAGAAGCAGGACGCCACCCCCACCTATAAGAAGGGCTTCGGGTTCTTCCCCATCGGGGTGTGGTGCGACACGACCAACGAACCCCTGGCCGCCATGCTGCGTCGGGGGAACGCCGGGGCCAACGACGCCGACGACCATGTCACCCTCCTCGACCGGTCGCTGTCGGGACTGCCCGAGAAGTACCAGACGGGCCACTTCGATGACGACGACCCGGCCCTGGTTGTCCACCCGATCCTGGTCCGTGCCGACTCGGCCGGTGCCACCCACGGGTTCGTGGACGCCATCGTGGCCACCAACTGTGACTTCTCCATCGGATTCCCCATCGACCAGGGAGTACGTGACGCCCTGGTCCTCGTCCAGGAAGAGGACTGGATCCAAGCCCGAGAGACCGACGGCTCGGTCCGCGACGGTGCCTGGGTGGTCGAGCTGACCGACCTCATCCCGCTGGCCAAGTGGCCGGAGGAGACCCGGTTGCTCATGCGCCGGGAGCGTCCCCACCCCGGAGCCCAACTCACCCTCTTCGACACGGCAGAGGGCTTCCGCCACACCTGCTTCATCACCAACACCGAGGGCAACGACATCGCCGCCCTCGAGCTCCGCCACCGGGGACACGCCCGGGTGGAGGACAGGATCCGGAACTGGAAGGACTGTGGGCTCGCCAACCTGCCCTTCGACTCCTTCGTCCGCAACGAGGCGTGGGTGGCAACCTCCCTGATCGCCGGAGCACTCCTGGCCTGGAGCCAGATGCTCTGCTTCGACGGTGCACTGGCCAAGGCCGAGCCGAAGACCATGCGCTACCGGGTCCTCCACGTGGCCGCGCTGCTCGTGCACAAGTCGAGGGGACTCATCCTCCGCCTGGACGAGACCTGGCCGTGGGCGAACGACCTCGCCGAAGCGTTCGCCAAACTCCGGGCGGCCATCCCCTGACCGGGTGGGTCACAACGCCCGACCCCGAAAGCACTGCTGCAGGGCGTGACATCCGAAACCGAATGACAACACCGCGGCGCTTCACGCCCACGACGGGCTTTGGTCGACGAGATCGATAACGACCAGCGGGTCGTCTACGACTCTGCCGTCAGCCGGGGGTCGGACGAATGATCGAGGCTAACCGACCACGAAGGGAGCAACCAATGACCGTCATCATCGGGATCGACCCTCACAAGGCGTCCCACACCGCAGTGGCCATCGGCCGTGATGAGCAGCAGTTGGCCGAGATCAGGGTGCGAGCCACCTCTCAGCAGACACAGCAGTTGTTGGCCTGGGCCGAGCGCCTCGGCAAGAGGACTTGGGCCGTCGAGTCCGCCGGAGGCATGGGTTATCTCTTGTCCCAGCAGCTCGTCGGCGCGGGCGAACAGGTCCTCGATGTGCCGGCGACGTTGGCCTCGAGGGTGCGGGTGCTGGGAACGGGACGATCCGATAAGAACGACCCCAACGATGCGCTGTCGGTGGCCATCGCCGCTCTCCGCTCGCCCGGGCTCCGATCGGTCGAGCCCGCCGACCATCGGGAGGTGCTCCGCCTCTTGGCCAAGCGGAACCACGAGATCGGGCGGCTTCGCAACATCGTCGTCTCCCGGCTTCATGCTGCCCTGCTCAACCTGTCACCAGGCGGAATTTCCAAGGAACTCAACGCTTCTGATGCCATGAGGCTGCTCAATGACTTCGAGCCGATCACCGCAGTGGAACAGACCCGCTATGACCTGGCCCACGAACTGCTGGACGACGTGGAGCGGCTCGATGTGCAGCTGAAGGAGTCCCATCGGCGGATCAAGACAGCGGTGAAGGCTTCCGGAACCTCGCTCACCGAGCTCTATGGGGTCGGTCCCATCCTGGCTTGCGAACTGATCGGCTACACCGGTGATGTCCGTCGGTTCACCACCCGGGACCAGTACGCCGCCTACGCCGGGGTGGCACCGGTGGAGAGGTCATCGGGAGGGCGGATCTTCTTCCGCCTCAGTCGCCGGGGCAACCGCCAGCTGAACCACGCCATCCACATGGTGGCCATCTGTCAGATCCGCCAGACCAACTCGGAAGGTCGGATCTACTTCGAGAAGAAGGTGGCTGAGGGCAAGACCAAGCGGGAGGCCATCCGGTCGCTCAAGCGTCACGTCAGCAACGCCGTCTACCGCCAGCTCCTCATCGACGCACAGAAGTAGGGGCCCGGGAGGACAAGCGGGAACGACTCATAGCCTGCGTGACCGGCTCTGCACCCTGGCGGCCGGCTCTTCGGCGAAGTCACTCCCGGACCCACCGAATTTTATGCATTCGTGCCCTCCGAGGGCGGCCCGGTTCGTCGCGCCCGAAACCCCTCAAAATTGCCCTCTTGACTCAAAGAGGATTCGTTGGGTGGCAGGAGGCTGTCAACGTCCGGTCGCCGAGTTGGCACTTTCGCTAGTCGCCAGAGACCCAACAGCGAAGCGCTGCTGCAACGGAGTCAGCATCGGGCATCGCCGCGATCTCCTCAGCACAGGGTGCGGAACAAGCGACCGGCCTTGAGTGGTCGGTCCGACCCGAAAACCATGGCGACAACGTCGACGTTGGCGGCCAGCAACTGGTCATCGGCCCCGGGATCGCGGCGGCGCAGCAAGGACGAGCGATCGAGGAAGTCGACGATCACCTCGCCGTCTTCGACCACGACCCAGTCGCCGACCGTCAGCGCGCCGACGTTGCGCCGCGCCGGCAAATGGACGATTCCGAGCGACGTCGCGACCAGCGGCGCGGCCCGATCGTGGCGCACGATACGGCCCGGTTGAACGTCACCGTCCGCAAAACGGGCGAAGAGCACCGACCAGTGGTCATCCCATCCGTAGGTACCGAGGATCTCTTCCATAGGGCGTCGGGTAGCAATGCCGCCCGATGTGATGACCCTACCGTCGACAGCGAATCGAGCGAACTCGCCGCTACCGACCATCACCTGAACCCACCACGCACCAGATCGCGATCAGGACCGCGTTCCAGATCGCTGCCGGCTCGGGGCGTGTTATCCAGCGACGAGCGCTTGCCACCCGCGAACTGCCTCACTCCAGGCACTTATGGGCATGGCCAAGCCAATAAGTGAGAACCGCTCGATGTCTGGCAGGTGAGAGCGGTCACGAAAGCCGTTTCGAAGCCACCGCCTGCGCATTGCGGAGCTCACCCAGCAAGTCGTGTTCGGTGAACTCCACTTCAATACCCCGGCGGGCAAGCTGATGTCGGAGTGCATTGGTGAACATGCCGGACCCGGCAATGACGCTACGGGCAACGACAATGTCGTTGACCGTTGACCGGTCCACGCTGAAGGGATCGCAGCGGGCCATGTTGTGCACTGCTTGGTAGAGATCGAGGGTTGTCAACACTCCGCTGGTCAGAGCGCAAGTGGACACAACTGGCCGCAACCATAAACGCCCAGTTCAGACGTATTGAATTGGATTATGAGTCCCCTGCTCTAACCACTGAGCTACTGCCCCGGGATTGGTGGCACACTACCCGCGCTGCCCTCGCTCCTACGGAGGGATCAGGCTTGTCATCGCCCTTGGGACGGCACTGCCCTACCTCCACCGTCAGCCCCCGCCTGTTCCTGCACCGCAGCCACGAAGCGGTCGGCGGCGACGGTCATCGACAGCCAAGGAGAATGACGGCTCGTTGAGCTCGACCTCGAGGACCAGCTCGCGGCGCGATTCCGCCAGCACGACATCGACTCGGGCATACAGGAGCGGGACGGCGACTCCAAGTCGGCCGGCGGCGATCCGGGACACCACCTCGCTTGCCAACCTGACCACCCGCCGCTGCCCAGCGCTCAACTCCTCGGCGACGACATGCTCTTCGTTCTTTAGGCCCCCGAATCCGCCTCCGAGGGCGAGCAATGGCCCTTTGCGAAAGGTGTGGGAGATCTCGCCTCCGAACAACACCGTGCTGACTTCGCCGCGAGTGGCCACCGATGACACCGCCGGCTGCACCATGGCCGCCCGCCCCCCGTCGAGGATGCTGCGACCCAGCGCCGTGGCCCCGGATCACCGGCCGCGAACCTGCCGGTGTCTGCACTTCCCGCCGACACGACCGGCTTGATCACCAGCTCCTCGCCCGATGACGCCAGTGCCGCCAGGAGCTCATCGTCGGACTCGGCGATATGGGTGGGGATGACTGGCACGCCGGCAGCACCAAGCTCCAACAGGTAGCGCTTGTCCAGGTTCCACTCGACCAAACGAGCCGGAATTCGAAGGGTCCCCAGTCGGTCCACCTTCCACAACCACTCCCGGTACTCGGCCAGACGAGGTACGTAGTCCCAGGGGGGTTCGGATCACCACCAGGTCGTAACCGGACCAGTCGACGCCGGGGTCCGACCAGACCCGGTACTCGAGCTCGATGCCAGCCTTGTCGAACGCCGCTTCGTGAAGTGAGCGGTCCGCATCGGCCTGACCCGCCACCTCCGGTATCGCGGTGACGAAGGCGATGCGCACGACGAATCACTGTACCGGCGCGGTCCTCTGCCGCCTGACCGGTACCGGCTCGACCCGGCAATGCCCTCAGGAGTGGTGGGGAGGCCGCTCGTGGCGCTGCTGCTCCATCCAGCACCGGTCGCAGTCCTGGCAGGACGGGGCCCCACCCGAGCTCGGGCGCTCGGTTTGGGTGTGGACCCCAGGATGTCCGCAAAACGGGCAGTCAGCCCCGCTCATGGCACGGCGGCGGGCATCAGACGCTCCATCGGGGCATCGGACGGGTATCCGATGCTTGGCGAGGCGTCGTCCACGGACCGGGCGGCGGGTTGGCCGGTTGCGTTCGCGGCAACGGTTACCATCCGCCCATGGCGACCTGGCTCATCGTTGGAGGAATACTCGTCCTGGGCCTCATCCTCGGCGGAGCACTGTTCCTGGTGCTGATGTTCACCCGGGGCGAGACCGACGACGACGTCCATCTCCCCCGGTTCAAGCGATTTTCTACCCGACCCACCGAGGAGGGGTCGGCCCCTCCTGAGGGCCCATGACCTGACCAGCAGGGGTACCGGCACTCTAGGGGCCATCGTCCGCCGGAGCCGGCGCAGTCACCAGCGTGTCCAGCCGGGCCAGGGTCAGCTCCATGTCCCGTCGCGTCTTGCCCGACCAGATGTCACCGAGCCTCAGCAATGAGCGCTGGTGGTCGGTGCTGATGTCCCAGCTCTCCTTGACCAACGTCCCACCGTCCCGGGCTTCGAGCTCGTAGCGCCAGATGCGTCCGGCCACATAGGGCTCGAGTCTGCCCTTCGGACCCGTCTGCCACGCAATGCGGCGGTTCGGTTCGAACTCGACGACCGTGCTCACCGTCGAGTAGCGGATGCCCATCTTCATGGACATGCCGAACGTGGCCCCGAGGGCCAATCGTGACGAGGATTCCGACTTGGTCCCCTGGAGCATCTCCGAGCCATCGATCAGGGCGTGCTTCGCCGGATCCGCCAGTACGTCGAATATGGACTCGGGTGTGGCACGGATGAACCGTTCAACCGTCAGCACCCATCCATCCATGGCCAACTCCCAACGCATCGGCCGTTCACACGGCGCTCGGACTCACCTGTCGACGCCCGCCACTCCTGGCCCACCGGGCCGTCGGTCGACCCGTTCCGTCGATCGGCCGCTGGCCCACGCTGTGCTCCGGGGGAGAGACTCGAACTCTCAACCTAGCGGTTAACAGCCGCTCGCTCTGCCGATTGAGCTACCCCGGAAAGGTGCAACGGCCGAGGCAGGCTGTGCCCCGACGTGCCTGAGGAGATTAGCCGGTACCAGCCCACCCGACGGGCAAAGGTGCGCCGCGTGACCATGCAGGGCACAATGGGTCCGTGAAGTTCCGCATCGGCACGGCCATCGCCTTCGGTCTGGGCTACGTCCTCGGCACCCGAGCGGGCCGCGAACGCTACCTCCAGATCAGCCGGGCGGCACGTCAACTGGGCCGATCCGCGCCGGTCACCAGCACGACCACCCTGGTCACCGAGAAGTCCAAGGCGGTCGCCGCCCTCGGCGTGGAGCGCATGAAGGACACCATCGGCGTGCGGCTGGGGTGGCGGGACGGCGACCAGGCGGCCGACGCCATCGCCCTCGACCTTGCCGAGGAGGTGGCCACCGCACTCAGCAGTCGGCGGCGGCTCCCGGATCGGCGGCACGCCGTCATTGCTCGGGGCCATTCGGACGTCTGAGCTCCCCATGCCCTCCGGGCGGGGTGGTCAGGCTTCGTCGAGATAGTCGCGAAGCAGTTGGGCTGACTCGGGCCGACGCAGCTTGGCCAACGTCTTGGCCTCGATCTGACGAATGCGCTCCCGGGTCACCCCGAAGGCCTTCCCCACCTCCTCGAGGGTCCGGATCTTCCCGTCCTCCAGGCCGAACCGGAGCCGGACCACGTCTTGCTCCCGCGGGGAGAGGTGTCCGAGGGCTTCGCGCACGGCATCGTCCAGCATCATCCGGGCGGCGGCATCGTCCGGCACCACCGCCTCGCGATCCTCGATCAGGTCGGAGAGGCTGAAGTCGTCTTCATCGCCCATGGGCTGCTCGAGCGAGACGGTGTCCTGATTGATCCGCTGGATCTCCCGCACCCGCTCGATGGAGAAGTCGACGCGACTGGCCACCTCTTCGGCGCTTGGTTCGCGTCCCAGCTCTTGGAGCAGCTGGCGCTGCGCCCACACCACCTTGTTGATGGTCTCCACCATATGGACGGGAATCCGGATGGTCCGGGCCTGATCGGCGATGGCCCGGGTGATGGCTTGACGGATCCACCAGGTGGCATAGGTGGAGAACTTGAAACCCTTGGTGTGGTCGAACTTCTCCACGGCCCGCATCAGACCCAGGTTCCCCTCCTGGATGAGGTCCAGGAAGGCCAGGCCCCGATTTCGGTAGCGCTTGGCGATGGACACCACCAGGCGGAGGTTGGCCTCGATCAACGCCTCCTTGGCCTGCAGTCCCCGCCGCATCATCACCCGGTCGGTGGCGCGTCCGCCGTAGGCCTCACCGCTGGTCTCGTGCTCGGCTAGGCGCTCCGCTGCCTCGTTGCCGGCCACGATCCGCTCGGCCAACTCCACCTCAAGCGCCACGTCCAGCAGCTTGACCTTGCCGATCTCCTTCAGATACATGTGGACCGGATCGGCGGCTGAGCCCCGGAAGCCGTCGGTGTCCGAGTAGCCGTCCTTCGCCGCCGGGCGACGGGGGGACCGCTCCTTCCTGGCCGGTGCCGCCGCGCTGGTCACCGGCGGAGCGGGATCGCCCGGAGCCAGCGGGGCCCGGTCGGCGTGCCCGTTCTGGATTGCTTCACGTGAGGGCTCGAGCGTCACGATGCGGGCAGGCGGGAGATCGGTTGGGTCGTCGACTGGCTTCGGCTGAGTAGCCAGGTCGTCGCGCAGCCGACCCGAGAGATCGTCGGCTGCCGCGCCTGTCATCGGCACGACTGTCGTCTCCCCGGTGTCGTAGGTGAACTCGATCCCTGCCTGCATGATCCGGTTGACCACATCGGAGATCAGCTCGGCGCTGAGCTCGACCGACCGAAGGACGGTCATGACGTCGTCCTGGGTCAGTCCGCCCCTGGACCTGCCCATGCGGATGAGGGCATCGAACTGATGGGCCGGGAGCACGTCCAAGACGCCGCCTCCCGATGGCGCCGACAACATTGGAGGAGCCTCGATGGTCTCGGGCGTCGCGCTCCCGTTCGGCGACGTCACCGGCCTGGCGATCACGTTCCGTGTCCCGGAGTAGTCGACTGTGCCCTCACCACCAGCCAGGCTACCAACCCAGCCGTCGCTGCCGCCGAGGCACCGGGATCGTCCAGCTCCTGGACCCAAGATGCCACCTGGGCTGCCTCAGCCGCCGCCTCGGGTGACGTCCTGGCCTCGCCGGTGATGACGACCGAATTCGCCCCGTGCCGCATCCCTGACCAGTTGGAGCACCACCTCATCGGCTCGACTCCGGGGCTCTTCCACGGTGAGACGGACCAAGAGGGCCCGGACCGTGGGTGGGGACCGCTCAATGACCTCATGCAGCGGCTCGTCCCCGGCGCCGGCCAGCACCTCGAAGGCGGCTCGCTGCAGCTCGTCACGGAACAGGGCGGCCTCGAGGCAGTCGGCGACGTCCTCGGGCTGGTGGATGGCCAGCCGGAGGGCTTCGAGGCCGGGACGGAACTCCTGGGCCGCCCGGCCGGTGCCTCCCGTCGCCCGGTTGCGGGGACGGGCCGCCCCGTCGCCCTCTGACCAGATGCCGCCCCCGTCGAACCCGTCGGCATCCCACTCCCCGTCGGCCTCGGGCTCCCGCACCCAGGGGTCCTCGGAGCCCCCCGGGCCCGTGTCCCGTCGACGGCTGACGGCACCATTGGCCGTCGGTCCGACCGATCGACGCCCCCGGGTGGCTGCATCATCGGTCCGGGGACCCTCCCGTCGCAGCTCCTCCAGTCGCTCGCGCAAGAGTGAGGGCTCCAGGCGGCACCGCTCGGCCACCACCATGAGGTACTGGTCCCGCACCAGGTTGTCGGGGTGTTCGGCCACCGCGGCCAGGGCGCCGTCGGCGGCCCGGGCCCGGCCTTCAGGGGTGGCGAGCTCGGCCGCATCCAGAATCCGGTCCACCCGGAACTGAAGGAACGGCTTGGCCCCCTCGATGGCTGCTCGCAGCCCCTCGGGATCGCTCCGGGCCAGCTCACCGGGGTCGCTCCCGGGCGGGAGTGCGGCGACGGCCACATCGATGGAGAGCTTGCGCTGCCACTCGTAGAAGCGGCCGGCGGCAGCCTGACCGGCGCCGTCGGCGTCGAAGGCCAGCACCACCCGGGAGGCAAAGCCCCGGAGCAGCTTCACGTGCTCCTCGGCCAGCGCCGTGCCGCAGGTGGCCACGGCCCGCTGCACCCCGACACCGAACAGACCGATGACGTCGGTGTACCCCTCGCACACCACGACCTCGTCGGTGGTGATGATCTCCTGCTTGGCCCAGTTGAGGGCGTAGAGGGTCTTGCGCTTGGAGTAGATGGGCGTCTCGCTGGAGTTCTTGTACTTGGCCGGGTCGGTGCCCCCTGGGAGCACCCGTCCGCCGAGGGCGACCGGACGTCCGGAAGGATCACAGATGGGGAAGAGGACCCGGGCTCGGAACGCATCCTGCAGCCGCCGGCGCTTGTTGACGAACCCGAGCCCGGCCCCGACCGCCACCTCCTCACTCAGGCTCAGTCCCTGACACAGGGCATCCCAATCGTCGGGGGCCCAGCCCAGCCGGAACCGGCGGACCACCTCACCGTCGTAGCCACGACTGCGCAGGTAGTCCCGGGCCTGGCCGGCGTCGGCCGAGGTCAGCAGCCGCTGGTGATACCACTCGGTGGCCTGCTCCATGGCGTCGAAGAACACCTTGCGGCGCTGGCTGTCCCGGCCGGATGAGGCATCCTCCCGGATGGTGATGCCCGCCTTGTCGGCCAACCGTCGGACGGCGTCGACGAAATCGAGGTGCTCGATGGCCCGGACGAAGCTGATGGCATCACCCTTGGCCTGGCACCCGAAGCAGTAGTAGAAGCCATCCTCGGCGTTGACGCTGAACGACGGGGTCTTCTCGCCGTGGAAGGGGCACAGCCCCTGCCAACGCCGCCCCACCTTCTTCAGGGCGGCGTGCTCGCCGATCAGGGCGACGATGTCGGTCTCGGCGCGGACCCGCGCCACGTCCTCGTCGGGAATGCCCATGGGTGTTGACGGTACCGCGTCGCCGGCCGGATCCGTCCGCAACGGAGCGGCCCGGGCCGTGACCGGCCTGGGCGACCCCCTCGAGGCCTGGTTGGCTGCCTCCGTACCACGGAAGCGGCAGGTCGGGGCCGGCGCGGCCTCTCTCGAGTGGGGCGCAGCCTCTGGCGCGTGACTGGTGACGGCCGGCCCGACTGGGACCGCCCTACCGCTTGGCCTTGGCCTTGGCCTTGCTGGGCGTCTTGGGAGCCGCCTTGGCCGACTTGGCCTTCGCCCTCGGCTTGGCCGTGGTGAGGCCGGCCAGCACAGCCTGGGCGGCAGCGAGCCGGGCGATGGGCACCCGGAAGGGTGAACAGCTCACATAGTCCAGACCGGCGGCGGCGAAGGTGGCGATGGAGTCGGGGTCGCCCCCGTGCTCGCCGCACACCCCAATCTTAAGGCTGGGCCGGGTGGCCCGGCCGCGCTCCACGCCCAACCGCACCAGCTCACCGACCCCATCGGGATCGACCACCTCGAATGGATTCCGCTTCAGGAGGCCCTGCTCCAGGTAGGCCGACATCATCCGGCCCTCCACGTCGTCGCGGCTGAATCCGAAGGTCATCTGGGTCAGATCGTTCGTCCCGAAAGAGAAGAAGTCGGCCTCCTCGGCGATCTCACCGGCCCGCAGCGCGGCACGGGGGGTCTCGATCATGGTGCCGATCAGAACCTCCATCTTGCCGACCTGGTCGCCGCTGGCACCGGTGACGGCCAGCGCCTCGGCGATGGCCGCCTCCACCCACGAGCGGGCGAGGGCCAGCTCCTCCCTGGACACGGTCAGCGGGATCATGATCTCCACAATGGGGTGGCCACCGGCAGCCACCCGGTCGAGGGCCGCCTCCATCAGCGCCCGCACTTGCATGGCGTAGAGACCAGGCTTGATGACCCCGAGGCGAACCCCGCGTGTACCCAACATGGGGTTGTACTCGTGCCAGATCTTGGCCGCCTCGTAGAGCTGGCTCTCCTCCTCGGTCAAGCCGGTGGTGGCCTCCTTGATGGCCAGCTCCTGGGTGTCAGGGAGGAACTCGTGCAGGGGCGGGTCGAGCAGCCGGATGGTGACCGGCAGGCCGTCCATCGCTTCGAGGATCTCCTCGAAGTCGGAGCGTTGGGCCACCCGGAGCGCCTCCAGGGCTTGCTCCTCCTCGGCCGGGGACTGAGCGAGGATCATGCGACGCACGATGGGCAGGCGGTCCTCAGCCAGGAACATGTGCTCGGTCCGGCAGAGTCCGATCCCTTCCGCCCCGTGACGGCGGGCATTGGTCGCATCGGGCCCGTTGTCGGCGTTGGCCCTCACCCCGAGGTGGCCGGCCCGGACCTCGTCGGCCCAGCCCAGAATGGTCTCGAACTCCGGGGGCGTCTCGCCGACGGTCACGGGAACCTGCCCCAACATGACCGTCCCGTTGGTGCCGTCCACCGAGATCCAGTCGCCCTCACTGACCACCGTCTCGCCCACGGCGAACGACGAACCGGCGATACGGAGGACCTCTGCTCCCACCACGGCCGGCTTGCCCCATCCCCGGGCCACCACCGCGGCATGGCTGACCAACCCCCCGCGGGCGGTCAGGATGCCTTCGGCGGCCAGCATCCCGTGCACGTCCTCGGGTGAGGTCTCACTGCGGACCAGCACCACCTTCTCGCCCCGCTCGGCGGCCTCCTGGGCGTCGTCAGCCGTGAAGTAGACGCGACCCACCGCCGCGCCCGGAGAGGCCCCGAGGCCGCGGGCCAGGACGGCGTGCCCGGACTCCGAGAACTGGGGGTGGAGGACCTGCTCAAGATGCTCACCGGAGATCCGGTCCAGTGCCTCCTCCTTGGTCAGTTTGATGGCCTTCTCCCCCACCATGTCCACGGCCATCTTGAGGGCGGCCCGGCCCGTGCGCTTCCCGACCCGGGTCTGGAGCATCCACAGCTTGCCCTGTTCGATGGTGAACTCGGTATCGCACATGTCGCGGTAGTGGCCCTCGAGGCGGGCGAAGATGGCCAGCAGCTCGGCGTGGATGGCGGGGAACTCGTCCTGCAGGGCCGACAGCGGCTCAGTGTTCCGGATACCGGCCACCACGTCCTCGCCCTGGGCGTTGACTAGGAAGTCGCCGTACTCGCCGGTGGCCCCGGTGGCCGGATCGCGGGTGAACCCCACCCCGGTGCCCGAGGTGTCGTCACGGTTCCCGAACACCATGGCCTGCACGTTGACCGCGGTGCCGAGGTCGTGGGCGATGCGTTCCCGCACCCGGTAGGCCACGGCCCGGGGGCCCTCCCACGAGGCAAAGACCGCTTCGATGGCCCCGCGCAGCTGGTCGTCGGGGTCCTGGGGGAAGGGCGATCCGGTGTGCCGCTCGACGATCTGCTGGTAGGCGTCGACCAGATACCGGAGCAGTTCGACGGGCACCCCCGCGTCCGAGGTGGTGCCGGCCAGCTCCTTGGCCGCGTCGAGCAGGGTGTCGAACTCGTCACCGGGGATGCCCAGGACGATGCGGCCGTACATGGCGATGAACCGCCGGTACGAGTCGAACGCGAAGCGCTCATCGTCGGTCTGCTTGGCCAGTCCCTCCACCGACTGGTCGTTCAGCCCCAGGTTGAGGACCGTGTCCATCATTCCGGGCATGGAGAACTTCGCCCCGGACCGCACCGACACCAGCAGCGGATCGCCGGGGTCGCCGATGCGCTTCCCCATCTTCTTCTCCAGTCGGGCCCTTGCCTTGGCCACCTCAGCCGTCAGCCCCTCGGGCCAACCTCCCTCCATGTAGGCACGGCACGCCGTGGTCCCGATGGTGAATCCCGGGGGGACCGGCAGCCTGAGCACCGAGGTCATCTCGGCCAGGTTGGCGCCCTTGCCGCCGAGGAGGTCCTTCATCTCCATGGGTGGCTTCCGGTGGGCATGGTCGAAGTCGAAGACGAAGGGCATCGGTACGGGGGCTCCTGGACTGGATTCGGAGTGCGGCACGGGCCGGCGGGGTTGGCCGGCCACGGGATGCCAGCCTACCTGGCGCCTGTGCGGCCCATCGACGTGCCCCTTCGCCTGCACCCCCGCCGGCCAGGATGATCAGGGCCGACACGATCTGGGCGGCCGGGGTGATCCGGCGTGGCTGGGCAACGGCCGAGGCCGCCATACGGAGTCGCCGGATGCGTCGATGGGATCGGGGCCCGTGTCCCCCGCTCCGGGGTCAGGCCCGATCCATCCTCGACTGCAGCTCGGCCACGAGGCCGTCGACCGGGACCCGGACCTGCTCGGTCGTGTCCCGGTCCCGCACGGTCACGGCATGGTCCTCCAGGGAGTCGAAATCGACCGTCACACACCACGGGGTGCCCACCTCGTCCTGGCGGCGGTACCGCTTTCCGATGGACTGGGTGAGGTCGTAGTCACACATGAAGTGGGGTTGCAGCGAGCCGAGCACCTGCCGGGCCAACGGTTCGAGCGTCTCCTTCTTCGACAGGGGCAGGACCCCCACCTGGTACGGGGCCAACCGGGGGTGGAGCCGGAGCACGGTCCGGGCCTCGCCTCCGATCTCGTCCTCGTGGTAGGCGGCCAGCAGGAAGGCCATCATGGTGCGGGTGGCCCCGGCCGCCGGCTCGATCACGTACGGGACGTACCGCTCACCGGTGGCCTGGTCGAAGTACTCCAGCCGCTCGCCCGATGCCTGGGCGTGGGCCTTCAGGTCGAAGTCGGTGCGGTTGGCGATTCCCTCCAGCTCGTCCCACCCCCAGGGGAAGAGGAACTCCACGTCGGCGGTCCCGGCCGAGTAGTGGGACAGTTCGTCGGCGGCATGGTGGCGCAGGTGGAGCTGGCCCTCGGGGATGCCCAGGTCGACGTACCACCGCATCCGCTCGTCCAGCCAGTACCGGAACCAGTGGTCGGCCTGGTCTGGGGGGACGAAGTACTCCATCTCCATCTGCTCGAACTCACGGGTGCGGAAGACGAAGTTCTGGGGGGTGATCTCGTTGCGGAACGACTTGCCCACCTGGGCGATGCCGAAGGGGGGCTTCTTGCGGGTGGTCTGGAGCACGTTGGCGAAGTTGATGAACATGCCCTGGGCCGTCTCCGGTCGGAGGTAGGCCACCGCCCCCTCGTTCTCGAGCGGGCCGGCATGGGTCTTGAACATCAGGTTGAACGCTCTGGCCTCGGTGAACTCGGTCGAGCCGCAGTTGGGGCAGACCCCGTCGATCTTGTCCTGGCGCCAGCGCTGGTGGCACTGCCGGCAGTCGACCAGCGGGTCGGTGAAGTTCGAGAGGTGGCCGGAGGCCTCCCACACGGCCGGCGGGGAGAGGATGGCCGCGTCCAGGCCGACTACGTCGTCGCGCCGCTGGACCATCGCCTCCCACCAGGCATTCTTGACGTTGCGCAGCAGGTTGACCCCGAGGGGCCCGTAGTCGTAGGTGGAGCGGAAGCCGCCATAGATCTCGGCCGACTGGAAGATGAAGCCGCGCCGCTTGCACAGCGAGATCACCTTCTCCATGAGGTCGTCAGGCGCGTCGGGAGCAGCGTCCGGGTCAGGCATGGGGAGCAATCGTACTGGCTGACCGGCTGTCCTCGACCACGGGGGCGGCCCCATCGGCATCGCCGGTGCCGGCCCGCCGCCCACCCACCAGCCGGGTGGTCACGGCATTGGCCAGCAGCCGGCCGCGGACGGTCAGCACCGCCCGCCCGGTCGACCGGTCGACCAGACCGTCGAGGTCGGGGTCGTCGGGCAGGGCATCCAGGGGCACACCCGACGGGGTGCGGAGGGCGAGGGCCATGGCTTCGAACCACCGTTGCTCGTCGGTGAGGACCTCCTCGCCGGACTGCGCCGGGCGACCGCCGCCGAGGGCGGCCACGTACCGGTCGGGAGTCCGGACATTCCACCATCGCCGCCCCCCGACATGGGAGTGGGCGGCCGCGCCGATGCCCCGATACTCGCCCTGGTCCCAGTAGAGCCCGTTGTGCCGGCACTCGTGCCCCGGCCGCGCCCAGTTGGAGATCTCCTCCCACCGGTAGCCGTGCTCGGAGAGGATGCGGTCGGTCTCCTCGTAGCGACCGGCTTGGACGTCCTCGTCGGGATGGCGGTCCGGGGCCGCGGCCAGCGGGGTACCGGGCTCGACGGTCAGGGAGTAGGCGCTCAGGTGCGGCGGCGGCGCGGGGAGGGCGAGGACATCCCCGAGGCTCCGGGCCCAGTCGGCATCGGTCTCGCCCGCCCCGCCGATGATCAGATCCATGTTCCACGACTCGAAGCCGGCGGCCGCCACCGCACCCGCCGCGCTGACGGCCTGGTCGGAACCGTGGCGACGGCCCAGTCCCGCCAGCACGTGGGGCACCGTCGACTGCACCCCGAGCGACACACGGGTCACCCCGGCGGCCCGGTAGGCGGCCAGACGGGCTGGGTCGGCGTCTTCGGGGTTGCACTCCACGGTGACCTCGGCGCCGGGCCGGCGGGGCACGGCACCGAGGATGGCCACGAGCAGATCGGCAGGCAGCCGTGACGGGGTACCGCCGCCGAAGAAGACCGAGGTGGCCGGAGGCATCTTCTCGACGGCCCGGGCCCGGTCCAGTTCGGCCATGCAGGCCGAGGCATAGGCCTCCATCAGGTGGTCCCGGTCGGTGAAGGTGGCAAAGGCGCAGTAGTCGCAGCGGGCCCGGCAGAACGGGATGTGCACGTAGACGCCGAAGGGCCGGTCCCCGCTCAACGGGAGCCCCGCACCGCGGTCAGCGCCAGTTTGGCCTCGTCCCACCGCTTCAGGGCCTCGGCCCGCTCGTGGGCGTGGTCGACGATGGGCGCCGGGTAGCCGAAGCCGTCGGCCTCGGGCACATAGGCCCGCACGTAGGCGCCGTCGGGGTCGAAGCGCTCGGCCTGCAGGGTGGGGTTGAACACGCGGTGGAAGGGTGCTGCGTCGGTACCGGTGCCGGCCACCCACTGCCACCCGTGGTTGTTCGAGGCCACGTCTCCGTCGACCAGCAGGTCGAGGAAGTGGCGGGCCCCCCGACGCCAGTCGATGTGGAGGTCCTTGACCAGAAAGGACGCGGCGAGCATCCGCACCCGGTTGTGCATCCACCCCTCGGCCCGGAGCTGGCGCATGCCCGCGTCGACCAGCGGGTAGCCGGTCAGCCCGGCCGTCCAGGCGGTGAAGCGCTCCTCGGCCAGGGGGCTGCTGTCCCATCGGACATGGTTCCCTATGGGGGCCAGCGGCTCCCAGGCCGAGGAGGGGTGGTGCCAGAGGACGTCGGCGTAGAACTCCCGCCAGGCCAGCTCCGAGCCGAACACCCGCGCGCCGCGGCCGGCGGGCAGGTGGGCCAGTACCTGGCGGGGGTGGATCGTCCCGAAGCGGAGGTACGGGGAGAGACGCGACGTCCCCGCATGGTCCGGCCGGTCCCGGTCGTCCCCATACTGGCCGACCGGACCGTCCAGGAACGACGACAGTGCCGCCTCGGCTGCGGCCTCGCCGGGCTCCGGCAGCACCGATGCGTCGGGTGGCGCGGCGACGGCCTCGACGGTGACGTCGGATCCGGCTCGGTGCCAACGGGCCCTCCGGGGCCGGTCCAGGGGACCGGGCCACCCCGTGGACTCCCAGGCACGGCGGAACGGAGTGAACACCCGGTACGGGAGTCCGCCGCCGGTCAGCACCCGGCCCGGCGAGACGGCATAGGGGGAGCCGACCAGGGCCAGCCGCCTGTCGGCGGCTTCGAGCACCGTGGCCACCTGGGCGTCCCGCCGGCGGCCGTAGGGGCCGGTGTCTCCGGTGGCGAACACGGTACGGGCCCCGACCTCGGCGGCGAAGTCCGGGACCACCTCCTCGGGGCGGCCGAGACGGAGGGCCAGCGCCCCGTCCAGCCGGGCGTCGAGGTCGGCGAGTGATCCCGACAGGAACGCCCGTCGGTTGGCCCCGGCCGAAGCCAGCAGGACGTCGTCCACCACGAAGAGCGGGGCCACGGTGCCTCCCGCCGACGAAGCCTCCTCCACCGCGGCCACCAGGGCGGGGTGGTCGGCCGTCCGCAGGTCCCGGCGGAACCACATGACCGTGGTCCGGCCGGCTCGGACGGTCCCACCGGCCACGTCAGGACACCTGGCTCGAGCGCACCGAGCGAAGCCGGCGGTCGAGATGGGCCTCCATGGCCTCGGTGGCCAGGGCGGTGATCTCGTCGGTCACCGCCGAGCGCGGCTCGGCCAGCACCCCGGTCAGGCCGCCCCCCAGAGTGCGCCGGAGGAGCACCAGGCCCTCGGGGGTGAGGGGCCGCCCCCGACGGCAGCTACGGCACAGCACGCCCCCCTCGACGAGATCGAAGGCCACCAGCTGGGCGGGGTCTTCCTCGCCGCAGGACACGCATCCGTCCAGGACGGGGGCCGACCCCTCGAGGGCCAGCACCTTCAGGAAGAAGGCCGGAGCCACCATGGGTGAGGGCTGCTGGGCCAGGGCGGTGATCGCGCCGACCAGCATCTCGTAGAGGCGGGGGTTGGCGTGGCGCTCCTGACCGATCTGGTCGACCACCTCCAGCATGGACATGGCCGCGGCCATCCGGTCGAGATCCTCGCGGACGGCCCGGTTGGTGTCGATCACCTCGACCTGGTTGATGGTGTCCAGATCACCGCGACCCTGCCACCCGAGCAGGGCGACATGGCTGAGCGGTTCCAGGCGGGACCCGAACTTGGAGGTGGTCCGACGCACCCCCTTGGCCACGGCCCGGACCTTGCCGTGCTCCTCGGTCATCAGGGTGACGATCCGGTCGGCTTCCCCCAGGCGGATGGTGCGCAGCACCATGCCCCGGTCCCGGAAGAGGGTCATCGAGGGTCGCCGGGCTCCTCGACGGCGGCCGACGGCACCGGCTCCACCGGCACGGACCCGTTCGGTACGGCCGACGGCAGTGGGGTACGCCCGTGGCCAGCCGGTGAGCGCCCGCGGCTCCTGCCCCCGCCCAGCAGGCTGTTGGCGGCGATGAGGGCGATGAGTACGGGTGGGATGACCACCAGCGGGGTCACCGGGGTGAAGCCGGCCACCAACATCGCCACCATGCCGGCATAGACGATGGCCCCCGCCACCAGGCCGGTGACGATCCACACGCCGCCGGCGTCATCCCGGGTGCGGACCGGTCCTCGCCGCGTCGATCTCACTGCACGCCCCCGTAGCGGCGCTGTCGCTTCTGGAAGTCACGCACCGCCTCGAACAGATGGCCCCGCCGGAAGTCGGGCCACAGCACGTCGTCGAAGACCAGCTCGCTGTAGGCCAGCTGCCAGAGCAGGAAGTTGGAGATGCGGTGCTCGCCCGAGGTCCGGATGACCAGGTCGGGGTCGGGCTGGTCGGGGAAGTAGAGGCGCGAGCGGATGGCCTTCTCGTTGACCTTGTCGGCCGCCACCCCGTCGGCCACCAGGCGCTGGACGGCGTCGACGATCTCCGCCCGACCGCCGTAGTTGAAGGCCATGGTCAGGGTGCAGCGCCGGTTGGCCCGGGTCAGTTGGATCGACTCGTCCATCCGCTTCAGGACCCGCTTGGGCACCCGCCAGTCCCGTCGTCCAGCGAACCGGATCCGGACCCCCTTGTCGTGGAGCTCGTCGCGTCGTCGCATGAGCAGGCTCTCGTTGAAGCCCATCAGGTAGCGCACCTCGTCGGCCGGGCGCCGCCAGTTCTCCGTGGAGAAGGCGTACATGGTGATCCAGGGGATCCCGAGGTCGAGGGCGCCCTCCACCGCGTCGAGCAACGCGGCCTCACCGGCCGCATGCCCCTCGGTGCGGGGCAGGCCGCGACGCGCCGCCCAGCGGCCGTTGCCGTCCATCACACAAGCCACGTGGGCGGGGATGGGGCCGCCGACCAGATCGGCGGCCGCCACCGTGGGCTGACGCGGCTCATAGGCCTCCTCAGTCCCTGGCTGGTCCGGTTGCACCCTGCGAACCTATCGCCTCCACACCGATACCTGTGCCTGGGACCGACGGTGGGGTCAGCGATGGCACGGTCGGCAGGTCGGATGGTTGAGCACCCCGCCCGGGGGCGCTAGACCCTCTCCATGTCACCGCAGGACGCCCTGGCCATCTTCGCCGCCGGACTGGCGGCCGGGACGGTCAACGTCATCGTGGGCTCGGGGTCGCTCATCACCTTCCCGACCCTGCTGGCTCTCGGCTATCCGCCGGTGCTGGCCAACGTGTCCAACACCGTCGGGCTGGTGCCCGGCAGCGTGAGCGCCGTGGTGGCCTACCGGAGGGAGCTGGTCGGCCAACGGCGCCGCCTCCTCCAGCTGGGTTCGGCCTCACTCCTTGGCGGCTGTCCGGGGCCATCCTGCTCCTCTCGCTCCCCCACAGCGTGTTCAAGGCCGCCGTCCCCGCCCTCATCGCCATCGCCGCCCTGCTCATGGCGGCCCAGCCCCGGATCAGCGCCGGGCTCGAGCGGCGGGGCGCCGCAGGGTCCACGGTGGGGCCGCCCTCCTGACCGGGTCTCCCTCACCGGCGTCTACGGCGGCTACTTCGGAGCCGCGCAGGGCGTCATCCTCATCGCCCTCCTGGCCATCTTCATCGACGACGACCTGCAGCGGCTCAACGGCACCAAGAACGTGCTGGCCCTCATCGTGAATGCGGTGGCCGGACTGCTCTTCGTCGCCACCACCCACATCTCGTGGTCGGTGGCCGGCCTGATCGCGGCCGGTTCGATCATCGGCGGGCAGGTCGGCGGTCGGTACGGGCGGCGCCTGCCCGCACGCCTGCTCCGGGGTGCCATCGTCATCGTGGGGCTCGGCGTGGCCGTCGGCCTGGCCATCGAGTGGCACTGACCGGCCGCCGGGACCCCGTGGGTCAGCGCGGGCCGGGCACCGGGGGCGCCGATAGGGTCATCGGGGCATGCCTGACGACGTGACCGGCATGCTGGCCGCGGTGGCCGCGGAGCTCCCGGGGGGCGGCGAGTCACGCCAGGGTCAACAGCAGATGGCCGAGGCGGTGGGGCGGGCCATCGACAACCGGCGACACCTGGTCGTCCAGGCCGGGACGGGCACCGGTAAGTCGCTGGCCTACCTGATCCCGGCGGTGCTCTCCGGCGAGCGCGTCGTCGTGGCCACCGCCACCAAGGCCCTCCAGGACCAGCTGGCCCACTACGACCTCCCGCAGGTGGCCGGTGGCGGCTCAGGGCCGACTTCTCGTTCGCCGTCCTGAAGGGACGCAGCAACTACCTGTGTCGCCAGCGGGTGTCCGAGATCGGGGGACACGGCGAGCAGCTCGCCCTGCAGCCGGGATCGGCCGACCCTCCCGATGCCGACGACCCCCTCGGTCCGTCATCGGCAAGCGGCGACACGGCGGTGCCCGACGACCCCACCGAGGTCGGTCGGCTCGGTGAGCAGGTTCGCCGCCTGGTCCGCTGGGCTGACGACACCACCACGGGGGACCGCTCCGAGCTGGCCTTCGAACCTCACTTCCGCGGCCTGGGCCATGGTCTCCACCACCGCCCGCGAGTGCCCGGGAGCCTTCCGCTGCCCCTCGGGACGGGACTGCTTCGCCGAGGCGGCCCGGGCCCGGGCCGCCGAGGCGGACGTGGTGGTGGTGAACACCCACCTCTACGGGGCCCACCTGGCCAGCGGGGGGGTCGTGCTCCCTCCCCACCAGGTGGTGGTGTTCGACGAGGCCCACGAGGTGGAGGAGGTGATGACCGACAGTCTGGGGGTGGAGATCGGGCCCGGCCGCTTCCGGGCCCTGGCGGCCACCACCCGACCGCTGCTCGACCCGTCCTCGTCGGGGGCCCTCGACACCGTCGAGGGTGTCGCCGCGGTGGGCGACCTGCTGCACCGCGTCCTGGGTCCCGTGGCCGGCCAGCGCCTGTCCGCTCGGGCCCTGGTGGGCGAGGGGCCTCCGCCCGCCCCTCCTGAGGCGGCGACACCCGGGCCGCCGGGGCTGGACCTCGGGCTCGAGGAGCCCGAGGTCACCCCCCGCACCCGCCCGCCGGCCGTCCCGGCCGGCGATCCCGGAGCTGGACCAGGTGCTGGCGCTCGCCGTCGGTCGGGTGGCCCGGCTGATCGACCACCTCCGGCAGGCCGAGCGGACGGCCGGGGACGACGCTCCCGGCCCGGAGCGATCCCGGCGGGACCGGGCCCTCCTCGCCGCCGGCCACCTGGCCGCCGATTTGGCCAGGCTGTCCGTCCTCACCGACGATGAGGTGGCCTGGGTGGAGAGCGGGGCCCGCGCCCCGAGCCTGCGGGTGTCGCCCATCGACGTCGGGCCACTGCTGACCGACCAGCTGTGGGGCTCGGTGACCGGTGTGCTCACCTCGGCCACCGTTCCGCTCGGCCTGGCCGACCGGTTGGGGCTGCCGTCGGGACGGTGCGACGAACTCGACGTCGGCAGCCCGTTCGACTACCGGCGCAACGCGCTGCTCTATGTGCCCCGGACCCTCCCCGACCGTCGGAGCCCTGAGGCCGAGCCCGCCCTCCACGAGGAGCTGGAGGTGCTGATCACGGCGGCGGGTGGCCGGACCCTGGCCCTGTTCACCAGTTGGCGGGCCATGCACGCCGCCGTCGAGGTCCTGCGGGACCGCCTGGACGTACCCGTGCTGGCCCAGTCCGACCTGCCCAAGCCGGCCCTCGTCGAGGCATTCCGCTCCGACGACGCCACCTGTCTCTTCGCCACCCTCGGCTTCTGGCAGGGGGTGGACGTCCCCGGCCCCACGCTCAGCCTGGTGACCGTGGACCGCATCCCCTTCCCCCGCCCCGACGAGCCGGTGCTCCAGGCCCGCCGGGAGCGGGCCGGCCCGGGGGCGTTCAGCACGGTCGACCTCCCCCGGGCGGGGACGCTGCTGGCCCAGGGGGCGGGCCGGCTGATCCGCTCGTCCCATGACCGGGGGGTGGTGGCGGTGCTCGACAGCCGGCTGGCCACGGCCCGCTACCGGGGGGCCCTGTTGGCCCGCGTCCCGCCCATGAAGCGGACGATCAGCCGCGACGAGGTGGTGGCCTTCCTGCACGAAATCACCGCCTAGCGATCGGCATCGGCCCCTACCCACGCGGTGGGCCCGAGGGAACACCGCCCCTCACCAGCCCCTGGCTACGATGGGCCGGCATGCGCCGCCCGACCACACCACCGGTCGCGGCCGGCCTGCGGGAGCGGCTGGTGCGGGTGACCGAGAGCGACCGGCGTCAGGACCCCGCCCGCAGCACCGACTGCTCGACCGCCGTTCCCGGAGCCCCGGCCCAGCGGTGCCAGCTCTGGGTAAGGCCGGCCGGCCGTCCGCCGCCCGCCCCCTGCCGGCCGTGAGGATCCTGACCAACTCGGAGACCCTCTCGCCCAACACGGGCATCTCCGTGCAGACCGTGCAGATCGCCGAGGAGTTGGCCCGCCGCGGCCACGCCATCGATCTCCTCTACATCCAAGACGGCCCGTACCGCGACCGGTACGCCGCCTTCTGCGACACGATGCAGCAGGTCCCAGCCCTCGACCTCGAGCTTCGGACCGCGGCCCGTCAGCTACCCCGACTCGTTCCCGCCGTCCGGGCCGGCGTCCGCACCCATCCCGACGTGATCTATCTCCACCGGTTCAAGCCGCTGCCCTGGGCCCTGGCCACCGCCTCGCTCACCCGGGCCCCGGTGGTCTGCCACCTGCACGGGCTGGTCGGCCTGGGCACCCCGGCCGTCAACCGGGGGCTGGGCCGGTTCACCACGCGCTTCTTGTGCGTGTCGGAGTTCGTACGAGAGCGGTTCGTGGCCGCCGGGGGCGACCCCGGGCGAACCTCCGTCGTGCTCAACGGCATCGACCCGGACCAGTATCGGTCGGGGGGCGAGGCCGAGCGGGCCTCGGCCCGGGCCGAGCTGCGGCTCTCGGCGACCGCTCCCCTCGTCCTCTTCTTCGGCCGGGTGGCCCCCGAGAAGGGGGTGGCCGTGCTGGTCGACGCCATGGCCCGGCTGCATCGAACTCGTCCGTCGGCCGAACTGGTGCTGATGGGCCCGTACCTGAGCGACGACTACCACCGGCTCCTCGTCGCCATGGCTCCCGACGTGACCATCCATCACCTGCCGATGCGCACGGACGTAGTCACCCCCCTCCACGCCGCCGATGTGGTCGTCGTCCCCTCCATCTACGAGGAGCCCTTCGGCCGGACCGTGATCGAGGCCATGAGCACCGGGCGTCCGGTCGTCGCCTCCTCCATCGGGGGCATCCCCGAGATCCTCACCGACGACCTGGCCGACCTGTTGGTCCCGGCCGGTGACGCCGACGCCCTGGCCGCCAAGCTGGTCGAGGTGCTGGACTGGCGCCAGGATCGACCCGACCTCGGGGCGCGCTGTACGGACCACGTGGCCAACCACTTCACCCTCCAGTTGATGGTCGACCAGGTCGAGCACCATCTGGAGGCCGCGGCGGGCTGATCCGACTCCGCTCAGAACCCCAGCCGGTCCAGCGCGTCCTCCCGGTGCTGCCAGCGCTTCTCCACCCGGACGAACAGCTCGAGGAAGGCCCCGGGGGGCATCTGCTGACGCACCGCCGTGCCCACCTCCTTCAGGGTGGAGCCACCCTTGCCGATCACGATCCCCTTCTGCGAGTCCCGCTCCACCAGGATCTCGCAGCGGACCCGGGGCCACTCCCACTCGGTGACCCGGCAGGCGATGCTGTGGGGCAGTTCGTCCTCCACGCGGTGGAGCAGCTCCTCACGCACCAGGTCCGCCACCCAGAAGGCCTCGGCGACGTCGGTGACCATGCCCTCGGGGTAGTAGCGGGGCCCCTCGGGCATCCGCGACACCACCGCGTCGATCAGGCCGGGCACGCCCTCGCCGGTGGCCGCCGAGACCGGGAAATACTCCACCGGCACCGGCCCGCCCCCTCCGTCCTGGTCGATGGACTCGATCACCCCGGCCACCGCATTGAGGTGGGTCAGCACTCCGTCGCCACCCACCCGGTCGATCTTGTTGACCACGACCAGCAGCGTGGGATCACCGACCGCCTCGGGGTCCCCCGCCCCCACCTCGCGCCGGAGCGACGCGGCCCGGGCCATGGTGCGCACCCGGTGGGCCGAGGCGGTCAGCACCATGCGGTCCCCGGGACCCACGGCACCGGTGGCCTCGACCATGGCCACCACCACATCCACGTCGTCGAGCGACGAGGTCGCCGACTCGTTCATCCGCTCGCCCAGTGCGGTGCGGGGCTTGTGCAGTCCCGGGGTGTCCACGAATACCACCTGTGCGTCGGGCCGGTTGAGCACGCCGCGCACCTGGGCCCGGGTGGTGTTCGGCCGGGGCGAGGTGATCGACACCTTGGTGCCGACCATGGCGTTGACGAGGGTGGACTTCCCGACATTGGGTCGTCCCACGACGGCGGCGAAGCCCGAGTGGAACGCGGTCACGTGGCCTCTTCGGGCACGGGCCCCACCATGGGCACAATCCGGACCCGCTCGATCCGTCGACCCGTGACCCGGTCGGCGACCAGCCGCAGGCCCCCCACGTCCACCGACTCACCGGCCACGGGCACGTGGCCCAGGAGGTCGAAGACCAGCCCGCCCACCGTGTCCCAGGCCCCGTCGGGCAGGTCGGCGTGGATGAGCTCGTTGACCTCGTCCACCGGTAGCCGCGCGCTGACCCGCACCTCCCCCGAGTCCAGTCGCTCGACGGTGGCCTCCTCCACGTCGAACTCGTCCACGATCTCACCGACCAGCTCCTCGATCAGGTCCTCCAGGGTGACCAGGCCGGCGATGCCTCCGTACTCGTTGACCACCACCGCCTGATGGAACTTGTCCGCCTGCATCTCGCGCATCAGATCGGAGACCCGCTTGGTCTCGGGCACGAAGTGGGTCGTCCGGAGGTGGGTGCGGACCGGCTCGGCCCCGTGCCCCTGGCGGACGGCTCGGATCATGTCCTTGGTGTAGGCGATGCCCACCACATCGTCCACCTGCTGCTCCACCGCCGGCATCCGGCTGAAGCCGACCTCCAGGGCCCGCTCCAGGGCCGCCTCCACGGCCTCGTCGGCCCCGATGGTCACCATGTCGGGTCGGGGCACCATCACCTCGCGCACCACGGTGTCCCCAAACTCGATGATCGAGTGGATGAGGGCCCGCTCCTCGGTCTCGATCACATCGCCTTCAAGGGCCACGTCAGCCATGGCCAGCAGCTCGGACTCAGTGACATCGGACGCCAGGTACTGCCCCTTCTTGCCGATGAGCAGGTTGGCCAGCCCGATGAGGGCGCCCGAGATCACCCGCACCGGCCAGAAGCGGACGATGGCCGAGACCAACGGGGCGCTGAACAGGGCAGCCCGCTCGGGGTGGTGGACGGCCCAGTTCTTGGGCACCGCCTCCCCCAGGACGAAGATGATGACAATCTCGAACACGGTGGCGGCCAGGACGCCCCAGGCCCCGAACCAGTCGGCGGCCAGGATGCCCACCAAGGTGGCCACCACCAGCTGGCAGATCAGCACCATCAGCAGCACCGGGTTGAGGAAGCCCTGTGGGTTCTCGGTCAGTCGGAGCAGGACCTTGGCGCCCCGACGGCCGTCATCCACCATCGCCTTGGCCTTGGCCCGGCTGGTCCGGACCAGGCTGGTCTCAGCCAGGGCCAGCAGCGCCGACACGCCGAGAAGGACCACCACGACGACCAGCAGGACCCCGTCGACCGCGGTGAAGGTGGCCGCCATCGGGAGGCCGGGGACCCCGCTCATAGACGTTGGCCGGCCGGACCGCCGGTCACGAAACCACCCGGTAGAACAGGTTCAGCAGCTGCTGCTCACGCTGCTCCATGCGCTCGGCCTCGGCGTCCACCTCGTGGTCCATGCCCAAGAGGTGGAGGATGCCGTGGACGACCAGTAGGGCGATCTCGTCATCGAAGGTGACCCCGTGGTCGACCGCGTGGCGGGCGGCGACCGCCGGACAGATGACGACGTCGCCCAACAGGAGCAGGCGCCGGGTGTCCGCCTCGATGGAGCCCGGGCCGGTGCCCCCCTCGTCGGGCGACCGCCCGCTCCGGTCCGACTCGTCCTCAATGGGGAAGGACAGGACGTCGGTGGGCCCCTGCTTCTCCAAGAAGCGCTCGTTGAGGGAGGCGATGGTCGCCTCGTCCACGAAGAGGAGCGAGACCTCGGTGTCGCTCACGACGCCCTCGGCCCGCAGCACGGCACGGGCCAGGGACGACCACCGCTCGACGTTGACCGGGTGGTCGGCCTGCTCGTCGGCGGCGTAGATATCAAGCGTCATGCGAGCCGTCCGGGGCCGGCCGCCGCTCGTAGGCGGCGACGATGTCGGCCACGATCCGGTGCCGGACCACGTCGCGCTGGTTCAGGTGCACGAAGGCCAGGTCGGGGACCCCGGTCAGGACGCCCTCCAGGCCGACCAGGCCGGAGCGACCACCAGGCACGTCCACCTGGGTGACATCCCCGGTGATCACCGCCTTGGACCCGAAGCCGATGCGGGTCAGGAACATCTTCATCTGCTCGGGGCTGGTGTTCTGAGCCTCGTCCAGGATAATGAAGCTGTTGTTGAGGGTCCGACCCCTCATGAAGGCCAGCGGCGCCACCTCCACCGCGCCCCGGTCGATCAGGCGCTGAGCCCCCTCGGGCTCCAGCAGGTCGTGGAGGGCGTCATAGAGTGGCCGGAGGTAGGGGTCGACCTTGGCCATCAGATCACCAGGCAGGAAGCCCAGGCGCTCGCCGGCCTCGACCGCCGGGCGGGTCAGGATGATCCGGTTCACCTGCCGGGCCTGGAGGGCCTGGACGGCGAGGGCCACGGCCAGGTACGACTTGCCCGTTCCGGCCGGCCCGATCCCGAAGGTCACGATGTTGGCGGCGATGGCGTCGGCGTACTGCTTCTGCCCCCCGGTCTTGGGCCGAACGGCCCGGCCCCGGGACGAGCGCAATAGCTCCGAGGTCAGCACTTCGGACGGACGGACGTCGTCGTGCATCATGTCGATGGTGCGGTGCAGCTGGACGGCATCGAGACCCTGCCCGGACTCCAGCAGGATGATCAGCTCCTCGAAGAGCGCCCCCACCCGCTCGGCGCCGTCCCCCTCGATGGAGATCTCATTGCCCCGTACGGCGATCCTCACATCGTCGAAGGCGCCTTCGACCAGCCGCAGCAGTTCGTCACGCTGGCCCAGCAGGCCAGCCATGAGATGGTTGCCCGGAACGAGAATTTTGACCTGGGTACCTGCCACGTGCGCTCTGCCCCGACCCTACCAGCGCCCCGCCGGAGCCGATCTCATGCTGGAGGCCCCTGGTGGGGCCGGCTCCGACGACTTCTCGTCAGCCCGGCGGCCAGTCGAACGTCCGGCCCCCGAGGACGTGCAGGTGGAGGTGGTCCACCGAGTTGAGGGCATCGGGGCCCACGTTGAAGACGAGACGGTAGCCCCGGTCGTCCCCCCCGAAGCCCTCCGCGTCAGCCACCGCCCTGGCCGCCACCAGGAGGGCGGCAACATCGTCGGCGTCGGCGCCGGTCACGGTGCCGGCGTTGACCACGTGCCGCTTCGGGACCACCAGCACGTGGGTGGGCGCCTGGGGGTTGATGTCCCTGAAGGCTACGGTGCGCTCGTCGGTCCGCACCACGTCGGCGGGGATGTCGCCGGCCACGATGCCGCAGAACAAGCAGTCGGCCACCGGGTCACTCCTCGGAGAGCGTCAGACCGTCCGGGGTCACGTGGGCCCGGCCGTTGCCGTTGCCCTTGATCTCCGGGTAGAGGTGCTCGAGGCTCCCGGGGCTGATCCGGCTGGCCTGGATGAACTTCTCCACGTCGGGTTCCTGGATCCGGATGACCCGGCCGAACTTGTAGGCCACCAGGTCGCCCTCGTCGATGAATCGGTAGAGGCTACGCAAGGTCACCCCGAGCAGTTCGGCCGCGTCCTTGGTGCTCAACCAGCGGATCTGGTCTGTCATTGGGTACTCCCGGCGGCCATCAGACGCTGACAAGGAGCCCGAGCTCGTCCAAGCGTGTCCCCATGGAGTCGGGCGTCACACCGAACAAGCAGGCGATGGCCCGAACGTCTTCGGCCCGGATGGTGATCATCCGGCCGTTGAAGTCCTGCCGGTGCACCTGGATCATGCTCAGGAACCGGCGCAGCAGGTCCCGCTCCGGACCGCTGACGGTGTGCAGCTTGGTCAGGTCGATGGCCACTTTCTCGGTCCCCGAGGCGGTGAGGCTGGCCCGGCGGGCCGACGTGGTGACGATCTCCTCGGTGGTCCCGCTGGTCCCCCATCGGTTCATGGTGGCGTCGTCGGGCGGGAGGAGCTGATCCACCGGCACGTCGTAGAGCTTGGCCAGCCGTTGGAGGCGGGGCACCGAGATGGCCCGCTCGCCCCGTTCGTAGGCTCCCAGTACCGAGGCTTTGAACTCCTGCTCGGACATGGCCTCGACGGCCTGCAAGGACAGACGCATCTGCTTGCGCATGGTCCGCAACCTGGCTCCGACGGCTCCGCGTAGGCGACCCGTGCGGCCTCCTCCTGCTCGTCCTCGTCCAGCACATCAACACTCTTGTCGATCACCGACATCTGCACCTCCGCTCCTCTCCACCGATCGCCCCCCGAGCTCCGGCTCTGCCAATGTGACGCAGGTGCATGGCTGTCAACCGACCAAAGGGCTCCCTACTGCGGTTCCCATCGATCGTCCCTCCCATAACAGGAGTCCCTGCCTCCCTGAGTAGTTTCCCTCACGGAGCGTGGTTACGCAAGCGGTCTGATCAAGCCCGACCGGAGACCGCACAACAGGGTGCCCGCGGCGACGGCGGCCGTCTCGGCCCGGAGCACCGTCGGCCCGAGGCCCACTCCGGGTCCGAATCGGGCCTCCTCGGCCGGATCCCAGCCTCCTTCGGGACCCACGGCCACCACCGTCCGCCCCAGGTCGGGGGCCCGCCACCGGCCCGGGCCAACACCGGCTCGGGGCCACCCGCCGACGCCAGGCCGTCCAGCGTGGTGACGCCACCCACCTCAGGAAGCCAGGTCCGTCGGCACTGGGCGGCGGCCTCGAGGGCCACCCGCGCCAACTTGGACACGGCGCGCTCACCCCGCTCGCCTTCCCACCGCACCACCGACCGGGCCGTGCGGAGGGGCACGATGCGGTCCACCCCCAACTCGGTCAGCTTCTGGACCACCCATTCGGGCCGGTCGCCCTTGGTCGGGGCAAAGGCCACCGTCACCGCGGGCCCGACCCGGGCCTGGCGGACGGCCGGCCCGTCGGCGACGAGCAGGGTGGCGGGGTCCATCTGCCTCCAACCCCGGCCCTCGGTACCCGGCGCCACCCGGCAGGGACACCACATTCCCGCACCGTCCCCGGCCACCACCGGTTCGCCCGGACGGAGCCGGAGGACGTCGAAGAGATGGTGGGCGTCACCCTGCGTGAGTACGGGGGCCGCCGGCTCCGCGACGAAGACCATGGCCGACGCTGATGACAGGGTGGGATCGGGTGCGAGGGGCGGTCCGGTCCCGGGCACCGCGTCCGGTGCCACGGTCAGCGCCCCACGGTCAGCTGAGCGCGGAGCGCAGCTTGGAGAAGAGTCCCTCACCGTGTGGTGGGGTGCCCAGATCCTCGCCCCGCGCCTCGGCCAGGGAGGCCAGCAGGTCCCGCTGTTGGTCGTCGAGGCCGGTGGGCGTGTCCACCTGGACGTGGATGACGAGGTCGCCGCGACCCCGTCCTCGGATCCTGGGTACGCCCAGACCCTTCAGTGGAATGACCGCTCCCGTCTGGGTGCCGGCCGCGATGGCCAGCTCCCGGGCGTCGTCGAGGGTGTCGAACGTAACGCTCCCGCCCAAGGCGGCCACTGTCAACGGCACATGGACCGAGGCATGGAGGTCGACCCCCGACCGCTCGAAGACAGGGTCGGGCTCGACGGTCAGGTGGACGAAGAGGGCACCGTTCGGGCCGCCGCGGAATCCGGCCGGCCCGTGACCGGCGAGACGCAAGGTGGAGCCCTCGTCCACGCCGCCGGGGATGTCCACGGTCAGGGTCCGCTGCTCGTTCCGCCGCCCTTCGCCCCGGCAGTCGGTGCACGGCGTCTGGATGAACTCGCCCGTGCCCTGGCAACGGGGACAGGGGACCGCGGTGATGACCTGGCCGAGAATGGACTGGCGGACCCGGCGCAACTCCCCCGCTCCCTGACACTCAGGACAGCGGACGGCGCTGGTCCCTGGCTGGGCCCCCGATCCCTCGCAGGTGTCGCAGTGGACGGGCGTCTGCACGTCCACCTCTCGCTGGACGCCGAAGACCGCCTCCCGGAAGGCGAGGCGCAGGACCATCTCGGCGTCGGGCCCGGGCGTGGGGCCGGTGCGCCGGGAACGGCCGCCGCCACCGGTTCCACCCATGCCGTTGAAGAAGGCGTCGAAGAGGTCACCCAGGCCACCCCCGAAGGGGTCGCCGGGAGAGCCGTCGGCGCTCGGTCCGAAGACCCCCTCGGCGCCGAACCGGTCGTAGCGGGCCCGGCGCTCGGGGTCCTTCAGGACCTCGTAGGCCAGGCTCACCTCCTTGAACTGCTCGGCGGTGTCGGAATCACCCTGGTTGGCGTCCGGGTGGAACTCGCGGGCCTTGGCCCGATAGGCGCGCTTCAGCTCCTCGTCGGAGGCGTTGCGCGGCACGCCCAGCACCTCGTAGAGATCGGGGGTGCTCATGACCTGGCCCACTGGCCCGTCAACCTCATCGCCCCGACTCGCTGAGGCGCTGCCCCAAACCGTCGCCGACGACACGGGCCGCGGCCAGGGCCAAGGGGTAGTTCATCCGGGTGGGGCCGAGCAGCCCGATGGTGCCGGCCTCGGCGCCGTCCACCGACACCGGCATGACCACGATGGCGCACGAGGCCAGCGGCTCCACGCCGTGCTCGGTACCGATGGCCACCGACAGGCCGGTGTCGAGGATGTCCCGGAGCAGGGTGACCACGACGAGCTGCTGCTCGAGGATGGACAGGACCGAGCGCACGGTGTCCACGGCATCGAAGGCGGCCGCCATGCGTGAGGACCCCCCGACGAAGAGCTGCTCGGCCCCTTCGGCCTGACCCAGGGTCTGCAACCCCGACAGGCCGGCCGAGATCACCGCATCGGTGGCGGGGTCGCCGGAGGGCGGAACGGTGTCGCCCACCGCGGTCGCCGGCAGCCCCAGCGCGTGGGCGGCCAGGCGGGCGGCGGCGTCGGACAGCCGGACCTCGTCGACGTCGTCACCGAACTCGATGGACAGCTTCTGCACCGCCCCGTCGGCCAGGACCACCACGAGGAGGGCCAGGCGTGGGCCGAGCCCCACCAGCTGGACCGAGCGGATGGCGGCCGACTCGTGCGATGGGCCCACAACCATGGCGGTGCAGTCGGTGAGGTCGGCCAGCAGCCCAGAGGTCTGCTCCAGCATCAGCTCGATCTCGCCGTGGGCATGGTCGAAGAACTGCCGGACCTGTTGGCGTCCACTCGGGTCGAGGGACCGGGGACCCGTCAGGTGGTCGACGAAGAACCGGTAGCCCTTGTCGGTCGGGATGCGCCCGGCGCTGGTGTGGGGCTGGGCCAGGAACCCCTCCCGCTCCAGGGAGGCCATGTCCGAGCGCACCGTGGCCGACGACACGCTCACCCCGGCGGCCTCCACCACGTGCTGGGAGCCCACCGGCTGGGCCGAGGCGATGTACTCGGTGACCACGGCGTTGAGGATCGCCGCCTTCCGCGCGTCAAGTCCTCCCTGGTCGGGATGGTCGTTGTCGGTACGGCTGTCGTCAGTGATCGGCATGGTCGTCTCGCAGCCACGTCGCAACCGCCAGGCCGGGGGATGCGGCAGGCCCAGGTTCGCTCCGCGTTGGCACTCCACTCTAGTGAGTGCTGACCCATCCCGGCCGGTCAATGCTCCGAAAAGGCTTCGGTCCCTGCCCGGACCGCAACCGAGAGGGGTGGTGGGCCCGGCTGGGCGGGTCAGGCCGAAGCCACGAACATCCGCTCGGTCATGGCCGGGCCCAGTGCGAACGTGTCGTCCCCGACCACCAGGGTCAGGGTGCCGTCGGGAGCACGGGCGCCGACGAGGGCCAGGGTCCCCGGAGTCAGCCCGTGGTCACCGAGGTAAGCAAGCGAGTCGGACTCGTGCTCCACGCTCTCGGTGATGCGTTCGAGCCGGATCCGCTCGCCGGGCTGCGCCTCGGCCAGTAGCCGTTGACTCGGGCCGACCGGGTCGACGCCGGGGATGGGGTTGCCGTGAGGGCAGGTGGTGGGGTTGCCCAACAGCACCACCAGGCGCGCCTCCACGTCGTCGGAGATCACGTGCTCCCACCGTCCGGCCTCTATGTGGGCCTTGTCCCAATCGAGGCCGATGATGTCGACCAACAGGCGCTCGGCCAGGCGGTGCTTGCGCACCACACCCTCGGCCAGGGCCGTGCCCTTGGACGTCATGGCGATCTGCCGCGAGCTGCGCACGATGAGGTCGTCGGCCTCGAGTCGGTCCAGCATCTCCGACACCGACGGGGCCGCCTTGTCCAACCGCTCGGCCAGGCGGGCCTGGATCACGGGGATCCCCTCTTCCTGCAGGGCGAAGATGGTCTCGAGGTACTCCTCGACCGGGGGGTGGAATCGGTCAAGCACGGGCACGATCCTAGGGCACCGTGGCCTCAGCGGGTTCGCCGGGCGGCGGCGCCCCTCGAGTGGGCCGCCGGCCGGGACGACCGGGGACCACCCGGGAGTACCGTGGACCCGTGGAGGAGCGAGCTGGACCTGAGCCGGTCGACGACAGGGGCCCGGTGGGCGACGCCGAGGCGGAGGACGCCCGGGGGCAGGAGGCCGGTGCCCCCCCGGCCGTCGCCGACGGGTCCGAGGCCGGGGCGGAGGACGCCGGTGCGGCCCGTGGCGAACCGGTGGAGGGCAAGGACCCCCTGCGCTTCAACAGTTGGATGAAGCGCAGCGCCACCGGTGCGGTGATGACCGGCATCGCGGTAGGGCTGCAGCAGGCCCTCGAGCTGCCCCGCCAAGAGCCCGCCTTTGTCATCGAGGCCTCGGGAGAGCCCGAGGACCCCAACCGGCCGATCGACCTGCGCTTCGACCCCGACAGCCCGGCCGACACCGTGGCCATCATCCGGCGACCACCGGTGGCTGACGCCCCCGAGGAGCCCTCACCCCCCTCGTGACGGGGCGGAGCGCTCCCGGGCCGTGCGGGATCGCGCTGTGTCGCGCAGCGCCGAGAGGAGCACGTCGACCACCAGCACCACACCCGTTCCGTACGCGACCCCGGCCGCGGCGTCCGTCGGATAGTGCCACTGCAGGGCGATGACCGCCTCGGACATCCACAGCACGTAGGCCGCGCCGATCCCGATGGCCACCGGTCGCCATCGGGACGGCGCGGCGAGCACCAGGGCCGTCATCAGGGCTGCGGCGCCGACGGTCGACCCCGACGGGTACGAGAGCCCCGAGCCGAGCGTCCTGCCGACCAGCGGTTTGACGATCAACTCACAGCTGAGCAGGGCCAACGGCGGCCCGATGAAACAGGAGAGCGCCCGCCACGGATCGCGGGTGACGACGGCCAAGGCGATGAGTGCGGACCCGAGCACAATGGCCTGCGGGTAGCGGAGGGCCGTGACATCGGTGAGGGCGGGATTGCGCAGAAACCCCTCCAGAGCCGGCACCCACCGGTCGACCAGCGAGGGGTCGCTGCCGCGGGCGAGGGTCAGTCCACCCACCGCGGTGAGGGCCAGCAGGGCGACGCCCACGGCGAGTTGACGACGGCGGGACCAGTCGGCCTCTCGCCCCGATGACGACAACCCCTTGCTGCCTACGGGACGCTGGGTGTCCGTCGGGAGCACCCGGTCAAGGCTACCGGGGTCATCCCGACAGCCGACTCCGCCAGCCAGCCCGGTCCGAACCCGGCCGATCGGTAAGCTCGCCGGATGTCCGAGCCAGAGGTGTCGGTGCTGATCGCCACCCGCAACCGGGCCGACCACCTCCGGGCCAGCCTGACCAGCGTGTTGAGCGCATCCGCGGGCTCCCGGTACCCGACCGAGGTCGTGATCGTCGACAACGGATCCACCGACCACACCGACCGGGTGCTGGCCGAGTTCTCGGAGGACTGGCCCCAGCTGCGGGTGATCCACGATCCGCTGGCCGGGAAGTCGGGCGCGCTCAACCGGGCGATGTCCCAGGTGAATGGGCGTGTCATCGTGTTCACCGACGACGACGTGCACGTGCCGGCCACGTGGGTGGAGGACATGGCCTCCCCCATCATGGACGGCGAGGCCGATGCCGTCTGCGGCACGTTGCGCCTGGCCCCCCATCTCGATCGTCCGTGGCTGACCCCCGCATTGCGCACCAACCTGGCCGAGATCAAGGACACCTCGGGCGACCTGCCCGGCATGGTCGGAGCCAACATGGCCGCGTCGACGCACGCCGCCCGCGACATCGGCTTCGACGAGGAACTGGGTCCGGGAGGACTGGGATTTGCCGAAGACGTGCTGTTCAATCTGCGGCTGAAGGCGGCGGGCTACCGGCTACTGGGCTCCACCGGCCCTCCGGTCGAACACCACCTGGACCCTGACCGTCTCTCCCACGGAGCCATGGTCCGGCTGGCCGAGAACAATGGAGCCAGCCACGCCTACCTCTGGCACCACTGGCTCCATGAGGACCTCCACCTGCTGTGGCTCCGACAACGCCGAGCCGACCTGCAGCTGCGCCGGTACCGAGCACGGCACGCCGAGGCCGCGGACGGCATGGGCGAAGACGAGTACCGCGCCCTCTTCTCCCGCAGCTTCTGCTCCCGACTGGCCATCGAGCGCAAGCGGACCCCCAACTATCCGAAACCGGCGTCGTGAGCCGCCCACCGCTGGGGCCACTCGGTACCATGGGCCAATGACAGCGACGGCCCTGCGATCAGCCCCGGCCTGCTCGGCGATCCGGAGGGCGACCGTGCGGCGGCCTCGCTCTCGCCCCGGACGGCGGGGCCGGTGACCGACGGCCGGTCCTCCGACTCCGACACCGCCCGCCTCCCTCCGCCGTCCCGCCGGTTCCGGCGCGTTCTGCTGTGGATGCCGTCGGGACGACGTGTCCACGGAGGGCACGTGGTCCAGTTGGAGAAGACCGCCGCCGCCCTGGCCGATGCCGGGATCGACGTCGAGACCGACTTCTCGGCCCACCCGCCACCTACCGACGCCGACCTGGTGCAGGGGTTCGGCCTCGACGCGGCCGAGATCCGCCACTGGCACAGCCGCGGCGTGCCGGTGGCCCTGTCCACGGTCTACTGGGAGCGGGCCTATCGCATGGATGGAGGCCACCGACCGTCTGGGCGGGCCCTGGCCGGTCGGGCCGTGCGATCGGCTCGATTCGCCTACGCTGCCCTCCAGGGCAGGAACCGTCTGATCGAGGCGTGCATGGACCTGGACGGGCACGAGCGCCGGACCTTCGCGGCGTTCGAATCGGCCGACCTCCTCCTCCCCAACGCCGACGGCGAGGGTGAGAGCATCCGACGCGATCTCGGAGTGACCACCCCGATGCACCCGGTGCCCAACGGCGTCGATCCCGAGCGGTTCACCCCGTCCACGACCCCCTTCAGCGACCGCCACTATGTCCTCTACGCCGGGCGGATCGAGCCGCACAAGAACCAGCTCGGCCTGATCAGCGCGCTGCGGGACTCGGGACTCCCGCTCGTCATCGTCGGAGGCGACCACCCGGACCATCCCCGGTACGGAGCCGAGTGCCGGGCGGCCGGAAAGGGCTGGGTCACCTTCGCCGGGCACGTCGACCACGACTCCACCGAGCTGGCAGACCTCTACGGCGGAGCCCGGGTGCACGCCGTCCCCAGCTGGTTCGAGACGACCGGCCTGGTCTCACTGGAGGCCGGGCTACGGGGCTGCAGCGTCGTGTCGACCTCCCGTGGCTACGCTCGGGAGTACCTGCACGACTTCGCCCACTACTGCGATCCCGGCATCCCGTCATCGATCCTGACCGCGGTCCGCCAGGCTTGGGACACCGAACCATCACCCGGGCTCCGGCCCTGGATCCTCGATCACTACACGTGGGATCACGTGGGGCAGGCCACCTTGGCCGCCTACGACCAGATCCCCGGCTGACCGCCCGCGGGCCGCCGCCGGCGAAGCCCCGGGACCGCGGCTGCGGGCCTGTGGGGAACCCGGTGCCTCGGTGGCGCCCGACTCAAGCTCCCGAGGTCCGGGGTCGATACACCAGTGGGTGCGGGTCGTTCAGGACGCGCCTCCGCGAAGGCGGTGGTCGGCTGCCGGCGATCGAGGCCATCGACAGACGAACGGGCCGTGCTGGCGGTGGCCACGACCGATGAGGAGCAGCGTTGGAGGAGCAGCAGCCACAGGCGCCACGCAGCACGGCCACGCCGATGTGGTTCGGTCCCGCGACCGACAGCTGTTCGGCTGGATGCACCTGCCGGCCGACCGGACGGCGCGGGGAGGGGTGGTGTTGTGCCAGCCGCTCGGCATCGAGGCCATCTGCGCGTACTTCACCTACCGGCGGTTGGCCGAGGACCTGGCCGACCGCGGTCTGGCCGTGGTGCGGTTCGACTACGACGGCACCGGCGATTCATGCGGCGAGGAGACCGACCCCGACCGGCTTGAGCACTGGCTGGCCAGCGTCACTGCCGCCAGTGATCTGCTGGTCGCGGCCGGGGTGACGACACTGGGCCTCGTGGGCATGCGGTTGGGTGGGCTGTTCGCCGCCCACGAGGCCGCTCGCCGGGGCGGCGCCGATGCCCTGGTCCTCTGGGATCCGTCACTCTCGGGAAGGTCCTTCCTCCGTGAGCAACGATTCCTGCGCCAGATGAGCAGCACGGGTGGGGATGCCGACGACGAGGCCGTCGAGGCCCCCGGCCTCCGGTTCGAGGCGGAGACCGTCAAGACCCTCGGCGACCTGGACCTGACAGAGTTGGAAGGGTCGCTGGCCCGGCAGACCCTGGTCCTCCTGCCTCGCGAGCTGTCCCGGCCCAGGCGGCTGGAGCGACGACTGGCAGGCGCCCAAGTCGAGTGGCAGGAGGCCACCGGCCAGGACCGGTTGCTCGACTCCCGGATGCAGGAGCCGGCCGTCGAGGCCAGCGGACGGGTGGCCGACTGGCTCGTCGCCTCGCTCCAGGGCGACCCGGTGTCGGTGCCGGTACCGGACCGCCGCACCGCCACGGTGGGCCGTGACCCCTCGGGGACGCCGGTCGTGGAGTCCCCCGTCGAGGTGGGGCCACTCGGCCTGTTCGGCATCGTCACCGAGCCCGGCGTGGCCGCTCCCGCCGACTCCCGGCCGGCCGTCGTCCTGGTCGCCGAGGGCAACACCCATCACATCGGACAGGCCCGGATCTGGGTCGACCTGGCCCGGCGGCTGGGAGCCGCCGGATTCCGGGTGCTGCGCTTCGACCTCAGTGGCAACGGGGACAGCGGGACCCGGCCCGGTCAGGCCGCCCACGTGTCCCGGGCGGTCGAAGCCATCGACGACGTCTACCAGGCCATGGTGGGCATCTCCCCCGGCTCACCCACCGACGTGGTGCTCGTGGGCTTCTGCTCCGGCGCCTACCAGGTGCTCGAGCAAGCCCTGGCCCACCCCCCGCGGGGGATCTCCGTCATCAACCCTTCAGTCTCCTTCTCCCCCCCGGAACCACCGGGCACCGCGGCACGACCGGCCCGTCAGTTCACCAGGCGGTGGTTCGCCACCACCGTCGGGGTTCCGATGGCGTGGGTGCTCGGCACCCGCGACCCGACCGAGACCCGGCGTTGGAGCAAGGCCCTTGAGGTCGGGACGTGGCCGGTGGCCGTGGCCCGGCGCCACCCCCGCATTCCTGGGTGGCTGTGGGCGGTGGTCAATCGCACGCTGTTGGACAACACCGGGATCGGCACCCTCGAGCACATCGTGGCCGCCGGCGTCGACACGCATCTCGTGGCCGGACCGGGTGATCTGCTCCCCATCACGCTCGGGGCCGAGGGTCGCATCCGGAGGCTGCAGGACACCGGACGCTTCCACCTCGAGGTGCTCGGTGAGCTCGACCATGCCTCGTGGGTCATGCGCCAACGGCACCGGCTGATCGACGCCGTCGAGGACCATGTCATCGCCACCTTCGGGTCACCGCGGCCACATCGGGGCCGCTAGCCCTTCTCGGGGCGCCGGGCCGACCGCCCACGGGAAGCCGCCCGGTCCAGAACGGCCAGGAACTCGGCGCTGAGTTCGGCCCACGTCTTCGGATGTCCGAGCAACGGGCCGGGCCCGGGGGCCAGGGGAGGCCGGTCGAAGATCGACAGCACGGCGTCCACGAAATGCTCCCGGTCAGCGACCCGGATCGGTGGGTCCTGATCCTGGAATCCAGCCACGGGGGTGGCCACCACCGGTCGCCCCACGGCGATGAACTCCCGGGCCTTGATGGGGTCGAGGCTCTGCACGAACGGCGAGCGCTGATGGGGCACGACCATCACGTCGGCGTGCTGCAGGTAGGCGGGCAGGTCGCGGTAGGGGCGGCTGCCCAGAATGATGGCTCCGGCATCGTTCAGTCGGTGCCCCACCTCTGCACTCAGGGTGCTCGGCCCGACGAAGACGAGCGTCGCCCGGCCGAGGAGGGCCCGGCTCAGCTCGATACAGAGGTCGATGTCGAGCCGGCCGGCGGTGACGGTGCCCTGATAGAGGGCCACGGGCCCATCGGGCAGGTCCCCGGGCCGAGGCATCGGCGTCCGCAGATGGTCGATGTCCACCCCGTTGGGAATCAGGTGCACCGAGCGGTCTCGGCTGCGGGTGTCGACGAGGGCCGGCGAGCACACCACCACCTCGGAGGCATCACGGAGCAGCATGGCATCGTTGTCCCGCTGTCGCTGCATCTCTCGCGATGAGCCCAGCGCCAGGAGCCAGTCGTCGGTGACGTCGTAGACGCTCGGCCACCCGGTGCGGCCGACCAGGGATGCGTAGGTGCTGTCGTTGATCCACAAGAGCGGGTGGCGGAACTCGAGCTGTTCGCTGAGCGCCACGACCTGTCGTCCCAGCGAGCGGTCGCCGCGAGACCAGATCCGCCGTGGCAGCCATTTGGATGGAGCCGCCGCCCAGAGTCGATCCGACCCGTCCACGGCCCGCAGGTCGGATCGCTTCGGCCACCGCCCCTTCCGAAGGGACCAGGTCATGTCGACAGGAGGCTCGATGAACAGGATCCGCAGATTGGGACGGAGAGCCAGCAGCCCGTCGACCAGGTGCTGATTGCGTCGCCACACCTCGTCCCAGTGCTCGAGCGAAAGGCAGATGACGTCGATCGACTCGGTGGGTGGCAACGCTCGATTCCTCTCGGGGCACGGTGGCGAGATGCGGCGGGGCGGGCCGAGGCCAGCCAGCCGGTGCCGGCCCCGGCACGCACATCGTAGTGAGTGCACCCCCGCTGTCGGCCGACCGTCCACGCGGGCCTCGGTCCGGCCGTGCTCCACCGTCCGCAGGTGTCCGGGAAGCCTCGCGCTAGCGTCGGGCGGAATGGCCGACGTAGGAAATCCCCGAAGCGGCGATCCGGTCAGCGACGGCGGCGAGGTCGGACCCGCCATTCGTTGCTCACTGATCGTCCTCAACTACGACGAGCGGGAGCTCCTCTTGGACTGCGTGCGCAGCATGCTCGCGGCCATTGGACCCCATGACGAGATCATCGTGGTGGACAACGGCTCGTCGGACGGCAGCGCGGATGCCGTCAGCAGTCAGTTCCCCACCGTGCGCCTGGTCCGACTCCCCGAAAATCGCTACATCTTCTCGCTCAACGCCGGTCTGGGCGTGGCCCGCGGCGAGTTCGTGGCGTTCTGCAACAACGACATGGTGGTCGAGGACAACTTTGTGGAGGAGGCGCTCCACTGCTTTACGTCCGACGACATCTTCGCCGTCTGCTCCCGAGTCCTCGACCGCAACGGTGCCGAGCAGGGCACCCGGACGTCCGGCTACTGGCACCGCGGGCTGCTGTTCTACGAGCCGCTGCCCCACAGCACCGAGTCGACCGACTGCTTCTTCGCAGTGGGGGGCCAGTCCTTCTTCCGGCGGGACGTCCTGAACCGCCTGGGCTCCATCGACGAGCTGCTGTGGCCCATGTACCACGAGGACATCGAGCTCTCCTACCGGGCGTGGAAGAGTGGCTACCGGATCGTGTACGCCCCCCGCTCGGTCTGCCACCACATGGGCGGGAAAACGAGCCGACGGGTGTTCAGCGCCACGCAGCTCCGGTCTTTCGTGCGCCAGAACGAGCTCCTCATCGTCTGGAAGGACGTGACCGACCCGGCCCTCCTGCTCGAGCACGTCTTCTGGCTGGTCCCGCGGCTCCTGGTGGCCCTCGTCCGCCGGGATGTCGGGACCCTCCGCGGCTCGATCTCGGCCTTCGGGCGGCTCCCCCGGGCCCTCCGGGCGCGCCGGGCCGTGCGGCCCACGTTCCGGCTCACCGACCGGGCCGTGCTCCGCCGGGTCGGGACGGCCGCCATCGAGGCGCAGGCGACGCGGTGACCACCTGCCCGGGAGGTGGGCGCAGGGCCCGCCCCAAGGGGCTGCCGATCGTCAGGGCAGGGTGGAGCGGCTCCGAAGGAACGGGAGCCGCTGCCGCACCGCATCCCGCAGGTCGGGCTCGACGTAGGAAACCACCGCGGCCAGGACCAGCCAGGCGGAGACACACACCACCATCGCACTGAAGATCGCCGCCACGCCTCCGTGCACGGGGTGGAGGTGGATCAGGAGGAGGGCCACGGCACCGGCCATCAGACCGACCGGGACCACCGGGAGCAGAGCCGACGTCACGTAGCGGGCGACCGGCACCTGGAGGAACCGGCACACCACGACGGGCAGGATCACAAAGTCGAGGATCAGCACCACGGGCAGCGACCCGAGGGCCGGCCCGATGGGTCCCCACAGGTACGTCGCCACCACGCTGCCGGCCAGGTTGACTGTCGCGCCCACCAGGCCGTAGCGAATGAGCTTCTTGTTCTGCCCGACGCCGGTGAGGAACAGGAAGCTCTGGTGGCCGGGCAGCTGCAGTGCGGTCACCAGGCCCAGGGCGATCAGGATCTCGTAGGTCTTCGGGGGCACGGTGCCGAGCCAGAGGTGGAGTATGGGCTCCCCGTAGGCGGCGAGGGCGATGACAATGGGGATCGAGATGACCAGACAGCCCATGATGGCCCGGATGTAGTACTGCGCCTGGCGCTCCCGATCCCCTACCTCGTCGAAGTGGGCGTAGGACGGCAGGAGGGAGGTGGTGGCCTGGGTGCTCAGCGTGCGGGTGAGATTGGTGGCACTCAGGGCCACGTTGTAGGGAGCCACCTGCGCGATCGGCAGGATGATGCCGATCACCAGCGCATCGAGTTGATAGGCCACCATGCCGCTGAGGGACACCACCGACTGCACACCCCCGAAGCGGAGGAGCTCGCCCAGGAGGGGACGCCTGAAGTGCCCGTGGCGGATGGACGATCCGGTGATCCGGTGAACGACCGAGGCGCTGATGACCAGGGTGACGGCCACGCCGGCGGTCTGGAGCACGGCAACGGCGATCAGCCCCGCCCCCATGGCCACGGCCACTATCTGGCCGACCTGCATGAGGATCAGGGTCACCACGCCGATCTGCGACATCCGGTCGCTGCGTCCCGACCCGAAGAGCACGGCGTTCGGGACGGTGGACAGGAAGACGAGTGCGGACATGACGCCGAGGATCATCAGGGTCGACCCGGCCAGGGCGGGACTGATGGTTCCCAGGTTGAGGATGGAGGACAGGAATGGGGCCAGGCCGATCGTGATGGCGACGGCCAGCAGGGCCGAGGCTGAGAAGAACACCCACGTGGTGCGAATCAGGTCGGCCACGCCCTCGGTGTCACGCTTGGCCATCAGCCGGGACACCCGGAGCATCGCCGCCGTCCCTACGCCGATGTCGAGCAGCCCGAGGTAGCCCACCAGACCGAGCAGGACCACCCACAGCCCGTAGGTCGCGGCACCCAGGTGGTGGAGAAGCGCCCGGGTGAGGACGAGCGTCATGGCCAGGCCGATGAGGTAGCCGAGGTAGGAGTTGACGATGTTGTGCAGCATCTGGCGCCCACTGGCGTTGGCCGAGGGGGCGGGGTCGGCCGCCGCTACCGCCTCGGGCTCGTCGCCTTCGGGGACACCGGCCGCGGTCCCCTCGCTGACCACCGACACGCTACCCGGGCCGTCCGGCCGCTCGGTGGGGACGGACCCGGGGCGCGGCGGACCCCCGGCCCTCGGGATGGAGGATCCGGTGAGCCTCCGACGAGTCGAAGGCCGGGGCCGGGGCGCCGGTGGCTGGCATCGACACGGGCCTGGACGGCAGTTGTTGGAGTACCAATCGATCCTCTATTGCAGACAAAAGTCCTCTTCAGAGGATCGACACGTCAGTCATCCAGCTTGAGCGCGGAGACGAAGGCCTCCTGGGGGACCTCGACCCGACCGATGTTCTTCATCTTCTTCTTCCCCTCCTTCTGCTTCTCCAGCAGCTTGCGCTTGCGGGTGATGTCGCCGCCATAGCATTTGGCCAGCACGTCCTTGCGCCGGGCCTTGACCGTCTCGCGGGAGAGGACCCGGCCGCCAATGGCGGCCTGGATGGGAACGTCGAACATCTGCCGGGGAATGAGCTGCCGCAGCTTCTCGGTCATCCGGCGGCCGTAGAAGTCGGCCTGCGACCGGTGCACGATGGTGGAGAAGGCATCCACCGGGGTGTGATTGATGAGCAGGTCGACCTTGACCAAGTCGGCGGTGGCGTAGCCCTCGGGCTCGTAGTCGAGGCTGGCATACCCCTTGGTTCTGCTCTTCAGCTGATCGAAGAAGTTGACCACCACCTCGGCCAGGGGGATGGCGTAGACGAACTCGACCCGCTCGGGGGAGAGGTACTCCATCTTCAGCATCTCGGCCCGGTGGCCCTGGCAGAGGTCCATGATGGTGCCGGTGTACTCGGCCGGGGTCAGGATGGTGGCCCGGAGCATCGGCTCGTCGACATGGTCGAGGTGGCTGGGCTCGGGCAGCTCACTGGGATTGTCCACGTCGACCTCGGTCCCGTTGTTGAGGAAGGCCCGGTAGGCCACCGAGGGGGCGGTGGCGATGAGCGAGAGGTCGAACTCCCGCTCGAGTCGCTCCCGCACGATCTCCATGTGCAGCAGACCCAAGAAGCCGCACCGGAAGCCGAAGCCGAGCGCCCGGGACGACTCGGGCTCGTAGGTGAAGCTGGCGTCGTTCAGTCGGAGCTTCTCCAGGGCGTCGCGCAGGTCGGGCAGCTCGTCGCCGTCGATGGGGAACAGGCCACAGAACACCATGGGCTTGGGATCCCGGTAGCCGGCCAGTGCGGCAGCCGCCGGATGGCTGGCCGTGGTGACCGTCTCTCCCGAGCGAGCCCCGCCCACGTCCTTGATGCCGGCGATCAGGTAGCCCACCTCTCCGGGCCCGAGCTCGGTCACGGGGACGGTGAGGGGCGTGCGAATGCCGATCTCCTCGATCTCGTGGTTGCTGGCCGCCTGCATGAACCGCAGCCGGTCCGTACCCACCAGCGTGCCGGCCATGACCCGGATGGAGCTGACCACCCCGCGGTACTGGTCGTAGGCCGAGTCGAAGATGAGGGCTTGCAGGGGGGCCGAGGGGTCACCGGTCGGAGGGGGGATCCCGCCACGATGGCGTCGAGCAGCTCAGGAACCCCCTCGCCCGTCTTGGCCGAGATGTGGAGGATGTCCTGGGCCTCCAGGCCCAGGACCTGCTCGATCTCGGCGGCGCACCGCTCAGGATCGGCGGCCGGGAGGTCGATCTTGTTGAGGACGGCCACGATTTCGAGGTCGTTCTCCAGCGCCTGGTAGCAGTTGGCCAGCGTCTGGGCCTGGATGCCCTGGGAGGCGTCGACCAGGAGCACGGCCCCCTCACAGGCGGCCAGGGACCTACTCACCTCGTAGCCGAAGTCGACGTGGCCTGGGGTATCGATCAGGTGGAGGGTGTGGTCCTTCCACGGGACCCGGACGTTCTGGGCCTTGATGGTGATCCCCCGCTCCCGCTCGATGTCCATCGAGTCGAGGTACTGCTCCCGCATCTGGCGGGGATCGACCGCCCCGGTCAGCTCGAGGATGCGGTCGGACAAGGTCGACTTGCCGTGGTCGACGTGGCTGATGATGGAGAAGTTTCGGATGCGGTCGACGGGAAGCACGGGGAGGCCAGCGTACCCAAGCGGGCGCCGTGCCCGTCCCCGGGTGGCGCGCAGACCGCCGCGGGGGTGCCTGGAGATGGGCTGGCGGGAGGGGGTCGGTGGGAAGGGCGGCGATCGGGCTGCTATCGTTGTCTGTCCTCGGAGATGGCCCACTGGGCCGACCGGGGTCCGATCTCCCCCCGGAACGGCGGCGGCCTGCCCCGTCGCCACCGGACCGAGCAGCCCGCACCGACCGCCAGCACGCAGAGGAACCCAGTGGCCAACATCAAGAGCCAGATCAAGCGCAACCGTCAGACCGTCAAGCGGACGGCCCGGAACAAGGCGGTCCGTTCCGAGCTCCGGACCCGCACCAAGACGGCCCACGCCGCCCTTCAGGAGGGTGGCGAGCAGGCCGAGGAGGCGCTGCGCCTGGCCATCAAGCGGATCGACAAGGCCGCGGCCAAGGGCGTCATCCACAAGAACCAGGCGGCCAACCGCAAGTCCCGGCTGATGAAGCGGGCAGCGGCATCGGTCGACGCCTGAGCCCTCCGCTCGACGGCCCCATCCCGGGCACACGCCACCGCACCTCCCCGAACGGGGCGTGCGCGAGGACAACGCCCACCGCCCGCCGCGGACCTCAGGACTTGGCGTAGTAGAACGGCTGGTCGCAGCGGTAACCGTGCGCTGATCCGCTGACCGGTGGATCGTCCACCCGCTGGAACTGCCCTTTGGTGACCTTGGCGATGATGTAGCAGTTGGTGGGGACCTTGCCCGCCGGATTGGCCGTGCCGACCAGGTAGCCACCCGAGAACGACGTGATCTTCCGGAGCTGCTGCAGGATCGACCCTCGGCTCGGATGAGGTCCGGCGGCCTTCAGCGCCTGGGTGAACAGCTCGGCCGACAGCCATCCGTAGAGGGTGTACAGGTCGGCCTTGAACCCCGGGGACGCCTTCTGGATCCAGGTCTGGAAGGCGGCGATGGCCGGGATGGCCGCCTTGTCCTCCCCCAGGTACAAGGAGGTGTTCTGCTCGAGGTACGAGCCGTTGATGGCTGCGGCTCCTCCGGCGTTGGGGACCAGCTGCTCGCTGTAGGTCGATCCCCCCAGGACCAGCACAGGGTGGAAGTCCTGCTGGTTGAGCGCCTGGACCACCGAGGCGGCGTAGTTCTGGGGCATCTGCTCAAGGAAGAGGATCTTCACGCCCTTGTTCTTCATGGCGATGACGTTCTGGTTGAAGTCGGTCTGGCTGATCTGGAAGGTCGGGTCGTAGACCACCTTGTAGCCGAGCGACTGCATGGCCGCCTTCTCGGCGTTCCACTTGGAGATGGCCGATGGCTCGCCGGCCACCATGGCCGCCGCGCTCTTGATGGTCTTCGGGAACTTCTTCTTGAAGTAGGCCAACGGCCCGAGCTGCCACCCGTTGGCGGCCGGGGCCACGCTGAAGGTGTTGGGCAGGTTGGTGGTGGCCAGGTCCAAGGAGACACTGACGTTGGGTACCTGGGGATTGGCCTTCAGGACTGCGCCACCGAAGTTGTCCTCGAGCGAGAAGCTCCCCACCATGGCCACGTCCTTTTGGATGTCGGCCTGGGTCTGCTGCTTGTTGGGTCCGCCCGAATAGGCGTCGTCACTGCTGTCGACCAGGATCCTGCGCCCGTAGATGCCGCCCACCGAGTTGACGTAGTCAGCGAAGGCCTGGGCTCCCACGGCGGCCCCCTTGAACAGTCCGGCGACCAGGGTGGAGACGTTGCCGATGCTGACCGTCTTGGCCGTGATCCCGGTGTGGTCGCTGAATGCCGAGGGCGGAATGGTCGACTTGGTCGTCGACGCCGCGGCGATGCCGGCCGTCGTCGAGCACAGGGCCAGCGAGCTGGCCACCACTATCGAGGCGGACACGACCGCCCACCCGGCCCGTCGTCGTGTCGTTGTCCGTCGCTCGGACGTCGATCTCATGGTCGGTTCCCCTCCTGGTGATGCACGGCCGGCAGATCGCGTCCCTGTCCCCCCGGCAACCCGGTCACCCCAGACTCTAGGGACTGGGATGCGGACGCGTCGGTCACCTCGGCCGGCTCGGTCACGAGACCTCCGGGGTGGCCGGGCGGCCGGCATCATCCCTCCGGTGCATGGCTTTGATGCGGGCCCGGTCCAGCGTGGCGAACTCTCCTTCGGCCTCCACGGTGACCACTCCCTTCTGGATGAGTCGGCCCTGGCTGAAGGTCCGCCGGTCGGTGCGCTCGGTGACCCAGGCCTCGAACCGGCACGGTTCGCCGATGAGGGTGGGTTTCCGGTAGCGGATGGACAGGCTGACCGTGGGTCCGGCCCCTTCGGCGAGGACGTTGGCCGCGGTCAGCATGATGTCGAAGGCCCCGGCCAGGACGGCACCGTGCACGCACCCCGGCGCCCCTTCGTAGGTGGGGGTGAAGGTGGCCTGGCCCAGTGCCCGGGGCGGGTCGAACTCGACGGTCAGCGGCAGGGCCACCGGGTTGCAGGAGCCGATGACCACATCGAAGGGCATGGCCGCGGCCAGCGTGTGGGCCGCCGCCGGTACCACCGAGTGGTCGGCGAAACGCCCGGTCGGCTCGTCGCCGGCCACGGGGACGTAGGCCTCCAGCCGGTCGGCCAGAGCCCCTGCCCCCTCCGCCGCCTCCACCAGTACCTCGGCGGGTGCCGCCGCCGTGACGGTCAGGGCCGTCAGCCGGCGGACGGCGTCGGCCAACTCCTCGCGCCCTCCACCACTCCACGGCTTGGCCACGGGGACGACCGGCGGGATCGATTCAGGCACCATCGTCTCCAAACCGGTCGAGGTAGGCGGCATGGGCGTCCAGGGTGGCGAGCATCTCCGCCGGGCTCCCCGACGGGACCCGCAGCACCACCTCGTCGATGCCCAGGCCCTGGAAGTGGGCGAGCTTCGCCTCAGTGGGGACGGTGCCGAAGGGGACCACCCGGATCAGGTCCGGGTCACGGTCCCTCGCCTCGACGGCCCGCCGGAGTCGAGGCAGGGCGTCGCCCAGTCCCGAGCCTCCGATGGGCATCCAGCCGTCGGCGTACTCGGCGATGGCGGCGAACACCTTCGGGGTAGGTCCCCCGCCGACCAGCGTCGGCACCCGGGGCTGCTGGACGGGCTTTGGCCAGCTCCAGCAGGCGTCGAGGGAGACGAACCGGCCGTGGAACTGGGCCTCGTCCTGACTCCAGAGGGCCTGCATGCACAGGACGTGCTCGCGGGCCACCTCCCGGCGCACCGAGAAGTCCAGCCCGTGGTCGGCGGCCTCGGAGCGGTTCCATCCGAAGCCCATGCCGAATACGAATCGGCCCCCGCTGAGGTGGTCCAGGGTGGCAACCTGCTTGGCCAGCACGATGGGGTCGTGCTGGGCCGCCAACACCACGCCGGTGCCGAGGAGGATCCGCTCGGTCACCGAGGCCGCCGTGGACAGGGCCACGAACGGATCGAGGCTGCGGCGGTAGTCGTCGAGGTGGACCCCCTCGACGAGGGCGGGGGGAGCGTCGTCCCGCACCGGCAAGTGGGTGTGCTCGGGGACGTACAACGAGTGGAAGCCGCGGTCCTCGGCCGCCCTGGCCAGGTCAGCCGGGGCCATGTCGCGGTCGGTGAGGAAGGCGGTGATCCCGAGATGCAAGTCAGTGCTCCAGACCGGCGGTCAGCCGGTCGCCCGGATTCGCCTCGGGGTCGGCGAACAGCGCGGCGAAGGCCGCCTCTTCCCGGGCCCGGGCCGCCTCGATGGCCGGGCGCCGGCCGGTCAGCATCAGGCGCTTGATCTGCCGGGTGCCCTCCGGCGGGAAGGCGGCGATGGTCCGGGCCAGGGCCATGGTCTCCCCGAGCACGGCACCCTCGTCGCACACCCGCAGGGCCAGTCCGGCCGCCACGGCCTGGTCGGCGTCGATCCATTCCGAGGCGAGCAGCACGGCCGCCGCCCGTTGCCAACCCAGTCGCTCGGGAAGCAACCAGCTGCTGGCCGCCTCGGGAGGCACGCCCATCTGGGCGAACGGGGCCCGCAGTCGGGCGCTCCGCTCCATCAGCACCAGGTCCACGTGGCCCAGCAGCGTGCATCCGAGCCCCATCCCCACCCCGTGGACGGCGGCCAGGAGCGGCTTGTCGAAGGCGACCAGCGTGTCCAGCAGGTCACGAAATCCCGATCCGGCCGTGGGTCCGGCCTCGCCGTTGGCGATGGCCGCCATCTCGCGGAGGTCCTGGCCGGAGGTGAAGGCCGCGCCCCGGCCGGTGAGCACCACGGCGTGGAGTTCGTCGTCGGACAGTGCGCCGACCAGTGCCTCGGTGACGGCCCGGTACATGGCGGCGTCGAAGGCGTTTCGGACCTCGGGGCGGTTGAAGGCAACCAGCCGCACCCCCTCCCCGTCCTCGACGTCCACCCGGTGCTCGACGGCGGAGCCGGCCGCCCCGGGCGGGCCGCCGTCGGTCACGGGCGGACCACCTGACCGCCGTCCACATTGAAAACATGACCGGTGATCCACGAAGCCTCGTCAGACAGGAGGAAGAGGCACATGCCCACCAGGTCGTCGGGCACCCCCTGACGCTTCAGGGCCAGGCCGGCCAGGATCGGCTGCATGAACGCGTCGGGTACCACCGTCCGGGAGGCTTCGGTGTCGATGGGCCCCGGGGCGATGGCGTTGATGCGGATGTGCTGGCCCCCGAGCTCGTGGGCCATCTGTTGGGTCAGGGAGTTGATCCCGGCCTTGGCCAGTCCGTAGAAGCCGGCATAGAGGTAGGCGGCGGTGGACGACTGGTTGACGATGGCCCCGGCACCCCGTTGCTTCAGGGCCGGGTAGCAGGCCCGGACGCAGTTCAGCGCGCCCAGCAGGTTCACCGACAGGAACCGGTTGAGGTACTCCCAGTCCACCGTGAGCAGCAGGTCGAGTTGCATGCCGCCGAAAATGGCGGCGTTGTTGACGAGGTAGTCGAGCCCTCCGAACTGCGCCACCGTGGCCTCGGCCATGGCCCGGGCCGAATCAGGATCGGCCACGTCCACCTTCACCGACGTGGCCGTCCCCCCTGTGCTGCGGATCGACTCGGCCACCGCGGCGGCCTTCTCCTCCGCGATGTCAGCGACCACGACCGAGGCGCCCGCCGCGGCCAACCCTTCGGCGTAGGCCTGGCCGATGCCTCCGCCCGAGCCGGTGACGATGGCCACCTTGCCCGAGAAGTCGAAGTGGACGGTGGGGACGGTGGGCGCCCCTCCGCCTTCCACCCCGCTCACGCGTCGGCCGCCTTCGCGTCAGCTTTCTGGCGCTGAGCGATGACCTTCTCGGCCACGGCGTTGACCCCGGTGGACAACGGCCATCCGATGTAGTGGGTCAGGTGGAGCACCGTCTCACGGACCTGCTCCTCGGTGAGCTCCCCTCGCTCCAGGGCCGACCGGAACTGGATCTCGATGAGGGACGATTGGCCCAGGGCGGCCAGCACCCCGATGGTCATCAGCCGACGATCCCGGTTGTCGACGCGGGCCGGGTCCACACCGTGCCGAACAGGTGGTCGACGGTGAATGCTGCATACGGTCCCGGGAGGTCGTCAGGGTCGACGGAGAACCCGTACACCTCCTCCATCTTGGCGATGCCCCGGGCTCTCGACGAGGCGGGATCCCGGCCCTCGGTGCTGCCTGCCTGCTCCTGCTCACTCACGGTTGTCACCCTCTCCCCCGGGCCGGCTCACGCCGGCTCGGCGATCGATTTGGTCTCGAGGTACTCCTCGAACCCGGCCACGCCGGACTCACGTCCGACCCCCGACTGCTTGTAGCCGCCGAACGGCATGTCGGGGCTGAACCACAGGCCCCCGTTGATCCCAACGGTGCCGGTGCGAATCCGATTGGCCACGCCGACGGCCCGGTCCCGGTCGGCCGACCACACCGAGCCCGACAGGCCATAGGCCGACTCGTTGGCCAGAGCCACCGCATGGTCATCACCGTCGTGGGGAATGACCACCAGCACCGGTCCGAAGATCTCCTCCTGGGCCACCCGGGCCGAGTTGGGCAGGCCCACGATGAGCGTCGGTTCCACGAAGTAGCCCCGGTCCATGGCTTCGGGACGACCGCCCCCGGTCACCACGGTCCCGCCCTCCTCGAGGGCCAGCGACAGATAGCCCTCCACCCGATCGCGCTGGCGCACGCTGATGAGAGGCCCGCAGATGGTGCCCGGGTCGGTGGGATCGCCGGCGGGAAGCTTGTTCAGCACCTTGGCGGTCGACTCGACTGCCTCGTCGAACTGGGCCCGAGGCACGAGGAGTCGGGTGGTGATGGCACAGCCCTGGCCGGCGTGGGTGCACACGGTGAACGCGGCGGTGGCGCAGGCCCCCCGCAGATCGGCGTCGTCCAGCATGACGAAGGCCGACTTGCCCCCCAGTTCCAAGAAGACCTTCTTCAGCGATTCGGCCGCCGAGACCATCACTCGCTTCCCGGTGGCGGTGGACCCGGTGAAGCTGATCTGATCGACCCGGGGGTCGGCCGACAGGAGCGCGCCCACCGTGTGCTCTGACGAGGTGACGATGTTGACCACACCGGCCGGGATATCGGTCTCCTCGGCGATCAGGCGGCCGAGCACCGTGGCACACCACGGGGTGTCCGGGGCCGGCTTCAGCACCACCGTGTTGCCGGCGGCGAGGGCCGGCCCGAGCTTGGCCAGGTTGATCTGATGGGGGACGTTCCATGGAGTGATGGCTCCCACCACACCGGTGGCCTCGCGGCGAACCCACCGGTGGGAGGGAATGCCCATCGGCGAGGCCTCACCGAGGTCGGTCTCCCACTGATAACCCTCGGCCAGGTCGGCCACCCAACCGAGTCCCTCCACCGGCATGTCCAGCTGTGCCGAGTAGGTAAAGGACACCGGCGATCCCGTTTCGGCCACGGTCATCGCCCGCAGCTCCTCGGCGTGGGCACCAAAGGCTGCCTGCAACTGGCGAAGGCCCCGTACCCGAAGCTCCACGTCGGTGGACCACCCGGTCTCGTCGAAGGCCCGTCGGGCTGCTGCGACGGCGTCGTCCAGATCCTCTGCACTCCCGTCGGCCACCACTCCGATGACGTCCTCGGTGGCTGGATTGACCACCTCGAAGGTCCTCCCCGACCGCGCCCGCCGCAGTGCACCGTCAATGAGCATGCGTTCCTCACCAGCCCCATGGGCCGTCGTTTCGGTCATGCCGACACCTCCCCCACGCCGAAGATCTCATCGGTCCGACGTTCGGTCATGGTCGCCAGTGGAAGCTCCACGTTCAGGGACTCGGCCAGTTCGAGGGCGGCGGCCAGATCTTTGTGGGCCAGCGAGGCGCCCGCCTGCATCGCCCCTACCAGCCCCTTGTCGTCGGCTTCGGTGAATGGGGCGACGGTGGTCCGGAACATCAGGCGGGACGCCCCACCGATGTGGACGTCGCTGGCCCTGACCACCTCGGCCAGCTTGGGCAACGAGATACCGGCGGCCTCGGCCAGCTGCTGGCCCTCGAGCGCGGCGAGCCACGAACCGTAGGTGATCAGGTTGCGGGCCAGCTTGGCGGCCAGGCCACAGCCGAACGGTCCCATGGTCACGGCCAGCGAGCTGATGGCCCCGAAGACCGGCCCGGCCCGCTCGATGACCTCGGGGTCGCCCCCCACCATGCAGACCAGGTCACCGCTGGCCGCCGCCGCCGGGCCGCCGGTCACCCCGCAGTCGAGCACGGCCACTCCGAGCCCGGCGGCCTCGGCCCCGATGGCCTGCACGCACGGTGCCGAGATGGTGCTGACCACGATGATGATGGTGTCGGGCCTGGCCGCGGCCAGCCCGCCGTCGGCACCGGAGAGCACAGCGTGGACCTGCTCATCGTTGACCACCGCAACCACGGCCACGTCGGAGCTACCGACCAGTTCGGCCGGGGATGACGCCACGCGAGCACGGTCGGCATAAGGATCCGTGGCCTCGGGACGGACGTCGCACACCACGAGCGGGAGACCCTCCCGGAGCACACTGGTGGCCACACCGTTCCCGATGTCACCGAGGCCGATCACCCCGACGGTGGGCAGGGCGGTGGACCGGGCTCCGTCAGTCGGTTCGTCGTTGGGCACTGGGCATCCCCCTGTCGGTGGCGGCGGTCTGAGCTGATGTCGCTGACCGGTCAGGTGATGATGGCACGCGCCGATCCGGTTCCCGCTGCCCCACACCGTCCCCCGATGCGGCGCCGCGGCCACGCCAGTACCTGGTTTACTTGGACAGCTGTCCAGACTATAGTCCAACTCCATGAGTGACACCACCGCCCCGGCCCCGCCGGGCCGGGTGGGCCGATGACCGAGGCTGCCCTCCTCGGCGCCCCCGATGGCACGCCCGGCTTCGAGGCCACCCGCCGGCGCCTGTCACCCCGACAGGCCGAGGTGGTGGCCGAGTTGGTCCGGGCCACCGAGGAGGAGATCGAGGCCGTGGGCTATGACGGGCTGACGGTGCGCAGCGTGGCCCGCCGAGCCGGGGTCGCCCCGGCCACCGCCTACAACTACTTCAGCTCGAAGGACCATCTGCTGGCCGAGGTCTTGTGGCGACGGATGCAGGGACTCGCCCCCGCCGGCATCCAGTCGGACCTGCCGGTGCACCAGCGGGTGGCCGACACCGTGCGGGACATGGTGCTGTTCACCACCGAGAGCCCGGCCCTGGTCGACGCCTGCACCGTGGCCCTGCTCAGTTCCACCCCCGACGTGAAGCACCTGCGAGACCGGATCGGGTCGGAGATCCATCGCCGCTTGGCTGCCGCCGTGGGGGCCGGGGTCGACCCCATGGTGGTGCGGGTGCTGGAGACCTCGTTCTCGGGTGCGCTGCTGGCCGCAGGCATGGGTCACATGGCCTCGCCGGACATCCCCGAGTTCGTGGCCGCAGCCGCCGATCTGATGCTCGGACCGAGTCCCACCCGGGCCAGGGGACGGGGTAAGCGATGACCACGGTTCATGAGCCATTGGTCTACAGCCCCTATGCCTACGGGATCCACGAAGACCCCTATCCGGTCTACGCCCGAATGCGGGCCGAGGCCCCGGTCTACCGGAACGACGAACTCGACTTCTACGCGTTGTCCCGTCACGAGGACGTACTGGCCGCCTTTCGCAACCTCGACGGGTTCTCCAACGCCTTCGGAGTCTCCCTGGAGCCCAGTGCCTTCGGCCCCGAGGCCCACAAATTCATGTCCTTCCTGGCCCTCGACCCGCCCCGCCACACCCGGATGCGCTCGCTGGTCGGCAAGGGATTCTCACCGTCCAAGGTGGCGGAGATGGAAGAGCACATCCGGGCCATCGCCCGAGAGCACCTCGAGCCGGCCCTGGAGCAAGGGACCTTCGACTACATCGCCGACTTCGCCGGCAAGCTGCCCATGGACGTGATCTCCGAACTGGTCGGCGTCCCCCGCGTCGATCGGGCCGAGATCCGCCGACTGGCCGACACGGTGGTGCACCGGGAGGACGGCGTGCTCGACGTCCCTCCCGCCGGGATGGAGGCCGCCTTCACCCTGGTCGGCTACTACCAGGCGATGGTCGACGAGCGGCGACGGGCCCGACGGGACGACCTGACCTCGGCGCTGCTCGACGCCGAGATCGACGGCGACAAGCTGAGCGACGACGAGATCATCGCCTTTCTGTTCCTGATGGTCGTAGCCGGAAACGAGACCACCACCAAGCTGCTCGGGAACGCGTGGTACTGGGGTTGGCGCTACCCCGACCAGGGGGTCCAACCCTTCCTCGACCCCACCCGGGTGGTGCCGTGGATCGAGGAGACGCTCCGCTTCGACACATCCAGCCAGATGCTGCTGCGGGTCACACGGGTCCCCATGGAGCTCCACGGGGTGTCCATTCCCCAGGGGAGCCGGGTGTTGCTGCTCGTCGGCTCGGCCAACCGGGACGAATCCGTCTTCCCCGACCCCGACCGGTATGACCTCGACCGAGACACCAGTCGACTGGTCAGTTTCGGCAGTGGCCGCCATTTCTGCATGGGGGCGCCCATGGCTCGCCTCGAGGCCCGCATCGGCCTCTCCGAGCTGGTGTCCCGTGTCGCCTCGTACGAGGTCGACCCGACGGGCATCGAACGGGTCCACTCCATCAACGTGCGGGGCCTGGCCGCCCTCCCCACCTCGGTGACCCTGCGCTGATGCCCCGCTTCGAGGCCAACCCGGAGCGGCGCCCGGCCGTGGTCACCGGAGCGTCGTCGGGCATCGGCCAGGCCACCGCCCTGGCGCTGGCCGACCGGGGCCATCCGGTAGTCCTCGGGGCCCGGCGGGTCGCGACGTGCGAGGACACCGCAGCCGCCATCCGGGCCGGTGGCGGCGAGGCGGTGGCGGTCCACCTCGATCTCGCCGACGGCGACTCCATCGACCGGTTCGCCAAGGAGGCGGCGGACACCGTCGGCTCGGTCGAGATCCTGGTGTCCAACGCGGCGCTGAACATCGCCGGTGCCGTCCTCGACACCGATCCCGAGGCATTTGACGGCGTCCTCGCCGTGAACCTGAGCGGCACCCACCGGCTGGTCCGGGCCCTGGTGCCGGCCATGACCGAGCGACAGCGCGGGGACATCGTCTTCGTAACCTCCGATGTCGCCGAGCGACCACGCCCGTCCATGGCCGCCTACGTCACCTCCAAGTGGGGGCTGGAGGGCTACATCCACTCCCTGCAGATGGAGCTTGAGGGGACCGGCGTGCGCGCCACCATCGTGCGGCCAGGTCCCACGCTGACCGGGATGGGGATGGACTGGGACCCCGAAGTCACCGGCCAGGTCATCGAGGAGTGGGCGGCCTGGGGCTTCGCCCGCCACTCCAATTTCATGCGGCCGGCCGGCGTAGCCGAGGCTATCGCCGCGGTGGTGGGCCTGCCCCGCGGTACGCACGCCACCATCCTCGAACTCCAACCGGAAGCACCCCTCCGCCCAGCGCCCGACAAACCGGGAGCCCACGAACAGGGAGAGTCATGACCATCGCACTGGACCAGAAGCAGCCGCCGCGGGTGTCGGGCGGCCAGGAGGAGAACGGCCACCTGGAGGAGCTCAGGGTCGACCCCATTGCCCTCATGAACCGAGTGCGGTCCGAGTGCGGCGACGTGGGCGTGTTCCGGCTGGCCCAGCGTGACGTCGTGCTGATGACCGGGGCCGGGGCCAACGAGTTCTTCTTCCGCGCTGCCGAGGAGGTGCTCGACCAGGCCGAGGCGTATCCGTTCATGACGCCGGTCTTCGGCGAGGGTGTGGTGTTTGATGCACCGCCCGAGCGCCGACGGGAGATGCTCCACAATCAGGCCCTCCGGGACAAGTTCATGCGGGGCCACGCCGCCACCATCGCCGAGGAGGTGGAGCACATGGTGGCCGGATGGGACGACGAGGGGGAGATCGACCTGCTCGACTGGTTCGCTGAGCTGACCATCTACACCTCCTCGGCCTGCCTCATCGGCAAACGGTTCCGCAACGAGCTCGACAAGCGGTTCGCCGAGCTGTACCACGATCTCGAGCAGGGAACCGATGCCATCGCCTACGTGGATCCGTACGCCCCCATCGAGAGCTTCCGGCGCCGGGACGCCGCCCGGGTCGGCCTCGTCCAGCTGGTCGAGGGGATCATGGAGCGGCGGACGGCCGACCCTCCCTCCGCTGACGACGAGCGGGACCTGCTCGATGTCCTGATGTCGATCACCAATGACGACGGCTCACCCCGCTTCCTGGCCGATGAGGTGACCGGCATGTTCATCTCCATGATGTTCGCCGGCCACCACACCACCTCGGGGACGGCGGCATGGACCCTCATCGAGTTGCTCCGTCATCCCGAGGAGCTGGCCACCGTCGATGCCGAGCTCAGCGAGTTGTATGCCGATGGGGCCGAGGTGAGCTACAAGGCTCTGCGGGCCATGCCCCACCTCGAGTCGGCCGTGAAGGAGGCCCTCCGCCTCCACCCCCCGCTCATCCTGCTGCTCCGGGTGGCCAAGGAGGATCTGGAGGTGGAGGGGTACACCATCAAGGCCGGGCAGATGGTGGGGGCCAGTCCTGCGGTGTCCAACCGCATCCCCGAGGACTTCCCCGACGCCGATGCGTTCCAGCCCGCCCGCTATCTGGAACCACGCGAGGAGGACCGGACCAACCCTTGGACGTGGATACCCTTCGGCGCCGGCCGGCACCGGTGCGTGGGGGCCGCCTTCGCCATGATGCAGCTCAAGGCCATCTTCTCCGTGCTGTTGTTGGACTGGGAGTTCGAGTTGGCCCAGCCGTCGGACTCCTATCGGAACGACCACTCGAAGATGGTCGTCCAGCTCCAGCAGCCCTGCGTGGTGCGGTATCGGCGCAAGGCCGCTGGCCCGAAGCGCGCCTGATGCGGGTCATCGTCGACCTCGACCTGTGTCAGGGCCACGGGGTCTGTGAGTCCGAGGCACCCGCTGTGTTCGAATTGGCCAAACATGAGAAGGTGGTCCTCCTCGAGACGCGGCCTCCCCCCGAGACCCGTCAAGAGGTGGAGGCCGCCGTCCGCTACTGCCCCACATCCGCACTGTCCATCGTCGAAGAGGAGTAGCCCCATGCCGTCGTTCCCCCGCAGTGAGCTCGAAGAGATGATGCAGAAGTGGCTGGACATCAACCAGCAGTGCGAGGAGAAGCTGGACTGGTCGCCCATGGCCGAGATGTACACCGACGACGCCACCTACGGATGGAACGTGGGCCCGACCGACGAGTTCATGGCCGTGGGCAAGGACGAGATCCGCGAGTACGCCCTCGGCCTGGAGATGGAGGGACTGGGCGGGTGGACCTATCCCTACCAGCGGGTGCTCATCGATGACGCACAGGGCGAGATCCTCGGACTCTGGAAGCAGATCGCCGATGTGGCCCGTCCCGACGGGACCCACTACGAGATCGCCGGGTTGGGAGGGAGCTGGTTCCGCTACGCCGGCAACTTCCAGTGGAGCTGGCAACGGGACTTCTTCGACGTGGGCAACGCCACGGCCACCTACTTCGAGATGATCAAGGCCGGGGTGCTGACGCCCGGGATGCAGAAGCGGTTGGAGAAGGCGGCGTCGGGCAAGCGGCAGCCCGGCCACTACCGCGTGGGCCAGGCCCCCGTGGGCCTGTGGGAGGGCGTCTAGCCGGGTGGAGTCGGTATGGGACTACCCACGGCCACCCCGACTGGAGCGGGTGGACAAGCGTGTTCGCGTCGTCTTCGGGGGGCGAACCATCGCCGACACCACGGCGGCCTATCGGGTGCTGGAGACCAGTCATCCTCCCAACTACTACCTACCCCCGTCGGATATCGTCCCCGGTGCCCTGGTACGGACGCGGGGGTCGTCGTTCTGCGAGTGGAAGGGGACGGCCCACTACTACGACGTGCACGAAGGTGAGTCGGTGGCCGGTGAAGCGGCCTGGGGGTACGACCACCCCACGCGGGCCTATGCGCCCATCGCCGGGTACGTGGCCTTCTACCCCGGCCGGATGGACCAATGTCTGGTCGACGACGAGGTGGTGGAGGCGCAGCCCGGCGGGTTCTACGGGGGTTGGATCACTACCGACTTGGTGGGGCCGTTCAAGGGTGGGCCTGGCAGTCAGGGCTGGTAGTGAGGGAGGCAGGGACCTCGGTCAGTGGCCGGCGAAGGCCGACACCACCCCGGTGCGCCAGGCCTTGAGCTCCTCGGAATGGTCCGCGTCGGTGCGGCCCAAGCGCACCAGCACCACGTCGAGGTCGGGGCACACGTCGATGTACTGGCCCTCATGGCCTGCGGCCCAGAACGTGCCGTAGGGGTTGGCCCGGCTCCACCAGTGCGAGCCGTAGAAGTCACCGTCCTCGGGATCGACCGAGCGGGGCTGGCGGCCGTGGTCGACCCAGCCCTCAGGAAGGAGGCGGGTCCCCTCCCATACTCCGTCCCGGAGGTACCAGAGCCCGAACCGGGCATAGTCCCGGGCCGTGGCGTAGGCGTACGAGGCGGCCACCCACGTCCCGGCGTCGTCGAAGGTGGCGGTGGCCGTGGCCATCCCGAGCGGTCCGAACAACCGCTCGTCCAGGAAGCGTCGGTAGGGCTCCCCGGGACCGAGCGTGCGGGCCACGATGCCCGAGATGATGTTGCTGGTGCCGCTGGAGTAGTTGAAGCGGGTCCCGGGCGGGGCGGCCAACGGTCGGTCGGCGGCGAAGCCGGCCATGTCCGCCTGGCCCCTGCCGAAAAGCATCTGGAGTACGTCGGAGGTCTGGGGGTCCTCATACTCCTCCACGAAGTCGAGGCCGTCGCGCATCGCCAACAGCTGATCGAGGGTGATGGCACGGCGGGGGTCGTCCTCGCCCTGCCACTCCGGCACCGGGGCCGGGTCGCCGAGCACCAGGCGCCCCTCGTCCACCAGCATGCCGACGACGGCGTGCAGCATGGACTTGGCCATCGACCACGAGAGAAGGGGCGTCTCCTGCACCACCGGCTTGCCCGGTTTGTCCCACTGGGGCAGCAGTCCGTCGTACTGCTCGAACACCAGTCGGCCGCGGTGGATCACGACCACGGCGTAGGTCTGGTGCAGGGGTCCGGTGGGATCGAACGCCCGGTCCATGGCCGGGCCCAGGTCGACGCCGTCGGGCAATGCTCCCTCGGTCCACGCCGAGCCGGGCCAGGGAACGCCGGCCGGCTGGGCGGGGAGGGGGTGGAGCGGCTCGGAGAGGGGATCGACGGTCACGGTACTGAAGCTATGTGCTCGGCACCCGTTCGTGCCGTGTGGCTGAATTCTCGGCGCGCCAGTCGATCCAGCCACCGTGCTGTTGGACCACGGCCAATAGACCGGGGTCGACGGCACCGTGGTCGTACCGGACCGCACCCAGTACATGGGCCTGGGCCTCCCCATCGGGTTCGGTGAGTGAGGGGTCGGCCACACCCTCGACAGTGCCGGCGGCGTCGGCGCTGAGCCAGGTCACCGGGCGGCGGGCCGACGCATCGGCCAACAGTTGGGCGAAGTCCCGCCGCTGGTCCAGGGAGAAGTAGGCGACGGACCAGGTGGTGACCACCACCTCTGCCACCCCCTCGGCCAGCTGGTCGAGCACCGAGGGCAGCCGTGCCAGGGCGTCCCCCTCCAACACCGGGGGCAGGTCGGTCTGGGCCAGCCTGATTGAGGCCGCCGTCCGCTCCAGACGTCCGGTGTCCGGCCACACGCAGGCCAGCAGCCACCGGGCGTCGTCCGGATCGCTGAGGTCCACCGGGGCGTGGTCGATGCCCAACCGGGTCGCCGGGACGGGCAGCTGGTCGGTGATGGGCGGGTTCCCGGCCCGCACCTCACAGACAACCGTGACCGGGGAGTCGGGGGGGCCGGTCGCACCGTGGTCCCCGTAGTCGAGCCGATACCTGTCGCAGAGCAGGTTGAGACCGGCGCTGGCCCCCACGTCGATCAGGGCGAAGAGGGACCCGGCGAGACCTTCGGCGATCCAGGTCAGGCCGGGGCCGATGAGAGCGCTCCGACCGCAGTCGTTGGTTTGGACCCTCCGGAAGGCCAGCAGCGCCGAGAGCTCGGGCCCGTGGGCATGGCACAACTCGAGGAAGAGCGGTGCGGCGTCGGCGTCGGATCGACCGGCATATACGTCGCCCAGCGGATGGTCGAGCCCATCGAGCAGCAGGTAGTGGACGGCGCCGAGGAGGTTCGGGGGCAGGTGGGCCTCCGGCGGGGCCTGGCCGACCAGTTCCAGGATCGGCATGTCCCCCGAGACGGCCGCAGCGATCCGCTCGTAGAGGGGCGAGTACCCCCGGAACTGATGGATGGCGAACCACTCCCACAGCTGGGCGAGATCCTCGGTGGCACTGCTCATCCCCCCATGGTCGCGCCGGGCCGGGTGTCGCGGGTTGGCCATCCAGGCAACCCGGACCCGGGCACCGGGCGCACCGGGCACCGGGCACCGGGCACCGGGCACACAGGTTCAGGGTAGGAGCACGATCTTGCCGTGGGTGTGACCGGTGGCCAGCTGGCGAAGAGCGTCGGCGGCCTCGACCAGCGGATAGGTGGCGGCCACCACCACCGAGAGGGTGCCGGCCTCGACCCGCTTCACCAGCTCCATCCGCGCAGCGGCCCGCAGCTCGGTGCCCGGGTCCGCCCCGGGGGCGCCCCCGATGACCTTCAGCCCGAGCTCGAAACCTCGCCGAAAGGATGCGATGGTCACGATCCGGCCCCGGTCGGCCACCAGCTCGACCGACACGTCGATGGCCTCGTCGGTCCCGACGGCGTCGACGGCCGCGTCCACCCCATCAGGGGCGATCGCCCGGATCCGCTCCAGGAGGCCATCGCCGTAGGCGACCGGTTCGGCTCCCAACTGGCGCAGGTGCGCATGCCCGGACTCGCCGGCTGTGCCGATGACCCGGGCCCCGTCGGCCACGGCCAATTGCACGGCCATGAGTCCCACGCCGCCGGAGGCCCCATGCACCACCACGGTGTCGCCGGCCTTGACACCGACGACGGTCAGGGCGTGGACCGCGGTCGACCCGACCAGCAGGAGTCCGCTGGCCTCCTCGAAGGTCATCCGCTCCGGCTTGGGCACGGCGACACCGCCGCCCACCACCAGCTGGGAGGCGTAGGCCCCCGGTGCCGGGTAGAGGATCACCGCGTCGCCCGGCGCAAGAGGCCCGGCCGGGCCTTCGGCACCGTCGCCCACGGCGAGCACCACGCCGGATGCCTCGGAGCCGAGGGGCATCGGGAGCTTGGAAGGGTCGCTCCCGAACTCGCCGCTGAACAGCTTGAAGTCGACCGGGTTGGTGCCGATCGCCCGGACCTCGACCAACACCTGGCCCGGCCCCGGCTCCGGCACGGGCTCCTCGATCACGGCCAGCACCTCAGGTCCGCCGTACGCTGCTGCCACCACCTTGACTGCCATGCGGGGTCCAACCCGGCCGAGGCCGGCCCTATTCCACCCCGGCGCTCCGGAGCCCGACGCCGGACGCCCGGCCCGACGCCCACGTGCGAGCATGCTCACATGCTCGACCACGTCTCCCTCCAGTGCGCCGATGTCACCGTCAGCGCCGCCTTCTACGACGCCGTCCTGGCCCCACTGGGTGGGCAGCGACTCCTGGAGGCCGGCGCCGCCGTCGGCTTCGGCATCCCTCCCCGACCCACCTTCTGGCTAGGGCCGCGGACGACGGGCACCGGCTTCCGCGAGTCCCACATCGCCTTCACTGCCCCCGATCGCGATGCCGTCACCACCTTCTTCGACCAGGCCGTGGCGGTTGGCGGCGAGGTGCTGCACGCCCCACGGCTGTGGCCGGAGTACCACCCGTCCTATTTCGGCGCCTTCGTCCGCGACCCCGACGGGAACAACGTAGAGGCGGTCTGCCACTCACCGGTCTGATGGGCGGTCAGCCCATCCAGAGCTGAGCCAGCTTGGCCGCCACCGCCGCCCCTTGTCGACGCCCGGCCCGTGCCGAGGGAGCACGCACTTCCGGATCGAGCGCGTCCTCGCTGAAGGCGGCCAGGGACTCCTCGTCCGGCGAAACCACTGCCGCCCGGCCCGACTCTTCCAGGGCGGCCACCTGGGCGGTGAGCTCGGGGTCGACCATCGGGGCCAGGACCAGCACGCGTGCGTAGCCGACGACAAGATCCGCGTTGGTGGCGGAGTAGACGCCTCCGTCAATCCAACGGGACGAACCGATGGTCACGGGAGGCCAGATTCCCGGGACGGCGCTGCTGGCGGTCACCGCGTCGATCACGCCGACGCCCGACCCGCGGTCGAACACCCGTCGCTCCCCGGTGAAGGCGTTCACGGCCACCGTGGCCACGTCTCGCTTCGGCCACTCATCGGTGGGGAGCCGACCCGCCACCACCGCCCGACGGATCGGCTCGGCCACGGTATCGGCCCCCAGCGCCAAGGCGCCGATTCGACGACGTCGCTCGACGGGATCGTGGACCTCGTCGATGAGTCGGACCATGGCCTCCCACAGCTCTCCGATGGACATGGCCGTGGGACGCAACTCGCGGTTCTGGCGTGACGGGTCGGTCTGTCGCTCGAAGCACTCCTGGAGCGAAAGCCCACCGGCTACCTGGGCGGCCGCAGTGGCACCCGCCGACGTCCCGAGGATGTAGTCGGCACGGTCGACATCGAGACCGCCCTCGGCCAGGCCCAGGAGCATCCCGGCGTGCCAAGCGATGCCAGCGAGGCCTCCCCCACCCAGGACCAGGGCCCTGGTCGTGCTCACGACGGGCTCACCGATCGGGCCTCGCGGCTTCGTACGACCTGGTGTCGAGAGTTCCTCACCGCCTGCACGATAGGAGACCGCGAGGCTAGGGGGGAGGCCGAAGCTCGGGGCCTCACTCAAGGCTTCGGACCGGATGGTCGATGAGGGGCAAGGGGGACGGCGTCCTTCTGAGCACCGGCCCCAGGCCCGGGTGAGTCGAGGCCACCCACGTCTCCGAGAGGATCGGCTGGCTCAGGGTTGGTCGGTGTCGACGATGAGCAGGCTGCACGGGCTGTGGTGCGAGACCTTGTTCGGGACGCTGCCCAACACGAACCGCCGCACACCGGACATGCCCCGGTTCCCCACCACCAACAGGTCGGCGCTCACGGCTTCGGCCACAGCGACCAGCGCCTCGGCCGGATCACCGTCGAAGGTCTCCAGTTCCGCCGGGACCCCCTGTCGTGCCGCTTCGGCGAGGAACTCGGAGCGGATCCGAGTGGCCTCCTCCTTACGGTCCTCGTTGGTGATGGCCACGGCGCCGGCGTCGAGCTGCGAAGTCGCCGCAGTGAGGATGGGACGCATGGCGTGGACGCCGTGTACCCGGCCCCTGCTCAACTTGGCCAGGGCCAAAGCTTGGTTCACGGCGATGCCGGACCGCTTCGAGCCGTCGGTGCCCACGACGATCAGCTTGAACATGGGCCACCTCCACCGCTCCACACCACCCCGCTCTGCATGAGCAAGGTTACCAACGGGGCCGACGAGAGACCGGGGGGCCAGGCCCCCGGGAACGGCCGTCGGCCATGCGTCCTGGGTAGGGTTTGCCCGTGGATTCCCAACGGTCGAAAGCGGCTGAGCTGCTCGCGGCCCACCACGGTCCCGCGCCCCTCTTACTGCCCAACGCCTGGGACGAGGGGTCGGCCCGACTGTTCACGTGGCTCGGGTTCGAGGCCCTCGCCACCACGAGCAGCGGCTTCGCCGCCACCCGCGGACGGCTGGACGGCGCCATCGACCGGGACCAGGTCCTGCTCCACGTCACCCGACTGGTAGCGACCACCGGCCTGCCGGTCTCGGCCGACCTGGAGAACGGCTTCGGTGACGATCCGGCGACCGTGGCCGAGACGGTGCAGCTGGCCCTGGCGTGTGGCCTGGCCGGCTGCTCCATCGAGGACTCCACCGGGCGGAGCGAGGCACCGCTCTACCGACCGGGCCCGGCCGCCGACCGGGTGGCCGCGGCCGCCGAGGTAGCCCACGGCGGATCGGTGCACCTGGTACTCACCGGGCGGGCCGAGAACTACCTCCATGGAGTCACCGACCTTGCGGACACCATTGCCCGTCTGCAGTCCTACCAGGAGGTCGGGGCCGACGTCCTCTACGCTCCGGGCCTTACCGACCTCGAGGACATCCGCCGGGTGGTCGACTCCGTGGACCGTCCGGTCAACGTGCTGGCCCGGCCGGGCGGCCCTACCGTCGGCGAGTTGGCCGACGCCGGGGTGGCCCGGGTGTCGGTCGGTGGTGCGCTGTGCTTCGCCGCACTGGGCGCGGTCACCGAGGCCGCCACCGAGCTCCTCGAGCAGGGCACCTTCGGGTTCTGGGAGCAGTCGGCAAGGGGGCTTGGGGCGGCGCGGGCGGCCTTCACCCGATGAATCCCCTCGCTCGGACGGGCGTCGACCCCGCCGCGCCCTCCACCCCGCCGGGGGGCCGGTCCGGTCACCGGGTACTCCCGTGATCAGCATCGCCGAAGGGATCGGGCTGCTCATCGGCATCGTGGTCATCGCCACCATCGCCGACCGGCTGCGGATCGCGTATCCCATCTTGCTGGTCATCGCCGGTATCGGCGTGGCCCTCATCCCCACCCAGCATCGCGTCGAGCTCCAGCCCGAGCTGGTGTTGCTGGTCTTCCTCCCACCCTTGATCTACGACGCCTCACTCGACACGTCGGCCCGGGAGGTCCGATCCCAGATCCGTCCGATCCTCTTCCTGGCCGTGGGGCTGGTGCTGGCCACCATGACCGTGGTGGCCATCGTCATCCACTCCATCGTCGGCGACATGAGCTGGGCCGTGGCTTTCGCCCTCGGAGCCATCGTCTCGCCCCCGGATTCAGTAGCCGCCACCCAGATCGCCGGGAAGCTGGGGCTCCCCCGCCGCATGGTGACCATTCTCGGGGGCGAGGGGATGATGAACGATGCCACGGCGCTGACCGCCTACCAGGTGGCGGTGGCCACCGTGGGCTCGGCCTTCACCATCGCCGACGTGGCCTGGAAGTTCACCTTCGCCGTGGTGGTGGGTGTGGGTATCGGCGTGGCCGTCGGATGGCTCGGGACCCGAGTCCTCCGGTTCACCGAGACGCCGGTGATCGAGAACACCATGCTGCTGATCCTGCCTTTCGCCGCCTACCTCCCCGCCGACAAGCTGGGGGCGTCGGGGGTCCTGGCCGTGGTGGCCACCGGCCTCTACTTCGGCCGTTACGGCTCTGCGTCGCTGACCGCCGGTGCCCGGCTGCAGCAACGGGAGATCTGGGACCTGATCGTCTTCCTGTTGACCGGTCTGTCGTTCCTGTTGGTCGGCCTCGAGCTCCGGCCCATCCTCGACAGCCTGACCAACCGCGAATCCGGCTCCCTCATTCTGGAGGCATTGGCGGTGATCGCCGTGGTCATCGGGGTGCGGTTCGTCTGGATCTTCGGGGCCACGGCCGTGCCCGGCGCCCAGCGCCTGCTCGGCTCAGGCCGACGCCCATCCCACCCGTGGCGGGAGTCGACCGTGATGGGATGGGCGGGCATGCGCGGCGCAGTGAGCTTGGCCGCGTCCCTGGCCCTCCCCCAGTCCTTCCCGCACCGGGACCTGCTCGTCTTCCTCACCTTCGCCGTCATCGTGGCCACGCTGGTGGGCCAGGGGCTTACCCTTCCACCACTCATCAGCCGACTCGGCCTCATGACCGGCGATGAGCGGGAGGCCGTGTTGGTGGCCGAGGCGCGGCGACGGCTGACGGTGATCGCCCTGGCCCGGCTGGAGGACCTCACCTACTCGGAGCACTTCCCCGACGAGGTGGTCGACCGCATCCGCATCGGGTACGAGTCTCAGCTGGCCCGCCTCGACCGTCGGCTGGTGGCGTCGGGCGGTGCCGACACCAACGGACGTGAGGCCGGAGCAGATGCCGGCGAGTCCGTTGCCGGCACGGACGGCGACCTGGGGGCCGAGCGTGAACTGCGCAAGTTGGTGATCGACAGTGAACGGACCGAGCTCGACCAGCTGGTGGCCCGCCGGAAGATCACCGAGCAGGTGGCCACGGGGGTCCGGGCCGCGCTCGACGTCGACGAGACCACCATGCGGCCCTGAGGTCACCTTCCGAGTGCCCAGACGTCTGCAGGGCGCCTCCGTGGAGGCGCCCTGCAGGTACAGATGTGCTGAGTGTTGCACTGGGGTTCCCGTGAGGCGCCGGATGGGACCTGGGTCCGGCTAGGTCGCCCAATGGGTGTCTGGCTGGGATTCGCCAGGTGGTACAGCGAGCCGCCTTAGCGGCCAGCCACCTCCAGGGTCCCAAAACGTTGACTGCTCAGTTGGACCACCTCCTCTCTCTGGTGAGCACATGGTAGCGCCAGGCGTGGGGCGGTCGGTTCCATTCTGCGGTGAATTTCGCGTGAGCTCGGGGCGGACCGGAGACGGCAGGGCGGGAGGAGAGCCTCCGGGCGGGGGCTCGCCGGGCCCGGGGTCCGGACGGACTGGGCAGACCGGGCCCGGGGTCGATACTATCGAACATATGTTCGTAGCACCTCCCCACCGACCGGGCGCGGATACCCAGGCCCAGGCGGGGGCGTCGCCACCGGGCCGGAGGCTCGAACGATCCCGTGACCTGGCTGCCTTGGCCCTGCTGGCCGAACGCACGCGGCCCGTGTCGTCAAGCCAGGCCCGGGTCCTCCCGGTGGCCCCGCCCCTCGCTGCCCTGTTTCCCGACGGCAGCCTGCGCCGGGGCACCACCATCGTGGTCAGTGGACCGGACCGGGGGGTCGGGGCGGACCGGACCGCCGATGGCAGTGTCAGCGTGGCGCTGGCCCTCCTGGCTGCGGCCTCCGGAGCGGGATCATGGTGTGCGGTGGTCGGACTGGACGGCCTGGGCGCGGTCGCCGTCCACGAACTCGGCGTCGACCTGGCCCGGCTGGCGGTGATCCCCCGGCCCGGCGTGGCCTGGGCCGAGGTCACCGCCGCGGTGATCGACGGTGTGGACCTGGTGGTGCTCTGCCCCCCCTTCCCTCCCCGCCAGGGCATGGCCCGCCGGCTGGTGGCCCGGACCCGTGAGCGCCGGTCCGTCCTGGTAGTGGTGGCCGGCCGGGTCGGATGGCCCGACCCTCCCGACCTACGCCTGCACATCGGCGAAGCGAGCTGGGACGGAGCGGGGACCGGTGAGGGCTTCCTGTCCCGACGTCGCATGACGGTGACGGCCAGCGGCCGGCGGTCGGCGGCGCGTCCGCGACACCGTCAACTGTGGCTCCCGTCCACCACCGGAGCGCTGGCTGATGCCGGACCGGGACCGGTCGGCCCGACCCTGGAGGCGGAGCCGGCATGAACCGCCTCCTGGTGGTGCGCTGCCCCGAACTGCTCGAAGAGGACGAGAACGGGGAGGCCCTCCGATCGTTCGCCTCGGTGATCGAGGCCGTGGAGGCCTACTGCCCATGGGTGACCACGGTGCGGACCGGACTCTGCTCACTGCCGGCCCGCGGTCCGGCCCGTTACTTCGGTGGCGAGGAGCGGCTGGTCCAGCTGGTGTCCGAGGCCGCCTCGGCCGCCACCTCCGTCGAGGTAGGGGTGGCCGACGGGCTGTTCGCCGCAGTACTGGCGGCCCGGAGTGGCGTCATCGTCCCCGCCGCGGGAACGGCCGACTTCCTCGCGCCCTTCCCGGTGGGCGTCCTGGGCCAGGCCGACCTGGCCGAGCTGCTGCACCGGCTGGGCATCCGCACCTTGGGCGAGTTCGCCGCCCTGCCCGAGGCCCATGTACTGGGCCGCTTCGGGTCCGAAGGAGCCGCCGGCCACCGGGTGGCCGGCGGTCGGAGTGGTGATCTCGGTGACCCGCTCCCGGCTGTCGGACGGCGGGGGACCAACCAGTCGGCGGCGTCGGTCGCCAACGCTCAATCGGGCTTCTGGGGCGGGGTGAGCGACAGCGACGCCCGGGCCGGGCGGGCCCTGGCTGCGGTACAGGACCTGCTGGGCCCGGACGGGGTGGTGACGGCGCAACTCCAGGGAGGCCGCGGGCCCGCCCAACGGGCCCGCTTCGTCACCTGGAGCGGTCGGGACACCCATCGCGACCCGTCTCCGGGGGGACCGTGGCCCGGTCAGATCCCCCCACCGGCTCCGGTGGTCGTGCATCCCGCCCCCCTCCACGCAGACCTGGTCGATGCCGGGGGGAGGCCCGTCGCCGTATCGGCACGGGGGCTCCTCACCGGGACCCCGGTCCGGCTGTCGGTGGAGGAGCTCCCCTGGGCCACGGTGACCGCCTGGGCCGGACCATGGCCGTCCGACGAACGGTGGTGGTCGAGGTCCCGTCAGAGGAGCGCTCGGCTGCAGGCCGTCGCCGGGCCGGCCGCCCACCTGCTGCTGGTCGAGCGGGGCCGCTGGTGGGTCGAAGCCACCTACGGATAACGGGTCGTCGACCGACATGGCCTATGCCGAGCTGCACGCCCACTCCAACTTCTCCTTCCTCGACGGTGCCAGCCATCCCGAGGAGCTGGCCGCCGAGGCGGTCCGACTCGGCCTGTCCGCCCTGGCCCTGACCGATCACAACGGCCTCTATGGCGTGGTCCGCTTCGCCGAGGCGGCTCGGGCCTTCGGTCTGCCCACCGTGTTCGGGGCCGAGCTCACCATCAACGGCGCCCCCTCCGGGGCCCGAGCGGAGATGGCCTCCACGGGGGTCCGGACCGGGGTGGCCGATCCCGACGGCACCCATCTGCTGGTCCTGGCCCGAGACCCCGAGGGCTACGCCTCCCTCAGCCGGGTCATCGCCGAGGCCCACCTGGCCGGTGGCGAGAAGGGCAAGCCCATCATCACGCTCGACCACCTGTCCGACCGGCACCGGGGGCACTGGCTGGTCCTCACCGGATGCCGCAAGGGAGCGGTGGCCACGGCGCTCACCTCCGAGGGCCCAGCGGCGGCGGCCCACGCCCTCGACCACCTGATCGAGAGGTTCGGTCGCGACCATGTGGCCGTCGAACTCTGGGACCACGGCCATCCGATCGACGCCACCCGCAACGATGCCCTGGCCCTGTTGGCCATCGAGCGGGGCGTGGTCCCGGTGGCCACCAACAACGTGCACTATGCCGTCCCGGCGCGCTTCCCTCTCAGCACGGCCCTGGCCGCGATACGTTCCCGGCGCACCCTGTCCGAGCTGGAGGGGTGGCTCCCCTCCTCCGCCACTGCCTGCCTACGGGGGGAGGCCGAGCAGCGCCGTCGGTTCGCCCGATGGCCTGGGGTGGTCGACCAGGCTGCCGAACTGGCCGCCGACTGCTCGTTCGACCTGCGCCTGGTAGCCCCCCGGCTCCCCGACTTTCCGGTACCGACCGGGCACACCGAACAGACCTGGCTGGTGGAGCTCGTCCGCCGGGGGGCCACCGAGCGGTACGGCCCCCGGGAGTCCGAGCGGGTACCCGGGGCCTGGGCCCAGCTCGACCGCGAGCTGGGCGTGATCGGGGCGCTCGGGTTCCCCGGCTACTTCCTCACCGTCTGGGACATCGTGGCCTTCTGTCGTCGAGAGGACATCTTCTGCCAGGGCCGAGGGTCGGCAGCCACCTCAGCGGTCTGTTACGCCCTCGGCATCACCAACGTCGACGCCGTCTCCCTCGGGTTGCTATTCGAACGGTTCCTCTCCCCGGCCCGTGACGGGCCGCCGGACATCGATGTGGACATCGAGTCCGGACGACGCGAGGAGGTCATCCAGTACGTCTACGAGCGCTACGGCCGGCTGCACGCCGCCCAGGTGGCCAACGTCATCACGTACCGATCACGCTCGGCCCTACGCGACATGGGCAAGGCCCTCGGACACCCATTGGAGGAGGTGGACACCTGGTCGAAATCGGTCGACCGGGGGGAGTCCATCACCGAACGGAGCGACCTCCCGCCCCTGGTGAAGGACCTGGCCTCCGAGCTGCTCGACTTCCCCCGTCACCTCGGCATCCACTCGGGCGGCATGGTCATCTGCGACCGCCCGGTTGTCGAAGTCTGCCCGGTGGAGTGGGGCCGGATGCCCGGTCGCAGCGTGCTCCAGTGGGACAAGGACGACTGCGCGGCGGCCGGGCTGGTCAAGTTCGACCTACTCGGGCTGGGCATGCTCACCGCCCTGCACCACATGGTCGAACTGGTACGCGGGTTCCACGGGATCGAGATCGATCTGGCCCGCCTCGACCAGGACCCGGCCGTCTACGACCTGCTCTGCCGGGCCGACACCGTCGGGGTCTTCCAGGTGGAGTCACGGGCCCAGATGAACACCCTCCCCCGGGTCGAGCCTCGATGCTTCTACGACCTAGCCATCGAGGTGGCCCTCATCCGGCCCGGGCCCATCCAGGGGAACGCCGTCCACCCCTACATCAGGAGGCGGAACGGGACCGAGCCCATCACCTACCTCCACCCCCTCCTGCAGCCGGCCCTCGAGCGGACACTCGGGGTTCCCCTGTTCCAAGAGCAACTGATGCAGATCGCCATCGACGTGGCCGGCTTCACCCCCACCGAGGCTGACGAGCTGCGCCAGGCCATGAGCGCAAAGCGGTCAGGCGAGCGGATGGCCCGCCTGCGTGACCGGCTGTTCGCCGGCATGGCCGCCCGGCAGGTGTCCACCGAGGTGTCTGAACAGGTGTACGCCGCGTTGGCTGCCTTCGCCAACTTCGGGTTCCCCGAGAGCCACTCGGTGGCCTTCGCCCATCTGGTGTACTCCACGGCCTGGTGCAAGGTGCACTACCCCGCCGCCTTCACCGCCGGCCTACTCAACGCCCAGCCCATGGGGTTCTGGTCGCCGCAGAGCCTGGTGGCCGACGCCAAGCGCCATGGGGTGGTGGTCCGTCGGCCCGACGTCACTATCGGCGGGGCCGATGCCGGGCTCGAGGAGGCCGCACCGGCCAGCGGGAGCCGGGGGGAGCCGGCCATCCGGCTGGGCGTGTCCTCGGTGCGCGGCATCGGCACCGAGACGGCAGAGCGGATCGCCGCGGGACGGCCCTGGTCGACCATGGAGGACCTGGTGCGGCGGGCAGGCGTCACCCGCACCCAGCTGGAGGCCCTGGCCACCGCCGGCGCCCTCGACAGCCTTCGGAACACCGCCGGCGACCTCCACGGCAGAGGGGCCTCGGGCGGCCGCAACCGGCGGTCCCTGGTGTGGGGCGCGGGGGCAGCAGCCCAGGCCACCGCCGACCGGCTCCCCGGGGTGGTGACCGGGGCCGACCCCCCACCACTACCCCAGGCCACCTCATGGGAGGGGGTGGCCGACGATCTGTGGTCGCTCGGGATGGCCCCCGACACCACAGCCATGGAGCTGGCTCGCGAGGGACTGGACCGACGGGGCGTGCTGGCGGCGGCGGCGTTGCGATCGAGGCCGGCCGGGGACCGGATCACCGTCGGCGGGGTGGTCACCCATCGTCAGCAGCCGGAGAGCGCTCATGGTGCCGTCTTCTTGAACCTCGAGGACGAGACCGGCATGGTCAACATCGTCTGCTCCCGGGGAGCCTGGGTCCGGTGGAAGCCGGTGGCCCGGGCGTGCCCGGCCCTGCTGGTACGAGGGAGGATCGAGCGGTCGGAAGGGTCGATGACCCTGGTGGCCGAACGGTTCGAACCCCTCGAATTGGGTCCGGTCCCCTCGTCGCGAGATTTTCGGTGAAGGGACCTTGACTACTCTACGCATTCTGATAAACACTAAGAGTGTTGATTCACGAGTGCCTCAGCAGTGCCGATTATTTCCACATACCGCACTCAGCCACAACCGGTCCGGCGCGAACGTCCGACCCGACAGATTCAGTCAGCACCACCGACGGGGCTCGACGCACCCTCGGTGGTGCACGCGATGTAGGTCACAATCGGCACGATTAGGAGGCAGTAGCTCATGAGTGGACAGATCGCAGGACCGAGCATGTTCTCGCTCGAACTGGTGGGGCTGATCGTGGGAATCGCCATGATCGCGGGCGCCGTGGACCTCATCCGCCAACCCGGATGGGCCTGGAAGCGGGCCGAGGAGAGCAAGGTCGCCTACCTCATCTTGGTCATACTGGTTCCAATGGTCGGCCTCGCCCTCTACGTGTTCAAAGGCCGTCCCAAGGTCAACGCCATCGCCGCCGCGGGCAAAGCCGCCAGCCTCCCCTTCGAGCGCTTCGGCGAGCCGGCACCGTCGACCACCAGCCGCCGTGACGACCACTGGCCGGTCGGCGGGGTGGCCGCGCCCGTCGGATTCGATGTCTTCAAGGTGACCAGCGAGCAGAACGGACCGGACCTGTCCGACACGCCGGTCGAGTCGGGGCCGCTCGAGGTCTCCGGGACGTTCTTCAGTTCCTCGGGCACCGCCACCAAGACCCGCCCCGCCATCAGCCTGAACCGCTCGTACCGTCCTAAGCAGCGAACCAGCCTGCCGATGGCCGACGAGGCCACGCCCACCGTTCCGGCCGGCTGGAAGGCCGACCCGACCGGGCGGCACCAGTTCCGCTACTGGGACGGCTTCCACTGGACCGAGAACGTCGCCGACGCCGGTGAGCAGTCCCGGGACGCCGTCACCTCATGACGGTGGGCCCACCTCTGCTACCGGCCTGAGGCCGACAGCCGGCTGAGCCGGGCCACGAGCACCTCCAGCACCGTCTCCCCACCCAGCCCGGTAGCGCCGCGCAGGTCGAGATCGGCCCGGGCCAACAACTGCACGGCCCGGGCGATTCGACCGATTCCCAACCGGCGCGACTCGGCCAGGGCCTTCTTGGCCGGGAACGAACTCCTCATGCCGAGCACCTGGGCCGCCTCTTCCGGCGAGGTCACCCCGGAACCCTCCAGTTGCAGCATTTTGCGGTAGTGACCGTGGAGGACCGACATCACCCGGAGGGGATGGGCGTCGGGCCCGTCGAGCATCCGATGCAACACGCCGAGCGCTTTGGCCGTCCTGCCGGAGTCGATGGCATCGGTGAGGTCCCAGGGGGCCAGTGCCCCGGCCGTGCCCAGGAACGGCTTGAGGTCGTCGACCGAGACCGTCGACCCCTCGCCGTAGGCCGAGGCCAGGGTGTCGAGCAGGCCCTCCAGGCGGCCCATGTCCTCCCCGAGGTGGTCCGACAGCAGCGCGGTGGCCGGGCCGTCCAGACGCACGGGCCCACCCTTCAGGTGGTCGGCCAGCCACTGGGACCGGGCCCGTCCGTTGCCCACCGAGGTGTCCAGGACCTGGCCCGCCGACCCCACGGCCTTGGACAGGGCCTGGGGCAGCGCCCCGCCGCCAGCCACCAGCACGAGGACGGTAGTGGCCAACGGGTCCTTCAGGTACTCGACGAGACGCTTGGCGTCTGCGGGCGCCAGCTGCCCAACGTCTCGCACCACCACCACCCGGCGGTCGACCAGAAAGGGCGGCGTGGTGCAAGCGTCGACCACCAGACCGACGTCGAGAGGGCTCGACTCCAGGCCCGCCGAACTCCTCCACCACAAGGGACGGGTCGCCTCCGGCCACCAGCTGCTCGGTCAGGGCATGGGCGGCCTGAGCCACCAGGGAGGGGTCATTGCCACGGGACCAGGTACACGGGGCTCGACCCGGCATCCACCTCGGGCGTCGTCGCCGAGCCGGTCGCACTCACGGGGCCGACCCGCCCACGGGCCGGCCGGTGGAGCGCGTGGCCCGACGGGCGGCCTCGATGGCCCCGAGCACGGTGCAGACCTGGTGGTGCGCGGCCACATCGTGCACCCGCATGATCCGGCAGCCCAGCGTGGCACCCAAGGCGGTTGCCGCCAAGGACGCCTCGCGTCGCTCGCCAATCTCGAGCCCGAGCACCGCACCGAGGAAGGTCTTGTTGGAGGCCGAGAGGAGCAGTGGGTAGCCGAGGTCGGCCAGCTGATCCGACGACCGGAGCAAGGTCAACGACTGCTCGGCCGTCTTGCCCAGGTCGAGGCCCGCGTCAATGACGATCCGGTCCGGGGGCAGGCCGGCCTCTGAGGCCCACGCCGCCCGTTCGAGCAGGTAGGTGCGTACCGCCACCACCACGTCGTCGTAGACCGGGTCGGGGTCGGGGATGCGGGGGGCGAGCCGGATGTGGGTCGCCACCACCGTGGCACCGGCGGCCGCAGCCACCGGGAGGTACTCCGGGTCGGCGAAGCCACTGATGTCATTGCCCACCACCGCGCCGACGGCATAGGCCTCCTTGGCCACCCCCGCCCTCCAGGTGTCGACCGACAGGGGCGTGTCGAACCGCGCCGCCAGTGCCTCCAGGGCCGGGATCACCCGGTCGAGCTCCTCGGGCTCGTCCACCGCCGGCCCCGGTCCGGCCTTTACCCCGCCCACGTCGAGCAGATCGGCTCCGGCTAGGACCAGCGCCTCGGCCCGCCGCACCAGGTCCTCGAGCGCGTACGTTGCACCCTTGTCGTAGAAGGAGTCGGGCGTCCGGTTGAGGATGCCCATCACGAGGGCCCGGTCGGAGATGTCGAAGGACTGCTCACCGAGGGTCAGCCGGGTTGCTCGCACGCCGGTGACGCTATCCCCCCCAGCCGGGTGCGCCGACACCGTGGACCGCGGGTTCGGCTGCCTGCAGTCGGGCCGCTGACCTCAGAACAGACGGGACGCCAGGGCCTTGCGGTACCCGGACGTACGAGGGTCGTCGGGTCCCAGGGTCTCCAGGAGGTCAAGGAATTCCTGGCGGGCCGTCTCGTCCTCGGTGACCCGGTCGAGCAGGCCGTCCAGGAGTGCCTCCACGCCGTCGGCGGCCGCGTCTACCTGCTGGGAGGCCAGGCGGGCCTCGGCCAAGAGACGCCGCGTGTCGGCCGTCTCGGGAATCCGCCCGAGGAGGGCTATGGCCTCTTCGGACTCGCCCCGGGCCACCAACATCCCAGCCAGAGCCACGATGGCTCCTTCATGGTCGGGCTGGAGCTCGAGGGCCCGACGCAACGGCTCCTCGGTTCCCTCCCGCTGGCCGTCGGCCACCAGGGTGTCGGCCTCGGACGGGGACGGAGTGAGCTTGGCCACGAACTCGGCGACGGCGGCCTCGGGCAGAGCTCCGATGAACCCATCGACCACCTTGCCGTCCTTCAGGGCGAAGACAGCCGGAATCGACTGCACCTGAAAACTGCCCGAAATGGCCGGGTTCTCGTCGACGTTGACCTTGGCCAGGGCCACGGCGCCGTCGGTCTCGTCGATGACCTTCTCGATGATCGGACCGAGGGTCCGGCACGGACCGCACCACGGGGCCCAGAGGTCCACCACCACGGGGACTTCGGATGAACGGAGGAGGACCTCCTGCTCGAACGTGGCATCGGTGACGTCGACCATGCCTGCGACGATACCGGGACGACAGGGGGATCCGACCGGCCCGGCCCGGCTTCCGCGCCTCCCTGGCTGGACCCGGCCCGAGAGCCGAACCCAGCGCGGGTAGCGTCGTAGGACATGGACGCGGTTCCGGCGAAGACGGACGGCGAGGTCGAGGGAATCGATCGCGACCGGGTGACCGAGTGGATCGCCGCGACCGTGCATGGAGCCCAGGGCCCGTTCACCTTCCAACTGATCGCCGGCGGCCGCTCCAACCTGACCTACCGGGTCACCGACCACGCTGGCCAGTCCTACGCCCTCCGGCGGCCTCCGGTCAGCCATGTGCTCCCCACCGCCCACGACATGAAGCGTGAATTCACGGTGCTCTCCGCACTGGGCGGCACCGGCGTCCCGGTGCCCCGGACCCTCGGGCTCTGCACCGACGAATCGGTCAACGGGGCACCGTTCTACGTCATGTCCTTCGTCGAGGGCCACATCCTGCGGGACGAGCGAGCCGCGGCCGAGCTGTCCGAGGCGAGCCGGGGTCGGGCCGGCAACTCCCTCATCGACACCCTGGCCCAGCTCCATGCGGTCGACGTCGACGCCGTCGGCCTCGGCGATTTCGCCCGACGGGACAGCTACATCGCCCGGCAGCTGAAGCGCTGGCACGGCCAGTTCAGCCAGTCGACCGTCGACGGCCAGCCCGGGCCACCGGTCATCGATCAGGTCCACGAACTGCTGGCGGCGAGGATCCCCGAACAGCAGGGAGTGAGCATCGTCCATGGGGACTACCGCCTCGACAACACCGTGCTCGACGACCGGGGGACGGTGCAGGCCATCCTGGACTGGGAGATCTGCACCCTCGGCGACCCCCTGGCCGATCTGGGCCTGCTGCTCGTGTACTGGGCGGAGCCCGGAGACGGCGATCAGGCGCTGTTGGGTGTTGCCCCCACCACCATCCCCGGGTTCGCCCGCCGCTCAGACTTGCTGGACCGGTACGCCGCAGCCTCCGGAAGGGATGTCTCCCACATCGCCTACTACCGGGCGTTCGGATTCTGGAAGCTGGCCTGTATCCTCCAGGGGGTCCATGTGCGCTATGCCGGAGGGGCCGCCGCCGGTGACCGATCGGGCGTCGAGCAGTTCGCCGCCCATGTGGGTCGCCTCGGTGAGCGGGCTCTGGCCGAGGTGGAGTCGTTGTGACCGATCGCGATCCTTCGTCGCTCTATGAATTCGACCCCAACTGGGACCGGGCCGCGCTGCAACGGCTGTCCCGACCGGTACTGGTCGTGGCGCTGGAAGGCTGGGTCGATGCCGGCATGGGCGCCTCGGCGGCCATCAGCGAACTGCTGAGCGCCTCACCGACCGCATTGGTGGCGTCGTTCGACACCGAGTCATTGATCGATCAGCGGGCCCGCCGCCCCATCGCCCGACTCAAGGACGGAGTCACCACCGAGCTGACCTGGCCGGCCATCCGGGTGATGGCGGCCAAGGACCGGGTGGGTGCCGACCTCCTGTTCCTGACCGGCCCCGAACCTGACTTCCGCTGGCCCACCTTCATCGATGCCGTCGTCGGCCTGGCGCAAGGCCTCAATGTGCGCACCGTCGTGGGCCTCGGGGCGTTCCCGGCCCCGACGCCCCACACCCGACCCGTTCGCCTGGCCTCCACCGTTCCCCCACAATCGGTGGAGCTGGCCGGACGGGTGGGCACGGTTCACGGCACTCTCGAGGTGCCCGCCGGCGTGCAGGCGGCGCTGGAGGTGGCGCTCGGCGCGGCCGGGGTGCCGGTGATCGGGCTGTGGGCGCGGGTACCCCACTACGTGTCGGCCATGCCCTACCCCGAGGCCAGCGCCGCGCTCATCGAAGGACTGTGCGCGGTGACCGGTGCCGTGTTGGACAGTTCGTCGCTGCGGGACTCCGCCGAGGTGTCACGGCGCCAGGTGGACGAGCTGATCGGGGCCAACCCAGAGCACCTGGAGATGGTCCGGAGGCTCGAGGCGGCCCTCGATTCGGAAGAGGTGCCGCCAACTGCACTGGATGTGGACGTGCCCAGCGGTGACGAGATCGCCGCTGAACTGGAGCAGTTCCTCAGAGGCGAAGGGCACTAACCGGCCGAGTCGCCGCCGGGGGCGGGGGCGGACTCCCATTTCGGCTCCGGGACAGGCGTTCGGCCGAGAGGGCCAAGATGATCAGCGAGGCCACGGCCACAACCACCAGGAGTCCCATCAACACCCAGACCATGACCCGGCGACGCTGCGTGGCGGCCGCACCGGCCGCGCCGGCCCGGTTGGCCGACTGGATGGCCGTGCGTGAGCGGCGTTGCGCAGGGGCCGGTGCGGTGAACGCTGGGAGCGAGGCCACGATCTCGACCATCTGGGCCGTCGTCGTGGCTTCGGCCAGCTCCCGGAGTCGGATCTCGTAGTCGGCCGGGTCCAGCAGACCCCGCTCGGCGGCGCTGTCGAGGAGGAGCCCGTACCTGGTCCGTTCTTCGTCGGTGACGACCTCATCCGCGGCCCGGCCGGTCGAGCCGTTGGCGGCTGGGGCCGACAGGCCGAAGTCCGGCGCGGCTGGTGCCGGATCCACCAGGTTGACCTGGGTAGCGTGGCCGTTGGCTGACCCATTGGCCCGCTGCGGTGCGGTGGGCACATGACCACGGGCCGTGGTCGTAGACCCCGGTGGGGGCAGCCGGTCGGGCGCGGGTCCTTGGAGCGAGTCGGCCAGGGAGGCCACGTCTTGGAAGACCAGGACAGTCGGGATGACCAGTGAGTCCAGCACCGTGGAAGAAGCCACCGACGCTTCCGCCATCAGGGGACGACCGGTGTCGAGTTTGTCGGCCATCCGGAGAATTGTGGGGTATCGGCCTGAATCATGCAACTGCGTCTGCCCGTTGACCACCGCAGGTGAGGGCCGCAGGCAGGATACCGTGGCCCATGCGAGTGGACGCAGGCCTTGGATTCGACCCCAGTGGAGTCATCGACTCAGCCCGCTCGGCCGAACGGGTCGGCTACGACGGCATCTGGTCGGCCGAGACCAGCCATGACCCGTTCCTACCCCTGATGTTGGCCGCCGAGCACACCGAGAGGATCGAACTCGGCACCGGCATCGCCGTGGCCTTCGCGCGCAATCCGATGAATCTGGCGATGGTGGCCAACGACCTCCAGACCGCGTCCAAGGGTCGGTTCATGCTGGGACTGGGGTCGCAGATCAAGCCTCACATCGAGAAGCGGTTCTCCATGGCGTGGTCGCACCCCGCACCGCGCATGCGCGAGCTCATCCTGGCCATCCGAGCCATCTGGGCCAGTTGGTCCGACGGGAGCCGGTTGGCCTTCCGGGGCGAGTTCTACCGCCACACCCTGATGACCCCCATGTTCGACCCTGGACCCAATCCGTTCGGCAACCCGCGCGATCTTCCTCGCGGCGGTGGGCGAGAAGATGACTGAGGTGGCGGGAGAGGTGGCCGATGGCATGCTGGCCCACGGGTTCACCACGGAGCGCTACCTGCGTGAAGTCACGGTGCCCGCCCTCGAGCGCGGTCTCGCCCTCCGCGGGAAGGCACGCGCCGACCTGCAGATCTCCTATCCGGGCCTGGTCGTGACCGGCGAGAACGAAGCCGGGTTCGCCGCGGCCGCCAAGGCGGTGAAGACCCAGCTCGCCTTCTACGGATCGACGCCGGCCTACCGACCCGTGCTGGAACTACACGGCTGGGGCGACCTCAGCGCCGAGCTCAACACCCTTTCCAAACGGGGACGCTGGGAAGAGATGGCCGACCTGATCGACGACGACGTCCTCAACACCTTTGCCGTCGTGGGCGAACTTGACGAGATCGCCGGCGAGATCCATCGACGGTTCGACGGCTTGGTCGACCGGTTCAACTTCTATGCCCCCTACCCCATGGAGCCGGAGCGGTGGGCCGACGTGCTGGCCCGCTTCAAGTAGCGAGCGGCCGGCCGGGGGCCCGTCACACGACGATGTTCACCAACTTCGGGGGCTTGACGATGATGCGTCGGGGGGCGGACCCGTCGAGTGCCTCCACCACGGCCGGCGAGGCCAGGGCCAGGGCCTCGGCCTCCTTCTCGGTCACCGTCGGGGACACCTCGATCCGGGCCCGGACCTTGCCGTTGACCTGCACGATCATGGTCACACGGTCCTCGGCGGCCAGCAGCGGGTCGGCAACCGGCCAGGGGCGGAGGTGGATGTGGTCCCCGTGTCTGTGCTCCCACGCCTCGGCCGTCAGGTGCGGTGTCATCGGAGCCAACAGGAGCAGGAGGCCGTCCACCGCTTCGCCGGCCACGAGCGTGTGGCCGTCACCACGAAGATAGGGCTGCACCAGGTTGACGAACTCCATGCAGGCGGCCACCGCGGTGTTATAGGACCAGCGCTCGTAGTCCCGGGTGACCCGGTCGATCAGGCGATGCGTGGCACGTTGTATGGCCACGTCCTCGTCGGTGAACGACCCCGACCTTCGCGCTGGCTCCACGCCGTCGGCGGGGACGGCGAGACGCCACACCCTGTCGAGGAACCGGCCACACCCCTCGATGACGCTGTCAGTCTGTCCCGACCAGTCGACATCGTCCGCCGGCGGGCCCACAAAGAGGTGGAACAGTCGGAGGGCGTCCACGCCCACGGTGGCGAGGTAGGCGGACGGGGCCACCAGGTTGCCCTTGGACTTGGACATCTTCTTGCCGTCCATCCTGATCATTCCCTGGGTGAACAGGCGGGCAAAGGGCTCCCGCAGTCCTTCTGGGGCCAGACCCAGATCGGCCAGAGCCTTGGTGTAGAAGCGCGCGTACAGCAGGTGGAGGATGGCGTGTTCGATGCCGCCGATGTACTGATCGACCGGCATCCAGTGGCCGGCGATAACAGGGTCGAAGGGGAGGTCCGGCGTCCACGGGTCGGTGAACCGCAGGAAGTACCACGACGAGTCGACGAATGTGTCCATGGTGTCGGTCTCGCGGGTAGCCGGTCCGCCGCACACCGGACAGACGGTGTTGAGGAACTCGGGATTGGTGGCCAACGGGGACTCCCCGGTGGGGAGGAACTCCACATCATCGGGAGCCAGTACGGGCAGCTGCTCGACCGGAACGGGCACAATGCCGTGATCGGGGCAGTAGACGATGGGGATGGGACAGCCCCAGAACCGCTGCCGTGACACCAACCAGTCGCGCAACCGGAAGTTGACCTTCCGCTCGCCTATGCCCTCGGACTCCAACCACTCGATGGCCCGGGCCTTGGCCGTCGGGATGTCCAGACCGTCGAGCCACCGGCTGTTGATCTTCTCGCCGGTGCCGGTATAGGCGCCCCCACCGGGGCTGTCGGGGTCGTCCCAAGCCGTCCGGTGGCTGGACGGTGCGCACCCACGGCAACCCGTAGGCCTGGGCGAAGTCCCAGTCCCTGGTGTCCTCGGCCGGGACGGCCATGATGGCGCCAGTCCCGTACCCCATGAGGACGTAGTCGGCCACATAGACCGGTACCGGTTGGGCGGTGAACGGGTTGATGACGAACGACCCGGTGAAGGCGCCCCGCTTGACCAGGCTCAGGGCACCGCTCTCCGACATCCTCTCCACATCGGAGCTCGACGCCGCCCGTCTGCGCAGCTCCTCGACGGCCATCCGGTGCTCGGGGATGGTCAGCTCGTCGACCAGGGGATGCTCGGGGGCAACCACCGCGTAGGTCATTCCGAACGAGGTGTCAGGACGGGTGGTGAAGACCCGCAGGGCCAGGGGCTCCCGACCATCGGCACCGTCCCGGCCCTCCACCGCGAGGTCGAACTCGAGCCCCCTCGGACCGCCCTATCCAGTTGCGTTGCATCGTCTTGACCCGCTCCGGCCACTCCAGGTCGTCCAAGCCGGCCAGCAGCTCATCGGCGTAGCTGGTGATGCGGAAGAACCACTGTTCGAGATCCCGCTTCTCCACGAGATCACCCGACCGCTCGCAAGTCCCGTCGGCCAGCACCTGCTCGTTGGCCAGTACCGTCTGGCATCCGGGGCACCAGTTGACCGGGGCGTTGGCTCGATAGGCCAGGTCGCTGGCCAGCAACTTCTGGAAGATGACCTGATTCCACTTGATGTACTCGGGATCATGGCTACGGATCTCCCGCCGCCAGTCGTAGACCGCTCCCAGCGAAGTGATGGACTCCTTCAGCTCGTCGATCCGGGCGTCGGTGAAGATCCGCGGGTGCGTGCCCGTCTTGATGGCGGCATTCTCAGCGGGGAGGCCGAAGGAGTCGAATCCGAACGGCGAGAGCACCGCGTGACCCAGCATCGTGCGCTGTCGGACCAACAGGTCGCCAAAGGTGTAGTTGCGGACATGGCCCATGTGGGCCGGGCCCGACGGGTAGGGGTACATGGTGAGCACGTACCAGGGAGGGCGGGGATCGTCGGCGTCGACCTCATAGGTCCCCTCATCGGCCCAGCGCCGCTGCCACTTCTTCTCCACCTCGATGACGTCATAGGCCCGTGCCATGGGTCACGATCGTACCGGCGGGTGACCGGTCCCCGTTCTCCGCAGGAAACTGGGGATTCAGACGTGTGAGGCGATGCCCGACAGGGCGCCGCCCAACTGCGAGACCATGCCCTTCAGCGAGGAAGCGATCGAGTTGAGATTGGTGACCTCAGAGGCCGGGGGGACGCTGACTGACACCGGGGCACCGTAGTGGGAGAGGCCGATGGTCACGTTGACCTTGGTCCCGGCCGTGGTGGCAGCGGACGAGCTCAAGCCGAGGGAGCCCAACAGACCCCCCAGGGTGGCGTGACTCAGGTCGATGGTAACGGAGAGCTGCCGGAGGAGTCCGTCGTTGCCTACCCAGGCGGTCACCGGGATGCTGGGGACGCCCAACTCCTGGAACGCCTTTGCCGCTGCGCTCGAGGCCGAGCCGTTGGACAGCCGGGAGGCGACATCGGCTGCCGTGATGGTGGTCTGGTACTCGGTGACCTGCTCGCCGCCGAGGGTGACGGTGCCAACCTTGGTCACCGGTGAACCCAGCGATCCGAGCACGTGCAGCGCCTGGGTGGGATCGGCCAACGTGGAGAGCGAAAGCGAGCTGGCCGAGGATCCGGTCATCGATCCCAGACCGGACAGCGACGTTTCGACCCAGCTCTTCCCACCGGTCAGCGACGAGATGCCGGGCACGTTCAGGTAGACGTTGGTGCCGTCGGAGATGACGTCCACCGAAGCCTGGGTACCTCCACCGATTAGCGAGGAGAGGCCAGGGACCGAAGCGGTAACCCGTCCGACCCCACTGGACAGGTCGGCGGAGCCGTGCCCGTCCAGGAGCGTCGTGGTCGAGGAGGGCGTCGTCTCGGTGGCTGAGACGCTGAAGGAGACGCTGGAGGCGGCCGCTGACGCGGTGGCCGATGCCGCCAAGCCTCCGTGTGCGGAGTCACCAATCGATCCACTCCCGCTGCTGTCGGAACCACTGGCCGCTGAGCCTCCACTGAAGGCCGCCGCCCCAACAGCGACTGCGGCCACGATCGCTGCGGCGATCACAGCGATGGCCAGTCGACCGGGCCTCTTGGAGCGGGGGGCGACGAGTGTGTCCGTGTCGGCTGGTGGACCCGGCGGCACGAGGGCCCCCCCAGGGTGGGCGACGATGGACACCTCGGGCCGGTCGTCGACGGCCACCACCGTTCCGCTTTGATGTTTGACTAGATCGCTCACTGTGTGGTGCCCCTTCTTTGGCGTCACGCCCCCGTTGGATCCCTCGGCAGTCCGGGCGTCCGACGTGGAGTTGGCCGCTCGTCCGCGGTCTTCCTGTCCCTCACCAGATAGTAGTGAGGGATGTCCGCGATGTATCGGCGGCCCTCCAGCTGTGGTGCATTGGCAAGGACTGGTTCTCCGGTTAGGGGAAGACGCCTCCCAGGGTCGGAGCCGACCACGTCGTTGGTAGGCAATTGGGCGGGGGCCCTCCCTCTTGGGCGCATGGGGCCGACCGCTGACACCGCGACCCGTGGAGGTCTTTCTTCCGTTCAAGCAGTCAGGACGGAGCGCCGATACTCATACGCGGGCGCACAAGTGAAGGCGGTGGGAGTGACCACGGTGCAGGGGGCGACGGCCCCATCGGAAATCGGAAGCGGCACAGGCGAACAGCGGCGGCCGGCTGCCCCGGTGGTTCTGGGCGTGGCGGCCTGGATTGCCGTCGCTGTCGTGGCGGCGTGGCGGGCCCACGTGGCGATGGGAAACGGCTCCCTCGGCTGGGACCTGAACCCTCTTCGGATCGCCGGTGGAGACCTGCGCTCCGGTCACTCCATCTACTCCAATCCGAATTTCGTGTACCCGCCACCAGCGGCACTGGTTGGATGGGCCCTCTCATGGACACGCCTCCACGCCGTCGCCGTGGTCTACACCTACTGCGAGGTGACCGCCATCGGGCTGACCGTACTGGTCCTTAGAGGTTGCCTGCGCCCGGCACGCTGGCAACTCTTGGTGAGCGCGGGTGTGGCCGGACTTCTACTGAGAGGTGATCTCGTCACCTCGATTCTCTGGCTGGACAACGCCAGCGTGCTCCTGGTGCTCCCGTGTGCCTTCGTCCTGGTCCGGATGGGGGACGGAAAATGGCGATCGGGTGCCGTCGTGCTCGGTCTCACCCTGCTCCTAAAACCCGTGCTGCTACCCCTGATCCTGGTCCCGATGGTGCTGCGCCAATGGAGGGCGACGGCAGAAGCGCTCGGCGTGACGGCTATCGGCCTCCTCCTCTCCGTGCCCCTCACCAGCGGAGCTGGATCGATCGGAGAGGTGGTTCGTCACCTGGCGGGCGGCTCGAGCTTGACCGGCTGGCAAGCGGTGTTCAATACCTCGCTGGCCCAGTTCGGTGCCTACCACCACATTCCGAGCGCACTTACCCTTCTGGCCCGCTTGGTCGTGGTGACGGTGGCGGGGCTGGCCATCGTCCACGCGGTCCGGGGACCTCGGAACGTCACCCGTCCCCTGGTCGCCGCACTTGGAACGCTCCTCCTCGAGCGCGGTGTTCCTGGCCGGTCCCCTGGCCGAGAATCACTACCTCATCCTGCTGATCCCGGGTGCCATGGTGATGGCCACACTCAAGGACCGACTGGTCCTCGGCCTGTTGGCGGCCGCATTGGCCGTGGCCGCCTACCCCGCGGCGTACGTCCACGGGGTGGGCGACAGCGTCGTCTCCATGCAAGCACGCTGCCTGGCGATTCAGCTGATCGTATTCGCCGGCCCGCGGTTCGGGGGTTAATGAACTGGCCGAGCATGGAGCACCTACCGGCAGAGGGTTCGGGACCCAATTGGTATCACTTTACGAATAGTTCCTGCTCACAAGCACAGTCCTAGCGAATGCCGCCTTCGGCACTACAACAGATGCGGGACTGAACCAGATCCTCCTCTGCTCGCTCCCCATTCGTGCCCTTCGGCCCTGACGGCCGAGGAGGCGGTGGCGTAAGTTCGGATCGTGGCAAGGCTGCGGTGGCAGTTGCGTGACCTCCATCAGCGGCCGTCGCCGTGGCCCGCCACAGTGGTCAGGAAGTAGCGGCAAGGCCAAGAGGCCTGACAGGACCAGAATCGGGAAGGTGGATGGTTATGCATGCAAACACGGGAGATCGGATCGTCGTCGAGTCCGTCAAGGTCGACTCTGCTAGGAGGAACGGCCAGATCCTCGAGGTGATGGGAGGACCTGCGGGAGAGCACTACCGGGTGCAGTGGGAGGACGGTCACGAGAGCGAGTTCTTCCCCGGACCAGACGCCAGGGTCGTTCAGTCCCCAGGCTGAGCGATGGAAGGCTTTGAGGATCTGGACGGAGTGCAGATTCGGGACGCCCTTGTTCGCCAGTGGGAAAGGATTGCTGACGCAGTTCCTGAGCTTGATCTCGACTTGCCAAGTCGATTGGATGGCTGGCGCAACCGAGAGGTTTTGGCCCATCTCTATGTACAGCCGTTCATGCTCTCCCGCTTTCTCGCGACGGCTTCTCACCAACTGCCTTCCACCAATCTTCTCGAGAACCTGTCCGGTACGCGGTCCTACAGTGAAATCATTGATGTGTCGGCGAGAGAAGGCGCCGAAAGGGGCAAGTACAACTTCGGGGTGGCCCTTGAAGCGACGCTCCCCGACCTGCTCGAAGCAGACCTCGACACGACAATCACGACATTGCAGGGTTCGATCTCTCTCACCGACTACCTGGTCACGAGATGCATCGAAGCAGTCATCCATGGAGGTGACCTGGTTCCACCCGTCGATCCGGACCAAGTAGCAGAAGCCATCACAGCAGGTGCTCTGAAGGAACTCTTGGCAACCCGCTCAGCGCACTTGCTGCCCGAGGCAGACCGGCGTCCCGTAGGGGAATGGATCGCTCTTGCCACAGGAAGGGAGCGAGCCTCCGGTGACCTGGCCTCTGCCCTTCCCGTGATGTCCTGACGCGCTAAGCCTCTGCTCCGTCATGCCTGAGGCGTCAAGGCGCTCCCGATCCGTGTTGCGTGGCCCCGCCACTTCATTGGAGCCGAAGAGCGCCAGGACGCTCTCTGCGTATTCGTACGACCGCGGAGAGTGGGGAGGGCCGAAATCCACGTTGGCAAGGTATTGACGGTCATCACTATCCCTAGCAAGTTTGGCTAGGGCGGCGGCTGGATTGGCGAGGACCGAAATAGTGTGAGATGGCGCGTAGCGGGCGCAGCCGGCGCAGCTCTCGTGGCGGTGAGCTCACTGACTGGGGCCCAGGCACAAGCGGCGAGCGCTGTGTACGGCGCCAGCCTGACCAGGGCGCCGTATGTGACCGACGTGACCCAGACCTCGGCCGAGGTGAACTGGGCCACGTCGAACAGCACAGCAGCCGGCTCGGTTCAGTGGGTCGATGAGTCCACTGGCGGGACGTGCCCGACCAGTGCCTGGGTCTGGTCCACGACGACCGGGCAGACAGCCAACGCCACGACCCAGATTCCTTACGGGGCCGGCAGCGGGACTCTCGGTTGGGGTTTCAGCGTGAACTCCGTGCACGAGTATCAAAACTCGGTCCAGCTGACCGGCTTGGTTGCTGGGCACTCGTACTGCTACGCCGTGTTCTCGAGCAAGACCAGCAGCGCAACTGACCTGCTCGTGAATCCGACCTACCAGTCGTTCTCAACGCTGCAGCCGGTGAGCCCCTCGTCGGCCGCCACGGTGAGTTTCGATGTGATCGGGGACACTGGGGAGAACTTTGCCAAGACGTCGAGCACCGTGGACACGCCGTTCCCCGGCAGCCCGACGTCGAACCCCTATCAGTCGAAGTTGTACAGCGAGATTGGGAGCGACGGTAGTCAGTTCCTACTTGGGGCAGGCGATACCAGCTACAACGGCGGGACACAGGACACCTACGGTGACCTTACGCAGACCGGAACGGCAGCCCAGGCAGCTCCAAATGGCACCGAGTACAGCAACATTTTTGGCCCGAGCTATCTGCCATTGGCCCGAGGTCTACCGACGTTCCTCGCCGACGGCAACCACGGCCAGAACAACTACGGTCTCCGGTTCTTCCCGACACAGACCACGAGCAACGTCTCGGGCGGCGCTTATGCGATGGACAGCTACAACGTCGATGGGGTGAGTGGCTCGTATCCCGATGACTGGTTCGCATTCTCGACGGGGAACGTACGGATCTATGTCCTCGATGCAGCCTGGTCGGACACGCACATCGGCTCAGCCAGTTCGATGTATCAGGTCGACACCGATGCCCATTGGCAGCCGGGATCGGCAGAGTACGAGTGGCTCCAAGCCGACCTTACCAACCCGGCCAATGCCGGCATGGTGAAGATGGCCGTGTTCCATTTCCCGTTGCAATCCGATACCAATTCGGAAATCAGCGACACCTATCTGCAGTCGACGCTGGAACCGCTTCTGGCCCAGAACGGCGTCTCGATAGCGTTCAACGGCCACGCCCACACCTACCAGCGGTTTATTCCAACGGGCACCAACCAGATCGTCAGCTATGTCACCGGAGGAGGAGGGGGAGTTCCCGAGCCGGTTAACCCAGCCGGCAACTCGATGTGCAAGTCATTGCTGGCGACTGAGAGCGTGTACGCCATCGGTTGGTCCCCGACCAGCAACAGCGGCACGTCCTGTGGAGCACCGCAGCCGAGCGACGTGGGCCAGGTCTACAGCTATCTGCACGTTACCGTGACCGGAAGCACCGTCCAGGTCTCGGGTGTCAATGCTGACGGGCAGCAGTTCGACAATCAGACGTATCGGGTGAACAACGTTCCACCGCCGACGACCACCGTATTCATCCCGAGTGCCGGAGCCACCTTGTCGGGGACGACCTACCTGGACGCCGGCGCCGCCAATGCCACCACCGTCGAGTACCTACTCACTGGCGGCTCCTACTCCGACCAAGTGATCGGGACGGCTACGCCCACTTACTACGGGTGGCTCTTCGACTGGGACTCCACCACGGTGCCCAACGGGAGCTACACCGTGAGGACCGAAGCTTTCAATTCCACCGGGAGCGCCTTCAGTCCCAGTGTCAGCTTCACGGTGAACAACGTTCCACCGCCGACGACCACCGTATTCATCCCGAGTGCCGGAGCCACCTTGTCGGGGACGACCTACCTGGACGCCGCCGCCGCCAATGCCACCACCGTCGAGTACCTACTCACTGGCGGCTCCTACTCCGACCAAGTGATCGGGACGGCTACGCCCACTTACTACGGGTGGCTCTTCGACTGGGACTCCACCACGGTGCCCAACGGGAGCTACACCGTGAGGACCGAAGCTTTCAATTCCACCGGGAGCGCCTTCAGTCCCAGTGTCAGCTTCACGGTGAACAACGTTCCACCGCCGACGACCACCGTATTCATCCCGAGTGCCGGAGCCACCTTGTCGGGGACGACCTACCTGGACGCCGCCGCCGCCAATGCCACCACCGTCGAGTACCTACTCACTGGCGGCTCCTACTCCGACCAAGTGATCGGGACGGCTACGCCCACTTACTACGGGTGGCTCTTCGACTGGGACTCCACCACGGTGCCCAACGGGAGCTACACCGTGAGGACCGAAGCTTTCAATTCCACCGGGAGCGCCTTCAGTCCCAGTGTCAGCTTCACGGTGAACAACTGAACTATGGCAGTTCACGACCAAAGGGAGCCGTGGCACCTTTCTGCTTCGGCGCCACACACTTCGAGGTACCAATGGGAGTCAGTTCTTCATCGTGACCGGTTCCCAAGGCGAGACCCTGGCACCAGACGCCAGGGTCGTTCAGTCTCCCGGCTAAGCGATGGACGGTCCTGAGGAGCGAGTACGCCGCCATTGCCCCAAGGGCGAGGATGACATGTTGCTCCGCCCGACCATCCTGAGGAAAGAAGGGCAGGCCCGCAACTCGGCGGCGGATCCTCGCTCGACGGGCCTGCTCCCACCATTCTATGAACCAGATCGACCCGCTCTCAATCGGTTGATCTGACGTGTTCTCAGGCGCTCTTGCCCGTCTCGCTCAATGCTTCCTGGCCGTCTGCGATCCTGAATTCCCGATCACTGAAATTCCCCACCCCCTGAGCGGGATGGCGGGCCACTTGAAGGGTCCGCCAAACCGGTAGAGGGCCCCTCGAAGCTGGCGGCGTCCAAACCAGCCAGCCCGAGGAGCCCCTGCCATGTTCTCAGTGGGAGAAGACGTGGAAGCAGATGCACTGTTCAAACGGGGGTGGACCGTCTCGGCCATCGCCCGTCACCTGGGTCGTGACCGCAAGACGGTCCGTTCCTATCTGTCCGGCGAACGGGAGCCGGGCGTCCGCCGGTCGGAGGTGCCCGACCCGCTCGAGGAGTACCGGGCTTACGTCGTCGCCCGGTTCGCCGACGACCCACACCTGTGGGGCTCGGCCCTGTTCGACGAGGTGGTGGCCCTCGGGTATCCCTCGTCCTATGTGAGCTTCGCCCGTCAGATCCGCCTGGCCGGGCTGCGCCCGCACTGCGAGGCGTGCTCGGGGGTGAAGGGCCGAGAGACCATCGAGATCGACCATCCCTCCGGCGAGGAGATCCAGTGGGACTGGTTCGAACGACGGAAGGCCCCCTGGGGGGCGACCGCCTATGGGCTCCTCGGCACGCTGTCCCACTCGGGGAAGACCCGGGGGGTCCTGGCCGAGTCCATGGACCAGCCCCACCTCATCGAGGCCATGGACGGGGTGATGCGGCGCCTGGGCGGCACGGCCCGCAAGTGGCGCACCGACCGGCTGGCCACGGTCATCGTGCCCGGCACCGCGGAGGTGCAGGCCAGCTTCGCCCCGGTGGCCAAGCACTACGGGGCCATCGTGACCCCGTGCCCGCCCCGGCGGGGGAACCGCAAAGGGGCGGTCGAGTGCGGGGTGAAGTTCTGTTGCGGCCGCTGGTGGCGCACCATGACGGCCACCACCCTGGCCGAGGCTCAGGTGAGCATGGACCACTTCTGGTCGACCACCGGGGATGCCCGGCTGCGGCCGCCGGGGCGCTATCTCGACCCCGAGGAGCTGGCCAGTGAGGACGGCCGCCCCACCTGGCCGACCGTCGGTCAACTGGCCGATGCCGAGGAGCTGATGGCCTTGCCGGCGGTTCCCTATCCGGCCAGCATCGAGGTCCACAAGGTCGTCGACGACAAGGCCAGCGTGGCCTTCCGGGGCAACCGCTACTCGGTGCCCCCGGGGATGGGCGGGGCCGAGGTCACCCTCCGGCACCGTCTCGGCACCGGCAGCCTCGAGGTCTACTCGCCCTCAGGCATCGAGCTGGTGTCCCACCGCCTGGCCCAACCGGGTGCGGGTGCCATGGTGCGCACCGAGGCCCATCGGCTGGCCTTGGAGGCGGTGGTGCTCTCCCAGTTCTCCACCCAGCGTCCCTGTGACCGGAAGGCCAACAAGCCCCCGGGACCTGCCGCACTGGCCGAACGGGAACGCCTGGTCGGAGGAGCAGGGACGGAGCCGAGCGTCGATCTTGCCGCCATGGCCGAGATCATCGCCCTGGCCTTCCCCGGGACGACCGAGGCTGGGGAGGTGCCGGCATGAGCGAGCACTCCAAATACCAGGAGCTCCGGGCCCATCTGGCCTTCCTCCGGATGACGGCGGCCGCCGAAGCGCTGCCAGCAGCACTCGATGAGGCCAGGGCGGACAACCTCAGCCACCAGGACTTCTTGGAGCGACTGCTGTCGGTCGAGGTGGGCGCCGTCGACGAGCGTCGCCGGGCCAGCCTGGCCCGGTTCGCCTCGCTGCCCTCACCGTTCACCCTGGCCGATTTCGACTTCTCGGCCCAGCCGTCGGTGGACAAGAAGATGATCGACGAGCTGGCCACCCTGCGCTTCGTCGAGGACGCCACCAACGTGCTCCTGATCGGGCCACCGGGGGTGGGCAAGACCATGCTGGCCGTCGGGCTCGGACACCAGGCTGTGGCCGCGGGCATGCGCACCTATTACACGACGGCCGCCGAGCTGGCGGCCCGGTGTCACCGGGCGGCATTGGAGGGCCGGTGGGCGACCACCATGCGCTTCTATGCCGGGCCCCGGCTCCTGATCATCGACGAGGTGGGCTACCTGCCCCTCCCCGCCGAGGCAGCCGCCGCCCTCTTCCAGGTGGTCAGCCAGCGCTACCTGAAGGGCAGCATCGCCCTCACCACCAACCTCGGGATCGCCAGCTGGGGGAAGGTATTCAACGACGACCCCATGATCGCCGGTGCCATGCTGGACCGGCTGCTCCACCGAAGCGTCGTGCTCAACATCGACGGCGACAGCTACCGGATGCGCAGCCACCGGGCCCGGGCCGAGGCCAGCCGGAAGGCGGTGGCCGGATGATCACGTACTACACGTTCGTGCGCTTCAGCCCGGCCACACCTCTGGGTCTGATTCCGGCGAGCTGGAGCGTTCTGCACAAGTGCAGCCGCTGCGATGACTGGGTCGAGTCCGATCACCTCATCAGGCATGCCCTTCAGCACGGAGAGGAGGTGGTCGACACCGACTGATCTACACTCATCGCAAGCTCGCCGTCCTGCTCGGAAACTGGGGAACTTCGGTGATCGAGTCTGGGGAACCACCGGTGATCCCTACCATCGTCTTCACGATTCGCTCCGCAAGCTGGGTCGACGTGCCGACAAGCTGCTCCGTCATCTTGAACGCCGAGTCGATGATCTTCTTGCGAGGGCCGTCTTCGGCGCTCAAATCGGGGAATACGCTGTTGACGGTGTCGAGAAACTTCCGAACCGACTCAAGCGCCATCTTCGAAGCGTGATCGAACGACCCGACGAAGCGATCAACTTGGGCATCTGTTTCAGTGGTAGCCATGGGCTCCTCTATCTCTCGGCCCTCGATTCGCCAAAATGTGACTACAGCCATGGTGCGCACGGGCACGGGATTTGAGGTAGAGGCTTTTGGCATCTTCTCTCGGCGGGGACGACCCCCGGTCGACACTATGGAACAGAAGTCCGGGCTTTATCCCCTCGATACCGGGGCGCAAAGGTGCCGTATGTCTAGGAATCTGGGCATGGTTTTTTCGAGGCGTTGACAGGTGAATCAGGGCTACGTCGTGACGGCCACTTGGCCAGGCAAGTAGGACATACACACCGTGCCCCCACCACGGATGCCGAATCGATGCCCCCAGCGTTGACTAGGTCCGATACGTGTTCATTGAACGTGGTCACTTGCGCCCGGCTCAGGCAGGTCTCCGGGGCTGGGCATCTGAGGTTTGGAGTCTGAACACCATCATTCGGGTCTGCCTGATGGTTTCATGGAGTACTTCAACGGTTGATTCGATCCGTTGAACTGCCTCAGGATCGCAGTCGAACTGAAGTGCGCCCTGCAACACCAGCGCTGCTTCGAACATCCCACGAACGACCGTACTGTTCAGATCGCCACCAATACGTTGGAGAGCATCCGATAGAGGCTCTTCACTTTGTGATGCAGCGAAGCGCTCCGCACATGGGGGCACTGCGTCCGTCACGACTGCGGCGCAGAGGGCTGACTCGGCACTCATTCCAACGGAGGCAGTGGCGATCGTGGCGTTCACATGGTCGATGTGACCCATCGCCGCCCAGATGTCGTCCAATGGCGACGATAAACCGATACCAGCGTTCGAAGAAGGTACTGGACCGTTGGGGGGCGAGCGGGTTCCGTTCCATGGAGGAACGAGCGTGAGGGGAGCCAGTCCATCTAGTGCTGCGGTTGCTCGATGCAGGGCACAACCGGCCTGACGAAGCCTCGTTGCAGGATCGTCGTCAGGTTCGGCGTCTCCGATCGGTCGGTTACCTGCGTCGACTGAGTCGCTCGGCTCTGGTCCGCCGTTCCTCACGACAATCTCGTTGATGGGTTCGTATAGTGCCACTTGACTTGCTCCTCGCCGTGCGAGTGCTGGTCGACACTGAGGCTGGCAACGAGGGTTCTGGACCGCTGGGAGTCGCTATGCCGATCCGCTCTTGAACAACCGTACCAGGAGGACGCTGACGGCGCTCTGGACGAACAACCTTCCACCGACCATCTCTAGTGCGACCCCAGCTCCGCCTGGGTTGTTCAGCTTGGATTAGGGCTGAGACCGGGTGAAGTATTGGCTCTGGCGTGGCAGGACGTCTCGGACGGCTACCTCCATGTGCGGCACAGCCAACGCCGTGAAGGAGGGAAGCTTCTCCCCCGTGATCGTTTGAAGACTCTGACGTCGATGAAGGTCCTACAAATCCCCGATGCAGTAGCCGAAGCCGTTGAGCAACGACGAATCGCCCAGCAGGTCGAAACCCACAATCCGATAGGGCTGATCTTCACGACTACCGATGGTGCCCCTCTGAGGCAAGAGACCTACCGACGAGCCTTCCAGCAGCTACCTAAACGGGCGGAAGTAGCTACAGAGAATGTGTCGCCACTCCCTCAGGCAAACATGCGCCAGCCGCCTGGTCGATTCTGGCGTACCCCTCGGGGTCATCAGCGACTTGCTGGGGCATGCCGACATGAATCAGCTGGTTCGGGTGTACCGACACTCCACAACTGCCTCTGTAACTGGGCATATGACTGCGATGTCCGTGGCCACGGACATATGGACGAAGTACTCGGGTCTCCGTCCAGTAGCTACCCGAGTAGCTACGACCCCCCGAATCCAAGGCGCCGAGAGGTTGCGGACCATCGTGTACCCTCTAAGGACCCTCGGGGGCGTAGCTCAGCTGGTAGAGCGCTTGACTGGCAGTCAAGAGGTTCGTGGGTTCGAGTCCCATCGCCTCCACCGAAAACCCCAGGTCAGAGCAGTTCTGATCCTGGGGTTCGTCGCGTCCAGGGCTAAAATGTAAGCAATTATGTGAGCAATGAAGGCGGACCCGTGTGTGTGAAATTCCGGTTCATGCTTTCCACGGTGTGTTTGGTGTCGCTGCAATCCATCTCGTACTGACCCAGGCCTGGCCCCCGAACGCTGGCGGGTCGAGGGCCAATTCAACCTCGTCAAGCGAGTTATAAATCGGGAGGGGGATTGGTCCCGCAGCCTCGAGAGGGCGTCCTCGGCCAAATCGAAGGGAGCCAGCCAGCGGTATCCCACCCACTGGAGCCGATGGAGTGGATCGCCACCGATGAGTTCGTCGTCCATTTAGGACCGGACGGTACCAAGGATCACCGAAGACTGCCCCCAACCGGTTGGTCGGTGGCTATCGAGCTGTGCGTACCTGCTGCCTGCGGAGTGCCTCCACAGCGCGATCCTCACCCCCCACTGCCTAGTAGCGAAGGCGCTGGTTATGGCGCTGCCCGAGGCGCCTTCCGGTCAAGGCGTCAAAAGGTCGATGACGAACAACATTCCCGGACGTCCCACGACCTCGGTTGGCTCCATGCAGGCGAACCCAGTCTTCGAGAAGCACCCGTTGTGAAGCAATATTCTCGTTGCTTGTGGCCGCCGTCAGCGTCGACAATCCGAAGCCTTCGCGTGCGACCCCGCACAACGTCAGTACTCCGGAGGTCGCCACACCACGACCGCAGACTCGCTCGGCAACGCGATAACCAACCTCTGCCGTCCCGTCCGAGATTCGGTAAAGGTTGAAGCGGCCCACCAACGCTCCGTGTTCATCGACTGACACGTAGAAGGCACTCGTCCCGGCCTCCTGCTCAGCCATCAGTTCTCGATGGCGTTCCGGATATTGATCGAAGAAGGAGTCGCCCCTGTCATTGATCGACCTGGCGAAATACGCGCGATTGCATTTCTCAAAGGCAAGGACTTCCGCCTCTTGTTCAGAGCTGACGAGCTGCAATCGGAACACTCGCTGAGCCTATTCCGCTCGTGACGGCTTGACCCCAGACGGTGCAACTGACCGCCGTTCAATTCCGAGCGTGGAATCCCAGGGAGACTTCGTTCAGACAAGCATCTGTACAGACCTGCCCTCGCGCCGAAGCGAGTTCTCGAGCCGAGGCGATGGGGCGGAAAGGTACACATCGGCCTTGAGGGATACGGTTGCGGCCAATACCTCCATGCCCAGGATGTTGAGGTCGTGCCGAACCCGTAGTTGGCCGATCACGGGTGCAAGCTCGCGAAGACTGAGGAGTCCGATCTCTTCGGGTAGTTCGACCAGCGATCGCATCGCCAGAACATGGAGTTCGCCAGGAAGCGAGGCGAATGGAGCGGAAAGGATACCTGTTGCTGCACTCGATCCGAGAGCCGCTTGGCACAGTCGGAGATAGAAATACCCGGTCGTGTAGATCGATGCATTGCGTCGAGGTGATGGGTCCCCGCAGCACTGACCCGAGTAGCTGGTCGTCGATGAGATCGATCACTCGTTGGCGAGGTCGGGGTCCCCGTGACCATCTCGGGCGCGGACCCAGTCCTCGTTGGTCAGGGCCTCGAAGAGCCGGTGTCTGAGGTTGTCGACGCCGCCCGGGATGAGGATGACCGCGTCACCCACGTCGAGGTAGCCGACTTCCCCACCGCCGTCGAGTCCCCAGCGGTGCCTCGCTTCGGCAGGGAGGCTCATCTGGCCTCGCTGCGACACCCGGACATCGCCTTTGCTCTTCGTAGCCTCAGCATACAAGGCATACTTGCAAGTTGCCTTGTACCGGATCCCTGGTACCCGAAACTGGGTAGCTCAAAGGGGCCCCAAGGCGCATGATTGGTCATCACTTCGAGCGAAGGACGACGAGTGCGATTACAGCGCATCCGGCCGGTCCCATCCACGCGCCATCCTCGCGCGAAGAACGGACAACAGCGGTCGTGAGCGGTCGCTGGCGGACACTCGTGGGAATGCGGAATCAGGCGTCGAACAGGGTTGTCGTAGAAGTCCGCTGGTCAGTGCCCTGGCGCCGAATTTCCCCTGACGGGGGACTCGCAGTCAAGAGGTGGCGTCTGACCGGGCAGTTGAGGACGAGGTAGCAATCGCTCGCGACCCCAAGCAGCTGAGTTCCGACGAGGCCGACGCCGTCATCGGCGATTCTTGCCCACAGCGACCCGAGCGGGCGAAGCCGTGCAGGCTTCACGGCAACCTGGCCTGATACCCGACTCTTCCGCGCCTCCCCGCGCCACTCTGGGCAACCTACGACGCGGGCTGGACCACGGTCAGGGTGGCGGGATTGGACGTGACCGAGCCTGCCGAGTTGGTGAAGACCGCCCGTACCTTCCAGCCGTTCTCGAACCAGGTGACCGGGCCGGAGGTGAAGGAGGGCGACGTCAGCCCGGCGACGGAACCCCAGGTGGCCCCGCCGTCCACGGAGAGCTGCCACTGCACCGTCGGGGTCGGGGCACCCGACGCCACCGCGGAGAAGGTGGCGGTCTGACCCGATGTGACTGTCTGGTCCTGTGGTTGGGTGGTGATGCTTGGGGCCACCCGAGCAACCACGGTCAGGGTGGCGGGATTGGACGTGACCGAGCCTGCCGAGTTGGTGAAGACCGCCCGTACCTTCCAGCCGTTCTCGAACCAGGTGACCGGGCCGGAGGTGAAGGAGGGCGACGTCAGCCCGGCGACGGAACCCCAGGTGGCCCCGCCGTCCACGGAGAGCTGCCACTGCACCGTCGGGGTCGGGGCACCCGACGCCACCGCGGAGAAGGTGGCGGTCTGACCCGATGTGACTGTCTGGTCCTGTGGTTGGGTGGTGATGCTTGGGGCCACCCGAGCAACCACGGTCAGGGTGGCGGGATTGGACGTGACCGAGCCTGCCGAGTTGGTGAAGACCGCCCGTACCTTCCAGCCGTTCTCGAACCAGGTGACCGGGCCGGAGGTGAAGGAGGGCGACGTCAGCCCGGCGACGGAACCCCAGGTGGCCCCGCCGTCCACGGAGAGCTGCCACTGCACCGTCGGGGTCGGGGCGCCCGACGCCACCGCGGAGAAGGTGGCGGTCTGACCCGATGTGACTGTCTGGTCCTGTGGTTGGGTGGTGATAGCGAAGGGCTCCGGTCCGATCGTGAGCGACACTTGCTGACTCGCCGTTTGAGATGCCGGGTTCGTGGAGTCGCTGACATTGATGGTGAACGCGAAGGTTCCCGACACGGAGGGATTGCCCGAGACGAGCCCGGAGCTGCTGCTCAATTGGAGGCCGGCGGGAAGCGATTGCCCGGGCGGCAGCGTGAAGGTGTACCCGGGCGATCCGCCGATCGCGACCACGTAGTTGGCATAGGGCGTACCCTGGGTGGCACCAGGGAGCGAGGTCGAGAAGATGCTCAACGGATAGCTGGCCTGGGCCATCGTGGCCGTGCACGTCACACCGGACGGGCCGCTGGCCCAGGAATCGCACGTTGGTCCGGTCTGGTAGGCACGGTCGGGCGCGATGGAGTGCATGATCTCCAGCTGAGTGACCAGATCCTGGTACGGCTGGTTTTCGACGTCCACCACACCGAAGTTGTTGTTCTCCCCGTCGAACCGGCCGCCCTGGGGCTCGTCCACGTATTCGAACCACTCGTCCCCCACGACCCAAGGCGCATTCTCATAGAGCGGAGCCACATAGTCGGTGTACGCCGCGGCACGAGCAGGTTGGTCCGGATACACGGCGAGAACACCGGGGACCGTATTCGGAGTCTGTGGCGTTTTGGCGATGAATGAATACTCAGCCACCATGATGGGCGTGCTGCCCAGGTACTGCTCGAAGTTTGAGAAGGTCGGCGTGACCGGAAGATATTGAGGCCACAGACCATCGATTCCCTGAGCAAAACCCGGCTGCAGTTGGTAGTCGTCGATGCTGAACACGTCGACGTAGTGGCTGGCCGCCTCGAGCAATTCGGGCTGGATGTACTGCCCCTCGGCTTTGACTCCGAGGATGAGATGGTTGGGGTCGTACATGCGCACGGCGGCGGTAGTCACCTGAAAGTACCGAGTGGCAAGGGCGTAGACGAACCCGTTGGGGTTTCCGACATACTGCTGTGCCACCGCCAGCCCGGGCGAGCCTGCCGGTAGGGCCAGGTAGTCGTCGAGCAGCGGCTGGTTGGTGTTGATGTCCGGACCCCACCGCAACTCGCTGTCGGTGTACCAGCCGATGAGATTGCGGTCGTTGGCCAAAGGTGCCACCTGGCTGGCGGCTACCTGATCGGCGTGGGTGGCGAATGACGCCGCAAACCAGTCATTGCCACTGGCCATGGACAACTGAACGCTGTAAGGCATCAGCGACGCAAACGTGCCGGTGTCGGTGAAGGGCCCGAGGCTGTTGAATCCCCATGACCGGAGTTGGGTCACCGTAGCGGAAGCCCAGGCTGACGTACTCGGATATTGGCTTTGTATGGCGTCGCAGTAGGGACACCGGCCGGTTGACTGATCGGTGTCGGGGTTGGACGATACGTGGTCGATGCCCGTCGAAAAGAAGGGCTCTCCCTGAGGGGTTACGAAGAAGGAGCGACCGTGCGCGCGTCCCCATCGAGAAATAGCCGGTTGCCGGAAACTGAGCCGTCGCCTGTGTGCCTGTGACGGCACCGGCCGCTGGGGCGACCAGAGGGGCCAGCGACCACAGCATGGCTAGGACAAGGGCCGGGGTGACGACGCGCAACCGGCGGCGGGGGGACGGGTTCAACCGCGATGAGTTGGCTGGTCGTGACCGGTGGGCCTGCGCATGGTCATCACCTGATCTCCTGCCGGCAGTCACTGGCGTGCCCCCTTGCCAACCGGCACCATGGTCCGGTCCGCCTTCGGATTGTATCCAGTGACGTGGCGCTCCTCACGGGTCTGCGATGATCGCGGTCGCTGGACCCCTTACCTCCTCCGCGCCGCCCGGTGACTCACACCGGCCGATGCGGTCGACGAGCCCAACACCTCAGGGCTGATGACGAACGGGAGGTGTGGCTGGACCGGCCAATCGCCGGTGGCGGCATGGATACCGGTGTGACGCAGCTCGTGGGTGTCGACCTTCACGACCACCTGGCCTCGCCCTGGCTTCACCGCCTCCTCAACCCGTGGGGCTGATCGAGGACGACGGGCGGCCAATTGCGTGGCTACCTTCTCCGGGTTGGGTCCCGCACCGCTGGATCTCGCGGAACGGGAACTCTGCATTCGCCGGCATCGAACAACCGTGACCTAATGACAAAGTGCTTGTTCGCTGCCGCGGCGAGCGAGAACCCCTCCGGATCACCCTCCCCGACATCGAGAATGAGCTGCGTGTGCTTCCATGCCTCGTGCTGGCGATGGTCGATGTAGAACGGGCAGCCGCCGACATGCCCCAACAGGACATCGTGATCGCCGACGACGAACTCCCCGTCGGCAAAGCACATCGGGAGGCTCCCGTCGCAGCAGCCGCCGGACTGGAAGAACATCACCGGTCCCCGGACCCGTACAAGTTCGGCGATGGCCGCGAGCGCGGCTGGAGCTGCTACGACACCCGGGGCCACCGTCGAATCATCCATCGCTACCACTTCCGGTCAGAAGAAGCCGAGAGGCTTGGTGCTGTAGCTGACGAGCAGATTCTTGGTCTGCGAGTAGTGCTCCAGCATCATCTGGTGGTTCTCCCGTCCCACTCCGGAGATCTTGTAACCCCCGAAGGCCGCTCCGGCGGGGTACAGGTGGTAGCAGTTGGTCCACACCCGTCCAGCCTTGATGGCCCGACCCATCCGGTAAGCGAGGTTGCCGTTGCGGGTCCACACGCCGGCGCCCAGGCCGTAGAGGGTGTCGTTGGCGATGCGGACGGCGTCGGCTTCGTCGGTAAACGTGGTCACAGCCAGGACTGGCCCGAAGATCTCCTCTTGGAAGATGCGCATCTCGTTGTGGCCCTTGAGCACGGTGGGTTGGAAGTAGTAGCCCCCTTCCAGATCGCCGCCCAGGTGGGACCGGTCACCGCCAATGAGGCACTCGGCACCCTCCTGGCGGCCGATATCGACGTAGGAGGCGATCTTCTCCATCTGTTGGGTCGAGACCTGCGGCCCGATCATGGTGGTCGGGTCCAGTGGGTTGCCTTGGCGGATCTGGGCTATCCGAGCGAGGCAGCGCTCCATGAAGCGGTCGTAGATGGACTCATGGATGAGCGCCCTCGATGGACAGGTGCAGACCTCGCCCTTGTTGAACGCGTAGAGCACGAGGCCCTCAATGGCCTTGTCCAAGTAGTCGTCATCGGCGTCCATGACGTCGGCGAAGAAGACGTTGGGAGACTTGCCGCCCAGCTCGACAGTGGAGGGGATCAGGTTTTGTGCGGCGTACTGCATGATCAAACGCCCAGTGGTCGTCTCACCGGTAAAGCCGATCTTGGCGATGCGCGGGCTAGACGCCAGGGCCTTTCCGATCTCTCCTCCGGGTCCGGTGACGATGTTGATCACACCCGGAGGCACGACATCCTGGATGACTTCAGCCAACTTGAGGATTGACCACGGGGTGGGCGATGCCGGCTTGACCACGGTGCAGTTTCCTGCGGCCAGAGCTGGGGCGATCTTCCAGGCTGCCATCAGCAGCGGGAAGTTGAAGGGGATGATCTGACCAACTACACCGAGCGGCTCGTGGAAGTGATAGGCGACCGTATCCTTATCGATCTCAGTTGAGCGACCTTCGAGGGAACGGGTAGCCCCGGCAAAGTAGCGGAAGTGGTCGATGGCCAACGGAATGTCAGCAGCCAAGGTCTCACGTACCGGCTTCCCGTTTTCCCACGTCTCGGCCACGGCCAGCATCTCCAAGTTGGCCTCGATGGCGTCGGCAATCGCATTGAGGACAGCAGCTCTCTCGGTGAGCGACGCGTCGCCCCAGGAATCCTTCGCCACATGGGCGGCGTCAAGGGCCAACTCGACGTCTTCGGGAGTCGATCGAGCTACTTCGCAGAACGGCAACCCGTTCACCGGACTCACATTCGCCATGTACTGGCCCTTGACCGGCGCCACCCACTTTCCGCCGATGAAGTTCTCATAGCGCGGCTTGACCTCGACCACACTGCCTGGCTGCCCAGGGGCTACGAACACATCGCTCGAGACTGATGTGTCTGGCGTTGTCGGCTCTGCGGTCAGGGTCATGGCTGCCTCCTTGGAGCGGATCAGATGCGGCGACGATGACCTCGGACATTGTTTGACATGGAGGGCACACAGCACCATCTCTTTGAAGCCACCGTAAGGCGGTTGCGCAGTCGCAGGTAGGGCCGAAGGTCCCACCAGCGGGCAACGACCGGCGTGAGACCGCGTCGACCAGGAGGGTCGCGGCGGCGACACTGGCCAGTACTCCCGCGGCAACGTCCAGGCCTAGCGTCTCGCCGAACCCCTCCATGAAGCGAGCTCGGCGACCGCTTCGTGTAGCACTCCCATTTCGCCACGACCGAGTCCGAGCCGGTCACAGAGGATGGCTCCGTCCCCAGCACGGAAGGCATCATCCAACTTGTCATCGACCAACAGCTTGTCGATCAGTTTCAGATGGCCCGTGGGGACGTCGCTCATGGGTGGCAATCGGACGTTTCCCGCCTCACGGGGAACGAGCACCATGACGCCTCCCCCCAAGGCGTGGACCTCCAGCTCCAACTGCAACAGGGTCAGCGAGGTGAACCATCCGGCAGCCAACGTTGCGGCACTACCCGCGGTCACGAACCCGCAGAGCATGCTGTTCGAGGCGACGAAGCCAGCATCGTTGATGACCATGGTCGGACGCTCACTGAAGACGCTCACGATCACATCGGGGACCCTGACGCCAGGTGTCACGTACCACGGAGTCCGTAGCCTGCACTTATAACGCTGATCGACACCTTTGGCCTCACCGAGCCGGATGTAGGTACGGTCCGCAGTGGACAGCGCCTCACTTGGTGCAGGAGGAAGGTACAGATCCTGGGCGACGCCATCAGGGGCGGCCGAGGTGCGGAGTCCCGAACCCCGCAACCGTCGACTCGACGTGATCGACCGAACCAGATTGCTTCGTGGGATACCTAGTTCGTCGACAAGGTTACGCGGTGGATGGAAATACGACTTGTCCCCACAGACGTAGCCGATGTTGAATGTCACGAGCTCACGAGCCGGGACGGTCATGGGCTTGAGCCGATCGTTGATGAGATGCTGTGCGTCCTGGTTGAGCAGCGCTTCGATGAAGACCCGACGGCCCACGGCGATGTCGGCCACCGACAATCGGCCGGCCCGATAGACGTCGGCACGATCCAGATCGGCCAGAGCTCGAAACGCCTCGAACTCGACCACGTCGGTCGATCCGCCCGCTCCGTCGGCCATCAGGAGCACGACCTCCTGCAGGATGTCAGGAAACATCCGCTCCTGCACTCGAACGACTCGCAGGGTGCTGAACCGTGATCCCAGAAACCTCCACAGTGGACGGGCGTAGCGCACGTAGGTGAGCTCGTAGGGCAGCACCAGCGCCAGTCGACCTCCGCGGACCAGGAATCGGCTGGCGTGCAGCACGAAGGGCATCCAGATGCTCCCGCTCGTCTCCATCGGCGCGCCCAGCACCTGACGAGCCACATCTGCTGCAGTCGTTGCCTGACGCTCGGGGAGATGACGCAGTCGGACGTAGGGTGGGTTGCCCACCACGGCATCCACCGGGAAGGGCTCGACCTCAAGAAAGTCCTGCAACCGCGCCTGACTCGGATCGATTAGTCCGCGGCCGATTGTCGATCGATAGATCGTAGGGTCGAGCTCGACGCCGGTCAGGTCAAGGTCGAGGGACCGGCTGGATGTTGCTCGGGACAGCGCCCCCAGGAAGGCCCCATCTCCCATGCTCGGCTCGAGCACCCGGTCGTCGGGGCCGCGGATCGCCCAGTGGACAAGCCAATCGGCTGCGTCCGGGCCGGTGTAGTAAGCGCCGAGCGATCTCGCCGTCGCCGACGAACCTTCTACCAGCGCGGTCACTGACTCAGGCCCGCGTCCACCACGGCGAATCTAGCCACCCTCCCCGAGACGGTCGGGGATACCGACCCGTCGGTAGCACGGCTCCCGGTTGCCACCTGGGGAGGCTCCGCCGAGCAGAGGTGCCCGACCGGCGTCGAGGTGGCCGGTTGGGTTGGCGCCGTGGCCCGATGGATTCGGTGCGGTGTCCTGTTGGTGGTCGCCTTCGCGGTCAGAACAGCCGGACCGGGCACCCGACGACGGGAACTTTCGGCACTACGGAGTCAAGGGTTGCCCGTGATCGGTCGATAGGAGGAGGAGAGGGGCGTTGAGTACATGAGGGAGACCTAGTGGACCACGATCCCAAATCCTGCCGCATCTGTCTGCGCAATGAGCGGTTGCAGTTCGACGCCGCAACCGGCTTCCACTTCGTGCCGCACGACTCCGAGGCTGCCTTCCCCCTGTTCAGGCTCTACCCGATCGTCTCGGAGCACTGATCGGGTCCTCCAGGGAGGAGGGCGCTCCGGACAATGTCTCTACGCCAGGACAGGGGCGGTCTCCCGCCGGATCACGGGCTCCGGCCGTCAGAGCCCGGACGGCCGTGCCGCCCGGGCCCCGGCCGTCGAAACGCCGGTGCGGGGGCTCACCGGCCTGAGGCCATTTCCGAGGCGATCTGCCTGAGGATCGCGGTCGCCGAGCCCGACCTGATGGCCCTCCACCCCTGGCCGGCCCAGAGATTAGGCACGCTGGCATCACCTGCCTCGGTAGCGGCCGTGCGGAGCGGCCGGGTCAGGTAGTGGACCTCGGGATAGGCATTCGGGGCCAGATCCCCGTAGCGGAGGCAGAACTCATTGGCCAGCCCTCGGGCATACCGCCCGCTGAAGGCTCGGGTTAGGACGGTGTCGGGATACGACTGGTCAAGCAGGGCCCTCCGATAGGGCACCGAGGTCCCTGCCTCCCTGGAACACAGGAAGGCAGTACCCAGCTGCACACCGATGGCCCCCCGTTCCCTGGCCGCCTGGGCACCGGCCCCGGTCATGATGCCTCCGCTCCCGATCAGGGGCACCTCCGTCGATTCTCGCACCTGCTCGAGGAGCGAGAGCAGTGGGCGTACGTTCGGGGCGAGATCGAGGAACGAACTTTGGTGTCCTCCGGCTTCGGTTCCCTGCACGAGCAGGAGGTCCGCTCCGGCACCCTCGGCCACTCGGGCCTCGTCCACCGAGGTGATCGTGACCGCCACCCGGCAGTTGGCGCGGTGGAGCCGGTCGACCGTGCTCGGTTTAGGGCACCCGAAGGTGAAGCTGACCATGTCCACCCTCGCCGCCTCGACGATCTCCACCTTCGAGTCGTAGGCGTCGTCGTCCCACCTCGGTTCGCCCAGCGCCACCCCCAACCGATCGGCCTCGGCCTGAATCACCCGGGCGTACCCCCACACTGGGCCGAGCTCTGCAGGCGACGAAGGACAGAAGAGATTCACTCCGAACCGCGCGTCGGTGATCGACCGGGTTGCCGCGATCAGTCGGCGGAGACCATCGGGCGAGAGGTAGCCGGCGGCGAGAAATCCGTAGCCTCCGGCGGCGGCTACCGCTGCGGTCAGTTCGGGCGTGGACGGCCCTCCGGCCATCGGCGCCTGGATGATGGGCACCTCACTCAGGGGGTGGTGCTCGGGCATGGCCCTGCATCCTTTCTGGCCGCGTGGCTCGCTCGGTCCCGAGGAGGTCGTCGGAGAAACGTGGCCAACGCTATCGAAGGACGTTGTTGAGCCAAAGAATCCACGCCGACCCTCGACCGGGGCAGCACTTCTTTCAAGCGCGCGTTCCCACACGCCGACAAGACTGCTATGGACACTTCCGGGAAATCGGCGCCCGACCATCGACCCACCGCCCACGAGCTCAGAACCCGCTACCGCTGCCGCATGTGCCACAAGCAGTGCTTCATCCCCTGCCGACTTACCGTCGGGGAGTTCGGGCGACTGGAGGGGGGAGGCCCCGACGGGGAGCTCCCCCTCGATTCGGGCGGGTGGCCCTGAACTCCGGCCGAACCATCGTCGACGGCTCAGGCCGGTAGGGTCACCTCCGTGTACCGGCTCCCTCCCATCGACGAGGCGCGATCCACTGGTCAGCTCGTCACCACCGACTCCATCCGAAGGGTGCGCAGCCGAGTGCAGCACCAGGTTCGCCGCTCCCTCGGCATAACCGGCGAGGCCCGCATTCCTTGCGACGACCCGGAGGAGGCCTATTTCCCACCCGACTCCATCACCCGGCAGATCCACTCCGATCTCCCGGCCATGCTCATCGGCGGCATCGCTGCCCTCCTGTTCCAGATGCTCCACCCCCTGGCCATGGCCGGAGTGGCCGAGTTCTCGAACTACCGCCAGGACCCGCTGGGCCGTCTCGAGCGCACGGCTGCCTTCCTCGGCACCACCACCTTCCGGACCCGGGACGAGGCCGAGGTGGCCGTCCAGCGCGTCCGCAACGTGCACCGCCAGGTTGCAGGCATAGCCCCCGACGGCCGACCGTACTCGGCCGACGACCCAGCGCTCATCACCTGGGTGCATGCCGCCGAGGTCCGGAGCTTCCTCAACGCCGCGTTGGCCTATGGGCCCCGTTCCCTCTCCGCAGCCGAGCAGGATCGGTACGTGGACGAGATGGCCCGCGTGGCCGTGGCCCTCGGCGCCATCGACGTCCCCCGGCATGTGGCCGGCCTCGAGGAGTACTTCGCTTCGATCCGACCTGAACTCCAATTCACCGCCGAGGCCAGGACGGCGAGGAACTTCGTGCTGCGCGGCGTCGGACGTTGGCCGCATGAGATCACCACGTACGGACTGCTGGTGGCTGCCGCACAGGGGGTGCTGCCTCCGTGGGCCAGGCGCCAGCTTCGCCTAGCTCACGTTCCGGCCGGGGACCGTCTGGCCGTGCGTCCGGCCGCCCGGGCCTTCAGTTCGGCTCTGCGGTGGGTCGCCGCACCCCCGGAACCGGCTGCTCCTCCGGCATCACCGCCGAAGCTACTCCCGACTGCCAGCTAGCCCAGAGGGCCCAGCAGGAACCGGGTCAGGTCGTTGAAGCTCTCCGGTGCCTGGGCCAGAAAGGCATGGCCGCCCTCGTAGATGTGGAGTTCGGCGCCCGGGATGGCCGTGGCCATCGCTTCGCTGTTGCGCACAGGAGCGATCCCGTCATACCGACCGCACCCGATGAAGGTCGGGCAGCAGACGGCGGACAGTCGGTCCCAGGTGTCGTGGGTGCTCCGGGCCTGCAGTTGCTCGTGGATCCCCCGCTGGCGATGGTGGTCGGTCTCGGCGGCACGCGGCTTCCAAGATCGCCACCAGTGCGCCATCATCTGGATGGGCCTCCAGCCAGGCGTCATCGAACCTCGAGTCCAGAAGGGTTCGGCGACGGAGGTTCCGAACCCCGGGCTCGAGGACTCTCCAACTCGTGCAACGGGAATGAGGAGCCGCCCCGCCCACCGGACGAGGTGCACAGCAAGGCCAGTCGCTCTACCCGCTTCGGATAGGAAACGGCCAGTTCCATCGCCACCATCCCACCAAAGCTCATCCCGACCACCAGGGCCGACGCCCATCCAGCGGCGTCCAGCACGGACACGGCATCCTCGGCGCAGTCGGCCATGGTGTACTCGGCGGTGACCTCGCCGCTGCGCCCCAACCCACGATGGTCGAAGGCCAGCACCTCGAATCGCGAAGCCAGACCGGCGGTGATCGGGGCAGAGTCGACCAGCGTCACCCCGGACCCATTGACGAAGAGCAGGTGGGGCCCGGATCCGGAGACCTCGAAATAGAGGTCGGGCCCCTCAGACGAGGCGAACGGCATCTCGATCCCGGGCCGCAGTCATCGGCCGAGTATGGCACGGGCGCCGGGCCGCTAGGCGGGCGGTCCGGACCGGTATCGCCGGCGACGCCACACCAGCCAGCCGGCCCGCCCCGGCGAGGACGCTGGCACCCGCTACGACGCCGATCGCCGCCACCGCGGCTGACGCTCCCGTTCCAGTCCCGACCGCCCCCGTGGTGGCGGAGGGACCAGGTGCCGAGGAGGAGGACGGGTGGGTGGTGGCCGACGACGAAGTGCTCGACATGGTGAAGGCCACCACCCGGTCGGCCGACGCCGCCGACCAGCAGGCCGTCCCCGACGCTCGGGGTCGGGAAGTGGTTGGCCGGTGAGCCGATGGCGGCCCGCTGGCGGATCGCACCGGTAGTCGGGTCCAAGCCCGACAGTGCGCCATCGCCACCGATCGTCCACACCAGGCCCGCAGCGACGATCGGAGGGCCTCCCCCGGTCCCCGAGCTTCCACACCAGTCGAAGGGAGGCTGGAGAGGCACCGACCCGGACCGCGATGACCCCACTCAGACAGGGCAGGTAGACCACCTGCCCCACGACGGCACTACCCCCGACCACGTCGTCGCCACAGATCGAGCCCAACGAGGCCCGTGCTCCGCCGATCCCCCCGAGACGGGCACCGTCGAGCAGGTAGGCGATGCCCGCCTTGCCCGCGATCAGCACCTGTCCGTCGGCCAGCAGCACCGGAGCCATCGACAGGTCCAGGTCCGAGGCGTTGTCCGACGGCCATGATGCCGGCGCGAAGTACTGCACGAGCTGCATGCCCGGGCTGAGCTCGAGCACCGAGTCGCTGTAGTCGTAGGGTTGGATGCCCGAGGTCACCGATCCGTTGCCAACCCCGACCCAGACGCGGCCCGCACCGTCGACCGCCGGGGCGGCCCCACCCATCCACACCGCCCCCTGTGACTGACCGGGGCCGCGGTCGACGCCGAAGGCGGCCAGGGTGCCTCCAGCCTCGTCCACACCGACGACCCAGCCCCGGTAGGTGGAGCAGTCGCCGTAATTGCCGCCGAAACCGAACACCACCCGGCCCGAGGTCAGGGTCAGTCCGGTCCGCTGGAGGAGGGCGGCGGGATCGGAACCGGGGGGATCTACCACCTCGGTCAGCTCGATGGCGCCGGTCGCCGTGTCAGCCCCACCAGCACGTGGGCGGGGCGGCCCCGCACCAGTTCGTCGGCGACCACGAATACCTCGTTTCTCCCCGGGTCGATGACCGGCGTGCCGGTGATCCCCACGGTGGGCTCGATGTCGCCACAGGGAAGGCTCGAGGCCGGTACCGGCGTGGCCAGATGGTTGGACCAGACCACGGCCCGGTGGCCGAGGACAGGGCGTAGACGGTGTCGTGCTCGGTGGCCACGTAGACCCGGCCCCCGGCGATCAGCGGCTCGCCGTAGAGCTCACCGTCGAGCACGGGCGAGGTCCACGCCCGGCGTGCTGGTGGTCACCGACGACCAGGCCCTGGCGACTCCGCCCGTGCCGGCCGGATCCCGGTGGTACACGGTCCAAGCGCCCGGGTCCGTGGTCGGTGTGGCCGCGGTGGTTGCCGGGCCGGCTCGCCGAGGTCGGCCCGATCACCATCGACAGCGAGCACGCAGCGACCGAGCAACCACGAGGCCGCCCGCCCACGACGTGGGCCCGCCCCCCGGCCCGGAGGCGCTCAACCGGGCCTAGCGTGCGCTGGTCATCCGAGCCAGACTACCCAGCCCCTGCCCGGACGGCTCAGGCCACCGACGGGCCCTGCTGCCGGACGGACTCGACCGACTCCATGGCGGCTCGGAGGTCGGGCAGCCACGTCTCGGCGTTGGTGGCCACGAGCTTCACGCACCAGAGCAGGGCGTCGGACCGGCTCCGGGCCACACCGCTGTCGACCAGGGTGTCGAGCACCAGCCGCTCCGGCTGGCGGAGCCGGGTCATGACCGGGACCGAAAGATTGGTGAACACCTGCCTGGTGCCACCGGCCTCGGCACCCCAGGCGATGTTGCGCCCGAACAGGTGCTCGGCCTCGCGGGCGACGGCCATGCGCTCCTCCCGGGTCTCCTCCCGGAAGCGGGAGATGCCGGCCGGCCTCGGCGGCCGCCATCGTCACGTCGTCGGCACCCGTCGGGGACCTCCGGTGCGGACAGCCCTCCCGACGATCAGGATCTCGTCCCGGTCGACCACCACGGTCGGGCGCCCCCTCGAACCAAGGGTCGGGGAGCCGGCCGGTCAACCAGCCCGCTAGTCCCTCCGTCGACGGCTTCTCCTCGGCCACCCACCGGCGGGGCCGACCCGGACGACCCCTGGTCCGGCGTCCACTGCTCGTTGCTTGCTGCATGATGGCCTCCTCCGGTCCGGTCCTAATTACTTAAATACAATACTTAGTTATAATAACAACTTAGCACGGCACTTCAGTCAGGCAGGCCGACCGGGGCACGGACGAGTCGATGGGCACGGAGGTGAGCCGTGGCCGGACCGGCGGGAAGCGTGCGCCGGGCTCAGGCCAGGGACGAGGCGAGGACCGCCCCGACCTGCTCCGCCTCCAGCAGGAATCCGTCGTGGCCGGACGAGGACTCGATCACGGTGACCGGCATGGCCACCGGGCAGCAGCCGAGCCAACTGGTACTGCAGCCCGAGCGGATACAGGCGGTCGGAGTCGATGCCGGCCACGGTCACCTCGGCACGGACCCCGGCCAGGGCCCGGGCCACGCCGTTGCGGCCCGCGACCGACGTCGTGATGGTTCATGGCCTCGCTGAGCACGACGTAGGAGTTGGGGTCGAAGCGCCGGGCCAGCTTGTCCCCGTGGTGTTCGAGGTAGGACTCGACGGCGAAGCGCCCGCCCTTGCAGCGGGTCCTCCTCCTCCTGGGCGGCTCCGGCCGAAGCGGCCCTCGAGCTCGAGGTCGGTCCGGTAGGTGAACTGCCCGATGCCGCGGGCGAGGGCGAGCCCGGCGCTGGGTCGGGCCCCGGTGGCGTAGTAGTCGCCGCCGGCGAAGCGGGGTCGGAGCGTGATGGCCCGGATCTGCAGCGAGCACAGGGCGATCTGCTCGGCGGTGGCCACGGCCCCGACGGCCAGCACGACGGCCCGACGCACTCGGTCGGGGTGGCCGACGCACCACTCGAGGACCCGCATCCCGCCCATGGAGCCGCCCGATGACGCCCGCCCACCGGTCGATGCCGAGGTGGTCGGCCAGCGCCACCTCCACCGCCACCTGGTCGCGGATGGTCACCAGCGGGAACCGCGAGCCGTAGGGCGTGCCGTTGGGGGCCGGACGAGGCCGGCCCGGTGGTGCCCTGGCACCCGCCCAGCACGTTGGGGCAGACCACGAAGTAGCGGTCGGTGTCGATCGGGCGCCCCGGGCCCGATCATGCCGTCCCACCAACCGGCCGCGGGTGCCCCGGCCCGGCCGGCCCGGCCGCATGGGAGTCGCCGGTCAGGGCGTGGAGGACCAGGACGGCGTTGCCCCGGTCGGCGTCGAGTTCGCCCCACGTCTCGTAGGCCACGGTGACCTCGGGCAGGTGGCCCCCGCCCTCGAGGTCGAGACCCGGGGCGCCGTCGCCGGAGAGCCGGGCGAACCGGCGCCCACCCGGTTCGTCACCCGGCTGCCAGACCCCGGGTGCGGAGCCGCGGGTCACGTCCCTTTGATGGCGCGGAACCCGGCCTCGAGGTCGGCGAGGATGTCCTCGATCGACTCGAGCCCGATGCACAGGCGGACCAGGTCGGGAGTGACGCCGGTGGTGATCTGCTCGGCCTCGGTGAGCTGGGAGTGCGTGGTGGACGCCGGGTGGATGGCCAGGCTGCGGACGTCGCCGACGTTGGCCAGGTGGCTGAAGAGCTCGAGTCCTTCGATGAAGGTCCGGCCGGCCTCGGCGCCGCCGTCGATCCCGAAGGCCAGGATGGCCCCGCCGCCGTTGGGCAGGTAGCGCTGCTGGCGCTCGTGCCACGGGCTCGAGGCCAGGCCGGGGTAGGTGACCCACTGCACCTCGTCCCGGCCCTCGAGCCACTCGGCCACCGCCGTGGCGTTCTGCACGTGGCGCTCCATGCGCAGGCTGAGTGTCTCGAGCCCCTGCAGGAAGAGGAACGAGTTGAGCGGGGCGATGGCCGGCCCGGTGTCCCGCAGGTACTGGAGCCGGGCCTTCAGCACGAAGCGGGCCGGGAAGAGGGCCTCGGGCAGCTGGCCGAAGACCAGGCCGTGGTAGCTCGGGTCGGGCTCGGTGAAGCCGGGGAAGCGCCCGCTGCCCTCGTAGTCGAAGGTGCCGCCGTCGACGATGATGCCGCCGATGGACGTGCCGTGGCCGCCGATGAACTTGGTGGCCGAGTGGACCACGATGTCGGCGCCGTGGCGCAGGGGCTGGGCCAGGTAGGGCGTCGCCAGCGTGTTGTCGACCACCAGCGGGATCCGGTGCTCGTGGGCGATGGCGGAGACGTCCTCGAAGTCGAGCACGTCGCCCTTGGGGTTGCCGAGCGTCTCGGCGTAGAAGGCCTTGGTGTTGGGCCGGACGGCGGCACGCCAGGCGTCGAGGTCGTCGGGGTCGTCGACGAAGGTGACCTCGATCCCGAGCTTGGGCAGCGTGTAGTGGAACAGGTTGTAGGTGCCGCCGTAGAGCGAGGCCGACGACACGATGTGGCCGCCGTTCTCGGCCAGGTTGAGCAGGGCGATGGTCTCGGCGGCCTGGCCGCTGGCCACGGCCAGGGCCGCCACCCCGCCCTCGAGCGCGGCGATGCGCTCCTCGAAGACGGCCTGGGTCGGGTTCATGATCCGGGTGTAGATGTTGCCGAGCTCCTCCAGCCCGAAGAGGGCGGCGGCGTGGGCGGTGTCGCGGAAGGTGTAGCTGGTGGTCTGGTAGATCGGAACGGCCCGGGCCCCGGTGGTCGGGTCGGGCACGGCACCGGCGTGGATCTGGCGGGTCTCGAATCCCCAATCGGACATGGCAGCTGCTCTCCTCGGAACGGTCCCTGGGCGTCGTTCGCCGGCACGGGTCGACGCTCTCGGCTCCAATCTTGGCAAACCCGAGTGAATTGGTCAACTAATGGGCGGGACGGCTGGCGACGGTCAGCCGGCGTGCCCGACCCAGCACTCCGGAGGGCCGGGCCGACCAGCCGGGCACCGACGGTCGCTATGTTGGGCGGCGGCCGTGCCCCGAACCTCTGACACCACCGACCGCACCGGGGAGACGCCCGAGGGGATCCGCTCGGGACTCGGCCGCCGGACGGCTGTCGGTGGCGCGCGCCGTGGTACGTGCTGGGGGCGGCTTCTGGCGCTGACCTCGATGACCCGGCGACGCCGCCTCCCGACGGGGCGGCCGAGATCGCCTCTCGGGACCACGCACCGCCCCCCGTTGCCGTCGACCACCGCGGACATCGGCGCGGTGCCCCTGGCTCGCAGAAGGCCCTCGACCGGAACGCCGCCGGCCGACGTTGGCCGCCGATGTGCTCCGACGGATGACCATGCACGAGAAGCTCGGGGAGATCGTCCTCGTACATGCCGGACCCTACGAGAACATCAACGCCGGCGTGCCTCGGCTGTGCATCCCGGCCCTGACCCTCCAGGACGGCCCGCAGGGCCTGGCCTTCGGTGACGTCGGCGTCACCCAGATGCCGGCCCCCCTGGGCATCGCCGCCACCTTCGACACCGGCATGGCCAGGCCTACGGCCAGGTACTGGGATCCGAGGCCGCCGGACAGGGCATCGACGTCGTCCAGGGACCGACGCTCAACGTCGACCGCGTTCCACAGAGTGGGCGCACCTATGAGGGTTTCGGCGAGGACCCGCGCCTAGTGGCGGCCATGGGGGTGGCCGACGCCCAGGGCATCCAGTCCACCGGCACTCTGGCCATGGTCAAGCACTTCGCCGTCTACAACCAGGAGACCGACCGCGGCGTGCTGAACGACGTGGTCTCGCAGCGGGCCCTCGAGGAGCTGTACCTCCCTCCGTTTAAGGCGGTCGTCACCCAGGCCCACGTCCCGACGGCCATGTGCGCCTATCCCCAACTGAACGGCACGTACCAGTGCCAGGACCCGGCCCTCCTGGCCCAGTTGGCCAAGTGGGGATTCACGGGGATCATCCGTTCGGACCTCGGATCGGTCCACGATCCGGTGGCCGCCATCGAGGCCGGCACCGACCTCATCAAGCCGGCCTCTGTGGTCCGGCTGAGCCTTCTGGTGCGGGAGCACCGCCTACCGTCGCCGCGGTCGATCGGGCCGTGTCCCGGGTGCTGACCGTGATGTTCGCCCACGGGTTGGTGGACCGCCCCGCGTCCGGTTCCCCCGGAAGCGCCGTCGACTCCGAGCAGCACGCCGACTTCGCCCTTGCCGCCGCCGAACGGTCGGCTGTCCTGCTGAAGAACACAGGCAACGCCCTCCCGCTCCGGACCTCGGTCAACCACTCGGTGGCGGTGATCGGTGCGGATGCCGCCACCGCACCGGTGACCTCGGGCTTCGGCAGCTCGCGGGTGGTTCCCCCGTTCATCACGTCGCCCCTGGCGGCCATCCGCCGACGGGCGGGCCGTCACGCCACCGTGACCTTCACCAACGGCGGCAGTACCACCGGCCAGCTCCCCCGTGCCCGCCCGGTACCTGACGCCGGCATCGGGGTCAGGGCACGGGCTCACTCTCACGGTCACCCAGACCGATCCCGACGCCACCGGTCCGGTCTCGTTCAGCGGCGTCCAGCCCACCGTCGACGTGTCCCTCAGCCCCCACCCCACCACATCCCACCTCCTACCTACCGTCACCCCGCCAGTCGCACCGGTCGAGCGCCTCCAAAACCCCCTGGCCGGGAGGAGCGGTCTCCTCCCCCTGGGCCGGTCGGGTGCCGCCGACCACGCCCACGTCGTGTTGCCACCGGGATGGTCGGACGTATCCGCCAGCTGGACGGGCATCCTTACCCCGCCGCGCAGCGGCCTCTACACGCTCGCCCTCCAGGGGGTAGGCGCCGCCACCCTCACCCTCGACGGTGTGACCGCGGTGTCCGACCCCCTCAGCCACGCCCTCGGTCGGTGGGCTCAGACGGTGAATCTCACCGGGGGGCACCGCTACCAGGTGCACCTGTCGTGGGAGCCCATCGACACTCGGACCCCCTCGGGCGAATCGACCGTCAGCCCCAGCTACCTGACCCTCGGGTGGGCTTACGTCAGCGGGCGGATCCGTGCCGCGGTCGCCGCCGCCCGCCGGGCCGACGTGGCCGTGGTCTTCGCCGGCGACTTCAACTCGGAGGCGTTCGACCGACCCTCCCTCACCCTCCCCGGCGACGAGAACGCTCTGATCGCCGCGGTGGCGGCCGTCAATCCGCACACGGTGGTGGTGCTCAACACCGGGGGCCCGGTGCTCATGCCCTGGCTCCCTCGGGTACGTGCGGTACTGGAGGCTTGGTACCCCGGAGAACAAGATGGGGCCGCCGTGGCCGCGCTCCTCTATGGAGACGTGGATCCATCGGGGCGGCTGCCGGTGACCTTTCCCGCCTCCGACATCCAGACGGGCGTCAACACCGCCACCCAGTGGCCCGGCATCGGCCTCACCTCTACGTACTCGGAGGGCCTAGACGTGGGGTACCGCTACAACCATTCCACCGGCGTTCAGCCACTCTTCCCCTTCGGCTACGGCCTTTCCTACACGCGGTTCTCGATGTCCCGGCTCACCCTGTCACGCTCGGCCGACGGCTTCGCCCTCCGGGTGCGAGTGGCCGACACCGGCGCCCGCTCCGGGGTGGCTGTCCCCCAGGCCTATCTGACCTATCCGACTGCGGCGGGAGAGCCGCCGGCCCAACTGGTGGCCTTCCGGCCGGTGAACTTGGCCCCCCATCAGGCACGAACGGTCACCTTGGACGTACCGGTCTCGTCGTTCCGCGTCTATTTGGGAACTGGGTGGACCACCGTCCCGGGCACCTACACGCTGGCGGTGGGTCCGTCATCCTCCGAGCTTCCCCTGACCGTGTCGCTGGCCGCACCATGAGCCGACCAGGGGGCCGCTGGGGCCGGAATCCGGCTCAGGGTCGACCCGGTCTCGCCGAACCGGTCCGATCCGGCGTTCCACTGGCGCCCCGCCTCGGCGACTTCTTCTCTCGACCGGCCCACGAAGTTCCACCACATGGTGATCACCGACTCGAAGGGTGCCCCGCCGACCAGCAGGAGGCGTGTCGGGTCGGTGGCCGCCAATCCCAGTGCATCCCGTCCGGGGGCCAGATAGGCCAGCGAGCCCGGGGCCACCGTGCGCCCGTCGATCCGCACGGCGCCCTCCAGCACCACCAGGGCGTGCTCGAACGCAGCCTCGACAGGTAGGTCCACCCGGCCAGGTCCCAGCCGCACGTCGGCTCCCAGGAGCGGCGTCTCCTGGCGGGCCGGCGACACCACCCCGCCCAGCTGGCCCACGAGGACGGTGACCCGCGCCGGGCCCTGCTCCAGCTCGGGCAGCTGAGCGTGGTGCTCGAAGGCCGGGGCCTGGTGTCGGGTGGCCTCGGGTTGGGCCACCCAGAGCTGCACACCGTGCAGTCCTCCCGCGTGCCTCCCGGTCGGCTCCTCGGCGTGACTGACACCATGCCCCGCGGTCATCAGATTGAGCTGGCCCGGGCGAATGACCTGCTCCGATCCGAGGCTGTCACGATGGAGCAGTTCACCTTGGACAAGCCAGGTGACGGTGTGGAGGCCGCAGTGAGGGTGGGGTCCGATGCCGCCCGGCGTCCCGTCGACAGGGGCAGGTCCCAGGTGATCGACGAAGCACCATGCGCCTACGGTCCGGTGCATCCGCTGGGGCAGGGCTCGCCGCACGCGGGTGCCCCCGACCAGGGCCTCGCGACTACGGTGGACGTCGATGGCCCACGGGGCGCTGTCGGGGGGTGGGTCAGCGGGTCGGCACCCGGTCACGGTCGATCTGCCACGGTGTCGATGCTAGGCCGAGGCCTGTCGACCCGAGCCCGCGGCCCGACCCTTGGGCCGCGTTCTTAGACCGGTTTGCCTCCCGAGCACCAGGCGTTCGACGGCGCCCCGGCACACGGGTTGGGCATAGTCGGAATCCCGGTGGGCAGTGGGTGCATGACCACCCCGGTCCGGGCCGGATAGGTCACCCCCGACGGGCAGCTCCCGAAGCCGCTGTCGCAGAGCACCTGGGCCAGCAGCGGTCCGGCCGTGTTGCCGGCGGTCGTGGTCTTCCCACACGTCGGCTGGGTCTGCTCCAGGTCGGCCGGCTGGCTCCCGTTCGGCGCGGTGTTCCCCACATAGCAGTTCGAGGGCTGACTGCCGTCGAGGGTGATCTGCCCGTAGTCGGCATTGCTGGGGTTCCCGAAGAAGCCGTTGTGCGAGAAGGTGTTGTGCAGTAGTGCGTTGTTCATGGGGTCATAGACGCAACCAAACCCGGGTGTCTCGACGCCCCCGGTGCCGGGGCACGACTGGTTGAGCGAAGGGGTGCCCGAGTCGGGGAATGGAACCATCAAGAAGCCCCAGGCACCGTTGTTGGAGAACGTGTTGTCCATGACCGTGTCATTGCGTCCCCCCGAGAGGGTCATGCCCGTGCCGGTGGGACCGGCCGCGGCATTCCCAGCCTCGGGCACGTTGGGGTTGTTGTTGTCGTGCACGTTGTTGTGCATGAAGACCCAGCACGAACGGGTGTGGGTGATGGGACTGATCGCCCCATTGGGACAATTGCCATTCTGCGGCGCCGGAGGGTCCCCGTTGATCTGGGTGTTGGTGTCGAAGCCGTCCTGGTTGTTGTCGAACTGTGAGTTCTCCACCACGATGGCCCCACCCGAGTTGGTGCCCGAGTACCCGAGCGCGCTGTACTCCATCCACGCGTGGTTGATGGTGATCCCGCACTGCTGCAAGCAGGCACCGACGTACATGCCCGAGTCATTGAAGTTGCTGGCATAGAGCTGATTCCACAGCGCCGGGCCGCTGGCGTTGGACGAGAAGATCCCATACTGGGCCGCCGTGGCCTCCTGCTGGTCAGGGGTGCCCTGGTTGCTGAAGTAGGTCGTGGTGGCGGTCAGGTAGCTGCCCGAGTAGCCGTGCAGGCCGATCTTCCCGCTGCTTGCCCCCCCGTTCCACCAGATCTCGTTGCCCGAGTCACCCGACCCGGCCAGGAAGTTGCATGCGGTGAGATTGTCCACCGACACGTTGTTGGCCTTCCATACCATGATCCCGTTGCGGCCGACCGGCTTGCCGTCGCTGCCGGTGGCCCCGAAGTTCTGGGCGGTGGGGTCGGCGCTGCAGGCACCCGGAGCGCCGGACTTGGTGCCGTCCACGATGACCGAGGCGCGGTTCATCCCGCGAAGGTGGATGTTGGACTTCGTGATCATGACGCCGCCCATGTCTCCATGACTCGGATCAGTGCTGACCCCGGACTCGTCGGCGTTCTCGTGGTAGTCGCCCGGGGCGATCAGGATCCAGTCCCCCGGCTTGGCCGCGTCGACCGCCGACTGGATGGTCTTGTACTTCCCCGTGTGACCGTGGAAGGTCCCCACCAGTAGGACGGCGCCGCCCGACGTGCCGGCCGTCGGACTCGATGAGGAGCTGCACGCCGCCAATAGGCCGGCCGTCATGAGCAGCACCCCCCCAACGGTGGCCAGGCGTCGCCGAGGCGATCGACCGCCGACCGTCGATCGCCGCCGCCCGCTCGCATCGGTCGTTTCCCACTGCCCTCGAACCATCGTTCCTCCCCCGGTTGCTGTCACCCGCCTCGAGGCGAATGCGGCACGTCGTGGGCGATGGTAGCTGCCCGGGCCCTCCGGCCCCAGGGACTGGCGCTCTACCTGCGCCAAATGGACATGATGGAGAAGGCCAGGACCACGGTCCCCAGCGCCCGGCGCCACGGATTGATGCCGCGGACAATCTCATCGAGGCTCCAGAAGATGATGGCCCCGCTGGCCACGTCGGACAGAATCCGCGCGGTGGTGTGGTGGTCAGCCAACAGTCGGCCGGCCACCGAGGCAAGGGCGAAGACGGCCAAGGCCAGGTTGGGGGCCTGGGCCACGACAATGCGACCGGTGGTGCGACTGGTGAACCACCATCGCGGCGACCCGGCTCGGAGTTGGGCGGGTCCGGGTTCGATGATCCATTCTCCCACCTGCCCCCCGGGGGCCGTTGCAGCGGTGTCGGCTACGATGCAGGGGTCGACACCGGGGCGCCGCCACCTCTCTCGCGAGGTGGTCTGCCCGCTCCGGGGCCGGCCGGGACGGGACTGTCCTGCTGTGCCACCGAACCCGGTCCCTCAGGGGTCCGGCCACACCCAAGGAGCCTCCATGACCAGCACCGGATCCGCCGACTTCAAGGTGGCTGATCTCTCCCTCGCCGAGTTCGGCCGCAAGGAGATCCAGCTGGCCGAGCACGAGATGCCCGGCCTCATGGCCATGCGGGCCGAGCACGCCTCCGAGCAGCCCCTGGCCGGGGCCCGGATCACCGGATCGCTCCATATGACCATCCAGACGGCCGTGCTGATCGAGACGCTCACCGCCCTCGGCGCCGAAGTCCGCTGGGCCAGCTGCAACATCTTCTCCACCCAGGACCATGCCGCCGCCGCGGTGGCCGTGGGGCCCACTGGTACCGTCGAACAGCCGGCCGGCATCCCGGTCTTCGCATGGAAGGGCGAGACCCTCGAGGAGTACTGGTGGTGCACCGAGCAGGCCCTGCTCTGGCCCGGGCCGGGTCCGACCATGATCCTCGACGATGGTGGGGATGCCACCCTGCTGGTCCACAAGGGTGTGGAGTTCGAGAAGGCCGGAGCGGCACCCGACCCGTCGACCGCCGACTCCGAGGAGTTCGCCGTCGTGCTGTCGGTGCTGAACCGCAGCCTGACCGAGGACCCGAACCGCTGGACCACCATCGCCAATGGCATCAAGGGCGTCTCCGAGGAGACCACCACCGGGGTGCACCGGCTCAACGAGATGGAGCAGAGCGGTGAGCTGCTCTTTGCGGCGATCAACGTCAACGACGCCGTGACCAAGTCGAAGTTCGACAACAAGTACGGCTGCCGCCACTCGTTGATTGACGGGATCAACCGGGCGACCGACGTGCTGATCGGCGGCAAGGTGGCCGTCGTGTGCGGATTCGGTGATGTGGGCAAGGGCTGTGCCGACTCGCTCCGGGGCCAGGGGGCCCGGGTGGTGGTGACCGAAATCGACCCGATCTGCGCCCTGCAGGCGGCGATGGAGGGTTACCAGGTCGCCACCCTGGAGGACGTGCTCGACACGGCCGACATCTTCGTGACCACCACCGGCAACAAGGACGTCATCACCGCAGCCCACATGGAGCAGATGAAGCACCAGGCCATCGTGGGCAACATCGGCCACTTCGACAACGAGATCGACATGGCCGGCCTGATGAAGATCGACGGGGTCGAGCGTGTCAACATCAAGCCCCAGGTGGACAAGTGGGTCTTCCCCGACGGGCACGCCGTGATCATCCTGTCCGAGGGGCGTCTGCTCAACCTGGGCAACGCCACGGGCCATCCCAGCTTCGTGATGTCCAACTCCTTCACCAACCAGACCATGGCCCAGATGGAGCTCTTCAACAACGCCAGCCAATACGAGAACAAGGTCTACGTGCTGCCCAAGCACCTCGACGAGAAGGTGGCCCGACTCCACCTCGACGCGCTCGGGGTCAGACTGACGACGTTGTCCAAGGAGCAGGCTGAGTACATCGGAGTCTCCGTCGACGGCCCGTACAAGCCGGACACCTACCGCTACTGAGGTTGCTGGAGCGGAGGCACCCGGGACTACCACCATGACCGGTCCCGGTGGTCCGGGCACCCTCAAGGTGACCCGTTACGACGTCGCCGACAAGGTGGCCACCATCACCCTGCACCGGCCGGAGCGACTCAACGCGTGGACCGCCCGGATGAACGCCGAGTACCGGTCCTGCCTGCAGCGGGCGACCGATGACCCGGGGGTCCGCGTCATCGTGGTCACCGGCTCAGGTCGGGGCTTCTGCGCCGGCGCCGAGTCCGAGGACCTCGCCGGACACCTGGAGCGGGGGGCCTATCGCTCCTGGGACAGTGAGCGACTCGATCAGCCCGGCTACGGGGTGCGGCCGGAGTTCGACGCGGAGCTGGCGTACCACTTCGGGGTGCCCAAGCCGATCATCGCAGCACTCAACGGACCAGCGGCGGGCATCGGCTTCGCGCTGGCCTGCTACTGCGATCTTCGGTTCGCCGCAGCAGGAGCGAAGCTCACGACCGCCCACGGACGACTGGGCCTGCCGTGCGCCTTCGGGCTGGCCTGGCTACTGCCCAAGCTGGTCGGCCTCCCCCGCGCCCTCGACCTGATCCTGTCGAGCCGCACCTTCACTGCCGAGGAGGCCCTCGATCTCGGCCTGGTCACGGCGGTGGTCCCCGCCGATGAGCTGACCGACCGCGTTCGCAGCTACGCCCGCTCGTTGGCCACGGAGGTGTCTCCTGCCTCCATGGCCGCGTCCAAGCGCCAGGTCTACGAGGCGTTCCACACCACCGCGGCTGAGGCGGTCCGGACGGCCGAAGGCCTCATCGACCCCATGATGTCCGGGCCCGACTACCGCGAAGGTGTGGCGGCCCTGCGGGAGAAGAGGGCCGCCGCGTTCGTCGACCTCCCACCCGGTCATCCCCGCCGACAATTCTGAACGGCTACCCCACCGGCCCCGGCCCGGGCCCGTCCACCCTCCGCTGGCCGCTGGGTGTCAGGCTGGGGCCCGGAAGCGGCGGGTTCCCTGCATCGCTCGCTCGGGCCGCTGCTTTCCGGATCGGCGTCGTCATGGGATGGGGAGCGTGTGAAACACCTCAGGAAGATCCTCCTGCTGCTGGCCTTCCTGGCCCTCTACTTCGTGATCTTCGGACTGCTCTTCGGCTGGCACCGACTGCATGGGGACTGGTGGCCGCTCGACCAGTCGGTCGACGGGCCCAACCTGTACGTGTCGTTCGTCTGGCTGCCCATCGCCCTCGTCGGCGGATACATCGTCTCGGACATCCGTCACGAGTCGCTGCTCGAGGCCCAACGGCTCCAGCTCAAGCGACACGAGAAGAAGATCGACCAGAAGCTGGAGGCCCACCACCTCTCGATGACCAGGCTCCTCAGCGTCAGCACCAATGCTGTGGACGCCACCCCGGCCGACCGAAGCCTCGACGAGGAGTCGGGTAGCTGAACTCCAGCCCACGCGCGGACATCGGGTCCGGTGGCCCGTAACCTCAGGAGGATGGCAAGACGCCCAACGAGCCGCCGTGGACCCCGATCCGCCACCCTCGGCGGGACTTCCGCACAGCTGGTGCTGGGGCTGACGGCACTGGCCGCCGCCGCGGTGGCGGGCCTGGCCTTCGTCCACCGGCCCTGGCCCAACCGGCTCGATGTCTGGGGCTATGCCGCCCTCCCGGCCGACTCGGCTGCACCGTGGGCCCATGACCTGGTGATCATGGGTTCGCTCACCGCCCTGCTGGTCGGGGTGGCCGTGGTCTTCGCGGCCGCCGTCCTGCGCGACTGGGTCCGGGCGGTGGCCTGCGCGACGTCACCCGTGCTGGCCGTGCTGATTGTGCAGGATCTGGCCAAGCCTCTGGTCGGCCGGCACCTGGGAGTCGCGGCGAGCTCGTTCCCGTCGGGGACGGTGGCGGCGGCAGCGGCCTTGATGGCGGCGGCCACCTTGGTGGCCCCGGCGCTGGCCCGGCCGGCGGTGGCCGTCCTGGGGGCGGTCCTCACCGCAGGGGTGTGCGCCGCGGTCGTCGTGCTCCGGTGGCACTACCCGACCGACGCGCTCGGAGGGGTGGCTGTGGGCGTCGGAGCGGTCCTGACCCTCGATGCCCTGCTCCACCTGCCCTGGGCCTTCGCCGGGTGGCTGGACGCCCGCCGCCCGGACCGCAGGGTCGGGCCGATCCGCCGACCGCGCCTGGCCTGACCTACCCGGAGCCGATCGGGGCGGTGCCGCCGCCGCTTTCCGAAGCAGGCGGCCGTCCAGGTCCGAGAGGTCGATGACCTCAGATCGGCCGAGCTAGCACGCGACCTCCTGACCCAGGGGCCGGTGTCCGTCGGAGTCGGGAACCCGGGCAACCGGTCATCGGGTGACGGCGAATGATGCGACAGGTCCGCACCTGTCACGCCGGGCGGGCGACGTATCGGGCCAGCGAGCCTTTGCGGGGGGCTCGCCGTCGGCGTGGCCGCCGTGCCGACATCGTCGGAGGTTCGAGGTGGAGGACTCAGCTGCCGCGACTCAGCCCGCTCGGCCAGGACCAGCCAACGTTCCTCCGCCTCGTCCAACGCCTGCTGGGCGTCCTGCAGCTGCGCTCCCAGACCGATCATGGCCTGGTGATCGGCCACTTCGGTCAGGGCCTGGGTCAGCTTGTCCCGCTGCCGCTGACGCCGGGCCACCTCCTTTTCAGCCTCCCGCAGCAGCCGGCCGAGCGGCGCTGCCGCCGAGTCGCCGTCCTCGGTCGTTCGGACCGGTCTCGCGGCGGTGACGGCGGCCGATCCGGACCCCGATCCCTGGACTCGGGCCACCCATGCCGCCACGCCACCGGCGACCCCCTTTACCGAGCCGTCCGACTCGACGGCCACGAGCCGCTCGGTGGTCCGGTCGAGGAACGTGCGGTCGTGACTGACCACCACCAGCGCTCCCGGCCAGTCGTCCAAGAAGTCCTCCAGGATGCGGAGTGTGTCGAGGTCGAGGTCGTTGGTGGGCTCATCGAGGAAGAGCACGTTTGGTCGACCCACCAGGACCAGCAGCAGCTGGAGCCGCCGGCGCTCCCCACCGGACAGGGTGCCCACCCGGGCATAGGGCAACTCGCCGCCGAACCAGAACCGCTTCATGAGGGCCACGTCGGCCAACGATCCCGGAGTCCGACTGGGTCCGGCCACCAGGTCCTGCACCCGAGCCGACAGGTCCAGCTCCACCCCCGTCTGGTCGTAGTACCCGACTACCACCGTCGGCCCGGCGTCGACGCTCCCCGAGGTCGGTCGGCGTCGGCCGGCCAGCAGGTCGACCAGGGTCGACTTGCCCGTTCCGTTGGCCCCGACGATCCCCAGACGCTCCTGTCGGTCGAGCACTAGGTCCACCCCGGCCAGCACTGGCGGGCCGGAGCCGTAGCGGTAGCCCACCCCCAGGCACTCGATGACCTTGTCGCCCAGCCTTGGGGTGTCGCTGGCCAGGTCGAGCGACGTCGACCGAGTCGCGGCCTCCGGGCGGCGGTCGATGAGACGCTGGGCGGCGTCGATGCGGGCCTGCGGCTTGCGGGACCGGGCCTGGGCGCCCCGCCGGAGCCAGGCCAGTTCGCGCCGGGCCAGGTTCCGCCGGGTCGACTCGGCCGAAGCGGCCTGCTCGTCCCGCTCGGCCCGGGCCTCGAGGTACGAGGCGTACCCACCCTGGTGCACGAACGGGCGTCCGCGGTCGAGCTCCAGCATGCGGGTGGTCACCCGGTCGAGCAGATGGCGGTCATGGGACACCAGGACCAGGCCGCCGGTCCACGAGGCCAGCCGCTGCTCCAGCCACGCCACCGCCCCGAGGTCCAGATGGTTGGTGGGCTCGTCGAGGATCAGCAGCTCGGCTGGCTGCGCCAGCACCCGGGCCAGGGCCACCCGCTTGGCTTGACCGCCGGACAGGGTGCCGGTGTCGGTGTCGAGCTCGGAGCCCATCCCCAGGCGATCGAGCGCCGACTCGGCCTCCCACCCGGTGCCCACCGCCGCCCGCACCGTGCCCGACGGCAGCTCAGGCACCTGATCCAGGAAGCCCACGCGGCTCGCCCGGCCCCGGAGGATCTGGCCGCTGTCGGGTGGGTCCACGCCGGCCACCAATCGCAGCAGGGTGGACTTGCCGGTGCCGTTGATGCCCACCACCCCGATCCTGTCCCCGTCCGACACAGTGAGGGAGAGGTCCTCGAACAGCACCCGGTCCGCCCGACGGACCGAAACGCGCTGGAGATCGACGAGCACGGCCACGACGTGACCAGGGTATCGGGCAGGCGCATCCCGCTCAGCGGTCGGCGGTCTCCACCTCCAAGAGGTGGGCGAATCGCTGGACAGCCTCAGCCCGTCGGGTGGGCACGTGCTCAGTAGGAACCTCGACCGGCTGGTAGCCCTTGAGGGTCTGGCGGGCCACCGTCACCTTGTGCACTTCGTCGGGACCGTCGTAGATGCGCGCCGCCCTGGCGTTCCGGTACATCGACTCCAAGGGGAGGTCGGTGGAGAAGCCCGAGCGCGCCGTGGATCTGGATGGCCCGGTCGATCACGTTGTAGAGGACGCCGGCCCCGTAGTACTTGATCATGGCGATCTCCACACGGGCGGCCGAAGCCCCCTGCTCATCCATCTTCCACGCGGCGTACAGGGTCATCAGCCGGGCCGCGGTCATCTCGGCCAGCGAGTCCGCCACCCAGTTCTGGATGGTCTGCTTCTCGGCCAGCAACGACTTGTGGGTGGTGCGGGACACCGCCCGCTCGCAGAGCATGTCGAAGGCCCGCCGGGACTGGCCCAGCCAACGCATGCAGTGGTGGATCCGGCCGGGCCCCAGTCGCTTCTGGGCCAGCACGAACCCCTCCCCCTCCAGGCCGACCAGGTTCTCGTAGGGAACCCGCACCTCCCGATAGATGATCTCTGCGTGGCCACCGAACTTGCCGAAGTGCTCGACGGGATCCTCCATGGTCGCCACATCCCGCACGATGTCCACTCCGGGGGCATCGGCGGGCACCACGATCATCGAGCATCCCGAGTAGGGGTGGACGTCGGGATTGGTGACGGCCATCACGATGAGGAAGTCGGCCACCGAACCGTTGCTGGTGAACCACTTGTGGCCATCGATGACCCATTCGTCGCCATCACGCACGGCGGTGGTGGTGATCATCGTCGGGTCGGCACCCGCCCCGGGCTCGGTCATGGAGAAGCCACTGCGCATCCGCCCGTCCAAGAGGGGCAGCAGCCATTTCTCCTTCTGCTCCTCCCGTCCGGAGGACTCGATCCCAATGGCCAGCAGCTCGGCGTTGCCCGAGTCGGGAGCGTTGTTCCCGAAGACCACCGGGCCGTAGGGCGTCTGGCCCAGGATCTCGTGCATCAGGCCCAGCTTGACCTGCCCGAAGCCACCCCCGCCGAGCTCAGGCGGTAGGTGCGACGCCCAGAGCTCACGGGCTTTGACCTGCTCTTGGAGCGGCTTGATGGCCTCCATCAGCTCCTCGTGGGTCAGATCGAGGGTCTCGAGCGGGAAGATCTCTTCCCGCACGAACTGGCGCATCCAGGCCAGCTGCTTCTCGAACTCCGGGTCGGTGGAAAAGTCCCATGCCACGGTGGTGCTCCTGTCATTTTCCGGTTGGTTCGCCGGGCCAACTACCGTAACGGCATGCCCGGCGACACCACTGCCACCCCAATCCGTACCACCGTCACGCTCTCGGCGCCCAGCCGAGGTGCCCGGCGGCCCGAGCCGGAGCGATCCGCCATCGACTCGTCTGCAGCTCGTGAGCGCCTAGCCTCGGCCGGAACCGCACTGCTGGACGAGCGCCGCCTGCTCACCGGCGACGAACTCACCGACCTGGCCGCCCTGCCCGACGAGTGGGTGACCTCCCTGGCCGCCCTGGCCCACCAGGTGCGCCTTGCCTGGTGTGGGCCTGAGGTGGAGGTGGAAGGCATCCTCTCGGCCAAGACCGGCGGCTGCCCGGAGGACTGCCACTTCTGCTCTCAGTCGTCCCGTTTCGACACCCCGGTCAAGGCCACGCCGTTCCTCGACACCGACGAGGTTCTGCGGGCCGCCCAGGAGACCAAGGCGGCCGGCGCCTCCGAGTTCTGCATCGTGCTGGCCATCCGCGGACCCGACGAGCGGACCATGCAGCGGATCCTCGAGCTGGTCCCCGTCGTCCGCGACCGGACCGGCCTCAACGTGGCCGTCAGCGCCGGGCTGCTCACCGAGGACCAGGCCCGCCGGTTCGCCGAAGGCGGTGTCCACCGGTACAACCACAACCTCGAGACCTCGCGTTCGTTCTTCCCCCAGGTCGTGACCACCCACACGTGGGAGGAGCGCCAGGACACCTGCCGGCTGGTACGCGACCACGGCATGGAGCTGTGCTGCGGTGCCCTCATCGGGATGGGTGAGTCCGACGCCCAGCGGGTCGAGCTGCTCGTCCAGCTCCAAGAGCTCGATCCGACCGAGGTTCCGCTCAACTTCCTGAACCCCCGCCCAGGGACGCCCCTCGGCGACGAGCAGCCGGTGGCGGCGTGGGAGGCCATCCGTTGGATCGCCCTCTTCCGCCTCGGCCTGCCCGGGGTGATCCTGCGGTACGCCGGCGGCCGGGAGGTCACCTTGCGCGAGCTCCAGGCCATGGGCATGACCTCGGGGATCAACGCCCTCATCGTGGGCAACTACTTGACCACCCTGGGCCGTTCGGCCGATGAGGACCTCCAGATGCTCGCCGACCTGCGGATGCCGGTGGGCGCTCTGACGGGGGTCCTCTGAGGCGATGGCGGCGGCCCCCGCCCCGACGGCGTTCTGCACCGGCTGCGGGACGGCCGACTCGTCGTGTGGTGGCTGCGGACGGGAGCTCGACCCACCCCGCTTCTGTGGCGAGTGCGGTCGGCGGCTCACCGTGCAGGTGACTCCGGGGGGCTACCGGGCCCGGTGCCGTGACCACGGTGAGCTCGTCTCGCCCTAGGTACGACCACCGGTACGCCGCCGACGCGGTGGGACACGGCGACCGCAAGCATCGACGGATCGGCGGGGGCACCGGAGTAGGTTGCCCGCATGGCGGCACTGCTGGCGTCGGTCCTGCCTCTGGCCGTCGGGGCTGCCATCAGCCCAACCCTCCTGGCGCTGCAGCTCCTGGTGCTGACCGGCGAGACCAGGCCGGTGGCACGGGCGTGGGCCCTGTGCGCCGGGGCGGCCCTGGTGCTGGCGGCGTTTTCGGTCCTCGGGCTGACCGTGCTCAATCACCTCCACCCCGGACGACATGGCCACACCTCGCTGCGCGACGCGGTGATCCTCTTCGCCGCCGCCGGGCTCATGGCCCTCTTGGCCGTGCGCTCCCTGCACAAGCGGCCCACTCCGGCCGAGCAGCAGACGTCCCGCACCGCGGGCCGGCTCCAGCACGCCAACACGACCTGGTTCGTCGGCGTCGGGGCCATCGGGATGCTCGTCAACTTCTCCACCTTGGTGCTGTTCCTCCCCGCCCTCCACGAGATCACCCGGTCATCGGTCGGAGACGCAGGGCGTGCCGTGGCCTTGGCCATGCTCTATCTCGTGACCCTGCTCCCGGTGCTGGCCCCGGTCACCGTGGTCAGCCTGCTCGGGCCCCGGGCCCAGCCGGCACTGCGAGCGACCCACTCCTTCGTGTCCGACCACGCCCGGCAGATCGGGACGGTGATCGAGGTGGTCTTCGCCGTCTACCTGACCTTGCGGGGCATCAGCGAGCTGCCCTGAGCGCTGAGCAGGGACCTCAGCCGGCCGGGACCTTCCAGCCACGGGACTCGGCGATCTCCTTGCACGTCGGACAGAGGGGATAGCGCTTCGGATTGCGGCCCGGCACCCAGATCTTGCCGCACAGGGCCTTGACCGCCGTGCCGTTGACCATGCCCTCCACCACTGACGGTCCCGCGGCCACGAAGTCACCCTTTTCCGGCTTGAACCCCTCCAGGACGATGTGGGACATGCGCTCATGGTCCCCGTCCAGCTCGGGATCGACCTGGGTGGGGGCGACGGTGATGCCGGTGTCGGTCATTACTCCAGGATCGCGCAACTCTCCGGCCCAGTGCGATCCGCCCCTCCTCCTCCTCCCCCTACGCTCATGGGATGGCCCCACGAACGTTGGTCCTTGCCTCGGGCTCGCCGGCCCGGCTGCGGCTCCTCCGCGACGCCGGCTTCGACCCGATCGTCGTGGTCAGCGGGGTGGACGAGGATCGGGTGCAGGCGCCGGACACCCCGACGCTGGTCACCACCCTGGCCGAGCTCAAGGCGGCCGCCGTGGCCGACCCCAGCGGACATGCCGTCGTCGTTGGGTGCGACTCCCTGCTCGAGTTCGACGGCAGGCCTCACGGCAAGCCCGCCTCCGCCGAGCAGGCCCGGGCGTGGCTCCGGGCCATGCGGGGTCGGTCGGGCACCCTCTACACCGGGCACGGTGTCGTTGATGAGCGCACCGGCCGGCAGGTCAGTGCCGTTGCCGCCACCACCGTTCGGTTCGGGATGACCACCGACGCCGAGATCGACGCCTATCTCACCACGGGTGAAGCCCTGGTCGTGGCCGGCGCGTTCACCCTCGACGGCCGATCGGCGCCGTTCATCGACGGCGTCGACGGCGACCCGGGCAACGTCATCGGGCTCTCCCTGCCCCTCCTGCGCACGCTGCTGACCCGCCTGGACATCCCCATCACCGACCTTTGGGCCGGCATCCCGGCATGACCGGCTCCCCGACTCTTCCACCCTCAAGCTGGGGTCGCTGGCCATCGACCCGCCCGTGGTGCTGGCTCCCATGGCCGGGGTGACCAACGTGGCCTTCCGCCAGCTGTGCCGGACGTTCGGGGCCGGACTCTACGTGAGCGAGATGATCACGGCCAGGGCTCTGGTGGAGGGAAATGCCAAGACCCTGGGCATGGCGGCCTTCGCCGCTGACGAACCGGTCCGGAGCGTGCAACTGTGCGGTGTGGACCCATCGGTCATGGGGGCGGCCGTGGACCGCCTGGTGCACGAGATCGGCGTGGACCACATCGACCTCAACTTCGGCTGCCCGGCCGGGAAGGTCACCAGGCAGGGGGCGGGAGCTGCCCTCCCCGTCCACCGGGCCCTGTTCGCCGCCATCGTCGGGTCCGCTGTCGGGGCCGCCGGGTCGGTGCCGGTCACCGTCAAGCTGCGCCTCGGCATCGACGATGGGCACATCACCTACCTGGAGGCCGGGACCATCGCCGAGGACCAGGGCGTGGCCGCTGTCACCCTCCATGCCCGGACCGCCGAACAGCTCTACTCGGGCACGGCGGACTGGGAGGCCATCGGCGAGCTCAAGGCGGCGGTCACCTCGGTGCCCGTGCTGGGAAACGGGGACCTCTGGGAGGCCTCTGACGCACTCGCCATGGTCGCCGACACCGGGTGCGACGGCGTGGTGGTGGGGAGGGGGTGCCTCGGTCGACCCTGGCTCTTCCGCGATCTGGCCGATGCCTTCGCGGGACGCCCCGTGGCCCCGCCGCCGGACCTGGCCGCCATCGTCGCCATGATGCGCACCCACGCCGAGCTCCTCGGCGAGACCTTCGGCGAGGAGCTCGGCGTCCGCCAGTTCCGCAAGCACGCGGGCTGGTACCTCACCGGGTTTCCCGTGGGGTCGGGTGTGCGACGGTCCCTGGGCCTGGCCGCCTCGCTGGCCGAGCTCCACCAGCTGCTGGACGGCTTGGACGGCGACCTGGCCTTCCCGGTCGATGCGCTGCGGATGCCCCGCGGCCACACCAACGGCCCCCGCCCGGTCCGCCTGCCCGCGGGCTGGCTGGACGATGTGGACGACCCCACGCCCCCGGCCGGTGGCGATCTCCTGGTTTCGGGGGGATGACCGTGCCAGACACCGACTCGGTACCGGATCGCTCCCCGGCGACACGGCCGTCTCACCGCCGGCTGGCCGTCACCGGTGCCAACGGCTTCGTCGGACGGGAGCTGGTCGCCCACCTCTCGAACGCGGGTTTCACCGTGCGGGCCCTGGTCCGAGACCCTGACGCCCTCGGGGTGGAGGCCGGGATCGAGGTCTACCCGGTGGACGTGGCCGACACCGCCGCACTGGGTCTGGCCCTGTCGGGATGCGAAGTGGCCTACTACCTGGTCCACGCCATGGCCGGTGGCACCGGCTTCGCTGACCGGGACCGGGACCTGGCCCGCTCCTTTTCCGAGGCCGCCCGTCGGGCCGGCGTGGGTCGGATCGTCTACCTCGGCGGGCTCGGGCACGGCGACCTCTCCGAGCACCTGTCCAGCCGGCAGGAGGTCGGTGAGGTCCTCGGGTCGACCGGGGTGCCGACGGTTGAGCTGCGGGCCGCCGTGATCCTCGGGGCGGGGAGCATCTCTTTTGAGATGGTCCGATACCTCACCGAGCGGCTGCCCATGATGGTCTGCCCCCGCTGGGTGAACACCCGGGTCCAGCCCCTGGCTCTCTCCGACCTGCTGGAGTACCTGAGTGAGGCGGCCGACGTGGAGCCCGGGGTCTACGAGATCGGGAGCCCCGATGTCACCACCTACCGGGAGATGATGGACGCCTACGCCCGGGTCCGAGGTCTCCGCCGTCGGTTCATCATCAAGGTGCCCGTGCTCAGCCCGGCGCTCTCGGCCCACTGGGTCGACCTCGTGACACCGGTCGACCAGACGGTCAGCCACGCCCTCATCGAGAGCCTGGCCAACGAGGTCACGGTGCGGGACCCCGGACGGGCCGCGGCGGCCTTCTCGGTGCGCCCCCTGGAGTCGGAGGCGGCCATCCGGGACGCCCTCGAACGCCAGGCGGCCCAGGTGCCTGGGTCCCTCTTCGATCGGCGCCAGGGGCTCGACCAGGGCGTGTACACCGACCGCTCATCGGCCCGGGTGCGTCCGGCCGGCATCTCCCCCGACGGCGCCGTGGCCGGGGTGGAGGCCGACCTGGACGACTGTGGGGGCCAGTTGACCTGGTACGGCTGGCCCTACGCCTGGCAGCTGCGCATCGCCCTCGGCCACCGATTCGACGAGGATCTCCGACTGGGTCGACCCGAGCGGGTCGAAGTGGGAGCCACAGTCGACTGGTGGGACGTCGAGGTCCGGGAGCCCCAGTCCCTGGTGCTGTCCACCCGCACCTGGTTCTGCGGCGACGCGTGGCTGGGGTTCCGGGTCTCATCCACCCATCCCGTCCACATCGAGCAGGTCGGCTCCCTCCGCACCAGGGGCCTGGTAGGCATGGCCTACTGGTGGCTGCTCTGGCCGATCCATCAGATCGCCTTCCGGGCCATGGTCCACCACCGTGTGGTCCGTGCCCGCCAGATGGCCCGTCGGATGGAGCGTCACCGCTGACGCCGGAGCGCGCCAGCCCTTCGGCCGCGCTGTGGGAGACTGAGTGCGGTTGATCGCGTCGGGAGCCCCCGTCGTCGGCCCGGACGAATGTTCCGGACCTCCTCTGGTCACCCCCGCTCCCTGATGATCGTCGGCTCCTCCCTCACCATCGAAATCGGCGACCGCACGCTGCTCCGCGACGCCTCCTTCGTGGTCGGCGCCGGGGAGAAGGTCGGCCTCGTCGGTCGCAACGGCACCGGGAAGTCCACCTTCATCTCGGTGATCATCGACGAGCCGGGTCACAACGTCCGGTCCACCGGCAGTGCTGCCATCCGCGGCACCTACAGCTACCTGCCCCAGGTGCCCGTACCCCACGGGCTCGGGTTGGAGCCCATCGGCTTCTCCCACGTCCTGTCGGGACGGGGCCTCGACGTGCTCGACGACGCCCTCAACAAGGCGCGGACCCAGATGGCCAAGGACCCGAGCAGCGAAAACATCGAGCTCTTCTCGGACCTCGAGGAGCAGTTCCGGGAGAACGGTGGCTACGAGGCGGAGTCCACCATGGCCCGCCTCGCCGACGGCCTGGGCCTCCGTCAGGAGTTGCTGCTGGAAGACATCGAGAGCCTGTCGGGCGGTCAGCGTCGCCGGGTGGATCTCATCCGGATCCTCTTCCAGGGCCCGGACACCATGATCCTGGACGAGCCCACCAACCACCTCGACCTACCGGCCAAACGCTGGCTCATGGAGGAGTTGGAACGGTTCCCCGGGGCGATCCTGGTGGTCAGCCACGACCTCAAGCTGCTCGACCGCTCCATCAACAAGGTGCTCCATCTGTCCGACGGTCGACTCCACGAGTTCAAGGGGACCTACTCGTCCTACATGGTCCAACTGGAAGCGGACCAAAGCCAGCGGGAGCGGGCTTCCCTGCTCGAGGGGCGGGAGATCAAGCGCCTGTCCACGCTGGCCGACTCCATGCGAGGCAGTACCAACCGCCGAGCCCGGATCGCCAAGTCCCTGGACAAGCGGGTGGAGCGGCTCAAGTCGGCCAAGACCGAGGTGCACAAGCGCGAGAAGAAGAGCTCCTTCCGGCTTCCGACGCCCCAACGGTCCGGCGAGGTACCGCTGCGGACCACCGGACTCGTCGTCCGCTACGACACGACCACCGTCCTCCGGGGGGTCGACTTCCACTGCCGCCGGGGGGACCGGGCTGTGATCATCGGCAGGAACGGGGCCGGCAAGTCCAGCCTGCTGCGCTGCCTGGCCGGCGTGCAGGAGCCCACCGACGGCACCGTCGAGTTGGGGGCCAACGTCACCCTCGGCTACTTCGCCCAGGAGCATGAGCAGGTCGACATGGACAGGACGGTGCTCGACAACATCGACGACACCATCCTGGTGCAGGAGACCGAGCGCCGGGCCCTGCTCGGGATGTTCGGCATCGCCGGGAAGGCCGCCTACCAGATGCCGAGAACCCTCTCGGGCGGCGAGCGGGCCAAGCTCGGGCTGGCCATGTTGGCCGCCGGCCGCGCCAACGTTCTCCTGCTCGACGAGCCGACCAACAACCTCGACCCGTCCTCCATCGAGGCGGTGGGAACGATGCTCAGCCAGTGGCCCGGGACCATCGTGGTGGTCAGCCACGACCGCACCTTCGTCGAGGCCCTGGCCCCGACCCACTGCCTCAAGCTGCCCGACGAGGTCTTCACCCACTGGGACGACGACTACCTCGACCAGGTGGAGATGAAATAGCCCGACGCGTCGCCGGCGGGCGGGCCGACGCCGTGCGTGGGCCTCGCCGAACCTGCCCCGAAATTCCCGGCTAAGGAAAGCCATGCGGTGTGCCGATGATCTCCGCATGGCGGAATTTACTCGGAACGAGTCTGGACGACCGTCCGGCACTACGGGTCGCTCGGCTGCCGACCGCGATCGTCGGACCGACAGCGGAGTCCTCGACGATCCGGTGGTCATCATCGGGGCCGGGCCGGCTGGGCTCACGGCGGCATACCAGCTCGTGCAACGGGGTGACCCGGTGGTCGTGGTGGAGGCCGAGGACGTGGTCGGCGGCATCAGCCGCACGGTAGAGCGGGACGGCTGGCGGTTCGACATCGGGGGCCACCGCTTCTTCACCAAGGTGGGGCCGGTCGAAGACCTGTGGCACGAGATCCTTCCCCCCGAGGACTTCCTCGTGCGACCGCGGATGAGCAGGATCTTCTACGACGGCAAGTACTACGACTACCCGCTGCGGGCCGCCAATGCGCTGCGCAACCTGGGCCTGTGGGAGTCATTCCTCTGCGGCACCTCCTACCTCCGGTCGCGGGTCCGGCCACCCCGCGATCAGTCGAACTACGAGGGATGGTTGGTGGCCCGATTCGGTTGGCGCCTCTACCGGACCTTCTTCAAGACCTACACCGAGAAGGTGTGGGGCGTCCCAGTCCACGAGATGCCATCCGACTGGGCCGCGCAGCGGATCAAGAATCTCGATCTCGGCAAGGCCGTGCTCAACGCCCTCACTCCGAGACGCAACCAGCAACAGATCACCAGCCTCATCGAGGAGTTCCAATACCCCAAGTTCGGACCCGGGATGATGTGGGAGCGATGCCGGGATCTGGTCGAGAAGGGAGGAGGCACGGTGCTGACGGGGACCGAGGTGGTCTCCATCGGCGTGGAGGCGGGTCGGGCCACAGGGGTCACCATCCGAAACGCCGACGGCGAGTGCCGCACCCTGGACGCCTCACACGTCATCTCATCCATGCCGATGCACGGGCTGGTCGACACCATCAATCCTGCGCCGCCCGACGCTGTGGTCCGAGCGGGGCGCAGCCTTCTCTACCGGGACTTCCTTACCGTGGCCCTCGTGGTCCCCCGAGCCAGCGGCTTTCCCGACAACTGGATCTACATCCACTCAGCGACGTGAAGGTCGGCCGGATCCAAAACTTCAGCTCCTGGTCACCGTTCATGGTCAAAGACGGGCGGACCTGCCTGGGGCTCGAGTATTTCGTGTTCGAAGGAGACGAGCTGTGGGACAGCTCCGATGAGGCACTGATCGCCCGTGGCACCCGCGAACTCCAGCAGCTGGGCTTGGTCGAACCGGACGATGTCGAGACCGGCTATGTCGTCCGGGTGCCCAAGGCATACCCCTACTACGACACCACCTACCAGGCCAACGTCGCCGCAGTGGCCGACTATCTGGCCGACGAGATCCCCAATCTCCACCTGGTCGGACGCAACGGTATGCACAGGTACAACAACCAGGACCATTCCATGTACACGGCCATGTTGACCGTGGACAACATCCACGGCGCCGACCACGACATCTGGGCGGTCAACGTCGAGGAGGAGTACCTCGAGGAACAGGCCGGGCGCGGTGCCGGGCAACGGTCCGGGGGCACTGGTCGGGATGCACCGGTGCTGGCCCGACCTGTCGGCCGGTGAATCCCGCACGGTCCGACCGGGCCCACCGTGGCGGGACGGCTCGTCAAGTAGGGAGCTGATGTGTCCACGCCGGCGGGCGGTTCGGTCCCGATCGCTGCGGCCACCACCCAGAGCACCCGGGCCGCCCTCTCGCACCTGACCCTCAGCGGCGTGGGTCGGGATGTGGCGGCCATGCTCGTCGTCTGGATGGCCGTCGTCGCCATCGGATTCGCCCTGCGCCGTCTGTTGCTGCAGACCGAGCCCGCCGAGCCGCTGGGTGACGGGTCCGTGGCCATCGGTCTCGGGATCACCGGATACGGCGCTGTCGTGCTGATCATCGGGTCGGTCCACCTTCTCCGGACGGGACCCGTCGTCGCCGTCACGGTGGCTACCGCACTCCTCTTTGTGTGGATCGGACGGGATGTGGTTGCGACCGCCCACGGACTCGCTCAGGGCATGACCGCCGCGTTCCGGCGCGAGTGGATCGTCCTCGTACCCGTCCTGCTCCTGCTCGCCGTGGCCTTGCTGGCCGGCTTCCGCCCACCGGAGGCCACTGACGAGATCGCCTATCACTGGCCAGCTCCAGAACTGTGGGCCAGGGTCGGACACTGGATCGTGAGCCCGTATCGGTTCACCAATAGCTTCGATCTCGCGGAGATCCTCTACACGCCGGCCGCCATATTCCGTTCCTCGACCGCCGCCCATTGGACGGACACCGGGACCCTCGTCTTGCTGGCCCTCGGCGCTGCCGCACTGGCCCGACGGTTCGGCGGACTGGCCGCACTGACCGCCGCAGCCGTGATCGCCATTCCGGCCGCGGCCGACGAGAGTTGGTGGGCCTACAACGACGTCTTCGCCGCCTCACTGGTCATGGCCGCCTGTGTCGCCGTGACCTCACCGCCGGGCATGAACCACACCGATTCCAGGGCCTACTGGACCGGAGGCGTCCTGATCGGCGGGGCCATCTCGGTGAAACCCATCATGCTCCTCCTCGCACCCCTGCCCGTGATACTGGCCATGCACGCCGAACGCCGACGCTCGGGGCGGTGGTCGGCCCCCGGTCAGCTCGGCGTCCTCGTTCCCTTGGCCGTGCCCAGCGCCGTGGCGTCGGTGGGGTGGTTCGCCTACTCACGATCGATCACCGGCCGCTGGTTCCAGAGCACTGGGCTCGTGGTGGCCCGGTTCGGCCACGACCCGACCAATGGCTTGGCCACCATCAGGCTCCCCACGTTCGTCGAGGCCATCGTCATGCCCTTCTTGCCGATGGCCACCGGCCTCATCGGCCAGCGCGAACCGTACGGGGGGCGGAGTGGACTCGTGCTCGTCCTGTTCATTCCGGTCATGGCGGTCACTGCCGTACGCATGGACGGCCATGATCGACGGGAGTTCGGCCGGCTCGCGCTCCCGGTGCTCATCGCCTATCTGCTGGCCGGCATTCTGATCGTGCGGACCCGCTTCCTGCTGGTCGACTACGCCGCCGCCATCGCTGCGGCAACCTGCGCACTCGTGTGGTGGGAGCACCGATCCCCGGCCCGGTGGGGCCCCCTCCTGCACTGGAGCTTTCGCGCACTGATCGTGCTGGGCGTGCTGGACACCGTCCGCCACGCCCTGCCGTAACGGGGTCGTGGCGCCAGAAGTGATCCTGGTGCGGTTCGGCTACCGGCCCGCCTGGGGAGCCCGCCCGTTGCTCAGACCGTTCTCGCTCACTCCGCCGTCGACACCGGCATCCTTCATGGCGTCCACCAGCACCTGAGCCGCCCCCACCAGGCCTGCAGCCTCATAGGGGACGACGATCTTGGAGTTGGGCGAGGTGGCCAGTGCCTGGAGGGCTCGGAGCTGCATGATGGCCAGCGTGTTGGGATGGATGACGGATGTGTCGATGGCGTTCAGTGCCGCCGACTCCCCTTCGCCCCGCAGCTGGGCGGCCCGCTTCTCGCCGTCAGCCCGGAGCTCGAGCACCTGCTTTTGAGCCTCGGCGGCGAGGATGGACGCCTGCTTCTGACCCTCGGCCTCGAGCACGTTGGCCTGCTTCCGACCCTGGGCGCTGTTGATGGCCGACTGCTGCTCACCCTCGGACTTCAAGATGGCCGCCCGCTTGTGCTGCTCGGCCTCCTTCTGCTCCGACATGGCCTGGAGCACGTTGGCCGGCGGAGTGATATCGAGAATCTCGATTCGATTGAGCCGCACACCCCACTTGAGCGTGGCCTCGGCCATGTGGTCCTGCATCTTGGAGTTGATGGTCTCCCGCTCGGAGAGCGACTCATCGAGGGTGAGCTCACCGAAGACGGCACGCAGCGCGGTGCGGGCCATCTGGTCGATGGCCAGACCGAAGTCATTGACCTCGAACAGTGCCAGCTTCACGTCGGTGACCTGGCAGAAGATGGTGGCGCTGACCCACAGGGACACGTTGTCCTTGGTGATCACCGCCTGCTGGTCACCGGTCCGGGGGAACTCCCGCACGTCCACCTTGTCCATCCGGTCAGCCAGCGGGAGCAGTACATGGAGACCGGGCTGCTTAATGGACTTGAACTCACCGAACCGCTTGACCACGCCCACGCAGCCCTGCTGGACCACCTTCAGGCATGACTTCAGGAAGACGACGATGAGAGCGAAGATCGCCACCGCCACCACCGCCAGCGCCACAGACGCTCCCACTGAACCGATGATCATGACGACCACCTCCTCGATCCCACTGTAGGCACTTAGTGGTTCGAGCGCGCCGCGGGCCACCCGGACCAGCCCGAGGGCTCCCCCAGGGGTCTCACCGGTCCCTGGGCTCGGCCCTCGGCCGGCTCAGGCGTCCCCGGTCGGGTAGACGACCAGCAGCCCGCGCTCCACGTCGGCCACCACCACGGTGGTCCCGACCTCGATGGTGGTACCGGGGAAGAGGGAGACCGCGTACCACTCCTCGCCCCTTGAGAACACGGAGCCGGGCTGATGACTGTCGGAGACCGGCTTCCTCACCACCGCCGTCTCGCCGATCATGCCCGAGACACCGTTCAACATCGATCGCTCCGTTTCCGACCCCGAGTCCGAGCGCCCATCCAGCCACGCCTCCTACCCCTCGATGAGCACTATACGGCGTCCTCTCGACCGTCACGCCCAGCTGAGCGTGACCCCTGGCCCGAGGGGTCGGGGCTCGTAGCCTGGGCACGATGTCCGACGACGAGAAGTGCATCCTGCTGACCACCTTCAGGCGTGACGGCACGGCCGTGCCCACCCCGGCATGGGTAGTTCGGTTGGCTGACGGACGGCTCGGCCTGTGGACCAGCTCCGCATCGGGCAACGCCAAACGTCTGGCTCACACCTCCCGGGTCACCGTCCAAGCCCGTGACGCACGCGGACGGGTCAAACCGGGCGACCGCGCCGGTGGACGCGACGGCCGGCGTCGTGACCGGGGCTGAGTACTCCGACATCCACGACAAGGTGAAGACCAAGTACGGGATCATGACCTCCTTCACCAAGTTCCTCGGCAAGGTCGGCGGGCTGTTCAAGGGGAAGCAGGTCCCCTACGGCGACTGCGGCGTGGTCATCACTATGGCCGGCTGACGCGGGCCCGCACCCCGACCACGGGTTACCGTGGGCCATGCCCACCCACTGCCACCTCCGCCGATGATCGCCCCGCTGACGGCCCGCAAGACCTGCCGAACCGTGGAGCCCCTCCACGGGATGATCTACTTCGCCCCGGAGGCGGCCGAGTCCTACCGCCGCCTGGGCCTCCGGGCCGAGGCCGGCTACTTCGCCTCTCGATCGGCCGCCATGGGCGCGGTGGGCGCCGAGACGGTGGTGGCCACCTTCTTCAATTTCCATCCCGGCCTGGTGCGCGACGTCATTCCCGAGGCCTGGACGGTGGCGACGCCGGCGGCGGTGCTCGCCGCCCGGCTCGAGGCGGCCGACACCGCTCTGTGTCGCATGTTGGGCGACGACGTCTCCTCCCCGGAGATGGGGCGGGCCGCGGCCCTGGCCCGACGGGCGGCAGAGCGCGCCGCCGAGCGCTACGAGGGTCGACCGCTGTTCGCCGCCCACGCCGGACTGCCCTGGCCCGAACCTCCCCATCTGGTGCTGTGGCACGCCCAGACCCTGCTCCGCGAGTTCCGGGGCGACGGGCACGTGGCCGCCCTGGTCCTCCACGATCTCGACCCGGTGGAGGCCCTCGGGCTGCACCTGGCCACCGGCGACCTGCCCGAGGGCTTCCTGCGGGCCACCCGGGGGTGGCCGGACGACGAGTGGGAGGCGGGCGTGGATCGGCTGGTCGGCCGCGGCCTGGTTTCCAGGGTGGAGCCATCCGATGGCCATCGGGCGCCGCTGGCCCTCACCGACGGAGGGGCCACCCTCCGCGGGACCTTGGAGGAGGAGACTGACCGCGCCGCCGTCCACGCCTATGAGTCGCTCGGCGAGGACGGCTGCGCCGAGCTGCGACAGCTGGCCCGGCCGTTCAGCCGGGCGGTGGTGGACGCCGCCGGATTCGGGTTCTGACCGATCAGGGCCAGCTCCGGGCCGAGGGAGATGGTCGCCATGCCGCCCGGTCGGGGCGCTACCCTACCCTCCATGGCGAACCGGGCGAAGTCGCTGGACCTGTCGGATATCTGGTTGTTCTCGGGCTGCTCGGCCAAGGAGCTCCGCACCCTCCGGGGATCATTGGAGGAGGTGACCGTGCCCGCCGGCACCGTGCTGACGGCCGAACGGAGCCGGGGTCGCGAATTCTTCCTCATCGTAGAGGGCACCGCCTCGGTCACCCACGACGGCAGGCTGGTGGCCACCCTCGGGCCCGGTCGCTACTTCGGCGAGCTCGCCTTGCTGGACCGGGGTAGCCGCTCGGCCACGGTCACCTCAGAGACCGAGATGCGTCTGCTGGTCCTCGGCCAACGCGAGTTCAACGGCATCCTCGACGCCGTGCCCACCATGACGAGGAAACTGCTGGCCGCCACGGCCTCCCGCCTGCGGGAGTCCGACGCCCGGGCCTATCACTGACTGCCGCCACTGAGGCGGGACACCAGCCGCTCAGGGCCCGGTCGCCCGGTGGCCGCTCACCAGGTCCGCCAGGGCCGACTCCTCCCCGGGGGCCACCACCACGCGGTAGCCGTTGCGCCCGCCGAGCCATGCGCGGTTGCGCCGGTGGATGTCGTGATGGCTGTCGTACCGGTCCAGCACCACCACCGTGGCCGTCCCGGGCAGCTGGTCGGTGGCAGTGGCCAGGGCGTCCATGGACAGCCGAACCCCGTTGATGGTGCCGAGTCCGGCGTCGGCCACCAGGACCACCACGTCGGGGGCCAGCGCCGTCACCACATCGGTGGCGTCACCGTCGGCGGCCTGGGGCGAGCGGACACCGCCCGCCATCTCCACCACGCCCACCGCCACCCGATCACCCGGCCACTCCAACTCCCCCATCAGGTCGGCCACGGTGAAGGGCGGCAGGCCCAGGGCCTCGGCGGCCATCGGGGGCGCCATGGCCCGGTGGTAGGAGCGGAAGGAATGGCAGACGGCACCGGGGTGCTCGCCCGAGGCGGCGCCCAACCGCTCAGCGTCGGTGGGGCCACCGAGCCGGCCACCCTCGGAGTCGATGTCGAACGACTGGGCCGGCTTGCGCGCCGCCACCGACAGCCCCCGGGCGCGCAGCTCGGCGAGGAGCCGGGAGCACACCCAGGTCTTGCCCACCTCGGTGCCCGTTCCACACACCAGCACCACGCGCTCAGGACGCAATGTCGGCCCTCGCCCCTCGGGGTCCTCCGTCCGGGCCATCGGTCGGTCGGGAAGGCCCGCCGAGCCCGAGCCGGACCAGGGCATCCACCAGCCGGTCGACCTGGCCGTCGGTGTGGACCGACGACAGCGTGATCCGGAGGCGCGACGTGCCCCGGGGAACGGTCGGTGGCCGGATGGCGGGAACCCACAGCCCTTGATCCAACAAGGCGGACGAGGCCTCCACGGCGTCGGCCTCGTCCCCGATGATCACGGGGATGATCGGTGAACCGTGCCCGAGACGGCCCACCGACCCGGCCACCCGGTCCACAAGGCCGGCCAGCCGTTCACGGAGGGCGGCACCCTCTGGCGACCGCACGATCTCCACGGCGGCCAACGCGGCCGCGGCGTCGGCGGGGGTGGCGGCGGTCGTGAAGATGTACGGGCGGGCCCGGTTGACCAGCAATTCCACGAACCGCGCCGGTCCGGCCACGAACCCGCCCAAGGACCCGAGCGTCTTCGACAGCGTGCCCATCCGCAGCACGTCCAGGTCGGCGGACCCATCGGGGAGCTCGGGTCCGAGCACGGCATGGGCCTCGTCCAGAACCAACAGGGCGCCATGGCCAGCGGCCAGGGCGACCAGACCCTCGAGGTCGGCCTGGTCGCCGTCCATCGAGAAGACGGTGTCGGTGATGATGATCGGCCGTCCCGGGCACCGGGACAGGGCCGAAGCGAGGGCCGCCAGATCCGAGTGGGGGTAGACGGTGACCCCCGCCCGTCCCAGGCGGCAGCCGTCGATGATCGAAGCGTGGTTGAGCTCGTCGGAGAAGACGTGGGCCCCCTCGGAGCCAAAGACCGACAGGACCGAGAGGTTGGCGGCGAAGCCGGTGGGGAAGACGACCGCCTGGTCGCACCCCTTCCACGCCGCCAAGGTCGACTCCAGCTCGGCGTGAACCGGCCGCGAGCCCGTCACCAGGCGGGAGGCTCCCGAACCGGTGCCCCAGCGGTCGAGGGCGAGGTGGGAAGCGGCCACCACCTCGGGGTGGGTGGTGAGCCCCAGGTAGTCGTTGGAAGCGAACGAGACCACCGACCCGGAGCCGGCGTGAACTCCCTCGAGGGCGCCCTCGGGCCCCAGGGCGTCGAAGGAACGGGGCCGGCGCCACTGGCCGGCGGCCTCCACCACGGCACACGACTCGTCCACCCACGCCGACCAAGCCGACGGACCGGTGCCCCTCACGGTCGGTCCTCGGCCCAGACCTCGTCGAGCGCTTCGGCCAGGGCGTCGATGACCCGGTCGATCTCCCCCACCGTGGTGGTCAGCGGCGGCATCACCACCACCACGTCCCCGAGCGGGCGCAGCAGGACACCCCGGCGCACCGCCCCGGCGCACACCCGCCGGCCCCAGCGGGTCGAGCCCGCCGGGGGGTCGAGCTCCACACCCACCATGAGGCCCCGCTGCCGGACGGCATGCACACCGGGATGGCTCGAAACCGAGTCGGCCAAGCGCTCGGCAAGGTGGGCGGTGGTGGTGGCCACCTGGTCCAGCACCTCCCACTCGTCCAGCAGCTGGAGGTGTCGGAGGGCCACCGCACAGGCGAGGGCGTTCCCGCCGTAGGAGTGCCCGTGGTAGAAGGTCGACTCGCTGAGATCGGCGCCGTTGAAGGCTTCGAACACCCGCCCGGCCGCCACCGTGGCGGAGAGGGGGAGGTACCCTCCGGTGATCCCCTTGCCCAGACACAGCAGGTCCGGCCGGAAGGCGGCTCCGGCCCACTCCGAGGCGAACAGCCGTCCCGTCCGCCCGAAGCCGGTGGCCACCTCGTCACAGATCAGCAGCACATCGTGGGACCCGCACGCCTCCCCGACGAGCGCCAGGTCGGCGGGCTCGGCCACCAGGATGCCCGATGCCCCCTGCACCAGGGGTTCGATGACCACCGCGGCCAGCGTGTCGGCGTGGACCTCGATGGCGGCCACCATCTTGGTGGCCCAGTCCGCGGTGGCGTAGCCCGGGGTGCGTAGCACGGGGAAGCGGAGGGGATCGAAGAGGGTGGTGCCGAACCCACCGTCGCCCAGCGAGAGCGCGCCGACCGTGTCGCCGTGGTAGGCGCCGCCCAGGGCCAGGAACTGCTGTCGTCCGGTCTCCCCGCGGTTGACCCAGTACTGAAAGGCGATCTTGAGCGCCTGCTCGACAGCCACGGCGCCGTCGGAGGCGAACAGGACGTGGGCGTCGTCCACCGGGACCACCGCGGCCAGGGCCTCGGCGAACTCCACGGCGGCCCGGCTCCCGTTTCCGAGCAGGGTGGCGTGGGCCACCTTGGCCAGCTGGTCGATCACCGCGGCATCCAGTTCCGGCACGTGGTGGCCGAGCGTGGTCACCCAGAGCGAGGAGATGGCATCGAAGTACCGGCGGCCGTGCACGTCGATGAGCTCACGACCCTCGGCTCGCTCCACGGTCAGCGGTGAGTTGTCCGGATAGGCGGCCATCTGGGTGAAGCCGTGCCACACGACAGCAGCGTCCCGTGCCACCCAGGGATCGGAGTCGGGCGAGGGGTCCGGCCGAGTGGTCATCGCGGAGATTCTTGTCTACCGCTGGGCCCCGGTCGAACCGGGCACCGCCACCGACCTTCTGGCCGGCCCACGGCCCTGGACCAGCTCAGACCGGCCGGGATCCTGACACCGACCGGTAGGATTCCGACCATGGACCGCATCGGCGTCGTCGACACCATGTTCGCCCGGTACGACATGGGCGGCGAGGCGCTCGACGAGCTCAAGGGCTACGCGGGGTACGGCACCTCCTTCGAGGTGGTCCGTCGCACCGTGCCGGGCTTCAAGGACCTGGCCGTGGAGTGCAAACGGATCATCGAGGGCGAGGGGTGCCTCATCGTGGTGGCCCTCGGCATGCCGGGCAAGGCCGACATCGACCAGGTCTGCGCCCACGAGGCGTCCCAGGGCCTGATGCAGGCGCAGCTCATGACCTCCACCCACATCCTCAAGGTGTTCGTGCACGAGAACGAGGAGGAGGACCCGGCCAAGCTGGCCCAGGTCTGCGTCAACCGCTCGCGCAAGCACGCCCGGAACGCCTACTGGATGCTGTACGAGCCCGAGCAGCTGGTCCGCCAGGCCGGCCGGGGCGTGCGCCAGGGCTACGAGGACGCCGGGCCGCTCGCCGGCTGAACCCGGAGGCCGGTCACACTCGGCCGGCGGAGCCGGGCACGTCGTGGGGTAGTCCGAGGGTGCGCTCGGCGATGATGTTGCGCTGCACCTCGGCCGTCCCTCCTCCGATGGTCAAGGCCGGCGCGAACAGGAGCCCGAAACCCCAGATCGGATCAGGGGAATCGACCGACGGCCCGGCTCCTTGCAGCATGCCCCGGGGCCCAGCCAACTCGTTGGCCAGGGCCATGATGTGCTGACCGTGCGCATCGGCCAGGGCCTTGCGCACCGACGCCTCCGGGCCGGGCTCCACGCCGGCCACGGCCGCCGACACCGTCCGCAGCCGGAGCAGTCGGAGGATCTCACCCTCGATCCACAGGCGGGCCAGCCCCTGGCGTACCAGGGGGTCGGTCGGTCGGCCCGAGCGCCGCACCAGGTCGACCAGGTCGCTCGCCGTCGGACCCATTCCCCACAGTGCCCCGGCCCCCGACAGCGACACCCGCTCGTTCCCCAATGTGACCTTGGCCAGGGCCCAGCCCTGGCCCCGGACCCCGACCAGCTGATCACCGGTGAGGCGCACCCCGTCCAGGGTGACCTCGTTGAAGGTGTGGGTACCGGTCATGTCGACGAGGGGACGCACCGTCACCCCGGGCGCGTCCATGGGGCAGATGAAGTAGGAGATCCCCTGGTGGGTGGGCGCCTCGGGCTCGGTTCGGGCCAACAGGATTCCGAAGCGGGCGGCGTGGGCGTAGGAGGTCCAGACCTTCTCACCCTGCACCACCCACTCGTCCCCGTCCAACACGGCCCGGGTGGTCAGGGAGGCCAGGTCCGAACCGGCCCCGGGCTCGCTGAACAACTGGCACCAGACCTCCTCGCCGGCCAGCAGGGGGCGCAGGTAGCGCTCCTTCTGCTGGTCAGTGCCGGCATGGAGGATGGTGGGCCCGGCCCACCCGATGCCGATGGTGTTCTCCGGTCGCCTCACCCCGGCCCGACGGAGTTCGTCATCCACGATCAGCTGATGGCTGGGGTCTGCCCCCAGCCCCCATGGAGGGGGCCAGTGGGGCGCCACGAGCCCGTGCTCGGCCAGCTGGCGCGGCGTCGGGGCGGGGTGTTCTCTCAGCCACTGACGCAAGGGGAGCCGTCGGGGGTCGTCCTCGGCCGGCAGCGCGAAGTCCATGACAGCAGCGTAGGCTGACCGGGTTCCGGGGTCTGGAGCCCGACGGCAGGGTCGGGGGCCTCGTGGCCGGCGTGGACACGATGGGGCATCCGGGAACAGGGCAGAGAACAGTGGCCGGCGACGGCCAAGGGAGCATGCACCGGTTTCCGTGCGCCGGGCAGTGGGGAGACGACGTGAGCAGGTGGATCTTCGCCGACGTGTGGGAGACGGTGGCCGACACTTTGCCCGACGCGCCCGCCCTGACCCACGGCGACCACACCCTGACGTGGTCCGAGCTCGACCATCGGGCCGACAACGTGGCCCGATGGCTGGTGGAGGCCGGCGTGCACCAACAGGACAAGGTGGCGCTGTATCTCACCAACTGCTCGGAGTACCTCGAAGCCACCTTCGCCTGTTTCAAGCTGGCCCTGGTACCCATCAACACCAACTACCGGTACGCGGACGACGAGCTGGTGTACCTCTGGCAGAACGCCGACACGGTGGCGGTGGTCTTCCACGGGACGTTCGTCGACCGCATCGAAGGGATCCGTCATCAACTGCCCGACATCCGCTCCTGGCTGTGGGTCGACGACGGAACCGCCCCCTGCCCCTCCTGGGCCGTGGCCTACGAGTCGGTGGCCTCGGGCCCAGGGTCGGCCCGATCCACCACCGCGGCGGCCATGGGTCCCGGCGCCCTTGACGGGACACGGGCCGCCGGCCGGGTGGGAGCGCCGTGGGGGCGGAGCCCGGACGACCTCTACATGCTCTACACCGGAGGCACCACGGGGATGCCCAAGGGGGTCATGTGGCGTCAGGACGACCTGTTCGCCCGGATGAACGGATCGGGCTTCCGGCGCTATCCCGAGGACGGCGGGCCCGACGACGTACGTGCCGAGTTGGAGCGGAGCGGCCGGGGCATGACCCTCCTCCCGGCCTGCCCGCTGATGCACGGCACCGGCGGGTTCACCGCCTTGGAGTGCCTGAGTGAGGGAGGTCGGGTGGTCACCCTTACCTCCCGCCAGTTCGACCCGGTCGAACTGCTCGACACCGTGGTGCGAGAGCAGGTCAACGGACTGATCATCGTCGGCGACGTGTTCGCCAAGCCCATCCTGGCCACCCTCGACGCCTATCCCCGACGGTGGGACCTGACCAGTCTGGTGGGCATCATCTCGTCGGGGGTGATGTGGAGCGAGGAGACCAAGCAGGGCCTCCTCGCCCACTACCCGGGGATGCTGTTGGTCGATGCCTTCTCCTCGTCCGAGGCACTGGGCATGGGCACGTCGGTGTCGTCGGGTACCTCTTCGGCCCGAACGGCGCGGTTCTCCCTCGGACCCGAGGTCCGGGTCCTCGACGCCGACGGTCGCGACATCGAACCGGGGTCCGGACGGAGCGGGGTGCTGGCGCTCGGCGGCCGGATCCCCCTCGGGTACTACAAGGACGAGATCAAGTCCGCCGCCACCTTCCGCACCATCGACGGTGTGCGCTACTCGGTGCCGGGCGACTTCGCCGAGGTGGGTGCGGACGGTTCCATCCACCTCCTGGGCCGCGGATCGGTGGTCATCAACACCGGGGGGGAGAAGGTCTACCCCGAGGAGGTGGAAGAGGTCATCAAGACCATCGACGGCGTGGCCGACGCCGTCGTGGTGGGCATCCCCAACGAACGGTTCGGCGAGGAGATCGTGGCCGTGGTGGAGCCCACCCCCGGGAGCGACCCCGAGTCGGTGACCAGCGAGGCGGTGACCGACCACGTGAAGCAGCGGTTGGCCGGGTACAAGGCACCTCGCCGGGTCCACGTGGTCGCCACCATCGGCCGCTCGCCCGCCGGCAAGGTCGACTACGCCCGCCATCGGGCCGAGACTGCCGAATGGGCCGGCGTGCCCCTCCAATGAGGGTCGCCGTCCCCGGGGTCAACCCTTGTTGGCTCCGTGCGTCCTGACGAAGTCGTTGACCGCGTAGTACGCGTCAATCGACTCGCCGGCGTCTCCCCAGAATCCCTCGAGGATGTCGTAGGCCATGGCGCCCTCACCGATGTAGTAGTTGTTCACGTCGGTGATCTCCAGTTCGCCGCGGCCCGAGGGGACGAGGGTCGGGATGACGTCGAAGACGTCGGCGTCATAGCAGTAGATGCCCGTCACCCCGAACTTGGAGGCCGGCTGCTCGGGCTTCTCCACGATCCCCACCACCCGCTCGTCCTGGTCGAAGGTGGGTACACCCAGGTGGCGCAGGTGCTCGTCCTCCTCCACCGGGGTCAGCAGGATCCGGGCCCCCTGCGGCTTCGCCTTGAAGGCGTCGACCATGGGCTTGATGGACTGCTCCACGATGTTGTCGGCCAGCATGACCAGCACGGGCTCACCGTCCACGAACCGGGCGGCCAGGCCCAGCGCCTCGGCGATGCCCCCCGGCCGGTCCTGGTAGGCGTAGCTGAGTCGGTCGATGCCGAACTCCTGGCCGTTGCCCAACAGGCGCAGGAATTCGCCGGCATGGGTCCCACCGGTGACCAGCATGATCTCGTTGATCTCGGCGTTGACCAGCGCTTCGATGCCCCAGTTGATCATCGGTCGGTCGTAGATCGGCAACAGGTGCTTGTTGGTGATCCGGGTCAGCGGATGAAGCCGCGAGCCGGTACCACCAGCCAGGAGGACGCCCTTCATGGGGCGCAGCCTAGACGGGCGGGGCGCCCGGCCACCGATTCGGGTCCCGGACCGCCTCCCCGGCCAGGATCGCGTCGGCCAAGGCGGGCCATGCCTTGGCGGCCCACGGACCGAAGGGGCGGTCGGCCAGACCGACGCAGGCCACCCCGGCCTGGGGATCGACCCAGAGGAAGGAGCCGCTGCGTCCGAAGTGGCCAAAGGTGGCAGGTGAATTGGTCGTGCCGGTCCAGTGGGGCTGCTTGGTCCCCCGGAGCTCCACCCCGAGTCCCCAGTCGCAGGGGTCGAAGCGGGTGAACCCGGGCAGCACGCCGGGGGTGCCCGGAAACTGCACCGTCACCGCCGACCGGTGCGTGTCGGCCGAGACCAGTGTGGGCCGGGCCCACTCGGCGGCCAGGGCAGCCAGGTCCGTCAGTGGGCCGCCCAGGCCGGCGGCGGCCGGTCCGGGGGCGGCTCTGGGATCGAACGTGGTTGCGGCCATGCCCAGCGGGCCGAGGACCCCGTCGGCAAGGTACTCGTCGAAGGAGAGGCCGGAGCGTTCGGCCAGGAGCTCGGCCAGTACCTGGAAGCCGGCGTTGGAGTAGATCCGTCGGGTCCCCGGTGCGGCCAGGCTGGTGGCCGCGTCGGGACCGAGCCCGGAGGCATGGGCCAGTAGATGACGCACTGTGCTGCCCGGCGGCCCGGCCGGCTCGTCCAGCGCAAGGGTCCCTTCCTCCACGGCGATCAGGACGGCCAGGGCGGTGGCCGGCTTGGTCACCGATGCCCACGGCAGGACCCGGTCCACAGGGCCCGTCGTGTCCACCACCGCTACCGGCGTGGAGGCGGCCGGACCCGGGCCGGGCGTCTCCTCGAAGCGCAGCACGGCCACGGCCGCCCGCTCCACGGGCCACGTGGCCACCTGGTCCAGCGCCGCGCGGGAGGTCACCGGCGGCGCCGTCGGAGAACGATCAGACGTCGAGAAAGCGACGCACGGCGAAGGCCGAGCCCACCACGCCGACCACCACGCCGACCACAGCCACCAGAATGCAGGTGCCCGCCACCTCCCACCCGCCCAGGGACATCTGGGCGATGATGCTCCCCTGGTTGGCGGCCGTCTTGGTGGTGTCGAGGCCGATACCGAAGTAGAGGGCCAGCACGACCAGCACGGCCACGGCCGCGCCGGCCAGTCCCTGGATCAGTCCTTCGGCCATGAACGGCAGTCGGATGAACCAGTTGGTGGCTCCGACCAGTTTCATGACCGACACCTCCCGCCTTCGGGCGAAGATGGCCATGCGGATGGTATTGAGGATGAGCACCGACGCCGAGAGCAGCAGCACCACGGCGACCGACAGGAAGACCCATTGGAGGATCCGGATCACGCTCTGCATGGTCTTGATCTGTTGGCCCGGATACTTGACCGAGGCCACGCCCGCCTTCCCGGTGAACTGCTGGTAGACCTGCGAAGCCTGCGAGGGATCGTTTAGCACGCATCGGTACGACGACGGGTAGTCGGCCTGGCTGGTGGCATCCAGTTCGTCGGCGGGGAGGATGGTCTTGGCCTCGGTGAAGTCGTAGACCTGGGACCGGTAGACGCAGCTCTTGATGTAGGGCGAATCGTGCAGCTCGGAACCGATCGACGTCGCCAGCGTGGCTCCGGCGGCCGGCTTCACCCACACGATGGCCTGGACTCCGTTCTGCCACTGCACGGTGGCCTTGGACGCACCTTGCTTCAACAGGAGCGACGAGCCCACCAGCGCCAGGGACACGGCCACGGTCAGAATGGCCGCCACCGTCATCAGGCGGTTGCGCCAGAGGTTGGTGGCCGCCTCCTTCGAGACGTAGCCGGCGGAGACCGGCATCAGGCGCCGGCCGCGAAGCGGTCGGGGAATCCGTCGTCGTCGCTCGGCGGTGCCTGTTCGGTGACGAGGCCCGTGGGCGAGCCGGCACCGGCCGCCGCCGTCGCACTGTCGATGCCGTAGACGCCGTGGGCCTGGTCACGGACCAGGACCCCCCGGTCAAGTTCGATGACCCGGCGGCGCATCTGGTCGACCATGCCGGCATCGTGGGTGGCGATGATGACGGTGGTGCCGGTGCGATTGATCCGGTCGAGCAGCTTCATGATGCCGAGACTGGTGGTGGGATCGAGGTTCCCGGTGGGCTCATCGGCCAGCAGGATCAGCGGACGGTTGACGAAGGCCCGGGCCACGGCCACCCGCTGCTGTTCCCCACCGGACAGCTCGTGGGGAAGGTTGTCCCGCTTCTTGGTCAGACCGACCAGGTCGAGGACCTGGGGCACCTGGGTGGCGATCACGTGACGGGGCCGACCGATGACCTCCAGGGCGAACGCCACGTTCTCGAACACGGTCTTGTTGGGCAGGAGGCGGAAGTCCTGGAACACGCAGCCGATGTTGCGCCGCAGGTAGGGGATCCGCCACTTGGGCAGGTGGCCGATCTCCTTGCCGGCCTCCCAGATCCGGCCGGAGTCGGGCGACTCCTCGCGGAGCAGGAGCCGGATGAACGTCGTCTTGCCCGAGCCGGAGGGTCCCACCAGGAAGACGAACTCGCCCTTGTCGATCTCGACCGAACATTCCCGGAGGGCCACGGTCGAGCCCTTGTAGGTCTTGGTGACGTTCTGGAACGTGATCATGCGGTGGGCCTCATCGGCGGCGCGAAAAAGATGGAGAGCAGGGTTCCCATTCCATGCAATGCTACCCGCACCCACTCCGCAATTGGTTCAGCCCCCTGACCTCCGCCGACGCCGCCGGTGGCGGACACCGGAATCATTCGCGCAGTCGGCGCCCCTCGGCCTCACGTCTGAGCTCTGCCTCGATGAAAGCGTCGAGGTCACCGTCGAGCACCGACTCCACGTTTCCCGTCTCCTCATTGCTGCGCAGGTCCTTCACCAACTGGTAGGGCGCCATCACATACGAACGGATCTGGTTTCCCCAGGCGTTGTCGGTGCGGTCGCCGGACAGTTGGTCCAAGGTGGCCTGGTGCTCGGCCCGCTGGCGCTCGGCCAGCTTCGCTCCCAGCACCTGCATGGCCTTGGCCTTGTTCTGGTGCTGGCTGCGTTGGTTCTGGCACGACACCACGATCCCGGTGGGCAGATGGGTCAGTCGCACCGCCGAGTCGGTCTTGTTGACGTGCTGACCGCCGGCACCTGAGGACCGGTAGGTGTCGATGCGGAGATCCTTCTCGTCGATGTCCACCTCACCGGAGACGTCCTCCAGGAACGGGACCACGTCCAGCGAGGCGAAGCTGGTCTGCCGTCGGTGCTGCGCGTCGAACGGCGAGATGCGCACCAACCGGTGCACCCCGCGCTCGGCGGCAAGCAGCCCGAAGGCGTAGCGGCCCTTCACGATGAAGGTGGCCGACAGCAGGCCGGCCTCTTGCCCCGGCGTGGCCTCCTCCACCTCGAGGTCGAAGCCCCGTCGCTCGGCCCACCGCGTGTACATGCGCAGCATCATCTCGGCCCAGTCCTGCGCGTCGGTACCACCGGCCCCGGCATGGATTTCGGCGACCGCATCACCGTCGTCGTAGGGTCCGGCGAACAGGGCACGGAGCTCGAGGGAGCCGAGCCGGCGGTCCAGTTCGTCGAGCACCTGCTCCACTTCGGGGCGCAGTGACTCGTCGGACTCCTCCTCGATCAGCTCGTGGAGGGTCTGGGCATCGGACAGTTGTTCGGCCAGCTGGGCCAGCTGTTCGAGGTCGTCGTTGACCTGACCCAACTCCGTGGTGACCTGACGGGCGTGGTCGGCGTCGTCCCACAGGCCCGGTTCCGACGCCGCCTTCTCCAATTCGGTCCGCCGGGCGAGCAGACGATCCTTGCCCAGGAAGTGCTCGGCTTCCGCGAGCCGTCCGGCCAGCGACTCCAACAGCTCGGGTATGTCGACGCGATCGGGCTCTCCTGGCCCTCGGCGGCCCCCGTCGTCCGGGGCCATCTCAGTTGGCGCCGTGGCAGAGCTTGAACTTCTTGCCGCTCCCACACCAGCACGGCTCGTTCCGGCCGATCTTCTCGCGGTCGGACTTCACGATGGGCGCCTGGGTCTCGCCGTCGTCACCCAGATGGTTGGTCACCCCGCCCTGGGCAGCGCTCCCGCCGGGCAGTCCGGCCAGAGCCGCCGCCTCCTCAATCTCGGCCGGAGTGGAGGCAGCGAACGCCGCGGTGATGGCCCCGTCCCCCTGGACCGGGTCGTCGGCGGCCAGGTAGTTGGCCCGGTCGAGATCGGGCTCGGGCGCCGGCTCGGCCAGCACCTGTACGTGGAACACGTAGCGCAAGTAATCGTCGCTGATCCCCTCCATGAGCTTGCCGAACATGGCGAAGCCCTCGCGTTGGTAGGCCACCAACGGGTCCTGGTTTCCCATGGCCCGGAGATTGATGCCCTCGCGGAGATAGTCCATCTCGGCCAAGTGGTCCTGCCACCGCTGGTCGATGATCTGCAGCATGATGTCCCGCTCCAGCTGGCGGGCGGTCTCCTCGCCGCCGGGGATCGTCTCGTCGCGCTCGGCGTAGAGGTCAAGGGCCTCGGTGAGGATGCTCTCGGTGACCTGTCCCACCGTGGTGGCACCGGCCAGATCCTCGGCCACGAACTTGGTCGGATAGTACTGGGTGACCTCGGTGACCAGCCCGGGTAGGTCCCACTCCTCGGGGTACTCTGACGGACAGGACGACGCCACCAGGCCGGTCATGGTGGTCTCGAGCAGCTCGACCGTCTCGTCACGGAGATCTTCACCATCGATGATCTGGAGCCGGCGCCGGTAGATCACCTTGCGCTGCTCGTTCATGACGTCGTCGTACTTCAGGACGTCCTTGCGTGATTCGGCGTTCCGGCCCTCGACCGTGTTCTGCGCCCGCTCGATGGCCTTGGTCACCATCTTGGCCTCGATGGGTACGTCGTCAGGGAGGGCCCGGCCCATCACCCAGTTCATGGCGCCTGTGGCGAACAGCCGCATCAGGTCGTCCTCCAGGGACAGGAAGAACCGGCTCTCCCCGGGATCCCCCTGTCGGCCCGAGCGCCCGCGCAGCTGGTTGTCGATGCGGCGGCTCTCGTGCCGCTCGCTGCCCAGCACGTAGAGGCCCCCAGCCTCCCGGACCTGCTCGGCCTCCCGCTTGCACGTCGTCTCGAACTCGGCCTCGATGGCCTCCAGGGCGGCGGCACCCTCATCGGTGGTCAGGTCGATGCCCCGGGCGTTGGCCTCTCGCAGGGCCAGAAGCTCGGGGTTCCCGCCGAGGATGATGTCCACGCCGCGACCGGCCATGTTGGTGGCGACGGTCACCCCGCCCACCCTTCCGGCCTGGGCCACGATCTCGGCCTCACGGAAGTGCTGCTTGGCGTTCAGCACCTCGTGGGGAATGCCCCTCTTCTCCAGCAGACGGGAGAGGTGCTCGGACTTCGACACCGAGGCCGTGCCCACCAGCACGGGTTGGCCAAGGGCGTGACGCTCGGCGATGTCGTCGACCACGGCGGCGAACTTGGCGTCCTCCGACTTGTAGATCAGGTCGGGGTTGTCCTCCCGGATGAGGGGCTTGTTGGTGGGGATGGGCACCACCGGTAGCTCGTAGGTGCTGGCGAACTCGGAGGCCTCGGTGTCAGCCGTACCGGTCATCCCCGACAGCTTGGTGTAGAGCCGGAAGTAGTTCTGCAGGGTGACGGTGGCCCACGTGTGGTTCTCCTCTTTGATGCGCACCCGCTCCTTGGCCTCCACCGCCTGGTGGAGGCCGTCGGACCACCGTCGCCCGTCCAGGGTTCGGCCGGTGAACTCGTCGACGATCTTCACCTCGCCCTGGGCCACCAGATAGTCCTTGTCCCGGCGGTACAGCTCCTTGGCGTACAGGGCCTGGGTCAGGTGGTGCACGTAGTTGACCGAGACGGCGTCGTAGAGGTTGCTCACCCCGAGCTGCTTCTCGACCTTCTCGATGCCGGCCTCCGTCGGCACCACGATGCGCTTCTCCTCGTCCACCTCGTAATCGTCCTCGGCCCGCAGGGTCCGCACGATCCCGGCGAACTGGTAGTACAGCTGCGCCGACTCGGCGGCCGGGCCGGAGATGATCAGCGGCGTCCGGGCCTCGTCGATGAGGATGGAGTCGACCTCGTCGACGATGGCGAAGTGGTGGCCGCGTTGGACCATGGCCTCCTTGGATCGGGCCATGTTGTCCCGCAGATAGTCGAACCCGAACTCGGTGTTGGTCCCGTAGGTGACGTCGGCGTAGTACGCCTCCCGCTTGGCGTCGGGATCATCGATGTCGGGGCCGACCCGGCCCACGGTGAGCCCGAGGAACCGGTGGAGCTGACCCATCCACTCCGAGTCTCGGGTGGCCAGGTAGTCGTTGACCGTGACCACGTGGACCCCGTTGCCCTCGAGTGCGTTGAGGTACACGGGCAGCGTGGACACCAGGGTCTTGCCCTCACCGGTCTTCATCTCGGCGATCCAGCCGAAGTGGAGGGCCATGCCCCCCATCAACTGGGCGTCGAAGTGCCGCTGGCCCAGCACGCGCCATGCCGCCTCCCGCACCAGGGCGAACGCTTCGACCAGCAGGTCCTCGAGGCTCTCCCCGTCTTCGAGACGCTGACGGAACACCGGGGTCAGGGCGGCCAACTCCTGGTCGGAGCGGGCCTCCATCTCGGGTTCGAGGGCGTTGACCAACGGCACCAGCTCGGCCAGCCGGCGGACCTTCTTCCCCTCGCCGGCGCGGAGGACTTTCGTGAGCACGCTCATGGGCCACTCACTCTACCGTCGGACGTCTTGCCTACTGGCCGCATGCCCCGCGGGCGTACACGGCCTTCGGGGCGGGGCCGGGCCGCTTCAGGCGGTGCGGACACGCTCCCGGAGGATGGACACCGAGTTGGCCGGCCGCCGGCGGGGGTGGGTCCTGGCCACCAGTCGCCCCTTGGTCTTCTCGAGCTGGTGCTCGAGCTTCTCCACCACCAGGTCCACGGACGCCAGCGGGACGGGGCGGCTGCTCGGGCCCGGATCGTCCGACCATGGCCGACGATGATCACCTCGCACCGCTCCCGGTCGGCGATCCTCGGATTGTGCTCTTCGGTGAAGTGGACCTCGGCCCGCTCGAGTCCGGGGCACAGGTGGCCGAGCCGGCCCACCTTCTCCTTGGTCAGGGCCCTCACTTCGTCCGACACGATCCTTCTGCCATAGGCAATGACAACGTCCACTTGCTCGCCTCCATGGTTGTGGTGTTCGGTTACTACGTCTGCGGTCGGCCGGTCCTCCTGGTCGGTCGTCGGGTTGATGATGTGAACTGCGGGCGGCTGACCTGGTCTTTGACCCCACACTCGCCTGCAGGGGGCGTGGCGACCCGACTCCGGCGGCACCGACCGTCTCCGGCCGGGGGCCCTTCGGAACCGTTGATGGCCGCGTCCTCCCCTCTCCGTCCGCCCCCGACAGCCGGGGACGCCACGGGCAGGTCTTACTCCTAAGCCGCACCATGCTCAGCAACCACGAGTTGCCTTACGTGGGTCGTTTCGCCTGCGACTGGCTTCGACTTGCAACCACAGACCCGCACGCAGCTCACAGCGACAAGTGTACGCCTCCCCCACCGGAAACCAGGGGTCGGACCTTCGGTCACCAGTTCGTCACACGGTCGCAATCGGAGGCGCGGAGGCCGGCCGGCCCCCGCCGGCGCCCGGATCCGATGACTCCGGATCTGGAGCACGAACTCCCGAGGCCAGAGGGATGTCCGCCCCAGGGACAGCCGCCCGAGTCAGTCCGAGCCTTGCCTCAGCTGCAGCTTGATCTCGTCCAGGACCGGGATGGGACCGGGGTCGATGCCCTCGTTACCCGCCAGATGGAGGGAGACGAAGTCACCGAAGAGGGCCAGGTCGAGCAGTTGGGCCAGGTCGCCCTCGCCGGCGGCACGAACCTCGACCACCTCGGCCACGACCTCCCGCAGCACGTCGACCACCAGCTCGAACCGACGACTCACCTGGGGATGCTCGGCATCATGGCGCAGATTGACCAGCGTGATGAGTTGGCGGGTGGCGTCGCCGTGCTGGCCCCATCCAGCCACCTCGTTGTGACAGAGCTCGGGGTAGACGTTGAAGAAGGCCGGGCTCTTGGCGTTCTCGTTGACCTGGGCCTTCCATCGCAGGGCGGCAGCTCCGCCCAGGTCGCCCGAGCTGTGGACGAGGGGGATGGTCCGTCCGATCCGACGGGCCACTTCCTCGGCCCGCGCTGCCCGATTGCACCAGTGCGTCGCGACGGATCCGAAGCTGGTCGACGGCCTGGTCCACCCACTGGGTGGCCCCGGGGAACAGCCCGATCTCCTCCAGCAGCACCAGCGGCGGGATGGCCATGGCCCCGAGGGCGGCCCGGGGTTGGGGGATGTCGGAGGGCACCGGCACCACCGGGATGTCCCACTCGGCGGCCAGCTCAGCGAGGGCTCCCCCGCCCGCCACCACGATGAGCGACGCGCCGGCCTCGTAGGCCCCGGCCGCCGCCTCCAGCGTCTCTTCGGTGTTGCCGGAGAACGACATGGCGAAGACCAGCGAGCCGGTGCCGACGAAGTCCGGGGGCTCGTAGCCCTTGACCACGGTCACCGGCACCGGCATGAAGGGGGCCGCCGTGGCCACCAGCACGTCCCCGGCGATCCCGCTGCCGCCCATGCCCAGGACCACCACATTCTCCACCTGGTCATGGCCGGGCAGGCCGGCCACTCCTCTGGCCGCCGAGACCGCCTCGGCCACCTGCTCGGGGAGGCCGGCGGTGGCCGACCACATGTCCAGGCTGTCGAGGGTCAAGGGCGAACCATGCGTGGACGACCCCGTGGCCGCCGTCGGGGGGATCACGACGCGCTGGGGCCGCCGGTGGACACGGCTCCGCCAGCTTCCGCCTTGGCCGTCAGACGATCGTGCTCGGCATCGTCGACCGTGGTGGCCTCATCGATGAGCATGACCGGGATACCGTCCCGCACCTCGTAGCTCCGGTGGAGCCGCGGGTTGTAGAGCCGGTCCTCGTCCGCGAAGTAGAGCAGCGTCCCCTTGTCCTCGGGGCACGCCAGGACATCGATCAGCAGTGGGTCGAGCGTCGTCATCTGCACCTCTTTCGTTGGTCTCGTCGGGGGTGGGGCGGGCTCACGGTGGGCCGGTCGGCCACCGTCATGCGCCGAGCAACCGGCCGATGTCCGCTTGGACCTCGGCCACCCGGCGGGCACAGTCGGCCGCGTCCGGGGCCTCTACGTTCAGGCGCAGGAGGGGTTCGGTATTAGAGGGGCGGAGGTTGTACCACCACTCCCCCCGGTCCACGGTCAACCCGTCCAACCGGTCGGCGGTGCCCTTGGCCCCTCCGGCCGCCTCCACCTCGGCGGCCATGAGCTCGACGGCCCCGGCCGGGTCGTCGACCACCGTGTTGATCTCGCCCGATGCCGCGTAGCGCTTGTACGGCTCCAGCAGCTCGGAGAGCGGCTGCCCGGTGATGCTCAGCAGCTCCAGGACGACCATGGCCGCGATGATGCCCGAGTCGGCCCGGTAGTTGTCCCGGAAGTAGTAGTGACCGGAGTGCTCGCCGCCGAAGATGGCGCCCGTCTCGGCCATGACCTGTTTGATGTAGCTGTGGCCGACCTTGGTTCGGATCCCGGTGCCACCCTTCTCTGCGATCACCTCGGGCACCACCCGTGAGCAGATGCAGTTGTAGAGGACGGTGGACCCGGGGTACTTGTCCAGCATGGATGCGGCGACCAGGGCGGTGGTCAGGGAGCCCGACACCGGCTCGGCCTGCTCGTCGACCAGGAACACCCGATCGGCGTCCCCGTCGAAGGCCAGGCCGACGTCGGCCCCTGCGGCCAGCACCGCGGCCTTCAGGGAGACCAGGTTCTCGGGCTGGATGGGATCGGCCGGGTGGTTGGGGAAGTTGCCGTCCAGCTCGGGGAAGAGGATCTCCACCTCGAAGGGGAGGCCCTCGAAGACCTTGGGGGCGACCAGGCCCCCCATCCCGTTGGCCGTATCCGCTACCACCCGTAGGGGACGGAGGGAGTCGGTGTCGACGAACGAGCGCACATGGTCGGCGTACGCGTCGAGCACGGACTGCTCCTCCAACGGGGCCAGCCGATCCGGGTCGAGCCGGGGAGGGCCGTCGGTCCCCCACTCGGCCAGGAGGGACTCGGCGGTGGCCTGGATCTCGGCCAGCCCGGTGTCTCGCCCGATGGGTCGGGCACCGGATTGGCACAGTTTGAGCCCGTTGTACTTGGCCGGATTGTGCGAGGCGGTGAACATGGCCCCGGGGGCATCGAGGCTGCCGGCGGCGAAGTAGAGGAGATCGGTCGAAGCCAGCCCCAGGTCGACCACGGCCACCCCCTCGGACCGGACACCCTCGGCGAAGGCGTGGGAGAGCTCGACCCCCGACTCGCGCATGTCGCGGGCCACCAGCACCATCGGGCCGCCGGTGAACCGGGCCACGGCGATGCCGATGGCTCGGAACTGATCGGCGTTGAGCTCGTCGGGGACCACGCCCCGGATGTCGTAGGCCTTGAAGACGGAGGAGAGGCTGCTCATGGCCGGGCCATCCTAGCGAGCCGGGCGGCCTATCGAGGGGGGCGTCGCCTGGGAGTCGAACCGGTGGGGTGTGCCAAGATCGGGCCGTGGTCGACAGGACGCAGCACCGGCGATGCTGGGAGGCGTTGGCGCTTTGCACGACGAGTGCCGCACTGGTCATCGCCGTGATCGTCGGGTTGGCCACGATGGGCGTGAGCAGTCCCCTCCCGGTACCCACAGCGGCCCGGGGAGGACTGGCGGAGGCACTGGTGGGCGCACCAGCCGGCGAGCCCACCAGTGCCCATCCGGTGGTGGCCATGGTTTCGGACGTCGTCACCGGGGGCTATTGGGTGGTTGCCGCCGACGGCGGGGTCTTCTCCTTCGATGCCCCGTTCTACGGATCGGCGGGGGCCCTGCCGCTGGCCCGCCCGGTGGTCGGGGCCGCGTCCACCCCGGACGGGGGCGGGTACTGGCTGGTGGCCTCGGACGGGGGGGTCTTCGCCTTCGGGGACGCCGCCTTCCACGGGTCGGAGGGTGGCCAGCATCTCAACCAGCCCATCGTGGGGATGGCCGCCACCCCGGACGGGGGCGGGTACTGGCTGGTGGCCTCGGACGGGGGGATCTTCACCTTCGGGGACGCCTCCTTCTACGGGTCGACGGGCTCCATGCGCCTCAACCGCCCGGTGGTGGGGATGGCCGCCACCCCCGGACGGGGGCGGGTACTGGCTGGTGGCCTCGGACGGGGGGATCTTCACCTTCGGGGACGCCTCCTTCTACGGGTCGACGGGCTCCATGCGCCTCAACCGCCCGGTGGTGGGGATGGCCGCCGCCCCCGGCGGGGCCGGGTACTGGCTGGTGGCCTCGGACGGGGGGGTCTTCACCTTCGGCCTGGCCGGGTTCGCCGGCGCGGCCACCGGGCTGTTGCACCGGAGTGCGGTGGGGATGGACGCCTCCACCGGGTCGGGCGGCTATCGGCTCCTGTCGGGTGACGGCAGCGTCTACGCCTTCGGGGGTGCGGCCTTCGACGGCTCGGTCTACGTGCCCCCGATGGCCGGTGAGGTGGTCGCCGTCGACCCGGGACACAACGGCGGCAACGGCGCGGCCTCCGGTGCCATCGCCCAGCCCATCAGCCGGGGCAACGGGACCGAGCCCTGCGACACCGTCGGCACCGAGACGGCGGACGGCTACCCCGAGCACGCCTTCAACTTCGACGTGGCGGTGCGGCTCCAGGCGATCCTCTCGGCCGAGGGGGCCACCGTGGTCATGACCCGGACCAACGACACCGGGGTGGGGCCCTGTGTCAACGCCCGCGCCGTCATCGGAAACGTCGCCGGCGCCGACGCCGCAGTGTCCATCCACGCCGACGGGGGTCCGGCGTCGGGCCGGGGCTTCGATGTCATCGAGCCACTCCCAGTGGTCAGTCCGGTGAGCAACAACACCGCCGTGGTGCCGGCGTCGGCCGGGCTGGCTGCGGCCGTCCGGGTGGCCTTCGCCGCCGATACCGGTGAGCCGCCTTCCGACTACTCGGGAGTCGGCGGAATCGACCAGCGCAACGACCTGGGCGGCCTCAATCTGACCACGGTCCCCAAGGTCCTGATCGAGTGCGCCAACATGCAGAACCCGAGCGACGCCGGGCTGACCGAGAGCCCTGGGTGGCGTCAGCAGGCGGCCCAGGGCCTGGCCGACGGGGTGACCGCATTCCTGGAGGCCCAGCAGGCCCCCTGAGCCTCAGTCCTCGGAACCGGCGGCGAGCAAGGCCACCACGTCGGTGGCCATGGCCTCGCACAGTTCGGCCAGTCGATCCAGTTGCTCCTCGAGGCTGGGGGATGCCAACAGCTGTTGGCGATCCATCAGGTTGAGCGGGGCCAACGCACAGAGCCGCCAGGCGATGTCCTCGTTGCTGCCGGCGATCTCGAGGTCATGGGGCAGGGCCGGCACCTCGCCCAACTCCGAGAGGAGGGAGCGGAGCCGCCGGACCGCCACCTCGGCGGTGGCCAGCGCCAGGTCGTGGTCGTTGCCGTGCACCACCGGCAGCTCCTCCACCAGGGCCCGGGGATAGGGCTCGTCGACCAGCCAGCGCTCCACCCGCATGCGTCGCTCCCCTCTGGCCATGACCAGCATCCGGCCGTCGTCCAACTCGGCAACCTGGTCGATCCGGGCCACCGTGCCCACGTCCACCCGCTGGTCCCCTCCGCCAACCTCCGAGCCCCGGGCGATGAGGACCACCCCGAACTCCCCGTCGAGCTCGAGGCAGTCGGCCATCAGACTCCGGTACCGATCCTCGAAGACGTGCAGGGGCAGACCCGCACCAGGGAACAGCACGGTCGAGAGAGGGAACATCCCCAGGGAGCGTGGCGGGACCACCGTCCCGTCAACTCCCCGCCAGGGAGGGGGCGTTTCCGCCGGCACCGGATCTCGGCGGGTCGGGCCGCCGTGTCCGACGGCGGCGGCGCTCGGCCACAGCCAGGGCGACCGCGGCGACCAGCGACACCAGCGAGATCAGCTGCCCGATCTCGTCGGAGGGTGAGCTGCCGTAGGTGAGGGTCACGTCGTGGCTGGTCGGGACCACCACCATCAGATTCGGCGCGGCCCGCCACGGGCCGTTCGCCCCCGTCGCCTTCCAGTTGGGGAAGTACGACACTCTGACCTCGACCGGCGTGCCGATCCGGTCTACATGGAAGGACACCGAGTTGTCGGTCTGCACGACGTGGGACACGGTGGTGGCCGGCTCGGGCACCGCGGCTGGACGGGTCCGGCTCACCGGTACCCGCGGCCAGGCTGTCGGGCCGTCGGCCAGCGGCACCACGTTCCAACGGCTCGGATCGTCGTACCAGCTGACCGCGGGAGCCAGCCAGCTGCTCTGACTCGGTCCAACGCCGCTCCAGACCACGGGGCGGTTGGCCAGGGGCTGGACGAGAGACGAGTCGGCGACCTTGTACACCTTCCACGTCGTGTTCAGGGCCTCACCGTTGTAGCTGGTGCGCCACGGCCCGGTGGAGCCGACCAGGGTGAGGGCGGGGTCGGCGGCCGCCGCCGTCTCCACCGTGCTCGATGCGGCCAGGAAGTACCTGACCCCCATCTGCTGCAGGTGCTTGACGCCGAGCGGCACGTTGAGGCCGCCGTAGGTGAGGCCCACCACCGCGTCGGAAGGGCTGGGTGACAGCTCGTTCTGGTTGATGAAGTGGAACGGTGTCGACGAGGCCGATTCAAAGAGCAGCCCCTCCATGGAGTCGACGCACCCGTTGGTCCAGTACGGGAGCAGCATCAGCGACATCGTGGTGCCGAACCGGTTCTCCGACGCGTCGTACTCCCACATGGCCCGACCACACCCCTCGGTGGCACCGACCTTGGCCATCATCTGGATGATGGCGTGGTACTCGGGATAGTCCGGCTTTCGTTCATAGCCCGAGTAGTTCCAGTCGGCCCAGGCACTGGGCTGGTTGGCCCCCACGGTGACGCCGACCTGGCTCAGGGCCGACGCCGGCAGCACCAGGGGCGGCACCACGGCCAGGCACGCGGCAGCCAGCGCCACCAGCGGCCCGACCACCGCCCCGGCCGGAATGGCTGCTGGCACAGGTCGTCGGAACCGGCTGATGCGGGCCCCGGGCCGCCACGGCGTGTCGGGGACCGACCCGAGGCGCTGGCGGACGACGACCGCCCACTGGTCGAGGCGTCGACGGCGGTACCAGCGGGCCGCCGCCGCCACCACCTCACCCACGGCGTACCCGGCCAACAGGTAGAGGCACAGGAACCAGAACGGAAGGAACCGCGCGTTGTAGAGCTTGTTGGCCGGGTCGAGGCAGACCGCGGCCGCCGACAGGACGCCCATGATCACCACGAAGAGGGCGACCCGGTTGCGCCGGAGCACCATGGCCACCAGGCCCACCAGATCGACGGCCAGGACCCAACGGGCCGAGCCCGGGAAGAGCAGGTGGGGGAAGCCCAGCACCTTCGTATACCCCATGTTGGTGGTGTACGCCTGGCCGGTGGCGAAGGGGAGCAGCCACCAGGCGCTGAGGCCCACCCCGATCGTTCCGGCCACCACCGACCAGATCAGCCGTCGTGACCATCGACGCCGGGCGAGCCGCCCACGGAGGCCACCCCGAACCCCTCGGACCACGTCGGCGTCGAGCAGGAGCCAGACCACGGCACCGGCCGCCGCGAACATGGCGGGCAGGAGGTGGCAGAGCAGGGTCGCGGCGTAGAGCACCGCGGCCAGGGCCCGGTGCCGGCCGCTGCGGAGCCCGTGGGCCCACACGCCCAGGAACAGGAGCGCGAAGGAGAGGCTCAGGGAGAAGGAGAACTCCCCCGCCAGGGTGGAGAGGATATTGCCGCCGTAGATGGAGAAGCTGGGTTCGAAGAGGAACGGGAGGGTCGCCGCGGCCAGGCATCCCGGTCCGGGATCTCGCAGCCCGGCCAGGCGGCCGAAGGCCCAGGCGCACACGGGGAGCGTCAACGTGCCCAGCACCGTGACCACCTTGAAGGCCACGTCATAAGAGAGCACGACGTTGAACAGCACCGTCATCATGCCGGGCAGCGGGAAGTAGAAGGTGTAGAGCGGGAACCCGTCGTACCAGTCCGGGTCCCACCCCGTCAGCTGGCCGTGGGTCAACAGGTGGGACTTGAGGAACGCCGGCAGTATGACGTGCGCCCCGGTGTCACCACCGGCGGTGGTGGTGTTGGCCAGCAGCAGCGAGGGGTGGAGCTGGCTGAGGGCGACCAGGGTGACGACGGCCACGACGGCCAGGTTGGCCCAGGCCGGCCAGGAGGACCGTCCGGTCAGTCGGCGGCTCCATGGTGTCGCCGGCGGGGCGAGCCGCGGGGTGGGGGGGACGGTGGCCGGCGAGGGCGCCACGTCGACAGGAGCGCTCACCTCAGAACAGCCCCGCGTGCGCCACGCTCAGTGGTGTGACCACCGCGGCGGCCACCGCCATCAGGTTGAACGTGGCGTGGGCCACCATGTTCATGCCCAGCCGGCCGGTGCGGTAGGAGACGAACGAGAGGATGATGCCGAAACTGGCCAGGCCCAGCAGCTGGAGCGACTCGGCGTGGGCCAGGCCGAACAGGACACCGGTCACCACGATGGCCAGGGCCGGCCCCACCCAGCCGCCAATCCGGCCGAACAGCCGGGCCAGGGCCCGGAGCAGCACTCCTCGGAAGAACAGCTCCTCGAAGAACGGCGCTCCGGCCACGGTGAGCACGGCGATGACCGCGAACCCTGCCCCGTGGGAGCCCCCGGTGAGACGCTGGCCCGGGGCGTTGAACCGCTGGCTGAAGTTGTGGACATGGTGCGAGATGGGGATGTACATCAGCGCCACGAGGATCTGGCCGCCCACGCCGATGGGGATGCCGAAGAGGTCCTTCCAGCGGAATCGGAGGCCCAGGTCCCTGACCAAGCCCTTCGTGCCACGGACCCGGCTGGCCAGCCAGGCCGACCCGAAGAATCCGGCCCACAACCCGAGCAGGGTGGAGACGATGTACCAGGTGGGCGGCTCGTCCAGCTTGGTGATGGCGCTGAGTGAGGCCAGCGTTCCGTCGATGGCTGCGGCCACGGCGACGAAGATGCCGGCCAGGATCTGCCCGGCCAGGAAGCCCAGTGCCGCGAAGAGCAGCCACATCCAGGCCGACGGCCGGTCGACCGGCGCCGCGCCGGCGTCCAGCTGGAGGCCCAGGGATCGGTCGGCACGGTCGCCCACAGGACCCCCGACCGTCGCATCCACGGCCGGGGCCGGGACCTCGGGGGGCGGGGGGGGCCAGCCCGGCGGCGGGACGGTCGGTGGAGGCGGAGCCCAGCCGGTCCGGCCGACCGGGTTCGCGGACGGGGGCGGCCCGGAGAACCCGGCCGCACCGCTCTCGGCGGCCGCGCTGGGGTCCGCGCCCTGTTCGGACCGCTCGATCACGCTTCCACGATACCGATCGATCCCGGTCCCGAGGAGGCGGGCCGGATCACGGTGTAGGGCGATGCGTCAAATGGGGCCGCGTGCGAATAGCATGATGGGGTGACCCCGCCGAACCCCGATATGCCCAACGGCCCTGCGTCGCCCGGTGGTCCCGGGCAGGAGGGCCCAGGTCAGAACAAGAACCGGATGGCCCTCTACGTGGTCATCGTGGTGGCGGTGCTCTCGGTGTTGATCATCCCCAATCTGCTCTCCAAGACCACCACCAACACCCTCACCTACAACTCCTGGCTCAGCGACCTCCAGAACAAGTCGGTCAAGACGGCGAACGTCGACATGTCCACCGGGGTCATCACCGGCGAACTATCCAACGGCGGGACGTACACCGCGTCGGGGCCTAACCCGATCATCGACTCCGAGCAGAACGCCCTGAAGGCCCTCGGTCCCAACGCCCACCTCAATTCGGGCACCTCGAACCCGTTGCTCGGGTTGCTGCTGACATGGGTCCTCCCCATCGCCCTGTTCGGCGGGATCCTGTACTACATCAGCAGAAAGGCTCAGGGCCAAATGGGAAGCATCATGTCCATCGGACGGTCCAAGGCCAAGCTCTATTCGACCGAGCGTCCCTCCACGACCTTCGACGATGTGGCCGGCTATGACGGCGTCAAGCTGGAGATCAGCGAGGTGGTGGACTTCTTGAAGACGCCGGCCCGCTTCAAAGAGATCGGGGCGCGGATCCCCAAGGGCATCCTGCTGGTCGGTCCCCCCGGGACCGGAAAGACGTTGCTGGCCCGAGCGGTGGCCGGCGAGGCCGGAGTGCCCTTCATGTCGGTCAGCGGTTCGGACTTCATGGAGATGTTCGTCGGCGTGGGGGCCAGCCGGGTGCGTGACCTGTTCGCCACGGCCCGGAAGCAGGCCCCGGCCATTGTGTTCATCGACGAGATCGACTCCATCGGCCGCAAGCGGGGAGCCGGTCTCGGGGGTGGCCACGACGAACGGGAGCAGACCCTCAACCAGATGCTCTCCGAGATGGACGGCTTCGACCCCACCGAGGGCATCGTGGTGATGGCCGCCACTAACCGTCCCGACATCCTGGACGCCGCCATCCTTCGCCCCGGTCGCTTCGACCGCCAGATCGTCGTACCCCTTCCCGACCTCGATGAGCGCCTTCCCATCCTCCAGGTCCACTGCAAGGACAAGCGGGTGGACCCGACGGTCGATCTCGGCACAGTGGCCCGGGGCACCCCGGGGATGAGCGGTGCCGACCTGGCCAACTTGGTCAACGAGGCCGCCCTCCACGCCGTGCGCCGTGGCTCCAAGGTCATCCAGAACGTCGACTTCGAGGCCTCCCGGGACCGGGTCCTCATGGGTCAGCGGCGCGAGAGTCTGGTCCTCTCCGGAGCGGAGAAGGAGCGGGTGGCCTTCCACGAGGGTGGTCACGCCGTGCTGGCTTACGTGCTGCCCGACGCCGACCCGGTGCACAAGGTGACCATTCTCCCGACAGGCATGGCCCTCGGGGTCACCATGCAACTCCCCATGGAGGAGCGCCACATCCACCCCCGCCAGCACATCGAGGACTCGCTCGCCGTCCGGATGGGCGGCCGTGCCGCCGAGCTGCTGGTCTATGGGGACCTGTCCACCGGAGCCAGCAACGACCTGGTCGGCAACACGGAGCTGGCCCGCAAGATGGTGCGGGAGTGGGGGATGAGCGACAAGATCGGCCCGATGGCCTGGGGCTCGCAAGGCCAGGTGTTCCTGGGCGAGGACCTCATGCACACCCGCGACTACTCGGAGCACACCAGCCAGATCATCGACGACGAGGTGGAGATCATCCTCCGGGCCCAAGAGGAGCGGGCCCTGGAGGTGCTGGCCCGCCACCGGGGTGGCCTCGACGCCGTGGCCCGGGCGCTGCTCGATGAGGAGACCATCGACGGCGAGACCGTGGGCCGCCTGGTCGACACGGCCTACGGCCGGCCCGTGCACGAGCACGGCGTGAAGAACGTGCCGCCCATCTTCGTGGCCTCCCAGCACGGGCCGACCGGCTCCGGGGACGCGGATGGTCCGCCGGACGAGGGGTCCAACGGTTCGGTCCCGGCCTCGGGCAGCGGGGCCCCGGCCGGCGCAGCCCCACCGGCGCCCTCCGAGCCGTCAGACGACAGCGAGGTCTCGGGAGCCAACCGGGCCAGCGACGAGAGCGCCGCCGCTGGCTCCCCCGGAAACGGCCCGGCCGCCGGCGACGGATCGGTGGGCTCAGGTGCCGCGCCGTGGCCGCCGCCCCCACCATCACCGACCGGTCACTGGCCGCAGGCCCCCTCCCCCATGCCGGCCCCACCGGCCCCCGGCCACTGGCCCAAGCAGGCGCCGTGGCCCCCACCCCCTCCCCCCACCTCGCGCTAGCCGACCGGTGGGCGACGGTGCCCGCCCTAGGGTGATCGCATGCACGAGTCGGTCACCGTCCACATCGAAGCGACACCCGAGCGGATCTGGGATCTGGTGAGCGACGTCACGAAGATCGGTCGCTACAGTCCCGAGACCTTCGAGGCAGAGTGGCTGGACGGCGCCACCGGTCCGGCCGTGGGTGCCCGTTTCCGAGGCCACGTGAAGCGCAACGGTATCGGGCCGACCTACTGGACCACGTGCACAGTGCAGGAGTGCGAGCCGGGACGGGTGTTCACCTTCGGGGTCGGACCGTCGGGCAAGGCCCTGAGCGTCTGGGGCTATCGACTGGAACCCTCCGATGGGGGGACCGACGTCACCGAGACGTTCGAACTGGGCGACACCGGGCTGTTGCGGGTCTACTGGGCCCTCCTCGGATGGGCACGAGGCCGCACCAACCGCAACGGTATGCGCACCACACTGGAGCGGATCCGCACCGAGGTGGAATCGTCCACCTCTTCGGGAGACGATTCGGCATCGGGGCCCCAGGCCGGCTGACCCACCGCCCCCGTGGCTCAACGCCCCCGGGGGCGCGAGGCGCACTCGAAGCACGTGGTCACCTCGGGCCGGGCCAGGACCCGGTCCCGGGCGATGGGTCCGCCGCACCTACCGCACACCAGGTGGGTGCCGGCCAGCAGCCGGTTCTCCGCCCGGTCGAGGGCCGCCAGATGGGCCTCGGCGTCGGCGAGCAGCGAGGCGGACCGGGCCCGCTCGAAGGCGATGGTGGCACCCTCGGGATCATGCTCGTCGTCCGTGTTGGCGTCGGTCGACGCGGCTACCATCCCGGCGATCTCCGAACCGAGGGCGTGCACCCGGGCCCGGGTGGCGGCCCGGTCGGCCTCGACGGCCCGGGCGAACCAGCGCCCGGCACCCTCGCGGCCGGTGGGGCTCACGGCTCCGTGACGATCTCGCCGAAGGCCTCGCAGTTCGGGTTCTCGCAGACGAAGCGGGTGTCGAGGACGTGGCCGGCGTCAGCGGGCAGTCCGGTCACGCCGCAGTGGGGGCAGATCGGGGCTCGGCCCTCGTCGGTCACTGACTGGTCAGCACGATCCGGAATCGGGCCCGGCCGGTCAGCATCCGCTCCCAGGCGCCCGGCGCCTCGGCCAGCGGGAGGGTCTCCACCATCGGCCGGACGCCCGTGAGCACGGCGAAACGGAGGGTGTCCTCGGAATCCTTGGCGGTGCCCGAGGGGTGACCGGCCACCGAACGGGACTGGCCGACCAGCACGGGGGGCGGCACGTGGATCGGCTCCATGTCCACGCCGAGCACCACCAGTCGGCCCTTGGGACCGAGGCCCCCGATCGAGGCGGCCATGGCCGCGGCGTTGGTCACCGTGGACAGGATCACGCGGGCGCCCCCGAGGGACTGCAGCGCGGCGGCCACGTCGTTGGCGTTGCTGTCGATGTAGTGATGGGCACCCAGCGCCTTGGCCGTGGCCGCCTTGTCGTCGCCCCGCGCGATGGCCACGGTCTCGAAGCCCATACGGTTGGCGAACTGCACGCCCAGGTGACCGAGACCACCGACACCCAGCACCGCCACCAGGTCGCCGGCCCGGGCCGGGCTGCGGCGCAGGCCGTTGAAGGTGGTCACTCCGGCGCACATCAGCGGCGCAGCCTCCACCGCAGTGAGTTCGTCGGGGATGGCGGCCAGAGCCTCCTCGGGCACGACGACCGACTCCGCGTAGCCGCCGTCATAGGCCAGCCCCGGGACCCGCAGGTTGGCGCAGTTGATGAAATCGCCCGATCGGCACGACGGGCAGGAACGGTCGATCCCACCGAACCACCCCACCCCGACCCGGTCACCGGGGGCCCACGCCGAGACCCCGTCTCCCACCGTGTCGACCACGCCGGCGATCTCGTGGCCGGGGACGATCGGGTACGAGGCAGCCAGTTGGGCGGAGAGGACATCGCTGTGGCAGACACCACATGCCTCCACCCGCACCAGCACCTCGCCACGGCCGGGGGTCCGGAGCTCCGCGTCGGCCGGCTCGAGGTCCGAGCCACGGGCCGGAAGGTGCTGGACGCGCCGGGTACTCATGGTCCCCGTTCTACCGGGGAAGCCGATGCGGTGGTACGCGTCACCACCACCCGCCAACGCCGCCCCGAAGGTGCCGATCGAGGATCCCACGGATTAGGTTGACGCCATGTCCGACTACGTGATTCCTGATCCGGAACCCAAAGAGATCGACGAGACGCTCTCGATCGAGTTGGGCCACCTGGCCTCCAACGCGGTACTGAAGGGCAAGCCGTCCGGCAACGAGAAGTGCGAGAACTGCCTCTACTACCTCGAGCCCTACAAGGATCTCGCCTATTGCTGGCACCCCAAGCTCCGCATCCTGGTGGGGGCGGACTGGTGGTGTCAGTGGTGGGATGCCATCCCCGAGGACAAGTGAAGAAGGAGCACCGAGCGCGGGTGAGGTCGGCCTGCGGGCGGACCGGATCGTTCCGGCCACCAACCTAGGGATCGATCGGGAAGCCGGTCGAGGAGACCACCCCGGGGGCCCCGGCCGGTCCGCTGTCCTCCTCCACGACGACGGGTTGGGTCGACGACACCGTGAGCGTGGAGAGTCCGCCGACCTGCTTGGCACCGAGGACTGCCAGCTCATGGGCGGCCACGGTGAACATCGCCACAGGATGGCTCGCCCCGAGCTGCGTCACCGCCACGCGGGCCGAGGTGGGCCCGGGATTGGCCACGGCCAGGCTGGCCACGCTGGCGTTGGCCGTGCCCGGCGAGCTGGGGATGCCCGGGGCGGGAACGAGCCAGTGGGCGGCCAGCGTGGTGGTGGCCGATGACGAACCCCACACCGGAGGGGACGACCCCGACGGCGCCTGGACCGACCGCCCCACCACGATGGGCGCCGTGGAGTTGATGGTCAGGGCGTACGGCGTCTGCTGGGGGAGCCCGGGGGTCCCTGACGCGGTGAAGGCCACGATGGAGACCGGCGGCACCACCACCCGGTGGGGAATGACCGAGCCGGACGACAAGCCCAGGGTGATGGTGGCGGTGGCCGGCGACTGACCGGGATTGGCCAGGTACAGGTTGACGTTGGACTGGGCCAGGGCCGTGGTCTGGGCCAGCCGCCAGACGGTCGACAGCTGGGGGGAGCCCAGCCTGACCGAGACTCCGCCGGTGGCTCCCGACGACCACTGCTGGAACTCCGAGCTGACCAGGGCCCCGGCCTGGGCCTGCACCAGGGTGGCGATGGCGGTGTCGTTCTGGACGAAGTCGCCGACGTTCTCCTCCACCAACTGCCCGGGGGGCACCACCAGTCCCTGGTACTGCTGAGGGGTCTCATAGCCGGTGTTGGTGATGAAGGACACGTTGACCACGGCCTCGGTGGCCGTCGGGTTGTAGAGGGAGAGGGTCAAGGCGTTGCCGGCCGTGGTGGTACCGCCGGCGAACGACCACTGCGAGGCCACCTGGGAGGCGCATGGTGCCGTGCTCCAGCCGTTGGGTCCGGTCACGGCCTGGCTGGCCACCACCCCGCCTCCCGAGAAGACGAACGTGGAGGCATTGCTGCCCGCCGGGAGCCCCTGGCCCGGGTTGACGGCCACGGTGCGAAGCGGTGGCACGGTGACCCCACGGCGCACCGTCGGGACCCCACCGCCCGCCGGCGGGCCGACCGCGGTCATCACCCCGGTCACCGCCCTGGGCGTGCCGTTGGTGAGATAGACCGTGGTGGTGGCCGCGGTGCCGGTGCCGGCCGAGCAGAAGGCGGAAGAGGAGTAGGAGCCCATCGGCGAGATGGGGACCGCCGTCGGCCGTGGACGGGGCGGGCGACGGGGACGGTTGGCCGGCGATGGCGGCGATGACCGCCACGACCACCAGGGTGGCCAGCACGGCGGCGATGACCGCGCCTCTCCCCCGCTCAGGTTCGACCGGGGCACGGCGGACACCGCGGGCACGCCACGGGGCCGGGGCATCAGGCACGCTGAACTCGGGCTCTGTCCAGTCCGGCTCGATCAGGGAGTCGTCCGAGTCGCTCACGGGACCGCCTCCTCCACCACCGGCGTCCCGGCGTCGCTCCCGGCCCCGGGGAAGTCCGGCTCGTCACCCGGCGGCCCCGCATCGGGGTGACCGGAGCCCCGGAGCCGCGGCCGGGGCAGCCGGAGGCGCCGCCAGGGCCTTCCTGCCCCGTCACCGACCAGGAGGGCGAGAGCCACAAGCCACGTCACCAGCGAGAGCACGAAGGAGAGCGGGGCCACGAGACCGCCGTCGAAGCGCAGCGTGCCGACGCCGGTCCCGTCGACCCGGTACCGGGCGGCCCAGCCGAACGAGGACGTGCGGGGCGCCCGGACTCCCGCCGGGCCCGTCAGGTTCCATCGGCCCGCTGGCGCCACGGAGGCCAGCACGGTGCCCTTGGTCAAGGGCCCGCTGAACGAGCGTGAGGCGATCCCCCCGGGTAGGACGGGAACCGCTCCGGTCACGAAGCCCGAGCCCGGGCTCCCCGCCAGGGGGTCGGGCGGCGACCCGTTGGGCACCGTCGTTCCCGCCGGGACCTCCGCCCGTTGGGGGAGCCAGTCGCTGTTCTGGTAGACGGTGATACCCGTGCCGGAGAGTACGGGACTCAGGTCCAGCTGCCGAGCGAGGGCGGGAGCCACATCGGCCGGCACCGGGTACACGGTGGGGTTCTGCTCCCCATTGATCTCGGGGGCCAACGAGGTGAGCAGGGCCACGTAGCGGACGCCCGCCGGGGCCAGGAGCCGCCCGAGTTGGTCGGTGCCGCCGGCACGGGCCACGTCGACCGCCGAAGCCAGGCCGGAGGCGGGGCCGGGGCCGGCCGAGTTCCACAGCCAGCGGGCGTCGGGCCCACCGTCCTCCGAGGTGGCGTAGGCCAGCCCGCCGCCGGCCGCCCACGACCCTTGGTAGAGGGCATTGGTGTCGCCCAGCCAGAGGACCCGGAATGAACCGTCTGCCGCCTTGGCCTGCATCCAGGCCACCGACTGGCTGAAGTCGTTCAGGGGGAGGTCCCAGCGTCCAGGGAGCGCCGAGATGGCGGTGGGCAGCGCGCCGAGGACCACGACGATCGAGGCCGCCACCGTCACCAGCTGACGCCATCCGAACTCCTCGGCCCGGAGGTCCTCTTCGAAGGCCGCCACCCCGAGCCCGATGGCGGCGACGATGGCCACGGCGGCCGGGGCCAACAGGACCAACGGGTCGATGGCCAGGCTGCCGGTCCACCCCCGCCCGATGGTCCACGCCGAGACCCAGCAGACCAGGGCGATGGTCCAGAACCTCCCGGCCCAGCGGAATCGGGGACCCCGGGCCAGCACGAGCGGTGCCAGGGCGGCGGCGGCGAAGCCGTAGGCCAGTGGGGAGCCCCCGATCGGCCCGGCGGCGAACCGGAGGAGCGAGGACCAGGACGCCGCCGAGGACGGCGGGGATGGGCACGCCGAAGACGGCGACGGCCCCGCGTCCGGCCCACAGCACCCCGATGACCCAGGGCAGACAGATCATCGCGGCCACCCCCGTGGCGGACAGGGCGAGCCACAGCGCTCGACGGGTCACCGCCAGGTCGCGATAGAGGACCGAGGACAGCACCAAGGCCACGGCGAGGAGGAGGACCACGACGGCGGCTGCCGGAACAAACGAGATCATCACCGCTTCCAGCAGGCCCAGCGCGATGGCGCTCCGTGTCCGGGGGTGGCGCAGGGCCCATGACGCCACCCGACGCCGGCGCGTCGGTCCGGTCCGGGGAGGCCGGACCGGCACGGCCGTCAGGCTCCGCATCGGCGGCGGGCTCCGTCGAACCGGGTTCGGTGGTCGACCCCACGAACGGTGCGGCCCCGGTGGCCCGGAACAGACGGCCCATCACCCATGGGGCCCCGGCGTAGACCACCAGGGCGCCCCAGCGCCCCAGGGCCAAGGCGTTGTAGGGCACGGCCACGGCCAGATAGGCCAGACCGGCGACCAGGGCAGCGCGCTGCGAGCCGAACGGACGGAGCAGGCGCACCGTTCCCCAGGCCCCGAGCGGGATGCACGCGAAGATCAGCACCTTCTGGGCCAGGCCCATCGCGCCAAGCAGCACCGTACCGAGCAGGCCGGTCAGCAAGAGCCCCGGGGCGGCCGGCGCCGTAGTCCCCACACCGGACGGATGCCAGCCGGCGGCGAACTGGGCGAGGGTGGCACCCCAGCTCGGGAAGGGGACGAACTGGCCGACGGCAGGGAGCCTCCCGGTGAGCACCCCTCGTGTGCCGATGGCCACCGCCGCGGCCGGCGACCACCCACACCGTGAGCCGCACACGCCCACTGAGACGGCCGCGGGCCGAAGCGACCACCTCTTGACCCGGTTCGCCGGCCGCCGGACCGTGTCGGTGCGCGGGGCCCGGTCCCCCGCCCAGACGACGCCGGCGGCCTCGGCAGCGGCAAGCTCGTCGGCATGGGCGCCATGGAACCCGTGTTGGAAGACCCGGCGGAAGTAGGACGAGAGTCGAGCGCTCCCCCCGACCTGTAGCAGCCGGATCTCCTTGTCACTCAACCTCCGGTGCGCCTTCAGCTCCTTGCGCTGCAGTCGGGTGACCGACAGGTGCCCCAGGTTCCACCGCCATGCCCGAACCACGGCCCGGGTCCGGGCCCGGTTGCCGGCCAGCGAAGCCACGATGACCTCGGCGACGGCCAGCACCACCACCTGGGGAACTACCCGAAGAAGGTGGAATCGTCCATAGCACTTGAACACCGCCAGCAGCTCGTGGCGCCGCTGCAGCTCCTGGAGGGTCACCGGAGCGGTGGAGCCGGAGCTGTCGTCACCCCCGACGAGGGCGCGATCGATCGGGCGCGGCCCCTCCGGCCAGCTCCTCCAGGTGGCGTACCCGGGCATCGGGGGCCACGATGATTCGAGCCCCCACCACCTGGGCCCGCCAGGACAGGTCGAGGTCCTCCCCCATGGCCACGATGGCCGGGTCGAACCCGCCCAACTCCTCGAACAGGTCGGCACGGACGAGGCTGGAGCCGCCGGGCGCGACGAAGACGTCCCGCACGGCGTCGTGCTGGCCGTGGTCGATCTCATGGGGCTGGACCCGGTCCACCACCGAGCCGCCCTTGTCGGCCGTCATGCCCACGTGGACCAACCGGTCGGGGTCGTCCCAGCTGACCACTTCGGGAGTGACGATCCCGGCATTGGAGCGGAAGGCCTCTTCCACCATCAGGTGGACGGCGTCGGGGAAGAGGGCCACGTCATCGTGGCAGAGCAGGAAGTAGTCGGCCCCGTCCACCATGGTCAGCACCTCGTTGACCGTGGCCCCGAACCCCCGGTTCTCCTCGAGCCGGCGCACGAAGGCGGTGGGGAGCACCGCCGCCACCCGGGCGGTGAGGTCCTCGTGGCTCCCGGCGTCGAGGATCAGCACGGACAGCTCCGCATAGTCCTGGGAAGCGAGGGAGGCCAGCGTCTCCTCGAACCACGGACCCGGATCGTGGGCGACGACGACGGCGACCACCGGCGGGGCCAGTGTGTCCATCAGGGGTCAGAGGCTATCGGGCCGAAACGGCCCCAGCGGTGAACTTCCTGGTCACCAGCCATGGACGAGAGCCGGGTCGGGTGCTTGCAAATGTTTATCACTATGGATACACTTGTATCTATCAGAGCCGGTGGCCTACCGGGTGCATCGAACACCCAGGCGACGTACCACAGGCCGCACAGCCAAAGGAGAGTCCACTATGCCCACCATCAAGAAGCCCGACATCAAGATCCCCGAGATCAACACCGACGTCGCCAAGGCGGCCAAGGACATCGCCGCCGTGGCCAAGGACGCCACCTACGTGGTTATCGGCGCCGGGGTCCTCGGCTTCCAGCAGGCCCAGGTCCAGCGACAGGAGCTCATGAAGCGCCTGGCCGATCCCAAGTCAGGCATCGAAGACCGCGTCACCGCCGCCCGGTCCGATCTGAGCGGCGCCCTCCACTCCGTCGACGTCACCGTGGAGGGTCTGATGGAGCGGTTCGAGGACATCATCCAGCGCCTCGAGGCTGCGGTGGCCCCCCTGGAGGACCGGCTGCCCACCCAGGCGCGTGACCTGGCCAAGCAGGCCCACGTCCAGGCCAAGGAGGCCCGGTCGCAGATCCGCTCGCGGATCCCGACAGCCGCTGCCTGAGCCGCTGCCACGCCGACGGCGGCCATCCCCCGGTCCGTCGACGGCACGGTCGGCGCCCCTCCCCCGTGCGCCGACCACGAGAGCCGATCCATCTCGGCTCAGAAGAACGGCCCGCCCCGTGCGGGCCGTTCTTCGCGTGGCGGCCTGATCGCGGTCAGGCCGACTGCGCCCGCCAGTAGGCCAGCACGTCGGCCAGTGTCTGGTCGAGGGGGACCTCCGGCTTCCATCCGGTGGCATCGATCAGTCGGCCGGGGTCGCCCCGCAGCACCGGAACCTCGACCGGCCGGACCAGCGCCGGATCAACGTCGAATGCGAGCGACGTGCCGGCGAGCGCCAACAGTCCATCGGCAATCTCGCGAATGGACACATCGTGCCCGGAGCACACGTTGTAGACCTCGCCGGGTGTGCCACCTTCGATCAGCAGCCGGTAGGCCCGCACGACGTCCCGCACGTCGGTGAAGTCACGCCGGGCCGACAGGTTGCCCACCGGGATGGTGGCTGCGCCGCTGCGGTCGGCGTCGACGATCCGCTTGGCCAGGGCCGGCACAGCGAAGTTGGGGATCTGGCCCGGGCCGATGTGATTGAAGGGTCGGACCGTGATGACGTGCTGGCCGTGGCCCAGGTACGCCTGGGCCACCACGGCCTCGGCGGCGAGCTTGCTGGCCGCGTAGGGAGTCAGGGGGGCGGTGGGCGAGTCCTCGCGGAGCGGGAGGCGGCTCGGGTCGGTGACGGCCCCGTAGACCTCGGCAGAGCTGGTGACCAGCACCCGCGGATCCGTGCCGCACTGGCGGGCCGCGGCCAGCACCGCGGCGGTGCCGATGATGTTGACCTCCAGCACTTGGAGCGGCTCCTCCCAGGACTGCCCGACATGGGTCAATGCAGCCAGGTGGTAGACCGCGTCCGGAGCTGCGGCCGACATGGCCTCGAGCAGGGCGACGGGATCGGTGATCTCGACCTCGCGGTCGATGGCGACAACCTCGTCGCCAAGGTCTCGGAGGTGGTCGGCGAGCCAGTGGCCGACAAAGCCGCGACCGCCGGTGATGAGGGAGCGCACGACGGGTCACCATACCGTCTCGTCGGCCAGACCAGCGCCCCCGCCCGAAATTCGGACTGCGGTGGGTGGCATCCCGGCACGGTGCGGCGCCCGGTGGGCCGCGCCTTTTGGGGACGAGGTCAGCGGCCGGCAGCGTGCCGGTAGGCCTCCAGATGCCGCCCGGCGCTCCCCTCCCAGGTGTGGGTGGCCACGACGTCGAGGCCCCGGCGCCGCCGCTCGTCCCGGGACGGGCCGTCGCCCGGGGCCCCGGCCAGCTCGGCGTCGATGGCCTCGGCCAGGGCGCGGCCGTCGCCCGGGGGAACCAGGACGGCGGCGGCGCCGGCCACCTCCTCCATGGCGGTCCCGGTGGTGGTCACCAGGGGGACACCGCAGGCCAGGGCCTCCAGGGCCGGGAGCCCGAACCCTTCGTACAGGGCCGGGTAGACAGCGGCGGCGGCCGAGCGCAGGAGCGCCGGCACCGTGGCGTCGGGCACGTACCCGGTGCGCACGACACGGGAGGCCAGCCCGAACCGTTCGATGGCCTGCTCCACCGCGGCCACTCCCCACCCGTCCCCACCGGCCAACACCAGCAGAGTGTCGGGATGACGGTCGGCCACCTGGGCGAAGGCGGCGACCAGCGTCGGCACGTCCTTGCGGGGCTCCAGGGTCCCCACGAAGAGCAGGTAGGGCCGGGCGGGAACCAGGCGGGGGTCCAGCGCGGCCACCGCGGCCCGGTCCGACCCGGGGTGGGGTTCGCCTGGTCGGAACAGCCCGGTGTCGACACCGTGGGGGGCCACGAACACCTCGGCCTCCACGCGGCACCAGCGGACCAGCTCATCAGCCGTCACCCGGCTCGGGCAGACCACGGCGGCGGCCCGGTGGGCCGCCCTCTCGATGGCCCGCCGGAACAGCAGGACCTTTGACCGCTGGTGCCACTGGGGGGCCTCGAAGAAGCTCAGGTCGTGGACGGTCACCACCGTCGGCACCGTCGTCCGCTCGGGCATGGTGTAGTGCGGTCCGTGGTGGACGGCCACCCCGGACCGGGCCAGCAGCCCGGGCAGCCGGAATTGCTCCCAGGCCAATCGGAGGGGGCGGGGTGCCGGGGCGTCGGGAACGAAGTGGGCGCCGGGGGCCACGGACGGCCAGCGCAGCCGGTCGTCCCGCCGGCCGTACAGGGTGAGGTCGACGTCGGTCCGGGCCGCCAGGGCACCGGCCAGGTGCAGCGTGTACTGGCCCGCGCCGACGGCCCTCGGAGGCACGGCCGAGACATCGAGGGAAAGTCGCAGCGGGACCTCAGGCACCGCGGAGCCCCCGGGGAGACCGGTGGGCCTGCCCCCACACCTCGACGTGCCGATCGGCGATGCCCGACCACCGCAGGGCGGCTGACCGCTCCAGTCCCAGCCGGCGCAGGTCGGAGCGCTGGCCTTCGTCGGTGGCCACGGCCAGCACGCCCGCGGCGATGGAGTCGGTATCGAGCGGATCGACTTCGAAGGCGGCCCCACCCGTACTGGGCAACGGACTGGCCACTACCGGGGTGCCGAAGGCCATCGCCTCCACCGGGGGCAGGCCGAAGCCCTCCACCAGGGGGACGTAGGCCAGCAGCGTGGCCATGGCGTAGAGGGCGGACAGCTCAGACGGCGTGACCAGGCCGGTCAGCACCACCCCGGTCTCCGGTTTCACCCGCGCCCCCCAACCGCTCGGACCCACCAGGACCAGCGGCCACGGCTCGGGGAGCGAGTCCCGGACGCGCTCGTAGGCGTCGACCAGACGGGACAGGTTCTTGCGGGGCTCCAAGGTCCCCACGCTCAGCAGGAACGGGCCGTCCACCCCCATGGCGGACAGCATGGCCGTGGCCGCGGGGCGGTCGGGTGGGGGAAGGTGGTCCGAGCCCATGGGGATGACGTGGATCAGATCGGGGGAGGCTCCCGCCTCCACCAGGTCGGCGGCCACCACGTCGGCGGGGACGATGAAGCGGTCGGAGCGTCGCAGGGCACGGCGCAACGCCGCCTCGTGCCACTCCCGACCGCGTGCGGGATACGCCTCCGGCACCCGTCGCCACAGGAGATCGTGCACCGTCGTGACCAGTGCCGCCCGCCCCGGCTCCATGGTCGACAACGAAGTCGCCTGCACCACGTCGATGCCGCCCGGACCGCGGAGGAGGCCGCGATCCCAAGCGCGGGTGAGCACGGGCCCTGGCAACGGGTAGGCCCGCACCGGGCAGCCCAGATCGGCGAGCGGATCGGGACCCCGCCTCCCAGAGGGCGCCCGGCTGGCCACGAGGGTGATCTCGGGGTGCTCGTCGGCATCGAGGTGGTCGAGGCCCTGGAGGAGGCCCCGGATGTAGGTGCCGATTCCGCCCGGCGCCGGCCGGCGCAGCTGCTCGGCCATCATCAGGAGCCGGAGCGAGCTCACCGGTCCACACGGCCGGCGGACGGTCCCGCGCGACGGGCGTCCTGATAGAGAGACGCCAGGCCTGCCGCACAGGCCTCCCAGGTGAACTCGGCGCTCCGTCGGCGACCCCGCTCCACCAGCTCCTCCACCCCGCTTCCCCCGTCCAGGACGCGGCCGAGGGCCTCGGCCAGGCCGTCACGGTCACCCGTGTCCACCACTAGGGCTCCGTCACCGACCACCTCGGGGACGGCACCGGCTGCGGTGGCCACCACCGGCACTCCGACCGCCATGGCCTGGAGCGGCGGGAAGCCGAAGCCTTCGTACCGTGATGGGTAGGCCAGCACGGACGCCTGGCGCAGCACCGCGTCGAGGCCGGCCTCGTCGAGGTAGCCAGGACGGACGATCCGGTCTGCGAACGGCGATGCCTCCACGGCGGTGGTGAATCGGTCCGAGCCCCAGCCGTCAGCGCCCACCACCACCAGGGCCACGGACTCGTGCGACCCGGCCACGGCGTCGAATGCCGAGACCAGCAGGGGATAGTCCTTGCGCGGCTCGATGGTCCCGACAGCCAGCACGTACCGGTCGCAGGTCTCGGGGAGGTGGATCGGGAGGAGGCCATCGGCGGTGCCGAGTGATCGGGGCGGCGGCGGGGCGGGGATCCCGTGGTGGACGGCTCGCACCCGGTCGGGGTGAACCGAGAACTCCTCCACTACCTGGTCGGCGACGAACTGGGAGGGCGTGTGGACCCACGCCCCCTCGGCCACCGCCCGCCGGACGAGATCGGGGAAACGGAGGGTCGGTGGGTCGCAGAGCTCGGGGTAGAGCACCACAGTGAGGTCGTGGACGGTCACGACCCGGGCCGCCCCGGTCGTAGGCGGTACGACGAAGTTCGTCCCGTGGACCACGTCCCGACGGCCGATGAACCACTCCACCGGCGGCCATGAGGAGTTGGACCACGCCGCGTGCAGCGGTCGGGCCGGCATGGCCCGCTGTCGTGTCGAGACCCCGGGTGGCACGAGCCGCTCCAACAGATGGCGACGGCGCCAGCTGATGGCGAAGGCGGACAGCTCGACCGAAGGGGTGGCGGCGAGCCCACTCAACGCACCGCGGCAGAACGCACCGACGCCGGTGGGGTGACCGAGGAGGGGCGTGGCATCGAACCCGACGGACAGCGGGGGATCGGAGGGGGCAGATCGCTCCGGCGTCACCCAGGGAGCCTTGCACACCGCGGCCGGCAATCGGGTCCGGGCCGCCCGAAGGGGCCGGTGTTCGCCCGCTCCGGGTAGCCTGCGCCGATGGCCACCGGCAGGCAGCAACCCAGCTTGACGGCCCACTGGCCGGGCCGTCGATGATCGCCGCGCTGGCCGGTGGGGTGGGAGCCGCCCGCCTGTTGCGGGGGATGGTCGAGGAGATCCCGGCCAGGGACATCACCGCCATCGTCAACACGGGCGATGACACCGTGCTCCACGGACTCCACATCGCCCCTGATCTCGACACCGTGATGTACACCCTCGCCGACGCCATCAACCCCGAAACCGGCTGGGGACTGGCCGGCGAGACCTGGAGGGTCATGGAGTCGCTGGGGCGACTGGGCGGAATCACCTGGTTCAACCTCGGAGACCAGGATCTGGCCACCCACTGCTACCGGACCCAGCGACTCAGTGAGGGCGCCACTCTTGGTCAGGTCACCACCGAGCTCTGCCAATCGTTCGGCCTGGACATCCGCCTGGTCCCGGTCACTGACGATCCGGTCCGCACCCGACTGCAGCTGGTGGACGGACCGGAGGTGGGCTTCCAGGAGTACTTCGTGCGGCTGCGTCATGAGGTCGCCGTGTCCGCCGTCCGATTCGAGGGCGCAGAGCGAGCCCGGCCCGGGCCGGGCGTCGTGGAGGCCCTCGACCACGCCGACGTCATCGTGGTGTGCCCGTCCAACCCGGTGGTCTCCATCGGGCCGATCCTGGCCGTGCCGGGAATCGTCGAGTGCCTGGCCGATCGGCGGGACCGCATCGTCGGCGTCTCTCCGATCATCGCCGGCGCCGCCCTCAAAGGACCAGCCGACCGCCTGCTCCACGAGATGGGATTCGAGTCCTCGGTGGCCGGGGTGGCCAGGTGGTACGCCCCGTGGGTGGGCACCCTGGTCATCGACGAAGCCGATGCCGATCTAGCCGGTGCTGTGGAGGCCGAAGGGGTGCGCTGCGTCGTGGCCCCCACCGTGATGTCCACGCCGCAGCGGGCGGCGATGCTGTCCCGGACGGTGCTCGATGCCGTCGGCTGACCCGCCCGGGTCATCCGGGTCGGAGAGGCCCGCCGGTCATGAAGCGAGCGGGGGCCTCTCGATCTTCCCGGTCCTCGGGCTCGGCGAGGTGCGCACCGGGGACGACCTGGCCACCCTCCTGGCCGCGCGACTACTGCCCCCGGCTGAGGCCGACCGAGCGTCGGCGGGCGTCCCCGGAGGTTTGGCCGACGGGGATGTCGTGGTCGTGACCCAGAAGGTGGTGTCCAAGGCGGAGGGACGCATCGTGGCCATCGACGCCGACGACCCCGCAGCCAAGGTGGCGCTCGTCGAGTCGGAGTCGGTGCGCATCGTCCGGCGACGGGGGGACCTGCTCATCACCGAAACGCGCCACGGGTTCATCTGCGCCAATGCCGGCGTCGACCTCTCGAACGTCGACGCCGGCACCGCCGCTCTCCTCCCTGTGGACCCCGACCGGTCGGCCCGGCGCATCCGTGAGGCCCTGGCGCACCAGCACGGGGTGTCGGTGGGGGTGATCATCTCGGACACGTTCGGTCGCACCTGGCGACGGGGCGTCACCGATGTGGCCATCGGGGTGGCCGGGGTGGCCGCCGTCGTGGACCTGCGGGGGACGACCGATGCCTCCGGGCGCGTGCTCGAGGCCACCGAGGTATGCGTGGCCGACGAGCTGGCCGGTGCGGCCGAGCTCGTGATGGGCAAGGACCGGGGCATTCCTGTCGCCGTGGTGCGCGGGGTCGACCCCCGTTGGCTCCGTCGGGCCTCGGTGAGCGAGGAGATAATCCGTCCGGCCGATGAGGACCTGTTCCGATGAGCCCGGAGCGGCGATGCCGCTCGAAGTGCGGGACGGCCCCCGAAGCCCGACTCTCGCCTTGGCGCTAGCCGACGTCGTAGAGATCGACCACGAAGACCAGGGTCTCGTTGGGGCCGATGACTCCCCCGGCTCCCTGGGCGCCATAGCCAAGGTGGGGCGGGATGGTCAGACGTCGGCGCCCACCCACCTTCATACCGACGACCCCCTGGTCCCATCCGGAGATCACCTGTCCCGCCCCGAGCGGGAAGGCGAAGAGTTCGCTGCGGCTCCACGAGGAGTCGAACTCGTCACCGGTCGACCACGACACGCCCACGTAGTGGACGTTGACGGGGCGACCGACCGCGGCTTCAGCCCCGTCCCCCACCTCCAGGTCCTCGATGAGCAGCTCGCCGGGCGGCGGGCCGTCGGGGATGGTCACGGTGGGCTTGGTGTCGGATGCCATGCCTACGACCTTAGGACAGTCGGAGGTGGTCAACTCCCCCACTCGGGATGCAGCGGTTAGCGCCCCCGGGTGCCGCCACCGGAGCCGCGCTTCGCTCCGACCGGCCCACCCCGACGCTGATCGTGACTTCCTCCACTGTGTCCGCCGCTGCCAGCGCCGCCCCGGCCGCGCCGCGCCGAGGAAGTGCCGGCACCGGGTGCGCCTGGCTTGCCATGACGGGCCCGCTTGCCCGGCTTGCCCGGCTTGCCAGCCTGGCCCGGCTTGCCCGGCTTTCCTCGGGGCTCCCAGGCCGTCGTCCCCGGTCGGGCCTTCCGGGAGCCGTCCGAAGGCAAGGCGCTGGTCGAGCCGGCCGGGGCGTTGCCATTGCTGTGGCTACCGGCTGAGGCCGATTGCCCGTTCATGGAGCCCTCCGGCCGTCCCTTCCACGGCTTGCCCTGGCGGCGACCCTGGGCGGGTCGCCCGCCTCGGGTGGGGCCCCGACCTCCGGAAGGTGCCGCGGCATGACCGCGGTCCTGGTTGGGACGCCGCTTCGGGGGCTCGCCAATGACCGCGGTGATGGCGGACACATCGGGGACCACGGTGCCAATGGGCACGCCGAGGTCCCGCTGGAGTCGCTTGACGGCGGCGGCCTTGTCCGGTGTTACGAAGCTGACCACCACGCCGGTGGCGCCGGCCCGGGCCGTTCGGCCGGAGCGGTGCACATAGTCCTTGGCGTCTGCCGGCGGGTCGAAGTGCACCACCGCGTTCACTCCGTCGACATGGATTCCCCGGGCGGCCACATCGGTGGCCACCAGGGCGTCGACCGCCCCCCGGACGAACAGGTCCAGGGCCTTCTCACGCTGCTTCTGGCTACGGTCGCCGTGGATGGCGGCGGCACGGACACCTCGCTGTTCCAACTGTCGGGCGATCCGGTCGGTGCCGTGCTTGGTACGGCTGAAGATGATGGTCGGCCCGGCCGCGGCAGCCACGTCGGCGGCCCGGTCGATGCGGTCGCCCGACGCCACTTTCCAGAACAGGTGGACGGCAGCATTGCTGTCGTCCTCGTCGACTTCCAGCTCATGACGGGCCGGGTCGTGCTGGTACCGGCGGACCAGTACGTCGATGTCCCCGTCCAGGGTGGCCGAGAAGAGCAGGGTCTGACGGTCGGAGGGCGTGAGATCGAGCAGGCGCTTGACGTCGGGGAGGAACCCCATATCGGCCATCCTGTCGGCCTCGTCGATGACCACGATCTCGACCGCGTCGAGGCGGATGCTGCCTCGTTCGATCAGGTCGCCCAGACGCCCAGGACAGGCGACGGCCACGTCCACGCCCCGGGACAGGGCCTTCAGCTGCGGGCCGTACCCCACGCCGCCGTAGAACGAATCCACCCGCAGGTTTCTGGGCGTGGCCAGCACCTGCAGCTCAGAGGCCACCTGGGCCGCCAACTCACGGGTAGGGGTGAGCACCAGGACGCGGGGGTGCTTGGGACGGGACGGCTTCCCGGTCAGCCGAGCCACCGCGCCGATGCCGAAGGCCAGGGTCTTGCCCGACCCGGTCGGGGCCTTCCCACAGACGTCACGTCCGGCCAGGGCATCGGGAATGGTCATCGACTGGATGGGGAACGGCTCGGAGATCGACTTGCGGTCGAGGGCCGCGACGATGTCGGTGGGTACGCCGAGGGAGGCGAAGGAAGGCTGCAAGGGGGGCATCGGGTGCTTTCGTGCGACAGGGAGGACGCGGGAGTGCGTCTCGGGGGATTGGCCTGCCGCCAACTCCGCGCACCAGGACTGGTCCAGCTTAGTGGCTCGGAGGCCCTGGTCCTGCACAGGGGCCCGGCGGCGGGATCGAACCAGCGCCAGCGGCCCCGCTCGCTGTGGTCAGGCCGTGCGGGGTGGCTGGTTCAGTCGTCCCTGTCCGCGTCGCTGTCGCCACCGGTGGCCTGCCCCCGCCGGACGAAGTCCAGCACAGCCGCCGTTCCCGTCCCAAGGTCGGTCCAGGACTTCCAACCCAGCTGGATCCCGGCCCGGCTGGGATCCAGGGCACTGCGCTGCAGCTCGCCAGGACGCAGCGGCTTGAACATCGGGGTGGCCTCCGTGCCGGCTTGGGTCGCCATCTCCGCGAGCAGCTGGTTGACCGAGGTCTCCCGGCCGGTACCGATGTTGCAGAGCAGGCCACCGCCTTTGGTGGCACCACGCACGAAGGCGTCCACCACGTCGTCGACGAATACGAAGTCTCGGGTCTGCTCCCCGTCGCCGAAGACGGTGATGGGCTCGCCGGTCACGAGCCGTTCAGCGAAGATGGCCACCACGCCGGCCTCGCCGTGGGGGTCCTGCCTCGGCCCGTACACGTTGGCCAGGGCCAGGGCAGCGAACTCCAGCGAGTGCAGCTCCCGATAGGCCACCAGGTAGTCGATGGCCGACTTCTTCGACACACCGTAGGGAGAGAGCGGGCGTTGCGGTAGGGACTCCTTCAGCGGCAGCTCGGACACCTCAGGCTCGCCGTAGAGAGTGCCACCGCTGGCGGCGAACACCACCCGGTCGGCGTGGGCCGCCCGCGCCCCCTCGAGGACCCGGAGCGTCCCGATCACGTTGACCTCGGCGTCGAAGACCGGCTCGGAAACCGACACCCGCACGTCAGCCTGGGCGGCCAGGTGGAAGACCACCTCCGGTCGCCGACGGGCCATCAGGTCCACCACCTCGGCCGAGCGCACGTCCATCTGGTGCACGGTGAGCTGATGGCCGGCTGAAGCCCGGGCATCGCTGAGATTCGCCAGGGAACCGGTCGAGAGGTCGTCGAGCACGTCCACCGTGTGTCCCTCGGCCAGCAGCCGGTCCACCAGGGTGGAGCCGATGAAGCCGGCGCCGCCGGTGACGAGCATGCGCACCGTCAGGACCCCGACGGCACCCGTTCGCCGTCAATGACCGTGCCCGAAGCGGTCACCACTCCGGCACCGATCACGGACAAGGCGTGGATCACGCACCGCTGGCCGACAATGGCGCCTGGGCCCACCACCGATCCCTCCACGGTTGCCTTGGAGGCCACCCGGGCGCCGGGCAGGAGCACGGAGCCGGTGATGGTGGCACCCTCCTCCACCACCGCGCCGGCGCCGATCACCGACTCCTCGACCGCCGCGCCAGGGGCCACCGACGAGCCCGTCCCGAAGAGTGACCGCGCCACCGATTCGGTTCGTACGTCGACGTCCCCGATCCTCCACGACCCCGGGCCGATCTCGGGATCCAGGGTGGCCGACGGGGCCGGAGGGGAGTTCCGGCGGCCAAGCAGGAGGTCCCGGTGGGCGCGCAGGTAGGCGTCCGGGGTCCCCGTGTCCAACCAGTAGGCCTCCGAACCCAGGGCGTAGAGGGTCCCCGACTCGACCAGTGCGGGGAAGGTCTCCCGTTCGATGGACACACGGCGGTCGGCGGGGATCCTGTCCAGCACCGAGGTCTCGAACACATAGGTGCCGGCGTTGATGTAGTTCGTGGGGGCCTCGTCCCTCGGAGGCTTCTCGATGAAGGCCTCCACCCTTCCCTGTTGATCAGTGGGGACGACTCCGAAGGCGCTCGGATCCTCTACTGGGGTCAGGCTGATGGTGCCCTCGGCACCGGACGAACGGTGGAAGTCGATCAGGGCCGAGATGTCGGAGTCGGTCAGCACGTCTCCGTTGACCACCACGAAGGTGTCGTCGATCCCGGCGTGGCGAGCGGCGAAGCGGATGGCACCGGCGGTGTCCAGTGGTGTTGGCTCCACCGCGTAGGTCAGGCCTACCCCGGCGATGGAGCCGCTGGGATAGGCGTTGATGAACGCGTCGGGCCGATAGCCCAGTGAGAGCACGGCGTCGTCGATGCCGTGGGCGGCCAGGTGCCCGAGGACCCGCTCGATCATGGGCTGTTCGACAATGGGGAGCATCTGCTTGGGTGTGGTCAGGGTGAGGGGCCGGAGACGCGTGCCCTCCCCGCCTACCAGGACGACCGCCCTCACTTGTTGCTTCCGCTGGGCTTGGTGGTGGTCGTCGGTGCAGCCGTCGTGGTGGTGACCGGGGCCGTGGTCGCGGTGGTGGGCAGGGTGGTCGAGGTGGTCGATCCGCTGGTGGATGCCGTGATCAGCGCCGTGATCACACCCGCCGGGGGCTTCGGCACGGTGGCGGTGGCGGGCACGAAGGCCATGGTGATCAGTTGGCCGTTCTCGAACAGCAGGTCCTCGGGCGGCCCACTCGGCTCGGTCCCGGTCTTGGCCGTGAAACTGGACCAGCTGTCGACGATCACCACGCCGGGCTTGCCGGCGTCCGGCGTGCCCTTGGGACACACATCGCCGTTGGACCAGGCCCGCTTACCCGGGTACTGGAGCGTGGTGGAGTTGAGTTCGAGGCCCTTGTAGCCGGAGACGAACTTGCCCAGGGTGGCGTTGCTGCCGGACTCCGAACTGTTCTTCGGCTGGATGGTCACCACGCCGTTCCCGTTGGCAGTCAGGCCGGTCGTGGCCGTGTTGGTGCTGGCCGGCAGGTTCGGTTGCATGGTGCCGCAGATGTCGATGCCCAGCCCGGCGAACCACTGCTGACGGGTGGTCGGAGGTCCCGACGACGAGGCGGTCTGGTGGGTCCGCTGGTAGCGGCTGAACCCGATGAGCAGGAGGCCGACGATGCAGATGATGGCCAGGCTGGCATACCAGTTGACGGGCATCTGGCCGCGATAGGTGCGCCCACCACCGGTGGTGGCGGCACGCTCCACCCACTTGCCGGTCGAGTTGCTCTTGCCCGTCGACTTGCTCGCCATGATCGGAGGACACCCTACAGCCTGCGCTCGGGCGCCCCGGACGCAGGCCTCACCGTCCCCTGCTCCGGGCCAGGCAGGCCAGACCGGCCCGGACGGCGATTCCCACGGCCACCAGCGGCAGCATGGTCCGGCGCCATCCCCGCGAGGATCGGGCCGCGAAGCGCAGCAGCGAGCGGTGGTGCTCGAGGATCATCCGATAGGGATGGTGGTCGGTCGAGACCCCCTGGCGGTGGGTGACCTCCGCCGTCGGGGCATACGCCACCGACCAGCCTTGTTGGCCCAGGCGCCAACAGAGATCGACGTCTTCGGCGTACATGAAGTAGGACTCGTCGAACCCACCTACCTGCTCGAAGGCCGACCGACGCACCAGAAAGCAGGCTCCCGAGACCCAGTCGACCTCGACAGGATCGCCGGTGGCCCCGTCCAGCTCGTTGCGCTGGTAGGACCGGGTGAAGCGGTTGTGCGGCATGAAGATGCCCAGTAGTGCATGGCCACCGGCATCGATCAAGGACGGGAAGTGTCGGGCCGAGGGGTAGCGCTCACCCGAGGCTGTTCGGATCAGCGGCCCGACCAGGGCCCGGCGGGGGTGTCCGTCCAGGGCCAGGGCCAGGCCGGCCAAGGTCCCCGAGCGCACCTCGAGGTCTGGATTGCTCACCATGATCAACGATGCGGTGGTGGCCGCCACCCCTCGGTTGGCCGCGGCGCCGTAACCCAGGTTCCGCCCCGGAACGACCACCTGGAGGTCTGGATACCGAGAGCGGACACGCGTCACCGACCCGTCCTCGGATCCGTTGTCCACGATGACCACCTCGGCGGCACCGTCGGCCCGCCAGTCGTCCACACACTGGAGGAGCGCGGGGCCGGCCTCGTAATTGACGATGACCACGGCGATGCCCGAATCGGGCCCGGGCGGGCCGGGGCGCTCGGTCGACACCGTGCGCCCCTCGGCGCGCCCCGTCAAGGATCCAGCCGGGTGAATCGGTACTTGACCAGCGCCTTCAGCGCCCCGAAGCCGTCCCGCCAGGTGATCTTCTTACCCTCGTCCGGCTCCCGGCCTGCATAGGAGATCGGCACCTCGTAGATCCGGTAGCCCCGGCGGAGGACCTTGGCGGTGATCTCGGGCTCGAAGTCGAACCGGTCCGACTCGATGGTGATCCCCTCCAGGACCCTGCGGTCGAACATCTTGTAACAGGTCTCCATGTCCGAGAGGGTCGACGAGTAGAGGATGTTGGTGACCAGCGACAGGAAGCGATTGCCCGCCCAGTGGAGTGGGAGCATGTTCTTCCGCTCGCCGGTGAACCGGCTCCCGTAGACCACCTGCGCCTTGCGGCGGAGGATTGGGTCGAGGAGCCGGGACCAGTCGAGCGGGTCATACTCCAGGTCGGCGTCCTGGACGAGCACGAGGTCGCCGCGGGCCGCGGCCAGCCCGGTGCGGATGGCGGCGCCCTTCCCCTGATTGACCTGGTGGTCGATCACCCTGATGGTCGAGTCACCCAGGGCGGCTAGGACCTTGTCGGTACCGTCCGAAGAGCCGTCGTCCACCACGATCACCTCGATGTCGACGGGAAGTTCGACGGCCCGGATCCTCCGCATCACCTCGGCCACCGTCGTCCGCTCGTTGAAGACGGGCACGATCACCGACAGCAGGGTGAACCAGTGGTTGTCGCCCGTTGGGCCGTCCTCGCCGCCGAAGGTGGCGCCGCTAGTCATCGTGGGGGCTCGTTGCACATGGGACCGGTCACCTCGGCTGGCTGCCCGGGATCGGGCCGCTCACATCCCGCCATTGTGACCGCTCCGCATGGCGTCGATGGTGGACACCGCGGGCGGGCCCGATCCAGCCCCCGTCGCCTCACCCGCTCCGGTCTCGGCGGCCACCGCCTCGGCCGTACGGGCCAGGCCCTCCTGGAGACCGGTGGTCGGCTCCCATCCGAGGGCCGTCCGGGCCAGGGAGATGTCGGGACGTCGGCGGGTGGGATCGTCGACGGGAAGGGGCAGGTGGACGATGGGTGAGGCCGATCCCAGCAGGTCGACCACCGTCTGGGCCAGCTCCAGAACCGTGTACTCGTCGGGATTGCCGATGTTGACGGGACCGGTCAGGTCCGAGTCGAACAGCGCGATCAGCCCGCGCACCTCGTCGTCCACATAGCAGAGGCTCCGGGTCTGGCTCCCGTCGCCATAGACGGTCAGCGGTTCACCCTGGAGCGCCTGCACGAGAAAGTTCGAGACCACCCGTCCGTCGTCAGGACGGAGTCGGGGCCCGTACGTGTTGAAGATCCGGACGATGGTGACATCGGTGCCCAGCTGCCGGTGGTGGGCCATGGTGAGCGCCTCGGCGAACCGTTTGGCCTCGTCGTAGACGCTCCTCGGCCCGACCGAGTTGACGTGGCCCCAGTACGACTCGGTCTGCGGATGGACCTCGGGGTCGCCGTAGACCTCACTGGTCGACGCCAGCAGGTAACGGGCCCCGTGCCGTCGAGCCAGTTCGAGGCTCCGGCGGGTTCCCTCACTTCCCACGGCCAGCGTCTCGAGTGGTCGGGCGAGGTAGTCGGGCGGCGAGGCCGGGCTGGCCAGGTTGAACACGCCGTTCACGGCACCGTCGATGGGCAGCGACCTGGTGATGTCGGCCTCCACCAGGGTGAAGCCGGGTCGGTCGTGGAGATGGGCCACGTTGGTCCGGCGACCGGTCGAGAAGTCGTCGACGCACACCACCTGGTCCCCTCGGGCCAGCAGCTGGTCGCAGAGGTGCGATCCGAGGAACCCCCCGCCGCCCAGCACGACGAGCCGCCCGGTCACCACCGGATCACGCCGGGGACGGGCGGACGGTCACCGTCGGCCGATGCCTGTGTAGTCGAAGCCGATGCGACGGAGCTGGGCCGGGTCGAGCAGGTTGCGGGCGTCCACCACGACCGGGGCGCTCATGGCGTCGTGCACCTTGGCAAAGTCGAGCCACCGGAACTCATCCCACTCGGTGAGCACCACGGTCACCACGGCGCCACGGCTGGCCGCGTAGGCGTCGGGGTAGGCCCGGACCCGTCGGGAGGGGTCAGGGTCCCCGTCGGCCATTTCCCACTCGGCCAGTCCCTCGACGACGGTCGAATCCTGACCGAGGGGCACGTCGACGGTGGGGTCGAAGGCCTGCACGATGGCTCCCTCCGCCACCAGGCGCTGTACCACCTCCACCGCGGGTGAATTGCGCAGATCGTCGGTGCCGGCCTTGAAGGTGAGCCCCCACACGGCGACGATCGCTCCCTCGAGCCCACCCCCGACCGCAGTGCGGACCTTGGTCACCACACGCTCGAACTGCTCGTCGTTGGTGGCGATGGCCCCCTTCAGGAAGGAGAAGTCGTAGCCAGCTTGCTCGGCGATGTGGACCAGCGCCCGGGTGTCCTTGGGCAGGCAGCTCCCCCCCCAACCCGGGCCCGGTCGCAAGTACTCGAAACCGATCCTCTTGTCGTAGCCCAATCCGAGGATCACGTCCCGGACATCGGCCCCGACCGCCTCGCACAGCCCGGCCACGGCGTTCACAAAGCTCAGCTTGGTGGCCAGGAAGGCGTTGGATGCGTATTTGATGGTCTCCGCCGTGGCCGCGTCGGTGATCAGCAGGGGGGCGTGGGTACCCGAGAACAGGTCGCCCACCTTGGCCGCGGCCGACTGGTCGTCGGCCCCGACGACGATGCGCTCGGGGTGCAGGCTGTCCGGGACCGCTGTGCCCTCCCGCAGGAACTCGGGGTTGGACACCACCTGCACATCGGACCGACCGAGGACCCGCTCGACCACCATGGTGGAGCCGACGGGCACGGTCGACTTGTTGACGATGACCGTGCCGGGCACGAGCAGCGGCCCGATCTCCTTGGCCACGGCCTCCACATAGGAGAGGTCGGCCGAGCCGTCGTCTCCCTGGGGGGTGGGCACGCACAGGAAGACGAACTCGGCGCCCTGCACCGCCGCCGAGGCGCCGACCACGAAGCGCAGGCGCCCGGCCTCCTGGCCCTCGCGCACCAACTCCTCGAGATGATCCTCCACGATGGGCACCTTCCCCTGCTGGAGCATGGCCACCTTGGCAGGGTCAGCGTCCCCGCAGGTCACCCGATGGCCGAGGTGGGCCAACGTGGCTGCCGTGGGCAGCCCCACGTAGCCCACGCCGATGACGGCGATGGTGTGGCCCTGTCCGTGGGCCAGGACCCGCACTGGCGCCCCAACCTGGCCGAATCGCACGCCGGGCTCCGACGGCGGCTCCGACGCGGGCCGTCCCCCCGAAGGGTGGCCTGACCCGCCGAACACGCCGGCGATCAACGACAACACTGACTGGATCCTGACTTCACTGGGCAACCATCCTTGGGCCGGGCCGACCTACTCCATGTCGGCTCATTCGCGCCCATCCTGAAGCGGCCAGGCGCCCCGGTGCGTGGCGGCAGGACCGGCCCGACGGCGGCCATGGCCGAAGAGCGCCCGGTCGGAGCACCCTCGGTGACCCCGTCCCAACCCCAACCGTCGGCCCCGGGGCCTCACTGCGGATCGTCGGCCGGTAGGGCGCTCACCAGGCGTCCGAGGGCGTCGGTCCATTCCGGCAGCAGGGGGAGGCCAGAGAGGCGCAGTGCGGCGTTGTCGAGCCTCGAGTTGGCGGGACGGGGGGCGGGGCGGGGCGGGTCCAGCTCGGCGGTGGTGATGGGCTCGACTCGGTCGGGGACGAGCCCAGCGGCGGCCAGCGTGGCCCGGGCGAATCCGAACCAGGTGGTCTCACCCTGGTTGGTGACGTGGAACGTGCCGGGTCGCCGGTCCAGGGCCAGACGGACCAACGCCGCAGCCAGGTCGGCGGTGAAGGTCGGGCACCCGTGCTGGTCGTCGACGAAGCGAAGGATGCTGTCCGGACTGGAGCGGGCCAGTCGGAGCACGGTCTTGACCATGTTGGCGCCGTGCGCCCCACTGACCCACGCCGTTCGGACGATGGTGGCCGAGGGGCCGGCCACGGCATGGACCTCCAGCTCCCCGCCCAGTTTGCTCCGACCGTAGACCGAGCGTGGGCCGGGCTGGTCCCATTCGACATACGGTCGGTCGAGGGTGCCGTCGAAGACGTAGTCGGTGGAGACGTAGACCAGATGGGCACCAGCGGCGGCGGCGGCCTCGGCCATGTTGCGGGTGCCCAGGGCATTGACGGCGAAGGCCGTGTCCGGGTCGGACTCGCAGGCGTCGACTGCGGTGTAGGCCCCTCCGTGCAGCACGAGGTCGGGCCGGAACGCGTCGACAGCCGCCCGGACCGCGGTGCGGTCGGACACGTCCAGGGTGTCGATGTCGGTCGAGAGGACCTCGAAGGTCCCACGGTCGACGGGGCCGAGGATCCTGGACGCCGAACCACCCGCAGCGGCGCCACCGTCGGGCACCCGCCCGGCCAGCACGTCACGGAGGTCCCGCCCCAGCTGCCCGTTCCCACCGGTGAGCAGCACCCGCAGCGGGCGGTTCACGAACCCGAAGTGGATCCCGCGGGTGGATCGGCCGACCAGGACCCCTCGACCACCGGGGCGCGGTCCCGGAGCGGCTCCCACCAGCTCCGGTTGGCGGCGTACCACGCCACCGTGTCGGCCAGGCCCTGCTCGAAGGGAACCGTCGGCTCCCAGCCCAACTCACGCCGGATCTTCGACGAGTCGAGCAGGTACCGACGGTCGTGACTCGGGCGATCCGGCACGATCTCCTTCAGGCTCTGCGGCTTGCCGGTGGCGGTGAGGACGGCGTCAGCGATCTCCTCGATGCTGGCCTCGACCCCGCTTCCGACGTTGTAGGTCTCTCCCACCACCCCATGCTGGAGAACCAGCTCCACTGCCCGGCAGTGGTCGTCGACGTGCAGCCACTCCCGTCGGTTCTGGGTGGACGCGTACAGAGGGAGGGGCAGATCGTCGAGGGCCTTGGCCGTGAACAGCGGGATGACCTTTTCGGGAAATTGGTACGGGCCGTAGTTGTTACAGCAGTTGGTGATGGTGGCGGGGAGGGCGAACGTCTCCACATAGGCCCGCACGGCGTGATCGGCGCCGGCCTTGGAGGCGTTGTACGGCGTGCGGGGCCGGTAGGGGGTCTCCTCAGTGAAGACCTCGTCGGAGTCGAGCGGCAGGTCGCCGTAGACCTCGCAGGTGGAGATGTGGTGAAACCGCGTCACTCCGTGTCGGCGGGCCGCCTCGGCCAGCGTCTGCGTACCGAGGACGTTGGTCCGGAAGAACCTCGCCGGATCGAGGATGGCCAGGCTGTTATGGGATTCCGCGGCGAAATTGACGATGATATCGATCTCGTGGGTGGCCAGGGTCTTCGCCACCACTTCGAGGTCGCCGATGTCACCTTGGACAAAGGTGATGCGGTCCTCGACGTCGGCCAGGTTGGGCCGGTTGCCCGCGTAGGTCAGTACGTCGAACGCCACCACCTGGTCCCCGGGGTGGTGCTCGACCCAGTACCGCACGAAGTTCGATCCGATGAAGCCGGCTCCACCGGTCACAAGTAGTCGCATGATCCGGCAATGTTAGCCATCGCCGACCGTCCGCTGGAATGCCGGGCTCCTCACGAGCACGGGCGCCCCAGGCCCCCTCAGCCAGAAGGCCGGACGTGGATCACGTCTCCGGCCACCACGGTCCTGATCCCACCCCCTTCCACCTGCACCACCAGATGGCCCTCCGGGGTCACGTCCACCGCCCTACCCTCGAAGGTGGCATCGGCGAGTTCGACCCGGACCGGCATGCCGATGGTGACGCAGCGGATCCGGAGTTCCGCGGCCTGGCGGGTGCGCCCGATCGGCGTGTCCAGGTCGACGAGGCGAGGTTCGAGGGCCCTGAGCAGGGCTTCCAACACCTCGATCCGGTCCACGGCATGTCCCGCCTGCTGGCGCAGGGAGGTGGCGGACCCCTGGAGTTCGGCAGGCAGATCCGTGTCGGCGGCCGGCCAGTTCACATTGATTCCGATACCGACGACGATGGCCGGCCGCCCCGCCGGCGGAGCCGCCACCGGGGCCACGTCGGCCTCGGCCAGGACGCCGGCCACCTTGCGCCCGTCCCCTCCCAGCAGGTCGTTCGGCCACTTGACCCCCAGCCGGAGGCCGGCGACCGCTTCGGCGGCGTCGGCGGCGGCCAGGCAGACCACGGCGCTGGCCAGGTGCCGGTGGGCGACGGGGAGGTCGGGGCGGAGAAGAACCGAGGCCAGGAGATTGGCCCCGGACGGCGCCTCCCAGCGGCGACCCAGCCGGCCCCGGCCGGCGCTCTGGTGCTCGGCCACGGCCACGACCCCGTCGGGGGCGCCGGCACGGGCCTCATCCAGCAGATACCGATTGGTCGAATCGATGGACCCGAAGTGCCGGATGTCCGTGAACCGAGCGCCCGGCATGGCACACACCCTACGGGCCGTGACAGTGTTAGAGCGCCTGGGAGCGACGCCAGCGTCGCTCCTGTGCCATGTCCGACGAATTCGAAAGGCGCAGCGTGCTGAAGAAGGTTCTCATCGCCAACCGGGGGGAGATCGCTGTACGGGTCATTCGGACCTGTAGGGAGCTAGGGGTGGCCACGGTCGCCGTCTACTCCGACCTCGACCGTGACGCGCTCCATGTCCGGCTCGCCGACGAGTCCTATTCGCTTGGTGGGCAGACGGCGGCGGAGAGCTACCTGAACACCGAGGCCATCCTGGACGTCATCGAGCGAAGCGGGGCTGACGCCGTCCATCCCGGCTACGGCTTCTTCTCCGAGAACACCGACTTCGCCCGGGCCATCACCGAGCGGGGGGTCACCTTCATCGGTCCACCGCCCGGGGCCATCGAGGTGATGGGCGACAAGATCAGCTCGCGCCATGCCGCTGAGCGGGCCGGGGTCTCTGGGGTGCCCGGTCGGTCCGAGGTGCTTGCCTCGCCCGACGAGGTGACCGCCTTCGGCAACGAGTTCGGATGGCCGGTGGCCATCAAGGCTGCCTACGGCGGCGGCGGGCGGGGCATGAAGGTCGTCGATGGGCCCGACGCGGCGGCCGAGGCCCTGGAGTCGGCCATGCGAGAGTCCTTGGCCTACTTCGGGCGGGACGAGTGCTACGTCGAGCGGTACCTCGCCTGGCCTCGGCACGTGGAGATGCAGATCATCGCCGACACCCACGGGAACACCCTGTGGCTGGGCGAACGCGACTGCTCGGCCCAACGGCGCCATCAGAAGCTGGTGGAGGAGAGCCCGGCCCCCAACTTCCCCGACGAGGTTCGCCGGGCCATGGGCGAGGCGTCGGTCAAGGTGGCCGAGGCCTGCGGGTACGTGAATGCCGGTACCGTCGAGTTCCTCTACCAGGACGGGGAGTTCTTCTTCCTGGAAATGAACACCCGGCTCCAGGTGGAGCACCCGGTGACCGAGTTGGTCACCGGCCTCGACCTGGTGGAGTGGCAGCTGCGGGTGGCGGCCGGGGAGCCTCTCGGGTTCGCCCAGGACGACGTGCAGCGCAACGGCCATGCCATCGAGGTCCGCATCAATGCCGAGAACCCGGCGGGCGGGGCGTTCACGCCCTCCCCGGGCACCATCTCGCGCTTCCTCGAGCCGGGCGGACCCGGAGTACGCCTGGACGCCGGGTACGGCTCGGGCGACACGGTCAGCCAGTTCTACGACAACCTGGTGGCCAAGCTGGTGGTCTGGGGCCACGACCGGGAGGCGGCCCGGCGCCGGATGTTGCGGGCCATCGACGAGACGGTGATCGACGGGGTGGCCACCACCCTGCCCGCCGACGTGGCCATCCTCTCCCACCCCGACTTCATCGCCGGCGAGCACTCCACCAACTGGGTCGAGCAGACCCTCGATCTCTCCGGAGTGGTGTCGGGCGGGGCCGAGGTCCCGCCGGCGCCGGCCGACGCCGACGGCGAGGCGGTTCCCCGGGTGCTGCGGGACGTCACCGCCGAGGTCGACGGGCGGCGCTACCAAGTCAAGCTCTGGGTCCCCGATCTCGGTGAGGCGGTGGTGAGCCCGGGGGCAGGCGGTGGCGCCCGTGGAGCGGGTCCGAAGCGGCCCAAGGCGGCCGCTTCGGGCGCCGGTTCGGGCACCGTGGCCGTCCCCATGCAGGGAACAATCGTGAAGGTGCTGGTCGCCGAGGGCGACACCGTCGAGGTGGGCCAGACGGTCTGTGTCCTGGAGGCTATGAAGATGGAGAACAACGTCAATGCCGAGAAGGCCGGCACGGTCAAAGAGGTCCGGGTCGCAGCCGGCGAGTCGGTCGGACCCGGCGACGTCATCGCCGTGATCGAGTAGCGGGTCCGTCGAGTCCGTGGTCGCAGTGTCCACCCTGAAGGACGGTGCCCGGGCGGCGATCGACAGCCAACTCTCCTCACTGATCGAGCTCAGCCACACCATCCACGACCACCCCGAGACCTCGTTCGAGGAGGAACGGGCCGCGGCCTGGACGGCGGACGCCCTCGAAGCCGGCGGGTTCACCGTCACCAGGGGCACTGCCGGCCTGCCCACCGCGTTCGTGGCTGAAGTGGGCTCAGGTCCGATGGTCCTCGCCGTGTGCGCCGAGTATGACGCCCTTCCCGGCGTCGGCCACGCGTGCGGCCACAACATCATCGCCGCCTCGGCTGTCGGGGCCGGCATCGGCCTGGCCGGTCTGGCGGACCAGTTGGACCTGACCGTCCGGGTGCTGGGCACTCCGGCCGAGGAGGGCGGCGGCGGCAAGATCACGATGCTGGAGGACGGCGTCTTCGATGACGTCCACGCCGCCATGATGATCCACCCGTGGTCCACCGAGCGCCTCCAGGGCACCTGCCTGGCCGTCTCCCACTTCGACATCACCTTCACCGGCAAGAGCGCCCACGCCTCGGCTGCACCCTTCGAGGGGATCAATGCCGGGGACGCCATGGCCATCGCCCAGGTGGCCATCGGGATGCTCCGCCAGCAGTTCCGTCCGGGCGATCAGGTCCACGGCATCACCACCTACGGCGGGCAAGCGGCCAACATCATCCCCGAGTCGGTCACCGGTCGGTTCATGTGCCGGTCCACCTCATTGGACGGGTTGACGGTCCTGGAGCCCCGGATCATGGCGTGCTTCGAGGCCGGTGCACTGGCCACCGGGGCGTCCTTCACCCGCCGCGACCTGGCCCCGGTCTACTCGCACATGGAGAGCGACCCAGACCTCTTGGCCCTGTACCGGCCCAACGCCGAGGCCCTCGGGCGCGACTTCTCCCTCGACGACCAGCTGATCCCACGGCCTACGTTCTCCACCGACATGGCCAACGTCTCACTGGCCGTGCCCACCATCCACCCCCTGGTGCGCATCGAGTCGGGCGGATCGGTCAACCACCAGCCTGAGTTCGCCGCGGCCTGCGTGACCCCCTCCGCCGATGCTGCGGTGCGAGACGGTGCGCTGGCCATGGCTTGGACGGCGATCGACGCGGCCCAGCCGGGCGAGCTACGGGACCGCCTACTGGCCGGCCGATCGTCCTGAGTCCCGGCCCGGTCCCCCGGATGGTTCTGCCCCTCCGACCGGACTACCCCATCCACACGGCCCGGCTGACCCTGCGTCCGTGGCGGGCTGACGACCTCGAGCGCTACCTCCAGCTCCGGGGCGACCCCCAGGTCGCCCGGTTCCTCTACGAGGAGCCGATGGATCGGCCCACGGCGGCCGAGAAGCTGGCTGGCCTCTCGGCCGAGATTGTCGGACCCGGTGCATGGTTGAACCTGGCCGTCGAGCTGGCGGCCGGGGACGAGAGGCCGGCAGGCCGGGTGGTGGGCGACGTCGGCCTGTGCTGGATCAGTGACGTGCACCGTCAGGCCGAGATCGGGTACTCCTTCCATGCCGACAGCCGAGGACACGGCTACGCCACCGAGGCGGCCACGGCAATGGTCGACCTGGCCTTCACCCGGCTCGGCGTCCACCGGGTGAGCGGACGGCTCGACGCCCGTAACCTGGCCTCGGCCGGAGTCCTCGAGCGAGTGGGGATGCGCAGGGAGGCCCACCTGGTGGAGAACGAGTTCGTGAAGGGCGAGTGGACCGACGAGTTCGTCTACGCCGTGCTGGCCCACGAATGGGACTCCCTGCAGCCGAGCTGAGCGGCACCCACTACGGCACCGCCATCCCTCGACGATCGGTCGCGCCACCATTCGCCCACCAGCTCGGACGAGCTGCGCCCCCGGTCTCGGTGGACGTGGAGTCGCACGGCCTCACCCGTTGGGGTGGAACTCCCCGAACACGCCTCGCAAGACATCGGACACCTCTCCCAGGGTGGCCATGGCGGCCAGGGCCGTCTTCATCGGCACCAGCAGGTTCTGCGTCCCACGTGCCGCGGCCTCCACGTCGGCCAGGGCAGCATCCACGGCCGGCTGTGAGCGCTCCTCACGGACCCGCTTGACCCGGGCCACCTGGGACCGCTGGAGTTCGGGGTCGATCGGGAACACCTCAGTGGGCTCGAGCTCCTCGTCGACGAACTTGTTGACCCCTACGATGATCTTCTGGTTGGAGTCGATGTCCTTGGCGTAGGCATAGGCCGCCTGCTCGATCTCCTGCTGCATGTACTGGGCCTCGATGGCATCCACCGCCCCGCCCATGGCGTCGATGCGCTCGAGATACTCCCAGGCTCCGTGCTCGACCTCGTCGGTCAGCGACTCCACGAACCAGGAGCCGGCCAGAGGATCGACGGTGTCGGCAATACCCGACTCGTAGCCCACGATCTGCTGGGTGCGGAGGGCCACCTTGGCGGCTCGCTCGGTCGGCAGGCCGAGAGCCTCGTCGAACCCATTGGTGTGGAGGCTCTGGGTCCCACCCAGGGCCGCGGCCATCGCCTGGAGCGTGACTCGGACGATGTTGTTCTCCGGCTGCTGCGCGGTGAGGGTCGAGCCACCCGTCTGGGTGTGGAACCGCAGCAACGTGGACTTCTTGTCCTTGGCCCCGAAGCGTTCGGTCATGATCTTCGCCCACATCCGTCGGGCGGCGCGGTACTTGGCCACCTCTTCGAACAGGTTGTTGTGGGCATTCCAGAAGAAGCTCAGTCGCGGGGCGAAGGCGTCCACGTCGAGCCCGGCGGCCAGGGCGGCATCCACGTAGGCGATTCCGTTGGCGATGGTGAAGGCGATCTCCTGCACCGCCGTGGATCCAGCCTCCCGGATGTGATAGCCGGAGATGGAGATGGTGTTCCAGGCCGGAAGGTGCTCGGCGCAGTAGGAGAAGGTGTCGGTAACCAGGCGCATGGACGGACGGGGCGGGTAGATATAGGTACCCCGGGCCACGTACTCCTTCAGGATGTCGTTCTGGATGGTGCCGCCGAGCAGGGCCGGGTCGACCCCGTTCTCCTCGGCCACCAGTTGGTAGAAGAGGAGGAGGATGGCGGCCGTGGCGTTGATCGTCATCGAGGTGGTGACCTTGTCCAGGGGCAGGTCGGCCAGGAGCAGACGCATGTCGGCCATGGAGTCGATGGCGACCCCGACCTTGCCGACCTCGCCTTCCGAACGGGGATGGTCGGAGTCGTACCCCATCTGCGTGGGCAGGTCGAAGGCACACGACAGGCCGGTCTGGCCGGCGCCGAGCAGGAACTTGAACCGCTCGTTGGTCGATTCGGCCGTGCCGAAGCCGGCGTACTGGCGCATGGTCCAGAGCCGACCGCGGTACATATCGGCCCGGATGCCACGTGTGTAGGGGTACCGGCCCGGCGTTCCCAGGCGCTGGTCGGGGTCCCACCCGTCGAGGTCGTCCGGCCCATAGACCGGCCGGATCTCGATGCCCGAGTCCGTGAACCGCTTGTCCTCAGGCTTGGATGGCGCGCTGTCCGGTGTCATGGGCCCAGGTTACGGCGTCTCGCTGCCACCAGGAAAAAGCGGGGCTCGCTGCGGTCTTGCCTCAGGCGTGGACGGGAGGTGCGACGACGTGGGGCATGCAGAGGTCGTCGTACTCGGCAATGACGATCTCGCCCGCGCCGGGGCCGCAGGCCGGGCAGTTGGGGTCCCGATGCACCTTGAAGGTGCGGAAGCTCTGCTCGAGCGCGTCGTAGGCCAGTAGACGTCCTTGCAGCGTTTCACCGATCCCCAGAATGATCTTGATGGCCTCGACGGCCTGGATCGATCCGACGATGCCGGGCAGCACGCCCAACACCCCGGCCTCGGAGCAGCTGGGAGCGAGCTCAGCCGGAGGTGGCTCGGGGATCATGCATCGGTAGCAGGGGCCCTCGTAGGGGTTGAACACAGTGGCCTGGCCCTCGAACCGGAAGATCGACCCGTGCACCACAGGGATTCGCTTAAGCAACGAGGCGTCGTTGACCAGGTACCGGGTGGGGAAGTTGTCCGTGCCGTCCACGATCACGTCGTAGCCGTCGATGATGTCCAAGATGTTGTCGGCGCCCAACCGGACGTCGTAGGTCACCACGTTGACGTCTGGGTTGATCAGGGTAAGCGTCTTCTTCGCCGAGTCGACCTTGCGCTCACCAATGCGGTCGGTGTTGTGGAGGATCTGTCGCTGCAGGTTGGAAGCGTCGACCACGTCCATATCGATGATCCCGATCGTGCCGACTCCGGCGGCGGCCAGATAGAGGGCGGCGGGTGAACCGAGTCCACCCGCTCCGAGGAGGAGCGCCTTGGCGTCGAGCAGTTTCAGCTGGCCCGTCTCCCCTACCTCGGGCAGGAGGAGGTGGCGCTGGTAGCGGTTGCGTTGTTCGGGGGTGAGGGACTGGGGCGCGGACCATGCCCGGCCCTCGTCCTTCCACCGGTTGAATCCGCCAATGACTGAGGCGACGTCGGTGTAGCCCAGTTCCTGCATGGTCTGGGCGGCAAAGGCCGAGCGCGTGCCCCCGGCGCAGTAGATGACCACGTGGCTGGACTTGTCCGGGATGCGTCCTTCGACTGAGGTCTCCAGCGTTCCCCTCGGGATGTGGATGGCTTCGGGCAGGGCCCCTTGCTCGTACTCGTCCGGCTCGCGGACGTCGAGCAGCACGGTGGACCCCGTGGCGATCTCCTCCGCCGCGGCGGCGGGCTCGACCTCCCTGATGGACGACTTTGCGTTGGCCAGCATCTCCCTGAACGTGGGCACGAAAATCACGATCCTTCTTCATCGGCGCGGCCACCGGTATCCGACCGGCCCAGCGCACTCCTGGACACTCGAGGTAAACACTACCAGCGGGGTCAACATTCCCGAGTGGCCCAGCGACCGTCACTGACGACCGGACACCCCGACGAGCGAGTCCGGCGGTCCCGATAGCGTGCGCCCATGGAGCAACGGTGGAGCTGACCGAGGTGGTGGCTCGCCGCCACATGACCAGGAACTTCTCCGACCGGCCCCTTGACCCGACGTTGGTGGACACGCTCCTCGACGCCGCCCTGCGGGCCCCGTCGGCCGGGAACACCCAGGGGCGGGAGTTCGTGGTCCTCGAAGGGCCTGAGCAGACTCGCAGGTACTGGGAGGCCACCACCGACGCGGCCTGGCGGTCGGGCTCCCGGCGCTTCCAGGGCCTGGCCCGCGCGCCGGTGGTGGTCCTCATCCTGGCTGACCCCGACGCCTACCGCTCGCGCTATCGGGAGCCGGACAAGGCCGGGTCGGACGGGGCCGAGGTCGACTGGGTGGTGCCCTACTGGTTCGTGGACGCCTCCTTTGCCACCATGACCCTCCTCCTTGCCGCCACCGATCGGGGGCTCGGAACCGCCTTCCTGGGCAACTTTCGGGGTGAGGAGCGCCTCCTGGCGTCCCTGGGCGTCCCCGCCCGGCTCCGGTGGGTGGGAGCCGTGCTCCTGGGCGAGGCCATCCAGCCCGATCCCCCGTCGACTTCGGCGAGTCGACGTCGGAGGACCCTGGGTGACAGCGTGCACCGGGGCCGCTGGTCGTCCCAGGGTCACGAACCCCAGGCGCAACGTGATTGAATCACCCTGCGGCGCGGGCCTACCATCCGGGCCGGGGACGGTCCTACTGGTGGACCTCGGGCACGACCGGGGAAGGGGAAGGGACGAATGACCGATACCGTCATCTCTCTAGGCAGCGCGACACCCGAGGTGGGGAGTGCCCCACCCCAGGCCGGTGGCGGGCCACCACCGATTCCCGAATTCTCCATCGTGCCCGTGCGGGGCATCCCCATCGCCGGAGCGCTGCTGGTTGGGCTCATCGTCGCCATCAGCACCAACAACCTCTGGGCCCTGACGTTCTTCCATGTGGGCGGAGGAGGGCTCTGGACGAGCATCGACCTGTTCCTGGGCCTCATCATCGGGCCGATCCTGGGCCGGCTCTCGGTTCCGGCCCGCATCGAGTTCACCGTGCGCTTCATGCCCAAGATGGTGGTCATCATGCCCACCCTGGTGGCAATGACCCTGGGTGCCGGATTCCAACTGGCCCGCCATGTGGGCAACCTCGAGGCCAACTATCCGCACCACGGGTGGTTGGTGGCCTCGTACATCATCGTGGGCGTCATGGCGGTCATCGCCCTCGGACTGCTTGAGCCAGCCAACCTCGCCGTGCTCTTCGAACTGAAGAAGCCGCGGCCCAACCCCGAACGAATCGGGAGGCTGATGAAGATCTTCGTCTACACCGCAGGGATCACCGGGGTGCTGCAGATCGCCACCATCTTCATCATGACGTTCCTGGCCAGCCGGTGACCGATCTGGCGGGAGCCGCGCATCCATCAGCCGACGAGATCGACCGCCGGCAGGCCGAACTGCCGCCCGTGGCCCGACTGGCCACGGTCACGCTGGCTCTGATCGTGATCGGAGGCATCTACATGGCTGCCCAGATCGGGCGGTCGGTGACCCTGGTGCCCCCACTGACCCTGGCCATAGCCGCGGCACTACTCCTGTTGGTCAACGTGGTCTTGCTGGCCCGGATCAAGGCGTTCGCATGGGACACCTTCTTCAAGGTGTTCGGCTATGCACTGCTTGCGTACCTGGTCATTGCCGGGATCCTCGAATTCGTTTTCGTCTACGACCACACCCCGGGCCGGCAGCTGGCCCTGTTCACCGCCATGTTGATCCTGTTCGCCGTGGACGTGCCGCTGCTGCTCGGGTTCTCGGTGGCCCGCTACCAGCCCGCGCCCGAGTGAGTTCGCTGCGGAGGGGTCACGTTCTCGTGGGAACGGAGCCCAGCACCGCCACCACATCGTCGAGCAACTTGTCGGCGTCAGTCCGGTCGAGGTCGCGGGCCCGGAGGGTGAGGCTTGTCAGACCTTCCGCCACGCCGATGGCGCCGAAGGCCACCGCGGAGCGTCCACGTGCCACCGGGAAGAAGTCCACCCGGTCAACAGCGTCGATCCCTCGGCGCCCCAGATTGGACACGAGGAAAGTGTCCGACAGCCGATAGACGAACGGTCCGACCAGTCGGGCGGCTCGCGGCAGTCCAACCATCTCGCGCGGCACCGTCGCCGTGGACAACGCCTCCTCCACCAGCCGCTCGACGGGGCCATCCGGGGCCATGTCAATCCGCCGGTAGGTGGCGGAATCCGACCCCACGCCACCGACAGCAATGGATATGCCGAGCCGTCGCAATGGTGCGCCGAGGCGGCGGTTGTGTATAGCGACCCCTCGGACGCAGGCGGCAGCAAGCCGGCCCGTCACATGCTTCCCGCTGAGCGTCACCGTGCGAGCCACCAGCGTCTCGGACGGCGGGCGGGCGGCGCTGATCGCAACTCGGTCGGCGGGTCGGAGTACTCGCCGCAGCAGCGGCCACGGGACTTCCGGTCGGGAAGAAACTGAGTCAGCGTGGTAGGTCGTCGGCGCCTCAGGGATTCCGGTCACCAAGCTACGCAGAATCGAGACCATAGCCAGTCCGTCGAATGCGGCATGGTGGGCGCAAAGCATCAACCACGACCCGTCGGGCGGGCATGTGACTCGGAGAGGCGCCTCACGGAGCAGATCGAACGGCTGCAGAGGGACGACATCGAGAGGCTCGGCGGCCGGACTCACCACCACGTCGGAAGGCTCACCGCGGTCCCAGCGGTCCCCATGGAGCCGACCAGCGACCATGGGCAATACCGACGACAGGTCGGCCAACCGTGAAGCTAGTTGGGATGGCTCGACCAGCCGCCCTTTGGGCCGCGCCCGGGCGACCATAGCCACCACCCAGGCCGTAGCCCGGTCGGGATGGTTGATCATGGAGGGGTGGGCGGCAGCGATCGCCCTCGGCGGCGGAGCCGACTGCGGTGGCACGGAGTCCGGCTCCTCGACCGAGCTCATGACTCCGCCTGTGGATCGGCGGAAGGAGTAGCTCGGCTCCGGCCCTCACCGACGATGACAGCGCTGAGAACGGCGCAAAGGGCAAGAACCGAGGCCACCTGGGCCGGTCCACCAAACGCGCCGATCCGCGGACCGGGGACAGCACTTGGATCCCATGCGACGATGATGCCCGCCGCCATGAACGAGACGCCAGCAACGGCGGCCACCGCCGTGGTCCCCCAGCGGCGTGCAACCGCCACCAGAGGTACGAGAGCCAGCGCCAACCAGCCGCCGATACAGACGGTGGCCATCCCCGCCACCGCAGCCAGGATCCACCGCGAGGGCGGTCGCCTTGGCCGGGATGGACCGGCGGATTCCCGGCGCCCCGGCAACAGGGCCAATAACGCCAATAGGACGAGGAAGAGAGCTCCTAGCAGCAGCCCTTGGCGGTAGGCCCGATCAGGGGTGAAGGTCATGGTCACGGTCCCCGAGGTACCGGCCGGGACGACCCAGCCCTGCTGCCACCCGTCGAGCCGGACCGGCGCGAGCGTCCTATTCTCGAATGTCGCCACCCAGCCCGGATTGTAGTTCTGGGAGACCTCTAGATAGGTCGCCGCACCCGCGCTGACCCGGACGGAACGGGAGGCCGACGCCCAAGAAACAACGTGGGCGGCCCGGGTCCCCGAAGTCGCCGGTGTGACGGCATTCACATCCTGGGCGATCAGCCCGGTGATGAGGAACGCACTACCGGCAGGAAAGGAAATGGCGTGATCGCCGGCCGACAGCTGGAGAGCGGGTCGTGCACAGACCACGAAGCGCATGGGCTGAAGGGCGACCAGATTCCCTAGGGTGCCGGTAATCGCAGTTTGTCGCGTCGCGGCCGTCGAAGATCACATCCGGCCCCCCACCACAAGGCAAGGTCACCGCGGTCGACGGCGCTGCCGGATGGGTGATCGGGTTAGCCACGGCAGGAATGCTGATCGACGACAAGCCTACTGGCAGCGACAGTGGGATCGCACTGGTCGGGACGGCAGTGTCCTGCTTGTCAACTTGTACGAACCGGACGGTAAGCGAGTCGGTGAGCATGGGTGCAAAATGCAATACTCCACCCGTCGCCGGAACGGCAACCCGTCGGCTCCCCGCCGGGCTCGAGACCACGATCTCGGTTGGCCGACTCGCCTGCGACGTGAGTCCGAGCGCAAGCGATCCCACCGACACCGGTCGGCTCCAGTCGAGTGTCAGCGTCGGGTTGAGATCTCCCAGCCCGGCAATCCAAGGAGTGGACGATCCGTCCACGAGGTTCTCCGGTCGCACCCGGGGCAATCCACCCAGCCAGGAGCTGGCTGAGATCTGGACGGTCTGATGGACGGGAGTAGCGATGAGCGAGAGCAGGGCCTCAAGGGGCGTGCCCGGTGTCGGCACTGCCGTACCGCTCACGGTAGCTGACAGGGGCTTTGGCAGCACAAACCGCCGAGGAATCGGCTCGGAAAGCGTAGCCGCATCCGCGAAGTCGAGGTTCGGATTGGTCACCGGCTCCGAGAGACTGATGACGGGCGCATCTCGTCCCGCACCTGCAAACGTCCGCAGATCGTTGGTGGGCAGTCTCATGGCATCGAAGATGGCCAACCCAGGGATACTCACCTGGGTGATCCCGGCACCGAGCGGACCAAGAAATGAAGCCTTCTTGGGCGTCCGGGTTGCGTCGATAGTGATCTCCAAATGGCGGGTCCGACCCGGGACCACCGTCACCGGGACGGGAGTGCTCAAGACGGGCAGACGGCGGGTCACCGAGCCGGCATCGGTGGTGAGGGAAATCCGACTGATGGTCGGTCGCTCAGGAACATCGGCGAGCGGCGTGATGCTGATCGACTTCAGATCGATGCTCTGCGTCAAGGTCATTGACACTGACTGCCCCACCGAGCCGTTGGCCGCCGTCGCCACCCAGGCCGTGTTGGGATCACCGTCGATGGCTGCAGCCGGTCCCTCGGACGGCTCGTTAAACAGAGGTGACGATCCATACGACGTGGCCGACACAGAGGTTGCCCCGATCGGGTCAGACACGGTCTCCGAACCGCGGCTCGAAACGACGGAAAAGTTGAGCGGAGTCGTGGAGGCCAGACCGGTCGGCCGTTGACCCGGACCCAGGAGATACGAGAGGTTGTTGTCAATCATTCCGAAGGAGACCAGCGCGACGCTGATTCCCGTCGGTGATCACCCAATCGGCCCCGGCTCGTGACGCGGCGTCGCCGGCATGGGGGTCGCCGGCCAGCACGGTAGCCCGTCCGGTGATGGCGCCGGTTGAGGCCAGAGAGAGAAGCGATCCTCCTGAGCCGCTGACAACCAGCGGATCGCTGGCGGGGAAGGTCTGGACCACCGAACTGGGCAGGGTCACCCGGTAGATCTCCACTGGGTGCAGCAGAAGGCTCGTGGGCGAGTCGTAGGCCGGCAGATTCCCGTGGGCCACCTGGGTGATCGGCAGCATCGGTCCGAACCAGGCCACCTCGCGGAGGCCGGGTGACTCGGAGAGCACCTGATGGACCTGGGCCGGGGGAGGAGCACCAGTGGCCGTGAGGTTCAAGTCGTTACGCTCAACCACGTAGTCGATGCCCGACCGGGACAAGTACTCGGCCAGTCCGGGCTGAGCCGTCCCCGTCGTTAGCGCCTTCTGGACGGTACTGAGCATGTCCGTGTTGCCATTGGAGCCGAGCGGGATGATGTTGCGCTGGGTAATCGACGTGGAAGACAACACCGCCAGTGGTTCGTCGTTGGGCTTGCCCCAGGTGTAGTCGGCGAAGGCCGCTCCTGGCACGAGTATCGCGGTCTCATGTCCCTGGTGGCCGTCAAGCCAGTTGGCAGCCTGTGACCAGTAGGCAGGGATGGCGGTGAACCCGCCATTGGGGTAAAGCCGCTGCTGCCAGAAAGGCATTGCTGCCAGCAGGACGACGACGACGGCAGCCACCTCGACTATGAGTCGAGTTTGGCGGCGCAGAGCCTGACTTCGCCACCGCTGGAGGAGGGGCTCCACGGAGAACGTCGAGATCAGCGCGGTGAGCCCGAGAGCCAGCGGTAACGCCACATCGGGAGCAAACTTGGAAACGCTGCGCAACGGTGCCAGGCTGCCCCCCAACAACATCTGGATGTGATGCGAGAACGGCCCGGCGAGGGTGCCGCCGTAACCGATGGCGATGACCACCACGCCGAAGGTGAGGACGGCAACAAGGAAGAGCCGCTCCGGAATCCGTCGTGCCAGTCCTGCCAGCCCCATCGCCGTCACCGTCGCCGTACTGACAATGGCCACCCACGATGTGATCAGGGACCAGTCGCCCGGCAGGAGTGGGCCCCCGATGTCGAAGAAGTTGGTCCAGTATGAGGCGCCGCGCAAAGCCTCGAAGGCGGAAGCGGTCGACGTAGTGGTGGCCGCCGTCTCGGTATATGGCAGATAGTTGTAGCCGAACTTTCCCTGGATAAACGTGGGCACAACCCACCAGAAGGTGGCCAGAACGACACACAACACCCACCAACGAGCCAACGACCGGCGGCGGGGACCAGCAGACCGGGTCAGGAGCCACAGGGCGCCCAGGGGCAGAGCCGCGAGAATTACCGTGGCATTAACGCCGCCCATGAAGGCCAGAGCCAAACCCGAGCGTGCCGCAGCCCGCCTCGGGGAGCCGACACGGGCTCCCGTAACCAGGGGAACCAGAACCCAGGGCAGAAGCACCACCGCCAGCAGCGCTACGGTGACCGACGCCCAGGTGACCACGATTGGGGCGATGCAGTAGGCGATCCCGCCCACCACGCGAGCCCAACGCCTTCCGATACCGAGAACCTCGGACAGCCGGATCACACCCCAGGCCCCAACGGTGAGCAGGAGGGCCAGCCAAAGTCGTTCTGCGCACCACACCGGCACGTGGAGCAGGTGCATGAGTTCGTAGAACGGCGCCATAGGGAGCAGGTAGCCGAAGGTCTCGTTCGACACCGAGCCGGATGCCACCGATGGGTTCCACAGATGTAGGGCCGAACGCATCCACATCAGTGGAGCCATGACCACCTGGAGCTTGGTGTCGTCTTCGACCAGGCCCGGCGCCTGGACGAACGCGACTAGGAGGAAGAGCGCGCTCATGGGAGCAAGCACCCAACGTGGCATCGGGTCGGTACAGCCATCTACCGATGCCACGGTCTCGGGTTGGACCGAAATCGTTGAAACGGGACCTTCTAGCGTCGTCAGGGCCACCGCGGCGCGCCGCCTCGACCACCTCGGTGGCAATGACCTCGAAGTCGTGGGCAACCTGGTCCCAGCCGAAGCCGGCGGAGCGCTCGCGTGCACCCTCCGACAGCCCGCGCGGAGCGAAGCGTCGGTGGACATCTCAATCCAGCGTTGGCCGAATTCCTCCTCGGAGTGGGCCAACAGTCCGGTCACGCCGTCGACGACAGCATCCCTTACGCCCGGCACATCGAATCCGATCGCTGGAGTGCCGACTTGTGCCGCTTCCGTGATCACAATGCCCCATCCCTCGTGGTGCGACGGATGGACCAATGCCCAAGCCTGCCGCAGCAGAAGCCACTTCTCTTCGTCGCCTACTCTACCGGCGAACTCCACGCCGTCGCCTGCCAGGGCTTCAAGATTGAGCCGCTCGGGCCCGTCACCAATCACGACCAACCGACCACCGACCACCGGGCGCACCCGTTCCCACACTCGGAGTAGCAGTTCAATCCTCTTGTGCGGCATGAGGCGCCCGACCGCGACGAATAGGGGCTCAGCGGATCGCTGTGTCTCGCTCACGGGAGCCGGGTCCACCCCCGGATGCAGTAAATGGATACGGCTGCGGTCCACGCCGATCGCCTCCAACCCCTCTGCCGTGGACGGCGAGACGGCGATGAACTGCGTCCGCCGGTAGACCAGGGGCATAATCCTGCTCTCCACGAACCGCCCGGTGGCAGCCAGGGGCGGGGGAAACCGCTGGTCCCACTGATCGCTGTGGACGTGGTGCACGAAGGCCAGAATGGGCTTCGACCGCCAGAGCGGAGAGAAGAACGGGAGGCCGTTCTCGTTGTCCACCAGCAGATCCCAGTCCCGAACGGTCCGAAAGTGGGCGAACGGAGCCTTGGCATACTGCGAGAACGTTCCGCCCATGTCCACGACCGGGTACGCCCGCTCGCCCACCGGTCCACCGCACAAGTGAGCCACCTCATGACCCCTGGCCATCAGCCCAACGGCGAGACGGTCGACAAAGATCTCGGCGCCCCCGGCTAAGTCGTTGGCCAAGTCCCGCCAGTTCATGAAGGCGATTCGCACGCGACTAGGGAGTCGGCTGCTTACGCGTCGTCGGAGCGGCCTCGCGTGGACCGACGATGATGCTGGACTGGACCGCCGAACGGCTCGCCACCACGGTTCCGGCAGTGGCCTTGCGGCGCATCACGACCACCAGGTTCCAGGTGAACACCTCCCGGACACCAGGCACCTTCACCAGCACCTTGGTAAATCGTGGGTAATAGCGCGGGAAGGTGTCGAGAACCGTGACCTCTTCACAGGCCTCAACCCAGCGGAGAACGTCACCGATGCTCAGCCGAAAGAGACTGGACCCAAAGTTGTTCTTCGGCGGGATGCCCTTCTTTCTCTCGTAACGCCTCGCCGCCCACGCTCCACCGAAATAGTGCCACGGAGACGTCTCGTGACCACCCCAGGGGGACAGCCAGTTGGTAAAGGTGACGTAGACAACGCCACCCGGAGCCACGACACGTACCATCTCGGCCAGCATCTGCCGGTATGAGACGACATGCTCGAGCACGTTCGACGAGTAACTCACGTCCACGGACCCCGTGCCCAGCGGGAGCGCGCAGGCATCGGCGATGACGCCGTCAACCACGGTGCGCCCATGTTCGCGCATCTGGTCGAGGTCATATTCGGCCGTAACAGTTCTGGCACCAACCTCTCGGAACGCGTCGGAGACGTATCCAGAAGCGCCTCCTACATCAAGGATGGTGGCCCTGGCGAGGAGGCAGTAGCGACCGACATCAGCCACGGCGTCCTGAGCCAGCAGACCATAGAAGGTAGCCGGATCGGTCCGTTCGTGCCGAAAGGCACGGAACAGTTCGACCGACCGTCGAAATCCCTTCACCCCACCCATCCCCGGGAGTGGCTTTCGATGACCGAAGCCGGGGAGAACAGGGCACTGAACTCCACGCTCAGCATCTGAGGGTCATACGCCTGCAACGACGTCACGAGACGACACGAGGCGCGGTGGGCCAAAGTGGGAGGTAGGCAGGGCAGCAGGATCGCGGTCCCTTCCTTCCACTTGATCATGAGATCGACGTTGCGGATGTGGGAGCGGACCAGGGGTGCCGCTGCCTCGATCGGTACGTCGGGCATGAACACGCCTTGCATGGGCGGCTGGATTCGCCACGTCATTCTGGTCCGGGCCACGTCGGTGAGCATCTGGACCGCGTCCTGGATCGGTCGGACATGACTCCCCTCGCGATCGGTCCACCGCACCGGGACCTCCTGGGTCCGGAGTCCCAGCCGGACTGCCAGATTCAACACCTCGACATCGAAGGCGAAACTGTTGACACGGCTTCCGTGGAACAAGAGTTTGGCGATGGATCCCTTGAAGGCCTTGAATCCGCACTGGGTATCGCCCAAGGGAATTTGCATGAGTGAGCCCACCAACAAGCCAAAAGTCCTCGTCATCACGGCCCGGTGGGTGCTCCGGTCGTCCACCACCGAGGCGTCGAGGGTTCGCGAACCAACAGCGACGTGGTTGCCTTCAAGCGCGCGCACCAGCGGCGCCAGGTCTCGCGGATCGGTGGCCATGTCGGCGTCGACGAAGGCAATAACATCCCCCCGCGCCTTGATGACTCCATTCCGGACAGCCGCTCCCTTCCCGCAATTGCGGCCCATGGACACGACGGAGTGCTTGGGCCAAGATTCCAACTGCCGGCGCGCCACTTCCGCGGTGTTGTCCGTACTTCCGTCGTCGACAACCAAGATCTCCGTGTTGTCGGAGTTCACTCCTTGGACCAGCTTCTGCAAGCCGGCAGCGAGGCGCTTTTCCTCATTGAACGCAGGTATAACCAAACTTAAGCTTGTGGCCATCGCAATCTCGCGTCTCCCCCAACATCAGTGCGCCCCAAGCCCCCCCCAGCACGACAATGTTTAGCTAAGCCACGCAGGTTCATGCAAAGAGACCCGGCTCATCATCGACCAGCACAGCTGAGTTTCTGAGCCTGGATCGGTGCGGCATGGGGGAAGTCAGTACTACGGGTCGGCCACCCTCAGTGGTCGAATTGGCCGCAAGGGGATTTCGGTCAGCCCCGAACGGGAGGTACCGCAAGGCCGCCGACTCAACCGATCAGCTGGCGAACGTTGATGCGGAGGAGCCACTGATCGAGTGCAGCAGGAGTCGACTGGCACCCAAAGCCGCTCAAGTTCGCACGCCGCCAGGCTTTCGAGCTGCTCGACGGGCAGCCACAGGTAGCCAGTGGTCGGGTCCAGCACGCCTTGCCGAGGCAGGATGCTCAACTGGTTCCGGTCGACCAGGGAGTTGATCCCGATGTCAACGGGCGCACCTGCTGCCCAAAGGGAGCCAGACTGCCCTCTGGAACGGATCGGGATCAGGTCACCGGAGATGGTGGCGAAGTACAGGTCGCCGGTGGCGGTGTCCTCAGTCACCGACCGGACGTCCCCGAGGCCGGCTGACGAGCTGAACGTACGATCTGGTGAGCAGGTCTGGCCCCACTGGCTGGCGGCCCACCCGTTGCGAGCACCGCAGGAACCAGCTGACTGAAGGGCGTCGGTGACGGTCGCCGCGGTGTACTCGATGATGTTGCCACCAGAGATGGCGTTGGTCAACGATTCCGCCGCCCACAGATTGCCGTGCTGGTCAAAGTGAGCCGTCTCGAAGTAGGCATCGTTCGCCCCCACCTTCTGGCCGGGGAGGATTGGCGCCGACTCTGGACTGATGACCCCCGTCGCCGCATCAAACTGGAACAGCTGCAGGGGAAACGACGACTGCACCTGTCCATTGTCGGAGAAGGCATCGAAGATGACGGCGAACCGTTCGTGACCGGCTGTACTACTGGGATCGACATCCACTTCGCGCGGATAGACGTAGAGCGGTGATCCATTCACGCTGACATTGGGGTACGGATAGGAGGACACGAGGCGTCCATCCGGACTTACCACCATCAGCGCACCGCTGTCCTCGCTGGCATTCACATTGTTGTAGTACTGGGTGACCACCAGATCGCCGGATGATGGCAGGACAGCCAAGGCGGAGGGTCCTCGACAGTCGTTGATCGGTGGGTTTGCCGACTGCTGAGGACAGGCAGTGCTGGACGAGTCAACAGCCGAGGCAGTGAGCCCGCTGCCGGGCACCACGTGATATGTCCCCGACCCCGAGCCTGTGACATATCCAAAGGTGGGATACTGGCCCAACGTCGTCGCATCCCATCCACGATAGGGCCAAGCCGAGAGAAAGGCCACCGCGCCTCCCTTGCCTGGAACCGCGGTGAGCGCGGAGATGTCTGCTCCCCCTGTCGGTTCGCTGGGCTCATCCACCGCCAGCCTACCGGTCGACGTCGGCACTATCACATTCTGGAACGAGCCGGCTGACGGGTTGAAGACGGAGAGTGCCATTGTATTAGCCGTCGCCTGACTCTGGTTGCCAGTCTGCGTCTCACCGCCCATGACAATGCTGCCGTCCGGCCCCAGCACCGCTCCCACGACGGCCTGGCCGGGAAGGAACCCCCATCCAGTAACCGCGTCGGTAGACACGCTTTGCCCTCCGGGAAGCACGGACATGTCCGCCAGCCCACCAAAGCTGCCGCTCGCTCCGTACACGGTCTCGGTTGGCGTGCCCGGATCAGTGATGGCATGCGAATTTACGGTGCCGCTTATGGGGGCCATGCCCACGATGGGCTTGTTGAGCGGCTTGGCTCCCTCCGATCCGTAGAAGCCGGCGTCGCCGAAGGAGAAGATGCCACCGTCGGAGGCGACCATCCAGTAGCCCTGACCGTCCGGCGTCGAGGCCATGCCCACGATGGGCTTGTTGAGCGGCTTGGCTCCTCCGATCCGTAGAAGCCGGCGTCGCCGAAGGAGAAGATGCCACCGTCGGAGGCGACCATCCAGTAGCCCTGACCGTCCGGCGTCGAGGCCATGCCCACGATGGGCTTGTTGAGCGGCTTGGCTCCCTCCGATCCGTAGAAGCCGGCGTCGCCGAAGGAGAAGATGCCACCGTCGGATGCGACCATCCAGTAGCCCTGACCGTCCGGCGTCGAGGCCATGCCCACGATGGGCTTGTTGAGCGGCTGGCCCCTCCGATCCGTAGAAGCCGGCGTCGCCGAAGGAGAAGATGCCACCGTCGGAGGCGACCATCCAGTAGCCCTGACCGTCCGGCGTCGAGGCCATGCCCACGATGGGCTTGTTGAGCGGCTTGGCTCCCTCCGATCCGTAGAAGCCGGCGTCGCCGAAGGAGAAGATGCCACCGTCGGATGCGACCATCCAGTAGCCCTGACCGTCCGGCGTCGAGGCCATGCCCACGATGGGCTTGTTGAGCGGCTTGGCTCCCTCCGATCCGTAGAAGCCGGCATTGCCGAAGGAGAAGATGCCACCGTCGGATGCGACCTCTTGATATCCGAGTGCAGCGCCTCCGCTCGATAGTGGTATGGCCGAGGCCCGGCCCTGCGTGACGAGCGCGGGGAGGACGACGGCGATTAGAGCCGCGATTATGGCGATAGCGATGCCGCGCCACCACAGCCGAGGCAACCCATTGCGTGTCGATCGCCGAGACCCTTGTGCCATACCGCTGCTGCGCCCCTCGTCTGTTCCTCACACGGCATCGGCATATGAGCGCCCCGGCTTGAGTTGGTCGGCCATCGTGGGACGTACTGACCGAGTCGAGATGCTCGGCCGGAATGGCAATCGGCCAACGAATGAAGCCACCGCCTTACCCGGTGAGTCAACTCCAACAACTCCCAGGTGAGGTCGGGATCGAGGCGATCGGTCGCCGGGTGAAGTGCAACCGGCCAAAAGGTCGGTGTTTCAAGCAGCCGAGTGGCTACGGACGGTGAATGGACCAGATCGAAGCACCGTGCAAAGTGGCTCGCAGGTGCGGGGCAAGGTCGGCAACCCATAGTTGGGTGGACAGAAGTTGCCCGCCTTCAACCCCGGAGAAACCACTATGCAGGCCCCTATCGCCCTCCCACTCAGTCTCGTATCGCAACGTTCCGACTCCCCTGCCGCCGGCAGATCCCCGTCCATGGACGGATCCGAATCTCCCACCTTACGAATAGTCCCCTGGCTCGACCCAGTCGCCGACCCGCGCGGCGTCCATCCGTGTTCGAGGTATGTCGAGCTGTATTGGTTGCCAGTCATCGGACCATCAACAAGTTGGCTGCTGCGGCGGCTGTGCTACGGACTCGAGATGCAACCGGCCGGACTCAACCTCGATCTGGCCGAGGCGGCCCGATCGCTGGGACTGGGCGAGCGATTGGGAAAGAACTCACCGTTCCGTCGCGCGCTGCAACGGCTCTGCACGTTTGAGCTGGCGCGATCCCATGGCCCAGACGCGCTCGCTGTCCGGACCACTATTCCTCAGCTGCCTCTCCGACACCTCGGCCGGCTCCCCGGGTCCCTCCAGACCGGCCATCGCCGGTGGCTAGCCGAGCAGCACCTGCCCGAAGCCGAACGGATGCGGCGACGCGCCCGTCGGCTGGCCCAAGATCTAGCCCACTTGGGGGCCGACCGCCTTGAGATTGAGGGTCAGCTGGCCCGTTGGCACTTCCATCCCGCCGTGTCGTTCCGGGCCGCCGACGAGGCGGTCAGTGCATTCCGACCTCAGCCCGGCTCGTCTTCACGACCGGCAGGCGTGAGCCCCCAATAGGCACCGGAAGGCTCGATCTCGCCCTTGACCACCTTGTCGATCATGGTGCAGATAGGCAGGTCGAGCCGGTGATGCTCGGCCAACTCCAGGGCCACGCTGGCCGTCTTCACGCCTTCGGCCACCATGTGCATCTCGGCCAGAATGTCGTCTAGGCACCGCCCCTTGCCCAGCTGTTCGCCGACCCGCCGATTCCGGCTGTGAGGACTCATGCAGGTGGCAATGAGATCCCCCATTCCGGCCAGACCGGCGAAAGTAATCGGCCGTGCGCCCATCGCGGTACCGAGCCGGGCCAGCTCGGACAGTCCACGCGACATCACCGCGGCCCGAGTGTTGTCGCCCACCCCAAGGCCCTCACCGATGCCGGCGGCGATGGCGATGACGTTCTTCAGTGCGCCACCCATCTCGCATCCGACCACGTCGTCGTTCAGGTAGACGCGGAACAGCCCCCGGGTGACCACCTTCTGGATCGCCCGGGCCACCTCCAGGTCCTCGGTGGCGATCACCGCCGCTGCCGCCTTGCCCGACATGATCTCCGTGGCGATGTTGGGACCAGTGAGGGCGGCCACGGGATGCCCCGGCACGACCTCCTTTATGACTTCGGTCATGCGCAGGTGGGAGCCCCGCTCGAGGCCCTTGGACAGGCTCACCACCGGGATCCAGGGTCGGATGCACGAAGAGGCCTGCTCCAGGACCGCTCGGAAGCCGGAGGTGGGAACGCCAACGATCAACAGGTCGGCGTCGCATATCGCGTCCTCGAGACTGGAGGTGGCACGGAGCACCGCTGGCAGGTCGAAGCCCGGCAGGTAGGCGGCGTTGGTGTGGTCGACATTGATGGACTTGGCCACGTCGGCGTTGCGGGCCCACAACACGGTGTCGTGCCTCGGCGCCACCAAGGTAGCCACGGTGGTCCCCCACGAACCGGCTCCGAGCACCGCGATCCTCACGTCGCGAACCTACCGCGCAAGCCGGTGGGCCGCCCGCCGTACGCACCGCTCGCTCGGTCGACTCGCACGGAGCCGACGGTTCAGCCTTCCCCCATCCCGATCAGGGCGCGGGCAAACTCCTCGGACGTGGTCAGGGCCACCAGGGTCCGGACGCCGAATCCGGTCCCGCCCTTGCTGAAGTACCGACTGCTGTCATCGGACCGGGACGGTCCGGCAATATCCAGGTGGGCCCATGGCACTGAACCGACGAATTCGCGCAGCAGCATGGCCGCCGAGATGCTCCCTGCCTGGCCAGGCCGCCCGACATTTCGCATGTCGGCCACCTCAGAGTCGATGTGGCTCCGATAGTCATCGGGCAGAGGAAGGGCCCAGTTGGGCTCCCCAGCCCGCTCGCCGGCCCTGTGCACCTCGTCGATCAGCCCATCGGAGTTGCCGAACAGCACGGCGATCTCCTTGCCCAGGGCCACGACGGCGGCCCCGGTCAGGGTGGCCAGGTCGATGATGGCATGGGGTTCGGACTCCGCCGCCAGGGTCAAGCCATCCGAGAGCACGAGCCGACCCTCGGCGTCGGTGTTCAGGACCTCGATGGTCTTGCCCTTCCGGGTGGTGAGCACGTCCCCGGGCTTGATGGCCGACCCGCCGGGCATGTTCTCGGTCAGGGGAGTGAACGCAGTGATCCGGATGCGTGATCCGAGGGCGGCGGCGGCGTCGACGGCCCCGAGCACGGCGGCGGCTCCGCCCATGTCGGTCTTCATGGTCTCCATGCCCGTCGCCGTCTTCAGGGAGAGCCCACCCGAGTCGAACGTGATGCCCTTGCCCACGAGGGCCAGGTGAGGAACCAGCCCATCGATCTCGATGGGATCTGCTGGCCGGTACTCGACCCGGACCAGGCGAGGCGGCTGACTCGATCCTCGGGCCACGCCGAGGAGTCCCCCGAGCTTCTCTTCGACGATGCGCGCCTCGTCCCACACCTCCACCGTGAGCTCTGGCACGTCCGCGAAACGATCGAGGAAGAAGTCGGCGAACGAGCTCGGAGTGAGGGAGCTCGGCGGTTCGTTCACCAGGTCGCGTGCCAGGCTGACTGATTCCGCCAGCCGGGCGCCACGGATTGACCCTTCCCTCGCCGAGCCGACAGTGGCGTCGGGGACGGCCAGACAGAGCGTGGCGAGCCCTTCGGCCGGATCGCCACTCCGGAACTCGTCGTAGCGGTACGCGGCCAACACGGCGCCCTCTGCCAGCGCCGAAGCGCACGATTCGACCGAAATGTGGTGGGGCCCGGGCGAAGTCGGCTCGGGGAGCAGGAAGGCGGCGGAGGCACCCTTGCCCACCGCCCTCACGAACGCCGCAGCCGCTCGACGGAGAGACTCGATCCCGGTGTCACCGATCAGCTCGGGAGCGCCGCCCACCCCGATGAGAATCACGTCGGGACCAACCCCCCCGGCGGCGCCGGCGACGGACGCCGTAGCCGTCTGCCCGACCTTGCCGGTGAAGCCGCGACGGGCACACCACTGAGCATCGAGCGCGGCGGGCGCGTTCAGGGATGGGGACAAGGCGGCGATGTCGACCGCGGCACGGGGGCCGTCCTCATCCGCATACACAGGCACGCCCAGGGCCACCAGGTCAGCGGGCAGGGCATCGAGGGCACTGGCCTCGATCTTCATCATGATGCTCCTCGGGGTCGATCGGGTCCAGAGCTGGCGGCACTGTCGGCGGCATTCTGATCGGCGGCCAGCTCTGAGCGCCGGCGGGCGGTACGCGCCAGGAGGTAGTGCTCGCCCTCGGTCCAGCGGGCCATGGCCCACAGGAGGTCGGATAGTCGGTTGAGGTAGGGATGGACCAGCGAGCCCTCGATGGGAGCGGCCACCACCAGACGCTCCGCCCGGCGAACCACCGTGCGGGCGAAGTCCAGGGCGGCGGAGGTCCGGTTGCTCCCGGGCACCACGAAGTCGGCGGGCATGTCGAAACGGTCCTTCAGCTCGTCGATGTGAGTCTCCAGCGCCGCGATCATCTCAGCGGTGACGAGGGTCGAACCGGCGGAGAGCTTGGATCGGTTGGTGGGATCGGTGGTGACCTCAGCCATCAGTACGTAGAGGTCTCGCTCCAACGTGGTCAGTAGTTGGTCCAGCTCCGATCCGAGCGCCGTCTCGGCACGGGCCAAGCCCATGGCCGCCTGGGCCTCGTCGACAGTCCCGGTGATGTGCATGGCCGCAGAGTCCTTACTCACCCGACCCCCGAAGAGGAGGCCGGTGGTCCCGTCGTCACCGGTCTTGGTATAGATCTTCACCATGGGAGGCTCACCGGGACGATGCTAACTGGCATCGACCGTGGGGCCATTCGACCCGGAACTGCGGGGAGGGAGGGCCGCTACGGTCCCCGCCCGCCCACCGAGGCGCCACGCCCCAGTAACCTTGAGGAGCCATGGCCACCACGTCCACACCTACTTCGAGCTATCTACAGGCCGTCTCCCAGCGGGTGGTCGTCTTCGACGGAGCCATGGGGACCAACCTGCAGCTCCTGAACCTCACTGCCGATGACTTCGGGGGGCCGGATCTCGAGGGGTGCAACGAGCTGCTCGTCGTGAGCAAGCCAGAGGCCATCGACCGGGTCCACCGGTCGTTCCTCGAGGTCGGCTGCGACGTGGTGGAGACCGATACCTTCGGCGCCTTTGCCCCGGTCCTGGCCGAGTACGGGCAGGGACACCGGGTCCATGAGCTCAATGTGGCCGCCGCCACGCTGGCCCGACAGGCCGCTGACGAGTTCTCCACCGCGGACAAGCCCCGATGGGTGGCCGGCAGCATCGGCCCGGGCACCAAGTTCCCCACCCTTGGCCAGATCCGCTACGCCGAGCTCCGGGATGCCTACCAGGAGCAGGCCGCCGCCCTCATCGAAGGTCGGGTCGACCTGATCGTCATCGAAACGGTCTTTGACCTACTCCAGGCCAAGGCGGCGATCAACGGTGCCCGCCGGGCCATGCGGGAGGCTGGGGTCGATCTCCCCATCCAGACCCAGGTGACCATCGAGCTGACCGGCACCATGCTCCCGGGCACCGAGATCGGTGCTGCACTGTGCGCGCTGGAGGCGATGGGCGTCGATTTGATCGGGCTCAACTGCGCCACCGGTCCGAGCGAGATGTTCGAGCCGCTCCGCCACCTCACCGGCCACTCGACGTTGCCGGTGACCTGCCTGCCCAACGCCGGCCTGCCCTCGGTCGTGGACGGCGCCATGCACTATGACCTGACCGCCGGCCAGTTGGCCGAATTCCACCGCCAGTTCGTCAGCGAGTTGGGCATCTCGGTCATCGGCGGGTGCTGCGGGACCACGCCCGAGCACCTGGCCGACGTGGTCGGCGCCTGCGCCGACCTCTCCCCGGCCCCGCGGCACCCCGAGGCCGAGTACGGGGCTGCGTCGATCTACACCCAGGTCCCCTTCGAACAGGACACCTCGTTCCTGGTGGTGGGCGAGCGCACCAACGCCAACGGATCGAAGAAGTTTCGTGAAGCGATGCTCGAGGCCGACTGGGACACCTGTGTGGCCATGGCCCGGGAACAGGTCAAGGAGGGATCCCACCTGATCGACGTGTGCGTCGACTACACCGGCGCCGACGGGGTGGCCGACATGGAGGAGGTGGCTTCCCGGTTCGCCACGCAGTCCACGGCCCCCCTCATGGTCGACTCGACCGAGGCCCCGGTGGTCGAGACCGCCCTGTCCTGGATCGGCGGGCGAGCGGTCATCAACTCGGTCAACCTGGAGGAGGGCGACGCACCGGGGACGCGGCTCGACTCGTTCCTGACCCTGGCCAAGGAGTTCGGGGCGGCCGTGGTGTGCACCTGTATCGACGAGGAGGGGCAGGCCAGGACAGCTGACTGGAAGGTGCGGGCGGCCACGGCCATCCATGACATCGCCGTGCAGCGTTACGGGCTTCGTCCCCAGGACCTCATGTTCGATGCCCTGGCCCTCCCCCTCTCCACCGGAATGGAGGAGAGCCGGAAGGACGGCATCGAGACCATCGAAGGCATCCGCCGGATCAAGGCGGAGCTACCCGGCGTCTACACCGTGCTCGGGCTGTCCAACGTCTCGTTCGGACTCAACCCGGCGGCCCGCCAGGTGCTCAATTCGGTCTTCCTCCACGAGTGCGTGGAGGCCGGGCTGGACGCGGCCATCGTCCACGCCTCCAAGATCCTCCCCCTGGCCAAGATCGACGAACGGGCCCGTGAGGTCTGCCTCGACCTGATCTACGACCGTCGCCACGACGGCTATGACCCGCTCACCGACCTCCTGGCCCTGTTCGAGGGGGTCTCGGCATCGGCCGGTGTGGCCCAGGAGGACCGGTCGGGGTGGACGGTCGACCAGCGGTTGGAGCACAGGATCATCGACGGGGACCGCAACGGTATCGAGGCGGACCTCGAAGAGGCCATGGCTGCGGGCCACACCCCGCTGGTCATCATCAACGACTTCCTGCTGGCGGGGATGAAGACGGTGGGCGAGCTGTTCGCCTCCGGCGAGATGCAGCTCCCCTTCGTGTTGGGATCGGCCGAGACCATGAAGACGGCGGTGGCCTACCTCGAACCGTTCATGGAGAAGGCCGACCAGGGGGGCAAGGGCACCATGGTCCTGGCCACGGTCAAGGGCGATGTGCACGACATCGGCAAGAACCTGGTGGACATCATCCTGACCAACAACGGGTACACCGTGAAGAACCTGGGCATCAAGGTGGGCATCGCCGACATGGTCGGCGCCCTTGAGGAGTTCAAGGCCGACGCCATCGGGATGAGCGGACTGCTGGTCAAGTCAACCCTGATCATGAGGGACAACTTGGAGGAGCTCAACCGTCGCGGCCTCTCCCACATCCCGGTGATCCTGGGCGGCGCAGCCCTCACCCGCACCTATGTCGAGCGTGACCTGCGCAAGGTGTACGACGGCCGTCTCTTCTACGGGAAGGACGCCTTCGAGGGACTGCGCACCATGGACCGCCTGGTCGAACTGACCAAGACGGGCGAGGACGACCCTGAGTTCGGAACTGCCATCGGCGGACGCGACCTCGGTCCTCGAAAGAGTGAACAGCGCAAGCAGGCAGCAGCCGAGGCCCTGGCCCGGGGCGAGACCCTGCCGACCCGCTCGCCCGAGGTGGCCAGCGACAACCCGACCTTCAAGCCACCCTTCTTGGGTAGCCGGGTGGCCAAGGGAATGGCCATCGACGACATCGCCGGCTATCTCAACGAGACCGCCCTCTTCCGCAACCAGTGGGGCTTCCGACCCGAGAACGGTGAGAACGACCCCGCCTTCAAGGAGCGGGTGCGCGGGCTACTGCGTGAGCAGCTCGCCACGGCCAAAGCCGAGCAGCTGCTCGTCCCCCAGGTGGCGTGGGGTCATTTCGCGGCCAACGCCGACGGTGACGACCTGGTCATCTTCGAGGACGAGAGCCGAACGAAGGAGCTGACCCGTTACGCCTTCCCCCGCCAGACCGAGGACCCGTGGCTGTGCATCAGCGACTTCTTCCGCTCGGTGGAGTCCGGCGAGCCCGATTGGGCCAGCTTCATGGTGGTGACCATGGGCGCAAGGGTCTCGGAGGAGGCGGCCCGCCTGTTCGAGGCCAACGAGTACCAGCGCTACCTCTACCTGCACGGGCTGGGGGTGGAGATGGCGGAGGCCCTGGCCGAGTACTGGCACCGTCGGATCCGAGAGGAGCTCGGCTTTGCCGACCAGGACGGTCCCAACCTGACCGGCCTGTTTCGCCAGAAGTACCGGGGGGGCAGGTATTCGTGGGGGTACCCGGCCTGCCCGGAGCTGGAGGACAACGCCAAGGTGGTCGAGCTGCTCGGGGCCGACCGCATCGGCGTGGAGGTCAGCGAGGGGTTCCAGCTCTATCCCGAGCAGTCGACCACCGCCATCGTCTGCCACCATCCCCAGGCCAAGTACTTCGTCGCCTGATCCTCCCGGGAGGACACCGGCCACAATTACAGATGCGTTAACTTCATGGGCGCCGGTACCATGAAGGGGGATGTCGGAAGCCTTTCTCCGCCTGAGGGTCAGCGTGGCCGTCGCCAGCTCGGCGACGACGATCGAGGTCGCGCTCATTGCCGTGGCCGTGGCCCTCTTGGTCGCCCTGCTACTGGCCAAGGCCAAGCGGGAGCGCGACCAGAAGGTCAGGAAGGCGGCCAGCCAGGGCTACTACGATCCCGACGCCGCCCGGTACGGACAAGGATCGGTCGCCCCACCGCCAGGCGAGGCCCCAACCGATCCGACCCACCTGCCCCTCGCCCCCAGCTTTGTGGCCCCGGGCCGCGACGCCAAACGGCGGGAGCCGGCACGGGTTCCCCCGTCACCTCGGCCGGTACCGAGCTCGCTCCGGACGCTGACCGCGGAGCCACCCCAATCGGTGCCTGTCTTCGATCCCGCCGAGGCGATCAGCACCCGGCCCGCCGGCGGCACCGGCACCCTCCCGCCGCCTCCGCCTCCGCCGATGCGCCCCTTGAGCAATCCCCCGCCGCCGGCCCCAAGCTTGCCGCGTCTGGACCTGCCTCCTCCCCCCGCGTAGACGTCGAGGGCGTTCGACCAGGTCCGGGCGCCCGGATCACCCGGTCTCCAGCCGGGCATGGCTAGCGTTCCCCTAGCGTCGGCTGGTCCCCCGGATCCCCCGGAACCGGAGCGGGCCCGCCCCCGACGGCGTACCGTCGCCGGTGCCGGACAGGAGGATCATGTACCACGTGCGTGTGGCCAGCCCGTTGGACAGCACCCCCCGCATCCTCGAGCTGCTCGGGTCCAGCAGCGGCGCCCTCAACGTCACCGTCCACCCCGGTGCAGCCCGCTATCCCGACGGTGACGTGGTGGAGTGTGATCTGGTCCCCGAGGTGGCCGGTGCGCTGATCCACCAGCTCCGGGAACTCGGCCCACGTCACCGGGGGCCTATCTCGGTCGACCGTTCCGAGATGGCCGTCATCCGCTCGCACCGCGAAATGATCCGGCCCATGGTGAGCGATCGCGAGATCGCTCCGGTCTGGGAGGTGGTGGACGCCACCATCCGGGCCAATGCCTCCTACCCGTTCAGCTTCTTCCTACTCCTGGTGGCCGCCGGCCTGATCGCCGCGGTCGGCATCCTCACCAACTCGCAGATCCTCATCGTGGCGGCCATGGTGGTGGGGCCGGAGTACAACGCCATCCTCGGCGCCGCGCTCGGCATCACCGAGCGGAGCCCCCGGCCGGTGAAACGAGGTCTCTACTCCCTCGGCGTCGGATTCGGGATCGCCGTGGCCAGCACGTGGATGTTCTCGTTGGTCATCCGGTGGACGGGCCAGGCACCCCGTGACTTCCTGCTGGGCTTCCGCCCGGTGTCCGACCTGATCAGCGAGCCGAACCTGTTCTCCATCGTGGTGGCCGTCATCGCCGGCATCGTCGGTGTGGTCTCCATCCTGCAGGCCCGGGCCAGCGCACTCATCGGAGTGTTCATTTCGGTCACCACCATCCCGGCGGCGGCGGCCATGGGTCTGTCGGCGGCCTTCGGGCAGTGGCACGAGGCCTGGGGGGCCACCGAGCAACTCATCCTCAACGTGGCCATCCTGCTGGCCGTGGGGGTGGTGACCCTCATCCTGCAACGCAGGTTCTGGCGGGGTCGGGAACTCCGCCAGCGCCTGGTCGGACTGGCCGGACCTGCCGACGCCTAGAGCGCCAGGGTGGATGCACCGTCGACGACCAGGGCGGCACCGTTCAGGTAGCTGGCCTGCTTCGAGCACACGAAGGCGGCGATGCTGCCGAAGTCGGCCGGGTCCCCCATCGGCCCAAGTCCGTTCCCACCCAGCTCCTTCATCCGGTCGGTGGCATGAGGGCCGGGACACAGCAGGTTCAGGGTGATCCCGTTACCTTCGGCGGCCAGGTCCTGAGCCGCCGTCTTCACCCAGGCCCAGAGTCCCGTGCGGGCAGTGTTGGACAGAGCCAGGGTCGGCACCGGCTGCACGACCGAGTAGGAGGTGATGTAGCAGCACCGCCCCCATCCGGATGCCCTCATGTGGGGCACGGCCTCCCGGGTCAGTCGAATGGCCGAGAGCAGATTCGCATTGAGGGCCGCCTCCAGCTGGGTGTCGTCGAGATCGAGGGACCGGCCGGGCGGAGGACCCCCGGCATTGGCGACGACGATGTCGATGGCCCCAAAGGCCACCACGGTGGCCTCCACCAGGACCGCCGGGGACTCCGGGTCGGTAATGTCGGCCACCCGGGTCATCACCTCGGCGCCGGTCGACCGCAGCGAAGAGGCGGCGGCATCCAGGGCTTGCTCGCTGCGAGAGGAGAGCATGACCCGCACCCCCTCGCCCGCCAGCGCCTCGGCCGTGGCCCGGCCCAGGCCACGCGAGCCAGCCACCACCAGTGCCGCCTTGCCGGCAATGCCCAGATCCATCCGTCGTCCTCCTAGGCGCCGACCGCGACCAGCGCGTGGTCCGCCGAGTTGAGCGGGTCGGGCGCCCCGTCCTCGCCGATGACCACAATGTCCTCCAGCCGCATGCCAAAGCGTCCGGGCAGATAGATGCCCGGCTCCACCGAGAAGGCGTGCCCCGGTTGCAGGCACTCCCGGTTGCCGACCACCAGGTACGGGTCCTCATGCTCCTCGATACCGATCCCATGTCCGGTGCGATGGACGAAGTAGGGGCCGTAGCCGGCATCCTCGATGATCGCCCGGGCCACCTGGTCCACGTGCTCGGCCGTCACTCCTGATCGGGCCGAGGCCACGGCGGCCTGCTGGGCCTCGCGGAGGACCCGGTAGCACTCCTCGATTTCCGTGGTGGGATCGCCGGTCACCACGGTGCGGGTGATGTCCGAGCAGTAGCCGACGTCTCCGCCGACTGAGTAGGTCCCCCCGAAATCACACACCACGGTCTCGCCCGCGCCGATGACGCGGGATCCCGGTTCGTGGTGGGGACTGGCGGCGTTGGGCCCACTGCCCACGATGGCGAAGTTGACGTGGCTGTGTCCCTCCTCGACCAGGAGTGCACCCAGGTGGCCCGAGACCTGGGCCTCGGTCCTCCCGAGCAAGGGCACTGCCCCGGCCTGGAGCATGGCGGCCACCCGATCGGCGGCGGCCCCGGCGCGGCGAAGCGCCTCGAGCTCCGAGGAGTCCTTGATGGCCCGGATGGGCGAGGTGACGCGGGAGGCCTCGATCCACGTGGCGTCGGGAAGACGGCGCTGCAGGGCCAGCACGGTGGTGGCCCAGGCCCGGTCGGAGACGGCCAGTTGGACGTGGGCACGGCCCCCTGTCGGAAGCGAGGGAGCCAACTGACCGGTCACCAGGTCGAGAGGGTCCTGGGTGTCGTCCCACGCCACGACCACGAACAGGTCCCCGGCGTCGGGGACACGGGGTGCCTCCAGTGCAGGGACCACCAGGACCGGTTGCCCGACGGCCGGAAGGACCAGCATGGTCAGGCGTTCGAGGGGCATGGCGCGATAGCCGGTGAGCCAGGGCAAGTCGGCGCCGTGGGAGAGAAGCAGTGCGTCCACTCCCAGTTCGCCCATACGCGCCCGCACGCGTTCCATCCGCTGAGCCCGCCACTGGCGGGCGCCAGCGCTCAGGCCCTCCATCAGACGGAGGCCCCGGAGGTGAACGTCACCGGGGAGGTCACCGGGGCCGACGCCTCGGCGGCTTCCCGTGCGTGGTAGCTCGACCGGGTCAGTGGCGACGACTGCACGTGGGCGAAGCCCAGGTCCAGGCCGGCCCGTCGGATGGAGTCGAACTCGTCGGGCGTCCAGAACCGTGCCACCGGGAGGTGCCGCCGGCTGGGGCGGAGGTACTGCCCGACGGTCACGATGTCGACACCGACGGACCGTAGGTCGGCCAATGTGGACAGGACCTCATGCTCCTGCTCCCCCATCCCGAGGATGATGCCCGATTTGGTAGTGAGTCCGGCCTCATGGGCCCGGGCCAGGACTCCGAGACTGCGGGCGTACCCGGCCGACGGACGGACGGCCCGCTGCAGGCGGGCCACCGTCTCGATGTTGTGGTTGAGCACGTCGGGACCGGCACCGAAGATGGTCGCCAGCGATGTCTGATCACCCTTGCAGTCCGAGATGAGCACCTCGATGGTGGTGCGGGGTGTCCGATCCCGGACCGCGGCGATGGTGGCGGCGAACCCCCCGGCACCACCGTCGGCCAGATCGTCCCGGGCCACACAGGTGATGACCGCGTGGGCCAGTCCCATCCGCTGCACCGCCTCGGCCACCCGCACGGGCTCACCGGGATCGAGGGGTAGCGGATGACGGGTGTCGACCTGGCAGAAGCCACAAGCCCGAGTGCATCGGGACCCGTTGATCATGAACGTGGCGGTCCCATCAGACCAGCACTCGTAGATGTTGGGGCAGCCGGCCTCCTCGCACACCGTGATCAGGTCAAGGTCCCGCAGATCCCGCTGGAGGCCGAGGTAGTCACTCCCCATGGCCGACGGCACCCGGAGCCACGGCGGCTTGCGTTGGCTCAGGGAGAGACCCGCCTCCGGATCGACCCCAGCCCGAACCAGGCGCCGCTGCAGCGGGCTGCCTCCCTGGTTACGCCCGAGGACCACGGCCACCGGCTCGGGGACCAGGGCTTGACGCGCCGGTGCGGATGTCCGCCCCGTCGGTGACCCATTGGCTGTCCTCGACAGGGCCCCAGACGCCCTCCGCCGCGGCGATGACCGCCTCCCTGACCTCAGCCAGCGTGGCCGGCACGCCCTCCGCAGCCAATGAGGTGACAGGCCGGTCGGCGATCCCGCACGGCACGATGTGGCTGAACATGCTCAGGTCGGTCGTGACGTTGAGGGCGAAGCCGTGGGTGGTGCGACCCCGTGCCGTCCGGACCCCGATGGCCGCGATCTTGCGCGGTCCGACCGCTCCGCCGGATCGGTCCTCGTCCAGACCGACCCAGACCCCCGGGTACTCCTCCAGCCGCCCCACCGCCTCCGGCCTCATGCCCAGGGAGACCAGGGCGTCGATGACCACCTGTTCGACCCGGCGGACATGGGCCCGACCGTGGTGGGGACCGGCACCAACGGTGACGAGGGGGTAGCCGACGAGCTGACCCGGGCCGTGGAAGGTGACGTCACCCCCCCGGTCGACGGGGACCAGCTCGGCCCCGACGTCCGCCGGGTCGGCCAGGACGTGGTCGAGGTCACCGTGCCGGCCCACCGTGTACACGGGCGGGTGCTCCAGCAGGAGCAGGTAGTCGTCAGCCGACTGCTGACTGATAGCGCGCTGGACCGCCCACGCCTCGCCGTAGGGCACCCGACCCAGCCAGCGGACCTTCATCGGGTCGGCGTGGCCGGGCCCGCTGAGGGCGCCGACCTAGAGCTCGCCGGCCCAGTCACGTTCGTTCAGGATCTCGGCGAGTCGGGCCAGGAACCGGGCCACGTAGGCGCCGTCCACGGCCCGGTGGTCGAAGGACATGGCCGCCAGGCCGACCGAGTGGATGACGATGGCCTCGGTGCCGTCAGGCAGCTCCACCACCACCGGCTTCCGGGCCACTCCGTCGGTGGACAGGATGGCCACCTGGGGTTGATTGATGATGGCCCCGGTGATCAGCGTCCCAAAGGGCCCGGCGTTGGTGATGGAGAAGGTGCCGCCACTGATGTCGTCGAGGCTCAGCCGCCTGGTGCGGGCCCGTTCGGCGACATCGCGGATTCGCCGGGCCATTCCCCGGAGATTCAGCTCCTCGGCATTGTGGACCACCGGGACGATCAATCCTTCGTTGTCGAGGTCGACCGCGATGCCCAGATTGATGTCGTGGTGGATGATGAGCGAGTCCTCCCCCACCGAGGCGTTGAGGTGGGGGTACTCGGCCAGGGCCTCGACGGTGGCCAGGGCGGCGAAGGGGAGGTAGGTCAGGCTGAACCCCTCCTCGGCCTTGAACCGCTCCCCGTGGGCCCGACGGACCTGCTCCACCTGCTCGTAGTCCACTTCCTTGACCATCAGGGTGTGGGCCGATGTCGCCTTGGACCGCACCATGTGCTCGGCGGTCCGACGGCGGATATTGGTGAACGGGACCACCTCGTCACGGGGCTCTGTCGGCGCCGACCCCGGAGCGGACGAGGGCACGGCGGTCTGCGCCGGCCCGGGGGCCGGGAGCGGGCTGGGACGATCGGCGATGCTCGGCACGCGTGCGGGGGTGGCCGACCCATCCAGGGAGGAGCCGCCGCCTTCGGCGATGGCCGCCTCCACATCCCCACGGGTGACCCGTCCCCCGAGTCCGGTCCCGCGGACCTGCGACGGGTCCATGCCGTGCTCGTTGAGCAGCTTCCTCACCACCGGCGAAAGGACCAGGCCCTCGGCCGACCCGTTGAGGGGCGATGGCACCGCCGAGGATGCGATTGTTGCCGGCTCGGCCGACCTCGGCTCGGCCACAGGGGCCGGGGGGCGCACCGGAGCCGGGGGCGATGGGTGGGCCACCGGGGCCGGCGATGGTGCGGGCGTGCTGTCCGCGGCCACCGGTTCCGGCGCAGGGGTCCCGGTCGACACGGACGACCCGGCCGGAGCGGAACCGTTGCCCGACGCTGCGTCGCCGATCACGGCCAGCGTGACACCCACGTCCACGGTGTCGCCCTCCTCGACCAGGATGGCGGTCAGTACGCCTTCCGCCGGCGATGGCACTTCGGAATCGACCTTGTCGGTGGATACCTCGAACAAGGGTTCGTCTCGGGCTACCTGGTCGCCGACGGCCTTGTACCACTTGGTGATGGTGCCCTCGGTCACGGTCTCGCCCAGCTGCGGCATGGTCACATCAGGCAACGTGGAGTCCCCTTCCGGTCAGGGCCTGCACCGTCTCGCCGAACGTCTCGGACAGCGACGGATGGGGCTGGATGAACTGGGCCACCTCATCGGCAGTGGCCTCCCAATTGACGGCCAGGTAGCCGGCGCCGAGCTGCTCGGTGACCCAGGGCCCGACCATGTGGACACCGAGGATCCGTCCGGTGGACCCGTCGGCGAGGCGCTCGGCCACCACCTTGACCAGGCCCTCGGTGTCCCCGATGATCCGTGCCCGGCTGTTACCTCCGAAGGGGTCCTTCTTGACCACGACGTCGTACCCCGCAGCGGTGGCTGCGGCCTCGGTGAGGCCGGCGAACGCCACTTCGGGATGGCAGTAGATGGCCCAGGGCACCCGGTCGTAGTCCACCGGCGCCACCGGCTCGCCCAGGATGCTCTTGATCACCACGATGCCCTCGGCAAAGCCCACATGAGCCAGTTGCGGCGTCCCGGCCACCACATCACCCACGGCCCAGACCCCCGGGGCATCGGTACGCATCGTCGGGTCGGTGACCACGAAGCCCCGCTCGTCCACCACCACGCCGGTGCCCGGAGCGACCAGGCCCTCGGAGCGGGGCCGGCGGCCCACCGAGACCACCACCGCGTCCACGGCCAACTTCTCCCCGTCGCTGTAGGAGACCACCGTGCCGTGGCCGGAGGGATCGGGAGTGTGCCCTTGGAGTTGCACGCCCGCCTTCACGTCGATGCCCCGCTTCCGGAAGGATCGGGCCACCGCCTTGACCACATCCTCGTCGCACCCGTTGAGGATGCCCGGTAGCGCCTCGAACACGGTCACCGAGCTCCCGAGGTCGCTCAGCATCGAGGCGAACTCACAGCCAATCGCCCCGCCGCCGACGACGGCGACCGTGGCCGGCAGCTCCTCCAGGGCCAGCACCTCGTCGGAGGTCATCACCAACGTGCCGTCGACGTCGAAGCCGGGGATGGTCCGGGGCACCGACCCTGCGGCGAGCACCACGTCGGTCCCGGTGAGCTCGGTGGTGGACCCATCGTTGCCCGACACCTGCACCCGGTGGTCGGGCAGCAGCGTGCCGCTACCGCTGAACACGGTGACCCCCCGTCCCTTCAGCAGACCGGCCAGTCCCTTGAACAGCTGCTCCACCACCTGCTGCTTGCGGGCCTGGCTGACCGAGAAGTCGACTACTGGGGCGATGGGCTGGTCGGAGCCGGCGGTTACCCCGAACTGGCTCGAGCCGGCCACCGTGCGGAAGACCGCGGCCGTCTCCAGGAACTCCTTGGCTGGCACACAACCGCGGTGCAGACAGGTCCCCCCCACCTTGTCCAGCTCCACGATGGCCACGGACAGCCCTGCAGCGGCCCCGTAGAGGGCGGTGGCATAGCCACCGGGCCCGCCGCCAATAATGACAACGTCGAAACTCGTGCTATCCGGGCCCTGTGAACCCCTTCCCTGGTCCTGCCGTGCGACTCCCCCCGATGCCGTTGAATCCGTTGCTGCGTCGGGTGCCGTGGGAATCACCTCCATCCGGTGTTCACGCTCTCTACGCGAACCGAGACCAGCCTACCGGTCCACCGCCTCGCCCCACCTCGGTACCGGCGGGTAACCCGCCGGTACCGAGATACAACGGCTGGTCCCGCCCCGACGGGTCCGGGCCGGGGCCGGGGCTCACTGCTCAGGAGAGCACCCGCCGGGAGAAGTTGCGGAGGCCGATGCCGAGGAAGAGCACCAAGAAGCCCGTGAGCACCGGGTACACCACATAAAGCTGCATGTGGGGGGCGTTGGTGAGCGCCGCCCGCATCCCCTCGTTGACGTAGATCAGGGGATTGACGAGGACCACGGTCTGGAGCCAGTGCCAGCCGCCAGCCTGTATCGGGGCGAGGCGGGTCCACTCGTAGTAGGTCCCCCCGAGGAAGGTGACCGGGAGGATGATGAACCCGAACATCAGGCCGATGTTGCGGGGCTCGAAGCTGGTGCCGAGCAGGAGGCCCAGGGAGGCCATGGTCACGCAGGCGAGCGGCACCAAAGTCACGATGATCCACCAGTGCAGCGACAGGTGGGCCTCGACCCCTTTGGCGTGGACCACCGAGGCGATGGGCAGCACGATGACAGCCGAGATGAGCCCCTGCACGGCACCGGACAGCACCTTGGCCATGGCCACCAGCCAGATGGGACAGGGGGCCTGGACCCGGTCCTCGATCTCGCGGGTGAAGCCGAACTCCTGGGACATGACGAGAGCTACCGACTGCACCCCTTGGAAGAGGATGGAGATACCGACCACGCCCGGCACCAGCAGGGTGGCGAAGGCCGACTCGGCCACCGGTCCTCCTCCACCGCCGATGCCCTGCCCGATCTTCGGGAACACATAGAGGAACACGAAGCACAGGAGGAACGGCTGGACCAGGACCCGGACGATGAACTCGATCCAGTGCTTACGCAGGACGACCAGGTCCCGGAGTATGAGCGCCCAGAGCGCGATGCGACCGGCATCGAAGGTCGTCCGGGTGGGTCCGAGTGTGCAGCGTGGCGGGGCCCCTCTCGGCCTCGACCGTGCTCATCCCTCCCGGAGCTCCTTTCCGGTGAGGTTGATGAAGACGGTCTCCAGCGTGGGCTCGGTGACGGAGAGGTCGAGCACGGGGAAGCCCGCCTCCTCGGCGGCGCTCACCACCCGGGGTAGCAGCCGGTCCTGGCCCTTCACGTGGAGCTCCACCCCCGTGTCGGTGGTGCGGGTCCGGGTCACTCCGTCGATCCGCTGTCCGAGCACCCGGGCCAGCTCGTCACGATCACCGCCGGCCACCAGGGTCACGATGGTGTCGGCATCGACCTGCTGCTTCAGGGCGGCGGGCGTGTCGAGGGCCAGGATCCGGCCCCGGTCCATGATGGCCACCCGTCCGCACAGCTGGTCGGCCTCTTCCATGTAATGGGTGGTCAGGAGGATGGTCTGCCCCTCGGCGTTGAGGGATCGCAGCGTGTCCCACAGGGCCAGGCGGCTCTGTGGGTCGAGTCCGGCGGTCGGCTCGTCGAGGAAGAGCACGGCCGGTCGATGGAAGATGGCACGGGCCACCATGAGCCGCTGGGCCATGCCCCCGGACAAGGCGTAGACCGAGGCCCCCGCCCACCGCTCGAGCTGAAACTGAGCCAGCAGCTCGGTGGCCGTGCGGCGGGACTCGCGGGCCGGGATGCCGAACAGCCGACCATGGAAATAGAGGTTCTCCCACACCGTGAGCTGGCGGTCGAGCGTGTTCTGCTGGCTCACGATCCCGAGGATCTGCTTGGCCAGCGCCGGATGCGCCACCACGTCGATGCCCCCGACGAGCGCCCGTCCTGAGGTCGGGATCACCCGAGTGGTGAGCATGCCCGCGGTGGTGGTCTTGCCGGCGCCGTTCGGCCCGAGCAGGCCGAAGATCTCCCCTTGGGCGACCTCCAGATCCAGGCGGTCGACGGCGCGGACCTCCGAACCGGCGTAGACCTTGGTGAGGCCAACGGTCCGGATGATGGCACCATCCTCTGGGGGAGCGGCGGCCGGCGTCGAGAGTGTGGAGGTCATCCGTTGGTGACACTACCGCCGAGGGCCCGGCGCGACGACGGAGGGCGACCTTCGGGCGGAAGGTCGCCTGGAGGCGGGAACCCTATTTGGGAGGCATCCGGATGCCGCCGTCGAGGCGGATGACCTCCGCGTTGAGGTAGCTGTTGGAGGCGATGTGCGCCACCAGCTCGCCGAACTCGGCCGGGTTGCCCAGGCGCTTGGGGAAGTTGACCGACTTGGCCAGCTCGCTCCGCGCCTCGTCGGGCAGCATGGAGAGCAACGGGGTGTCGAACAGGCCCGGCGCGATGGCCAGCACCCGGATGCCCACGACAGCCAGGTCCCGGGCGGCAGGGAGCGTCATCCCGACGATGGCGCCCTTGGAGGCTGAGTAGGCCAGCTGGCCGATCTGGCCGTCGAAGGCGGCCACGGACGCCGTGTTGACGATCACGCCGCGCTCACCGTTCTCCTGGGGCTCCACGCCGGCGATCACGGACGCCGCTTTGGTCATCACATTGAAGGTGCCGATGACGTTGAGGTTCTGGATGAAGCGGAACGGGTCGAGGTCGTGGGGGGACCCGTCGCGGTTGATCACCCGGCCGACCCAGCCGGTGCCGGCGCAGTTGACGGCGATGCGCAGGTTGCCACCGTCCGCCGCCTGGTCGACGGCCTTCTGGCAGTCGCCCGGCTCGGTGACGTCGCCCCCGACGAAGTTGGCATTCGCCCCGATCTCGGCCACCACCTCCTTGCCCCGCTCCTCGTTGCGGTCGAACACCGTGACCCGCACGCCCCGGCCGGCCAGGTTTCGGGCGGTGGCCTCACCCAGTCCCGAGGCGCCGCCGGTGATGATTGCTGAACTTCCTTGGATCTCCATGGCAGCAGGTTACGGGAGGGAGCTGCCCGAACCCAAACGGGTCGGGGACCTACTGGAGGTCGGCAGCCTGCGTGGCCAGCAGGTCGACCAGGTCGTTCATCCTGTCCCCCGAGTGGCCCTTCACCCAGGAGAAGGTGACGGGACGGTCCGGGTCGAGGGCCAGCGGCAGCAGCTCCCGCCAGAGGTCCTGGTTGGCCACGGGCTTTCCCTGGGCGTTCTTCCAGCCCCGGCGTTGCCAGCCCACCCACCACTGATTGCGGAAGCAGTTGACCACGTAGGTCGAGTCGCTCACGATGTGGACCGGTCCGGTGAGGCTGCCCAGCGCCCGCACCACCGCGGTGACCTCCATCCGCTGATTGGTGGTGTGGGCCTCGCCCCCGCTGTCCGACGGTCCCCCGTCGACGGCCCACGCCCATCCACCGGGGCCGGGGTTCCCTCGACACGAGCCGTCGGTGTAGGCCACGGTCGGCTCGTTCGAAGGGGGGCTCGGTGCATGCATCGGGACAGCATGCCCGATGGGTGGGCCCCCAGGGGACTCCCTCTCGGACCCGCCGGTTCCCGGGGCCGTCCCGTTGACTTCCCTTGTCGTCTGCCGAGTGGGAGCATGGGTTTGTGCTGTTCGACGGAGTAAGCCATCAGCTTCCCGACGGCGACCCCACCGAGACCGCCGAATGGCTCGATGCGTTCGACGATGTGGTCGACGTCCACGGTCGCACCCGGGCCCGCTATCTCTTGATGCGGATCCTCGAACGCGCCGGCCAGAAGCACGTGGACTTCCCGGCCACGGTGTCGTCGCCCTACGTCAACACCATCCCCTCGGACGAAGAGCCCGACTTCCCCGGCGACGAGTATCTCGAACGCCGGATCCGGGCCTACATCCGATGGAACGCCGCGGTGATGGTGGTCAGGGCAAACGTGCGGTCCGAGGCCATCGGGGGGCACCTGTCCACCTACGCCAGCTCTGCGTCCCTCTACGAGGTGGGCTTCAACCACTTCTTCCGGGGCAAGGACGACGGACGCCCCGGGGACCAGGTGTACTTCCAGGGCCACGCCTCACCCGGCATCTACGCCCGGGCCTTCGTCGAGGGCCGGCTGTCCGCCGAGCAGCTGGACAACTTCCGCTTCGAGGTGGGCACCGGCGGCCTGTCCTCGTATCCGCACCCTCGCCTGATGCCCGAGTTCTGGGAGTACCCCACCGTGTCGATGGGCCTCGGGCCCCTCAACGCCATCGCCCAGGCCCACATGAGCCGTTACCTCCACGCCCGGGGCCTCGCCGACACCTCGGCCAGCCGGGTCTGGGGCTTCGTGGGGGATGGGGAGTTCGACGAGCCCGAGACCATCGGGGCCCTGGGCATGGCCGGACGTGAGCACCTCGACAACCTGGTCTTCGTGGTCAACTGCAACCTGCAGCGGCTGGACGGTCCCGTCCGGGGCAACGGCAAGGTCATCCAGGAGTTCGAGGCGCTCTTCCGGGGGGCCGGCTGGAATGTCATCAAGGTCATCTGGGGCCGGACCTGGGACGACCTGCTGGCCAAGGATGTCGAGGGCGTGCTGCTCAACAAGATGAACTCCACCGTCGACGGCGAGTTCCAGAAGTACGCCACCGAGTCGGGGGCCTACATCCGGGAGCACTTCTTCGGGCCCGACCCCCGGCTGCAGGCGCTGGTGGCCCATCTCTCCGACGAGGAGCTGCAGTCCCTGCCGAGGGGCGGCCACGACTACCGAAAGCTGTTCGCCGCCTACAAGGCGGCGACGGAGCACGTGGGAGCGCCCACCGCCATCCTGGCCAAGACCATCAAGGGATGGACCCTCGGACCCGAGATCGAGGCCCGCAACGCCACCCACCAGATCAAGAAGATGACCAAGGCGCAACTGCTGACGCTGCGGAACCGGCTCTTCTTGCACGAGGAGATACCCGAGCAGGCCCTCGACGCCGACCTGCCCCCGTACTTCCGGCCGGCCCCGGACGCCAAGGCCGCCCTCTATCTGGCCGAGCGCCGCCAGGCTCTCGGCGGACCCCTACCCCGTCGGGTCGTCCGGGCCCAACCGCTCCCACCTCCGGACCCCTCCGGGTTCGCCGACCTGTCGGCCGGGTCTGGACGCCAGGCCGTGTCCACCACCATGGCCTTCGCCCGACTGCTCCGCACCCTGGTGCGGGATCCCTCCATCGGACCCCGTATCGTGCCCATCGTCTCCGACGAGGCCCGGACCTTCGGCCTCGAGTCCCTGATCAGCGAGGTGCAGATCTACGCCCCCGAGGGCCAGCGCTACACCCCGGTGGATGCCGGACTGGCCCTTCACTACGCCGAGAGCGCCTCGGGCCAGGTGCTGCAGGAGGGCATCAGCGAGGCCGGGGCGGTGGCCACCTTCACCGCCGCTGCCACCTCGTACGCCACGTGGGGCGAGTCGATGATTCCCTTCTACCTCTTCTACTCGATGTTCGGATTCCAGCGGGTGGGCGACCTGCTGTGGGCCCTGGCCGACGCCCGGGGACGGGGCTTCCTGCTCGGGTGCACGGCGGGACGGACGACCCTGAACGGCGAAGGGCTCCAGCACCAGGACGGCCACTCGTTGCTGCTGGCGTCCACCGTCCCCAGTGTGGCGGCCTACGACCCGGCCTTCTCCTACGAGGTGGCGGCCATCGTCGAGAACGGGATCCGTCGGATGACCGGTCCCGACGCCGAGGACCGCTACTGGTACCTGACCCTCTACAACGAGAACTACCCCATGCCGGCCCTGCCCCCCGACCCGGTGGAGGCCGAGCGGGTCCGGGCGGGGACCATCAAGGGGCTGTACCGATTCGGGGAGGGGCCGATGGACCGCTCGACCGACGCCCCGGGGGGACCGCTACGGGCCACCCTGCTGTTCTCGGGATCAGCGTGGAAAGAGACGGTGGAGGCTCAGCGAGTGCTGGCCGCGGACTGGGAGGTCGACGCCGAGGTCTGGTCGGTGACCTCCTACAAATCCCTACGAGAGGACGCCATCTCGGTGGAGCGGTGGAACCGGCTGCACCCCGGGGAGCCTGAGCGCAGGCCGTTCGTCACTGAGTCCCTGGGCGAAACCGGTGGTCCTATCGTCGCCGTGACCGACTTCATGCGCTCGGTTCCCGATCAGGTGGCCCGGTGGATGCCCCGACGGTTCACTTCGCTGGGCACCGATGGATTCGGTCGGTCGGACACCCGGGAGGTCCTCCGGCGCTACTTCGAGGTGGATGCCGCCCACGTGACCGTGGCCGTCTTGTCCAGCCTGGCCGCCGAGGGCTCGGTTCCGACGTCGGTGGTGGCCGAGGCCATCGAGCGGTACGGGATCGATCCGGGCAGCCACGACCCGTGGTCCGGCTGACCGACCCGGCGTCCGGGGAGCCCATCGCGTTGACGCCAGTCGCTACGGTGGGCGTCCCACAGTAACGATTGGCCAACCCTGGGAGATCACCGATGACCACCAAGTCCGACTTCACCCCCGAGGAGTGGCAGCTCATCCTCGAAGCGCCACCCGGCGCCGGCATGATCGTACTCACCGCACAGAAGGGTGGGTCGATCAGGGAGTCCATTGCCATGGCCAAGGCCTATGTCGAGGCACGGCAACAGCACGGCGAGAGTGAGCTCCTGGATGAGATCGTGGCGGCCAAGCCAGCCCGTGACCACACCCACGCTCACTCCGCCGACGAGTTCAAGCACATCGGCCTGGGGCACCTGCGGGACGCGGTGGCCCTCCTCCAGCGCAAGGCCACGGCCCAGGAGGTGGATGAGTACCGTCAGTTCATCGTGACCTTGGCCCACAAGGTGGCCGCAGCTCACCGGGAGCACGGCGTGGATATCAGTGAGGCCGAGCAGGCTGCGATCGACGAGATCAATGCCACACTCCACGAACCGGCCGGGTGACCCCGGAGGGTCCAAACTGGCGCGGAGGAAATTCTGCGCTGCGGAACACGCCTCGAGGGCTTCGAAGTCGTCGAGCTGGAATTCACCGACATCGAACAGATCGGACGGGGCATTCGCCGACGATCTCTTCCGAGTGTGGGTCAGTGAACATGCCGCTTCCCGTCTCGTGCCCGTGAACGCTCATCCTGCTGTGATGGCGATGATTGCCGCGGTCCAGGACTGAGCAAGACGTTCGCCGTCTCGGGAAACCACAGAAGGTCAGTCATCGACAGCGGCCCCCCGGGACGGCCTTGGGACATCTTGAGGTGGCCAGCCCGCTCGGGGCACGGGCCACCGTCGAAGTCGGACGGTGATGGGAACTCCCATGCGCTGAGGTCGTGTCCCTGTATCTGAGTGGCGATGAGGCCGCCGACGAACTCCTGAGTACGGATCTGCTGGCTCTTTGGTGGGCATGGTTCTCGACCAGCAGGTGCGACAACCACGGGGTCGCTGGTAGAGGCCCGCAGGGGCCTGCTCGGCCTTCAGGTGGACCAGGGGAGTCGAAACTGCTCCCGCGGAAAGACCGACCCAAGTGGTTGCTGAGATCGGGCCAGGCCTGGATCGCCAGGCGGGTCAAGTTCCGATCGCTGAACGGTCATTCTCGACGGGTGCTGGCCGCCTGAGCCTGCGAGGCTTTACTCTTTTACTCAAGGACCCGCCAGGCTTCGCCTTAAACTTGACATTTTTACTTAATATACTATCCTGTGGAAATTGAGTCAAAGAGTAAAGGATCAGGAGCCTCTCATCCACCGCAAGTCAAACGGCATCATCCATGAGTAAGACCGAGACCGTTCCCGAAGTCATCGCGCGGCTCTTCGCCGCCCGGACCTACATCACTTCATCTGAGGTAGCCGCAGCCGCCGGGGTCACACGGCAAGCGGCTCATTACCACCTCAGCCGAATGGTCAAGTCCGGACTGCTCATGACAGAAGGCGCTCGTCGCTCAAGTCGCTACCGACTCAAGGCACAGCATTCCAGCAAATATGAACTCGCAGGACTGAGCGAGCACGAGGTCTGGGGCGAGCAGCGCCTAGCTTTCCGGAGCATCGACCCGGACATCCTTGACACGCCGAACCTCATGAAGATCCTGAATTTCGCCTTCACGGAGATGGTCAACAATGCCATCGACCACTCGAAGGGGAGCGCCCTCAATGTACGGTGGTTCTTCGAGCCGGGAGCAGGTCGCCTTCGAGGTCGATGACGATGGCGTGGGAGCCTTCGCCTCGATCCGCGAGTCCCGAGAGCTCGAAGACGACTTTCAGGCGGTCGGTGAGCTCTCCAAGGGAAAGCAGACGACGGACCCGGCCCACCACAGCGGTCTGGGCATCTTCTTTACATCCCGGATGGTCGACAAGTTCTCCATCTCGGCGAACCAGCTCGTTTGGACAGTCAACAATGAGATCGATGACTACGCGATCGGCTGGCTGGACAAGCCCCGGACCGGGACACTCGTGCATTGCGAGATTCGACGCGACACTCCGATCACCCCACAGGAGATCTACGACAAGCTCTCCGATCCGGTCTCCAGCCGATTCAACCGGACCACGATCCAAGTCGCGCTCTTCCGCGAGGGTGATTTCGTGTCGCGGACGGAGGCCAAGCTGATCGGAACACGCCTCGAGGGCTTCGAAGTCGTCGAGCTGGACTTCACCGACATCGACCAGATCGGACAGGGCTTCGCCGACGAGCTCTTCCGAGTCTGGGCCAGCGAACATGCCGCCTCCCGTCTCGTGCCCGTGAACGCTAATCCTGCTGTTACGGCAATGATTGCCGCGGTTCAGGCCTGAGCACAACGAGCGCCACTCGGGTGCACACTGAAGGTCCACTCATCGATATCGTGCCCGCCCCTGCGAAGCCTCGGGGCACCGTGAGGTGGTTCGGCCGCTCGGGGCACGGGTCACCGTCCAAGTCGAACGGTGATGGGAACTGGCATACGCTGAGGTCATGTCCCTGTATCTGAGTGGCGATGAGGCCGCCGACGAACTCCTGAGTTCGGACCCGCTGGCTCTTTTGGTGGGCATGGTTCTCGACCAGCAGGTGCCACTGGAGCGCGCCTTCCGGTCGCCCTACGACCTCCGTGCACGACTGGGTGGCCAGCTCGATGCGGCAGCACTCGCCTCTATGGACCCCGAGGCACTGGCCGCGGTGTTCAGTGAGAAGCCGGCGCTGCACCGATTCCCCAAGTCCATGGCCGGCCGGGTCCAAGAGGTGTGCGCCGTCATCGTCGACTCCTACGGCGGCGATGCCGCAGCCATCTGGACGTCGGCCGCCGACGGCAAGGAACTGCTGGCCAATGTGAAGGCACTGCCCGGGTTCGGCGAGCAGAAGGCCCGCATCTTCATCGGCCTGCTGGGCAAGCAGCTCGGGGTCCGGCCCCCCGGCTGGGAGAAGGCGGCCTCACCCTTCGGCGACATGGGGACATTCCGCTCGGTGGCCGACATCGACTCACCCGAGGCGCTGGCCAAGGTCCGCCAGTACAAACAGAAGATGAAGGCCAAAGCCAAGGCCCAGGCCGCGAAGTCCGGCTGAGCGTCCCGTGACGCCCCCAGACCCCTGGGGACTGGCCAAAAGACGGCTGTACCTCTGCACCCCCGACCGCCCGGACCTCGACACCTTCGTCGAGGCGTGCATCAGCGGCGGTGTGGACCTGGTCCAACTTCGAGAGAAGCATCTCGACGACGTGCGGCTGTGCGAGCGGGCCCTCGTGGTCAAGCAGGTCTGTCAAGCGCACGGCGTGCCCTTCATCCTCAACGACCGACCGGACCTGGCCGCCGCCATCGGGGCCGACGGGGTCCACGTCGGCCAGGACGACGTCTCCCCAGTCGAAGCCCGCAGGCAGATGGGCCCCGGCGCCATCGTGGGCCTCTCCACGCACGCCGAGTCCGAATTGCACGTGGCCATCGGCCTACCCGGAGGGGACCCCCCAGCCCCCGTCCAGTATCTCTCGGCCGGGCCGGTGACGCCCACCCCGACCAAGCCCGGCCGGCCGGGCACCGGACTCGGTTACGTCCGGGTCGCCGTGGCCCGCTCCCCCTGGCCCGTGTGGCTCACCGGAGGGGCCGACCCCACCACAGTTGGGGCTATGGCCGCAGCCGGGGGCCGGCACTTCGTCGCCGTCCGATGGCTCACGGAGGCCGATGATCCCGGCACCAACGCCCGGCGGCTCCGCCAGGCCATCGAGGAGGCCATCGACCGATCCACTTGACTGGCAGTGGAGGGCAGCGTCGCGGGCGGGTACCTCCAGCGGACTCCGACTATCCGGTCGCCTTGACCACCTTGGCGCCAGCCGGGAGCGTCACCGGTGGGGAGGTTCCCACCTGGGAGATGACCAGGTTGACCGAGGACGTGGACACGGTCAGGGTGAACTGTGACACGTAGGAACCCGTGACCGTGTAGGTGAACTTGCCGGTCTGCTTGCCCTGGGCCGTAGTCTCCGAGAGCGAGAAGCTGTAGGTGTCACCCGACTGGGTGACATCCTTGGCCTGCTTGGCGTAGGGGAGATAGCCATGGGCGGGATCGAGCGCCTGGGCCCCCTGGCTGGCCTGTCGGTAGAACGTCAGGTGGTCGGTGGAGGCGCCGGGAGCCACGGTCAAGCTCTGGTATTCATAGTTCCCGATGACGTAGACGTAGGTGCGCTTGGTCCCACTCTGGATGTAACCACCCAGCCGGTCGGGGGCCTGGTACGTGAGGTAGTCGGTCTGCTTGCCCTGGGGGGTGACCTCGTTCAGTACCTCGGAGTAGTTGGCCGCACCCAGCGTGTTGGTCACCGCCTGCTGCAGCGACGCGCTCTTGGGTGACTGGACGACGCCGAGCACCGCGGCACCCGCCCCCACCACGGTGAGGAGCCCCAAGAGGAGCCAGCTGATCAGGTTTCTCCCGTTGCTCATCGACGGAACGCTAGGCCAGATCGAGGGCCCGGAGGTTCAACCCCCGGCCCGGACGAGGAGACGCGTGCAACCCTGCGCAAGGAGATCCCATCGCTCGGCTGCTCAGATGCCGATGCGTTGAGCCAGCAGCTCACGGTGGTACGAGGGATCGCCCAGCATGAGCTCCGAGGATTTGGCCCGCTTGAAGTACAGGTGGGCCGGGTGCTCCCAGGTGAAGCCAATGCCACCGTGGATCTGAATGTTCTCGGCGGCGGCATGAAAGTAGGCCTCCGAGCAGTAGGACTTGGCCAGGCTGGCCACCACCGGCAGTTCGTCGGAGTCCTCGGCCGCGGCCCAGCCGGCGTAGTAGGCGGCCGACTTGGCCGACTCCACCTCAAGCAGCATGTCGGCGCACTTGTGCTTGATGGCCTGGAAGCTACCGATCGGACGGCCGAACTGGATTCGGGTCTTGGCGTACTCCACCGAGCTGTCCAGGCATCGCTGGGCCCCGCCGACCTGCTCGGCGGCCAGGGCCACGGCCGCCAGGTCCAGGGTCTTGGACAGACCGGGTGCGGCCCCTCCGTCAGTGCCGATCAACCAGGCTGGCGTGTCGGAGAACTCCAGTCGGGCCTGCTTGCGAGTCTGGTCCATGGTGGCCAGAGGGGTGCGGGTGAGGCCCTCCGCGTCACCCTTCACGCCGAAGAGGGACAGTCCGGCCGGCGTCCGGCCGACCACCAGGATCAAGTCCGCCACATGGCCGTCGATCACGAACGACTTGTGGCCACTGAGGGACCAGCCCTCACCCGAGGGCGCCGCGGCCAGGGTGATGCCGTCGGCGTCCCAGCGACCCGAGTCCTCGGTAAAGGCCAGGGTGGCGATCGTCTCACCGGCCGCGATGTCCGGCAACAGGTACTCCATGGCCTTGGTGTCACCCGAGGTCAGAATGGCGTTTGCCCCGAGCGCCACCGTGGAGAAGAACGGCGCACACAGGAGGGCGGCGCCCATCTCCTCCAGCACGACGATGAGCTCGACGTACGAGAAGCCAGAGCCGCCGTACTCCTCGGGGATGGTGAGCGACTGCAGTCCCAGCTGCTCAGCCATCTGGGTCCACACCGCCGGGTCGTAGCCCTCGGTGGTCTCCATCAGCCGGCGGACCTCGGTCTCGGGAGACTTGTCGTCGAGGAAGCGCTTGACCGACTTGCGCAGCTCGTCCTGTTCCTCGCTGAAGGCGAAGTTCATCCTGATCTCTCTTCCCCTGGGCCAGCCCCGGGAGGGCCGCGCTGCCCGATTGTCTACCAGTTCTGTCTACCAGAACCTGCCCCGTGCTGACCAACGGGTAACGGCGTTCGGGATCCGTCGCCAGAGGCCAGCCGCGGGCTTGACCAGGGTCGTGGGGCCGATACGGTGGAGGTGGGTCACCGGGGGCCCGCCCCCCGGGCCGGCCCGGGGGATCTGTCGGTCCACCAGGAGGATCATCGGCTGTGACTGCCACCACCATCGAGTACGAGGACACCGCTGTCGAGGTCCACCGGCTGGTCGTCGGCCCGGTCGACAACAACGTCTACATCATCCGCTGCCGGTCGACCGGTGAGTCGCTGCTCATCGACGCGGCCAATGAGCACGACAAGCTCCTCGAGCTCTGCTCTTCGCTGCAGGTGCGCCAGGTGGTGGAGACCCACGGCCATTGGGATCACATCCAGGCGGTGGAGGCGGTCCGGGACGCCGGCATCGACGTAGCCGTCACCAGTGCCGACGCCGCCATGCTCCCCTCCTACGACCAGCTGCTCGAGGATCGTTCCGTGCTGGAGGTCGGCGGGCTGCGGATCGGCACCATCGCCACGCCCGGCCACACGCCAGGTTCGATGTGCTTCACCGTCGAGGGAACCCCCCTGCTATTCACCGGGGACACCCTCTTCCCCGGGGGCCCCGGCAACACCTCGTTCGAGAACGCCGACTTCGCGACGATCATCCGCTCGATCGAGGACCGCCTCTTCGCCCCCTTCGGGCCCGACACCCTGGTCCTCCCCGGACACGGCGCCGGGACCACCATCGGGGCGGAGGCCCCACACCTCGACGAATGGATCGAGCGGGGCTGGTGAGGCCTCGGGCTACCTCCCTGGGGCGGCCCCGGTAGGACTTCCCCCCAGCGCCAGGCTCAGACCGCGGTGGAGGGTCGACGGGGCTCGCGGATCAGCTCGATCTCCTTCGGGAGGCCGGTGACCACGACCCCTCCGGGCACGTCCGAGCCGACTTCCACGGTCACCCGCGACCCGGCCAGCGGGATGCCGGCCACCTTCAGATAGCCGATCCCATCGGGCAGATTGGGCGAAAGCCAGGTCTTGCCGTAGGGGATCCACGGATCGAGGCGCAGCAGGGTGCGCAAGCAGAGCAGGGGCGACGCCGCCGCCCAGGCCTGCGGGGAGCACGACGTGGGATAGCCCACCGGGACGTTCAGCTCGCCCCGGTCCAATCCGCTGAACAGCTCGGGCAGCCGGCCCCCCTGGGCCTGAGCCGCGTCCAGGAGCCCGAAAATCAGCTTCTGGGCGGCCCCGTCGTAGCCGTAGCGGGCCAACCCGGCGGCCACGATGGCCGTGTCGTGGGGCCAGACCGAACCGCAGTGGTAGCTGATCGGGTTGTACCCACCGCTGTCCTTGGACAGGGTGCGGACCCCCCAACCGGAGAACATGGCCGGGGAGACCAGTTTCTCCGCCACCCGGTGGGCCTTGTCCTCGTCCACGATTCCCGTCCACAGACAGTGGCCGATGTTCGAGGTCAGCGAGTCGATCGGCCGCTTGTCAGCGTCGAGCCCAACTGCGTACCACCCCTTCTCCTCGATCCAGAAATCCCGGTTGAATGCCGCCTTCAGCTGGGTGGCCTTGGCTCTGAAGCGGTCGTAGGTGACCGAGTCCCCCACCTCGAAGGCGAAGTGGGCGGTGGCCAGGTAGGCCCCGTAGGTGTAGGCCTGCACCTCGCAGAGGGCGATGGGGGCCTCGGCCACCCGCCCGTCGGCGTAGCGGATGCCGTCCCAGCTGTCCTTCCAACCCTGGTTGGCCAACCCCCGTTCGGATCCCCGGGTGTACTCGACGTAGCCGTCCCCGTCGGCATCGCCGAACTGCTCGATCCACTCGATGGCCCGGGCGGCATTGGGAAGGAGCTCGTCGACCATCTCGCGGGCTACGCCCCATCGACGCATCTCGCCCAGGAGCATGACGAACAGCGGGGTGGCATCGGCCGTGCCGTAGTAGATGCTGCCCCCACCCAGCGAGAGTGAGGCTGCGTCCCCGAAGCGCATCTCGTGGAGGATGCGGCCCGGCTCCTCGTCGTGGCGGGGGTCGACATCCTGCCCCTGGAACCGGGCCAGCGTCTGGAGCACTCCCCGGGCCAGGTCGGGGTCGACCAACAGGGCCATCCACGCGGTCAGCAGGGAGTCACGACCGAACACGGTCATGAACCAGGGTGCGCCAGCTGCCACCACCACCCGCTCGGGAAACTCTGGGTCGAAGATGCGAAGGGCGCCGAGGTCCTCCGCGCTTCTGGCCACCACCTCCTTCAGACCGGGATGGCTGGTCTCCACGTGGGGCACCGAACGGCGCCACTCGGCCATGCGTTCGGTGGGGGTGGCCCGATCGATCGACTCACCGCACCGATACCGGGGGTCGACAGCCGTGCCGTCGAAGACCGGGCTCACCTCGATGCAGGTCGTCCACTCCGATCGGGGAGGCACCACGACTTCGAACGTGGCCAGGTCGGAGGTCAGCAGGGTCGGCCCGTGGAACCGGATCTCCACTCCCCTCGTCACACCGCTCCGGCGGTACGACGAGGTCACGGTCGACGGCTCGGCGGTCGCTGCCGGGTCGCCGGGTACGGCCGACCCTGGACTGTCCGTGCCATCGGGCGGGGTGGCGACGTGCACGGTGGTGAACTGCTCACCGGCACCGGGCTCGGCGCCGACCCGGCCCTCCTTGACGGCGAACAGATCGGCGAAGTCGGAGCCCACGAACACGTGGACCGTGCACACGGCGGCCTCGTCGGCGAAGTTCCGGATGGCCAGGTCCTCGCGCATCCCTTGGCCCACGTAGCGGGACCGGAACACCATCAACGTCGAGTCGGCCCGACCCGGAGCGGGCATGCAGCGAGACACGAAGGTGGCTGAGAACGGATCGTCGGTCACTGCGGCCAGGGGCTCCGTCCGGATCCCGTCCACCAACACCTCGAACCGGGAGAGAATCCTGGTGTCCCGGACGAACAGACCCTGGGCCGCGCCGGGCGAGATGTCCCCGGCCCCCCCGCTGATGGCGAAGGTCGACTCATCGACCAGGGTCACCACCCCGGCGGTGGAGTCCAGTTGCGTGACCGGGCCGGCGAAGTTCCACGGATCGGCCATGGAGGTACCGTACCGTCCGACCTGGTCACATATGCAAACCGGTCGGCGTCTGCGCAGCGGGCCAGGGGACGTCGACATTCCCCCTATTCCCGTAGGGGAAACTACGGAATGAGGGTAAGCTGGGACCGTGCCCAGTGAAGCCCCACCACCCCCGGACCGGGACCAACCCCTCCTGCAGATCGAGGGCCTCCATGTCTCGGTGGAGGGTCAGGCGATCCTAAAAGGCGTCGATCTGACCGTGCGATCGGGACAGGTGCACGCGTTGATGGGGCCCAACGGCTCGGGCAAGTCCACGCTGGCCAACGTGCTGCTGGGCAACCCCGCCTTCGAGGTGACCGCCGGAACCATTCGGTTCCACGGCGAGGACATCACCGGTTGGCCCACCGACGTCCGCGGCAAGGCCGGGATCTTCCTGGCCTTCCAGGAGCCCGAGTCCATCGGCGGCGTCCCGGTCATCCAGTTCCTGCGCCAAGCGCTCTCGGCCCGCCGAGGCATGGACCTGTCCGTGCTCGAGGTCAGACTGATGATGATGGAGTGGATGGAGAAGCTGGGGATGGACCCGGCCTTCGGCGAGCGCCACCTCAACGACGGCTTCTCGGGGGGCGAGAAGAAGCGCAATGAGATCCTGCAGATGGCCATCCTCGAACCCGAGCTGGCCATACTGGACGAGACCGACTCGGGCCTGGACGTGGATGCTCTGCGAACCGTGGCCAAGGGTGTCCACACCGTGCGGGAGGCCCGGCCCGACCTGGGAGTGCTGGTCATCACCCACTACCAGCGGATGCTGGACGAGCTGGCCGCCGATCGCGTCCACCTCTTGGTGGACGGCGTGATCGTGGCCGAGGGCGGCCCCGAGCTGGCCCTCGCGCTGGAGACGGAAGGGTACGACGCATGGCGCAGCTGAACGAGGCTCACTCCAGCCTGGACGTCGCCACGCTCCGCAAGGACTTTCCCCTACTCACCCGCTCCGTCCACGGGCACCCCATCGTCTACCTCGACTCGGCCGCCTCGGCCCAGCGCCCCGTGCAGGTGCTCGACGCCATGCGGGAGTACGACGAGACCACCCATGCCAACGTGCACCGTGGCGTCTACGCCATCGCCGAGGAGGCCACCCGGCGCTTCGAGGCGGCCCGGCACGCCGTGGGCCGATTCATCGGCGCCCCCGAACCCGGGCGCGAGATCATCTTCGCCAAGAACGCCACCGAGGGGCTCAACCTGGTGGCCCACGCCTGGGGTCGATCCAACCTTCACAGCGGCGACACCATCGTCCTCACCGAGATGGAGCACCACGCCAACATCGTCCCCTGGCACATGCTGGCCGCCGAGCGGGACCTGAACATCCGGTGGATCCCGGTGGACGACGATGGCGGCCTGATCCTCGACGACCTGGCATCACTGGTGGACGGAGCCAAGCTCGTCGGTGTGACCTGCATGTCCAACGTTCTGGGCACCCTCAATCCGATCCGTCACATCGCCGACGTGGCCCACGCCGCCGGCGCCGTGGTCGTGGCCGACGGGGCCCAGTCCGTGCCGCACCTGCCGACCTCGGTGACCGACCTGGGTGTGGACTTCCTGGCCTTCAGCGCCCACAAGATGCTCGGCCCCACCGGTATCGGCGTCCTGTGGGGACGCCAGGAGCTGTTGAATGAACTGCCCCCCTTCCTCGGAGGCGGCGAGATGATCCTCGACGTGCGCAAAGAGGGATTCACCCCCAATGACATACCCTGGCGCTTCGAGGCCGGCACTCCCCCAATTACCGAGGCCGTCGGACTCGGTGCGGCGGTCGACTACCTCTCGGCCATCGGCATGGACGCCGTGCGTCGAGCATGAGATCGCCCTGACCGCCTACGCCATGAGCTCCCTCCAGGAACGGTTCGGGGACGACATCCACATCTTCGGTCCTGCCGACCCCACGGCCCGGGGAGGGGTGCTTTCCTTTGCCTACCAGGACCTCCATCCCCACGACATCTCGCAGATCCTCGACCAGTACGGCGTGTGCGTTCGGGCCGGGCACCACTGCGCCAAGCCGCTGATGCGCCGCCTGGGCGTCAACGCCACCGCCCGCGCCTCCTTCGCCCTCTACAACGACGAATCCGACGTGGACGCCTTGGCCGACGCCTTGGAGGCCGCCGGAGCGTTCTTCGCATGAGGGCCGGCCGGTATTCTGGACGGGTGCGCCCCGCCCGCCATGCCCCAAGAGCCCCTCACCGAGAAGCAGGCCGTGGACGCGTCCGGCCCGGGGAACGCTGATGCCCGGGCTGGAGGACCTCTACCGCGAGATCATCCTCGACCACTACCGGTCGCCGCGGAACCGGGGTGAGTTGGAATCGCCGCCGGCCCAGCGTGTGGAGGGCTTCAACCCGTTGTGCGGTGATGAGATCGTGGTCACCCTGGAGGTGACCGACGACGTGGTCTCCGACATCAAGATCGCCGGGAGCGGCTGCTCCATCAGCCAGTCGTCGGCCTCGCTCATGTCCGCCGCCGTCAAAGGCAAGCCGGTTTCCGAGGTGCGGGATCTCATCAGGACCTTCAAGGGCATGATGTCCATCCACGAGTCGACGCTGCCGGCGGCCGCGGCCGGCGGGTCGGACGGGTCAGGCCCACCGGAAGCCGAGATCGAGCCGCTCGAGCCCGAGGCCATCGACATCGACGCCCTCGGTGAGCTCGCCGCCCTCCAGGGGGTCGTCAAGTTCCCGGTGCGAATTAAGTGCGCCACCCTCAGCTGGAACACCCTGGCCCAGGGCCTCGACGAGCACGAGTCCATCGCCTGATCCGACGGCAACCGGCGGCGGTGCGCTGCCCGGTCAGCAGGGGACGGGGTCGAAGTCCGTCTCGATCGTGGTGGTGGTGCTGGACGAGGTCGACGTGCTCGGTGTCGAGCCGCCCGCCACGGTGGCCGGTGGGTAGGTCGATGACGTCGTGGTGGTCGACACGACGCCGTAGGGGCCCGGAGGCGGACTGAAGGGCGTGTCCGGTGCCTCTCCGAGGAACTGGCTGATCACCTGTTGGGCCTGGGGTTGCTGCACATAGAGCACCGAGCCCAGATAGCCGAACTCCGAAGAGTAGGCCGCATACGTGGGCAGGGTCGCCGTGGCCAGTGCGTTCGATGAGAAGGTATGGAATTGGCGGGCCAGCGAGATGAGGTCGCTGACCGTGAAGGTGCTGTCGACGGTCACGCCCTGGACCACCGACCCGACAAAGGCGTTGAGGGTCAGCGGGTTGTACTTGGTCTCGGCCTGGTTGATGACCGCCTTCAGGAAGGTGTTCTGCCGTTGGATGCGCCCGAAGTCACTGGTGCCGTCGTACTGCCAGTAGCCGTTCTTGTAGTACTGATAATGGCGGCTTCTGGCCAGGGCCAGCGAGTAGCCGCCGTTGAGCACCTGGCAACCGGTCTGCGTGACGTTGAGGCCGGTGTAGCTGTCCTTGGCCGGGTAGGGAAAGCTCACGTGAATTCCCCCGATGGCGTCCACCGCGCCCCGCAGGCCCGCGAAGTCGACCTGGACCACGTGCTCGATGGGTATGCCGAAGTTGGCCTCGATGGTCTGGACCAGTTGGTCGGGTCCCGCATTGTAGGTGGCGTTGATCCGGTTGTACTTTCCGACCTCGCTGGTGTCCCCGGCCACCGTCACGACGGTGTCGCGGGGGATGGAGAGCACGCTGACCTGGCCGGTGGCCGGAACCACGTGCACGATCTTCACCACGTCGCTTCGCTGGCCTCCTGCGTTCTGCTGGTCGCCGAAGTGGGCGGCGTCCGCCGAGCTCTCCCCGACCCGGGAGTCCGAGCCGATGAGCAGCACATTGAACGGCTGGCCCACCGGAGCCGTCTTCAGGTGCCGGACCGTGACCTTGGCGACTTGGTTGAACCGGTAGGTCACGTACGCGTAGCCGGATCCCACTGCCACCAGTGCCAACACCACCAACACAATCCCGCCGATCAGCACCCGGTCGAGCCAGCTCCGCCTCTTCTTGCCCTTCCCGCCACCTGCTGACCCGTGGCCGCGACCGCCGGTAGAGGTGCCGGTCGTGGCGGCCGCCCTGCGGTCCTTCCGGCTCAACGCGTCGCCGCGGTCGGGCTCCGGCTGCACCGGGTCGGAGGCCGCGGCTCCGACCGCGGCGGTCGGCCGGGTCGACCCGAAGAACGACTCACCGGTCTGATCCCCCAAAGGGGTCGACGACCGCCCCAGCTTCGGCACACCCCCACTCGGGGTGGGCGGGTGGGGCGGGACCGCCTCGGAGGCACCGGTGGCCGGACTGACGTCGGTCGGTGCAGTGGCATCGGCTGCCGGGTGGACGGCGGTGACGGCATCCTCGGACGGGTATGCCGCTGCCGGCGGGGGTGGAACGGCGGGATCGCCGGGCGCCAACGGCAGATCGGTCGATCGTCTGCCCTTTCGAGGTGCGCTGTGCGCGCCACCTCGTCGACGATCTCGGCGAGCCATGGGCAGACGCTAGCAACCGAGGGCTCTGACCAGGTGGCGCCGGCGGCGGATATCCGGCCATCCACTCCCGGATCGGTCAGCCGTAGGCGGCGTAGCCGGTCTGGTCGACGGTCTCGGCCAAGGCGCTGTCGCCGGTGGCCACCACCCGACCGTCGGAGAGGACGTGCACGACATCGGGACGGAGCACGTCCAGCAGCCGGCGGAAGTGAGTGATGGCCAGCACGCCCAGCCCCCACTCCGTGGTGGCTTCTTCGACCCTCCGGCCCACCGCGGCCAGGGCATCGACATCGAGACCGGAGTCGATCTCGTCCAACACGGCGAATCGGGGGCGCAGGACGCCCAACTGCAGCGTCTCGTTCCGCTTGCGCTCCCCACCCGAGAGGTCGACGTTGAGCGCCCGGGTCAAGAAGCGCTCATCGAACCCGATACGCCGGGCCTCGTCCCCGAGGCGGTCCTGGACGGTGACCGCGCCGGCGGCGACCTCCTCGGCGGTCACCTCGGCCCGGGCGGCCGTCAGCGACGTCACGAGCGACACACCCGGCACCTCGATGGGGTGCTGCATGGCCAGGAACAGCCCGGCCCGGGCGCGCTCCCAGGTGGGCAGGGCGAGAAGGTCGGTACCGTCGAGCGTCACCGAACCACCCAGGATCTCGTAGCCCGGGCGGCCCATCAGGACGTGGGCCAGCGTACTCTTCCCCGAGCCGTTGGGCCCCATGACGGCATGGACCTCACCGCTCCGCACAGTCAGCGACAGGCCGCGCAGGATCTCTCTGCCGGGGATGCCGGCACGGAGCTCATCGATGACCAGCTCGCTCACGGCACCACCACCGAGATGTCCTCCCCGTCGACGATCACGTCGTAGACCGGGACCGGTTTGGTGGCCGGCAACGAGCAAGGCTCCCCCGTGCGCAGGTCGAAGGTCGATCCGTGCTTGGCGCACTCGATCTCACACTCCCCGGTCCACACCTCCCCGTCGGCCAGTGAGTAGTCCTCGTGGCTGCACCGGTCCCCGATGGCGTAGAAGTCGTCGTCGATCCGCACGACGGCCACGCGCAGGTCGGCGACGTCGAAGCGGCGGGCCTCCCCGGGAGCCAGGTCGCCGCGACCGCAGACGCGGACCGACCTGCCGTGTTCGACCGATGTGGGCTCAGGCACCGACCACCCCTGTCCGGTCGGCCAGGGCCCGGCCCACCATGGCACGGGTACCGGGTATCGGGACCTCGTCCGCGATGTTCTCGAAGAAGCCGGCCACGATCAGCCGCTCGGCCACCTCGGGCTGCACACCTCGGGACTCGAGGTAGTACTTCTGGTCCTCGTCCACCGGGCCGACCGTCGAACCGTGGCTGCACTTCACGTCGTTCTCCTCGATGTCGAGATTGGGAACTGAGTCGGCATGGGCCCCTTCGTCGAGTACCAGGTTGTGATTGGTCTGCATGGCGTCCGAGCGAACAGCACCGCGCCGGACCCTGATCAGGCCGCTGTAGACGGAGTGGGCGTGATCGGCCACCGCCCCCATGAAGAGGAGGTCGCTCGTGGTGCGGGGGGCCAAGTGGTCCTGGAGGGTGCGGAAGTCGAGCATCTGGTCGTCCCGCCCGATGAAGGCGGCTCGGAGCAGGCTGGTCCCCGACTCGCCTCGGAGTGCCGAGTCGGTTCGCAGCCGGGCGTAGCTACCCCCGAGCGCTACCGCGAAGCTCCGGAGGGTGGCGTGGGCCCCGATGGTGCTGCCCTGATGAGCCAGTTGCCAGGTGTCTGTCCCAAGCGCCTGGAGGCTCACGAAGGACAGCGTGGACTCGTCGCCCACCTCGATCTCGGTGAGTGGAACCACGAGATGCCCGAGACCGCCCCTGGGCCCAGCTGAGGCGGCGGAGGGGAAGTCGGCCAACAACCCGGTGTCGACGTCCACCACCATCTCGACGACCCCGGCGCTGGACGAAGAGCCCGAGCGGACCAGTGTCCGGGGGAAGATCGCCTCGCCGGCATCTCCACCGACGACGTGCACCACCACCACCGGGTCCTCGAGGACGGCCCCAGGGGCGATGTCCACGATCAGCGGATCGGCGGCAAAGGCCTCATTGAGGAGGAGGAAGTCCCGAGGGTCGGTGACCACCGACCCCAGCAAAGACTCGCCCTCGGGATGCTCTCCGGCCCGACCGAGGGACAGGACGTCCTCCCCCACCGAGGTGGCCAGGGTGGCCAGGACGCCGTTGATCGTGACCACCAGACCCGAGCGGGGCCCCAGGCTGGCCACCAGCGAGTGGATCCTGTCGGAGGTGGACGGTCCCGGTGCGTTGGCCGATGTCAGGGGGACACTCCCGGTCGGCTGGTACCGGTCGAGGTCGAGACGGTCGATCCGGCTGTACCGCCACACCTCGTCCTTCTCGGTGGGTAGGGGCGACGAGGCGAAGGTCGCAGCGGCCTCGGCACGGCGTCGCTGGAGCCAGGGCAGCCCGGGTAGGCCGGCAGCGGTTTCGGGGGTGAACGTGGACAGTGCAGGGACCTCTCGCGACGCGAGGCCCGGGATTCACGAGCCTCGCCACCCATCCTACCTGTCCATCCGGGCCCTCCCGCCCGGGGTCACGAAGGCTCGGGGAGGAGACGACACCCAGCCCTCCGACCTACGCTCGCGCCATGACCCCCTCCCCGGACACCTCCATCGCCAGCTTCGCCTCCGACGTCCTGTCCATCGAGCGGGACGGCCCGGTGGCCAGCTTGTGGCTGGACCGTCCCGAGAAGCGCAACGCCATGGGACCCGACTTCTGGACCGACCTGCCCAGGGCCATGGCCACCATCGGGGCCGACCCCGAGGTGCGGGTCGTGGTGGTGGCCGCCCGGGGACCTCACTTCTCGGTCGGCCTGGACCTCGTGGCCATGTCCGGTCTCGCCGGGGGGCCCGGATCCGGCAACGGCAGCCCGGTGTCGATGGCGGCCCGAGCCCGGTCGGCCCGGGCGGAGATCCTCCGCCTGCAGGCTGCCATCACCGCCGTGGCCGACTGCCCCCTTCCGGTGATCGCCGCCGTCCACGGCTACTGCATCGGGGGTGGGGTCGACCTCATCGCCGCCTGCGACATCCGGCTGGCCAGTGCCGACGCTGTCTTCTCGGTACGCGAGGCCAAGGTGGCCATCGTGGCCGACTTGGGCAGTCTCCAGCGCCTGCCGGCCATCATCGGACAGGGTCATGTGGCCGAGCTGGCCTATACCGGGAAGGACATCACCGCGGCCCGGGCCGAGTCGATCGGGCTCATCAACCAGGTCAGCCCCGACGCTGCATCCGTGCTGGATGCCGCCCGGGGCCTGGCCGCGGAGATCGCAGCCAACTCCCCACTGGCCGTGCAGGGGACCAAGGCGGTGCTCGTGGCCAGTGCCGACAAGTCGGTGGCCGACGGACTCGACTACGTGGCCACGTGGAACGCCGGGTTTCTGGCCTCGGACGACCTGGTGGAGGCCATGACCGCATTCATGGAGCGGCGCCCGGCCAACTTCACCGGGAGGTAAATCGTCACCGACGCCAGACGCTCACGCCTCGGGCGGGCCGGCAGTGGACGGCACGTCCCGGCTCAGCGGCGCCGGCGCCACCATCGGTGGTCCCGGCGTTCGTTGCGCTCGTCCTCCTTGCGCACCTCGGCCAGGATGTCCGGTCCCACCGCGTTGATGATGTCCTCGGCCTGGTCCAACAGGGCGGCAGCCTCCTCCCCGGGGACATCGGGCATCGGCTTCGAGCGCCGGCTCGACCAGTGAGCCGTGGGCCCAGCCGACGTCGGCCAGTCGGGGTGCGAAGGAGGAGCAGTTGGCCGGGCATCTCCATGGGGCTTCGGGGGCCAGATCAAGGATGCAGAACCGTGCCACCTCGCCCGAGTCGTAGGTCCGGCTCTGAAAGTGCTTGCACTCTTCCCTCATCGGCATGGGACCATTCTGCCTTTCCCCTCGTGCGGATGTGGCGCACCTTCCCCGGGACACGCCGTCGGCGGACTGAGCCGGCGCGTCCGGTCCTACCGCCGCATCAGCCTACGGAGCCCTCCATCTGCAGCTCGATCAACCGGCTCCACTCGACGGCGTACTCCATGGGCAAGGTCCGGGTGATGGGCTCGATGAAGCCGTTGACGATCATGCCCATGGCCTGTGTCTCGGACAGTCCCCGGCTCATGAGGTAGAAGAGCTGGTCGTCGCCGACCTTGGAGACGGTGGCCTCGTGACCGATGCGGGCGTCCCGCTCGGCCACTTCCATGTACGGCTTGGTCTCGGAGACAGCGGTGTCGTCGAGGAGCAGGGCGTCGCACCGCACGAAGCTCTTGGCGTGCTTGGCCCCCTCGTCCACATGGACCAGCCCCCGGTAGGTGGTGATGCCGGCATCCTTGGAGATGGACTTGGACACGATGGTCGACGTGGTCTCGGGGGCGGCGTGGATCATCTTGGCCCCGGCGTCCTGGTGCTGGCCGGCGCCGGCATAGGCCACCGAGAGCACCTCTCCAGAGGCCTTGGGGCCCATGAGGTAGACGCTCGGGTACTTCATGGTGAGCCGGGAGCCGATGTTGCCGTCGATCCACTCCACGTGGGCCTCGGCCTCGGCCCGGGCCCGCTTGGTCACCAGGTTGTAGACGTTGTTGGACCAGTTCTGGATGGTGGTGTACGTGATCCGCGATCCCTCGAGGGCCACCAGCTCGACAACTGCCGAGTGCAGAGAGTCGCTGGTGTACACCGGGGCCGAGCACCCTTCGATGTAGTGCACCTGCGAACCGACGTCGGCGATGATGAGGGTTCGTTCGAACTGGCCCATGTTCTCGGCATTGATCCGGAAGTAGGCCTGCAGCGGCTGATCCACGATCACATTGGGCGGCACATAGATGAACGAGCCACCCGACCAGACCGCCGAGTTGAGGGCGGCGAACTTGTTGTCATTGGGAGGGATGATGGTCCCGAAATACTTGCGCACCAGGTCGGGGTACTCGCGCACCGCGGTGTCCATGTCGCAGAAGATGATCCCCAGCGCCTCGAGGTCCTCGCGGTTGCGGTGGAAGACCACCTCGGACTCATACTGCGCCGTCACCCCGGCGAGGTACTTGCGTTCGGCCTCGGGGATGCCCAGCTTCTCGTAGGTGTTCTTGATGGCGTCGGGGAGGTCGTTCCAGTCCTCCACCTGTCCCGATGTGGGCTTGATGTAGTAGTAGATGTCGTCGAAATCCAGATCCGGCATGTTGACGGCGAACCACTCGGCCATCGGGCGCTTCTCGAATCGCTGGAGGGCGCGCAACCGGAAGTCGCGCATCCACTCCGGCTCCTTCTTCATGGCCGACATCTCGCGGACGATGGACTCGTTCAAGCCCTTCTTGGGCTTGAAGACATAGTCCTCTTCGTCGGACCAGCCCAGCTTGTACTTTCCGAGGTCGAGATCGGTGGTCGTCATGTGGGCTCCTGGAATGCGATCCGGTCGAGCGGCGTGATTTCTCCTATACAGATAGTAACAACCCTGGCGCCCCGGTAGAACGGGTGGGGCCGTGATCCACGGAAAGTCGTGCCATCCTGGTCCTATGGCACCCAGATCGACCCCGGACCCCGACGCGTCGGCCCTGCGGCCCCCGAGCCCGCCACGGCGTCCCGAGCGGCTCGAGGCCCACGGGGATGTGCGCATCGACGACTGGTACTGGCTGCGGGACAAGGACGATCCGGCGGTGATCCGCCACCTCGAGGCCGAGAACGCCTATACGGAGGCCGCCACCGCCGCCACCGCCCCGCTTCGCCGGGATCTGTTCGACGAGATGGTGGCCCGCATCGAGGAGACCGACCTGTCCGTGCCGGTCAAGAAGGGGCCCTGGCTCTACTACGGCCGTACGGTCGAGGGCAGCAACTACGGCATCCACTGCCGGCGGCCGGCCCCGCCCGACGGAGGATCCGGGACGGGAGACGGTTCGGGTGCCAGCGGGGGTGTTCCGGCGGGCGAGGTGATCCTCCTGGACGAGAACCAGCTGGCCGAGGGCCACGAGTACTTCGCCGTGGGCAACCTCGAGATCAGTCCGGACCACCGCTGGCTGGCCTACTCCACCGACACCAGCGGTGGCGAGCGCTACACCATGCGCTTCATCGACCTGGCCGAGGACCAGGCATCGCCCGAGGCGCTGGAGGACACCTCGTACGGCATGGCCTGGTCCAACGACAACGCCACCGTCTTCTACGTGCGGGTCGACGAGGCCATGCGCCCCTACCAGCTGTGGCGCCACCGGGTCGGCACCGAGCAGTCCGGTGACATCCTGGTCTACGAGGAGGAGGACGAGCGCTTCTACATCGGGGTGGGCCGAACCAAGGACGATCGGTACGTGCTCCTCGGCATGGACTCCAAGGTCACCTCCGAGTACCGGGCCCTGTCGGCGGACGATCCCGAGGGTGAGTTCGTGGTTGTCGAACCGCGGCGGCAGGGCGTCGAGTACAGCGTCGACCACGACCGCGGGAACCCGGCGGCGGGCCGGGCCAGCCGATTCCTGATTGTGACCAACGACGGCGCCGAGGACTTCCGGCTCATGGAGGCGCCCGACGAGTCACCGGGACGGGCGTCCTGGCGCGAGGTCATCCCCGCCCGGACCGGGGTCAGGCTCGACACGGTCGACCCCTTCGCCGACCACCTGGTCGTCTACGAGCGGGAGGGCGGGGAGACCCGGGCCCGGGTCGTGGATCTCGTCTCGGGGGCCTCGACCCCGGTGGACCGTCCCGAGTCGCCCTCGACCATCTGGGGTGGGGCCAATCCTGAGTACGAGTCGACCTCCCTGCGCTACGAGTACACCTCGCTCGTAACGCCGCGCTCGGTCTACGACCTCGATCTCGGCAATGGCCGGTCCACCCTCCGGAAGCGCCAGCCGGTCCTCGGCGACTTCGACCCGGCCCGCTACCGGACCGAGCGCCGTTGGGCGGTGGCCGGGGACGGTACCCGGGTGCCCCTGTCGCTGGTCTACCGGCCCGACCTGGTGGGCGGACAGGGTGCCAACGGACCGGCACCCTGTCTTCTCTACGGTTACGGCTCCTACGAGGTGTCCATCGACCCCACCTTCTCGTCGCTCCGCCTGAGCCTGCTCGACCGCGGGTTCGTCTTCGCCATCGCCCACATCCGGGGCGGCGGCGAGATGGGCCGGTCGTGGTATGAGCACGGCAAGCTCGAGGACAAGCACAACACCTTCACCGACTTCATCGCCTGTGCCCGGGCCCTGATCGACGAGGGGTGGACCACTCCACAACAGCTGGTGGCCCGGGGAGGCAGTGCGGGAGGCCTGTTGATGGGGGCTGTGGCCAATCTGGCCCCAGGGCTCTTTCGGGCGATCGTGGCCGAGGTGCCCTTCGTCGACTGTCTCACCACCATCCTGGACGACACGTTGCCTCTCACCGTGCTGGAGTGGGAGGAGTGGGGCAACCCGGTGGAGGACCCGGAGATCTACGCGGTGATGAAGGCCTACTCGCCGTACGACAACGTGCGGAGCGTGGACGACAAGGGGCGCCCGGTCCGCTATCCGGACATTCTGGCCACCGGTGGCCTATCCGATCCCCGGGTGGGGTTCTGGGAGCCGGCCAAGTGGGTGGCCAAACTTCGTGCGGCCAATCCGGAAAACCGGGTGCTGCTGAAGACCGAGCTCGGTGCCGGCCATGGGGGCCCCTCCGGTCGCTACGACGCGTGGCGGGACGAAGCCTTCGTCTATGCCTTCATCCTCGACGCACTCGGACTCACGGAGGCGTCGTCGAGCTCGTAGCCGACGAGGTGGAGCCCGAGGAGGTTGACCCGGACGAGGCCACGGTGGGCGTCGTGGTGGGAGGGCTGGCGGCCAGGGCGGCGGCGGTCGGCTGGAAGGTGGCCACGAACGGAGCTCTGACCGGCGTCGGGAAGACCACCGGGACCCCGTCCACGGCCAGGGTGACCGTCGGGGTCCCCAGTTGCACAGTCACCGTCCCACTGGCCTGGACCTGCTGCACCGTCCCGGCCTGGACCTCACCGGCCCACAGTGTGGATCCCGACGACGAGCCCGTCACCGACACCCAGCACGTCCCGGTACCGGTGACGGTGAGCTTGTAGTTGGAGTTGACGACCGGGTAGGTGGCGGAGGTGGAGGTGGAGGTCAGCGCCACCACCTGGGTCGGCTGCGTGGTGGGCGTCGGCTTGGCCTTGGCCTTGGTGGTGGTAGTGACGTGCCCGCTCGAGGTGGACGTCGTGGCGTGCGTGGTGGACGTCACCGAAGTCGCAGAGGTGGAGTGGTTCGGGGACGAGCGCTTGGAACCGACATAGGCCAACACACCGAATAGCACCAGCGCTGCCACCACGATCATCACGGTGGTGGCCCGGCGGGGCCGGTGGTTCATGGAGTCGAGGGCGTGCCGCTGGGCCCGATCGGTCCGAGCCACCGGGACCCCCTCGCCCGAGAGGTCTCCGCGGAATCGGTCGCGCGGCCGCGAGTCGTCGAAGATGAGGGGGACCTCTGGATCCGGAAACTCGTCGTTGCCGCGGACCGGTACTGGTGGGACCGACCGTCCGGTACCGACCCCGGCGGGCGGCCCCGAGGCCACCCCGCCCGAGCGCCGGTAGCTTCTCGGCACCCCGACCCCGGCGTCGGCCGCCGGGGCCTGGTCCCTCCCCACGACCGTCACCGTCGATGTCCCGTTGCGATCAGCGAGGTGCTCCAGCGTCCCGAGGGCCGAGTGGTAGCTCCGCACCGAATCGATGTCGTCCCCGCTCGGTCGGCGGAACAGGACCACGATGGCCACGGCAACGGCGATGAGTGCCAGGGCGGCCAGGACGATCCACATCCCGACTATTCAACCCGACGCGGCCGGCCGGCGTCAGGCGAGGCCCGAACCGACCATCGCCCGGCGATCGGACGATCGGCTCAGAGGCGTGCGACCTCTCTACGTGGTTGTTTGATCACCTAAAGAGATGATCCCTGGTCAGATGGCCGTGATAGCCGTGAGCCCGCCATCGATGGTGAGGTGGGTGCCGGTGATGAACGACGCCTCCTCGGAGAGGAGAAACCGGATCGGCCGCGCGATCTCGTCGGGCGTGGACACCCGGTGGAGGGGGGTCCGCTCTTCCAGTTGGTCGCGGAACCCCGGAAGCTCGAATGCCGGCGCCAGCATCGGGGTGGCGACCGCTCCCGGACAGACTGCGTTGACGCGAAATCCCTCCGAAGCCATCCGATGGGCAATGGAGCGCATGACGCCGAGGACACCGCCCTTCGACGCGCAGTAGGCGGTCAGGAAGATGCTGCCGAAGAGGCCCTCGATGGACGAGATGAACACCACGGCCGAGCCCGGACCCGCCCGTCGGAAGGGATCGATGATCGCTCGGCAGATCATGACCCCGGCCCGCAGGTTGACGTCGAGGGTGGCGTCCCAGAGGTCGTCGTCGATCAGGTCCAACGGCATCGCCCCCGAGACACCGGCGGCGTGGACGAACCCTCCGAGAGACCCGAGGGCTGCCTCGGTCTCGGGAACGGCCGACTCGAACGTCGAGGTGTCAGCCACGTCGATCCGTGACCAGTGGGTCACGACGCCCAGGCGACGGCACAGCGTCGCCGTCTCCTCGGCTCCGGCCGCGTCGACGTCCCAGATGGCCACTGGGCGCCCGACCTCGGCCAGGGCCAGGGCGGTCTGCCGCCCGATGCCCGAGCCTCCCCCGGTTACCAACACCCCGGTGCCCGGTAGGCCGAGGCGGTCGTGCGCTTGCCGGGTGATGGCAAGACGGGACGTCGCCTTCTTGGCCGCGCCTTCTTGGCCGTCGCCTTCTTGGCCGTCGCCTTCTTGGCCGTCGCCTTCTTGGCCGTCGCCTTCTTGGCCGTCGCCTTCTTGGCTGTCGCCTTCTTGGCCGTCGCGCTCGAGGTGGCTGGCGCCGTCGAGGCTCGCCCCTTGGCTGTGGTCCGCCCCGTTGCCGCGGTCGGACGGGTGGCACGAGGAGTCATGGCGAGGCCTTTCGGATGCCGGACACGGTGCTCGGGACGATCAGGTTCGAAGGCCGGCTCTCGGCTGCACGCCAGGATGGATCTCCGACCGCAGGGGATTGGCCTGGTCCCGAGCCGACAGGACTGGGTCAGCAAGGCCCCAGTCAGCCCCGATGGCCGGATCGTCCCAGGCCACGCCGAGCTCGTCCTCGGGGTTGTAATAGCCGTCCACCAGGTACCACAGGGTCAGGTCGGTCAGGGAAGCGAAGCCGTGGGCCACACCGGGCGGGATGAACAGGCCGCGGTCGTGGTCCCCGTCGAGGTCGAGAGTCAGCGTGGCACCGTCGGTAGGCGACCCCTGGCGGAGATCGTGCAGGACGACCCGAGCCGTTCCCCTCAGGACATACCAGTAGTCGGCCTGGTGGAGGTGGTAATGAAGCCCGACGATGGCTCCGGCCTGCTTTTCGGACCGGTTGGCCTGCGTCATCTCCCGGCCGAGGGGGAACCAGCTGCGACGGTAGGTCTCCACGAACCGACCCCGCTCGTCGCCGTGGGCATTGGGCTCCACGACGATCACGTCGGCAATGACTTCGGACTCTTTGATGTCGGGCACGGGCTACGTCCTATCTGGGCTGCTCGAAGGCTCTCCGTCTCCGGTGTGCCGGGCAAGAGTAGCGAACTTGCTCCGATAGAAGAGCAGTGGGTAGCCATCGTTGGTTCCGAGATCAAGGACCTTCCCGATGATCAGCTCATGGTCGCCGGCGTCGTGGACCAGCTCCATGTGACAGTCGACCCAGGCCAGGCTGCCCTCGATGACCGGTGCCCCGGTGACCGGGGCCGGGTGCCAGTCCACCCCTTCGAACTTGTTCCCCCCCGAGACGGCGAAGCCGCGGCACAACTCTTCTTGGTGGTCGCCCAGCACGTTCACGCAGAACTTGCCGGCCCGGGCGATCCGGGGCCAGCTGGTGGAGGTGCGGGCCGGGGCCACCGCGACAAAGGGAGGATCGAGGGAGAGCGAGATGAAGCTCTGGCAGGAGAAGCCCACCGGCAAGCCGTCCTCGATTCCCGAGACGATGGTCACCCCACTGGTGAACCGGCTCATGGCCTCCTTGAAGGTGGCGACGTCGAAGGCCACCGTCAGAGGTCCCCGAGGTCGACGGTCGTCCCCTCGGTCGCTGCGGTGACCTTGAGCGGTGGCGACCCCTGGGCCTGCCGACGGGCCTCCTCGAGCATCCGGTCGACCTGATCATCGGAGTGGGCCGGGTCGTGATGGAACAGGGCCAGGTTCCTCACGCCCGACTCACGGGCGACACGAACGGCGAAGTTGGCGGTCGAGTGACCCCAGTGGGGCACGTCGGCGAACTCCGCCTCGGTGTACTGGGCATCATGGAGAAGCAGGTCGGCGGCGTCACAGAGCTCCAGCACGTTGGGCGACACCGTGTGGAGGTCGAGCGGGGCCTGGTGATCCGAGAGGTACGCCAGCACCTGGCCGTCGGCCTCGACACGGAAGCCGAGTGTGTGCCCGACATGGTGGATGGGCCGGACCTTGACCTTGAATGCCCCTACGGCGAACTCGTCGGTCCCCTCGAGATCGTGGAAGCGGAACGAGCCCTCGAACTGCGACATGTGCACGGGGAAGAAGGGTGGCCGCACCATGGTGGCCAGCACCTCCCCGAGCGGTGCCCCCTCCTGTGAAGGTCCGTAGACGTCGACCACGGCCTCGGGATGGCGCATGGGAGCGAAGAAGGGGAGCCCCAGCACGTGGTCGTAGTGGAGGTGGGACAGGAGCACATTGGCGACGAGCGGTTCTCCTCTGGCCCCCAGGGGGCCCTGCAGGTGTTCGCCCAGGGCGCGCAGCCCCGTCCCCAGATCGATGATCAGGGGTGGCTCTCCGTCCACCTCCACCAGCACGCAGGAGGTGTTGCCCCCGTAGCGAAGGTATCGGCGGGCCGAGCAGGGGCAGGACCCCCGGACACCGAAGTACGTGATTCTCACCGAAGGAGCAGGCTAGCCGGACATCCGAGAGGCGCCCCACTTCGGCCGGACTACCCTCCTGACGATGGATCACCGCACCGTCTCCGCCAACGGCACCGAGTTCGCCTACCTCGAGGCCGGCCCCGAGGACGGCCCGCTGGCCCTCTGCCTGCACGGCTTCCCCGACACCGCCCACACCTGGCGCTATCTCCTCCCCCGCCTGGCCGCTGCCGGTTTCCATGCCGTGGCCCCCTACATGCGCGGGTATGCGCCGACCCCTGTGCCCAGGGACGCTCGATTCGACACCGGGACGCTGGCCCTCGACGCCTGCGGGCTGCACGACGCCCTGGGCGGCGGTGACGACGCCGTGATCATCGGCCACGACTGGGGCGCCTTCGCCACCTATGGGGCTGCCGCCCTCCAGCCGGACCGCTGGCGGAGGGTGGTGGCATCGGCCGTGGCCCCTCAGGCCTCGATGGCTGAGGGATTCCTGTCCTACGACCAGCTCCGTCGCAGCTGGTATGTCTTCTTCTTCCAGACCCCGCTGGCCGAGTACGCCGTCTCCCTGGACGACTATGCGTTCATCGACCGCCTGTGGTCCGACTGGTCACCGGGCTTCGACGGCTCCTCCGACGCCGCCCGGGTCAAGGAGGCCCTGGCCGCGCCCGAGAGCCTCAGTGCGGCTATCGGCTACTACCGGGCCATGTTCGCCGGTCCGCCCGACGACGCCGATGCTGCGGCGGCCCAGGCCGCTGCGGGGACCACCGCGCCCCAGCCTACGCTCTACCTGCACGGGGCCGACGACGGCTGCATGGGTCTTGGCACCATCGGCCCGGTCATGGAGTTCCTGGCTCCCGGGTCGGAGATGGCGGTGATCGAGGGGGCCGGGCACTTCCTGCACGTGGAGCGTCCTGACGAGGTCAACGACCGCATCATCGGCTTCCTGACCCGGTAGCCGGCCGGGGGTGGGTCGCGGGGCGCCGGGCAGTCGGGCCGAGCGCCTACGCCCCTAGCTTCCTCAGCCACGGCACCGCGGTGCGCAGGAAGGCGTTCTTCGAGGGGGTGGCCAGAAGTGGATCGAGATGGCTGTACGTGGCGGTCCGACTGACGACGGTCAGGCTGGGAATCTTGGAGTTCCGCTGGAAGTAGCGCGCCCCGTTGGCCACGGCGTTGCCGGTTCCCCCGAGCGAGGTCTGGAAGGCGTAGATGGGAACGTCCACCTTCTTGGTGTCGAGGAGACGGAGCCCTAGATAGGTGGCCACCGCGGTCTGGCGGAGGGTGGCGGCGGCACCCGCGTCGATGGACAGCCGCTCTGGGTAGTACCAGTCGGCGGCGGCCAGCGGTGCTTGGGCAAAGACGTCGGCGACGTTCTGGATCGGCGTGATCCCGCGGTTGACCCAGCCGGCTGGATCGCCCGTGGCGGCCACGTGGCCCGAGCGCACGTGGATCAACGCCAATGAGGCCGGCGAGGTTGAGGCGTCGAATGCGTACCCGAGCTGGGCCTGGTTGGTCACTGGTTTGGACGGCTTGAACGCCGCGGGGAGTAGCGGGAAGGTCTGCAGCAGCGACAGCGCGTCCGGCGCCTCCACCGCGGCCAAGGCACCGATCTGACTGAACACTCCCGTGACCCAGGGGAGGCCAGCTCCCAGCAGGTCCAGCCAGGGTCCCTTGGTGTTCATCTGAGCTATGGCCGCCTGGGCAGAGGTAACGGTGACCGGCTTCTGACCGGCGAAGGGCGCGCCGGCACACCCGTCGATGCACATGATGCCGTCGATGTTCCGGTAGCCGCCGCGGCCATTGAAGTCCCAGGCGGCGTAGGCGGCTGCTTCGGTCCCTCCGAGGGAGTGGCCGCCGAGGGTCACCGACTTGGCCCCGCCCCTCCTGGCCCGCTGGATCACCGCGTTCAGGTCGTTCATGGCCGTGGCCATGCCCCACTGCTGCACGAAGGCGTACTGCGAGGCCTGGAGTGGCTGGTAGTGGTCGGTGATGGACGGGTCGGACAGGAAGCCCAGGTAGTAATTGAAGGCCTGTTGGTACGTGGCCCGGCCGGCCAGCACCGACTGGATGAGGGAGTCGTCCTGGAGGGCGCCTTCCCGGCGCATCTCGGCCCACACCTGGAGGTGCGGAACATGCTGCACCAGGTACGGCGCCACCAGGTCGAAGTCACCGGCACCACCGTTGGTCCCCGGGACCAGCACCAGCACGTGGGCGGCGGACGGCGAACCGAACCGTCGCACCATGACCTGGTCGTACTGAGGCGGCGAGGGGGTCGCGGCCGGGATGGCCGGCGTGGACACGACCGCAGGCGCGGCGACCGTGAACACCGACTCGGGGACGGACGCCGGAGCCCCCAGGGCCGACGGCGAGGTGCTGGCCCCCGCGGCCGCGACCGGAGTCAGGGACAGAGCCACCGCCGCGCTCAGAAACCAGCCAATCCGTCGTGTCCTCATGACCATCCCCCAAGGTTCCACCCGCTCCCACGGGTGGGAGCGGGTGCGCCTATTGGCGTACGGCCCACCGTACACAGACATCCGGATCGACCACAGCCGCCGACGTCAGCTCGGCGCCGGGACAGCTCAGGGCAGTCGGAGTTCGCCGGCCATGTCGACCACGACCAGGCCCTCGGCCACCAGGTCGGCCACCACCCGCGCCACCCGCTCGGGGTCGTCGGCCCACCCGATGACCGAGGCGGCGGCTCCGGGTGGGACCGACCGGGACCGGAGCGCGTCCACCAGACGGCCCCGGCCCTCGCGATCCGATCCGGCAAACCGGCCCTGGGGGGCTGACACTCCGGCGGAACCCACGGCGGGGTCCTCCCCCGTTCGACCGCTGGCCGACCACCGGCAGCGCCGCCGGACGGGGCAGTCGGTGCAGCGTGGTGTCCTCGACACGCACACGCCGGCCCCTAGATCGAGAAGGGCCTGACCGAAGTGCCAGCCGCGGCCGGGCGGAACCATGGCGTCCACCAACCCCTGCGCCTCCCGGGGGCGGACCGGTCGGCCGGCCACCGCCCGGGCCACCACCCGGCCCGCATTGGTGTCGACCACTCCGACATCAGCCTCAAAGGCGAAGGCCAGCACTGCTCTGGCCGTGTAGCTACCCACGCCCGGGAGGGCGAGGAGGCCGGCCAGATCGGAGGGGATCCGGCCGCTGTGCTCGATGGCGACGACCTGAGCGGCCCGGTGCAGGTTTCGGGCCCGCCGGTTATAGCCCAGCCCCTGCCAGGCCCGGAGCACCTCCCCGAGTGGCGCCGCCGCGCACGCATTCGGAGTGGGGAACCGGTCGAGGAACCTTCCATAGGCCGGGACCACTCGCGACAGCTGGGTCTGCTGGGCCATGACTTCGCTCACCAGGATGGCCCAGGGATCCCGGGTCGACCGCCACGGCAGCTCCGGTCGACGAGAGTCGTTCCCGTCCACAGTCCCCCAGGCGTCGATCCCCCGGCCCATGGCCGTCAGCTGGCGCCGATCCCGGATCGCTTCCGGGCCACTGCTCCCCCGGCTGGCACCGACCCGGTCGGCCGACCCACCGGCCCGGTCCGGATCGAAAGGACCCCGGTCAGGTCCGTCCCGGCCGCTCAATCCCAGACGTCGTCCCCGTACGGGCGCTGGCGCGCCGGAGCGGCCGACTGCTTCCACACCATCACCTTGCGGCGGAAGTAGCAGACTTCCTCGCCCCGTTGATTGAATCCCTTGGTTTCGACCGTCACCACGCCCCGGTCGTCACGGGACTTGGACTCGACCTTGCCGATGACCTTGGTCTCGGCGTAGATGGTGTCACCGTGGAAGGTCGGCGCCCGGTGGATGAGGGACTCGACCTCGAGGTTGGCGATGGCCGTGCCGCTCACATCGGGCACGCTCATCCCCAGGACCAGTGAGTAGACGAGGTTGCCCACCACGACGTTGCGGCCCTGTACCGTCTCGTGCTCGGCGAACCAGGCGTTGGTGTGGAGCGGATGATGGTTCATCGTGATCATGCAGAACAGATGATCGTCGGCCTCGGTGATGGTCTTTCCCGGCCAGTGGCGGTAGACATCGCCGGGCTCGAAGTCCTCGTAGTAGCGACCGAAGGGTCGCTCGAACGTCGTCACCCGGCTCACTCCCGAACGAGGGCGGGCCGGGTGGTGAAGCCCAGGACCCAGTCGGACTGCGAATCGCCGTCGATGGCCATGCGCCACGTGTACCGGGTGCCCGGGGTCAGGGGCAGGGGGCCGAGGTTCACGGCCAGGGCCACGTCGATCGGTGAGCCCTCCGGGATCCCCGGCGGACGACCCACGGTGAACTCCCCCCGCACTTCCACGGGGTGCTCACCCTCGGGCGTCTCGACCAGGACGGGCCGACCATCGGCGTCTTCGAGGAACAGCTCCCAGTGGTGGGCCAGCTCGGCCTCGTGCCAGCCGACGTCGATCTTCAGGGCGATGGCCGAGGGGACCGGATCGGGACCGGTCATGCTCCAACCCCCGCCCAGCACATACAGCTTGCCGTCTGAGACTTGGGCTGCGTCGCACAGCATCATGGTCACTCGCACGGTACGTGAGGTTACCGGCTGGCGGAGCGGGGCCGGCACCCCGGGAGAGAACGCGTGCGATCGGCGGTCCACCCGGCCCGACGAAGGCGCCTGTGTCCGCACATCAGACCGGGTCCTGGCTGCGTGACAGGGGACCAGTAGCCTGAGGCCCATGGAGTTCCGGGGACTGCGCGACGACGTCTACCGCCGGCCCCTGGCCACTGCTTTGGAGCGACTGGGCATCGGCCCGGGCTGGACCTGTGTCGACGTCGGCGCCGGTGGTGGCGACGTCTCGGTGGCCCTGGCCGAGATCGTGGGGCGCGACGGCCGGGTCTACGCCGTGGACAGCGATCCCATGGCCCGGGACGAGGTGGCCGAGGCCGCCGCCGCCCACAGCCAGGTGCTGGCCATCACCCAGTCCGGCGAGGACCTCCGCCTCCCCGAGCCGGTGGACCTGGCCTTCTGCCGGTTCCTCCTCCTGCACGTGGTCGACCCGGCCGTGGTCCTGGCCCGGATGGCCGCCGCCGTCCGACCCGGGGGGTGGGTGGTGGCCCAGGAGCCGATCACCTCGGCCGGCCGCATCAACGGCGAGCCGTTCTCCATGCCCTCGGCCCGCCATCCGGACATCGGCGCCCTGCTCCCCTCCCTGGCCCGTGACGCGGGACTGGTCACGGTGGACGCCTGGGCCGAGGCGCCGGCCGGGGCCGGACCGGGGCCGGTGGCCGAGTACCTCCGGTTGCTGACCGAGGTCGATCCCGGTGACGATCCGGTGGTCCTGCCCCCGCTGGTCACCGTGGTGGCCCAGGCCCGCTCGACCTGAGAGGAGCGGTCGGCCGGGCGCCGGACCCCTGACTTGAGACAATCAAATTGCTAAGTCTCACCCCGACCAATTCGAGGTTCGTTCGTCCCGTCGGTATCCCTGCACTTCGGTCTCGTAGCGCAGCCGGACCGACCTCAGGGATGTGGACGATGGTTCCCTGCGGGTCCGTAGTCCCGTCAACACCAGTTCAGGCACCAAGTTTGGCGATCGACGACATTCGGCGCGATCCGGTGGCGTAGAGTCAACCATTCGCTCGGACGAGCGCAGGCCATGGGGCTTCTGCGACCGGAGTCGGGAATACCGAGGCAAATAGACGGAGCAATCTGGGGGACCTGTGGCATCTGCACCACTGAAGACGCGCCTGGCCGTCCTGGGGATGGCCGTGGCCGTGGACGACCTCGGCCATCGTCGTGGGCACGACCGGGGTGGCTTCGGCCTCGTCGAGTCCAAGATCCCTGCCAGCGCCTTCTCGGACCACACCGGCATCACCAAGACCGAGGTCAAGCTGGCCAACGTGTCCACCCTGTCGATCGGCCTGTTCAAGGGAGCGACGGTCGGCGCCCAGGCCTACGCCGACTACGTGAACTCGACCGGTGGCATCAACGGGCGCAAGCTGGTCATCACCGACTCGGACGACCAGTTCACCGGCGCCACCAACAAGCAGGCCACCCAGAACGCCATCAACAACGACTTCGCCATGGTCGGGAACTTCTCGCTGGAGGACAGCTTCGGCGGGGCGCTCCTCAAGACCAATCCGGGCATGCCCAACGTCTCGGTGGTGCTCGATCCCGCCACCAACAAGCTGCCCAACGTGTTCAGTCCGGTGCCGCTCAACGCCGGTTGGGAGGAGGGGCCTCTGCAGTTCATCAAGAAGAAGTACCCCAACGACATTCACGCCGTCGGGAGCCATGGTGGCCGGCCTCCCGTCCGCCGAGGCCGACTGGGCAGGTGAGAAGTACGCCCTGGGCAAAGTCGGGTTCAAGGTGATCTACGACCCCACGTACACCGTGTCCACCACCGACTTCACCCAGAATGTGATCGCCATGAAGAACGCCGGGGTGAAGATCGTCTTCATGGACTCCATGGCCGAGAGCTACGCGGCGTCGTTCCTGAAAGACCTGACCCAGCAGAACTTCCACCCGGTGGTCGTGCTCGGTGCCGCCACCTATACCAACGGCCTGGCGAAGGACTCGGGCGGCGCGGCGGCGATCAACGGGGACTACCTCGAGCAGAACACCTCGCTCTACCTCGGGCAGGACTCCACGACCGTTCCCGCCGTCGGCACCTTCCTCCACTGGGTCAACGTGGCCTCACCGGGCTTCAAGACGGACCTCTATACGCTGTACGCCTGGCTCTCGACCGAGCTGTTCGCCCAGGCCCTGAAGAACGCCGGCTCCAATCCCAGCCGGGGGTCCGAACTCCAGGCCCTGGACAAGATCACCACGTTCGACGGGAATCACCTCGTCGCCCCCAACAACCCGGTGACCAAGGCGGTCGGCAACTGCTACCTCATCGCCAAGGTGGTCAACGGCCAGTTCGTCCGGCAGGCCGATCCGCCGGTGAGCAGCAGCACCCACGGCTACCGGTGCGACTACAAATACATCCTGCCGCCTTCCTGATGCGCCGCACCCAGTCGGGTACCCCACCCCACCGGGTCCGGCCCAGTTGGGGTGAGACGGACCTGGACCGGTAACCTTGGCGGGTGACCTCCGACTCCATTCCCGCCCCTGACCTGGACGCCGCCGCGGACGCGGTGGCGCTGTCCCAGACGGTCGTCGAGCGCGGCATTGCCGCGTTGATCGCCGCCGGGGGTCCCGACACGGCCCAGGTCCTGGCCTACGACCTCGCCCATGCCGCCGCCGGCGTGCGCACGGCGGAGGCGCTGTTGGCGTACGGGTCTCACGGCGACACCGAGGCCCGGATGGCCTGCGCGTTCGCCGCCGACGCCGTCGCCGACCTGGCCTCCCGCACTGTCGGACGGACGTCGCAGTGGGGTGTGGCCACCGACTGGATGGCCCCGGCCGAGGAGTTCGTGGCCACCTTCCGGGACCCGGCCTTCCTGGCCCCGATGGCCGATCAACAAGGCGACCGCCATCTCGACGCCGACTTCGAGCTGGTCCGCGAGACCTTCCACCGGTTCGCCGAGGAGCAGATCCGGCCCCGGGCCGAGCACATCCACCGCGCCAACACCGATATCCCCGAGGAGATCATCTCGGGGATGGCCGAGATGGGTGGCTTCGGCATGTCGGTGCCCGAGGAGTACGGCGGCTTCGCCACCGGAGGTGAGGCGGACTACCTGGGCATGGTGGTGGCCACCGAGGAGTTGTCGTGGGGATCGCTCGGGGCCGGTGGGTCACTCATCACCCGGCCCGAGATCCTGACCCGTGCCCTGGTCTACGGAGGCACTGAGGAGCAGAAGCAGCGGTGGCTGCCCAAGTTGGCCACCGCCGAGGTGATGGGGGCGGTCGCCGTCACCGAGCCGGACTACGGCTCGGACGTGGCCGGGGTGGTCACCTCGGCCACCCGTGCCGAAGGCGGATGGCTGGTCAACGGCGTCAAGACCTGGTGCACCTTCGCGGCACGAGCCGATGTGCTCATGCTCCTGGCCCGGACCGATCCCGATCGGGCCAAGGCCCACCGGGGACTCTCCCTCTTCCTGGTGGAGAAGCCCCGAGGCGAGGGGCACGGCTTCCTCTTCACCCAGGAGGCCGGGACCGGGGGCCGGCCGGCCGACTCCGCAGGGCGCATGGAGGGTCGGGCCATCGACACCCTGGGCTACCGGGGCATGCACTCCTACGAGGTGGCCTTCGAGAGCTGGTTCGTCCCGGACGCCAACCTGGTTGGTGGTGAGGAAGGCCTGGGCCAGGGCTTCTACCTCCAGATGCAGGGGTTCGAGAACGGGCGGCTGCAGACGGCGGCCCGAGCCATCGGCGTGATGCAGGCCTCCTACGAAGCGGCGCTCGAGTACGCCGGCAACCGGGTGGTATTCGGCCAGCCCATCCTCGAGTACCAGCTGACCCGGGCCAAGCTGGCCCGGATGGCCGTACTGATCCAGGCAGCCCGCCAGTTCTCCTACGACGTGGCCCGGCTGATGGCCAAGGGCGAAGGCACCCTCGAGGCCTCGATGATCAAGGCGTACGTGTGCCGGGCGGCCGAGTGGGTCACCCGCGAGGCCCTCCAGATCCACGGGGGCATGGGTTACGCCGAGGAGTTCGCGGTGAGCCGCTACTTCGTGGACGCCCGGGTGCTGTCCATCTTCGAGGGCGCCGACGAGACCCTGGCCCTGAAGGTGATCGCCCGTCGACTGGTGGCCAACGCCGGTCGCTGATCGGGGCGCGCCGGTACCCGGCGTCGGGTTCGCCGAGGGCTCAGCTCGACGAGCGGGTGAGGCCGGCCCGCTCGCCCCGGGTGACGAACTTGGTGGCCATCTTCCGCGAGGCCTCGTCGATCATCTCGTCGCCGAACATGACCGCCCCGGTCCGGTCGTCCTCGGTGGCTTTGCGGTAGGCGTCGAGGATGTCCCACGCCTTGTCGAACTGCTCCTGGGTCGGCGAGTAGACCTCGTTCAACACGCCGACCTGATCCGGCGTGAGGGCCCACTTGCCGTCGTAGCCCAGGACCCGGGTGCGTTGGGAGAACTCCCGCAGGCTGTCCAGCTCCCGGATCTTCAGGAACGGGCCGTCGATCACCTGGAGACCGTTGGCCCGACCGGCCATGAGGATCTTCGAGAACACATAGTTGAAGTGGTCGCCGGGATACTCGGGGATGGACACCCCGCCGGTGAGCACGGGCATCTCCATGGAGGCGGCGAAGTCGGCCGGACCGAAGATGATGGTCTCCAGTCGGGGCGAGGCGGCACAGATCTCTTCCACGTTGATCAGGCCACCGGTGGTCTCGATCTGGGCCTCGATCCCGATGTGACCGACGGGCAGGCCGCTCTTCTTCTCCACCTGGGTCAGCAGAAGGTCGAGGGCGACCACTTCGGCGGCAGACTGCACCTTGGGCAGCATCAGCTCGTCGAGGCGCTCCCCGGCGTTCGACACCACGTCGATGACGTCGCCATAGGTCCATTCGGTGTCCCAGGCGTTGATCCGGACACAGAGGACCCGGTCGTCCCACGGGAGGTTCTTGATGGCGTCGGCCACCTTGGCCCGGGCCGCCTCCTTCTCGAGGGGGGCCACCGAGTCCTCGAGGTCAAGGAAGCTCATGTCGGCGGGCACGGTCGGGGCCTTGGCCAGGAAGCGCTCGTTCGACCCTGGGGACGACATGCAGGAGCGGCGGGGGAGGTTGCGTGAGCGTTCGGACATGCCCTGAATGGTACGGCGCCGGAGGGTGACGGCCCAAATGGCACCCGCCAGGGTCAGGAGGCCTCGGCGGCCACCTGGTAGCGAGCCGTGTAGGCGGCGAACTCATGGGCCAGGCCGGGGTAGGTCCAACCGAAGTCTGCCGGGTCATAGCGATGGTGGCCGAAGACGTCCTGGGGTCGCTGCTCCAAGAAGGCCTCCATCCGCCGGACATGCAGGTCGCTGACGCTGTCCCCGAATCGCCGGTAGAGGTTTCGCACCGCGCCGATGGGGTCGGCCATCAGGTCGGTGTAGTGGAGGTGCTGACACCAGCCGTCGGCGGCACCTTCGTCGTAGGCCACGGCCGAGCCGAGGGCGAAGGCGCACTTGCGCTTCCACTCCTCGGCCGCCGGACGCGGGTCGGCACGCGAGGTCAGCGGGCGTTGGCCGGCGTTGGCCAGGCTGGCCAGCGAGGTCACCACCGGCCCCGGGTCCCGGTGGGTCCAGATGATCCGGGCATCGGGGTAGGAGGCCAGCATCGCCTCCAGGTGCCAGAGGTGGTTCGGGGTCTTCAGGATCCAGCGCTCGGTGGGCTGGGCCGCTTGCAGGGCCTGGAGGGCCAGCTTGTGCTGGGCGTAGGCCGGCGCCATGTCGGCCTGCTCGAGCCATCGGGCATAGGTGGGCACGTGGGCCTGGGTCTCCAAGGCCAGGGTGCGCACGTCGTACATGAACAGGGAGACGCACTCCTGGGCCAGGGTGGCCCCGAAGGGGTGCATGGCCTTCAACGGGGGGTTGAGCTTCATGAGCCCGTCCAGCTCCTTGGCCGTCTGGGCGATACGCGGGTCCTCCTCCGAACCCTCCAGGGTCGGGGGTGGGATGAGGTGGGCCGCCTCCCACTGACGCAGGGGGCGGGCCATAGGATCCAGGCCCAACAGGTTGGAGAGGACGCTGGTGCCGGTGCGGGGCAGGCCCACGATGATCCACGGACCGTCGATGGACTGGTCCCGGATGGCGGGGCGGTCCTGCGCCCAGCGGTGGAGCTCGATGCGATTGGCCAGCGCGGCACTCAGCATCTTGGTGATGAGGATGCGGCCGAACGTGGTGAGCTCGGCCTCGGTCTCGCACGCGGACAGGAACACCGCCAGCGGCTCGCGGTAGCTCTCGGACCCGAGGTCACTGGATCCGGCCTGTTTCACGGCGGCTTTCACGACACTCGCCGGGGCCAGGGACGGGACCTCCCGACCGAGGCGTTTCACAGCGTTGCCGACTGCGTTGAGGGCCTTCAGCGGCGGGCTGCTCAGTTCGGAGTCGCGCCAGGTGTACTCGACCGCGGTGGCGGTCGGTGCCGCCGATCTCACCCACCCACCTCGACCACGGTCCGACCGAGTGAGCGACGCCGGTGGTGCTCGTCGAGGGCGACCCCGGCCTCCTCCATGGGCACCCGGCGCCCGATGGCTGGCCGGATGGACCCGTCGGCCACCAGGGCCAGCAGATCGGCGTGGATCTCGTCGGCGACATCCCGGCCGAAGGGGTTGAACCCGAACCGTCGCATACCCGGATCGACCTCGTCGGCCCAGGCCACCATCACGGCCACGATGTCGATATTCCCGATGCAGGCCATCCGCAGGGGCCGTCCGGTCATCCCGTTCTCGTCGTCATCGGCAAAGCCCACCGCCAGGTACCGGCCCCCGTGGGCCGTGCACCGCCACGACCGCTCCACGAAGTCGCCGCCCGTCAGGTCGTAGACGACGTCGGCCCCGGCATCTCCCGTGGCGGCCAGGACAGCCTCCACGAAGTCCTCCTCCCGGTGGTCGACGACCAGGTCGGCCCCGAGCGACCGGCACAGGGCACCCTTCTCGGGCCCGCCGGCCACGGCGATGACCCGTGCGCCCTTGGCCTTGCCCAACTGGATACCGGCCGTGCCCAGCCCACTGGCCGCCGAGTGCACCACCAGGGTCTCCCCGGCTGCCAGGCGACCCCGCTTGCACAGCGCGAGGTGGGAGGTCTGGAAGGTGAGGATGAAGGCGGCGGCCTCGGCGTCGTCGAGCTGGGGTGGGGCCTCGAATACCGAGATGGTGGGGGCGATGGCGTACTCGGCGATGCCGCCCAGTGCCGTCTTGGTGATGGCCACCACCCGGCGACCCAACCACTCCTCGGCTCCCTCACCGGCCGCATCCACCACGCCGCAGACGTCCATGCCCAGCGTGTAGGGCGGAGGCGTCGGAACCGAGACCAGCTTGCCCAGGCACCGGTCGATGTCATTGAAGTTGAGGGAGGCCGCGGCCACCTGGACCCGGACCTCGCCGGCTTCGGGTTCGGGGCGGTCAACGGTCCGGACGGCCAGAACCTCCCCCGGCAGCCCGTTCCTCGTGACCTGCACGGCCCGCATCGTGGTCATGTGTCCTTCCCCCTTTTGTTCCCGCCCCGTGCCGTTCCGGACCCGTCCGGTCGCCGTCTCCCAACCCGTTGGTGCCCCGCCTCCCGGAACTCGCGTCGCCCGACGTCACGTCGACAGCGGCTGCCCGGGGGTGAGACAGTCTGACCTTAGTGTCTCACCCGGGTGGACGGGACTTCGGGCTGGGCCGTTCACTCCCGGCTGGGCGCGACCACCCCCGCCCGGACCCGGAAGGCCGGGAGGAACCACGTCGTGAGCTGACGTCGGATCTGGTCCGGATTTCGGTCACCATGGCCGGGGACGGCGGCGTAGGAGATGAGGATCCGCAAGATCCAGTCGACCAAGTCCTCGACGTCCGGCCGGGCCAGGGAGCCGTCGGCCAGGGCCGGGGCGACGAGCGGGCCCACTCCGGCCTCGCCGATTCGCCTCAGGGCCTCCATCCGGATGGCCTGGCCGGCAGCCCAGGCCGCCGACTCCCCGCCGAAGACGGCGGCATGGACCGGCCGGCTCCGTATCTGGCTGATGGCGAACATCATCCCCTCGAGCGTCCGCTCGGCCGGGTCGGTGATGGCCAGCGATTCGAGGTGGGCGCGGGCATCGTCCGCCATGACCTCGGACTCCCGGGTCAGCACGGCCAGGAAGATGGACTCGTGGCTCCCGTAACGACGGTAGAGGGTGGCCCGGGAGATGCCCGCCTCCCGCGCGATGTCGGTGGCCGTGGTCTTGGCCACACCCAGACGGAGATAGCACGCGGCCGCGGCGTCCATGGCCCGCTCGAGGTCGACGGGACCACCGGGACCCGGTCGGTCGGGGGTGGCCGACGGGAGGCGCGATCTCGCGGTGGCCTTCACCACGGTGCGCCGGTCACCGCGCTCAGGCGCCCGTCTGCTCGGGACCTGGGCCGCCGGCCGGGACAGGGCCGGGAGCCACCGACGTGGTGGGGTGCAGCCGGTCGGCCCGGATCTGCTCGCTGAGCCCATCGGGCGTCAACTGCTCGGAGAGCAGGCGGTCAAAGCGGCCTGGGTCCCCGGCCACGAACTCCCGGCACAGCGGAAGGCCCTCGACGTAGCAGGTCAAGTACGCCCGCCACGTGGGATGGGTGAGGAACTCGACGGCCTTGGCCGCCCGGTCCGGCGACAGCAGGCCCCACCGGGCCACTTCGGCGCTCACCGTGTCGGGATCGGCCCCGTCCTCGTGCAGCCGGAAGGCGGCGTTCTGGCGGACCGCCCCCAGGGCTTCGCCGGCCTCGGCCACCGCTGCCACCACCTCGGCGTCGTAGCGGATCCCCAACGGTCGCAGGTGCTCGGCCACACTGGCCTCCGGTCGCCGGCCCATGACCACCTCCAGGCCCAGGTCGGCCAGGCCCTCGGCCAGGAGGCACTGGGGTGTCCCCACCAGGAAGATCGACTCCTCCCACCAGTGTCGCCGGACCACCAGCCCCACTTCCTTGCGGCTGTGCTCGGTGTGGTGGCCGGGATAGGCCTCATGGGCCACCAGGTGGGCCAGGCTGGTGGAGAGCACCGGCAGGTCGGTGTTGATGGCGACCCGGCTGGTCAGACCGCCCAAGTAGTAGTTGAACCCCGACCACGGTTCGTTCGAGACGAGTTCGAATTCGACCCGCTCCCCGTCGGGCAGGCCGAACAGGGAGCGGGTCCGGTGGCGGAGGTCCTCGGCCAGCGAGTCGATGGCCGGACGGAGCCGGTCCACCGGAACGGCATGGGACTCCCTCCACAGAACCAGCCGGTCGGCCAGTGGGCCGGTGCCGGGGAGAACGGCGTCAAGGCGGCGGTGGGCGTCGATCAGCACCTCGTCGTCCACCCGCGACGGGCGCACGCCGTAACAGGACTCGACCTCATCGGCGTAGCCGATGGCCTCGCCGGCCACCTTGCGCGCCGTGGTGAGCAATCCGACCACTTGGGCCCGCAGCCAGTGCCGGCGGGACGACGCCGGGCCGACCCCGGAACCGGGACCGGCCGACCCAGGATCCAGCGGGTGGCCGGCATCGATGGCGGCCACCAAGGCCCGGGCTTCGGCTACCAGCTGTTCGGGCGGGAGTACCGGCTCGGCCGACACCGCCGCCGACCGCTCGGCGGGGCCGTAGTAGGCGTCCACCAGGCCGTCGATGTGCCGACCCAGCCGAAGGCCCAAGGTGAGGTAGTCCTCGACCAGGCCGGGGGACGACACCGCCGCTCAGCCCAATGCGTTCCGGAAGAAGGCGATGGAGCGGTCCCACAGCAGCTCCGCCGACTCCTGATCGTGCACCTCAGGTCGGTCCTCATTGAAGAAGGCGTGGCCGGCCGCGGGGTAGTGATGGAACTCGACGTCCTTGCCCATGGCTTTCAGCTGGGACTCGAGTTCGCGGGCGGCGTCCGGCGTGAAGAAGTCGTCCTGGCCGGCGGCATGGCCCAGGATGGCCGCGTCCAGCTTGGTGAAATCGGGCTGGGCATCCGGCCAGGGGATGAGCCCGTAGGCCGGCACGATCGCCTTGACGGCATCGGGGCGTTGGGTTCCGAGCACCAGGGCGAGGCCGCCGCCCATGCAGAATCCGATCACGCCCACCTCGGTGCGACCGGTTCGGCGCTGGAGCTCGTCGACCGCACCGCTCAGGTCCTTGGCCGCGGCGTCCATCTTCAGGGCCATCATCTGTTTGCCGGCCTCGTCGGGCTCGGTGAGGGGCACCGTGGTCCCGTGGTAGAGGTCGGGGGCGAGGGCGGTGAATCCGGCATCGGCGAATCGGTCACACGTCCGTTTGATCTGGTCCACGAGGCCCCACCACTCCTGCAGCACGATGATCCCGGCGGTGGACGACGGTCCATTGGCGGGGCTCGGCGATATAGCCCTGTCCGGTGGCTCCATTGCTCGGAAATTCGATGATTTCACCCATGGACCATGACCCTACCGTGCCGGTTTCCGGCGGTCACCCCGCCGGGGAACGGGGGACACCGCGACCACCCCTGTTGCCCGCCGGACCCCCACCCCGACGGCCCCAAGGGCCCGAGGCATAAGTCCAGGTGAGCAGGCCATTGTTCAGGGGGTACCTTGTGAAGGGCGGTCAGGTGGGCTAAACAATAGGGCAATATGACTCACGCCGAGCAGTACTCGACGTCTGAGCCAAGTGCTACTCCTGCCCCCCGCAAACTGCCTCGGAAGAGGATGTTTGCGGTACTCGCACTGGCCATCTCAATGGGTATCACCTCTGCGGTGATTTGTACCGCTCGACCCGCCGGGGCGGACCAGCTATCGGACGCCAAGGCCGAGGCTGCAGCCGTCACCGCCAAGCTGGCGGCCATCCAGGCCCAGCAGGCCTCCCTCAGCGGCCAGGTCCAGTCCGCCGACTACCACCTGTCGCAGCTGCAGGACCAGATCACGGCCAATCAGGCGCAGGTGGCCAAGGACCAAGCCGAGGTCACCAAGGACCAGGGCCAGCTGCGGACCCAGGCCATCAGCGACTACACGAGCAGTGGAACCAGCAACCAGGTCACCCAGATGTTCTCGTCGGACCCCAACACCACGGGCATCCGATCGGAGTACTCCTCGATCGCCACCGGCAACGTGACCACCACCATCGACAACCTGCACACGGCGCAGGCCCAGCTGCAGGCCACTCAGGCCGCGCTCCAGCAGCAGCAGGCAGCGGCCACCAACACTCGGAATCAGCTCCAGTCCTCCGAGGACCAGGCTGCCCAGTTGGCCACGCAGTACCAGGGCACGCTCAACAGCGTGAACGCCCAGATCCAGACCATCGTCGTCCAGCAACAGCAGGCCGCCGCGGCCGCGGCGGCAGCAGGCGGCCACGGCCGCCTTCGCGCCAAGTTGGCTGCCGCCCAGAAGGCTCAGGCCACGGCCCAGACGGTCGCCCAGACCACCGGCAGCAGGTCCGGCGGTGGCTCGGGCGGCTCGGCGACCGCCACGGCCGTGCCCACCGCCCCCCTCCCCCGGTCCCTGCCGGCGTAGGCGGGGCCATCGCTGCAGCCGAGGGTGAACTGGGCGTGCCCTACGTGTGGGGTGGATCCGTCACCCGCTGGATTCGACTGCTCGGGCCTGGTCATGTGGTCCTACGCCCAGGCCGGCATCTCCCTCCCCCGGACCTCCGGGGCCCAGTACGCCGCCACCACCCACATCTCGCTGGCGGACATGCAGCCCGGGGACCTCCTCTTCTACGGACCCGGCGGCTCCGACCACGTGGCCATGTACATCGGCGGTGGACCATGATCGAGGCGCCCTACACCGGAGCCGTGGTGTGGGTCACCGGCGTACGCACCGGCGGTGGCTTCGTCGGCGTCGGCCGGGTCGGCTGAGCCGGCGCTCTCGTCCCGACACCTCCACCCGACACCGCCACCGAACCCGCCCGCCTGGCCCGCCTGAGGGCGGGTCCTGACGCTCAGCAACGCCCCCGAGGTCAGCCGGCTCGACTCAGCCCTGATCGTGGGCGGCGAACTCCGTCGGTGGCAGCTGACCCACCGCTCCGCCGGCACGTGGGCCCGGGGGCCGGGCGAACCGGTAGGGCAGCGCCTCCCGCCCGGCCTGGATCACCATGGCACTGCCCCGACTCCGTCGCCGGCCAGTCGGTCGACCACGGCCTCGGCCACCGCCACGGGGTCGATGAGCGGGAACCCGCTGGCCTCGAGCAGGTCGCGGCTGTCGCCGACCATCGGCGTGTCCACGATGCTCGGGCAGACCGCATTGATGGTGATCTGGTGTTCGGCCAACTGGGGCACCACCGACCGGACCAGCCCGACCACCGCATGCTTGGTCAGGCAGTAGATGGGGTCGGGCGAGAAGCCGATCAGCCCGGCCAGCGAGGCCGTGGCCACGATGGCACCCCCGCCCCGGGCCGGCCAGGGCCGGGACGAGGGCCCGCACCCCGTAGACCACGCCGTCCACGTTGACCGACATGATCCGTCGGTAGGCCTCGTCGCTGAGGGCGGTGATGTCGGCCTCGCCGGTCATCACCCCGGCGTTGAGGTGGGCGAGGTCGATGCCGCCGAACCGGGCGGTGACCGTCGTCGACGATGCCCGGCCACTGCCGTCGGGCCGGCCCACGTCGGCCTGGAGGCCGAAGCCACCGAGGGCCGCCGCGGTGCGCTCCGCCGCCTCCCCGTTGAGGTCGACCACCGCCACCGACACGCCGGCTGCGGCCAGTCGGGTGGCGCTGGCCAGCCCGATCCCCGATCCACCCCCGGTGACGACGGCGACCGTGCCGGCTAGGTCTCGCATGGTTCTCCCCGTCTCGTTCCGGCCCGACGTCCCGTGGTCGGTCCCGTCAGGCCACCGGCAGCATCACCTGCTCGGCGGCCCGGCGTCACCCTACCGGGCACCTGGGGCATACTGGATGGGTGCCGATTGCGTCTCGGATCGGGCACCCCTCGACCATGAGACCCCCTGCTCCATGAGACCCATCCCCGTCGCGTTCCACGTCTGGTTCCTCGAGGTCCACACCTACGGCATCGGACTGGCCCTGACCTTCTGGTTCGGCCTCCGCTACACCGAGCGCCGCCTCCGCCAGGCCGGCTATCCCTGGCAGTGGGTGACCGGGATGTTCGTCTGGGTCATCATCGCCGCCATCGTCGGGCGCCCGGGCCCTCCACGTGGTGTCCAACCTCTCCTACTACTCCCACCACCCGGGCCAGATCTTCGCCATCTGGCAGGGGGGCCTGTCGTCGTTCGGGGGGCTCCTCTTCGCCGTGCCGGTGGCCATCGTCAGCACCCGTCGCCGGTGCCCAGAGCTGCCCAGCCTGCGCTTCGCCGACCTGATGGCGCCGGTGCTGATGGCGTGCTGGGGCATCGGCCGGCTCCTCGGCCCCCAGCTGATGGTGGCCGGGGGCGGGCACCCGACCAACCAGTGGTTCGGGATGTACTACGCCGGCCAGGTCGGCAAGCGCCTGCCGGTGCCGATCTTCCAGGCCATCGAGGACTTCGCCATCTTCGGCATCCTGCTTCTGGTCGAGCGGTGGCTGCGGCCGTCCGCACCCGACGCCGTGGCGACCGGACGGAGGACGGAGACGCCCGGGCCCGGTCCTCCTCCCGCCGGCCGGCATCGTGCTCGGGGTGGGCATGGTGCTGTGGGGTATCGAGCGGTTCCTCGACGAGCACCTCTGGCTCGGCGAGGACGGCCATCTCGGCTCGCTGCTGGTCCAGAGGGCCGGGATCGCCCTGGCCGTGGTCGGCGTGGTGCTCTTGCTCACCCGCATCGGCCCCCTGCAGCGCTGGCGCCGAGGCGAAGGGGGCGACCCGGCCCCCGTGCCATCGGCGCCCAGCCGGCCACCAGAGGGCGCGGACCCGGTCGGAGGGTCGCGGAGGACGGCGGACCGTGCGGCGAACGGCGGCCAGTCGATCGTCCCGCGCCCCGGTCGCCGGCCGTCACGACCAGCAGCAGTGCCCTCGGCCGGTGCCGGCGGATGACGCCTGAGGGCGACGGCGCATCAGCGAGCCGGTCGGGACGACTCCGCGACGGCGGGTCCAGGTCGTGCGCTCCTTCGGCAGGTCGGTACGGGCACAACTTGGTGCAGGCACCGCTCCCGCGCCACCCGACGAGGGCGACGTAGCGCGACCGACGCTGCCGCCGCGCCAGACCGACCACGACCACGGTGGCACGGCGTCCGGACCCCAGACGCGATCAGCGGCGGCCGAGGCCAGTTCGACCCCGACCACCAGGCGACCGGCCAGCGGGCCGAGCTCGAAGAACCGGCGGTGGAAGGCACGTAGGCCCGACGGATCGGTGAGGCGCCGGGTGAGGAGCACCGCCAACCCCCGGAGCAGGCCGAAGCCCGGTGCCCATGGCCAGAGCCACCAGCGGGTGCCCGGTCAGGGCGCCGAGCACGATCGTCAGGTAGACGGCGGCGGTGGTGATGTACGTGGCCAGGCCGCAGCCGATCTGCCAGCCGAAGCCGGCGCCGTAGACCCAGGGCCGGTAGCGGTCGAGCCACCGCTCGTTGACCTGCCGGCGGTGGAAGGGAAGGCGGACACCGGCGATGCCGCGAGTCCGACCCCGCCGCCACCAGGGCGGCGAGCGAGGGCCACGGCACCCGTGGTCGCTCGCGGACGGATGCAGTGCACCGACGCCCAGGGCCAAGACGGCCATGACCGTCCGAGGGTGGCCCCACCCACGGTGGCGCCGGCCACGAACCAGCGCGGCGGTGGCCCGGTAGGCGTGGCCCTTGCCCCGCTCGCTGAACGGCGTGATGGTGGAGAGCATGGACAGTCCGCACGGCGACCAGGTGGACCGGACCGCGGCGGCCACCGCCACCATCGAGGTCGGCCACGCGAGTCGGCAAGCCGCCATGGCTAGGCCGCCGATCCGTAGAAGGGGGTGTTGAAGGTGAAGATGCCGCCGTCCCGGGCCACCATCCAGTAGCCCTGATTGCCGGAGGTGCGGCCATGCCGACGATGGGCTGGTTGAGGTGCTGGCCCCCCATGGAGCCGAAGAACTGGGCGTCGCCGAAGGAGAAGATGCCGCCGTCGGAGGCCACGCACCAGTAGCCCCTGCCGGTGGGGGTGGCGGCCATCCCGACGATGGGCCGGTTGAGGTGCTGGCCACCCATGGAGCCGAAGAACTGGGCGTCGCCGAAGGAGAAGATGCCGCCGTCGGAGGCCACGCACCAGTAGCCCCCGCCGGTGGGGGTGGCCGCCATCCCGACGATGGGCTGGTTGAGGTGCTGGCCACCCATGGAGCCGAAGAACTGGGCGTCGCCGAAGGAGAAGATGCCGCCGTCGGAGGCCACGGTCCAGTAGCCCCCGCCCGACGGGCTGACGGCCATGCCCACCATGGGCTTGTTGAGGTGCTGGCCGCCCATCGAGCCGAGGAACGGTGCCCCCCCGAAGGAGAAGATGCCGCCGTCGGAGGCCACCAGGTAGTAGCCCCGCCGGATCGCGCAGGCCCATCCCCACCATGGGCTTGGCCAGCGACACGCCCGACTCGTCGCCGGCATTGGGGAAGTCGCCGTAGGGAAGCATCCTGCCGAAGGAAGTGACGATGCCGTACCCGGCGCCGTCGACACTCGGGGCCATGCCCACGACCTGGCAGTTGGTGAGGGTCGAGGCGCAGGGCGCCGGGGCCGGTGTCGGGAAGGCCGGGGTCCAGCATGCCTCGTTCTGCTGGGCGGTGGAGTTGTCCTGGGCGTTGGTGGTGGTGCAGGTGGGGTCGATCTCCCACGGGGGGACACAGGCCACCACCCGGCAGACGATGCGGCCGATGCAGTCGATCTGCTGGTTGCACTGGCCGTAGCGGAACTGGAAGCAACCGGTGACGTAGGAGTTGCAGCCGTTGGGCCCACAGCCACAGTTGACGCCGTCGCAGCCGGGCTCGCAGAAGCCCCAGCCGTTCCCGCAACCCGTCGAGCACTGGCATGTGGCGTTGCAGTCCATGTAGTAGCGGGGACCGCCGCAGTAGGTGGAGTTGTCGGCCTTCCACCACCCGGCCATCACCGTGTTGGTCGGGCAGTAGTTGTAGCCGCCGTTGACCGAGCAGCAGAACTCGGTGAAGCCCGCACAGCAGGTCGACCCGCACCCGCAGTTGCTGTTGCCGCAGTTGCAGACCAGCCCGTACGCCGTGCCCGGCCTGAGGACCAGGTCGAGGCCGGATCCGATGGCCACGGCACTACCGGCGTAGGCCGAGCGGTTGATGAAGCTGCGGCGGGAGAGCCTGGTGGCCAGGAAGCCCGACGCCCGCTCGACCAGCGTGGTGCTCATCGAGTGCGGTCCCGGAACGGTCGAAGGTGACGCCGGTCAGGGCCCGGGCCGCCTGCAGTCCGGCCAGCACCGAGACGGCCAGGTACACCAGCCAGGCGGCACAGCGCGCTCACCACCACCAACGGGACCCCGTGCATGGGCTGGTGGGCGAGGACGGTGACCAGGGTGCCCGAGCGGCGCTGACACCGCCACGGCCACGGCGGCGGCGGCCAGAACGAGATTGACGACCACGTGCATGAGCGTGGCCGGGGTGTCGGGCGTGCCGAAGCACCCGCAGCTGGCGATGGCCCCTCCGGTCGATCGGGCGTAGGCCACGAACCCGGCGAAGACCACATAGGACAGCGGCCACGAGGCCGGCCGACCAGGGCGTGAGGAGACGCCAGTGCGGTCATACCGAGCGCGGCCTCGGCCCCCGAGCCCACCCGGACCAGGTTCCGCATGGCCTGCGGCCGGATCGGAGAGGGCCGAGGCCAGGGCCCGTGCGGTGTCGTCGGGGCGCACCGCCTTGGCCGGCCGGCCGCCACCAACAGCCCACAGGCCACGAGGTAGAGGCCGATCAGTTCCACGGCGCTCCGCTCGACGGGGTGGTGGTCGGGGCCGCCGCCGCTGCCGAAGGACCGGAGGGGTCAAGCTCGGGCCCGACCGACAGGGTGCCGATGAGATCGTTCACCCGGGGTACGAGCAGGCTCCGTCGGACGTGGCTCCCGAGAACTACGTAGAGGGTGAAGGGTCGGCCCGCCTCGGTGAAGAACCACTGGGATCCCGACTGGCCGTTGAGCCCGCGGCGCAGCACGTAGGGACGGAAGTCGTCCGGCGACAGGATCCGGGGCATGCCCTGGCGGGCGAAGAGGGGCTTACCCAGACTCTCGGGACCGTACTCGAAGAGGGTGGCGAAGATGTCCGATGGGCCCATCAGGTTGACCGCCCCGCTCCCGAAGTCACCGACGTCGGCGGGTAGTGCGAAGGTGGCGAAGTTGGCCACCGGATAGGGGACCTCGCCGACCGATGGCGGGGCGGATGAAGATACGTCCCTCGAACCCGGCGGGCAGGGACGCGGCGATACCGTGGGCCCGGAGCACGGCCATGGCTCAGCCGGCCCTGCTGATCGGGGATCGGGCCGGTCCTGATCGCCATTCGTCCGCCGGAGCGGTTGACCCGGGCCGTACACGCTCGTCGAGGGACGAAGGGTAGAGGCTCGGGTCGCCGGGGAGAATGCCGGACCTGATCAGCTCCCGGTCGTTGTCCAGCTCACGGGCCGGGCCGTCGAGACCGTCGGCGAAGCTGCGGCTCCGGCTGCCCATGGAGAACGGCCTGGCATCGGACTCGGCTCGCCGCACCAGCTCGGCCACCTGTCAAAGTGGTTGGCCACCCCTTCGCCGATCCGGCGGCCCGACGCACCGTCGACGAGGACGAAGAACGGTGATCCGGGGACTTCGTAGTCGCTCCAGGCCTCGGTGGACATGACCACCGGTAGACCTTCAGGGGTCTGGGCAGCCACCTCTCCGGGGATCTCCATGTCGGGGCCCTTGGTGACCACCACCAGACGGGTATGAACCGGAAGCCCCAGTCGGTCGGGGGTCTGGAAGGCGCGCCAGAACCCCGCACAAGTGGCGCAGCCCGAAGACAGAAAGGCCAGCAGGGTGAGGTGGCCTCCTCCCGTCACGGAGACAGCCAGGGCATCGCCCCGAGGCGTCACGCCGACCACGGTGGGAGCGGATGTCGAGTCGCGCTCGCCGGGAAGCGGAGGGCCGATGGTCAGCGGGACCGGCGTGCCGCCTGCCGCAGCCGAGTCCTGGCGTCCCCGGCGGTCATGCCCGTGGGCCGAGCCGGGCTCACCGACGCCCACTCCAAGGTCATGGAGGGCCTTCAGGATATCGGCGTGGCTGCGGAGCAGTCCGGCCACCAGCACCCCCATCAGCAAGACGACCACGCTCAAGACGATGGCCAGTGCTACCACGTACTTCCTCCCGATGGTCGAGGCCCCGGGGCGCTGCCTGTCGAGGCCCCGGCCCGATCGTCATGTTAGGGAGTGCGACGCCCGAAGCGGTGTATCGCCGGTGACCTCGGACGCAGTATCAGCTCCGCGCCCCAGACCCGTTCTGTCGGGGCTCCGTACCTCCCCGGTGACGATAGAAGTCACGGCTCCGCCGGTCACGCCCTGCGCCTGCGTCAAGGGCGCCGCCCGGTCCCCACTGCATGCAGCACCGCGACCCTTTCGGGGACCACCACTACGAAACTGCTGACCCGCGACCGGGCCAACCGGAGGGGACACGGTGTCCGACCCGTCAGCACAGCGAAGGACGCGCCACACTGGCACGATGGCACTGCGCATCGAAACGGTCACCGTCGACGCCGAGGACCCCGTATCCCTGGCCCGCTTCTGGTCCGAGGTCCTCGACTGGGAGTGGCGCGAGGACGAGGACGGGGATGTCTGGGTCGAGCCGGGTCGTGAGCACCCAGACCGCGGCCGGGTCCGACCACTGCTCTTCTTGGAGGTCCTCGAGTCCAAGTCGGTCAAGAACCGCCTCCACCTCGACCTGATGCCCGACGATCAGGAGGTCGAGGTGGAGCGGCTCCGCGACCTGGGGGCCATTCCGGTCTCCGTCGGCCAGAGCGGCGAGGAGGACTGGGTCGTACTCGCCGATCCCGAGGGAAACGAGTTCTGCATCCTGGGCGGCCCTGAGTAGCCCACCATCGGCCCACCAGGGACGCCTCGAGGCACGCCCGGGAATTCAGCTCAGTCCACCAGCAAGGCCCTACGTTCCTTCGGCGGCTGCCTTGGCCTCGGCCGCCTTGCGGTAGGCCTCCAGCTGGTCGAGCAGGGGCATCCGCTCCTGGCCGACGGTCGAGTCCAACCGGGCAGCGATGTCCTCGGGCGTCCACCGACCGTCCGCATAGACGGCGCGGACCTCCCGGGGCTGGTTCCAGACGGCGATCTTCGGTCCGACCGAGGTGTAGACCTGACCGGTCACGTGCTTGGCCTGGTCAGAGAGGAGGTAGACGACCAGGGGCGCCACGTCCTCGGGATCCCCCATCTCAGCCAGGTCCATGGGCACATTGGCCGACATGCGGGTCCGGGCCACCGGGGCCACGGCATTGGCCGTGATGCCGTAGCGGTTGAGGCCTGCCGCCGCCGACCGCACCAGTGAGACGATCCCGCCCTTGGCCGCGGCGTAGTTGGCCTGGGCCACGCTCCCGGCGAACGCACCCGAGGTGAATGCGACCAGGGACCCGCCGCCTTCCTGCTTGCGCATGACGGCCGAAGCCGCCCGGAACACCGTGAAGTGGCCCTTCAGGTGCGTTTCGATGACGGCGTCCCACTCGTCCTCGCCCATGTTGAAGAGCATCCGCTCGCGAAGGATGCCGGCGATGGCCACTACACCGTCGATGCGGCCCCAGCGCTCGATTCCGGCACCAATGATCCTCTCACCGCCCTCGAGGGTGGTCACGCTCTCGCCCACGGCCACGGCCTCACCGCCGGACGATTCGATCTCGGCCACCAGGGCTTCGGCCACCTCACTCTTCGGGTCCTCGCCGGCCAGGCCCACGCCGATGTCGGCCACCACCACCCTGGCCCCCTCCGCCGCGGCGGCCAGGGCCACCGCCCGCCCGATTCCACCACCGGCTCCGGTGATGGCCACCACCTTGCCTGCCAGGAACTCACTCATTGCCCACTGCCTCTCTGTCTGCTTCGCTGTCGTCTCATCGAACACGTGCGCCGGGCCCCGGCGTCGCACCCAGGCACCGGTCCGCGGGCCACGAACGGCACCGCCCACATCCCGGGTCGAACGATGCCACAGCCCGACGCCGGTTGACCGTATACGAGAACCTGTTCTAGCGTCCCCAACCAGGACGGCGCCACACCGGGGCGGGCCCAGGGGCCCCGGCAGGGAGCACGTACCACCGCCGACGATCCGCCGCCACGCGGCGCAGGGGGAGAGCATCATGGGTGACTTCGGATTTTGGGCGCTGGCCCACGAGAACCCGGGCAAGTTGGCCCTCGTCGACCCGGACGGCACCGAGTTCACGGCCGAGCAGCTCCTGGGGCGGACCAACCAGGTGGTCCACGGGCTCCGCGGTCTCAACCTCAAGCCCGGCGACGTGGTGGCCACTCTGCTGCCCAACGGGGTGGAAATGTTCGAGCTGTACCTGGCAGCCCTGCAGGCCGGCTGGTATCTCGTTCCCATCAACCACCACCTGGTAGCTCCCGAGGTCGCCTACATCCTGAAGGATTCCGACGCCAAGGCCTTCATCGCTCACGAGCGGTTCACCGAGGTGGCTCTCGATGCGGCCGACGAAGCCGAGCTCCCCTCGTCTCGGTGCTTCGCCGTTGGGGAGATTCTGGGCTTCAGCTCGTACGCCATGATGCGCGACAACCAGTCCCCGGCAGACCCTGCCGACCGGACCATCGGCGATGTCATGAACTACACCTCGGGTACCACGGGAAATCCCAAGGGCGTCTTCCGCAAACTGAGCGGTGCCACTCCGGAGGAGGCTGCGCTGGGGCTCTCCGGGCTCCTCTTCCTGTTCGGCATCCAGCCCGACGACCCCAACGTGCACATCGTGGGCTCGCCGCTCTACCACACTGCCGTGCTGCGCTACTCAGGGGCTTCCATCCACCTGCTGCACACGGTGGTGCTGATGGACAAATGGATCCCCGAAGAGATGTTGCGGCTCATCGAGCGGTACCGGGTCACCAGTTCCCATATGGTGCCCACCCAGTTCCACCGTCTGCTGGCTCTGCCCGAGAAGACCCGCACCAGGTACGACCTCTCCTCGCTCCAGCACATGATCCACGCCGCCGCCCCATGCCCCATCGACGTCAAGTACAAGATGATCGAATGGTGGGGCAACGCCATCGACGAGTACTACGCCGCGTCGGAAGGCGGGGGCACGTTGGTGACGGCCCAGGAGTGGCTGGAGAAGCCGGGCACCGTGGGCAAGGCCTGGCCCATCTCGGAGATCGCCATCTTCGACGACCAGGGCAACCGCATCGAGGAGCCCAATGTCATCGGGACCGTCTACATGTCCATGCAGACCGGGGACTTCGAATACCACAAGGACCAGGCCAAGACCGACGACAACCGCATCGGCAAGTTCTTCACCGTCGGCGACGTGGGCTTGATCGACGAGGACGGGTACCTGTTCCTGAGAGACCGGAAGATCGACATGATCATCTCGGGGGGCGCCAACATCTACCCCGCGGAGATCGAGAACGTCCTACTGAGCCACCCCAAAGTGGGTGACGCCGCCGCGTTCGGCATCCCCCACGACGACTGGGGCGAAGAGGTCAAAGCGGTGGTCGAGCCGGCCGAAGGGGTCGAAGCGACGCCGGAGCTGGCCGAGGAGATCCTCGAGTACTGCGGTACCCGACTGGCCAAGTTCAAGACGCCTAAGTCCATCGACTTCACCGACGACATGCCGCGTGACCCCAACGGCAAGCTGTACAAGCGCAAGCTACGGGACCCCTACTGGGAGGGCCGGGAGAAGATCTGACCCCGACCTGGACGGCTTCGGCCGGTCTACGCCGACACTCCTTGGTCGGCGTCAGGGCCGAGGCGCCTGGAGAAACGGTGGTCGATGACCTCCTGACCTCCGAACTCCTGGGTTCGTTGGCCCTCGATGAGCGACCATCCTTGGCGCAGGTAGAACCGACGGGCCCGATCGTTGGTGGCGAGCATCCACAGAGTGGCCGAACGGAACCCGTCCCGGGTCAGCCGTCGAAGGACCTCGTCCTGCAGCTGCCGACCGAGGCCCTGGCCCCAGACGTCGGGGTGTAGGTAGATGGTGACGATCTCACCGGTCAAGGGTGGGGCGTCGGTGTCGCCGCTGGGGCCGGCGTGGGCGAAGCCGACCACCTGGCCCTCACGTAGAACCACCAGGACATGTCCAGCCTGGGGGTCGGCGAGGACGGTCTCCCACTGGCCGGTCCGAATCGGCACCGACTGCGAGGCCAGGTACTCGTCGGGGAGCAGGCCCCGGTAGGCGGCCTGCCACGACGCCACGTGCACCGCAGCGATGGCGCCGGCGTCCGCGCCGCGGGCCGGTCGCACCACACCCCCAGAACATCCGTCAGGCACCGGGCACTCAGGCGATGGGTGGATCCCCGGCCACGGGGGGTCGCTGTACGTCGGAGGCCGCGCCCTCCCGCAGGGCTTCGGCCCGGATGGCGTCGAGCATCCCCGGATCGACATTGTCCACGTTGGTCTCGGCGATGGTCAGCATCTGCTTGGGTCGCACCTCGATGAAGAGCCCATCGGCCTCAGCCGTCAACACCTCCCCGTGGTAGATCCCGCCCCAGGCATGAATCTTGCGGCCGTCCTGTCGGACGAAGCGCGCCTCGACCCGGAGGTCGGCGTTGAGAGGAGTGGTCTTGCGGTAGCGGATGGTCAGAGTGCCGGTCATGGCCGGGTGGTCCGCCACGATGTTGGCCGCCCCGAGCACCTCGTCCAGGAGCTCAGCAATGACTCCGCCGTGCACGCAGGTGGGCGGACCCTCGTAGGCGAACCCGAAATTCGCCTCGCCGCGTATCTCGGGCCGGCCATCGGCACCAGCCACCACGGATACCCGCACGGGCGGGGCGACTGGATTGGCCAGGCCAATGATGGGGCTCGTCGGGAAGAAGTCCTGCGCGGCCCGGGCCAGGTCGGGTTGGTTGCGGGTCCGTTTGGGACCGGACCGCGCCGTGAGCTGCTCAGCGATGGCCTCCATGGCGTCGGCCGCCTCGGAGAGGTCGGCGTCGGTGAGCTCGGCCGCGACCGTCATGGTGATGATCGGACGCATCGCGGCTGCCAGGCGACGCCGCGGGTCGTCCACCGCGGCGTCGTCCTCGAACAGGCCGGTCACCGGCGCTGGTAGTTCGGCGTGCGCTTCTCGGCAAAGGCCTTTTGGCCCTCCTTGGCGTCCTCGGTGCCGAAGATCGGCCATCCGAACTCCAGCTCCATCTTCAGGGCCTCCTCTTCAGGGACGCCTTCGGTGGCCTTGACCGAGGCCTTGATGGCCTCGACGGCCAACGGACCGTTAGCGGCGATGACCTCGGCGATCCCCAGGGCCGTCTCGAGCGCGGACCCGTCGGGTACGACCCGGCCGATGAGCCCGATCTCCTTGGCTTCCTGGGCCGAGACCTCCCGGGCGGTGAGCAGCAGGTCCATGGCGACAGTGAAGGGGATCTGACGGCGCAGGCGGACGGTCGACCCACCCAAGGGGAACAAGCCTCGGCGGGCCTCGAACACGCCGAACTTGGCGCTCTCCCCAGCCACCCGGATGTCGGTGGCCTGCAGGATCTCGGTCCCACCGGCCACCGCCCAGCCCTCCACGGCGGCGATGAGCGGCTTCTTCAACGAGTAGTGGCGTAGCAGCGCCTTCCAGTGGAGGTCGGGGTCAGCGGCCATCCGCTCCTTCACCGAGTCGTTGCCGGGTCCCGACATCGACTTCAGGTCCATGCCCGCGCAGAACGTTCCGCCCGCCCCAGTGAGGATGGCACAGCGGATGTCGTCGTTGCCGTCTATCTCCGTCCAGGCGTCCACCATCCCGACCAGCATCGGCCCCGAGAGAGCATTCTTGGCCTCGGGTCGGTTCATCGTCACGACGGCGGTGGATCCCACTCGCTCGTAGGTCAGGTGTTCGGTGCCGGTCACGGTGTCCTCAATTCGTCGTCGGTGGTCTCGGGTTCGCGCCCCGGAGTGGCCGGCCCACCTGGCGACGGTGCACAACGCGGTGACCGACCTCCCCCGGTCCAGCGGTCCGGGGACGACCGGACCCCGGATCAACTAGAACGCATTCTACTTTCTAGTCGCTGGCGCGACACCCGACATCCAAGCCGGCCTCCAACCACCCCGTTGGCCGGTCGACAGCTCAGGAGAGCGCCGGACCGTCGGCGATGCCCACCACCGGCCGGTTGAGACGCTGGCCTCCGGTAGACCCTTCGAAGGCCGCGTCGCCAAAGGCAAAGATGCCGCCGTCGGCGGCAACCAGCCAGTAGCCAGCACCTGACGCGTCGGTGGCCATCCCCACGATGGGCTGATTGAGGCGGATGCCGCCGGTGGAGCCGTGGAAGGTGGCGTCGCCGAAGGAGAAGATGCCGCCGTCCGAGGCCACCAGCCAGTAGCCCTGACCCGACGCCGTGGCCGCCATGCCCACGATCGGTCGGTTGAGCTGTTGACCGCCGGTGGAGCCATGGAAGGCGGCGTCGCCGAAGGAGAACACACCGCCATCCGAGGCCACCAGCCAGTAGCCCTGACCCGACGTCGTGGCCGCCATGCCCACGATCGGTCGGTTGAGCTGTTGACCGCCGGTGGAGCCATGGAAGGCGGCGTCGCCGAAGGAGAACACACCGCCGTCCGAGGCCACCAACCAGTAGCCGTTACCCGATGGGGTGGTGGCCATCCCCACGATGGGCCGATTGAGGTGGATGCCGCCGGTGGAGCCGTGGAAGCCGGCGTCGCCGAAGGAGAACACACCGCCGTCCGAGGCCACCAACCAGTAGCCTCCGCGATCGGGAGTCGGGGCCATCCCCACTATGGGCTGATTGAGGTGGATGCCGCCGGTCGAGCCGAGGAACGGCGCTCCTCCCTCGGCGAAGACACCTCCGTCGGATGCGACGAGCCAGTAGCCCGGACGGGGTGGGATGGGTGTCGGTGGGCCGGGCAGGCCGGCTGGGCCCACGAAGGCGTGGATCTGGGTGGAGGATGGAGCCAGTACCAGGCCGTCGGCGGCCGACGGGGAGGGGAACGAGGAGGGGGAGGATCCGATGGAGAAGCTCTGGGTCACCGCCCCGGTGGAGGCGCTGAGGGCGTAGAGGGTTCCGCCCCCGATGGTCCACACCAGTCCTCCGGCCACGATGGGCGAGCCCTTGGCCGAAGGGGCCGCGGCCGTCCACGAGGCCGATGGAGCACTCGAGGTCACCGTGACCGCATGGACACCGTTGCCGCACGGCACGAACAGGGTGCCGTTGAGGTCGGCCGACCCGCCGTCGGAGAAGCAGAAGCCCGCCGTGGAGGCCACCGGTGCACCCACGCCCCCCAGGGAGGACTGATTGAGGACGTAGGCGGTCTGCGACTTGCCCACCTCGAACGCCAGTCCGTTGGGCAGTAGGGCCGGGGCTCCGGATCCGAGGTCGAGGTCGCTGGCGTTGTCCGAGTACCAGGAGGTCGGCGCCCAGCTGTCGAGGAGCTGCATGGTCGGGCTGAGCTTGAGCACGCTGTCGCTCTGGTCGTAGGCGTCACCTGACGAGTGGTGGGCGCTGTTGCCGGTGGCCACCCAGACGTTGCCCTCGGCGTCGATGGAGGGAGCGGCTCCTCCCATCCACACGGCGCCCTGGCTGTCACCGGTTTGGTTGGCCACGGTGAAGACCGAAGAGGTGGAGCCGTCTTCGGGAGCGGAGACCACCTGACCGTGGTACGGGCCACAGTCCCCGGAGTTTCCTCCGAAGCCCGCGATCACCCGCCCCTGGGTCAGCCCCAGGGACACCCGCTGCAGTTGATAGGCAGGATTGGTGCCGGCTGGGTCGATCACCTCGTCCAGCATGACCAGGCCGGTATACGTGCTCAGCCCGATCAGATGGTGGGCAGCGTTGGGGGAGCCGTTGAGCGAAGCGGCCTCGGTGGCCACTACGAAGATCTCCGAGCGGGAGGGGTCGATGACCGGCGTGCCGGTGATCCCGACCGTGGGGGTGATGTTTCCGCAGAGACCGGGTACGGATGCTTTGGTGAAGGGAGTGCCGAGATGGCTGGACCACAGCACCTGCCCGGAGTCGGCGGCCAGTGCGTAGACGGTGTCGTTTTCCGTGGCGGCGAATACCCGGCCGCCGTAGACCAATGGCTGGCCGTAGAGCTGGCCGTCGAAGGTCGGTGAGGTCCAGGCTGGAGTGGACGGCGTGAACGAATCGCCCGAGCTGTCCACCCCGGTGCGCAGCTGATCGTGGTCGAATGTGGTCCAGTCAGAGGCGCCCACGACCGATGGACTGGCCTGGGCCGGGGTGGCCGCTCCGGCCGCCGTCGCCGCTCGAAACATCGTGGACCCGGCGGTCCCGAGCAGGGTGACCAAGACCACGAGGGCCGACACGAGCGGCGTCCGTGATCGCGAAGGAGGGCGTCGAGGCATACCTCCACTATTACCCGTCGGCCAGTTGCTCACGCCACGCCCTCGAGACCCCGCCCAAATCTCGATCGTGCCGGCTCGGGCCGGCGGCTGAGTCAGATGCGCTCGATGATGGTCCCGGTGGCCAGGGCGCCTCCGCAGCACATGGAGATGAGGGCCAGGCTCTTGTCGCTGCGCTCCAGCTCATGGAGCGCCGTGGTGATCAGTCGGGCGCCGGTGGAACCCACCGGGTGGCCGAGCGCGATCGCTCCCCCGTTGACGTTGACCTTGTCCCAGTCGACCGCATGGACCTTGCCCCACGACATGACCACGGAGGCGAAGGCCTCGTTGACCTCGAAGATGTCGATATCGGCCATGGTCATCCCGGCCTTGCGTAGGACATCGGCGGTGGCGGCAATGGGCCCGTCAAGGTGGTAATAGGGATCTGAGCCGACCAGGGTCTGGGCCACGATCCGAGCCCGGGGGCGAAGGCCGGCCTCGCTGGCCTTGCCCTCGGACATCCAGAGGACGGCGGCGGCGCCGTCCGAGATCTGCGAGCTGTTGCCCGCGGTGTGCATACCGTCGGGGAGCACGGGCTTCAGTCCGGCCAGGCCCTCACGCGTGGTCTCCCTCGGTCCCTGGTCCTTGGAGATGAGGGTCCGCTCGCCGGTGGGCCCGTCCGGTCCCACCACCGGAGCCTCCAGCGGGGCGATCTCGCGCTCGAACCTGCCCTCGGCCACGGCAACCGCCGCCTTCCGCTGCGACTCGAAGCCCAGCCAGTCCACGTCATCACGGGTGATCCCGTACTTCTGGGCGATGCGCTCGGCCGCACCGAACTGGTCGGGCATGTCCCACGGGAACTCCTCCGGCCTCGACCGACCCGGTCCGTTGAAGGCGTTCGCCCCGAGCCCGACGCGACTCATTGACTCCACACCGCAGGCGATACCGGTCTCGATCGCCCCCGCGCTGACCAGGTTGGCCACGAAGTGGTTGGCCTGCTGGGCTGATCCGCACTGGCAGTCCACGGTGGTCGCCGCCGTCTCGTAGGGCAGCCCCTGGCTCAACCATGCGGTCCGGGTGACATTGGACGCCTGCTCACCGGCCTGAGTGACGCATCCGCCGACGACCTGCTCCACATCGCCCGGATCGACGCCGGCGCGCTTCACCAGTTCGACCTGGGCATTCCCCAGTAGCTCCGCGGCGTGGAACCCGGACATCCACCCGTTCCGCTTGCCGATCGGGGTACGGACTGCTTCGACGATCACTGGTTGGGCCATGGTGGATCCCCCTTGAGGACTTGGTCTCGTGGTTCGGATGGTCTGCTGTCGGCCAGCGGATCGGAGGTCCGACCGGTGCGCGGCGACTCGAGTATAGAACTGGTTCTACTACTTACCATCAGGGGTCCGGTGGCCGAACGACCGCTCGTGGCTGAGGATGAAGCCGATCGGGTGCATATGACGTGTGACGCCAGGTCGATGCTGCACCGTTGGCCACACCAGTGTCCGTCCGTTCGGGCGGTCGGAGCCGGCCGAATGGGCACGGCGGCAGGATCGTCAAGCCCTCACGGACGGCATGATCGACCAGGAGAGCGCCGAACCCCGGACCCCGAAGGCCACGGGTACCTCGGGGTCGGATCAACTTCAGATGCGATCGCTCGATCCGGTAGACGAGCTCAGCCGGGCGACCCTCCTCGGTGGGTTCGAAGCGGTTCCGGTGGGGGTGGCCGATGACCGCGGGCGTTGGGAACACACTCACCCCTCACGGTCAGCGACAGGAATGTCACCCCAGGAGTGATGTCGCGGCCTGGGCCGTTCCGATGCCTGCAGCGCTCGATGCACCCGAGGCGACGGTATTGGCCGCGTCCGTCCTCAGGTGGTCGTACCATGGCCACGATGCCGGTTCCCGTCGTGCCGCTGTCGACCGTCCCGGGCCCGGCCACCTCCCGCGACGGGAACGACCGGTGAGCGACGTCCTCTTCGCCATCGGACTGGTCATCGTCCTGCTCACGTCGGCCAGCGTCCTGTTCACCATCGTCCTCCCCCGCGAGCCGCGGGGGTTCGAGCGGGTCTCGTCGTGGGCCAACCGGTTGGTGCAGGTCACGTTCATCGCCGTGTCCCGGCTGGCCAAGACCTACGAGGGCAAGGATGCGCTGCTGGCCCCAACGGCGCCGGTGGCCCTCATCGCCCAGCTGCTCTTCTGGGCCGGAGGCTTCATCGTCGGCTACGCCCTGATGCTCGAGGGCACCACCCACTCGTTCGTCTCGGCCCTGGCCCAGGCCACCGGGGCGGTGTTCACCGTGGGTGCCATCGACCTCAGCGGCCCGGCCAACGAGGCTGTGGACATCGCTGCCGGAGCCACCTGGGTGGTAATCGTGGCTCTCCAGATCGCCTACCTGCCCGCCTTGTACGGGGCCTTCAATCGGCGGGAGAGCCTGGTGGCAATGCTGGAGAGCCGAGCTGGCATTCCGGCCTGGGGCCCCGAGGTCCTAGCCCGCCACCAGCTGGTCGGCATCATCGACACCCTGCCCGACTTCTACGCCTCGTGGGAGGAGTGGTCGGCCGACTTGGCCGAGAGCCACACCACCTACCCAGTCATGCTCCTCTTCCGTTCCCCCCAACCGTGGTTCTCCTGGTTGGTCGGACTCATCGCCGTCCTGGACGGAGCGGCCATGCACCTGGCCGTGGCCCCGAGCAGTGCCTCATCCCAATCCCGACTCTGCCTGCGGATGGGGTTCACCGCGCTCAACCGGATGGCCAAGATGCTGGGCTGGGAGGTGGACCCCGACCCCGACCCCGAGGGTCCCATCGACTCTCACGTTCGAAGAGTTCGCCGAGGCCGTCACCATGCTGGAGCATGTGGGCTTCCCCTTGGAACGCACGGCCGAGGAGGCGTGGCCGGACTTCCGGGGATGGCGGGTCAACTACGAGGCCGTGGCCTACCGGATGGCCGATCACCTGACCGCCCCGCCCGCCCCGTGGTCCGGGACCAGGCGGCACCTCCGCTCGGGGCCGGTCGCCCCCAACCGGCCTCCCCAGCGCTCACCGTCCTTGCTCGCCGCCCACCGACCGGAGGTCGTAGTCGCCCCGAACGCCCGGCGCCGGGGGGCGAGCGGACACGACGCAACCTGATCGATTGAGCGGGGACGGAGCGGAGCAGGCCCTGCTCATCGACTCCAGCGATCACTGACGTCGACGAACGGGGCCGTGCACGGCGAACCATCGGCCACCCACATTTCGGGCCGCCGCACCTCGGCCCGAGGCACCCGCACCAGCGCCGCCGAACGGGTGCCGTAGCCGTCGGTGTGGACGCAGGCAGCCAGCGTCGCCCCGGAGCGTGGGGATTCGGCGTCGTCCTCGAAGGTGGCGCTGGCCGCCCCGTCGGGCAGCACGTGGTCGCTCAGCACCCCGGGCAGCGCGCTCCACAGGGAGTCGACCGGAAGAACCTTCATTCACTAGGCGACGGACCCGATCCGACTTGGCCGACGGTGCCCCCAGAGCCACATTCTCCAGCACGTGGACCCCAGGAGCCAGACCGAGGGCCGTCGGGGCCAGGTCGGTGGCCAGTTCCACATACCAGAGGGAGTGCCGATCCCCCACCAGCAGCCAGGCCGGGTTGTACTGGCCCGGTACCACCACCTCCATCAGGCGGGCGACGGCGGCACCAGCAGTGCGGTGATCGGCCAGAAGCAGGGGCAGTTCCCCACGTGAGCGCATCGTGGGATCCCGACCCCCGGGGGCGGGTCGGTTGGTGAGGCCGGCCACTACGCCATGTTCGTTGACGGCGAGCCACGTCCCTCCGGCCAGGTCGTCCCGACCGCCGAGGATCCGTGGACCGGTCTCCCTCAAGACGCAGAGCGCGTGGGCCGGTCGGTCGAGTCGCTCGTCACGATTGGCCGCCACGATCAGCGGGTACTCGGGGTCGGTCTGCCAGGCGAAGACGAGGAGACACACCGAGGTCAGGGTAGCGGGACCGAAGGCGGGACGGGACGGCCAGTGGCGCCGGTCAACAGAGGCCAGTGACCAGGAAGTCGTGCACGAATCGGGACACCGAGGCGGTGTCGTCGACGTCGATCGTGTGGCCGGGCACCGTCACGAGGGACAGCACTATCCGCATGACCCATTCCGCAGCTCGGGCCACGTCGAGATCGGCGCGGACCTCCCCGCGCCGGCGCGCCTGTTCCAGATAGGGGTGCCAGAAGGTAGCCATTCCCGGCATCATCTCCCGCAGTCCCGAACCCATGATCTGGGCGATGGCCTCAGGCTCCTTCGCCCGCAGCTCGAGCAAGAGGGCCCCCGGCTGCTGCTCCCGGGCCAGGGCCACGGCTTCGGCCACCTGGGCCGAGAGTCCAACGACCGCCGACACCCGGGCATGGGCCTCGGCCCAGAACTGCCGATCGGTACGGGCCAGCGTGGCCAGTATCAGCGACGCCCGGTCCGGGAACTGCCGGTACAGCCACGCTCGTGACAGGCGGGCCTCCTGGGCCACCTCGATCATGGTGGTGCGCCGGAGTCCCATCCGGCGCAGGCATCGCTCGGTGGCGTCCAGCATCCGGTCCCGGGCGTCGGTCCGGGGCCCGGTCACCGTCGGTGGGGGGCTCACCGGAAGACGAAGTCGCTTGCGTCGAGTTCTTTGGTCCAACGCCAGTAGTCCACCAGCCGCCAAGGGCTCAGGATGTGGATCTCGCCGTAGGCGTTCTTGAAGAACGAGTGCTTGACCGAGGGCTGCGACCACACGAGAGTCTTGATCTCCCGTTGGGTCCGCTCGTGCCAGTCGTCATAGCGCTCCTGGGTGGGCTCCATGGATCGGTTGCCTCCCTCGATGAGCACTTCGAGACACTGGGTGATGTAGCGCATCTGGCACTCGGAGTGGAAGATGAGACTGCCACCGTGCGCCAGGTTGGTCCCAGGTCCGTACATGCAGAAGAAGTTGGGGAAGCCGGGCACGGTGATGCCGAGGTAGGCGGCGGGTCGCTCCCCCCACAGTGTCCGGAGATCGGACCCGTCCCGGCCGGTGATCTCCATGGGCCACAGCACCCGGTTGGCCAGAAATCCGGTGGCATAGACCAGCACGTCGGCCGGATGGCGCACCCCGTCCTCAGTCACGACGGCATCGGCCTCGATGTGGTCGATACCCGTCCGGACCAGCTCGACGTTGTCCCGGGTCAGCGTGCGCAGCCAGCTGCCGTTGTCCTGGAGGGTTCGCTTCCCGGTGGCCGGATAGTCGGGCACCACCTTGGCAATCAGGTCCGGGTCGTCGCCGACCTGACTGGTGATCCACTCGGTGAACATCTGTCGGGTGAACTCGTTGGTCTCGCTTACCGCCCGCTGTTGATCGGGGTAGTCCGGGTCCACCCGGGCCGCCTCCAACCCCTTGTCGCACCCGGGCCAGAACAACAGGAAGCGGTACCACCGCCCGTAGAACGGCAGGTGCCGGAGGGCCCACCGCACTCCGGGACCCACCGGCTCGTGGTAGTTGGGGTTCGGGAACATCCATTGAGCCGTCCGCTGAAAGACGGTGAGGTGCTCCACCTCTGGGGCGATGGTCGGGGCGATCTGGAACCCGCTGGCCCCGGCCCCGACCATGGCCACCCGCTTGCCGGCCAGGTCCAACGGTATGGTCCCATCGGGCCGAGTGGAACGTCGGGCCGGCGAACTCCTCCTGTCCGGGGATATCGGGCACGTGGGGCCGGTTGAGCTGGCCCACCGCCGAGATCACCGCCCGGGCCACCAGGACCTCCTCGACGCCGTCCGCGACCCCGGGTCCTGACCGACCAGGTGCCGGCGTGGTCGTCCCAGGCCGCCCCGAGCACCTCGGTCTCCCATCGGACGTGGCCGTCGATGCCATGCCGGTACATGACCGTCTCGAAGTACGACTGGAGCTCGGGCTGCTGGGCGAAGAACTCGGTCCAGGTGTCGCTCGGTTCGAAGCTGTAGCAGTAGAAGTGGTTGCCGACGTCGACCCTCGCCCCGGGGTAGGAGTTCTCCCACCAGGTGCCGCCGAGGCCCGGCGTTCTTCTCGACGATGGTGAAGGGGATGTCGGCCTCCTGCAGCCGGATCCCGGCCAGCAGCCCCGACTGGCCGCAGCCGATCACCACGACCGGGAAAGCCCTGGCGAGCGGCAGCGTCCGCCACCGAGCCGACCCTGCGAACGTCGGTCCCGTCGAGCTCCATCTCCTCCATGAGCATCGGGACGTACTCGTCGGGGACCTCCTCGCAGACCAGCCAGCGTCATCATCTCGTGCAGCAGGTTCGACGGACACCGGCTCGGGCTCGGGACAGCCCTGGTCGCGGTACCGGGTGATGACCTCCAGGGCGATGGACCCGGACCTCCGCCTTGTCCTCCTCGGTCATGTAGCCCTGGACCTCGTTGAGGAAGAGCCCGGCCGGCTTCAGGTGGCCTCGGATCAGCTCGGGGTCGCCGGTCATGTGGACGAGCGAGAGCATGAGGGTCGGAATGCTGACGTCCATCAGGGCCTCGGCGATCTCCTCGTCCGACGTGTCGAACGGCTCGCCCGCGTGCGGATTGCGCATGCTCCCCCACCCTTCCCATGTCGGCACCGGACCTCCGACCCGATGTGTGATAGTACACATTCTCTCATTTATGTCTACCGAGACTCGGAGGGACCGATGCAGCACGTAGTGATCGATGGGCCCGGTCGGGTACGTCTGGCCGAGGCACCTGAACCCGTCCTCCCTGGACCAGACGGGTGCGGTGGTGTCCATCGAGGCCAGCGCCATCTGCGGCTCGGACCTCCACTTCTATGACGGCGACATCCCGGTGGGCGACGGGTTGCCCGTGGGCCACGAGTTCATCGGCACGGTGGTGGAGGTCGGCAAGGACGTCCGGGGATTCACGGTAGGCGACCGGGTGCTGACCGCCTCGGTGGCTGGGTGTGGGCACTGTGACGGATGCGACACGGGCGATCCGGTGACCTGTGTGAGTGGTCCCCAGGTCTTCGGATCGGGAGTTCTCGGTGCCGGTCAGGCCACCAGCGTGGGCGTGCCTGCCGCCGACTTCCAGATGTTGGCCATCCCCGACGGGGTGGACGACGAGGCGGCCCTTCTGCTCACCGACAACCTGAACACAGGCTGGATTGGAGCGAAGCGGGCCGAGACCCCGCCGGGTGGCACGGTGGTGGTGCTGGGCCTAGGTGCGGTGGGACAGTGCGCTGTCCGGTCCGCCATCGCCTTGGGTGCGGGCCAGGTGCTGGCCGTCGATCCGGTCCCAGGTCGGCGGGCGCTGGCCGCCCAGTCCGGTGCCATCCCGGTAGAAGGGCCAACGGTGGAGGCAGTGCTGGAGGCCACCGGTGGGCGGGGGGCGCACTCGGTGATCGACGCCGTGGCCCTCGACACCACCCTTGACGATGCCTTCGCCTCCGTGCGAGCCGGCGGTACCGTCTCGGTGATCGGCGTGCACAATCTCGATCCCTATCCCCTCCCCCTCCTGATCGGACTGTTCCGCAGTGTGACACTGCGGATGACGACCGCTCCGGTGCACCAGACGTGGAAGGAGCTGGTCCCGCTGGTGACCAACGGCCGACTCAGGACCGACGGGATCTTCACCCACGAATTCCCGTTGTCCGAAGCGGCAGAGGCCTATGCGACGGTGGCGGCCCGCTCAGCCGAGTGCATAAAGGTGATGCTGCGCCCTTGAGGCCCGGGGTGAATCGGGTGCGGAGATGGACCGGCGGCAAGGTGGACTTCCGACTCTATGCCCTCGTCATGGCGGCCAACCGGCAGAGACAGCCCTTGGGGACCGGAGCGGCAGCGATCGTGCGCCTGCCGGATCAGTGGGCCCCGGGCCCGCAGATTGTCCTTGGAACCGGGCCGCACGTCCTCGGAAGGCGAGGCTCAATCGCTCAAGCTGAGGCTCGGATGTGACGACATTGGCCGGCATGAGCGGAATCGACCAGCCCGACCCACCCGCGACCCCTCAGGCGGTGCAACTCGAAGGCGAGATGGATTCCAAGCTGGCGCAGCTCCGCCAAGAGACCTCGGGACCCGTGACCTCTCGTCTCAATCCGGTCTTCCAGCACGAACAGCGCGCCGGGACGGCGGCGGACGAGGCCGACGCCACCGAAACGGCTGCCCGGGTCTCCGGGGAGATGGCCGCCGAGGCCGATCAGGAACGAGTCACGATCGAAGGCCTCGTCAAACGGGTAACGCAGGCGGCCCCAGGAAGTGACAAGACCCGGGACGCCCAGGCCGCAGCGGCTCAGGCCGAGCACGACGCCGATGAGGCCGTCGCCGCGTCACTCGACTCGGATGCGGCAGCCGAGGAGGCCGACCGTGCCGAGGGCGCCGGTCTGTTCCACCGGGGCGCGGACCCTGCACCGGGAGGCATCGACATGGTCAGAGCGCTGCAGGACGAATCGGTGGTCGGCAAGGATCTCCGCGACCTCGACGCTCTCGGGAAGCGGGTCTCGGGCGACAAGGCGTAGACCGCCGGTGCCCGGTGGCTGCGACCGGCCTCCCGACGACCCAACCGGCCGACTACCAGCCGCGCAAGTCGATGGCCCAGTGGTCGACGATATCCGCGCCCTCAACCACCCAAAGGCTCTCGTGGCAGGCCATGGTGGGGTCGATGTGCGCCGGCAGTACGCTCACCCGCTCACCCACCGCAGGGAGGGGCGAGCCCTCGGCGGGGGCGAAGACGATGTGCTCGTCTGAGCAGTACCAGACCGAATAGTCCCCGAGCACGGAGGGGTTCCCGTGATCCATGCCCAACGCCTTCAGCCCGCAGTCCGCCACCGCCCAACCCTTTCGGTTGACGGAGATCACCGTGGCCAGGATGGTCAATGACGTGGCGAACGGCAGTCCGAGTTTGGCGTACTCGGTGTCCATCAGGGCATAGGACCCAGCCTGGAGTTCGTTGACGGCAACGTTGAGGTCCCAACTGCCCGTACCGCCGCCCGAGCAGATCGTCCCGCCCACCGTCTCGTGGGCTGCGGTGAGCACGTCCATGCTCTCGGCAACACGCCCGGCCCTGATCCCCCGATCCTCGATCCCGACAGCATGGCCCTCGTAGCCCATCACCCCCCGAACCTCGAGCCCGGCGCGCCGGGCCTCATCCGCCAACGGGCCGACGTCGGAGGGATCGCAGCCGCAACGAGGAAGACCCACGTTCACATCGATGAGGACCTCGCTCACGCCTCCGGCAGCGGCCGCCTCGATGGTGGCCGATGAGTCGACGGCCACAGTGATGCGTGCGCCCGCTCGAACCAGAGCCCCGAGGCGGGAGGTCTCAAGCACCTCGTTGGCCAATAGGAGATCCTCCCCGAGACCTGCATCCACCATCCCTTCAACCTCACGAACGGTCGCGCAAGTGAACCCACGATGGCCAAGATCGTACTGACGACGGGCCAGTGCGGTGCACTTGTGGGCTTTGACGTGCGGTCGCAGTCGGCGTCCTGGCCAGCGTCCAGCCATCACCTGGAGATTGCCGTCGAGTCGATCGGGATCAATGATCAGAGCCGGCGTCTGCAGCTGCTGAACGGTCGCTGGTGATGACATGAGCTCCTCACTGGATGGCGCAATGACCCGCCGGGCCGCGGTGCGTGGTGCTCGCCACGAATCCGTGGGTCTCGGGCAGCATCATGACCCACGATGAGATGGTCCGCCGCCCGTTCGAGCCTTTTCGGCGTCCGGGACCATGACTACCTGTCCGGTCCCGGCCCGATCCGTCGATAGGTTGCACCCGGGATGTACGACGGCGACCGCATCGACTCAGCCTGGTGCTCCCGTAGCGCTGAGTCCTCAAACGGCAGGGTCCGCTTGGCGGCACGGGGCCCGGACTGTTGCTTCAGATCCCCCGGCGAAGTGCGAAACCGACATCACCCTGCAGCTGGGACATCGACGAATCAGATGAGGCCCTGCGACTTCAGCCACGCCTTGGCCACGGCCGCCGGCTGCTGTTTGTCCGCGGTCACCTTCAGGTTGAGCTTGGAAATCGCATTGGTGGTCAGCTTGGCATCCAACTTGGCGAGCGCGGCCTTCACGGCGGGTGTGGCCACCGAGGTACGTATCACCGGGACGATGTAGTCGGCCCCTTCAAGGTGCTTGTTGTCGGTCAGGGCCACGAAGTTGTTGTTGACCACGTTGCCGTCGCTCAAGAACAGCTCGACCACTTGGACCTGATTGTTCTTCAGGGCGGCGACGCTCAGTGGTCCGGCCTCGTCAGTGGACTTGAAGCCCGCGAAGTTCAGCCCGTAGACCGACTTAAGTCCCGGCTCGCAACCCGCGAAGGTCGGGCACTCCGGTGGGCCGCCCAGCGTCATTTTCGAGGCATACGGCTTCAGGCTGGACAGTGTGGTCAGGTGATCCTTGTTTGCCGTGGACTTGGTGACAGCGAAGACGTTCGTGTCGAGGGCCTTTGACGCCGGCAGGACGGTGACTCCTGAAGACGAGAGCATCTTGTTATCGGCTGCGATGGCCGTGCCGATCTGGTCGCCGGCTGCCTGCGGAGTGCCACCGTGGAGGTAGCCGAGCAACGATGCCGCATAGTCGGGCTCCAGGTCGATCTGGTTGTGCTCAATGGCCGGGACCACGATGGCCCGGGTACCGAGCGCGGGTTCTACCTTCACCGGATAGCCCGCATGGGCGAGCACGTCTCCGTACATGTTGGCGACGATCTCCTGCTCCTCAAAGTTCGTCGATCCGATGGTGATAGTCGGCTTCGAGCTAGCAGCAGCTACACCTCCGGAGGCGACGATTCCGGCAGCAGAAGAGGCCAGGGCGGCGGCGAGCAGTATCGAGCGACGGAGTGGCATCGGGGGCCTTTCGTGGATGACGAAATATTGTTGACTAACTCGGTCAGGTTACAATAGTCCACAAGGTGACAGGCTGTTCAAGCCGCCGGGCTTCCCGCCACCTCGGGGACGCTACCTCGTGCCGACCGAGTCAACTCAGGGACTTGGCGCCGCAGGGGCGCCGGAGTGAACGCCTTCTGCATGGCGCCCAGTCCGATGGCCACCAGACTGGCCAGCGCGGCCACGAGGAGCGCCCCGGCGAATGCCTCCACGGTGTTGTTCGTGTTGAGCCCGGCGATGATCGGCGTGCCCAGGTCACTGAAGCTCACATAGGCGGCCAGGGTGGAGGTGGCCACCACCTCGATCGACGCCGTACGGATACCAGCCATCAGGACCGGCACGGCCAGAGGGAGCTCGACTCTACGCAGTACCTGCCCGGCAGTGAGACCCATGGCTGAGGCCGCTTCCCGGACGTCCGCGTCAACCTCGCGAATACCCACGTACGTATTGGTGAGGATGGGGGGTATGGCCAGAATCACCAGTGCCAAGAAGGCGGCCAGGAACCCGCCCCACTTGAGCGACACCGCCGGGATGATGGCGAAGAGAGTGAGCAGGGCGAGGCTCGGCACAGCCCGTGCTGCGTTGGCCGCGTTGATGGCCACGAGACCTCCCCGGCCCGTATGACCCAGCACCAGACCGATTCCTCCGCCGATGATCACAGCACCGAGCACGACGGCGAAGGAGAGCTCCAGCTGGTGCCAGACCAGTTCGGGGATTCCGCTCGATCCCTTCCAATTGGAGGCTGTGTCGAACCAGTCGTAGACGCTGGCCATGAAGTGACGAAAATGGTCCCAGAGCTGCATGTCAGATCGACCGCCTCCGGCGGGAGGTCCTGGTCCACGGGATAGCCACGCGCTGTACACCGACGACGAGGAGATCGAAGAGGGCAGCCAGGGCTACCGACAACACGAGTCCGACGATGATAGGGGTGTAGTACCCGATGGTGAATCCATACGTGATCTGCTGACCCAAGCCGCCCAATCCGATGAGAGCGGTCACCGTCACCAGACCGATCACGGTGGACCCCGCAATTCGCAAGCCGGCGAAGATGTAAGGCAGAGCGAGGGGAAGGTCGACACGAAGTAGTGCGGAGGTGGGGGTATATCCCATGGCCAGTGCCGCTTCACGAGCTTCGGTGGGTACGGCATCCAGGCCGGCCACGGTGTTCCAGATGAGGATCAACAAGGTGTAGCCCACCAGGGCGAACTCGGCCGTCGGGTAGGAGGCTACGTAGCCCGTGATCGGTCCGAGGATGGCAAAGAGAGCCAATGACGGGACGATGTACAGCACGCTGGCTACACCGAAAACCGGCGCTCTGACGATCCGGTAGCGCCACGCCAACAGTGCCAGAGGGACCGAGATGATGGTCCCGATGGCGAGAGCCAACAGACTGAGTTCGAGGTGCTGTACGAGGTCGGCCCAGATCTGGCTCCACTGACCGGCGACATAGCTCCACTGGAAGAAAGGCTGGGCCGTCGCCATGCCGCGACGCTAGTGCTGACGAGAGCAGGACCGGCCAATTCGATGAGACTGGTGGCTAAAATTGGCAATCATGATCACTCTGGAGCGGGTCTCCAAGTCCTACGGCTCCGACAAGATGGCGGTCGGTGACCTGAGTCTAGAGATTGGGGACGGTGAACTCACTGCTCTCGTGGGCCCCTCCGGCTGTGGGAAGACCACCACACTCCGGATGATCAACCGACTCATCGAGCCCACGTCCGGGCGCATTCTGATCGATGGCGAGAACGTGCTGACCAAAGACCCCGTGACCATGCGCCGAGGCATCGGATACGTGATCCAACAGGGTGGCCTATTCCCCCACCGTCGCGTGTTTGACAACATCGCAGTGGTGCCCCGACTGCTCGGCTGGGAGAGCCCCCGCGTCGACCGCCGGGTCAATGAGCTACTCGAACTGGTGGGCCTGGAGCCCGCGTCCTACGGACGTCGCTATCCCCATGAACTATCTGGAGGAGAACGGCAACGCGTCGGAGTAGCCCGGGCCTTGGGAGCGGACCCGCCCGTCCTGCTCATGGATGAGCCATTCGGTGCGGTGGACCCGGTCACGCGACAACGCCTGCAGAACCAATTCTTGGATCTACAGAAAGAGCTCGAGAAGTCCATCGTGTTCGTGACTCACGACATCGAGGAGGCGGCCAAGCTCGCGGATCGGATCGCGGTCCTGTCCAAGGGCGGGGTCCTTGAGCAGTACGACACCCCGGCTGAGATCCTCGGACGTCCGGGCACACCCTTCGTAGCTGACTTCGTGGGCACCGATCGCGGCGTACGACGGCTGGCCGTGGTCGACATCGAGGTTGGAGACCTGGCACAGCCTCCGTTGACCTCCCCGTCGTCCACCATGGACGCGGCCCGCAGATCGGACAGCGATGACGGGGCGAAGACCGCCGTCGTCGTGAGTGCTGACGGGGTTCTGGTGGGGTGGGTTCCCCTGGGAGGAACAGAGGGCGGGTTGGCCGGCGACCACGTGGAGCCTTTCGCAGCCCAGGTGCCACTCGGCACGACCCTCCGAGCAGCCCTGGGGGAGATGCTCCTCCATGACATGCGATGGTTGCCGGTGGTCGATGAGGACGGTCGCTACCTCGGCGTTCTTACCCCCAACCGCCTCCACGCGGCCATGCGCCGCTCAGTCGGAGGAACGGCCGTTGAGTCGTAGCGGCGACCCACGCCGCTCCCGTCAAGGTCTCGAAGCAGGCGTGGGTGATGGCGGCGAGGGCCGAAGTTGGGGAGGTCCCCGCTTAGTACGGCGATGACCCCGAGTCCGGCAAACAGGGCCAGGAACGGCATGATGGGAACCCGATAGCGCGAGTAGGCGCCGAAAGCCGATGAGATGGCTACCAGGTAGACGATCACAATGAGCGGCAAGGCACAGCTCCGTAGGCGACGCGACCTCCAGGCGGAGAAGAGTCCGATTGCAGCCAGAACATAGAGCGCCACGAGGTACACGATCCCGTAGGCCCTGAGAAGATCGGTTGCTCGACCGGCGGTGGCCGGTTTGAACTCATCGCTACCGGGTCCGAACATGATCCTTCCACCACCCTTCGCTGCCTCCTTGGCAAAGCCAGTCGCATGCGCCCGGATCACGCTGACACCCAGCGACTGCTCTGCCCTGTCAATCTGAGCCGGGCTGGCATGAAGGGGTAGTTTGGCCTGCAATTCCTCGGTCATCTCCTTCTGTGCCTCAACGAGCGGTATGCCCCTACTCTCCGCCAGCGCACCGGCCGCTCCGAGATACAGGATGTTGTATCCCTGGGCCGTACTGATCGTCGCCACGCCACCGATGGTGTCGTTACGAATCGCCCAGGAACCGGCCAACGCTCCGAAGCCGATCAGAAATGACAAGGCGACCACTGCAGCCTTCCGTGCGTGCCTGCGTTCCAGGACCAGGTAGCCAACCACAAGGGCCACCGAAAGGTACACAGACACGGGTCGCGTGAGGGTGGCCAGCCCAAGGAGGGCACCGGCGGCCAGACCGCGCCCCCATCGATTGTCGTGAGGTCGCCAGAAGAGGAGCACCGAACCCACCAGGAGAATCGTGAAGAGCACCTCGGTGAGCACCAGGGAGCTGTACACGATGGATAGGGGGTCAACGGCGAGGACGGCGGCCGCCCCTAGGGCCGCAGGCCGACCGAACAGTGAGAGACCCAGCCTGTACGTCAGGTAGACGACGCCGACCCCCAACACGACCTGCAGGACCATCGGTCCCACCAGGTGACTGTCCGTTAGGGACTCGGTTGCCGTGAGGTACAAGGGATACACCGGCGTGCGGAGCAACCCGAGTCCGAAGTGGGGGTCCGACGATGACACGAAGGCATGCAGGCCTCCGGCGAGCGTCAGGTAGCCGCGGCTGTCAGGCGCGAGGAAGCGTGAAGGTTGAGCGGAGCGGACCAGAAGCACTGCCAACCGCAGGATCGCCGCCACCCCCAGGATCACGAGCAGAGGGAAGCGGGGGCCTCGACGGAATCTGGGGTGCGGCGTCGAACGGGATTCCTCAGGGGATGGCCTCTGCCCTTCTTCGCCACTGACAACCACCATGCAAAGCCCCTTACACCGGCCAACTCAACCGTCCGCCGGAACGCAGGATGACAGTTCTATTGGCCGTCCACGGGGTGGGTCAAGGGGGAGGGCCCATGACAAGGCGCGATGCATGGGCTCTGGCGTCGCCCCATGGGCTCCGATTGAAGAGTGCCTCGCGGGCCGCCTTGGCCACGACCTAGAGCAGGGATACGGGGCTGGAACTCGCCTCTACGGCGCCGACCGGTGGACAGAAGAAGCCCCCTCAGGGAGAACCGTAGAGGTCAGTGAGGAAGTGGACGTCGTCCTAACCACGCTCGACTCGCGAGGCCGACAGCTCCATGGCCGGCGGGTAGCGGTGCGATGCGGCAACAACGCTCGGATGGTCGGCTTCGAAGACCCCGATGCGTCGTGAACCGCAACCAGGCACGAACGCCTTCAGCCACCGTTCAGCCAGTCCTCTTCGAGCTGCAGACGTTGGGCGCCGCGTGCGGTCGTCTTCCGGACTTCCACCCCGGGCCCGAACATGTCATTCAGACCGACGGTCGCCCTCCGCGTAGCCGAGAGCCATGGCCGCCCCGCCGACCCCCGAACACCTCACCCCGGACCCGACAGCACCCACCCGTTCGTCAAGAATGACGGAACTTGTCCCATGGGCGAAGTCGTCACCGCCGGCCCTGGCCCGTGCCTAGCCATACTGCTTGATCGCGAGGAGCAACTCGCAGCGCTGCGACAACTTTGGGTTGCTCCCGGGATAGGCCGCACCGAGATGGGACCGGCCACGGACGCCGACAGGAAGGGAACCGCAGTGTCAAGGCGACTGCATCACCGTCGGCATCCGGGGCCGATTGGTCCCTCGGAGCTCACGCTGACAGTTGCTGGCGATCAGCCTTCTCGGTAACTTCGATACGACGAGGCTTTGCATGCTCTGCCACAGGGATGACAAGCGTCAGGACGCCCGCCTCGTACTCTGCCCGGATGTTCTCCGAGTCCAGATTGGTCCCCAGGAACACCTGTCGGACGAATGTCCCGTAGGGACGTTCGGCGATCACCGACTCCACTCCATCCGATGCTGGAGGGGCCGACCGCTCGGCCTTGATCGTGAGGACATTGTCCTCAACGGTCAGTTCGACGCCGTCGGCCGCGACGCCGGGGAGATCCAGTCGGATGAGAAAGGAGTCGTCCTTCCGGTAGGCGTCCATCGGCATGGTCAGGGGTCGGTGGCCGTTCACCGGTTGCCCTCCCCACAGCTGCTGGAACAGCCGATCAACGTCCCTGAATGGATCACTACGCACAAGAGCCATGATCATCACCTCCTACGAGCAAGACTTGGTTAGCTCTCGCGCCGCCATGTGGCGGTGACAACTGAATTATTAGCACTCTCGACTCACGAGTGCTAGCGAATCGTGGAACATTTTTCTGGAGGTGCCGGGACCCCCTCATCCGCCGAGCGCGGATGACACATCGACCGTGACCGACCCGCATGAGTGGGACAGGCCGTGGTGGTCCCACTGTGGACTTTCCGGCGCGATAGATCTATAACCACTAGTACCATGTTGACCGTCGAAGTGGACCGCACACAATCCACGCCCTTGCATGATCAGGTGGCGTCCGAAATCCGCCGGGCGATCGCCGAAGGTGAGGCTGGCCCCGGTGAGCGCCTACCGTTGGCCAAGGATCTGGCTGCCGTCCTGGGCGTGAACAAGAACACCGTCCTGCGTGCGCTCCACATCCTGCGGGAGGAGGGACTCCTCGACTTTCAACGGGGGCGGGACATCACCGTGACAGGGTCAGTTCAGCGAGGTGCGGTCATTCACCGGATTCGAGATCTCATCGACTACTGCCGCACCCAGGGCTATCGCCGAGATGAAGTCATTCGCATGATCGAGGGACTCCCCGTGAGGCCTGCCGGAGCCAGGATCATCGCATGACGTCATTGCTGGACTCTCCCACCGCGGCGGACGCACAGAGAGCGCAGCTCCTGTTCAGGGAGGCCCGTCAACGTAGGCGGCGCCTGCGCATCATTTGGATCGCGATCGTGACGGCCGTGGGTGTTTCCCTCGTTGGCCTTGGCCTCGCGTTCCATTTCTGGTCCAACTCGGTCGCAAGATGTACTCAACCGAGGCAATACCGCGTGGCTCTACTCTGGGGGCATCGACAGTGCGCCTACCGACCTGGGCCCATCGGACGGAGTGTTCAGAGGTCCCAGCAGTACCGAAGCGTGGATTTGGTCACAACCTTGTCAACCGATCATCGGGTGCACGAACTACCTCGCAGCCCAGATGGGAAGCGTTCAGTTGATCAGCAGCGCGGGCAGGACGATCGGAGAGCCTGTGTCATTGCCGGGCGATGCCGGGTGGTATCCGACCGGTCTCGCGGGAACCGCTGGCATTGTGCTTTCTCAACTTCCGACCTACGGCAATCACGGCGATGACGAGGAGATCTGGAATCCGTTGACCAACCATATAGTCCGAGTGCCTCCACATGCCTTTGTCATCGGCGCAAACGGCAACCAAATCGTTTGGCAGGTGGCGGCTCCGAACTGCGCCGCCGGATGTTCTGCGCACCTGCTCAATGTCCGAACCGGGTCCGAGCGAACGGTGCGGCTCCCTCCTGGAGCCACGGCAACAGGCGACGCCGCGATCTCACCCGATGGCTCCACGATTGCCATTACCGCGGCTCTGGGTTAGCACGTCTCGCATCCCCAACCCCCAGGCGGTCCTCTCAATCCAACCCGGCCAGCGGGTTGCCAGGGTGGTAGCGGGCTCGGAACAGTCGACCAATCCCAACCTGGGTCCAATGGCCCTCACCTGGTCGACCAACGGTTGGTTGTTCTTCACTGTTGGGACTACGACTGTTCACGCCTGGAGACCTGGTGAGAGTCGGGTACGAGTTCTTCCCAAGTTGAGGCTCCCCATGATCACACAGCTTGTCAATGAGGACCCGTCGCTGATCGCTATGTGATCAAAAAAAGACAGAAGATCACTGGCGTCAATGGCATTTGCCCAGGGGTCTCCATCGGCGATCTCCGCGCCGAGATACCGGCAAGCGGGTCAGAAGTTCGGCGACCTACTCGAATTTGGGGAGATGGATACGACACAGTGGCCTCTGACCCCCGAAAGTTCCTGACCCTATTCCCGAAAAGTCAGCATGCGCCTGAGGGGTAAGTGGCTTGGAATGCAAGACGTCTATTTGCTTAGTCGATGCCGCGAGGCACATTCCCGAATCATCAATCAATTAGCGGTGGCGGCTCCAGATAGCATCTGCGATACTCCACGTTGACGGTAAGTACAGCGGGGGCGGAAGTTGCAGAAGAGAGCAGTGGCGGATTCAGTCGAGCGGACGGGGCCAATCCATCGATGGGTACGCGAGGTCGCGGCGATGAACCCAGCCCTCGCCGCGGTGAGCGACAATACCGACTCGCTGAACTACGCCGACCTCGAAAAGCGAGCTAACACTCTCGCGCATCATTTGCGAGTCCTCGGAGTGAAGCCAGGGACTCGCGTCGGTCTCTGTCACGAGCGATCGACTGTATCCGTCGTGGGTGCTCTTGCAACTCTGAAGGCGGGCGGAGCATACGTCGGTCTTGATCCCGCCTATCCCGAGGCGCGTCTCGCCCACATGCTCCGCGACGCCGAGGCGCCAGTGGTCCTCACCCAGACTTCGGAGATTGCTCGCTTCGGTTCCCTCGATATAGGCGTCATTGACCTCGATTCCTTCGAGCCAGAATCAGAATACGCCAGTCAGCCGCCGGACGATTTCGCGACCATCGACGACGTGGCCTATGTCATCTACACCTCAGGTTCCACTGGCGAACCCAAAGGGGTCGAGGTTTCGCATCGGAGCCTGCTGAACCTGGTCAACTGGCACCACGTCGCCTTCGCAGTCAACGAGAGCGATCGTGCCTCAGTGTTAGCCAGCCCCGCCTTCGACGCGTCGGTATGGGAGGTTTGGCCGTACCTTACGGCTGGTGCGAGTCTTCACGTGCCCGACATCGTTGGGTCGGATCCGCGCTCGCTGCGAGATTGGCTGCTGGATACCGGTATCACGATCACGTTTGTACCGACACCGATGGCCGAACGTCTGCTCGAGCTGAGCTGGCCCGGCGACTGCGAATTGCGGTTCATGCTGACCGGTGGCGACGTTCTCCACCGGCGCCCATCTCCACAGTTGCCGTTCGCTCTGATCAACAACTACGGCGTAACAGAGGCGACTGTGGTATCGACATCAGGCGTCGTCTCACCAGACTCGGATTCCGGAGTTGCACCCAGCATTGGTCGTGCGATTACCGGCGTCCATCTCCTCGTACTTGACGAACACGGTCAGCCGGTCGAAGAGGGGAAAGCCGGTGAGCTGGTCATTGGCGGCGAGGGAGTGGCGGAGGGCTACCTCAACCGTCCGATGGCAACTGCTGCCCAGTTTGAGGACAACGCGCTCTCTTCTGGGGGTGGGACTCGTCTCTACCGGACCGGTGACCTCGTCCGGGTTGGACTCGACGGCGAACTGCATTTCCTCGGTCGGCTTGACTCCCAGGTTCAGATCCGTGGACAGAGGGTCGAGCTCGGCGAGGTTGCAGCCGCGCTGGCAACCCACCCCGAGGTGAAGCAATCCGTAGTACTCGCTCACGAGGACGGCCACGGCGATCTCCGACTCGTCGCCTATGTGGTCACGAGCAATGATGTCATCCCTGCTAATGGTGCGCTGCAACGTCACCTTGCGACCTGGCTACCGTCGTACATGATCCCGACGACCTTCATCCAGGTCGATACATTGCCGGTCACGGGAAACGGGAAGGTCGACCGCAGCGCGCTCGCATCGCCTTGGGATCAGCGCCTGGACGGCGAAGCGCGACGGCCCAAAGCCGACAGCGATACACCCGATTCCGTTGAAGATGTCATCATCGCGATCCTCAAGGAGCTGCTGGAACTCGATTCCCTGAGTGGGACCGACAACTTCTTCGAACTTGGAGGTCACTCGCTGATGGGAGCGCAAGTTGTCGCCCGACTCGAAAGCATCTTCGACCTCGAGGTTGACCTCCTCACCATCTTTGACCATCCCACCGCGGCTGGAATAGCGGCCGTCATCGAGCAAGATCTCAAGGATGGCGAGGGCAACGAACGCTATTGCTCGGGAGTACCCGAGGGTCCATCGGAGTAAACATGCCCGCACGATTCGAGGGTGTGTCCCCGGGGACGACACGTCGGCTGGGCCTCTACCAGCTCCTCGACCCGTCTATCGCGGCCAATCCATATCCCCTCTACCACCGACTCCGAGACGATGAGCCAGTACTTTGGGACCCGTTTCTCCATGCTTGGGTCGTAACCCGCTACGAGGATGTGATGGCGGTACTCCATCGGTACTCGGCCGACAGGACGCCGTCGGCCGACCAACTCGATGCTCTCGGCCTAGATGCGCTGGCCCCTGTCGCCCACGTCATGGTCCGCCAGATGCTCTACCTGGACCCACCGCAGCACACTCGGGTGCGGGCGCTAGCGGCAAAGGGCTTCACGCCCCGACGCGTAGAAGTACTGCGCGACCACATTGCGGAGATCATCTGCCACCTACTCGACGGAGTGGAGACACTAGGGGTGATGGATGTAATTGCGGATTTGGCGCTTCCATTACCAGCAATCGTGTCGGCGGAGATGCTGGGCCTGCCAAGTGACGACTGGCCTCAACTGAGCAGCTGGACACGCTCCTTCTCCGAACTGCTCGGCAACTTTCAGTTCAACCCCGTTCGTGCCCTCACCGTGCGTGGGGCAGTAGACGATATGACCGCCTACTTTCGACAGGCGATCCGTAGTCAGTCCCGCCACTCGCGAGAGGGGTTGCTGCAGGCGCTCGCAACCGCCGAGGTCGACGGCGACCGCTTCGACGAGGATGAGGTCATCGCCAACGCAATCATTACTTTGGTGGGTGGACTCGAAACAACGACCAACTTGATCGGAAATGGCTTGCTAGCTCTTCTCCTGCATCCCGAGCAATGGCAGCGTCTCCGTTCGGAACCAACTCTCATCTCGACTGCGATAGAAGAACTACTCAGATTCGAGAGCCCCATCCAGCACACCGCTCGGATCGCTCCTTACGACGACGTGTTGGGAGGTTGCCAGATTAAGAGGGGTCAGGCAGTGATTGCAGTACTCGCTGCTGCCAACCGTGACCCGCAGCGCTTCCACGACCCGGACCGGCTCAATATCCGACGCGCCGACAACCGTCACCTCGCCTTCGGCTGGGCGACCCATCATTGCTTTGGAGCGCCGTTAGCCCGCCTTCAAGGCAAGTTGGCGTTCGCTGCCCTCATCGAGCGAATGGGATCGGCCCGGCTGATTGAGTCAGTTCGGTGGCGGGGGAACGTCGGGGCCTTCCGTGGCCTCGAGTCGCTCCCTATCGCGTTCGGAGAGCATCCGAGATGAGACCGGCTCGAAGTGCCATCGTCAAACGTCCCAGCGGGATGGACGCACCGCTGTCCTTTGCACAGCAGCGCCTCTGGCTTCTCGACCAGCTCGAGCCCATGCCCTGGGCCTACAACGTCAATATCACTCGTCGTTTGCGAGGTCCTCTCTACCTCGACCCTCTCCAACACGCGCTGGACGAGTTGGTTCGTCGCCACGAGGCGCTTCGTACAAGCTTCCCCATGGTCGACGGCAAACCTGTTCAGCGCGTCGCACCGTTCCAACAGCCGATCCCTTTGAGAATTGTTGATATGACCGGCTGCGGCGGAAATGAGGCGGAGGTCAGGGCCATGGCCGGAGCGCAGGCCCGTCAGCAATTTGACTTGGCCCACGGACCGATTTTCCGAAGCGTTCTCATGCGGCTGTCACCTGAAGACCATGTACTCATCCTCAGCATGCACCACATCGCCACCGATGCATGGTCGGAAGGGATTTTGTTGCGTGAGCTTGGGCTCCTCTACAACGGGTTCGCAGCGAGTGACACTCCATCATTGTCACCATTGCCGATTCAGTACGCCGACTTCTCGGTATGGCAGCGGGAACAGGCTACCGGCGAAGAGTTGCATCGTCATCTCGAGTACTGGGTGCAACACCTGGATGGGATGCCGCCTTTGTTCGAGGTTCCGACCGATCACCCACGACCACCTCAACGCACCGGCCGCGGCAGTACGCTCCATATCGAACTGTCGGCTTCACTCACAGCGGCACTGCAAGAATTGGCTCGCGGAAGTGGCGCCACCATGTTCATGACGCTGCTGGCGGCGTTCCAGTTGCAGCTGGGCCGCTATGCCGGACGGGACGACATCGCAGTGGGTACAGCGATTGCGAACCGTTCTCGACTGGAGACTGAGGGGTTAGTCGGATTCTTTGCCAATACCTTGGTTCTGCGGACCGACTTGTCTGGCAATCCATCATTTCTCGACACGATCGCCCGTGTCCGAAACGTCGCCATTGATGCTTACCGCCACCAAGATCTGCCCTTTGAGCACTTGGTGAAGGTGCTGCAGCCTGAGCGCACACTCGGGCACACGTCTCTGTTTCAACACATGTTTGTGTTCCAGAACGGACTTGAGACCGACCTTGATCTCGAGGGAGTCGGTGCCGAACTGTTTGTTCTCGATCCGGACACCGCAATGTTCGACCTCACCCTGACCATGAGTGAATCCGAGCAAACGCTAGTTGGCACATTGGAGTATGCCTCTGACCTGTACGAGCCCAGTACGGCTGAACAGATAGTTGGAGACTTCCGTACACTCCTCGAGGCGGTCGTCGCCGATCCAGACCGTCCAATCGAAGAATTCGACCTGATGGACCCTTCTCGTCGACACCAGATGTTGGTCGACTGGAACGACACGAGAGTTGACTTCCCAAACTGTTGTGTTCACGAGGTGTTCGAAGAAAGGGCTGCTGCACGACCCGACGCAGCCGCACTGACCACAGGCGACGAGTCGTTGAGCTACCGAGAGCTCAACGAGCGCGCGGACGCTCTCGCTGATCGGCTTCGCGGGCTGGGTGTCGGTCCAGAAGTCAGGGTGGGCCTCTATCTGTATCGCTCTGCTGACGCCATCGTTGCCATGCTTGCAACGCTTAAGGCGGGAGGTGCATACGTCCCCCTTGATCCCGACTATCCGCCCGCCCGCCTGGAGTTCATGGTCGAGGACAGCCAAATCGCCGTCGTCGTGACCAGTGTCGAACTAGAGGATTACGTCGCATGGCCTCGGGTCCAGACGGTCCGTGTCGAGGACGAGGTTCCGACGGCGACCTTGAAGAGCCACGAGCAGCGGCAGCCAACTCCCGATTCTCTCGCGTACATTGTCTACACTTCCGGCTCTACCGGCACACCTAAAGGGGTGATGGTCGAGCATCGCTCGGTGGTCGCTCTGCTCTTCGGGGTCGACTATGTCCACTTCGACCAGGTGGACGCCATTCTTCATATGGCGCCCCTGGCTTTTGATGCCTCCACCTTCGAGATTTGGGGAGCGTTGCTCCACGGGGCCCGCTGTGTCGTCTACACGGATCGGCAATTCGACCTGGACCAGTTCGGCAAGGTGCTGACTGCCGATGTCGACACACTGTGGATGACCTCGGCACTGTTCAATGTCGTCATCGACGAGGACTGGGGACTGCTCCGAAACGTTCGGCAACTCATTGTGGGCGGCGACGCGCTTTCTGTTGAACACGTCGCAAAGGCGCTCAAGGTGCTACCGGATGTACGCCTCGTCAATGGGTACGGACCGACCGAGGCGACCACATTCGCCGCGTGCTACGAGATCAAGACACTCGATGTAGGAAGTGATCGCGTACCGATCGGCCGTCCGATCGCCAACACGGAGCTGTACATCCTCGATGGCGACCTCCGTCCAGTGCCCGTCGGGGCCACCGGTGAACTATGCATCGGCGGTGTGGGCTTGGCCCGCGGGTACCTTGACCGACCCGAACTGACTGCAGAGCGCTTCGTCCCGCACCCGTTCAGCGCCGACGAAAGCGCGCTTCTGTACCGCACCGGTGACCTCACCCGATTTCGCATGGACGGCAATGTCGAGTTTCTCGGGCGTGTCGATGACCAGATCAAAATTTCGCGGCTTCCGGGTCGAGCCCGGCGAGGTCGAAGCGGCGTTGCGTGAGTTTCCGGGCGTGGCGAGCACGGCGGTAATCGCGCCTCGTGACGATCATGGCCAGCACCGTCTCCTTGCGTATGTGGTCGGGACAGAGTCGACACCACTTTCTACTCACGATCTACGCGATCACTTACGCTCCCGCCTCCCCAGCTATCTCGTTCCTGATGGCATCGCGATCGTAGATGCGCTGCCACTGACCCCCAACGGCAAGATCGATCGAGAAGCTCTCTTGGCGCTGGACGTGGTTGTCGAGCCGGAAAGCACCTACGCAGCACCGAGCACCGCTACTGAGGCAATGCTGGCTGAGCTCTGGAGCGAAGTCCTCGGGGTACAGCACGTCGGCGTCGACGACAACTTCTTCTCTTTGGGGGGGGACTCGCTGATGGCCGCTGGTCTGTTTGCCAAGACGACGCGGTGGACAGGCAAGACGATGCCGCTGTCACTGTTGTTTAGCAGTCCGACGATCCGACAAGTAGCGAAGGCTCTCGACGACTATGACGGTGCCAATGAGGCGACCGTCGTCGCGCTTCGGGCGGGGGGAACGAAGCCACCCCTCTTTCTGGCGCACGGGGTCACCGGTGAGCTCTTCGAGTACCTACTTCTCGTTCGCTTACTCGGACCGGAACAGCCGGTCTATGGGTTTCGCCTTACGAAGGCACTTACCGGTACCGAACCTCGCCTTCGCATTCCGGATCTGGCCGGGGACTACATTTCCGACTTGCTTCGTGTACAGCCCACAGGACCGTACAGACTCGGCGGGTTCTGCTTCGGAGGACTTGTCGCCGTGGAGATCGCCCATCAGTTGGAGCAACTCGGGCACGAGGTTGCCCTGGTAGCGCTCTTCGACACAGACCTTCCGACGTCGTTGCCAGAATCGCGGGCCCACCGCGAGGTGGCCCAGCTGGTAGGGCTGCTGCGGCGCGACGAGTCCATCCGAACCTATGCGCAACGACGCGTGGAAAATGCCAGGACAAAAGCCCGGCACTCGCTCTTGACTATTCATGACCGATTCGGCGCGCACGCCAGTCTCCTTCAGTCTGACGTCGCGCGGAGGCAGTACGTTGCCGAGTCGCCCCTCTGGGATCTGCTGAAGCCAGCGCTCGCGTCTTACGTCGCGCCCCAGACGGACTGCCCCATCGTGTATTTCGGCACTGGAGTGGCGACGGCCCCGGCGAGTCTGCGAGAGCTGTCCGAGGAATCAGAGACAGACAGGATCTACGTCGTTGACGGGCCGGGCATCTCGCATGGTGCGCTCATGTTCGAGCCGCACATCCACTTAATCACGAGCGTGTTAGAGGATTGTCTTGAGCAGAGCGATCGCAGTGAGTGAGACTGCGCCACAGGGATAGCCTGTGAATCGGCTCACGGACTGAGTTGTGGATCCCACGGCAGCAGCGTCAGCCCAATCTGCCCGTCAGCGGCGACCGATGCGGCCAGCCCTGGTTCGATATCGAGTCCGTACACGTGCCAAGGCCGACCAAATGGCCCTGGTGCGGCTGCGGAATCCTCTATCGGTCCATCGTTGGCCAGAACTGGAACCGAGAAGTTGGTCGTCGCTCTGCGCAGACCCACTCCCAGCCCCTTAAGGTAGGCCTCCTTTCTGACCCAGCAGTCGAAGAAAGCACGCCGTTGTGCTGCCCAAGGTACCGCGGCGATTGCCTCTTGTTCGGCGCTGGAGAAGAACGTGCGAGCAATCTGGCGCCAGCCAATGTCTCCTCGAACCCGCTCGACGTCGGTTCCCACCTCGTGGCTCGTGCTCATTGCCATTACCGCTACCGGTCCGGAGTGAGAAACGCTGAACCGCGGGAAGTTCGGCGTGGGATGGCCAGCGACCGCCGGCTTGCCTGCTTGCCCCGGAATGATTGTGACGTCCTGGGGTGCCACCTCCAGGTACATTGCGAGCACTCGACGCACCGACGCTCGGACCCGGATGTAACGTTCGCGATCAGTAGGTTGCCTCAGCCGGTTTGCTCGATCCCGCTCGGCGTGGGTGAGCAGCACCCACGCCTCGCGCTCCGTGTTGGGGTCCGGAACCAGACGCGCGAACCTCACGTGGACCCCGTTATCGGCGATGCATGGTCCGTCGTTGATGAAGACCATCATGGCCCAACGCGAAATCGTGCGCATCCGCCTGCGCCAAGTGGAACGCCCAGGGCAACCCGCTTCGCTTCGCGCCTGCCACCTCAGACGGTTCGACTCAGCGCGACCCTGAGTGCCCGCATTTCCCAGACCGCCAGGGACCGTTCTCGGCCGGTCAGCGCAGCGCCGGGATCAGGCCGTCCGACCCACCCGTCACCATGTGAAATGCGAGAACATCGACGAACCCATGCGCGTGCGTTGGGTCGAAGAGTTCCCCTTCCCCGGCCTGGCCGTGGTCGCCCAGCCAGCCCAGGGTGAAGCCACAAGTCCCGGCTTCCGAGGCAAGCTCAGGACGTACGGCGTGGCGACGTCCGGGCCGATCTCCGCGAAGAGGGCCAGACCGAGGTTCCGGAGGACGCGATCGTCGAGCTCTCGCACCGCGTCGGACAGTTCGGCGGCTGCCTCGGCGGGCTGACGAATAGCACGCCACGCCAATGGCGCCCGATAGGCGACGGAGATCTCTACCGTCCGTGCCCAACAGCACATCCGTCGCACTGACGCCGGCGAGTCGACCGGCGGCGGGGGTTTCGTACCCGGATGCAGCGAGCCGTCGCCTCGTGCTGGCCACACCGGCCGGGGTGAGCGCCAGGGACTCCCCTATCCAAGCAGCTTCTTTGCGATCACCACCCGCTGAATCTGGTTGGTGCCCTCGTAGATCTGGGTGCTCGGTTCCGGGGGTCCAGCAGGTCGCCCCGAGTCCGCTGACCTGGGTCTATTCGGGATCGAGTCGTCCTGAATCCACCCGGTTCCGCCGAGTTGTAGGGATAAAGTAGGGATGGAAACAGACCTCGGAACAAGCAACCACAGGGTTCAGCGCTCGACTGTTTCACTGTCTGCTCGGCGATTCGCACCATGCGTGCCGCGGCGGTGACCGCCGCCCTCGCTTCGGTTGCAGAGATCGGTTCGGGGTCGTACTCCGCCCGGTTCTTCAGCGGCAGGAGTCGGCGGAGTTGAGGGGCTGCCTTCCGTCCCTCCTCGCCACCGACCTTCTCCAGGTGAGGCGGAGCCTGGGAGTGTTCTCCTTTCCAGACCACTGCCGCCCTGGCTGCCGTGATGGCGTCCGCCGCTCCGATGCCGGCATGGACGGCGTTGCCAGCCGCGGCCACACGGTTCCCGAGCCCGAGTGAGTCCTCGGCGGCCCGCTGGAACTCCCGCGCTTTGTCCAGATACGCACGGGCATCGGCAGCGGAAGCAGTCCGCGTCTGCGCCTGACGGCGTACGGCCGTCATGACGCGGCCCGGATCTCGGAGGGAATGTCGCCGACCAGTACGACTCCCTCCTCCACGATCGTCCGCCACGGTTCTCGCTCGCGCCAGACTAGCTTCGGCAATTCGTCCATCGTGGCTTCGAGCAGATTGACCGGATTACCGGCGATCCGGGCCGCCCGATCGGACCACTGACCGAGCGCTGCCGTCCATCGTCCGTCATCAACCTGTGCTTCGGAAGGCGGCACGGCGAGCACGTCGATGTCGCTGTTCTCGTGTGCGTCACCACGGGCGAAGGAACCGAACACCACGAGACACGCCGGGGCCGGCCGGATCTTCCTCGCCTCCCCCGCCAGACGAGCCAAGACACCCTGACGGAGGTCCACGAGTGAGAGTACGGACCGTGCTGCCTCGTTCTCGCGGACCAGACGCACCAGGGCGGAAGCTCCCACATCCCGGCGCTCCACGATCCCGAGACGCACCAGGCGGTTGAGTACGACGGTGGCCTGGTTGGCACTCACGCCGGCCAGCTCGGCGACCGACCGCATGGTCAATTCCGCTTCGGTCCGGGCCAGTACGGTCAAGACACGACCCTGTACGCCCGGAATCAACGCCTCCACCGGATTCACGTAATCCATGGATCTAGTATCGCACTTTTTCGCACATATGTGCGTCTTATTGCGACATCGGCTGGTCGCTGACCGGGTTCCGTCGCCCGATGCGTGGACTCAGGTGTCGCCCCATGAGCTGCGTCGCTTGAAGAGCGCCTTGCGGGCTGCCTTGGCCACCACCTTCGTCGGGTGCACCTGGGAGACCGCCGTGAGCACCAGCTCGGTCATCGGTGACTTGCCCCGTCGCCAGACCCGCGTCACCGAGGACGTCCGTGGGGTCGACGAACCGTCCGGTGAGGCTCTTGTGCCACCGGATGTCCGTGGCCACCACCGATCGACCGGTCAGGTGCTGGTCCAGCTGGCGGCGGATGGTCTCGACTTCGGGCATTTTCGGCACGTTCACCTCCTCTCCCCGGCCGTCCGACGTTCACCCCGGACTGCCCTCCGCCGGTGCCGTCGCGAGTGGTCAGGCGTGGGCGTCCAGGAAGGGGGCGATGCGGTCCTTCGGCCGGCCGATGATGGCCGCGTCGCCGGCCACCAGGACCGGTCGCTGGATGAGGTCCGGATGGGCGGCCAGCACCTCGGCCACCTGGTCGGCACGCTGCACGTCGGCGTCGGTCAGCCCCAGCTTGGTGAAGTTGGCGTCCCGCCGCACCAGGGCGGTGGGCTCGTCCTCCAGGATCACCAGGAGGGCGGCCAGCTCCTCGACCGAGGGGCGCTCGGCCTTCAGCTGGTAGCGGCGGATGTCCACCGGGACACCGAGCTCGGCGGCGATCTCGGTGGCGGCCCGGGAGCTCGAGCAGTTGGGGTTGTGGAAGATCGTGATGTCGGCCATGGCGGCGAACCTACCGCGCCCGGCCCACCGTTCCCCCACCGGGTCAGTTCGGGCCGGCTACCCGACCGGCAAGGGACAGCCCCGGATCCTGTCGGACCCCGGGCTCTCCGATCAACCGATCAGGCAATGGCACAACGAGGTGCCGTCAGGCGGTGCCGTCAGGCGGTGCCGTCAGGAGATGCCGTTCGCCGCCAGCGCCGCCTCAAGGATGTCGGCCATTTGTGCTCACCCGTCGCATTCGGATGGACCGAGATGCCGCCAGAGGTGGGAACGATGGCGTTGACCCACTGCTTCGATCCGCTGGCACGGGCGCCGTGGCCGACGACAACCTGCCGAAAGGCGGATCGCCGTTTCACTCCTGCGTCCCAGCCTCGTTCGATGTGACCATCGGCCCGGTCGGCACGCCCGGTTCCACGGCCACCTTCGACCTGACCGCCGACGAGGCCGGTGTGACGTACCAGTGCACACTGAACTCGAACGGTATGCCCGGCATAGCCGAGTCCTGCACCTCGCCGAAGACCTACACGGGCCTGCAGACGGGGTCCTACCTCCTCTCCGTCACCGGGACCGACGCCGCGGGGAACGTTTCGTTCCCCGTCCCCTACGGCTGGACCGTCGGTTCGCCCGCCCCCGGGGGCACCATCACCAGCACCAGCAGCACGACGTTCAATGCGGGACCCCCGCAGCCGGGACGTCAGGCACTTATGCCGTCACGATGTACGCCTGGTACGGAGCAGAGGCCACGACTCAGACCTTCCAACTGACCGTCGCCCCCGCTCCGCCGGTGGCACCGACGATCACCAGCACTGCGGGTACATCGTTCCCGGTCAGCGGGTTCGCCTGGTTCACGGTGACCACCTCCGGGTCACCCACCCCGGCGCTGTCGGTGAGCGGGACCCTGCCTCGTGGTGTGTCGTTCATCGACGGTGACGACGGCGTCGGGACGTTCTCAGGAACTCCGTCCCCCGGATCGACCGGCGTCTACCAAACTGAAGATCACGGCTGCAAACGGTGTGCAGCCCGATGCAACCCAGAGCTTCGCCCTCACCGTCGCACCGGCGAACTGCACCGCCCAGCCGGGGTCGGCCGGGTACTGGCTGCTGGCCTCGGACGGCGGCATCTTCTCCTTCGGCGATGCCAACTTCTACGGTTCGATGGGCGGGAAGCCGCTCAACAAGCCGGTCGTGGGGATGGCGGCCACGCCTGATGGCGGGGGTTACTGGCTGCTGGCCTCGGACGGCGGCATCTTCTCCTTCGGCGATGCCAACTTCTACGGTTCGATGGGCGGGAAATCGCTCAACAAGCCGGTCGTGGGGATGGCCGTCGATCCCGCCACGGGCGGCTACTGGCTGCTGGCCTCGGACGGCGGCATCTTCTCCTTCGGCGATGCCAACTTCTACGGTTCGATGGGCGGGAAATCGCTCAACAAGCCGGTCGTGGGGATGGCTCCTGCCGCCTGAGCCCCGTCCGAGGGGGTGGGGGTTGACACCGTCCCCTGTCGTGATCTCCTCTGCGCAGGTTTGGGTTCCCTCGGGCCCGGACCATGATGTCCTCCCCGCTGGAGCCTGGGCGGAACCGCCTCAGCGAACCTGCTCGTTCCACTGGAGGCACCAGACTTTCGCCTTCGATCGACAGTGCAGCCGCACGAGAGTAGGCGATGACTCGAACCAACGCAGTGTCCGCAGCGAAGAGGCAAAGGAGAAGATGCGGGCCCGCCGAGCGGTCGTCCGCTACCTGGAGTCCCTCGACGCGCCCGCACCACCTGAGCCGGCCACAGGCACCGCCCTCGTCGACGCGGAGCTGGCCAGGATCGAGGGGCTGCTCGCAGACCCCGAGCTGCGCGCCCCCGGCGGCTCCAGTTCCTTATTCCCTGACGGATCGAGCCAGAATCCCTACCCCAACAGCGACTTTGCGATGACCACCCGCTGGATCTGGTTGGTGCCCTCGTAGATCTGGGTGATCTTCGCGTCGCGCATGAACCGTTCCACCGGAAAGTCCCTGGTGTAGCCGTAACCACCGAGCAGCTGTACCGCATCGGTCGTGACGGACATGGCCGTGTCGGAGGCGAAGCACTTGGCCATCGCCCCGACAGAGGTCAGCTCACCGTGGGATGCCGTTGTCGATAAGGGAGCAGGCCCGATAGACCAGGGTCCGGGCCGCCTCGTTGCGCATGGCCATCTCGGCCAGCATGAAGCGCAGGGCCTGCTGGTCGGCGATCGCCTTGCCGAAGGCCTTGCGCTCCTTCATGTATCCGGCGGCAACGTCGATGGCGCCCTGGGCGATACCGACGGCCTGGGCCCCGATGGTCGGTCGGCTGCGGTCCAGGGTGTGCATGGCGATGGTGAAACCCATCCCCTCCTCGCCGATCAGATTCGCCACTGGCACCCGAATCTCGTCGAACGAAACGGCGGCCGTGGGGCTGCCCCGGACCCCGAGCTTGTCCTCATGGGGACCAACCTCAACACCCCAGCCGGCCTCGACCACGAAGCAGCTGATCCCCTTTCCCCGGCCAGCTTTCGGGTCGGTGACCGCGAACACCGTGTAGGTGTCCGACACGCCCGCGTTGGTGATCCAGTGCTTGGCGCCCGTCAGCAGATAGTGGTCACCGTCGCGGACCGCCCGAGTCCGCATAGAGGCAACGTCGCTGCCGGCATCGGCTTCGGACAGGCAGTAACTGGCCTGACGCTCCCCCGAGGCGACGCCCGGTAGGTACTTACGCTTCAGCTCCTCGGATGCCCCAATTCATCACCGGCAGCATCCCCAACTTGGAGATCAGCATGCTGAGCGAGGTGGACGCACAGACCCGGGCCAGCTCCTCAGCCATGATGGCCTGGGTGACCATGTCGGCTCCTGCCCCCCCATACTCGACCGGGACGCCCAGGGCCGGCAGCTCGAGCTCGACGCAGGCGTCGAAGGACTTCTGCGGAAAGGCGGCGTCCCGATCGACCGCCGCGGCATGGGGCGCAACCCGCTCGTCGGCGAATTTCCGGAGGATGTTCCGGAACTCCCGGTGCGTATCGGTCAGAGCGAAGTTCGACGCGTCCATCAGTCCAAATTACTCACCGGTAGCGAATGACTCCGGCCGAAGGCGCCGACTCCTCGGGCCGGGCCCGCGCCGGACGGGAGAGCACCCGCCAGTCGGTGTTGGCAGCCCGCCATGGCGGTTTGAGCAGGATCTTTCAAGTATTGGTCCGAAGCGGTCGACAAGATGACCACATGACTTTTCACCCTTCAACGGCTAGCATTCGGGTATCGATTAACACATAGAGTGGTGGAGGCAACCGTATGAGTGACAAATCTGAGGGGCCCGGCTGGTGGATCGCCAGCGACGGCAAGTGGTATCCGCCCGAGCTGCACCCGTCGGTGAGGCAGGAGTCCACCACCGCGCCGTCGATGCAGGGCCTGGACGGGGTGCCCCGTCGCCGTTGGGACGACGATGCCGCCAAGGCCACCCACGTGGGACCCCAGTTCCCCGATCTCTTCCAGAAGGCGATCGCAGGGGTCGCACGTGGCCGACAACATCTCGGTGAAGTACGACGGCGAGGAGCGCGGGCCGGAGGAACGGGCTCGATGGCCCGAGCGGGCGTCAGCCCGTCGGCCAGCGCCAACGGCGGGACTGAGGGGTCCGGTGGTGTGGCCGGTGCCACCATCGGCGCACCGGCCTCGAAGAAGCGGTGGCGCAAAGGTCGTTGACCTGATCGGCGGCGGTGTCCGCCGGGGAGGACGACCGTAACCGAAGCAGAACCAGTCCGGTCGGTTGCGGGGCGTACCGGGTCGCCCTCGGCGCCGTCAGTGCCCGGCGGGAAGCACGATCAGCTCCCGCCAGTCGACGATCCGGTCGGCCACGGCGTCCGGGGTCAGCCGGAGTGTCTCGGCCTTCACGCTGTCGGCGATGGCCCGTTGGGCCTGGTAGTGGTGCGACGCTGACCGGAACAGTGGGGCAGCGGGCCTCGACCAGGTCGCCGGGAGCGCCTCCGAGGAAGCCCCAGAGGGTGAAGGCGAACTCGAGGTCGTAGACCGCCGGTGCCCGGCCGAAGCGGGCGCAGCGCCGCATGGCCACCGCGGTGCATCCGGCGATGGCGTCCTCGGCCGAGTCACCCTCGGCCAGGACCAGCCGGGCCTCGAACCGACGGGCCAGCTTGAGGGCGAAGCCCTGGTCGGGACCGGGCTTGCCCAACAGGCGTCCCTCGGGCTGGGACGTCCCCCGCACCTCGGAGGGCCGGGACTGGGTCCAGATGCTCGGCACGTTGAGCCGGTAGGCCGGGCGGACCTGGTCGGCCTCCACGATGGGCACGAAGCTGGGTTGGGTCACGGTTGGGCTCCTGAGTGAGCGGACTGGCATCTTCGGACCTTCGCTCCTACCCGTCGGAGGCCGCGCCGGTATGGAGCAGACCGTAGACGATGGAGTCGGAGAGGGCCTGCCAGGAGGCGGCGATGATGTTCTCCGAGACCCCGATGGTGGTCCAGGTGCGGTCGCCGTCGGTGGAGTCGATGAGGACCCGGGTCACCGAACCGGTGCCCCTGGCCGAGTCGAGCACCCGTACCCGGTAGTCCACCAGATGGACGTCGGCCAGGGCCGGGTAGTGGGAGCCGATGGCGGCCCGCACGGCGCCGTCCAGGGCGTTGACCGGCCCGTTCCCCTCGGCAGTGGCCACGATCCGCTCGTTACCCACCAGGATCTTCACGGTGGCCTCGGTGGACTGTCCCTCGCCGTGGTCGGCGATCACCCGGTACGACTCCAGATCGAAGAAGTCCTGCTCCCAGCCGGTCGAGTTGCGCAGCAGCAGCTCGAGCGAGCCGTCGGCCACCTCGAAGTGGTAGCCCTCGTACTCCAACCGCTTGAGAGAGTCGAGGACCGACGACATGGCCTGGGAGTCGAGCTCCAGCCCCAGCTCGGTGGCCTTCATGGCCAGCGTCGATCGGCCGGCCATCTCGGAGACCACGAACCGGGTCCCGTTGCCCACCAGCTCCGGGCGAGATGTGCTCGTAGGCGTCGGACCGCCGGGCGATGGCCGAGGTGTGCAGACCAGCCTTGTGGGCGAAGACCGAGGCCCCCACGAAGGGCTGCTGGGGGTTGGGGGCGATGTTGACCAGCTCGGCGATGTGGTGGGACACCGGGGTGAGCAGTTCCAGGCGCTCCGGAGGGATGGTGCTCGACCCGGAGCTTGAGGGAGAGGTCGGGAATGGTCGCCGACAGGTCGGCGTTGCCGGCCCGCTCGCCGTACCCGTTGACGCAGCCCTGGACGTGGGTGGCACCCACGCCCACCGCGGCCAGGGAGTTGGCCACCGCACATCCGCTGTCGTTGTGGAAGTGCACACCGACCTGGGTCTCGAAGCCTCCCAGTACGCCGGATACGATCCGCTCCACCTCGTAGGGCAGGGTTCCGCCGTTGGTGTCGCACAGCACCAGGGTCTCGGCCCCGGCCTCTTCGGCGGCTCGGAGGATCCGTAGGGTGAACTCGGGGTTGGCCTTGAATCCGTCGAAGAAGTGCTCGGCGTCGAGGAAGACCCGGAGGTCGTTGGACCGCAGGAACTGCGACCGAGTCGGCCACCATGGCCACGGCCTCGTCCAGCGTGGTGCGGAGGGCGTCGACCACATGCATCTCGGACGACTTGGCCACGATGCAGACCGCCTCGGTCTGGGCATTGACCAGGTGCCGGAGGGTCTCGTCGTCTTCGGCCCGCACGCCGGCCCGCCGGGTGGACCCGAAGGCCACCAGCGTGGAGCGGTGGAGCGAGAGCTCCTTCGGGGCCCGGGCGAAGAACTCCTCGTCCTTGGGGTTGGCCCCGGGCCACCCGCCCTCGATGAAGGTCACGCCGAGGTGGTCGAGCTGCTCGGCCACGCGGAGCTTGTCGTCGACCGTGAGGGAGAGCCCTTCCTGCTGGGAGCCGTCCCGGAGGGTGGTGTCGAACACGTCGACGGCATCGGGCAGCCCGGGCAGGTCGAAGTCGTGCCCCGGCGAACCCACGGGAGCCGCTCCCTCCTGTCGGATCTCCTGCGCGTGGGCATGGGCCTGCTTGTCCGGCAGTCAGAGGATGGGAGTGGTGGACACCGCCGCCGTGGGTGTGGCCGTGACCGCGCGGCCGTGCCCCCACCGGTGGGCGAGTCGTCGTTGAGCGTGGGGCCGTCATTCGACATAGTCCAACCAGTCCTTGTACTGATCCACCTCGCCGCGGACGGTGGCGAAGTAGGTCTGCTGGAGCTTCTGGGTGATCGGGCCGGGCTTGCCGTCGCCCACCTGGCGGTCGTCGACGGACCGGATCGGCACCACCTCGGCCGCGGTGCCGGTCAGGAACGCCTCGTCGGCCGTGTAGAGGTCGGTGCGGATGATCTGCTCGTAGGTCACCCCGTAGCCCAGGTCACGGGCGATGGTCTCCACCGACTGCTGGGTGATGCCCTCCAGGGCTCCTGAGTCCGAGGTCGGAGGGGTGATCAGCCGGCCCTTGCGCACGATGAAGATGTTCTCGCCAGTGCACTCGCTGACGTTCCCGTCCGGGGCGAGGAGGATGGCCTCGTCGTAGCCCGCTTTGATGGCCTCCACCTTGGCCAGTGACGAGTTGACGTACATGCCGGTGCCCTTGGCCGCGGTGGGCACCGCGTTGGGGTCGTGGCGACGCCACGAGCTGATCTTCATCGACACACCGTTGGCCACACCGTCGTCACCGAGGTAGGTGCCCCAGGGCCAGGCGGCGATGGACACGTTCACCGGGCACGGGCATCGGGTTGAGGCCCATCTCGCCGTAGCCCAGGTAGACCAGCGGTCGGATGTAGCAGCCGTCGTCGAGACCGTTGACCCGGACCAGGTCGCGGGTGGCGTCCACGATCTCGTCCACCGTGTAGGGCACATCGATCAGGAAGACCTTGGCCGAGGTGAACAGCCGCTCGATGTGGTCGCGTAGGCGGAACACCGCCACGCCCCGTTCGGTCGGATAGGCGCGGATGCCCTCGAACACGCCGGAGCCGTAGTGCATGGTGTGGGTGAGCACGTGCACGGTGGCGTCGGCCCAGTCGACGAACTCGCCGTCCATCCAGATCTTCTCGGTCGGGGTCAGGGGCATGGCTCAGAGCCTTTCTGCAATGGCGTCGCCGATGGCTGCGGTCGACAGCGTCGGGTCGGGTTGGGAGTGGATGAAGTCGGCGACCGCCTGGGTCACCTTCTCGGCGGCCGAGGCCTCGCCGAGGTGATCGAGCATGAGGGCGGCCGACCGGATGGCGGCAGCCGGGTTGGCCTTGCCGGTTCCGGCGATGTCGTGGGCCGCCCCGTGGACCGGCTCGAAGAGGGACGGCCCGGTGCGGTCGGGGTTGAGATTGGCCGAGGCGGCGTAGCCGATGCCCCCGGCCACCGCTCCGGCCAGGTCGGTGATGATGTCGCCGAACAGGTTGTCGGTGACGATGACGTCGTAGCGGGCGGCGTCCTCGACCAGGTAGATGCAGGTGGCGTCGACATGGTTGTAGTCGCGGGTGACGGTCGGGTAGTCGCCCGACACCTCGTCGACCGTGCGCTGCCACAGATCGCCGGCGAAGGTCAGCACGTTGGTCTTGTGGACCAGGGTCAGGTGATGGCGGGGCCGGCTCGAGGCCAGTCCGAAGGCGAAGCGGGCACACCGCTCCACCCCGTGGCGGGTGTTCACCGAGCCCTGGGTGGCCACCTCGAAGGGCGTGCCCTTGCGGAGGAACCCGCCCTCGCCGGCGTAGGTCCCCTCGGTGTTCTCGCGGATGACCACGAAGTCGCAGTCGGGGGCCAGGGCACCGGGGACACCGGTGAACGGCCGCATGTTGACGTAGAGGTCCAGCTCGAAGCGGAGACGGAGCAGCAGGCCCCGCTCGAGGGCCCCCGGCGGGACTGCGGTGGAGCCCACCGGTGGGCCCACCGCGCCGAGCAGGATGGCATCCTGGCCCCGCAGCTCCTCCAGCACCGGGTCGGGCAGCACCTCGCCGGTGCGGACGTACCGGTCGGCTCCGAGGTCGTACTCGGTCGTGGCGAGCGCGCACGCCGGCCGCGTCGACCACCTTGAGCGCCTCGGCGACCACCTCGGGGCCGATGCCGTCTCCTCCGATCAGTCCGACTCGGTAGTTACCCACGCTGCTCCTGTCCCTCGTCCCGTCTGCTCGCTGTCCGCTACGTCCTGCCGTGCCCTGCCCGTCGCTCCCGCTGCCGTGCACCCCAGCCCGCTGGCTCGACCCACCGAGCCGTCGGACCCCACGGATGCCCTGCGCCCGACGACCCGGGCGGATCCCCAATTGAAAAACCGCCCACCAAGTGGACGGTCGAAGGGCACACACCGGTCCGGTGTGTGCCTAGTCGATAATGATTACGGTGCTGCGTGCGTCGAATGTCGTGTTCATCAGGTACCCAGTGTCCCCTGTCCGGGAGGGGTACCGTCAACCCCGGCGTCTGGCCGCGGTCGGATCCCGCCGGCGCCGATCACCGGCCCGCTCAGGTGGTCCGGGCGATCAGCACGTGGCATCCGGCCTTGTGGGCCACGCTGTTGGGGACCGAACCGAGGATCCTCCTGGTGCCCCGGAGGCCCTTGCTCCCCACCACGATGAGATCGGCCCCCACCTTGTCGGCACGGACGATGATCACCTCGGCCGGATCCCCGACACCGGTATGGATCTCCGTCTCGAGGCCTTCGACGTGGCCGGCCACCTCCTCCAGCATCCGCTGGGCCACCCCCCGCAGCAGCCCGCCGCCCGAGGGGTCGGACACGTTGGCCCCTCCGGCCGGCACGGCGACCGCCGTCGGGGAGTGCACCCCGACCACCAGGTGCAGCTTGGCCCCCTGGTCCTTGGCCAGCTGGACGGCCAGAGCCACCGCGGCGCTGGCCGTGTCCGATCCGTCAGTGCCGACGACGATGTTCGAGAACACAGGTCACGCCTCCTCGGTCCACGGGCTTCGTCTGGCGATGGTAGCGGATCGGGGCGATGAGATCCCTGGTCCGGCCCGGTCGGCACCGCCACGGGCCGCCGAGCCGCGTCACTCCGGCCGGACCGCCCCGTGGCCGTCTCCTGGAGCTCGCCCCAGGGGATCGCCCCCTGGCGCAGGCACCGGATCGCCCGGCCCGCGGCACTCCACCACCGTGGAGGGGGTGCCGTCGCAGCGCCCGCCGTCGAGGATCACGGCCAGCCCGTCGCTCACCGGCGAAGACCTCGGCCACCTCCTCGCCCGGGTGGCCGGCGGGCCGCCGTGCCGGTTGGCGCTGGTCACGGCCATCGGCCCCAGCTCGCGGCACAGCGCCTGGACCACCGGATGGTCCGGCCACCGCACCCCGACCGTCCGCCGGGCCGAGGGCGGCCCTCCGAGGTCGGCGGTGAAGCTCCGCCGGCGCGGGACGACCAAGGTGAGTGGGCCGGGCCAGTACCGGTCGGCCAGGTGCTCGGCTGCGCCGTCGAGCGGGCCGGCCACCAGCCGAGACCTGCTCCCGGCCGGCCACCAGCACCGGGAGGGCCACGTCCGACGGCCGCTCCTTGAGGGCGAAGAGCCGTGCCACCGCCTGCGGGCTGCGACGGGTCGGCGGCCAGCCCGTAGACGGTGTCGGTGGGTATGGCCACCACGGCACCCGCCCGGAGGGCCTCGGCCGCCAGGGCCAGCGACTCGGGATCGGCGACCAGCGGTTCCGGCCCGACCGTCACCGCCGGGCCACCACCATGCGGATCCTCCCGGCCAGGTCCGCGCTCGGTGCGGCTCCGGAGAACCCGGCCCGGCGGGCCACCTCGACGGCGGCGTCCGCCTGGGACGGGTCGATCTCCACCACCAGCACGCCCGACGGGCCGCAACCACCGGGACGCGCCGGCGATCACGGCCTCGATGTCGGCCATGCCGCCCACGCCGCGCGAGCCCGTCGCCGCCACCAGGGCCCGGCGCGGGCTCCCAGTCGCGCACGGTGGGATCGAGGCCGGGGAACTCGGCCTCGGACACGTAGGGAGGGTTGGACACCACCAGGTCGACCGTCCCGGCCAGCTCCGGGGGCAGGGCGTCGAACCACCGGCCCTCCGACAGCCGGACCCGCCCGGCCGCCGCCGGGTCCTTGCGGGCCAGCTCGACCGAGGTTCTCCGCCGCCACGGCCAGGGCGTCCGCGGAGGCGTCGGTGGCCCAGACCACCAGGCCCGGGGCCCGAGGCGCCCCTCGGTCGGCCAGCGACAGGGCGATGGCACCCGATCCCGTCCCGAGGTCAACGCAGACCGGACCGGGCCCCGACCGGCCGAGCCGGGGGACCGCCCCGGTCGGAAGAGAGGGCCAGCTCGGCCAGCGCCACCTCCACCAGCTGTTCGGTCTCCGGGCGCGGGATGAGGACCCTCGGATCCACGACCAGCTCGAGCGACCGGAACGGCCAGCGGCCGAGGACGTACTGGAGGGGCTCGCCCGCCGCCCTCCGGTCGGCCAGCCCCGGGCCCGGCCGGCGTCCCCGCCGGCGTGCTCGACGATCCAGCGGGCCTCGCGGGCCGAGCCCAGGCGGCGCGGCGATGACCTCCTCGAGCCGGTCGGTCGCCGCGCCGGCGGCGGGTTCGGCCGTCATCCCTCGTCGAGCGCCGGGATGCCGGCGCACCACGGCCTCAGTCGTCGTCCAGCTGCCGGTATCGCTTGTCGGCCATCAGCGCGTCGGTCAGTTCGTCGAGGTCGCCCATCAGGATGCGGTCCAGCTTGTGGAGGGTCAGCTTGATCCGGTGGTCGGTCACCCGGTTGTCCTTGTAGTTGTAGGTCCGGATCTTCTCCGACCTGCCGCCACCGCCCACCTGGCTGCGCCGCTGCTCGGAGAGCTCGGCGGACTGGCGGTCCTGCTCGGCCTTGAGCAGCCTCGAGCGCAGCACGATCATGGCCTTGGCCCGGTTCTGGATCTGGCTCTTCTCGTCCTGCATGGCCACCACGATGCCGGTCGGCAGGTGGGTGATCCGGACCGCCGAGTCGGTGGTGTTGACCGACTGCCCGCCCGGCCCGGTCGACCGGTAGACGTCGATCTTGAGGTCGCTCGGGTCGATGGCCACGTCCACCTCCTCGGCCTCGGGCAGGACGGCGACCGCCGCCGAGGACGTGTGGATCCGCCCCTGGGACTCGGTCACCGGCACCCGTTGGACCCGGTGGGGACCCCCCTCGTGCTCGAGCCGCTGCCAGGCGTCCTCGCCCTTGACCACGAAGGTGATCTCGTTGAGGCCGTCGCGCTCGGACGGGCTGGAGGACAGCACCTCGACCTTCCAGCCCCGCTCGGCGGCGTACCGGGAGTACATCTCGAAGAGGTCCTTGGCGAACAGGTTGGCCTCCTCCCCGCCCTCGGCTCCCCGGATCTCCATGATGACGTTGCGGCCGGCATTGGGGTCACGGGGCACCAGCTGCAGTCGGAGCTCCTCCTCCAGTCGGGCGATCTCCGCCTCGGCCTGGGCCACCTCGGTCTGGGCCAGCTCCCGCTCGTCGCCCGACGAGTCCCTCACCATCTCCCGGGCGGCCTCGAGATCCGACTCGGCGGCCAGCAGACGGCGCCAGGACTGCACCGGCTCCTCGAGCTCGCGGTGGCGACGGGAGACCTGGCGCAGGCGCCGGGGTCCGAGGAGAGGGTCGGGTCGTTGAGCTCGGCCAGGACCGCCTCGTACTCCCGTTCGAGCTCCTCATGCGCTCGTTCATGCGCTCGTTGAACACCGGGCCAGGGTAGCGCCAACGTTGCGGACGCCTCCTCGCGGCGCACCGCGGCTCTGGGGATTGCCGTCACGACCGGCTCGGTCACCGGCCGTCGACGGCCGAGACGGCCCGGCGGCCACGTCGACCGCTCAGGAGGCGGGCGGCGCCTTCTTCTTGCGGGAGCCGGTCTTGGCGTAGCGACGCTGGAAGCGCTCCACCCGACCACCGGAGTCCACCAGCTTCTGCTTGCCGGTGAAGAACGGGTGGCACTCGTTGCACAGCTCGAGGTGGATCTCCGGCTTGGTCGACCGGGTGGTGAAGGTGTTGCCGCACGAACAGCGCACCGAGGCTTCGACGTAGGAGGGATGGATGTCAGTCTTCATGGGATTCTCCTGTGATGGCGGCGCGGCGACCTCGAACGAGACCGCCCACGCAGCGCTCCGAGTGTAACGGAACCCGGACCGCGGTTATTCCGCGGCCGGACCGGGGTCGGGGGTCAGGTGGCCGGTCCCTTGGCGATCTCGGCCAGGAACTCCTCGTTGCTCTTGGTGGTGCGGATCTTGTCCATGAGCAGCTCGAGGCCGGCCGCCGCGCTCCCCTCGTTGGCGAGGGCGTTCAGCACCCGGCGGAGCTTCCACACCTGCTGGAGCTCGGAGCGGTCGAAGAGCAGCTCCTCGTGACGGGTGGAGCTGGCGTTGACGTCGATCGACGGGTAGAGCCGGCGCTCGGCCAGCCGGCGATCGAGCCGGAGCTCCATGTTGCCGGTGCCCTTGAACTCCTCGAAGATCACCTCGTCCATCTTCGAGCCGGTCTCCACCAGAGCGGTGGCCAGAATGGTCAGCGAGCCGCCCTCCTCGATGTTCCGGGCCGCGCCGAAGAACTTCTTCGGCGGGTAGAGGGCGCCGGAGTCGACACCGCCGGACATGATCCGGCCGGTGGCCGGCTGGGCCAGGTTGTAGGCCCGGGCCAGTCGGGTGATCCCGTCGAGGATGATGACCACGTCGCGGCCCGCCTCGACCAGGCGCTTGGCCCGCTCGATGGCCAGCTCGGCCACCGCGGTGTGCTCCTCGGCCGGACGGTCGAAGGTGGAGGCGACCACTTCGCCCCGGACCGAGCGGCGCATGTCGGTGACTTCCTCGGGCCGCTCGTCCACCAGCAGCACCATCAGGTGCACGTCGGGGTTGTTGGCCTCGATGGAGTGGGCGATGTGCTTCATCACCGTGGTCTTGCCGGCCTTCGGCGGCGACACGATGAGGCCACGCTGGCCCTTGCCGATCGGCGACAGGAGGTCGACGATCCGGGTCGTCATGTTCTCCTTCTCGCCGGGCATCTCGAGATTGAGCCGCTCGTCGGGGAAGAGCGGCGTCAGGTCCTCGAACCGGGGCCGGTTGCGGGCCGACCTCGGGATCGAGCGAGGACACCGTGTCGATCTGCAGGAGGGCCGGGAACTTCTCCGTGCTCCCCGCCGGGCGGCAGAAGCCCTCGATGCTGTCGCCCTTGCGGAGAGCGAAGCGGCGGGCCTGGCTGATCGAGACGTAGACGTCCTTGGTCGAGGGCAGGTAGCCCTCGCACCGGAGGAAGCCATAGCCCTCGTCCCGCAGATCGAGCAGACCCTTCACCGGGATCAGCTCTCCCTGGTACTGCTGCTCCTGACCACCGGCGCCCTGCAGGTCGCCCTCGCCCGCCGCCCTGGCGGTCGCGTCCCCGGCGCCGCCGGTTGCTCCGGCGATTGCCCATGTCGTCGTTGCCGCCGCCCTGGTTCCCCTGGTTGTTGCGGTTGCCCTGATTGTTGCGGTTGTTCTGGTTGTTGCGGTTGTTGCGGTTCGCCCTGGTTGTTCTGATTGTTGCGGTTGCTCTGGTTTCCCTGGCTGACCGCCACCCGGACGATCCCTGCCGACCTCCCTCGCCGGTCGGTTGGCCGGCCGTCGGCCCGGCTGCGGCGCCGCGTGGCCGTCCGTCGCCGGCGCTCGGCCGACTCCGATCGGCGTTCCGTTCCGTTGCTCCCCGAGCCGACGCTCCGAAGTCGTCGTCGAGATCGACGGTCCCACCGGCCTGGTCGGCGTCGTCGGCGGGCCCGAACGACTGCCGGCTGCCGCCGGCCTCCGGCCGGCGGCCGCCGGCCGCTCGCCGGTCCCGCGGCCGTCCGGCGTCGGACGACGCTCGTCCGGCCGGGGCCATCGGCACCTCCGCGTGCGACCGCTCCGACGATCCGCAGGCGCGGACCGGCCGGCCGCCGGCCGTTGGCCGACGCTCCGTTGGACCCGTCCCCGTTGGACCCGCCGAGGTGCGCACCGGCGGACGGCGCCGTCGTCGACGGAGACGCCGGTGGCCTTCAGGATGCCATCGATCATGTCCGCCTTCTTCGTCCTGGTATTGGTCTTCACAGAGAGTGCCTGTGCGATGGCGTGGAGCTCATCTCGCTCCTTGCCCTCCAATACCGAGCGCTCGAGCTGCTGTTCGGCAGTCATCGGCTTCCTCGTTTCGCATGTCCTCGTTGGCAGGTGGAGTGACTCCCCCTGCCAGGGAATCAGGGGTGGGGAGTCGCGGGTCTCGAGATGCGTCTCTCGCCTGCTTCTCCCCCCGACGCCGGCTACGGGCTGATCGCGTCCATCAGAAGCGATACAGGGAGTCCCGCCCACAAGCCCGATCGGGCACGTTGTGGAAGCGAAGGTGCACCCAGTGTACAGGCGCGACGGCCGTACCGGCAACAACCCGTGCCCCGGACCGCGAGCCGACGGCCACGCTCCGTGCCGGCTCAGTCCAGACCCAGCTCGTCGCAGCACGGCACCCAGGTCGGCGTCGACCACCGTCGGAACGGAGATCTGGCTGATGGCGATGTCGGGATCCTTCAGCCCGTGGCCGGTCAGCACGCAGACCACCGTGGCGCCCGGGCCGAGCCCGTCGGGGAGGCCGACCTTCAGCAGTCCGGCCACCGATGCGGCCGAGGCCGGCTCGCAGAACACCGACTCCTCGGCGGCCAGGAACCGGTAGGCGGCCAGGATCTCCTCGTCGGTGACCGCGGCGATGCCGCCGCCCGACTCGGATGCCGCCGAGGTGGCGCCGTACCAGCTGGCCGGATTGCCGATCCGGATGGCCGTGGCCACCGTCTCGGGGTGCTCGATGGGATGGCCCTCGACGATGGGTGCGGCGCCGGCGGCCTGGAAGCCCAGCATCCGGGGCAGCCGGGTCGACCGCCCGGCCTCCTTGAACTCGAGGTAGCCCTTCCAGTAGGCGGTGATGTTGCCGGCGTTGCCCACCGGGATGCAGTGCACGTCGGGCGCGTCGCCCAGTTCGTCGACGATCTCGAAGGCCCCGGACTTCTGGCCCTCGATGCGGTAGGGGTTGACCGAGTTGACCACCGTCACCGGCGCTCGTTCGCCGAGCTCTCGACGATGGCCAGGGACTGGTCGAAGTTGCCCGCGGACCTGGAGCACCCGGGCGCCGTGGATCAGGGCCTGGGCCAGCTTCCCGAGGGCGATGTGCCCCTCGGGGATGAGCACCGCGCAGGTCAGGCCGGCCCGGGCCGCGAAGGCGGCCGCCGAAGCCGACGTGTTGCCGGTCGATGCGCAGACCACTGCCTTGGCCCCCTCCTCGGCGGCCTTGGAGATGGCGACGGTCATGCCGCGGTCCTTGAACGATCCGGTCGGATTGGCCCCCTCCACCTTCAGCAGCACCCGGGCTCCGACCCGCTTCGAAAGGCGCGGCGCCGTGAGTAACGGTGTGCCGCCCTCCAGCAGCGTCACCACCGGGGTGGCCTCCGACACGGGCAGGTAGTCGCGGTACTCCTCGATGACCCCACGCCAGCCGGGGCGGTTGCCGGCGACCGGTCGTCCGGTCGGCTGGTCATTCTGCGTCCCCGACGATCCGCATGACCCCACCGATCTGCTCGACGGTGTCCAACTCGGCCAACTCGGCCAACGTGTCCCGAATATCCCCCTCCCGGGCCAGGTGGGTCACGAAGAGGAGCCGGGCCTCGCCGGCGTAGCCCTCCTGCTCCATGGAGCGGATGGAGACGTCATGGTCGCCGAAGATGGTGGTCACCGCGGCCAGGACACCCGGCCGATCGGTCACGTCGAGGCTGATGTAGCACTGCGTCCGCAGCTCGGACTCGGGGAGCAGGCGGGCCGGGCGGCGCTCGGGAGTGGGCGCTGTCGTGCCCGCCGATCGGTTGCGGACCGCGTCGATCAGATCGCCGACCACCGCGCTGGCGGTCGGGAGGCCTCCGGCACCCTGGCCGTAGAGCATCAGCTCACCGGCCGCCTCCCCTTCGATGAACACGGCGTTGAAGGCATCCCTGACCCCGGCCAGCGGATGGGACTTGGGCACCAAGGCGGGATGGACCCGCACGGACAACGCGTCCTCACCCGTGCGTTCCACGATGGCCAGGAGCTTGACGGCGTAACCGAGCCGTTCGGCGAACTCGACGTCGACCGCCCGGACGGCGGTGATCCCCTCCCGCATGACCTCGGCACCGCCCACGTCGTAGCCGAAGGCCACGCCGGCCAGGATGGCCGCCTTGGCGGCGGCGTCGTACCCCTCGACATCGGCGGTGGGATCCCGTTCGGCAAGGCCCAACGCCTGGGCCTCGGCCAGTACGTCGGCGTAGTCGGCGCCCTGCTCACTCATCTTGGTCAGGATGAAGTTGGTGGTGCCGTTGACGATGCCCATGACGCGGTGGATCCGCTCACCGGTCAGTGACTCCCGTAGGGCGCGGACGAGCGGAATGGCGCCGGCCACGGCGGCCTCATAGAGCAGGTCGACTCCCTGCTCGTTGGCCAGCGCTCGCAGCTCCACACCCTCAGGAGAGGCCAGCAGGGCCTTGTTCGCCGTGATCACCGGCTTGCCGGACTCCAGCGCCGTGCGCACCAGCGCCCCCGTGGGTGTCACGCCCCCGATGAGTTCGACCACCACATCGATGGACGGATCCGAGACCAGGCTCGCCGGGTCCGCGGTGAGAAGGTCCAAGGGAATGTGTGCGGCCCGGGGCCGGCCGAGGTCGTGCACGGCGATGCCGGCCACCTCCAGTCGGGCGCCACTCTGGACGGCCAATGCTGCGGCCGCGGTCCTGGAGGATCCCCACCAAGGCCGAACCCACGTTCCCGCAGCCGAGCACGGCGATGCGAACCGGGCGATCGGAAGGGGGGGGCGAGGTCACCCGGTCACGCTACCGCCTGGCCGACAGCGACCTCGGCGACGCCGTCGATCAGCCGTCCAAACGGACGAGGTCGTCGAAGGTCTCTCGCCGGACGGCCACCCTGGCTTCGCCGTTGGCCACGAAGACCACCGCCGGACGGGGAACCTTGTTGTAGTTGGACGCCATCGAGTGTCCGTAGGCGCCGGTCACCGGGGTGGCCAGGATGTCCCCGACGACGGTGTCGGCGGGGACGAACCCCTCCGACACCACTACGTCCCCCGACTCGCAGTGCTTGCCCACCACGCGGACGGCCATGGGCCGCTCGGCTCCGGCCTCGCCGGGGTAGGAACGCCTCGTACCCACTCCCGTAGAGCACGGGGCGGGGGTTGTCGCTCATGCCGCCGTCGACCGAGACGTACGTCCGGTGTCCCGGCACGTCCTTCACCGTGCCCACCCGGTACAGGGTGATGCCGGCCGCAGCCACGATGGAGCGCCCCGGCTCCGCGGTGACTCGGACGCTGTCGGGAATTCCTGCCTTCCGGCAGGCCTGCCGGACCGACGCGGCCCACTGGGCCATGGGCGGCGCCTCTTCCCCGTTGACGTACGCCACGCCGAGGCCACCGCCGACGACCAGTTCGGGCAGGCCCAGCGGAGCGAAGAATGCGGCCAAGACCTCGATGGCCCGCACGAAAGGGGTCAGGGCGAATACCTGGCTCCCGAGGTGGGCGTGGATCCCCACGAACTCGACCAATCCCCGCTCATCGAGCTCGGATAGCCGCTGGACGGCGCGAGCAGCTGCCCCCGACGAGAGTCCGAACCCGAACTTCGAGTCATCCTGTCCGGTACGCACGAACTCATGGGTGTGCACCTCCACGCCGGGAGTGACCCGGGCCAACACCTTGGGTCGGGGGGGCGACGGCACTCCGCCATGGGGATCCACCGGGGTCGGGGCCTCGGGAATCAGTCGCTCCAGGCGGTCGATCTCGTCGAAGGAGTCCACCACGATGCGGCCCACACCCACGGCCAGGGCGGCCGCCAGTTCCTCGTCTGACTTGTTGCTGCCGTGGAGCACCAGCCGGTCGGCCGGAACGCCAGCCGTCAGGGCCACGTGGAGCTCGCCTCCCGTGGACACGTCGAGGCACATGCCCTCTTCGTGGGCCAGTCGGGCCATGGACACACACAGGAAGGCCTTGGTGGCGTAGGCCACCCCATCGCCCCACGCCTCCACCGCCTCGCGGCAGCTGGCCCGAAGGTGCGCCTCGTCGTACACGAACAGAGGCGTGCCGAACTGCTCAGCCAACCCGGCCAGGTCGCAACCCCCGACCTGCAATCGGCCGGCCGGGTCCGTCGCCGCCGTCATGGGGAGGAGGTGGGGGGCCACCGGAGCGGATGGGTCGGCCACCGGGACCGACGGTCCCGCAACGGCAGTCGACGCCCCGTCCTCGGCTGCGCCCGCCCCGATCACATCGCCTCCGGCGCGGCCACCCCGAGCAGCCCGAGGCCGATGGCCAAGCCGATGCGGGACGCCTCGACCAACCACAGGCGGGCCTGGGTCAGTCCGGGATCGACGTCGTCGGCCAGGATGGGGCAGTCGTGGTAGAAGCCGTGGAAGCAGCCGGCCAGTCGACGCACCCAGGTGGTGACCTTGCTCGGAGCCCGGTCGGCGGCGGCGTCAGCCACCACCTCGGGTAGCTCCTCCAGGCACCGGATCAGCTCCAGCTCCCGAGGATGGTCCAGGAGCGAGAGGTCGACCCCGTCGAGCGGGGACCGAACCACTCCCCGCTCCGCGGCCTTCCGACTCACCCCGCCGATCCGGGCACTGGCCATCTGGACGTAGAACACCGGGTTCTCCACCGACTGCTCCCGCACCGAGGCCAGGTCGAAGGTGCTGGCCTGGTCGAGCGAGCTCATCAGGGACAGGATGCGGGTGGCGTCGGGACCGATGTCGGCCACCAGTGAGTCAAGCGAGATGGCGTTCCCGGCCCGCTTGCCCATCTTGACCGCCTCGTCGCCGTCCATCAGCGACACCATCTGGCCCAGCTTCACCTCGAGGCGTTGAGGATCGATGCCCAGCGCCTCGACTCCCGCCCGCAGACTGGCCACCTGGCCGTGGTGGTCGGCACCGAAGACGTCGATGACCCGGTCGAACCCACGCACGAGGAACTTGTCACGGTGGTAGGCCAGGTCGCCGGCCAGGTAGGTGGCGTCCCCGTTGGACTTGCGCAGCACCCGGTCCCGACTGTCACCCAGCTCGGTCGCCCGGAACCAGGTGGCACCGTCCTGCTCGAACACCAGGCCTCGATCGGCCAGCAGGGCGATGGTCTCGTCCACGGCCCCGCTCTCCTCGATGGAGGCCTGGCTGTACCACTCGTCGAAGACGATGCCCACCGAGGCCAAAGTGGCTCGGATGTGCTCGAGTATCCGCTCAGCCGCCCATCGACCCGCCGCGGTGACCTCGTCCTCACCCTCGTAGGAGCCGGCCAGCTCGGTGACGTACTCGCCCGAGTAGCCACCTTCGGGCACCTCTCGCCCGGCCCGCCGGGCCAGCAGGCTCTCGCCCAGGGTGCGGATCTGGCCCCCCGTGTCGTTGACGTAGTACTCGCGGCTGACCTGGTGACCGGCCCGGGTCAGGACCCGGGCCAGGGCGTCGCCGTAGCTGCCCCACCAGCCGTTGCCCACATGGATCGGACCGGTGGGGTTGGCCGAGATGAACTCGACCTGCACCCGCTCGCCGTGGCCCACGTCCGGCCGGGCGTAGCCCTCTTCGCCCTGGGCCAGGAGTTCGGCCAGGGCGTCGTGGAGCCAACCGATGTCGAGGGTGAAGTTGATGAAGCCAGGCCCGGCGATCTCGATCCCGGTGGCGTGGGGAGGCGGGTCGGCCTCGAGGACCGCTACGAGCGCTTCGGCCAGGAGGCGGGGGTTCGTGCCAGCTCGCTTGGCGTTCACCATGGCGACGTTGGTCGACCAGTCGCCCAATTCCCGCCTAGGAGGCCGCTCGAGTTGCACCGAGCCCGGAGGCACGTCGAGGGACAGGCCGTCACGCTGGGCGACGGTCCGGGCGGCCCGGCTGATGGCCTCGGCCAGTTGGTCTCGGGTGGACATGATCCTGCGAGGATACGTCGTCAGGCGTGGACCCCCGTGAGGCCCCGGGGTGAGCCACCCCGCGGTGGCACTACAGTTGGCTCCCGGTCGGGAGAACCTCCGGATCGCAGCGGGCGGGTCTGTGCCCGCCAGACGCCCCCGTAGCTCAGCGGATAGAGCACCGGCCTCCGGAGCCGGTGGCGCAGGTTCGAGTCCTGCCGGGGGCACAAAAGAAATTGATCCCTGGACCGCGGAAGCCCCGATGCAGCGCTCCGCCGGCCTACTCGGTGCGCCTGCGCAGGGCGGCGGCCCGACGGGCCCGGACGACCGAGCTGACCAGGGCGGCGAGGATGACCACCAACGGCACCACCCAGGCCGGGAAGCCGGTCCGGGACAGCGCCCAGGTGGCCAGGAGGGCCAGGACGACCACCACGGCCAACGTCCAGTCGTCACCCACGACGAAGTCGACCCAGAAGAGCCCGAAGCGTTTGAACGCCTGCATCATGCGGGCGTCCCGGCCCGGGCCGCGTCGGCCGACCGCAGGGCGAGCACCGTGCCCCCCGACACCGCCGCGGTGCAGGCGATGACGGCCAGGATGAACAGGTCGTTGCCCGGCCAGTGGGCGCCGGCCCCCTCGGCCGACCAGAAGAGCCCGAACGAGGTGAGCATGATGCCGACCACGAACTTGAGCGTGTTCTCGGGAACCTGGGCCAGCGGTCGGTGGACCACCAAACCGACCAGCGCGACCACGACGACCGCGGCTGTGGCCGCCAGGGCAGCGGCGCCCATGTGGCCCTGGGTGGCCCCGAAGGTCAGGACGATGAACACCACCTCGAGCCCCTCGAGGAACACGCCCTTGAAGGCCACGGTGATCCCGTACCAGTCCACGTCGCCCTGACCGCCCCCGGCGGCCTTCAGGCGATGCAACTCTTCCTGGTAGATGGCGTCCTCATCGTGGAGTGCCTTCAGGCCGCCTGCCCGTAGGACGGCCTTGCGGAGCCACTGGAGGCCGAACACCAGCAGCAGGCCTCCCACCACCAGGCGGAGCGTTCCGATCGGGATCCGGTTCACGGCGGGACCCAACACCGCGACCAGGCCCCCGAGGCCCACCAGGGCCCCGGCGGTACCCAGCACCACCGGACGCCAGCCCCGGGTCACCCCCACGGCAAGGATGATCGTGAGCGCCTCCACCATCTCCACGGTCGAGGCGGCGAAGGTGCTCAGCACCAACAGCACCACGTGCAACGGCTCGGCCTCCCTCGTTCGATTTCCTCCCGCACTGTAGTGTTTGCTACATGGACAGGTCAACTGTGCAGCAATCACTACAGGAGCCCGTGCAGGATCGAGTGCGCCGTTCGCTTCGCGGCCTCAGCCCGGCCCAGCGCCTGGTCGCCGAGTACCTGGTGGGCTCCGGGCGTTCGGCCGTCGTCGACTCGGCCTCCGCCATCGCCGCCCGTGTCGGCGTGAGCGATGCCACGGTGGTGCGGACCGCCCAGGCCCTGGGCTATCCGGGCCTGCCGGAGCTGCGGCGTGCCCTGGTCGTTCAAGGGGAAGGACCGACACTGGCCGAGCGGCTCCACCAGACGCTGGCCCAGGACGACCGGGACGTGTTGACCCGATCGGCCGACTCGCTGTTCGCCTCGGTTGGCACGCTGCTGGACGAGGTGGCGGGACCCCGCTTCGACCGCGCCGTCGACGTCCTTGGCGGTGCCGACCGGTTGCTCTGGAGCGGCATCGGGCCATCCGCACCGCTCGCCGAGTACGCCGCCTTCCTGGCTCGTCGACTCGGGCGTCCGTCCCTGGCTCTCACCAGATCGGGACCCGGTGCGGCCGACGACCTCCTGGAGGTGTCCGGCTCGACCGCCGTCGTGGTGCTGACCTACAGCCGCGTCCATCCCCACGTTGACACGCTCTTGCAACGCGCCAAAACCCAGTCGGTGCCTGTGGTGCTGATCACCGATGTCTTGGAACCGGTCATCGGCGACCGAGTCACAGAGACCCTGGTCTGCTGGCGGGGCGGCCCGGGGCTGTTCGCCAGCCATGCCGCCACCATGCTGCTCCTGGAGGGGCTGCTCCTGGGACTCGCCCACCTGGATCCGGCCCGGGCCGAAGCTTCGCTCGCCGGGCTCGAGGGCCTGCGGGCACTCGAATCGTAACGACTCCCGTCGTCGTTGCCCCGAGGGCGTGTCGTGATCGACGATGAGTTCGACCGGCTGGTGCCGCCCCAGAGCACGAATCGTCCGTTCCACCGGGGCCCGGGAGCTCGGGGCGGAACGGGCACGCCGTGCGCACGGGACCGCTGAAGCGCCCGCGGTCAGGAGGGTTCGACCAGGCCCGACTGGCGTACCGTCACATTGAAGCGCCCGTCGATCACGCCCACCGCCGGGTCGCCGGTGCCCGCCATCACCCGCGGTACCCCGTGGTACGCCAGTCGCGAGGGACCGCCGAACACGAAGACGTCGCCCGATTCAAGGAGCACGTCGGTCCACGGTCGGCCCCTTCCGGCCGGCGTACCGAAACGGAACGTGCAGGTGTCCCCCACGCTGAACGAGACCACGGGGGCCGGGGACCGTTCATCCCGGTCGACGTGCATGCCCATGCGGGCGCCCGGTCCGTACCAGTTGATGAGAGCCACATCCGGCCGGTACCACTCAGCACCGGTGCCGGGCCCCGCGTCTCCTGCGCCCACGATCGAAGCGTCGACACGCCACGCGTCCGCCACGGCCCGGCGGCTGAGCCCGCCCAGAGCGTCGGGGAAGGGAGCCACCGGGCGCCCGTCCCCGTCGTCCACGTACCGCGAGTAGCGGTAGGGGCGCCAGTGCCAGCCCAGGCAGGCGATCTGCACGGACATGGCCCCTCCCCTCGGCATCCGGGGGGCGCAGAAACCGCCGGCTCTCGCTCCCCAACGCCGACACGACTCCCCGAGGGATCGTTGCCCGTCGGGGTCGAGCCACCCCGGGAGGAGCACGGCGCCGGTGGCCACGATCTCGGGCTCCCGCCCAAACAGCCGGGACACGGCCCTAGCGGGCCCGCTGGCGGCCGACGGGATCCGACCCCGAGCTTCGCTCACCATCCGACCTCCGAGTTCCGCACATCATCGCCACCCTGGCACACCAGAGAGGTCCGACGGTTGGGCCGTGCCAATCGGAGGCGTTCAGATCGGAGCGGCCGAGTCCTGTCGGGCCAGCCAGCGCAGTCGGGCGGCCCGGGCGTCCCACGAGTAGACCACCGCCGTCTTGGCGAACCGGTCGTGCCAGGCGTAGCGCCGGCGGTTGGTGAGGATGCCGAGGAAGCCCAGGCCCAAGGCGATGATGCTGATCGGCAGCGTGAGTGTCCGGATGACCGCCTGCCGGGCCCCGATGGGCGACCCGTCGGTCTTGACCACCCGGATGCCGAGGACCGCCATCCCGACCGTCTTCCCGCTCAGGGTCCACTGGTAGGCGAAGTAGAGGAACTCCCAGACCACCGCGGCGATGAGGGAGGCCAGTTGGTGGTTGCTGAGTGAGAACTTGGTACCCGAGGCCAGCTGGATGGTGAAGGCCAGGGCCGCCGCGCCCAGGGTGAACAGGCCCCAGGAGGCGCCCACGTCGGCCCCGAAGGCCACCAACCGGCTCACGGCGCCGGCATAGTGACCCTGGCGACCCTCGACGGGCTTGACCACCGCGGTGGCCATCACGCCGCCCCTCGTGGCAACTCGGGCGGGGTCCGTCCCGCCTCCACCAGCGTCGACGGTCCGAGCGGGAGGTCGGAGAGGGGCCGCCGGAGGATCCGGTTGACCCATCGGGCGAAGAAGTCGTCCAGCCCGACACCCTGGGCCCTGACCACGTCGAGGACCTCGGAGGCGACCCCGGTGGTGGACCGGGCGATGATGGTGCCCAGCTCGGTCTTCTCCATCAGCGAGTCGATGTCGACCCGCTCGATGATCTTCTCCACATCCACCCGTTCGATGATCTTCTCGACGTCGACCCGGTCGATGAGCTTGTCCACGTCCACCCGGCTGACCACCCCGTCGACGTCCACCCTGGAGACCAGGGCGTCCACGTCGATCCTTTCCAGGAGCGCGTCGATGTCGATGGCGTCCATCACGATGGTCACCACCCGCTCGGCGACCGCCTGAGCCAGCTGTTCCATGCGACCGGATCCCGGGACCGGGCTCATACGGGTCGGGGCGACGACCGGACGTCCATCGCCACAGCATCCCATCGGAGCAGGCCCCGGGCGGGGACGCTCCCGGCTGGCTCAGCTGGCGACGGCCTTCAGTGCGTCGAGCGCCCGATCGGCGTGCACGTTCATTCGCACCTCGCTCTGGATGACCTCGATGACCTTCAGGTCGGTCCCGATCACGAAGGTGGCCCGCTTGGTCGGCGAGAGCTTGGCGAATCCGCGGCGAACGCCGAACAGGGTCGCCACGGCGCCGTCGGGGTCCGAAAGCAACGGATAGTCGAAGGAGTGCTTGTCCGAGAACTGCTTCTGCTTCTCCACCTTGTCCGCACTGATGCCGACCCGCTGGGCACCCACCGCCTCGAACTCGGCCTTCATGTCCCGGAAGTGACAGCTCTCCTTGGTGCAGCCGTAGGTCATGGCCGCCGGATAGAAGAACAGGACCACCGGTCCTGAGGCGGCCAGCTCACTCAGCTTCCGCGGGTGTCCCTCTTCGTCGGGCAGTTCGAAATCCGGTGCCACGTCGCCTTTTTGCATGTCCGCAGGCTATCGGTCAGGTTCCGATGCCGCTCCCTGGTTCGGGGCACCGGCCCACGGCGGGCCGGTCGGTACGGGGCGGCCGTTACGGGTGTGTCCGAGGCGGCACGAGTGCCGCCCTAAGATGGACGACGCCGTCGTGGTTCCTACGAGCCGACCGGGCCGGTGGACCGGGCACGCCGTTGCCGGCGACGCCGCACCACGACCGCCCCGCCGAACAGTCAGGATCTACGCTCATGCCGTACGCCATCGAAGCCGATGCCCTGCAGAAGACCTTCACCGGGAAGCACCCGGTGCACGCCCTCGACGGGGTCTCCTTCAACGTCGAGGAGGGCAGAGTGTTCGGCCTGCTCGGGCCCAACGGATCCGGCAAGACCACCGCGGTGCGCGTGCTCACCACCATCCTGAAGGCCGACAGTGGCACGGCAAGGGTGTTGGGCCACGACGTGCGCAAGAAGGCCGGCCTGGTCCGGAGCCTCATCGGCCTGGCCGGCCAGTACGCAGCGGTCGACGAGAACCTGACCGGTCGGGAGAACCTCCGGATGGTGGGCAAGCTGAACCATCTGGACTCGTCGTACGTCACCGGGCGGGCCACCGACCTGCTCAGCCAGTTCAACCTGGCCGATGCCGGGGACCGCCCGCTCAAGACCTACTCGGGGGGCATGCGCCGTCGGCTCGATCTCGCCGCCGCCCTGGTGGCGCGGCCCACCGTGCTGTTCTTGGACGAGCCCACTACCGGCCTCGACCCCCAGAGCCGAAACGACCTGTGGGAGGTCATCGAGAGCCTGGTGGGTGGGGGCACCACCGTGCTCCTCACCACCCAATATCTCGAGGAGGCCGACCGGCTGGCCACCGACCTGGTGGTCATCGACCACGGGCACGTCATCGCCGAGGGCACGCCGCAGGAGCTCAAGGCCAACCTGGGAGCCACCGTCCTCGAAGTGGGTCTGGACAACCTCGACCATGCCCACCGCACCGCCGAGCTGTTCGGTTCGCTCGGATCCCATACCCCGACGGTCAACGGCACCGTGGTCGAGGTCACGGTGGACGACGGCCCCGTCTCCGCCATGGCCGGGCTCCGCACGCTCGATCAGGAGGGGATCACGCCCACCGCGTTCACGTTGCGCGAGCCCAGCCTGGACGACGTGTTCTTGGGGCTGACCGGCCGGAGGGCCGAAGACGAGACCGAGGAGACCGGGGACCCGGACAAGGACAGCCGGCGCCGATCCCGGCGAAGAGCCGCCAGTGAAGCCATGCCTATCGCCAGTGGGGAGATCTCATGACCACCACCATCACCGCCCCGTCGGTCTCGGCGGCACCGCCCGCTCACTCCGTAACCGCCAGGCTGCGCTGGGCGGTATCCGACACGCTCACCATCACCCAGCGCAACCTGCTGGCCCTCTTGCGCATTCCCGAGCAGCTGTTCTTCTCGACCGTCCAACCCATCATGTTCGTGCTGCTGTTCACCTACGTGTTCGGCGGGGCCATCAAGGTTCCCGGCGGGAACTACGTCAACTACCTGATGCCCGGGATCTTCGTCCAGACTGTGGCGTTCGGGGCCGTGAGTACCAGCATCGGCCTGGCCGAGGATCTGCAGAAGGGACTCATCGAGCGTTTCCGGGCCCTCCCCATGGCCAGGTCGGCCGTGCTCACCGGGCGCACGTCGGCGGACATGGTCCGCAACGTCTTCGTGGTCATCATCATCACCGCCGTCGGGTTCGCGGTCGGCTTCCGACCCACGACCGGGGTCCTGGCCTATGTGGCCGCCATCCTGCTGATCCTGCTGTTCGCCTACGCCCTCTCCTGGGGTTTCGCCGTCGTCGGCCTGTCGGCGCCCAACAGTGAGACGGCCCAGGTGATGTCGTTCCCGATCCTCTTCCCCCTGATCTTCGTCTCGTCCGCCTTCGTTCCCGTCGCCAGCATGCCCAGCTGGCTGCAGGGCTTCGCCACCTACCAGCCGGTGAGTGTGACGGTCAGTGCCTGCCGAGCCCTGATGATCGGGGGACCCACCTCCAAATGGGTGATCCAGACCCTGGCCTGGACGATCGGATTCCTGATCATCCTCATTCCCCTCGCCGTCCGGCGGTACCGCAACCGCACCTAGTCGGAATTGGCCCGGTTCGCCGGGCCCGGTCCGGTGGCAGAATAGGGCCATGGCACAGACCCCTCCCACCGCCGCACCCGACTCCTTCGGCGCCCGCGGCGCGCTCGCCGTCGGCGACGCCACCTACCAGATCTACCGGATCAACGCCCTGGCCGACCGCTTCGATGTGGCCCGGCTGCCGTACTCGATCAAGGTGGTGCTGGAGAACCTGCTCCGTCACGAGGACGGGCTGGCCGTGCAGGCGGCCGACATCGAGGCCGTGGCCGGGTGGGGCAATCATCCGGAGCGACACGGATTCGGCAGCGCGGACGCCGCCGAGATCGCCCTCACCCCCGAGCGGGTGCTGATGCAGGATTTCACCGGGGTGCCCGGCGTGGTCGACCTGGCGGCCATGCGCGACGCCCTGGCAGCGCTGGGCGGCGATCCGGCCAAGGTCAATCCGCTGGTCCCCGTGGAGCTGGTCATCGACCACTCGGTGATCGCCGAGTCATCGGGTCGACCCGAGTCCTACGACGAGAACGTGGACATCGAGTACCAGCGGAACATCGAGCGGTATCAGCTTCTGCGCTGGGCCCAGCAGGCCTTCGACGGGTTCCGTGTGGTGCCACCGGGCACAGGAATCTGCCATCAGGTCAATCTCGAGTACCTCTCGCGTGTGGTCTTTGCCACCGACGACGGCCAGGCCTACTGCGACACCCTGGTCGGCACCGACTCCCACACCACCATGGTCAACGGGCTCGGTGTGCTGGGCTGGGGGGTGGGCGGCATCGAGGCCGAGGCGGCCATGCTGGGGCAGCCCCTGTCGCTGCTCCTGCCGCCGGTCGTCGGCTTTCGCCTGACCGGCGAACAGCCGGCGGGCACCACCGCCACCGATCTGGTGCTGACCATCACCCATCTGCTCCGCCAGCACGGAGTGGTGGGCAAGTTCGTGGAGTTCTACGGTCCCGGCGTCGCCGCAGTTCCCCTCGCCAACCGGGCCACCATCGGCAACATGTCGCCCGAGTACGGCGCCACCTGCGCCATCTTCCCCATCGACGAGGTGACGCTCGACTACCTCCGCTTCACCGGCCGGGACGACAGCCACGTCGGGCTCGTCGAGGCCTACGCCAAGGAGCAGGGCCTCTTCCACGAGATCGGGGGAGTGGAGCCGGTCTACTCCGAGACCATCGAGCTCGACCTGTCGACGGTGGTCCCGAGCATCGCCGGTCCCGCCCGTCCCCAGGATCTGGTCACCCTGGCCGGGGCCGGGGCAACGTACCGCACCGCTCTCGGCCGGGAGTCCCGCTCGGGCCCGGCGTCCCTGGCCGACGGATCGACGGCGACGGTGGAGGACGGAGCCGTCGTGGTGGCCGCCATCACCAGTTGCACCAACACATCCAATCCGCAGGTCATGGTGGCCGCCGGCCTGGTGGCCAAGCACGCCGCCGAGCGGGGCCTCACCCCCAAGCCGTGGGTCAAGACCACGCTAGCCCCCGGCTCCCGGGTGGTCATGGACTACCTGGACCGCGCCGGGCTGACCGCGCCGTTGGCCGCCCTCGGCTTCGATCTGGTCGGCTTCGGCTGCACCACGTGCATCGGCAACTCGGGCCCGCTGCTCCCCGGGGTCTCCGAGGCCGTCCACGAGCACGACCTGTCGGTGGCGTCCGTACTGTCGGGCAACCGTAACTTCGAGGGGCGGATCCACCCCGACGTCCGGATGAACTACCTGGCCTCTCCCCCGCTGGTGGTGGCCTACGCCCTGGCCGGGACCATGGACATCGACCTCACCACCGACCCGCTCGGCACGGACGCCGACGGGCAGCCGGTGCTGCTGTCGGACCTGTGGCCGTCCCCCGAGGAGGTCACCGAGGCGATCCGGACCTCGCTCAGCTCGGAGATGTTCCGCCAACGGTACGGTGCCGTGTTCGACGGGGACGAGCGTTGGCAGGCGGTGGAGGCCGCCACCGGCAACACCTTCGCCTGGGACCACAGCTCCACCTACGTGCTGCGCCCCACCTTCCTCGAGGGCCTGGGCATGGAACCCGCCGCCGTCACCGACATCGATGGCGCCCGGGTACTGGCCCTGCTGGGGGACAGCGTGACCACCGACCACATCTCGCCGGCCGGCAACATCAGCCCGACCACGCCGGCCGGCCACTACCTGGCTGACAAGGGCGTGGCGCGGACCGACTTCAACTCCTACGGGGCCCGGCGGGGCAACCACGAGGTCATGGTGCGGGGGACCTTCGCCAACGTGCGCCTGCGCAACCAGCTGGCCCCGGGCACCGAGGGCGGCATCACCCTCCACCTCCCCGACGGCGAGCAGACCACCATCTACGAAGCCGCCGAGCGCTACGCCGCCGACGGCGTGCCTCTGGTGGTGCTGGCCGGCAAGGAGTACGGCTCGGGATCCTCCCGTGACTGGGCGGCCAAGGGGACCTCGCTGCTCGGGGTGCGAGCCGTCATCGCCGAGAGCTACGAGCGCATCCACCGTTCCAACCTGATCGGCATGGGGGTCCTTCCCCTGCAGTACGCCGAGGGTCAGAATGCCACCTCCCTCGGGCTGACCGGCCACGAGGTCTTCTCGGTCACCGGTCTCGGTTCGCTCAACGACGGGGTGAGCCCGAAGACCGTGGCCGTCCGGGCGGTGGACGGAGACCGGGTGGTGGAGTTCGACGCCCGGCTTCGCATCGACACGCCGATGGAGGCCGAGTACTACCGCCACGGGGGGATCCTGCCCTACATGCTGCGCCAGATGGCGGGCTGAGCGGCCACGTCCGACCGGCTCGGGCCGGGCAATGGTCAGCTGGCCAGAGGTAGGACGAACCAGGCGATGACCACGAAGTGGAGCACAGCGCCGACGATGGTGCAGGCGTGGAAGACCTCGTGGTAGCCGAATACCCCGGGCACGGGATTCGGTCGCTTCGAGGCATAGACCAAGGCTCCGGCTGAGTACGCCAGGCCACCGGCCAGGAGGAGAATGAAGCCCGTGCCGCCCAGAGCCCGGTAGAGCTGGGGCAGCACCACGACGGCCGCCCACCCCACGACCACATAGGGCAGGGCGATCACCCACTTCGGGGCGTCCAACCACAGCTGCCGGAGGGCGATCCCGACGACGGCGCCGCCCCAGACGATGCAGAGCACCGCGGTCCGGGCCCAGCCGGTGAGGGCGATCCCGGCCACCGCGGTGTAGGAGCCGGCGATGGCGATGAAGATGGTGGAGTGATCGGCACGGCGCATCCGACGACGGCCCACCGGTCCCCACGTGTGCCGGTGGAAGAGCGCGCTGACCCCGAACAGCAGGGAGATGGAGACGGCGTACACCGCCATGATCAGCTTGGAGCTGGCGGTGGGTGCCACCCACACCAGCACGGCGCCAGAGACCAGTGAGACGAAAAAGGCCACCTCGTGGAAGATGCCCCGGAGTCGGGGCTTGCCCGACCCGCCGACCCCGTCGGGCGTCACCGCGTCGGCAGGTCCCCCCGGCCCGGTCGCCGGGGAAAGGGCGCGAAGGGGCCCGCTCACGGGTCCCCGAGGCCGGAAGCGGCTGCGGGAGCGGGAGCCGGGGCCAGAGACCGGTGGACGAAGCGACGCAGCAGACGCCGCCCCACCGCTTCGACCTCGGCCAGTCGGACCGGGTCGAGGGTGGTGCCCGCGGGCAGATGGGGCACCCATGCCGCAGCCAGCTCGCGGTCCACCTCGACGTGGAACTGCAGCCCGTAGGCCCGGTCCCCCCAGCGGAAGGCCTGGAAGGGGAAGCGCGTCGACGCGGCCAGGTGGGCGGCTCCGGCAGGCAGCGTGAAGGTGTCCTGGTGCCAGTGGAGGCACGGAAGGGAGGGGGTGGACAGCCCCCCGTACTCCGGACCGGTCACCGGGTCGAGCCGGCCGGGACCGGTCAGCTCCACCCGACCCAGTCCGATCTCGGCATCGGCTCCGGTGGTCACCTCGCCACCGAGGGCCATGGCCAGCTGCTGGGCCCCGAGACAGACGCCGAGCACCGGCTTCCCGGCCCGGGCGGTGTCAGCCAGCAGGTTCCGCTCGGAGGGCAGCCAGGGATAGCGACCGTCGTCATGGACCCCCATCGGGCCACCCATGACGACCAGGCCGGCGATGGCGTCGGCCCGGGGAACCGCATCGCCCCGGTCGAGGCGGACGAGCTCCATGGGCTGTGCGGCCAGGGCGAGCTCGTCGGCGATGAGACCCGGGCCTTCGTAGGCCACATGCTGGAGGACCGCCCAGGGAAGTCCGGTGTCCGTCATAGGTACCCCTACGCCGTCGCGACCACGTGGAATGCCTCGGCCAGGCGCCCGTCGGGCAGTCCGGCGGCCAGGGCCGTGCCGGACATCCAGGTCCGCAACAACTCCTCCAGGTGCGCTCCATCGCCGACCTGGCTCTGGTGGGAACGCAGGGCGGCCAGCTTCCGGTCGAACTGTTCGGTGGCGTCCACGGCCCGGTCCGCCCGCTCGGTGGTCATGATCCACAGTTCGGGGACCGAGTGGGGCTCCAGTCCCTCGTCCAAGAGCTCAGGGAAGGCAAAAGGATTGCGGGCGTCGGGGTAGACGGCGCACGCCGCGGCCTCGCCGGCGGCCAGGTGGTCCGGGTGGCTGGCGTAGATCCGGGCCCAATTCCGCTCCGGCGACTGGGCCACCACCCGGTCGGGACGGAACCGCCGGATGACCCGGGCGATGCCACGGCGGAGATCGAGGTCGGCCTGGAGCCTGCCGTCGGGAAACCCGAGGAAGGTCACGTCGGTCACGCCGACCTGGCCGGCGGCGGCGGTCTGCTCCCGACGGCGGACAGCGGCCATCTCGTCCCGGGGCAGGGACCGGTCCTCGCCTCCGGCCTCGCCGTCGGTGACGATGCAGTAGGCCACCTCCACCCCGGCGGCGGTCCACACGGCCACCGACCCGGCGGCGGCGAAGTCCACATCGTCGGGATGGGCCGTCACCACCAGGATGCGCTCGATGCCGTCGACACCGGCTCCCACGGTCATGGGCTGGTCAAAATGGCGTTCGGGCACGCCGCCTCCTCATTGGATGGGGTGATCGGCCGACCGGGCCCTCCGGTTGCCGCGGGCCGTGCGGGCGGGCCGACCAGCGGAAGGGGGGCTTCAGTCCTCGAGCGGGTTCCAGGAGGCCAGGTCCTTCAGCCGCGAGTCGTTGGAGAAGATCTCCACGATCGGCGACCGGAGGCCGATGCGGGTCTGGATCCGCTCGATCTCCAGCACCTGGTTCCACTGGACCAGGGTGACCACGAGGCCGGCTTCGCCGGCCCGGGCGGTGCGGCCCGAGCGGTGGAGGTAGGCCTTGTGGTCCTCGGGGGGATCGAAGTGGATGACCACGTCGACGAGATCGATGTCCAGGCCCCGGGCCGCCACGTCGGTGGCGACCAGGGCAGGAAGCTTGCCGTCGCTGAAGTCCTTCAGGGTGCGCTCACGGTTGGACTGGCGGAGGTCGCCGTGGATGGCGTCGGCTTTGATGCCCTCCTTGCGCAGCTGCTCCACCAGCCGGTCGGCGCCCCGCTTGGTGCGCACGAAGACGAGGGTCTTCTCCGAGTTGCGGCAGATGGCGGCGCACACCTTGACCCGGTCCATCTGGTGTACCTCGAGGAACCGGTGCTCCATGGCGTCCACCGTGGTGCTGGGCGACGCCACTTCGTGAAGGACCGGATCGGTCAGATAGCGACTGACCAGGCGGTCGACCGCCCCGTCCAGAGTGGCCGAGAACAGCAGGGTCTGGTGGTCACGCTCGAGCCGACGAAGGACCCACTCGACCTGGGGCATGAACCCCATGTCAGCCATCCGGTCGGCCTCGTCCAACACCAGGGTCTCGATGTCGGCCACCGAGAGCTCGCCCCGGTCCCCGAGGTCGATGAGCCGTCCCGGGGTGGCGATGATCACGTCCACCCCCCGCCGGAGCTTCTTGACCTGACGCTCGATGTCGGCTCCGCCGTAGACGGCCACGATGCGGAGTCCGGCCTCCTCGGCCAGGGGCTCCAGGACTTCGCTCACCTGGACCGCGAGCTCGCGGGTAGGTACCAGCACCAGGGCTCGGGGGCGACCGGGCTCGGTGGAACGGGCGGCCATCGTGCGCTGGAGGAGGGGGATGCCGAAGGCCAGCGTCTTGCCGGACCCGGTCTTGGCCTTGCCGCACACGTCTCGGCCGGCCAGGGCGTCGGCCACGGTCATGGCCTGGATGGCGAAGGTATGGGTGATGCCCTGGTCGGCCAGGGCCTTGACGAGGGCGGGATCGACGCCGAGGGAGGCGAACGACGGCTGTGCGTCGTCTGCCGCGGGAAGATCGGACGGATCGAGGACGCGATCCGACGGATCGGCAATGGTGGTCATGGGGTTCAGAAGCTCTCTCTCATCGTTCGGTGACGGCCGGAGGCCGACCGTCGACACCGTGCCATTCACGGATGCCTGCGGGCCCGCCTCGGGCCATCGACCGGAGTGCGACGGCACACCGGAAACAGGATGAGGAAGACCCCGGTAGCGGAGCACCAGCTCCACTACGCACACCAGTGTACCCGGTACCGCCCTTAACACCAGGTCAAATGGCGGCAAGCCCCCCGGACGCCCCGGTCAGGGGGCCTGTCGTCGGCCACGGGGCCCACCAGCCGGGCACCTCGACTCGGGCCTCACCGGACGGCGTACCCTGTGTCGAGGTCCGGACCGACCGAGTCCGGCCACCCCCCACGAAAGGAAGCAGCATGGGAAAGCTCGACGCCGGTGACAAGGCCCCTGCGTTCACCCTCCCCGACCAGGACGGCAAGCCGGTCTCGTCCAAGGATCTCGCCGGGAAGCGCTTCGTCCTCTACTTCTACCCACGGGACGACACGCCGGGATGCACCAAGGAGGCCTGCCAGTTCAACGACAACCTGCAGGCGTTCGCCAAGGCCAAGGTGCCGGTCCTCGGCGTCTCGGGCGACAGCGCCGAGAAGCACCAGAAGTTCCGGGCGAAGTACGGTCTGACGTTCCCCCTGCTCACGGACGCCGATCACTCCGTCGGTGAGTCCTACGGCGCCTGGGGCGAGAAGACCCTCTACGGCAAGAAGTCGGTGGGGGTGATCCGGTCCACCTTCCTCGTGGCCGCCGACGGCACCATCGCCCGGGCCTGGTACCACGTGAAGGCCGACGGTCACGCGGCCAAGGTGCTCGCCGAGCTGGAGGGGTAACCGAGTACGAACGGTGTCCGGGTCAGGTCGAGCCGCCAGCGTGCGCGGCCACCTGCCCTGGGTTGGCCGCCGCTCGCCCGTCGTGCTCATCGGTCATTCGTCCGATGCCGTCGTCGATCCGAGGACCGCCCCGGCTCCCATGGCCGCAGCGATGCACCTGAAGTCGTGGGTGCTCAGCTCGACCAGGCCCCGTCGAAGCTGGTAACCCCAGTTGGCCTCTTGGGTCAGGTCGAGATCGGCACAGAGCCGCTCGAGGGCCACCTCGGCGGCCGTCGAGTCGTAGCTGATGCGCCGCCGCCAGGGTCGGAACTCCCCCTCGTCGGCCTGCCAGACCTCGTCGTCGGCCACGGTGCCGATGGCCGTGAAGGCCTTGAGCGGCGCCTTGCTGCCCAGTGGCTCCCGAGGCGAGTAGTAGACCAGTCCGTCACCGGGGCGCATCCTGAGCAGACCGGCCTTCTTGCCGTGCCCGATCTGGGCGATGCCCAGTGCCACCCCCCGCTGCACATGGTCCCGCGAGACCACCCCGAGCCAGTGGGTCATCGATCGGGATCGGCACCGGCGACAGAGCCAGCACGGCGGGCGGTGCGGGCCGCCTGTACCAACCGGTGGAGTGCGTTCGGCGGCGCCACGTCGATGCCCCGGCCGGGGAGCAGCTTCCCCGCTCGGATCAGCTGGGCGTCGACGAGCAACACCCCCGTTAGTGCGCGCTCACCGCTCGGGAGTCAACCGCGTGCTTCGCCACTTCTGCACACAGCGGACCCGCCCCCTTCGCACCGGTACTCCCCCGTCGCCCCGGACCGCGTCACCCCTGGTGGCTGGCACACCACCACGAGGTCCGGCCCCCGACGGTCGACCTGGTCAGCTCGGTTCCGTCGCGAGGACAGCGGCCCCCGATACGGCGCTCCTCCATGAGTCGGCCGGTATGGGATCCCCCACCCGTGGTCAAGTCCTGCAGCGTCCGGCGCAGGTGCCGATGGAGCCGCCGGACCTCGTTGGGGGACAACGAGTCCGAAGGTCGTAGGGGTGAGAGCCCGGCCCGCCACAGCAGCTCGTCGACGATGAGATTTCCGATCCCGGCCACCCTCGACTGGTCGAGAAGCCGCGCCTTCAGTGGGGCCCGGGACTCCCCGAGGGTGGTGGCCAGCTGAGCGGGGGTGATGGCCATGGCGTCGGGACCGAGGACCGACACGTCGGGGTCGAGTACCACGCCACCGAGTCGTCGGGGGTCGTGGACCACCAGTGAACCGCCGTCTTCGAACCGCACCGTCCACCGGTCCCACACGGGATTCCGTCGCTTGGGGGCGTAGTGCATCTGGTCAACGCCGGGGGTGCCGTCGACGGCCAGCGTGCCAGTCATCCCGAACCGGATACCCACCGTCGGCCCGCTGTCCACATCGAGCAGGAGGAGCTTTCCGATCCGTCGCGCCGCGGTGAAGCGCTGACCGACGAGCACCCGCCGCAGGACCGGGGCCGTAGCCGCCCCCTTCAGGAACCAGGCGTCGGGACTGGCCACCGAGGCGACGGTGCGGTCGAGGGCCACTTCGGCCAGCTGACGGTACGTCTCGACTTCGAGCATCTCGGGCACGGCCCGAGGGTAGCCAGGCAAGGTGCTCCCTCGTCCAATGGGATCGCTAAGGTGCTGCCATGCCCCCCGAGAAGCCCCACTGGGCCGAGCTCTTCACCGAGGTGGTCACCTCCGGACTGTGCACCGGCTGCGCCGGCTGCATCGTGGCCTGCCCCTACGACGTCCTCTCCTACGATGACACCGGTGGGAAGTACAAGCCCTTCCACATCGACGCCGACGGCGGTCCGGAGAGCTGCACGCACGGGGTGAAAGGGTGCACGATGTGCACCCGGGCCTGTCCCCGGTTCCGCCTGTGGGAGCCGGAGATCGACACCCACATGCATGGACGCGAGCGGACCACCGAAGAAGTGGCCGGCGTCGCCCAGGACATCCTGCTGGTCCGGGCCACTGATCCCGAGATCCTCGAATTGGGCCAGGACGGCGGACTCGTCTCCGCCCTGCTCATCTGGGCGTTGGAGCACGACATGATCGATGCCGCCCTGGTCTCCAACCTCGAGGGAGACGGCTCGACCTGGAAAGCGGTGCCCGGCCTCGCCACCAACCGGGCCGAGGTGCTGGCTGCGGCCGGCTCCCGCTACACCTACTCGGCCAACCCACTGGCCTATCCCTTGGCCATCGAGGCCGGCGCCGAGCGCATCGCCCTCGTGGGCATGGGGTGCCAGGCCTCGGCGGCACCGGTGATGAAAGCCCGGAAGGCCGGCAAGATCGCCCGTCGCCTGTCGCTGACCATCGGGCTCCTCTGCTCGAAGACCTTCGACGACGCCATCTTCCCCGAGCTGTTCGAGGCCAAGTACGGCATCGCCCGGGCGGACATCGCCAAGATGAACATCAAGGGCGTCTTCCAGGTATGGACCCGCGACGGCGGCTATCACGAGATACCGCTGAAGGAGGCCCACGCCTGGACCCGCGAGGGATGCAAGAGCTGCCCCGACTTCGCCGCCGAGCACGCCGACATCTCCACCGGTGGAATCGGGGCGTTCAGTGATTGGACGCTCACCCTGGTCCGGACCGACCAGGGTCGCGAGCTCATGGAGTCGATGATCGCCGGCGGGGCCATCGAGACCCGCCCCGGCGACGACGACCCCGGCGCCATCGCCCTTCTCCACCGATTGGCCCGGGTCAGCCGGAGGCGGTGGCCGGAGACGGCGGTGCCCATGCCCCGTCGCTTGCCCGACCCGGCGTGATCGGGCCCGACCGACGGTCGCCTCCGGCCCGAATGCGTTGGGGCCTCCCGGGGGCAACGACCAGCATGAGAATCTCGTAATAATCGTTCGTTTGGGACCAAAGGCTCTGATCGCCAAGGCTCGCCAGATCTAGTCTGATCGAAAGGGCCAGGCACGAACGGGTGACCCACAGGCCCCGGTGAACGGCCCGGAAGTGCTGGCGCCCCGACCGCCCCGGCGGTGCGCCCGGCCCCAGGGGTTGCCATCGACCATCCCTGGAGGACCACCAGCTTGTTCGCCGCACTCGGACGATTCACCGTACGGTACCGCTGGCCCATCATCGCCGGCTGGATCGTGGCGACCATCCTGCTCGTGATGTGCCTGCCGTCCCTCGCCAGCGTGGAGAAGTCCAGCAACTCCCAGTTCCTGCCGTCGACCGCGGCGAGCGTGCGGGCCGATCGGTTGGCCAGCCCCTTCAACCCGGAGACCACCTCGACGGTGACCTTCGTGGCGTCGACCGCCGCCGGCCCCGGCTCGGGCCACGGCACCCTGAGCGCCGCCGACGACGCGGCCATCAACCGGGTGGAGCAGCTCATGCGCTCCGTCCCCCGAGTCACGGCGGTGGTCGACCAGGGGGTGTCGTCCGACGGACAGGCCCACCGGGCCATGGTGGACCTCGCTCTTCACCCGGGATCGACCAACCGAACGGCCACCGACACGGTGGCCTCGCTGCGCTCCACCTTTGCCGCCTCGGGGGCTCCTGCCGGCCTCGAGCTGCATCTGACCGGCGGTGTGGCCGCGTCGGTCGACCAGCAGGCCCAGAACGGTCACACCCAGACCCTCACCGAGCTGCTGTCGGTCCTGTTCATCCTGGCCCTTCTCTTCCTCACCTTCCGCGCCCTGCTCGCCCCCTTCGTGGCTCTGCTGCCGTCGGTGGTCGCCATGTTCGCGGCCAGCCCGGTGATCGCCGTCTCCACCCACCTCGGCGTCCAGGTCTCGGACCTCACCCCCATCCTCCTCACCGTGGTGCTGCTCGGGGCCGGCACCGACTACGGACTGTTCCTCATCTTCCGGGTACGGGAGGAACTGCGACGGGGGAAGCCGGTCCACGAATCGGTCTCCTTCTCCCTGTGCAAGGTGGGCGAGTCGATCACCTTCTCGGGCCTCACCGTGGTGGGGGCACTGGCAACCGTGGTGGTGGCCACCTTCGGCCTCTACCAGGGACTCGGTCCGGCCCTGGCCATCGGGATCGCCGTGGCCCTCCTGGCCAACCTGACCCTCCTGCCGGCGCTCCTCGCCGTGCTGGGTCGCAGCGTGTTCTGGCCCCGGATCCCGACCCCGGGCCAGCGGAGCGGCGGGACCTGGGGACGGATCGCCGGCAAGGTGGTGGGCCGCCCGGTCCTGACCCTCGTCATCGGCCTGGTCATCTTCGGCGGCCTGGCCCTGTCCATGCTGGCGTACGCGCCGTCCGGCTTCGGCGACCCGCCCGCTCCCGCCAGTTCGGACTCGGGCCGGGGCCAGGCGGTGCTCGACACGGCCTTCCCGGCCTCCGAATCCGACCCCACCAGCGTGGTGTTCCGCCTGCCCACGTCGGTCTGGAACGAGCCACAGGTGCTGGAGGCCGCCCAGCAGGGCCTCCAGCGATCCGGCTCGTTCAGCTCCGTGACCAGCGCCCTCGACCCCGACGGAACCCCGGTAACGGCAGACGAGCTGGCCTACGCCCACGCGCAGCTGGCCCGTTTCGGGGCGGCCGCCCAGCTGCCGGTCACGGCTCCGGCCGGCGTGACGTTGGCGCCCGCGGTGTACGACGCCTACAAGGCCTCGTCCCAGTTCATCAGTGCCGACGGCACCACCGTCCAGTACCAGACGTCGCTGCGGGCCGGCGCCTCCACCAGCACGGCGGCGGCCGACGCCATGCCCGGGGTTCGCAGCGCCGTGGCGGAGGTGGCCCGGCACATCGGGGCGTCGACTTCGGGGGTGGCGGGCTACGCCCCGGTGGCGGCCGACGTGGGCTCCATCTCCGGGAGCGACCTCATGAGGATCATCCCCATCGTCATGATCGTCCTGGCGCTGTTGCTGGCCATCGTCCTGCGCAGTCTGGTGGCCCCGCTGTACCTGGTCGTCAGTGTCGGCCTCTCCTACCTGGCCTCTTTGGGCCTCGCCGTGCTGGTCTTCGAGCTGATCGGTGGGCAGGACGGCATCAACTTCGTCCTCCCGTTCTTCATGTTCATCTTCATCATGGCGCTGGGCCAGGACTACAACATCCTGGTCATGACCCGCATCCGTGAGGAGGCCCACCACGCGCCCATCCGGGTGGCGGTCCGTCACGCCGTGGAGGCGACCGGCACCACCGTGACGTCCGCGGGGCTCATCCTGGCGGGCACGTTCGGGGTACTGACCGCAACCGGGTCCACCCAGGTCCAGGAGATCGGACTGGGCCTGGCCGCGGGCATACTGCTCGACACGTTCTTCGTCCGGACCCTGCTGGTCCCCTCGGTGGTGGTGCTGCTGGGCCGCTGGAACTGGTGGCCGTCCAAGCTCTCCCACGAGGACCACAGTCACGACCAGGTACTCCCTGAACCGGGTCCGGAGGGCCCCGAAGCCGGTCCCGACGAGTCCGGTGGCCTGGGCGGTCCCGACGGCCCCGGCGGGGCCGGGCCGTGTCCGGTGGGGCTCCTGCCCGAGCCAACCGATCGGGCGTTGGTCGGAGTCGGCGCAGATACGGGCACCTCCGGCTGAAGACCACGGCCTTCGACGGCCCCGCCGGTCCGGTTGGTGGACCGGCGCTCGGGGTCGAGGCGGGCTCCGCGGGCTGGGGCGAGCTGACCCTGGCCGCCACGGGGGTGTCCACCGAGCGGTTTGGTCCCGGCGGGGAGAGAGTACGGTGAACGGGCGTGGCCAGCCGAAAGACTCCTCCCCAACGACCCACCGTGGTCCTCCTGGTCCGCCACGGCACGACGCCGACCACCGGCAAGGTGCTGCCCGGCCGGGCCGGGGGACTCCACCTGTCCGAGGAGGGCCGGGCCCAGGCCGAGGCGGTGGCCGGGCGGATCGCCGCCCTGGCGGGGCCCGACCGACCCGGACCGGTGGCCGTCTACGCGTCCCCCCTCGAGCGCACCAGCCGAGACGGCCAAGCCCATCGCCCGCAAGCTGGGGCTACGGGTCCGCACCGAGCGTGGCCTCCTCGAGTGCGACTTCGGCCAGTGGACCGGCGCGGAGTTGAAGACCCTGGCCAAGAAGCCCGAGTGGACGCAGGTCCAGCGCTGGCCCAGTGGGTTCCGGTTCCCGGGGGGCGAGTCGTTCCTCGAGATGCAGGCCCGCATCAGCTCGGCCATCAACCGTCTGGTCCAACTGCACCCGGGCGAGACGATCGTGGCCGTGTCCCACGCCGACCCGATCAAGGCGGCCGTGGCCGCCGCCGCCGGCACCCACCTCGATCTCTTCCAGCGACTCAACATCTCGCCCTGCTCGGTCTCGGCGCTGGCCTACAGCGGGGCCGGGCCCCACGTCCTGGCGGTCAACTCCACCGGGTCCCTCGGCGAACTGGCCATCGCATGAGCGAGGGCTACGACCTGCTCGTCGCCCGACCGGATCACGGTGGGAACCGTGGGCCCGGTAGGCGATCGGCTGTTCCTCCTCCAGTGCCGCCAGGGCCCCGCCCTGTTGACCCTCAAGATCGAGAAGCAGCAGGTGGCAGTGGTCGCCGACTACCTGGCCCGGATCGTGCGGGACCAGTCGCGTCCCGGCCACCTTCCCGAGGAGCTGGAGTTGGAGCAGCCGGCCGAGCCGGCGTGGGTGGTGGGCACGGTCGGGGTGTCCTACGACGAGACCGGAGGACCGGGTGGTCCTGGTCATCGAGGAGCTGGTGTCCGAGGACGAGACCGGGGCCATCGCCCGGCTGTCCATCTCCCGCGAGCAGGCCGCCGGCTTCGCCATCCAGGCCACCCGCCTGGTCGAGTCGGGCCGGCCGCCCTGCCCCCTGTGCGGATCGCCGCTCGACCCCTCGGGACACGAGTGCCCACGGACCAACGGCCACCGGCCACCGGCGGTGTGAACGGCTGGAGCCCGACAGCCGGGCCCCGGCTCGAGGCGGCTACCGAGTACCTCCACCGCAGCGGGCTCTCGGTGGTCGGTCGACTCCCGTGGAGCTCGAACCTGACCTTTCTCGTGGACCTCGAGGGCAGCGAGGCCGAGTGCCCGGGGGCCGGCACGGGCGAGGCGGACGAGGACCACGGCGGTGGTCCTGCCCCCTCCAGGCCGTCTACAAGCCGGCCAGCGGCGAGCAGTCGCTGTGGGACTTCCCCGACGGGCTCTACCGACGGGAGGTGGCGGCCTACGTCCTGTCCGAGGCGTTGGGCTGGGGACTGGTGCCCCCCACCGTGGAGCGCCACGACGGGCCCTTCGGCGCCGGTTCGCTGCAGCTGTTCGTGGCCGCTGACTACGAGCAGCACTACTTCACCCTCCTCGACGAGGGCGGGCCACGAGGACGTGCTGGCGGCCATGTGCGCCTTCGACGTCGTGGCCAACAACGCCGATCGCAAGAGCGGCCACGTCCTGCTCGGCGCAGGAAGGGCGCCTGTGGGGCATCGACCACGGGCTCTGCTTCCACCGCCACGCCCAAGTTGCGCACGGTGATCTGGGACTTCGCCGACGAGCCGGTCCCGTCCCCCCTGCTCGCCGACCTCCGCCGCCTGGCCTCGGACCTGCCCGTCGAGCTGGCCCGCCTGCTCGACGACGGCGAGCAGGCGGCCATCGTCGATCGGATCGACCGGCTGGTCCACACCGGCACGTTCCCCGAGCCCCTGGGCGACCGGCCTCCTTATCCGTGGCCGCTGGTCTGACCCCTGTCAGTGGCCGGCTTTCGCCAGCGGCTGGTACAGCGCCTGCACCAGGAGGGACGCGTAGTACTTGGCGCCGTCCGGGTTCAGGTGCACGCCGTCGGGATAGAAGTACTGCGGGGTCGTGGCGCTGATGGTGTTCCAGTCCACCATCACCGCGTTGGGGTAGCTCTGGGCCACGGTGGCGATGCTGTCGTTGACGGCCTGCTGCCAGGGGCGGGGTACGTGGGTGTTGACCAGCACCACCCGCTTCGACGGGCCGAGGGCCTCGAGCAGCGCGGTGAGCTGGTCCGCGTTGAATGGACCGTTGGTCCCCAGCTCGATGATCAGGCGGTCGCCCACGGCACCTTCGGACTTGAGCTGCGGCACCGCCTGCTGCACCTGGGTCATCTGCTGGCCCACCTGTGCGTCGATGGCGATGCCCGGGAGGGAGGTCTGGAGATACGGTGCCGCATCGACCATGATCGAGTCGCCGATCGCCGTGACCCCCTGACCCGGTGGCGGGGGCCCGGCGGTCGTCGGGGTCGTCGAACCCGGCACGGTCACCTGGGTCGGGTGGTGGACCAGCGGGACGATGCTGGTGACCCGTGAGGCGGGGTCGGCCGCATCGGCGGATACCAGCCCGAACAGGCCCACGGCACACAGGGCGGCGTTGATGGAGACGGCCGCCGTCAGCACCCATCCCGCCGGGCGCAGGTGGGGCCAGCTCCACTGGTGGCTCCGGATCCTCCGCCATTGACGGCTGATGGCACCATGCCGCACCGGCTGCTCGATATAGCGCCACGACAGCGCGGCCAGCACCAGGGTGGCGGCGATCTGCAGGCTGGCCCGGACCACGCTGGCGGTGGCGTTGAGAGGGGAGGTCAGGACGATGACCGGGTAGTGCCAGAGGTAGATCCCATAGGACCGCTCCCCGACCCATCGGAGGGGCTCCCAACCGAGGATCATCTCCAGGTGCGAGCCAGGGTGGATGGTCACCCCGATCAGCATCGCCGTCAGCAGCGCCAGCAGGACCATGCCGCCCTCGTAGAGGAACGAGTCGTACTGGCTGGTCAACCAGAACATGAGGAAGATCCCGAGCAACGATACGCCGCCGATGGCGTCCAACACCCGTTGCGCGCTCGACCGTCACCGGCGCGAAGGCCTGGTTGCGGGGGAGCGCCATGGCCAGGGCCGCCCCGATGAGGAGGGCGAACACCCGGGTGTCCGTGCCGTCGTAGACGCGGGTCGGATCGCCGTCGGGGACGAAGAGGATGCCCATCTCGATGGCCGAGGCGGCAGCGGCCGAGAGGGTGAGGATGATCATGGTGCGCCGGTTGTGCAGGTACTTCATGGCCGCCAGGACCAGGAGCGGCCAGAACAGGTAGAACTGCTCCTCGATGGAGAGCGACCAGAGATGGCCCAGCGGCGAGGGCGGGCCGAACTTGGCGAAGTACGAGACGTGGTGGAAGATGAACCACCAGTTGCTGAAGTAGAAGATGCCCGACGGCAGATCGCTGCGGAGGGCGCCCAGCTGGCTGCGATCGAACAGCGTGGCCCATCCCACCGTGACGAACAGCACTACGAAGAGGGCCGGGAGCAGTCGACGGGCGCGGCGGATCCAGAACTGAGCCAGGGCGATCCCGCCGTGCCGTCGGTACTCGGCGACCAGGAGGTCGGTGATCAGGTAGCCCGACAGCACGAAGAAGACCTGCACGCCGAGCAGACCGCCCGACGCCCACCCGAAGTTGAGGTGGAAGACGATGACCGACAGGACGGCGATGGCCCGGATGCCATCCAGACCGGGAAGGTAGGGACTGGTCCCCTCGACCGGCCTAGGCACGGAGGACCGGGGGGAGGGTTGTCGGTGGCCGCCCCGTCACCGGCCGACTACCCCCCGGCGACGGCCGTCCCAGCCTCTCGTCGGGGGACGGACGGCTACGGCGACGGTAAGCAGAGGAGTTCACACCCGTAGGTTCTGTGCGGAAGGGGAGGAGAACTCCCAGTATGGCACGACGCCTGCGCCGATCGGGGTCTCCCCGACCCGGTCCCGCGACCTCCGGGCACCCGCCGCGCACCCAGTGGACGGCCCCCACCGGACCGACGGGTTGGTGTCCCGATGGTGAGGCAGGGGCCGGGTGGCCCGGTTCCTCCCCTGCCGAACGGTCAGCCCCGGGCTTTGAGCGCCTCGATCAGCTGAGGAAGCACCTTGTGCACGTCGCCGACGATGCCGAGGTCGGCCACCGAGAAGATCGGGGCGTCCTGGTCCTTGTTGATGGCCACGATGTTCTTGGAGTTCTTCATCCCCACCAGGTGCTGGGTGGCACCCGAGATCCCGCAGGCCAGGTAGACGGTGGGCTTGACCGTCTTGCCGGTCTGCCCGACCTGATGGGAGTAGGGGACCCAGCCGGCGTCGACGATGGCCCGGCTCGCCCCGGCCGCCCCCTTCAGCAGGGTGGCCAGCTCCTCGATGAGGGCGTACTGGTCCTTCTCGCCCAGACCGCGTCCGCCCGAGACGACCACGTTGGCCTCGTCGAGCTTGGGACCGGTCCGCTCCTCGACGTGGCGGGCCACGATCTTGGCGGCGTTGGTGGCACCGGTGTCCGGCGCCGGGGCGGCGCTCAACGGCCGCGGCGGCACCGCCGGAGGGCTCGGCGGCGAACGACTTGGCCCGGACCACGAAGAGCTGGGGACCCTCGCCGGTGAACTTGGCGGTGAGCACCTGGCTTCCACCGAAGATGGCGTGCTGGGACACCAGGCCCCCGTCGCCCGCCGTGAGGCCGACCACGTTGGTGAGGACCGGGCGGTCGAGCTTCACCGACAGGCGACCGGCGATGTCCCGGCCGTCGTAGGTCGCCGGGAAGAGGATGGCGTCGGGTCCCGTGCCGCCGGCCACCGCGGCGGCGATGGCCGCCGCCACCGGGAACGCCGGGGAGGGAGCCGCCGAGGTCGCCGACGTCGTGGACGGTGGTCACGCCGTACTCGCCGAGGGTGCCGGCCACCGATGCGGTGGCGTCCCCGTAGGCGACGGCCTCGACCGTGCCGCCCAGCGTCACGGGCGGCGGTGATGAGTTCGAGTGAGGTGGTGATGGGCGCCCCGTCCGCAACTTCGGCGAGGACCCAGATCTTGTCGACAGACATGTGCGTGTTCTCCTACCGGTCCTAGAGGACCTTCAGCTGCTCGAGGAATGCGATGACCCGGGTGTAGCCCTCGCCCTCGTCGACGACGATCTCGCCGGCCGACCGGGCCTCGGCCTCGGCCACGTCGGTGACCTCCTGCCGGGCGCCGGCCGCTCCGACCTGGCCGGCGTCGAGTCCGAGGTCGGCGACCGTGAGGGTCTCCACCGGCTTCGACTTGGCCGCCATGATCCCCTTGAACGACGGGTAGCGGGGCTCGACCACGCCGGCGGTGACCGTGACCAGGGCGGGCAGCGGGCTCTCGACCTCGTCGTAGCCGGCCTCGGTCTGGCGCTCGACCTTGACCGAGTCGCCGGTGATCTCGACCTTCTTGGCGAAGGTCACCGACGGCAGGCCCAGCAGCTCGGCCACCTGCACCGGCGTGGTGCCGGTGTAGCCGTCGGTGGACTCGGTGGCGGCCAGGATCAGGTCCGGCTCGGCCCGCTTGATGGCGGCGGCCAGGACCTTGGCCGTGCCCAGGGCGTCGGAGCCGGCCAGGGACGTCGTCGCTGATCAGGATGGCCTTGGCCGCGCCCATGGCCAGCGCCGTGCGCAGGCCGGAGGTCTCGCCGTTGGGGGCCATCGACACCAGGGTCACCTCGCCGCCCCCGGCGGCGTCGGCGAGCTGGAGGGCCATCTCGACGCCGTAGGCGTCGGAGTCGTCGAGGATCAGTTTTCCCGCTCGGACAAGGTTCTTCGTCCCCGGATCGAGCGCCGGGTGCGGCGGGATCGGGGATCTGCTTCACACAGACAACGACGTTCATGGCCGTGCATTGTTGTTGAAATTCGGCCCTTCGACCAATCGGGCCGTGATCCCAGGTCAGGACCGGCGGCCGGGTCCGACCGGTCGGACGGCCGGCCGGCCGGCACCGGCGGTCGCGTCCAGCCCCAGCGGCCGGTCGTCAGGCACCGGCCGAGGGCGGCGAGCGCCAGGGCCACGTCGTCGGTGATCACCGTGTCCACCCCGAGGTCCGCCGACCGCATCGAGCCGGGGCCGGTCGTTGACCGTCCAGGCGGCGACCGAGAGCCCGGCCCGGCGGGCCTCGGCCACCAGCGCCTCGTCGACCAGGGAGGCGTGGGGATGGACGCGCCGCGCACCCGTGTCGAGCGGCCATGCGGCACGCATGCCGGCCGGGTCGAACCAGCGGGCCACCAGCAGCCCGGTGGCGAGCTCGGGACGGGCCTCGGCGACCGCGTCGAGGGAGCCGGGCCAGAACGAGGAGACGACCACGCTGGTCGCCCGGCCCGCGCGCCACCACCAGCTCGGCGACCTCCCGGGCCAGCGCTCGTCGGGGTCGAAGCCGGGCTCGCCGGGCAGGTTCTTGACCTCGATGTTGACGGTCAGTCCCTCGACAGGCCTCCAGGGCGGCCGCCAGCGAGCGGGACCGACTCGGGGAGCTGGTCGGACGCGCAGCTCGTGGATCGGGCCCGACGCCCGGGATCGACCGGGTCGTGGTGGACGGCGAGGGCCCCGTCGGCGGTCCGCCGGACGTCGAGCTCGACCCCGTCGGCCCCGAGGCGCCGGGCCCGGAAGAAGGCCTCGAGGGTGTTCTCGCCGGATCCCGGTGGCCGGGTCGGGGCTCCCCCGGTGTGCATGGACCGCCGGTACCGTCATCGCTCCGGACCCTCCTCGGACTGGTCCGTCGCCGGGAGTGCCGATTCGGGGCAGATCAGGGGCGGATTCCGGCACAAGAACTGGTTGCAACCGTGAGTGCCGGTGATTACTCTAGTGAACGAATCCTGAACGGCCGGTGACAGTTTGGCGCCGAGCTATGTGAAACAGATCACAAACAGGGAATCTCGGGAATCGGGAGCGGAGGAAGCAATCGTGGCCCTGATGTGGAACCGTACGGTCGAATGGGACGACGGTGACTGGCGGCATCTGGCCGCCTGTCGCAGCACCGAGCCCGACCTCTTCTTCCCCATCGGCACGACCGGGCCGGCCGTCGACCAGATCGAGGCGGCCAAGCGGGTCTGCCGGGGCTGCGACGCCCAGGAGCCCTGCCTCGACTTCGCCCTGGCCACCAACCAGGAGTCCGGCGTCTGGGGCGGTACCTCCGAAGAGGAGCGCCGCAAGCTCCGCAAGGCCTGGTTGGCCGCCCGCCGCCGCGCCTCCTGAGCCCGAGCCGTCACCGCGCCCCCCTGCCTCCGGTCCGACCGGGCCTCCCGCCGCTCGTCGATCGCTCCTGACCGGCATCCGCGCCACCCGTCGCCGGCTGCCGTGCACGAGCCCCCACGTCCGTCTCGCCGAGTGCGCCGTCCTGACCGGAAGCTCGATGGCCACGACCGTTCCCCGCATCCCGGGTGCTCGTCTCGCCGGTTGCGCATGGTGATGGTGCCGTCCAGCTGGCTGCGGACGAGATCCCGCACGATGGACAGTCCGAGGCTCTGGGTGGCGTCGATGTCGAATCCCTCGGGCAGGCCCGAGCCGTTGTCGATGACCTCGAGGGTCAGAGCCGCGAGGTCGTTCATCAGGTGCACCCGGATGCGGCCCGGCGGCTGAGCCGGGCCCCGACGTCGTCATCCGGCCGACGTCGCCTCCGCCTCCGCCCCGTCGGCCGTCGCCCTGCGGTCTCCCAGGTGGCGTCGGTGAAGGCGTGCTCGACGGCGTTCTGAAGGAGCTCGGCCAGGACCACGGCCAGCGGCGTGGCCACGTCGGCCGGCACCTCGCCGAGCTCGCCGGTCACCTCGAAGGTCAGCCCGCGACCCTGCACGACCGAGTCCTCGGCCATCCGGATCAGTGACGTGACGATCTCGTCGAAGGGAACCTGGTCACTGGGCTCGCGGGACAGGATCTCGTGGACGATGGCGATGGACCGGACCCGCCGCTCGGCCTCGAACAGAGCCACCCGCCCCTCCCCGCGGGGTAGCCGGCGGGCCTGCAGCCGCAGCAGCGCCGAGATGGTCTGCAGGTTGTTCTTGACCCGGTGGTGCACCTCCCGGATGGCGGCGTCCTTGGACAGCAGCAGCCGGTCGAGACGGCGGACGTCGGTGACGTCCCGGAGCAGCACCAGGCACCCGGTGACCACGTCGTCGGCCATCAGCGGGATGCAGTGGAGGAGGACGGTCACGTCCGGTCGTCGCTCCACCTCCTCGACCACCGGGAGCGCCGAGGCCAGTGCCCACTCGATGGCCGACTCCTCGATGCCCAGGTCGGTGAGGCGCCGGCCCTCGGTCTGGGAGTACATGCCCATCCGGTGCAGGGCGTTGGTGGCGTTGGGCGAGGCGTAGCGCACCCGGCCCTCCTCGTCGACCACCACGACACCGTCTCCCACTCTCGGGGCCTCCTCGGTGGCCACCTCCTCGCTGGGGAACGGGAAGGTGGACTCCGAGATCATGACGGCGAATCGGTCGAAGAGGTCCCGGTAGGTCCGCTCCAGGTGGCCGGGGCGCCGGCCCGCGCCGGCGGCCAACCGGGCCAGGACGGCGACGGTGGTGCCCTTCGCACCGAACCGGGATGCAGTGGAGTCGCACCGGCTCGTCGCCGGGCTCGAGGAGCACCTCTCCCCGGCTGACTTCTCCGCTGTCGATCGTGTGGACGGCCAGGGGCCAGTCGGCGGTGGCCACGGTCTGCCCGACCAAGTCGTGCTCGACGACGGTGGCGCTGTTGGACGGTCGCATCTGCCCCAGGATGACCAACTCGGTCTCGCGGTCGTCGGCGACCGGGGCCGGCCGGCCGTCGGGCCGGTCGTTGTCCTCGGAGGGATGGGCCATCGGGGCCAACAGCACCAGGTCCGAGAAGGAGAGGTCGGCCAGGATCCCCCAGGTGCCCAAGCAGGCGTTGGAGGTGACCGAGTTGGACGTCGTCGAGATTGGTGCGTTCGAAGGCCAGCTCCGCCGGGGTGGCCACGGTCAGCGCTCCGGAGGTGGCGTGATGGCTACCGCATAGGACTGCCGGTGCCGATACCCCTGGAGCTTGGTGACGCCGGCCTTCCCCAAGAGGTCCCGCAGGTCGTCGGCCCGGTCGGCCACGTCGGGCAGGGAGTGGGCGTCCGACGCCGTGGTCAGGGGGACGCCACGGCTCACCAGGCGCCGGAGGAGTGGTGGGGCCGGATACTCCTCGCCGACCGGCTTCCTCCAGCCGGCGGAGGACACCTCGACGGCCATACCCGAGCGCACCGCCGCCTCGGTGATGCGGTCGTAGTACTCCTCGGTCACCGCCGGCACCCGGCCGGTCACCTTGACCAGGTCGGGGTGGGCGAACACGTCACACACCCCGGACGCACCGAGCTCCTCCATGGCCGAGGTGTACTCGTCCCACACTGCGTCGATGTCCCGTACGTCCCACTCGGCCATCACCAGGGGGTCGCTGAGCACGTCGAACCGCCAGGTCCCCAGCCAGTGGATCGAGCCCAGCAGCACATCGAAGGGATAGCCGTCGAGCAGCCCCGCCACCTGGTCCATCCGATCCTGGTAGTAGTCGACCTCCAGGCCGAGGACCACCGGAAGCCCCTCGGCCTTCACCGCCTCGACCACCTCGACGTAGTCGTCGAGGTCGACGCGGGCGTGGTGGTCCCAGTAGGCGGCCATGCCCGGCCGGAGCTCGTCACCGGGAAGGTCGTCCCAGAACCCGCCCAGCAGGTCCTTGGCCTGGGTGAAGCGGAAGAGGTGCTCGGTGAGGGCGATCTCGGTGACCCCGGCCTCGACCGCCCGTCGGCAGTAGGCGGTCACCTGGTCCACGGTGGCCTCGGCGTCGGCCTGGGAGTGGGGCCACAGATGGAGGTGGTAATCAAGCACGTCGGCTCCCTCCTACCCGGCCCGCCGGATGAGGGTCACCCCGTCGCGGACCGTGGTCTGTACCACTACGACCCGGGGGTCGACGGCCAGGGCGTCGTTGAACCGACGGAGGGCGGCGGTGTCCTCGGTGGTGTCGGCCGGGTCGAGGATCCGGCCACTCCACAGGGTGTTGTCGGCGGCGATCAGGCCCCGGGGGGCCAGCTTCGGCAGCACCGCCTCGAGGTAGGCCGGATAGGCGGCCTTGTCGGCGTCGATGAAGACGAGGTCGAAGGGTCCCGGCAGGGTGGCGATGGTGTCGAGGGCCGGTCCCTCCACCACCTCGATGGTGTCGGCGTAGGGGCTCGAGGCGATGTGGCGACGGGCGAACTCGGCGTGCACCGGGGAGATCTCGCAGCTGGTGATCTTGCCTCCCGGGGCCAGTCCGGGGGCCATGGCCAGGGCCGAGTACCCACCGAAGGTCCCGATCTCGAGCACCGACCGGGCGCCGAGGGCGAAGACCAGCATCTCGAGGTACCGGCCTTCGAGGCGGCCGACCATCATCCCGGGCGCCTCCAGGGTCCCGCGGAGATCGGTGGCCAACTCCTCCAGGTAGGGAGGCGGGGCGGTGGTGTGGGCCGCGGCATAGGCCTCGAGCTCGGGGTCGACGATGTTGGTCACGGAAGCATCGTATGGCAGGCGGGACACCGTTCCCGATCGACGCACCGGCGATGCCGGCGGCAGGAGCTCGATGCCACCTCGCCGTGGTCCACTACTCCCAGATCTGCTCACCGAGCCGGACCAGGCCGGCCAGATCGAAGATGTCGGTGTCGAAGAACGGCACCGACGCCAGCACGTCGGGCACCACCGACAGCATTGATCGCTCCTCCATCTCCCGCAGGGCCACCACCTGGAAGTTGAGATAGCTGTCGGCCACTTCGGTGAGGACCCGACCGATCTGGTCGGTGTCGCCGAGGGTCGGGATCGCCGGCGGCCAGTACCGGGGCCAGCTGTTCGGCCAGCTCGCCGGCCCGGTCCCGCAACGCCTCGGCCACACGGGCGCCCTCGCTTCCCCGCAGGTAGTCGGGGAGGACCTTGTTCAGGACGATGGCACCCAGATGGAGTCGACCGCGAAGTCAGCTGCTCGGCGAAGAACTCGGCCTCCCGCAGGGGTACCGCCTCCAGGGTGGACACCACGATGAAGGTGGTCCGCCGGTCGGAGAGGAGCCGGCCCACTGACTCCGAACGCTCGACGAACCCCTCGTACATGGACTGGAACAGGATGAAGAACTCGGAGATGTCGGCGAGGAACTCGGTGCCCAGGATCCGGTCGGCCACCTGATAGAAGGGTTTGGTGGCCACGTTGACCAGGCGCGAGCGGTACGGGACGATCAGCCAGCGCAGCAGTCTGGAGGAGAAGAAGTCGGCCATGCGCTGGGGGGCATCGAGGAAGTCCAGTGCGTTGCGGGTGGGCGGGGTGTCCACCACGATCAGGTCGTAGTCGCTCTCCGAGTGGATCTCGTAGAGCCGCTCCATGGCGATGTAGTCGTGACTCTGCACGAACTTCCCCGAGATGTTCTGGTAGAGCGGATTGGCCAGGATCTCGTCCCGGGTCTGGACATCGGGTGCATGCCGTCGGATGAGATCGTCCCAGCTCTCCTTGGTGTCGAGCATGGCCGCCCACAGCTGCCCCCGCGGCTTGATCCCCGCGGCGCGGAAGGCCTCGTCGGGGACCCGGTGCTCGGTGTTGCCGATGCCGTCCAGACCCGAGGGCATCGGCCAGCCGGCGGGCCGGGTCGACGGTGAGCACCAGCACCTTGCTGCCGTGCCGGATGGCGGCCATGATCGCCGCCGCGGCCGCCGTCGTGGTCTTGCCCACCCCTCCGGGCCCGCAGGCGACCACGATCTCCTTGGTGGCCAACAGGCCGTCCATGGAGCCGCGCCCGGCCGACGAGCACCTTCGATCCCTCGGAGGCCTGGTCTGGCGCCGGGGGCTGCCCGGACTTCGCTCCCCGGGCGGAACGGGCGGCGGCCATCAGTAGCCCAGCTCCTCGCCCAGGGAGGCGGCCACCTGTCGGGTGGTCCGCAGCCCGTGGGACCGGGTGAACAGGTAGGGCAGGTAGAGCATCGGGACACTCCCGTCGATCCCGTGGCGCAGTCGGTCGAGATGGGTGGTGCGGGTGCGCCGCATGGTCACGGCCAGTCGGGCGGCGTCGAGGACCGGTCCGGCCTCGCCCCCCACCAGAGCATCGAGCGAGGCCAGGGGTCCGGCCTGGGCCAGGGCGTCGAACACCTCTTCCTCCTGGCGTCCGAAGAGCTCGGGGAGCACCCGGTTGACCACCACGGCGGAGAGCTGGACGGTGGTCTCCTCCCTCACCCGCACGGCCAGTTCGATGGTCTCGTTGACCGGCATCTCCTCGGGGGTGCACACCGCGACCAGCCCCGTCCTCCGCTGGTCGGAGAGGATCTCCAGCATCCAGTCCGTCTGGGTGCGGATGAGGCCCACCTTGACCAGGTTGTTGATGGCCTGTGGGGCGGCCAACTGGCCGATGATGTGCCCCGAGGCCGGGGCGTCCACCACCACGAGGTCGTAGTTCCGCTCCCGCACCTCGTAGCAGAGCTTGCCCACGGTGAGGATCTCCCGAACGCCGGGCGCCGCGGTGGCCACGAAGTCGAACGCCTTGGCCAGGGGACCGATGCGGCCCACCACGGGGATCTTGAGCTGGAGCTTCAGGTACTCCCGGAGCGACGCCTCGGTGTCCATGGTCATGGCGAAGAGACCCGGCAGGATCTCCCGCTCGTTGAAGCCGGTGGGGGGCGCCTCGTAGAAGCCGGCCACGTCGCCCTTGGCGTCGACCTCGCAGATCAGCACCTTCTTTCCCCGGAGCGAGGCCAAGAGGGCCAGCGCCGAGGCCACCGTGGTCTTGCCCACGCCGCCTTTCCCGGTGACGAAGAGCAGCTTGAGGTCGAGGAGCGGGTTCATCGAGCCGGGACCCGCGCCGGCATCACCGCTCCGATCCGACCGGGGTGCGCTGGCCGGGGTCGGATCAGGAGATCCCGAAACCGACCCGCCGGTCGGACGCCGGGGGGTCCACCTCGACGTAGGCCACCTTGCCGACCGGGACGCCGACCTGACGCCCCTTCCGATCGGTCAGCCAGAGGATGGTCCCGTCCTGGGCCAGCGCCTTTTCGATGTCGGCCAGGACCTTCTCGCGGTCCGCATCGTCGGGCAACTCGATGTCGAGCTCCTTCATCGACTGCACGATTCCGATACGCACGTCCACCTGGCACGCTCCTCTCAGCTGGGCCCCGGCAGGACTGCCGGCCGCCCCCGACGATACAAGGTCCGGGGTCAGGGGCGTCCCCGGCCCAACGGGGCGGTGCCGATCGGGACCGGCCGCCCGGCCGCCCCACGGGCGTCACACCCGTGGGGCACACTGGATCGATGGCCGAGCCAGCATCCCGCGGGACCCGATGTCGGGACCGCATCCGACGCCGGTCCCGTCCCCAACGAGCGGAACCGCCGCTGGGCGTCGACCATGGCCGGCCACGGGGGACCGGGAATCACCTTCGCCCATGCCGACAGCCACGCCTCGGTCGGGCGGCGTCGACCGGCGGCGGTCCGGGGATGGTCAGACCGGACTCGACCGCCAGGCCCGCGAGGCCATGGAGGCCGACCAGCTGGCACCGGGGGCCACCCGGGGCCGACGGCGCGGGTCGGCGGGTGCGGCCCGAGGAGCCCGACCGCTGGCGGACCTGCTTCGAGCGGGATCGGGACCGCATCCTCCACGCCACCGCCTTCCGCCGACTGGCCGGCAAGACCCAGGTCTTCGTGTTCCCCGACGACCACCAGCGGACCCGGCTGACCCACGCCCTCGAGGTGGCCCAGGTGGCCACCAGCGTGGCCCGGGCCTGTCGGCTCAACGTGGCCCTGACCGAGGCCATCGCCCTCGGCCACGACTGCGGGCACGGCCCGGGGGGCCACGCCAGCGAGGACGCCCTCTCCCCGTACCTCGACGGCGGGTTCGACCATGCGCCATGGGGGGCCGACGTCTCCCTCGCCCCCCTCAACCTGTGCGCTCGAGACCCTCGACGGCATCCGCAACCACTCGTGGTCCCGGCCGGCGCCGGCCACCCCGGAGGGCGAGGTGGTGAGCTGGGCCGACCGGATCGCCTACGTCTGCCACGACTTCGAGGACGCGGTGAAGAGCGGCATCGTCACCCCGAGCGCGCTGCCCGAGCTGGTCCGCCAGCGCTGCGGCGACCAGCGGAGCCAGCAGCTGGGCACCTTCATCGACGCCCTGGTGTCCGACCATCCTCCGGACCGGCCGGATCGGTATGGCCGACGAGGAGGCCGAGGCACTGGCCGCCTTCCGGGCCAGCAACTACGAGCACATCTACCTCCGACCCAGCTCGGTGGCCCAGGGGCGGGCGGTGGTGGCGGTGCTGCAGGCCCTGGTCGACCACTTCGGCGACCGGCCCAATCTGATCCCGACGGCGGAGACCAGGCCCCCGACCTGAACGGCGGCGAGCCGGAGGCGGTGCGGGCGGCGGTGGCCTACGTGGCCGGCATGACCGACCGGTTCGCCTTCAGCCAGGCCGTCGCCCTGCTCGGCTGGGACCCGGGCAAGCTTCCGGCCGGCATCGGGGTCACCGCCCGGCTCTGACCTCGCCGGGCCGCGCGGGTCCGTGCGGGCCGGAGCGGGCTCCGGACCGCGGGCTCAGCTCGTCCCTCGCTCCTGCTGCTCCCCGGTGACCACCACGGTGCAGGGGGCGTGGCGCACAAGGTGGTCGGAGACCGATCCGAGCACCGCCCGCTTTAGGCCGCCCCGGCCCCGGGAGCCCACCACGATGGCCCGGGCCGACAGGTCCTCGGCCAGCTGGCCGATGGCCGTGGCCGGGTCGCCGCTCAGCACCGTGGTCTCGGCGCCGGCCAGCCCCAACGCCTCGACGGTCGCCGTCCACGATCGATCGGGCGTCGGCGATCGGCCCGATGGCCTGCTCGTCGAACTCCTCGGGGAGACCACCGGGCCGCCGAAGCCGCTCCCGGTCAGGAGGGTCGGATCGGGGGTGTCGGCCACGGTCACCACCACGGGCACGGCGTCGGGGCCGAGCAGCGCCCAGCCCGCGGCCAGCGCCTGGGTCGAGCGCTCGGATCCGTCCGTGCACAGCAAGCACCGTGAAGTCACGTGCACCGTACCAATGCGTCGAGCCGTGACGGCCGACGGGCCGTCCGTGCGCCCCGGACGGGGGGCCGGCCGTAGGATCGACCACCGTGGACCGGGGCGATCACGGGCTGGGCGATGGACCGCCTCCCGCGGACGGTGCGGAAGACCCACCGGCCCAGCCGGGACGAGCGGGTGGCCCAGGGGCAAGGCGGCCCGGCAGACGCGCTCCCCGCTCCTCGCACGGCCAGTGGAGGCCCGAGCCCGACCGACCCGATCCGGTGGCCCTACTCGAGGAGCAGGCGGCCAGCCGGGTCCCCGAGCTCGTCCCCATCCGGTACGGGCGCATGCTGGTCTCGCCGTTCACCTTCTTCCGTGGCGCCGCCCTGATCATGGCGTCGGACCTGGCCGCCACCCCTGACTCCGGCATCACCGTGCAGTGCTGCGGTGACGCCCACCTGTCCAACTTCGGCGTGTTCGGCTCACCGGAGCGCCAGCTGATGTTCGACATCAACGACTTCGACGAGACGCTTCCCGGACCGTGGGAGTGGGACGTGAAGCGGCTGGCGGCGAGCTTCGAGATCGCCGGACGCGACCGGGGCTTCGCCCCCGCCGACCGACGGCAGGTGGTGACCGCCGCGGCCCGCGAGTACCGCCTCGGGCTGCGGCAGGCCGCCGGGATGACCACGCTCGACGTGTGGTACTCGCACATGGAGATCGGCGAGATGCTGGAGTGGATCCGCACCGAGGACTCCGACAAGCGCCTGGGCAAGCGAGGCGGCGCGGATCGGTGGTGGACGTGGCCAAGGCCCGGACCCGGGACAGCCACCGGGCCTTCCGGAAGCTCACCGAGCAGGTCGACGGCGAGATCCGCTTCGTCAAGGACCCGCCCCTCCTGGTGCCGCTGGAGGACCTGGTCCTCTCGGAGTCAGACCCGTCACGAGACCGAGCGGTCGCTGCGCAAGCTCATCAAGAAGTACCGCAAGACGCTGGCCGACGAGCACCACCCCCTCGAGGAGTACCGCTACCTCCACATGGCCCGCAAGGTGGTCGGGCGTGGGCAGCGTGGGCACCCGGGCGTGGGTCTTCCTCATGATGGGCGTGGACGAGCGGGACCCGCTGATCCTGCAGGCCAAGGAGGCCCAGCCGTCGGTGCTCGAGCGCTTCGCCGGCCGGAGCGCCTACGAGAACCACGGCCAGCGGGTCGTGGTCGGCCAACGGCTCATGCAGACGGCCAGCGACATCTTCCTCGGATGGCAGCGGGTCAAGGACATCGACGGGCACACCCGCGACTACTACATCCGCCAGCTCCACGACTGGAAGGGATCGGCCCACGTCGACACCCTGCGGGTCGCCGGCGCCATCCGGTACGCCCGAATGTGCGGCGCCACCCTGGCCCGGGCCCATGCCCGCTCCGGCGACTGGATCGCCATCGCCGCCTACCTGGGGAAGAGCGACCGCTTCGACCGGGCCATCGCCGAGTTCGCCACTGCCTACGCCGACCAGAACGAGCGGGACTACGAGGCGCTGGTCAGGGGGTCCGGGCCGGGCGGATCTCGGCGCGACCGGGCTGTAGGGACAGGTCGACGCCCGGCCTGCTGATCAACCCTCGCGGGCCCCAGATCGCCCGCCTCACCTCCGCCCGTCGAGCCGACCGCCGTCCGCCGCGCTCGGACCACCCGTGGCCCCTGGACCTGCGGAGCCGGGGCGGGGCGGGATGGCCGGGATGGGCGAGGAGACGGGCGATCGGGCGGCTCCCCCGTAGGATCGACTCGGCCGGTTCACCCACCCGGTCGAGGAGGTCGATCATGGTCACCGAGCTGAGAGCGCTCCGTCCGAACCCGCAGGACGTCCGAGCCACTCCGGACCCCGGTCGACACCGAGCCGATGCCTCCCGCCGGGCAGCGCCGCCGACCGTGCTCGCCCCCTTCCTCCGGGCCGTGGTGGGCACCGATCTCCCGGTTCGGCTTCGAGTTCTGGGACGGGAGCGCCGTCGGGCCGGCCGACGGCATCGGCACCCTGCGGATCCGCTCGGCCGACGCGGTGCGGCGCATCCTGTGGGCGCCCGGCGAGCTGGGCGTGGCCCGTGCGTTCGTCGCCGGCGACCTGACCGTCGAAGGCGACCTCTACGGGTTGCTCGCGCGCTGCTCCACGACGCCTCGCCCCGTGACCTCCGCCAGATCGGCCTGCGCACCCTGCCCACCATGGTGGAGGCGGCCCGACGTCTGGGCGTCCTCGGGCCGCCGCTGCCGGCGCCGCCCGAGGAGTGCAAGCCGGCCGGCCGGCTCCACTCGCCCGACCCGGGACGCCGAGGTCATCAGCCACCACTACGACGTGGGCAACGACTTCTACCGGCTGGTGCTCGGCCCGAGCATGACCTACTCGTGCGCCCGGTTCACCACGCCCGAGACCACGCTGGAGGACGCCCAGGCGGCCAAGTACGAGCTGATCTGCCGCAAACTCGGGCGTCGACACCGCCCCCGGGCCCCGCCTGCTCGACGTGGGGTGCGGATGGGGCTCGATGGCCATCCATGCCGCCCGCCACCACGGCGCCCGGGTGGTCGGGGTGGCGCTCAGCCGGGAGCAGGTCGGACGAGGCCACCCGGCGGGTGGCCGAGGCCGGGCTGGACGGGCAGGTGGAGATCCGCATGCAGGACTACCGCGACCTGCGGGGCGAGCAGTTCGACGCCATCTCGTCCATCGGGATGTTCGAGCACGTGGGCAGCCAGCGGATGGCCCAGTACTTCGAGACCCTGCACGGGCTGCTCACCCCGACCGGACGGCTGCTCAACCACGCCATCTCCAAGCCCGGGCGGTTCGGTGCTCGGGCGGCGGTCCTTCGTCGGCCGTTACGTCTTCCCCGACGGCGAGCTGCTCGACGTGGCCGAGGTGGTCCGGGCCATGCAGCGCACCGGGTTCGAGGTGCGCGACGTCGAGTCGCTGCGCGAGCACTACGCACGGACCCTGCACCACTGGGTGTCCAATCTCGAGGACCACTGGGACGAGGCGGTGGCCCTGGTCGGGCTGCCCCGGGCCAACATCTGGCGGCTGTACATGGCGGCGTCGGCCAACGGGTTCGACGACGGGGGCCTGGCCATCCACCAGGTGCTCGGGCGTCGTGCCCGACTCCGGCGGCCGCAGCGGCATGCCCCCCACCCGGGCCGGCTGGGGCTGACCGTCGCGGCCGGCCGAGCCCGGGCCGGGGCTCGACGCGGCTACCGGCCCGCGAGGCGCCCCGCCGGACCCGGCGTTAGCTGAGGCTGAGCTCCTTGCGGTAGACGCGGGCCGGCCCGAGGTCGACGATCGAGGTGGCCAGCCGGTCGAAGACCTCGGCCACCTCGCTGTCCGGTTCGGCGGCCACCGTGGGGACGCCCGTCGTCGCCGCCCTGGCGGAGGGCGGGCACCAGCGGGACCTGGGCCAGCAGCGGCACGCCGAGCTCACCGGCCAGCTGGGCCCCGCCGCCCGGCCCCGAACAGCTCGTACCGCTTCCCGTCGTCGCCGGTGAACCAGCTCATGTTCTCGATGACACCCCGCACCGCCAGCTTCAGCTTGCGCGCCGCGTAGGCCGAGCGCTGGGCCACCCGCTCGGCGGCCTGCTGCGGGGTGGTGACCACGTAGACCTCGGTCTTGGTGAGGTACTGGCCGAGGGAGAGCGTCACGTCGCCGGTGCCCGGGGGCATGTCGATCAGCAGGTAGTCGGGCTCGCCCCAGTAGGCGTCGACCAGGAACTGCTCGAGGGCCTTGTGGAGCATGGGCCCGCGCCAGATCACCGGGGTGTCGTCGGGGACGAAGTACCCCATGGACAGGCACCGGACCCCGTTGGCGGTCGGGGGCACCACCAGGTCGCCGATGATCAGCGGGTCGGTGGTGACCCCGAGCATCTTGGGCACGGAGAACCCGTAGACGTCGGCGTCGAGGATGCCCACGTCGAACCCGCGGCGGGCCAGGGCCACGGCCAGGTTCACGGTCACCGACGACTTCCCCACGCCGCCCTTGCCCGACGAGATCCCGAGGATCCTGGTCTTCGAGCGCGGCAGCATGAACCGGTTGGGCCGGCCCTCCTCGTGCCCGAGCTGGCCCCCGCCCACCGTGGCCGTGGCCGTGGCCGTGGCCGTCGTCGGGCGCGTGCTGGGTGCCGCCCGTCCACGGGCTCACCCCGGAGCAGCATGCGGAGCCGGGCCCGGGGCTCCTCGTCCATCACCACCGTCCCCACGGTCACCTCGTCGACCCCCGGACACGGCCCCGACCGCCCGGCGCACCCGCTCCTCCAACTCCTCGACCTGGGGATAGTGGGCCACCGGGAGCGCCACCTCGACGGCGACCCGCTTGCGCCTGGTCTGGACCGAGCCGACCATGCCCAGCTCCCCGAGCGGACGGCGCAACTCGGGGTCGGTCACGGCGGCCACAGCCGCTGTGACCTGGGACTCGTCGATGGACATACAGCTGCTCCTCGGGGGAATTCGGCGTCACCGGTAGACTAGGTGACGTGCACCCCGACTCGGACAGCCCCTCCCTCGTCGTCGAGGCACCTGGATCGCGCACCAGGACCCGGCGCGAGTCCGTCCCGACGAGGGCGGCTCGGCCGAGTCCGACAGCCACTTCTCGGCCGCCGTGACCGCGGTGACCGCCGCCTTCGGGGATCCGACCCGGCGGGAGATCTACCTGTTCGTCCGGTCGAACCCGGGAGCGACCGCCTCCGAGGTGGCGGCCCGGTTCTCCCTCCACCCCAACGTGGCCCGACACCACCTCGACCGGCTGGCCACCGGCGGCTACGTCGAGGTCACCATGGAACGGGCCGCGGGGAACGGGCCGGGCCGGCCCTCCAAGCGGTTCCGGGCCATCGGCAACGACCCCACCCTCGACCTGCTGACCCGACGGGACGACCTCCTGGTCCTCCTGCTGCAGGAGGCTCTCCAGCTGCTCGGCCCGACGGCGGCCGAAGGCATGGCCGAGCGGGTCGGCGAGGAGTACGGGCGCACCCTGGCCGGGCAGATGTCGCCCGGCGACAGCCAGCGCTCACTGCGGACCGCCATGCACGCCATCGCCGACACGCTGACCGCCCACGGGTTCGCCGCCCACGCCGAGGACCAGGGATCGAGCACCGCCGTGGTCGCGGACAACTGTCCCTTCGGCAACGCCGCCTCGCAGTACCCGGTGCTGTGCGCCGTCGACCGCGGCATGGTCAAGGGGCTCCTGGCCGGACTGTGCGGCGAGGAGGCCGGAGCGACCGTGCCGGTAGTGCTGTCGTCGTCGCGGGCCCGCGGCGACGACGCCTGCGCTGCCGTGGTCTGACCGGCGAGTCGGCCGGTGGCCCGTCACTACCTCGACCACGCCTCCACCTCCCCGCTCCGTCCCGAGGCGCGCGCCGCCATGGCTGCCTGGGCCGACGAGGGCGTGACGGCCGACCCGGGCCGGGTCCACACCGAGGGCCGCATGGTCCGGGCCATCCTGGAGGAGGCCCGCGCAACAGGTGGCCGACCTGTTCGGGGTCCGGACCCCGCCAGGTCGTCTTCACCTCGGGAGGCACGGAGGCGATCAATGCCGCGGTGTGGGGAGCGCTCCGGTCCCGGACCGGGCCGGTGGCCTGTGCCGCCGTCGAGCACTCGGCCGTGCGGGACGCCTCGGCCCGGACGGCGCCCGGTCGAGACCGTCGCCGTCGACCGGCTCGGCCGCATCGGGGTCGGGAGCGGTGGAGGAGGCACTCGACCGCTGCCGCGCCGTACACGGGGCCGAAGCGGCCCTGGTCCACTGCCAGTGGGCCAACCACGAGGTGGGCACGGTCCAGCCGGTCGTCGACGTCGTGGAGCTCTGCCGTCGGCGAGGTGTACTCACCCACGTGGATGCGGTGGCCGCCGCCGGCCACCTGGCCTGTGACCTCGGGGCACTCGGTGCCGACCTGGTGTCGGTCTCGGCCCACAAGCTCGGCGGGCCGACGGGCATCGGGGCCCTGGTCGTTCGACGGGGCCTGCGGATCGAGCCGTTCATCGTCGGAGGCGAGCAGGAGCGGGCCCGTCGGGCGTGGCCTGGAGCATGTGGCCGGAGCCATCGGCTTCGGGGCGGCGGCGGCCGCACTCACCGTCTCGGGGGCCCTGGAGGACGAAGCGCCGAACCGCCCGCCGTCGGACCGATCGCATGGTGGAGACGGCACTCGCGGTGGCCGGCGTCGAACAGTTCGGCGATCCAGGCGACCGGCTCCCCCACCTGGTCTGCCTCGGCATCGACGGGGTGGAGGCCGAACCGATCCTCCTCGGCCTCGACCAGGCCGGAGTGGCTGCGCACTCGGGATCGTCCTGTTCGTCCGAGACCCTCGAGCCGTCACCGGTGCTCGAGGCCATGGGCGTGGACGCCGAGCGCTCCCTTCGCCTCTCGGTCGGCTGGTCGACGACGGACTCGGACGTCGATGCCTTCGAAGCCTCCTTTGGACGGGTGGTGACATCGCTGCGGTCGCTGCGGGGCTGACCGGGGTCAGGAGCCACATCTCCCCACAACCGGTAGCTTCTGGCCATGCGCGCCGTGGTCTGTCACGAACTGGGTCCCCTGGAGTCGCTGGTCGTCGAGGACCTTCCCCCGCCCGAGGCGGGCGAAGGACAGGTGGTGGTGGACATCCGGGCTGCCGGCGTCAACTTCGTCGATGGGCTCATCTGTCAGGGTCGCTACCAGCTCAAGCCAGCCACGCCCTTCGTGCCGGGCAGTGAGATCGCCGGCGTGGTGACCGCCCTCGGGCCAGGGGTGTCCGGGGTCTCGGTGGGTGACCGGGTCATCGCCTTCGTGGGCTTCGGTGGCTTCGCCGAGCAGGCGGCGGTGCCGGCCCTCTCCCTGGTACCCATGCCGGACCACCTCGGATTCGGGCCGGCAGCGGCGCTCATCCAGAGCTACTGCACCATGCTGTTCACGCTCACCCGGCGGACATCGGTCGCCCCCGGGGAGTGGGTGCTCGTCCTCGGAGCCGGAGGCGGGGTGGGCCTGGCTGCGGTCGACATCGCCACCGCCCTCGGAGCACGGGTCATCGCCGCGGCCTCGACCCCGGACCGACTGGCGGCGGCGACAGCGATGGGAGCGGAGGCCACCATCGCCTACGAGAACGGAGGATCTGAAGGCCCGGGCCCGTGAGCTCTCGGGCGGCGGCGTGGACATCGTGGTCGACCCCGTGGGTGGCCGGCACAGCGAACCGGCCCTGCGGGCCACCCGGCATCTCGGGCGGTTCTGCGTGATCGGCTTCGCCTCCGGACCCATCGCCTCGGTCCCGCTCAACCAGGTGCTCCTCAACAACCGCACCCTGGTCGGGGTGGACTGGGGTGGCTGGACGTTCAAGGACCCGCTGGGGAACCGCGACCTGATCGCCCAGCTCATGGAGCTGGTGGGTTCCGGCCGCCTCCATCCGGTGGAGCCGGAAGCCTTTTCCCTCGATCAGGCCGCGGTGGTGATGAGCGGCCTGATCGACCGGGGCATCGTCGGCAAGGCCGTCCTCACCCCCTGAGCCTCGGACCCAAGCCCTGCAGCCCTGCCGGCGCCGGCCCGGGAACGCCGGAACCTCTTGTGGCCGACCCGCCCGCAACGGGATAGACCTTGGGGATGCCGGACGCCGAGACCGCCAGCACCGAGGCCCCGAAGCGAGCCGAGCATGACCTGACCAGGAGGCCGGCCCGGACCGACACCTCACTGGTGGCCAGCCTGCCCGAGAGTTTCCGTTATCGCGTCAAGCGTCGGCTCCTCGGACCTCCTCTGGTCAGCGACGAATTGGCCGGCCAACGGCTGGGGAAGCCCACCGCCCTGGCGGTGCTCTCCTCCGACGTGATGTCGTCGTCGGCGTATGCCAGCGAGCAGATGATCCGGGTCCTCGTCCCGATCGGGGGCCTGGCCGCCTTCTCGTTGGTCACACCGCTGACCGCGGTCATCCTGGCCGTCCTGGCCGTCGTGACCATCTGCTACCGCGACGTGGTCCGCTCCTACCCCAAAGCCGGTGGATCGTATGTGGTCAGCCGGGACAACTTCGGACCCAACATCGCCCAGATCGCCGGCGCCGCCCTGCTGATCAGCTACACCATCACGGTGGCCGTGTCGGTCGCCGCCGGGGCCGACGCCATCATCTCGGCCGTCCCCGCCCTGGCGCGTGACGCCGTGCCCATGTCCATCGGCTTCGTCCTCCTGCTGGCCTACGGCAACCTGCGGGGCATCCGGGAGGCCGGGCGGGTCTTCGCCGTCCCCACCTACTTCTTCATCGGCAACATGGCCCTCCTCATCGTGGCCGGCCTGGTCAAGGAGGTCACCACCGGGCTGCCCCACGCCCCCCAGGGTGGCGGGACCATGCCTCTGGGCCACGGCAGCGGTGGGCTGATCCTCGGGATCTCCGCCTTCTACCTGCTCCGGGCCTTCGCCCAGGGCAGCTCGGCCATGACCGGGACCGAGGCCATCTCCAACGGGGTGAGCATCTTCCGGGCCCCCCAGGCCCGCAACGCCCGCACCACCTTGGTGCTGATGAGCACCATCCTCGGGGTGATGTTCCTCGGGGTGTCCATCCTGGCCGCCCTGACCCACACCATCCCCTTCGTCTCGGGCACCCCCACCGTGGTCTCCGAGATCGGCAAGCTGGTCTACGGGACCAGCCCCTTCGGCCAGGTCCTCTTCTACCTGCTCCAGGCGGCGACCGCCCTCATCCTCATCTTGGCCGCCAACACCAGCTTCACCGGCTTCCCCTTCCTGGTCAGCTTCGTGGCCGAGGACTCCTTCCTTCCCCGCATGCTCACCGTGCGGGGACACCGCCTGGTGTTCTCCAACGGGATCATCGTCCTGGCCACGGCCTCGATCGTCCTGCTGCTGGTCGACCGGGGCCAAGGTGTCGGCGCTGATCCCGATGTACGCCATCGGCGTCTTCACCGGCTTCACCATGGCCGGCGCCGGCATGGCCAAGCACCACCTCACCCGCCGGGACGACCACTGGCGCAAGGGCGTGGCTGTGAACACCGCCGCCGCCGTGGTCTGTGCGGTGATCGTGGTGGTGTTCGCCATCGCCGAATTCACGCAGGGCGGTTGGGTGGTCGTCGTGGTGATGCCTCTGATCGTCTACGGGCTGGTCCGCACCAATCGCGAGTACCGGTCCGAGGACGTCGTCCTGGAGGAGGGCGCGGCCATCCAGGCCTGCGAGGCCCGCATCCTCCGGCGGAACGTGGTGGTCATCCTCATCGACCGGATCGATCTGGCCACGGCCCGGGCCATCCAGTACGCCCGTAGCCTCACTCCCGACGACCTGCGGGCCGTCCACTTCAACATCGATCACCCGCGGGCCGAGGCGCTCATCGATCGGTGGCAGCGCCTGGGCCTGTCCCGGCTCCCGCTCGACGTCATCGACTGCCCCGACCGTCGCCTCACCCGGGCCTCACTGGAGCTGGCCGCCGAGCTGGCCGACGGGGAGACCGAGGTCAGCATCCTCCTGCCCCGCCGCTCCTACGGGAAGGCGTGGCGACGGATCCTGCACGACCAGACCGCAGACCAGATCGTGGAGGTGGTCAGCCAGCTCTCCCACGTCAACGCCACCATCGTCCCCTTCCTGGTGGCACCGGGGATCGAGCAGCAGATGTCCGCCGAGCTGATCGCCGAGCCGAGTCGCAGGACCAAGGGGTCGGCCACGGCCGGTGGCCACGGCAAGTTGGAGCCGAGCCACCGCTCCGGTGATCGCCGGCACCACGCCGATCTCCGAGCTCACCTGGCGGACCCGGACCCGCATCGCCGGCCGGGTCAAGACACTACGGGTCCAGCCCTGGGCCCACGCCCAGAGCCTCGAGTGCGTGCTGGTCGACGCCAGCGGGCACGCAGTCACCCTCGTGTTTCTCGGGCGCCGGTCGATCAGCGGCATCCGGAGCGGCACGTTGCTGGTCGCCGAGGGCATGGTCGGAAAGCACCACAACAAGCTGGCCATCATCAACCCCACCTACGAACTCCTGTCGGTCACCGAGCCGTCCGATGCCCCGTGAGCCAGCCCGTGGGGCACCCGGTTCCGGTCGAGGTCCCTGCCGGCTGCTGTCCGTGCGACATGGTCCCGGATCTGGGCCGGCCGGGACGGCGAGCCCGACCCTGGCTGATCTGGTCGGCCGCCGTGGTAGCCCCCATCGTCACCACCCTGGTGCTGATCCCGGGGCGGGGGCACCTCAGCAGCGCCGACGACGCCCTCATCCTCATCGTGATCACCGTCGCCGTGGCTTCGGCCGGTAACCGGGGGGCGGCTGCGCTGTGCCGCGCTGGTGTCGGCGGCCGCGTTCGACTTCTTCCTGACCGTCCCCTTCCAATCGTTCCGAATTCACCACCAGGCCGACCTGACCACCGAACTGCTCTTCGTCCTGGTTGGGTTGCTCGTCGGCGAGCTCGCCGCCCGCGGTCACCAGCACCGGCAGGAGGCGGCGGAGGGTCGTCACGGCCTCGACCGCATCCACGGAGTGGCCGAGCAGATCGCTGGAGGGCGAGGACCCCGAGTACGTGATGATCAGCGTGGCCGCGCAGTTGACCGATCTGCTGAAACTGCAGGACTGCCGCTTCGTCCGCCGGCAGCCCGTCGGGCAAAGGGGCATGGATCGAGACCGACGGCACCGTACGCGCTCAACCCCCTGACCTGGCCGACATCGTCGGCCGGTCTCCCACCAATCAGGTGGAGCTTCCGGTGCGGGGCGGAGGCGAGGTTCTCGGCGTCTTCGTCCTGACCCCGACACCGGCCCAGCCGATCTCCCACGAGCGGTGCGTGGTGGCCGTGGCCCTGGCCGATCAGCTCGGTGCCGCCCTTGCGGCACACCCGGGCGCGGGGTCGGAGGGGTAGGCGGCTTCGGCCAAGGCGGCCGGGCGAGGCCGACCGTTGACGTCCAGGCCAATGGTGGTGCCGTCCCCACCAGTGGCTTCAGTGGGGGACCCGGAGATGGCTCTGCCTAGCCACCCACCGCGGTGGGGACCGGCAGCCCCGCCTTGGTGAAGGCGTCACGGATCTCCGGAGCCGCCTGAGCCACCAGGGCGGCCGGTGGGCCATTGGCCAAGAACCGCTGGTACTGGGCCACTGCCGCCGGGGCGTTGCCGTCGCGCTGCAGCAGCAGGGTCCCGAGATAGAGGCGGGCGGCATAGTCGGCCGGGTCGAGGCGGACGGCGCGGTTGAGCTTGGTCCGGGCGTCGGTGATCAGCGAAGTGCTGCTCCCCTGCACGCCGGTCTGGTACTCGAGCCATCCCAGCTGGGCCAGGGCCACCTCGTTGGCCGGGTGCTTGTCGAGCACCGACTGGTAGAGCTGCGCGGCCTGGCCCGCCTGACCCTGGTTCTCGTCGGTCGCCGCCTGGGCGAGGGTCGCCTCGAGCTGTTGGGCCTGGGACTGGGCGAAAGTGCCGGTGATCGCCTGCCCGGGTTGCCGATTGGAGGCGAAGAGCGTCACCGCCATGATCAGGGCGGCGCCGAAGGCGACCACCGCCCCGCCGAGGAACCACCAACTCCTCCGGCCGCGGCGGCGGGGACCGGGACGCTCCTGCAAGCCGGTGTCGGGCTCAGCCACCACTTCGGCGTCCGCAGCGCGGGGACCCGGCAGTTCGGCCTCGGCCACCCGGTCGTCGAGGGCCACCGAGGAACGTCCGGGGGCTGCCGCCACACCTGCTGTCACGTGCTGATGCCCGGCCTGGGCCTCGAGGGCCGACAAGCGCACCATGTCTCGCTGGCGCAGGGCCAGGTAGTCCTGGTCCGAGAGATCGCCAGCCAGGTACTCGGCGTCGGCGTCGGCCAGCGAACGGAGGAGGAAGTTGCGGCGATCCTCTGTCATCTCCGGGGTGAGGGCGGGACCGGGGTCGCCCCCTTCCGGATCCCCGCCCGGCTGCCGCCGGCGCCGTAACAGCACCACCACCAGTCCGGTGGTGGCCGCCAGGCCACCGAGCAACGGCAGGAGCCAGACCAGCAGGGACCAGCCGCTGGCCGGCGGGTCGAGCACGATGGAGGACCCGTAACGGGCGACGAGGTACGCCTCGATCTGCTGATCGCTGCGGCCCTCGGCGATGAGCTGGTCGACAGCGGCACGGACGGCCACGGCTGTCGGCGCACTGGACTGGGCTACCGAGAGGTCTTCACAGGTCGGGCAGCGCACCACCGACTCGAGGGAGGCCGCCCGCTGCGCCGGCGTCGGGGGGGTCGAATGGAACACACCGCTGCCGACCAGCAAGGCCACGGCGACCACCGCGGCGAGGAGTAGCCAGAGGGGGAAGCGCCGCCGGCTCATCGGCCGTACCCGCTGGCCTCGGCCCTGGTGATGATGCGAGACAGGCCGGCCGCCGTCACCCCTCCGAGTACCGAGGCCACCACCCGCCCGTTCGGCGCGATCACGTAGGAGGTCGGGTTCTCCCGCACCCCGTACGCCAGGGCCAGTGCCCCGTCCCGATCGGCCAGGGTGGGCCAGGTCACCCCCACCTTGGCCTGGTACTGCCGTGCGGCCGCGGTGGTGTCGTTGAACACCACACTGACCACCGATGCGTCACCCGACTGTCGGTGCTGGAACTGGAAGGCCACCAGATCGGGGGTCTCCTCCTGACAGGGGGTGCACCAGCTGGCGAAGAAGTTGAGCACCACATAGTGCCCGGGGGCCCGGGGAAGTCCGAAGTGCGTGCCGTCGACCGTCAACCCGGCGACCGCCGGTGCGCGATGACCGAGGAGCGGGCTCCTGGCCTCCACGGTCGTGGCCGAGGGTCGGGTGGCCAGGACGGCGATGAGGCCGGCCGCGATGACCAGCACCCCCACCGCCACCCACCGGGCCGTGTGCCCGCTCCGTGCCCGAGCCCCGGGTGCCCCGCCCCGAGGGGACTCCCCCGACCAGCCGACGACCCCGGCGCCGCTCCCGGGAGGGGAGGGTCCGGTCGAACCGACCGGGTCCGCAGGACTGTCCACTTCGACACTCACGACGGATCGCCGGCCCCGACGGGCAACGGATCGCCGGCCCCGACGGGGCGATCCTCCGGCCCGGCCACGGCGGGGAGCTCACCGGAGGCCACGGGAGCAGCCGCCTCGACGACCGGCGCGGACACCGGGTCCGTCGGTCGCCGTCGCTTCCCGGGAATGGCCGACAGGACCGAGCCCACGCCGATGAGGCCGGCGCCGACCCACAGCCACATCACCAGCGGCTGCTCGACCACTCCGAAGGCCCAGACGGTGGACCGGCCCGACGTGCTGGCGTTGTTGGGGATGGCGGCGATGGTCAGGTAGAGATCGTCCTTCCAGCTCGAATCGATGGCCGGCGTCCCGACGGTGGCACTGCCGGTGCCGAACTGACTGAGCGCCGGGTAGAACAGGCCCTGGCCGTCGACCCGGAGGATGGCCTCAAACGAGGAGTGCGATGGAGCGGTCACCACCCGGGTCCCCACGAACTCGACGGTGTGGCCGGCGAACGTGGCGCTCTTGCCCACCGACAGGTGGACCTGGCTGCGGTGGAGGTAGGACGTGGCTGCGGCGAGTCCGATGGCGACTACCACGACACCGATGTGCACCACCATCCCTCCGTTGGCCCGACCCACGAAGCCGCGCCATCCGGCCAGGGCGGCCCGGCCCGACGAGGCCCCCGACGAGCGCGACCCGCGGTAGGCACCCCGCACCGAGAGCGCCAGGGACCGGCCGGCCGAGGCCGCCGCGAAGGCACCCAGCCCGAAGGCCAGCAACGGCTCGACGCCGCGCACCCCAGCCAGGACGCAGACCACGAGCACCATCACGCCCACGGCGGCGGGGACGGCCAGGCGGCCGCGCATCACCTCCAGGGTGGTCTTGCGCCACGGCAGGGCCGGGGCCACGGCCATCAAGAAGAGAAGGGCGAGGCCCACCGGCACGAAGAAGCGGTTGAAGTACGGAGCCCCGACGCCCACCGAGGAGCCGCTGTGGAGTGCCTCGTAGAGCAGCGGGAAGACCGTGCCCAGCAGCACCACGAAGGCGAACCCCACGAACAGGAGGTTGTTGGCCAAAAAGGCCCCTTCCCGGCTGATGGGCGAGTCGATGCCCCCAACCGAGTGCAACCGGTCACCCCGCCAGGCGATGAGACCCACCCCGGTGAACAGCACCACTCCGAAGAACCCGAGCAGCAGGGGTCCGATGGTCGACTGGGAGAACGAGTGCACCGACTGGATGACCCCGGACCGGGTCAGGAAGGTGCCGAGGATGGTCAGGCTGAAGGCGGCCACCACCAGCGAGAGATTCCAGATACGCAGGAGGCCGCGACGCTGTTGCACCATGACCGAGTGGAGATAGGCCGTGCCCACCAGCCACGGCAGCAGGGCGGCATTCTCCACAGGGTCCCAGCCCCAGAACCCGCCCCAGCCGAGAACCTGGTACGACCACCAGGCACCGAGCAGGATGCCCATGGACAGGAAGGCCCAGGCGAACAGGGTCCACCGTCGGGTCTCCCCCTGCCAGTCCTCGTCCAGCCGCCCGGTGATCAGGGAGGCGATGGCAAAGGCGAACGGCAGGGTGAAGCCGACCAGGCCCAGGTACAGCATGGGTGGGTGGATCAGGACCAGCGGGTTGTTCTGGAGCAGCGAGTTCGGTCCTGGCCCGTTGGTGGGGATCGCCCCGGCCACGTGCTTGAACGGATCGGCCGGCCCCAGCATCAGTCCGAAGAAGAAGGCGGCCACGGTGTAGACCACCAGTGTGGCCCACGCCACCAGCTGGTCGCCCGATCGCTTGCGGAACCGCCACACCATGGCGGTGGCGTAGCCACCGAGCACCACGCCCCACAACAGAATGGATCCGGCCAGGGCCGACCACAGTCCGGTGATGGAGTAGAGCCACGGCGTGGACCGGCTGTTGTTGGCGGCCACGTAGGTGAGGGAGAAGTCGTGGGTGAGGAGGGCGTGCTCCATGGCAACCAGCGCCAGGAGCCCACCCACGAAGACCAGAGGGGCGTAGAGCTGCCCGCTCCGCATGGTGGGCACGCGACCCCTGGCGAGTCCGATGGCCAGCACCACCACGCCGATGACGGCCGCGGCGAATCCGAGCAGGACGCCGGTGTGGCCGAGCGCCCCGTTCACGAATTGCGGCCGACGAGCGGGCCGGTCCGACCGGTCGTCATCGCTTGGTGCCGTTCGGCGCGGTCACCCGGGCCGGGTGCTGGGCGATGTAGTTGGACGAGTGCTTGACGAGGATCTGATTGGACACAAAGTCCGAACCAGCGAAGTGGCCCACCGCGATGACGGGGATGTTGGGCTGGAACAGGTCGGGCGGGCTGCCGGTGTTCTGCACCGCCACCCGGGTGGCGCCCGACGTCACCACGAAGTCCACACCGCTGGCGGTGGGACGGATGGAGCCCGGTTCGACCACCCCTTCCAGATTGAAGGTCTTGGTCCCGAGCGTGGCCCGCTGGGCCACGGCCTGATCGGCCGGCAGGTAGTAGTTGAGCGCCGTGCCGAGGCCCTTGGCCACCAGGAAGCCGAGGGCGCCCACCAGTACCAGGCCGACCACGGCGTACCGCACCCGGTGCGTGGGCCCCACGGTGGCCGCCTTCGTCCGCGGCGATGGCGGTCCCGACGGCGGCGGAGTCGACGACGTCGCCGTTCCCGGTCCGGATCCCCCGGATGTCTCGGGTGACGACGGCGGGGCGGTGGTCACCGGCGGTCCCCGGCAGTGCCGCTGCTTCCCGCCGAAGGCACCGTGTCGGAGGCGAGCACTCGTTCGACCGCCCGGGACAGCCGGCGGCGGCGCCACAGCAGCTGGGCCCCGTAGAGGAAGAGGATGGAGAGCACGATGGAGTAACCGGCCTGCACGTAGCCCATCAGGCCGCCTCGTCCTCGTCCACGCTGGCCCCTTCGGCCTGTCGCTCGCGCAGGGCCACGTCGAGCTCACCGGTGCCCAGCCAGTCCTCCAGGACGCCGATTCGGTACCGGACCAGGAGCATCCACACGAAGACCAGGGTCAGGGCCACGAAGCCGAGCAGCAGCGTCCAGGCCATGGATCCATGGATGGTGGGCGAGAGGTTGGGGTTGAGCACGGTCGCTCCTTGGTGGAGCGTCTTCCACCAGAGGACAGAGAAGTGGACGATCGGAATGTCCACGGCGGCGAACAGCGCCAGGAAGGCGCTGCGCCTGGCCCGAACGTCCGGCTCGGCCGGCACCCGGCGCAGGGCCAGATAGCCGAGGAACAGCACCAACAGCACGGCCGTGCTGGTCAACCGGGCATCCCACGCCCACCAGACCCCCCAGGTGGGCTTGCCCCAGATCGACCCGGAGATGAGGGTGCACACATTGAACACCACGCCGACCTCGACGCTGGCTGCGGCCAGTCGGTCCCAGAACAGTGACCGCGTTCGGGGCCACAGGTAGAGGAGGCTGGCCACCGCGGCCAGCGCGAAGGCCAGGTAGAGGGCTACCCATGCCACGCCGGGATGGAGATAGACCAGCCGCACCAGGTCGCCCTGGGTCTGGTCAGGTGGGGTGATCCACATGCCCAGCCACACGGTGAAGACGGTGGCCACAGCCGCGGCGATGCCGAGGACGCGGGTCGCCCAACGGGCGCGGGACGATTGGACCGGCGGCGCGGACACACTCTGGTTCGGACTCACGCCGACTCCTGGATGGGGCCGAACACCACGATGCCCAGGGCCACGTAGACAGCGTCGAAGACGGCTAGCAGGCGGAGCCACGGGTAGCCGTAGGAGACCGTCCCTCCGTCCAGGGCGGCCTGCCATATCCGTGTCCCGGCCAGCAGCACCGGGGCGGCGATGGGCAGGAAGAGAAAGGGCAGGAGCGTCTCGCGGACCCGCAGCCCGGCCGAGAGCGCCCCATAGAGCGTCCCGGTGGCGGCCAGGCCGATGGTGCCGAGCACACAGGAGGCCACGATGAGCCAGGGCACCTCGATCTTGGCCCCGTACAGGAGCACCACCCCGACGCCGAGGACCACCTCCAGCACCACCAGCTGGGCGGCCACGGCCGCTGACTTCCCCAGGAACAGTCCGGCCGGGTCGAGCCCGGAGAGGCGGAGGCCGTCGCGAGCTCCGTCCACCGACTCCACCGATACGCTGCGTTGCACGGCCAGCACCGTGCAGAACAGCACGGCCACCCAGAACAGACCCGGCGCGCCCTTGGCCATCAGGGTCCGATCCGGGCCGAGGGCGAAGGCGAACAGGACCAGGGCCACGATGCCGAACGGTGCCACCTGGGACAGTCCCACCCGTGACCGGGCCTCGATGCGGAGATCCTTGCCCGCCACCAGCAGGGAGTCACGCCACATGAGCCACCTCCCCGCTGGCGTCGGTCCCGACGCACCGGCCCACCGGCGGCAGTCCGTCGACAGGCTTGTCGGAGCCGGCCGACTCGGCACCCGGACTCGGTGCCCCACTGGGAACGACCGGTGGAACCGACGGGACGCCAAGCGACCGTCGAGCCGTCACCCGCCCACCGGTGATGGTGACGGCCCGGTCGGCCAGCGACTCGACGAATCCCAACTCATGGGAGGCAATGACCACCGTCACCCCGTCAGCGCCGGCTTCGGCGATGAGCCGATCGAGACTGTCCCGGGCGGCGGCGTCCAAGCCGGCGTGGGGCTCGTCGAGCAGCCACAACTCAGGCCACCGGGCGGTCAGGACGGCCAGGGCGACCCGCCGGCGCTGGCCCGCCGAGAGTTTGGAGGCGCTGGTCCTGAGCAGCCGGCCGGTCAGTCCCCACCGGTCGCACGCCCCCTCGATCCGGTCGGTGTCGGCTCCCGACGCCCGCACCGCGAACCGAACGTTCTCCCGGACGGTGAGGTCGTCGTAGAGGTGGGCGGCGTGGGAGAGGAGCCCGACCCGCCGGCGCACCTGGCTCCGGTGGCGGACAGGGTCCAGACCGAGCACGCCTACCTCGCCCGAGGCCAACGGCACGAGGCCGGCACAGACCCGGAGGAGGCTCGTCTTCCCGGCTCCGTTGGGCCCGTCGATCAGCACCGTCTCCCCCACCGCGACCTCGAGGTCCACGCCGGCGAGCAGGGGGAACCGACCCGACAGCGCGACGGCGTCGTGGAGGAGAATCGCGGGGTGGGGAGGGGCTTGGGGGGCCATGGCCGACCTCCATGGTACGGGGGCGGGCTCCCGGGAGCCAGGCGGGGACCGGGGCTCTCGCAGGGGTCGACGGGGCACCGAGCGTCTCTCGTCCGGCCTCAAGGGCCGGAAGCGCCGCTCAGCTCACGGAGAGGCGGTCCAGATGCAGGTCATGGAGCCAATTGGAGATGTGGGCGGAGATGACGTCCACGTGGCCGCTGAGCAGAAGGAGACCGAACACCACCAGGATCGTCCCCCCGACCAGGTCCACCCAACGTAGGCGGCCCCGCACTCGGGCCAGCATGTCCGTCATCCGGCCCAAGGCCAGGCCGGACAGGAGGAAGGGAACCCCGAGTCCGAGCGAGTAGGCGAGCAGGAGGGCGATGCCCCCGGTGGCCGAGCCACCCGTCCCGGCCGCCAGGGCCAAGACGCTGGCCAGCACCGGTCCGATGCACGGAGTCCAGGCGAAGGCGAAGGCCATGCCCATGACGGGCGGTGCCCAGGCACCGAGCAGGGACGGCCGGATCGCGAACCGCTTCTCGCCAGACAGGGCGAGCGGCAAGGGCAGCCCCGAGGCCATGGCGACGAGCAGCACACCGAACAGCACGATGAGGATCCCCGACACCGTCTCCAATGATCGCTGGTGGGTGAGGAACAGCCGGCCCAATGCGGAGGCCGAAGCGCCGAGGATGGTGAAGACGACGGTGAATCCGGCGATGAAGGCCAAGATGCCCCGGAGCAGGCGGCTGCGCTCGCGTCGCAGGTCGACGGGGGCGATAGCGACAGCCACCGTGGCTGCATCAGCGCCGGAGTCGGGCGAAGACGCACCGACCTCCACCGCCGCACCGCCCGGAGCATGCACCGCGCCGATACCCGGTCCCACGCCGGCGCCCACCGGCACGCCGGGACCCGCCGACTTCGGTGCGGACTGTAGGGCGCTCAGCTCCGCAGCCGAGAGCCCGGACACCATGGAGAGGTACGCCGGGACAAGGGGCAGCACGCATGGAGAGAGAAATGAGAGCATCCCGGCGCCGAACGCCACCAGCAGGCCGAGCGGGTCTGCGTGGATGGTGGCCGGGTCGAGCACAGGTCGGCCTAGCGCTGCTGGCTCTGCACCAGCGCCAGATCGGCCTCGACCATCATCTGCACCAGCGCCGGGAAGTCCACGTCCCGATGCCATCCCAGTGTCGACTGTGCCTTGGTCGGGTCTCCTACCAGCAGGTCCACCTCGGCTGGGCGCAGGAAGCGCTCATCGATGTAGACGTGGTTCTCCCAGTCGAGGTCGACCGCGGCGAACGAGAGCTCGACGAGCTCCTTGACCGAATGGGTCTGGCCGGTGGCCACCACGTAGTCGTCGGGCCGGTCCTGCTGCAGCATCAGCCACATGGCCCGCACGTAGTCGGCGGCGAAGCCCCAGTCCCGCTGGGCGTCGAGATTGCCCAATGCCATCTTCTCGTCGATCCCGGCTTTGATCCGAGCCACCCCATGCGTCACCTTGCGAGTCACGAACTCGAGCCCCCGCCTGGGTGACTCGTGGTTGAACAGGATGCCCGACGAGGCGTGCAGGTCGTAGCTCTCGCGATAGTTGACGGTGATCCAGTGGCCGTAGACCTTGGCCACCCCATAGGGGCTGCGGGGGTAGAAGGGCGTGGACTCCTTTTGAGGGACCTCCAGCACCTTGCCGAACATCTCCGAGGAACTGGCCTGATAGAAGCGGATCTCCGGGTCGACGATCCGGATGGCGTCGAGCACGCCGGGTGACTCCGAGGGCGGTGGTCTCTCCGGTCAGCACCGGCTGGTTCCAAGACGTCTGGACGAAGGACTGGGCCGCGAGGTTGTACACCTCGTTGGGACGGCTGTCCCGGAGGATGTTGATCATCGACACCTCGTCGAGCAGGTCACCTGCCACCAGCGTGAGGCGGTCCTGGATGTGGGCGATACGCTCGAAGTTGAGGGTGCTCGACCGGCGGACCATGCCGACGACCTCGTAGCCGTGGTCGAGCAGGAACTCGGCCAGGTACGAGCCGTCCTGGCCGGTGATGCCGGTGATAAGTGCTCGTTTGGCCATGCGGTGGGCTCCTCGGTGTCAGTTCGGGTCGTTGTCGTCGGATGGTGCCTGCCAGGCCGGGGGCCGCTTCTCCGCGAAGGCGGTGATCCCCTCCGCCGCCTCGGCGGTCTGGCTGGTGACCGTGAGCATGGCGTGGAGATAGGGCAGGGCCTCGGTCGCCGCCGAGTCAAGGACAGCGTAGAACGAATCGCGTCCCATCCTCATCACACCGGGGGGCTTGGACGCCAGAACGGCCGCCAGCTCAGCCACGGTCGCGTCGAGGAGCTCAGGTGCCACCACCCGGGTGACGAACCCGATCCTCTCCGCCTCCTCGGCCCCGACCACCCGACTGGTCAGGCACAGCTCGAGGGCCTTCTTCGGGGGCATGGAACGGAGCATGGGCACTGTCACCATGTAGGGCCACAGGCCCACGTTGAGCTCCGGTGCCCCGAAGCGGGCCTGGTCGGAGGCTACGACCATGTCGCAGGCCAGGGCCAGCCCGAACCCCCCGGCCATGGCCCACCCCTGGACCCGGGCGATCGTGGGCTTGCCCAGGGCCCAGAGCTCCTCGAACAGCTCGGCCAGCCAACCCCGCGCCAGGTGGTGCTGGGCGTACTCGTCGGTGACCCCACCGGGATCCTGCGGCGCCATGCCCGAGAGGTCGGCCCCGGCACAGAAGGCCTGGTCGCCGGCGCCGGCCAGCACCACCACCCGGACGGCGGGGTCGACCTTGGCCCGGGCCACCTGCCCGGCGGAGTCCGCCGATGACGTCCCAGTTCATGGCGTTGCGCCGCTCGGGTCGGTTGATGGTCAGGGTGAGCACTGGACCCTGTCGGTGGACCAGGAGGTCGTCGGCGGGGGCCGGGGGGGTCTCGGTCGGGGCGGGATCGGGCACCGGACGACGCTATCCCGGCCAACCCCCACTGTCCGGTCCGGCCTTCGGATCCGGCATCGGCCCGCGGGGCCGCTACGGTGACCCCATTCCGACCGCCGCCATCCTCTCCTTCCGCCTCGGCGGCACCGACGGCGTGTCCGTCGAGGCGGCCAAGTGGCAGGACGCCCTGTCCGGCTCGGTTTCGCCACCTACACAGTGGCCGGCGAGGGTCCGGTCGACCAACTGCTCCCGGGCCTGGCCATGGGGCGCGACGGATCCACCAACGGGCCGGGAGCTCGGGAGCGCCCTGGCCGACGCCGACCTGGTCGTCGTGGAGAATCTCTGCTCCCTCCCACTCAACCCCGGCGCAGCCTCGCGGTGGCGGAGGCGCTCGCCGGCCGGCCGGCCGTCCTCCACCACCACGACCTGCCCTGGCAGCGGCCCGCGTACGTCCACCATCCGCCGCCGCCGACCGACGCCCGGTGGCGGCACGTGACGATCAACGAGCTGAGCCGGCACCAGCTGGCCAACCGGGGGATTGGCGCCCATACCGTCTACAACGCGTTCGCCATCGAGGCCGACACTGCCGCACCGGGCCCCTGATGGCAGCACGGAGGGAGCGGACGCGGAGCGGGTGGCGCTGCGCCGCCGTCTGGGCGTCGACGACCGGGGGCCTGGTCCTCCAGCCCACCCGCGCCATCCCCCGGAAGAACGTGGCCGGCGGCCTCGAGCTGGCCGCCCGGCTGGGGGCGACGTTCTGGCTGCTCGGACCGGCCGAGGACGGCTACGGGGACCGACTCGGCAGACTGGTCGCCGCCGCTGGATGCCCCGTGGTACTGGGCTCCCCCGCGGGCGGGGGGCCGGTGGCCGTCGGCGACGCGTACGCCGCCTGCGATGTCGTGGCGCTGCCTTCCACCTGGGAGGGATTCGGCAATCCGACCATCGAGTCGGTCGTCCACCGCCGGCCCCTGGCCATCGGCCCCTACCCGGTGGCCGTCGAGCTGGCCGCCTTCGGGTTCGACTGGTTCGGCCTGGGGGAGGTGGACCGTCTGGCTGCGTGGCTAGCAGGTCCGGACCCCGGGCTGTTGGAGCGGAACCTGGAGGTTGCCCCGGCCCACTTCTCGCTCACCGACCTGCCCGATCGGATCGCCGCCGTACTGCCACCCTGGTGACGGGGGGCGGGGCGGTCACACTCGCCCGGGCCGGAATCCCACCCCAGACTACGATGGGGCCATGGCCGGCACGTTGATCCTGAGCCCGACGCGGGCCCACGCAGCAGCAGAACCGCGGGCTCGGCCGGCCGGCGGCTCACCGCTGACGCCCGTCGCCGGCAATTGTTCGACGTGGCCCTCTCGCTCTTTGCCCAACACGGGTACGCCGCCACCACCATGGACGACATCGCCGAGTCAGCGGGCGTGACCAAGCCGCTGGTCTACCAGCACTTCGAGTCGAAGCGGGCCCTCTACCTCGAGCTGATGGACGTGTTCTCCCGAGAGCTGGTCACCGACATCGTCAAGGCCACCGCCGACGCCCAAGGGCCCCGCCAGCAAGTGGAGTTGGGGTTCGCCGCCTACTTCGAGCTCATGCTCGGCAACGAGCAGGCATTCCGCCTGCTCTACGGGCGGGACGCCCCCGACGACCAGGAGTTGGGCGAGGCCCTCCGCCGGGTGGAGGAGACGCTGGCTCGGGCCATCGACTCGTTGATCGATGCCGGGCTCGACCCCGAGCACCGCCTGCTGCTGGCCCACGCCGTGGTGGGGATGGCCGAGGGAGCCAGCCGGCACTGGTTGGACGCCCGACGGGAGGCGGCCGACGCGCCGGGTGTCGACGACCACCCGGATAGCCGAAGGGGCAGAGCGGGATGCCGAAGCCAAGCGGCTGGCCACCCGGTTGGCTGACTTCGCCTGGGCCGGACTGCGGCAGGTCCACCGGATCTGAGGGCAGCGGCCGCCCTGGTGGTCGTCCGTCACGACCTCCGGCGGGTCTGCTCGTCCGATCAGGCAGTGACCTGGCCGGCCACCACCGGCTGATTAGCGCTCTGGACCACACCACCGGCCTGCTCGGCGGTAATGGCGAACGCCTGCACCGAGCCGTCACCGGCCACGCTGAAGGGGACCACCGCCGGATCGCGGCCGAGCAGGCCCAACGAGATGGTCTTGCCACCGATGACACCCCACAGTTGATAGGTCTTGCCCGACGGCAGGCTCTTCAGCTGTTCGACCTCGACGAAGCCGGTCCCCGAGGCAGTAAGGACCACGGTCACCTTGCCCGGGCTGGGGGTCGAGGACAGGCCGGTGAGCTGGACCTGTGTGGTGGATGGCCGTTTCAACGCCGCCTGTTCGGCGGCGGAGAGGAGGGGGTTCGCCTGCAACGCGCTCGACCTGATGATTGAGATGGTTGACCTGAGCGCCGAGTAGGAGGGCGACGATGGCCGCGGCCGCCGCCACCAAGGCCGCTCCCGCGCACCAGCCACCGGCTCCGTCGGGCCGCGGTGATGGGCACCACGGTCGCTCCGTCCGGAGCGGCGAGGGCACCGAGCCCCTCGGGAGCGACCACCCGGTCGGCCCGGCCGTCACCGGGCTCAAGCCGGGACGCCAGTCGGTCCCAGGACGGTGGCACCGACCCATCGAGCTGGGCGGCGATGCCGTCCCACAGCCCGGCCGGGGATTCGCCGCCCGAGTTGGCCAGTAGGCCGGCCACCTCGTGATGCTGGGCCACCTCGGCGGAGCACTTCACACAGCCGTCGAGATGCTGCTCGATCATCGCTGCCGTCTCAGGGTCCACGGCATCCAGGGCGTAGACGCCGAACAACTCCTGCATCTCACGATGCTCGGATGCGGAGAGGTGCTCGTTCACAGGTCTGCCCCCGCTGGTTGTACGCCGCGCTCGGCCAGGTTGACCCGGAGCCGGCCGAGCCCGGACCGAATGCGGCTCTTCACGGTTCCCTCCGGCTCGTGCAACATCTCGGCCACCTCACGGTAGGTGTGGCCACCGAAGTAGGCCAGCTCGATCGGCCTGCGGAGATCGTCGGGCAGCGCCCCCAACGCCTCTTGCACCTGCTCGGCCACGGCCATGTCCCACACTTCACGGTCGATGTCGTACCCGGCGGTCGCCGTCTCCCGAGAGGTCTTCTCCTCTCGGCCACGACGCGAGACCTCGGAACGCACGTAGTCCACGGACTTGCCGTGGGTGCGAGCGAGCAGGAACGAGCGAAGGGTGCCGCGCTGGGCATCGAACTTCTCGGGGTGGTTCCACAGGTCCAAGAAGACCTCCTGGGTGATCTCCTCGGCCGGTGGGTCACTGCGGAGGATCCGACGGGCCAGGGCGTGGACCGCTCCCCCGTGCCGCCGGTACACCTCAGCCAGGGCCTGCTCGTGCCAGCGACCAATGGCAACGACGAGGTTGGCGTCACTCGCCTGTTGCCGATCGACCATCACGAAACTGTATTCGGAGCGGGCCCTGAACCGGATGAAGATATCCCAGGGATCACTTTGGCCGGTTGTACAGGGATGATGCCTCGGCACTGAACGGGTGGCGTCCACGCAGGGCATCCATATCGGGGGCGGCGCCGAACGAACGGTGATGACCAATCCCGACCAACTGCAGACGACCGGATCCCCCGTCAGAACGTCACCGAGCCGTAGACGCTCCCGACGGCTGCTCCTCGCCACACTGTTCGGCAGTGCCCTGGTGCTGGCCGCCTGCTCGAGCTCCTCGGGCAGCACCTCCTCGACCACTGGCACCTCCTCGACTCCCACGACGGCGTCGAGCTCGTCCGGCTCCTCGGGCGGGTCGAGCAGCGCGCCCAGGATCACCATCAAGAACTTCGCCTTCACCCCCAGCACCATCACGGTGGCCCCCGGAAGCGCGGTGACGGTGACGAACGACGACCAGGTGGCCCACACCATCACGTCGACCAAGGGGGGCTTCGACACCGGTGATATCGCCGCCGGTCAATCCAAGACGATCACCGCGCCGAACAACCCGGGCAGCTACTCGTACATCTGCTCGATCCATCAGTACATGACCGGGACGCTCGTCGTCTCGGGCTGACCTTCCGCTCATCGGGAGAAGACCCCGAGCAGCCCCGCACTGTCGCTGGCGCAGCGGCACCCGCATCACCGCCCTCACCGCATCACACCGACCACACCAACCACAGGAGGAAGACCATGAGTCAAAGGCTGCAGTCGAGCCGAACGGAGCCGGAGGACGGTCGAGTCGATGTCGATCCCCACGCCATGGGCTCCCTGATCGAGGAGAGCCAGGACCTCCATCATGACGCCATGGACGCCACCCTCCCCGTGCTCGACGAGATGGTGGCGACGGGTCAGGAGGCCCGGGCCCACGGACTGGTCGATCTCGACGAGTCCAGGGAGGTGGCGGCCCGCCGTTCCAAGCTCATGACCGGTGCCGCCTTCGGCGGGGGGCTCCTGGCTGCCGCGGGAATCGCCGGGGCCCTCGACGCCCTCTTCGCCTCACCGGCCTTCGCCGCCTCGGGAGCCGACGTGCAGATCCTGCAGACCGCCTCCTCCATCGAGGTGTTGGCCGTCTCCACCTACAAGACAGCGCTGACGCTTCCTTTCATCGGTGGGGCCTCGGCCAACCCGGTGGTGAAGGCGTTCGCCACCACCACCATGCAGCAGCACATGCAGCACCTGGCTGCCTTCAATGCCGCCATCACCGCTCTGGGAGGTAAGGCGCAAACCAGTCCCGACCCCGCCCTGGCCCAAGTGGTTCAGCAGGCCGTGCCCGGCCTCACCTCGCCGGGGCCCGTCGTGGCCCTGGCACTGGAACTGGAGCAGGGAGCGGCCGAGACCTACGTGGCTGACGTCGCCGTCCTGTCCGATGCCAACGCCAAGAAGGTCACGGCTTCGATCATGGGCGTCGAGGCTCAACACGCCTCGGTGTTGCTGGCCGTGCAGGCGCTCTTGAATGCCAACGCGCCGCAGCTCATCACCCTGTCCCCCGGCAACGTGGCCAATCTGCCCGCTGCTGCCGGATCCGTCGGATTCCCCGACGCATTCTTCCCCACCGATCAGGCCCGCCCGGCCAGTGAAGGAGCACTCTCATGAGGCGCCGTAACCGCAATCCCGAGACCATGGCCATCTCCGAACACGAACTCACCGTGATGACCAACGACCTGGAACAGATCCACAACGACGTCGGCATGCCGGCGATGAACCGGGCCCTCGCCGAGTGGACAGAGCGTTCCCGCACCAGCCGCCGGGGCTTCCTCATCGGTGCTGGCGCACTGGCCGGAGGGGCGGTGCTGGCTGCCTGCTCGTCGGGATCCTCCAGCCCGACTACGACCACCATGGGCTCCGGCGCAGGCTCGAGCACTGCGGGCAAGCTGACCGGCGACCTGGCCGTGGCCGCACTAGCCGCCAGCCTCGAGAACCTGGCCGTGGCTGCCTACGGTGACGTGCTCACCGCAGCCGGTGCCGGGAAGCTCGGGACCGTGCCCCCCGCCGTCGCCACCTTCGTGACCACGGTGAAGGGTCAGCACGCCCAGCACGCTCAGGCCTGGAACTCGGCCATCGTGGCCGCCGGTCACACCGCGGTCACGACCCCCGATGCCGCACTGGTGCCGACGGTCAACAAGGACTTCGCCAAGGTCACCGATGTCACGGGCGCAGCCAAGTTGGCACTGACCCTGGAGGACGTCGCCGCGGCCACCTATCAATCGGCGGTCAGCGCAGTGAAGGCGACCTCGTCGGTGAAGGTGGCGGCCAGCATCCAGCCTGTCGAGATGCAGCACGCCGCCATCCTCAACTTCGTGTTGGGCCAGTATCCCGTGCCCAACGCCTTCAGCCCGACCAACGACGCTCGGCCCCTCACGGATTACACGGGCTGAGCCTCCAGCTCCCCCTCGCCTGGGACAGAGACGAACGCCGGCTCCTCCGAGCCGGCGTTCGTCGCGTCTGCGCACCCAATACGACACCAACCAATACGCCACCGTCGGCCCCGTCTCATGGCCCATCACCCGGAGGGGTTGCACCGTTCCGCCGACGGACGCTGATCGATCCGGGTCATCCTGGACCGCCCCGGCGACGAATAGAGACCATGACCTTCGACATCGCCACCTACCGAACCCTCTCGGAGAAACTCGATCTCGGGGACATCGACTTTGGCTCCTTTCGCGAGCAACCGCTGCACCCTGAAGCGCTACGGTGCCTTCGCTACATGCACGACGTGGAGAACCACACGGTGTGCTACCTCCGCGACGTCCTGGTCACGCGTGCCCACCGCGACCCGGAGGTCACCACCTTCCTCACGCTGTGGAACTACGAAGAGTTCTGGCACGGCGAGGCCATCGCCCGGATCCTCGCCGCTCACGACGAGCTCGCCGGCACCGGGCGAATCGCCGCCCTGCGCAACAGGTTGCCCAAGAGTGACAAATGGAAGCCACTCAGCTTCCAGTTGGCGTCGGCCATCACCCCGCACCTCACCGCGGTGCACATGACGTGGGGCGCAGTCAATGAGTGGACCACGCAGGCGGCGTACGCCCGGCTGGCCAAGCTGGCCGACCACCCGACCCTCTCCGAGCTACTGCGACGCATCATGAAGCAGGAGGGTCGCCATATCGACTTCTATGCCACGCAGGCCAAGTCGAGGTTGAGCGACAGTCGGGCCGCGCAGAAGCTGACGCGCTGGGCCTTGCGGCGCTTCTGGGCCCCGGTGGGCAGTGGCGTGGTGCCCAACCAGGAAGTGAACTTCCTCCGCACCTACCTGTTCGGTGACAACGACGGCCAGGCCATGGCCGATCGCATCGACCGTCGGGTGGACCGACTGCCCGGCCTCGACGGCCTGCACCTCCTCCACGGTGCGGTCAGCGCCGCCTGAGCCCCTGGCCTGGGCCCGGCGCAAGCGGGCTCGAGCCGGCCGAGTCGCCGAATGTGCCGAACGGGCCACGATGCTCCAGGGCGGAGCACATACCTGACTGAACAGGTAAACTATATGGGTGTTCACGTTCCCGAATCCCGTCAATGAGTACGCGGCCCGCACCGTCGCCGCCGGCGTAGCGACCATGGCGGTCGCCGCCATCGCCTTCCAGCAGACCTGGCTCCTCATACCCATCGCCTACGGGTTCTGGGCCCGAGTCCTCACCGGGCCGACTCTGAGCCCTCTCGGCCAGCTGGCTACTCGGGTCATCGCTCCCCGGCTGTCCCGGGTTCCCAAACTCGTGCCCGGTCCACCGAAACGGTTCGCCCAGGCCATCGGCGTGGTGTTCGCCACCACCGCGGTCATCCTCTGGTTCGGCTTCGGACTGGGCACGGCCACCTGGGTGGTGCTCGGGCTGCTGGCCTGCGCGGCCATTCTCAAGTCGGCCTTCGCCGTCTGCCTCGGATGCATCGCCTTCGGCTACCTCATGAAGGCCGGCATCATCCCCGATGAGGTGTGCGAAGCGTGCTCGGACCTCTCGCTCCGCTACCCCCAACTCTCACGGGGCTGAGTCGATCGCGTTCCCCGCTGGGAGCGAAAGCCCTTCAGGCGAGCCGGGGCACCAACGCGGCGCAAAGGGCGGCTAGCTCCTCGACGCAGGAGACGTAGATCTCGTCTTCTCCTCCGGCCGGATCCTCAACGTCCTCCCACGGCTCGACGGGCTGGGCGGCCAGCCGAAGCCGCGGCCAGCCGGTCGGTGAGCGAGTCAGGGCCCGCGGGTAGATGGCGGACGAGGCGCTTGATGGTGGCGGTCTTGTCCGCCGCCTCAGGATGCCTCCGCCGAATGTAGGACACGTGCTCACCGGCCATGGCCAGGATGAGGTCGGACCGTCGGACATCCTCGTCGCTGAGTTGATGACTGCGATGGCCGTCGGCCACCAGTCCCACCGTGGCCAGTGCGGCTCGCGTCCGACGACTCATGGGCTGGCCCTCGATGACATGGGTTCCGGCGGTGACGATGCGTATCGGTGCGTCGAGGAGCATGGCTCCCGCCATCACCGATCGGGCCGCATTGCCCGTGCACAACGTGAGGACCAGAGGTCGCTGGCCGTCGTCGACAGGGGATTCCATGGCCACACACTGGCACGGGTCAAGCCGGTGGTCGGCACCAGGCCAACCCCTCAGGCCACCTCGAAGCTGCGCTTGGACAGGCCGAAGCCAAATCCTTCGATGACCGTCTTCACGGGGGTATCGGGCCGTGAGGCCATCCCCAAGGTGACGAACAGCGGGAGGAAGTGCTCGACCGTCGGGTGGGCATAGGGCATGCCGGGTGCCTTGTCGAGGTACGCCGCCAAGGTCTCGATGTCGCCACGGGCGAGAGCCTCCCGGGCCCATTCGTCGAACTCCACGGACCATCCCTGGGGTGCGACCGTCCCTTCGAAGTCGGCCCGGGTGAGGAAGGGGAGTCCGTGGGTCATGAAGCCGGAGCCGATCACCAGTACCCCCTGCTCGCGAAGCGGACGGAGCCGACGACCGAGGTCGACCAGTGCCCACGGATCGTCGGTGGGCAGACTCAGCTGCAGGGTTGGTACATCGCCGTGGGGATACATCACCTTCATGGGGACCCAGGCGCCATGGTCGAGTCCACGGTCCCGATGCTCGTACAGCGGGGCGCCGTCCGGCATCATCGCCACCACCCGCTGGGCCAGGTCGCGGGCCTCCGGGGTGGGATAGGTCATCTCAAAGAACCGCCGGTCGAAGCCCCCGAAGTCGTAGACGAGGGGGGTCCTAGACGTCGAAGCCGACAAGGCCAGAGGGGCCTGCTCCCAGTGGGCCGACACGATGAGCACCCCGGTCGGCTTCGGCATGCTCAGCGCCCAGTCGAAGAGTTGGCCCATCCACAACGCATCGTCGAGGAGAGGAGGGGCCCCGTGGCCGAGGAAGATACCGGGCTGAGGACCGTCGGCCGGCGTCCAGGAGCGGTGCTCCCGGCTCTTCGGGCCGGCATCGGCCAGGAATCTGTCGAATGGGTAGACCGTTGCGGCTGGGCTCACGCCAACTCCTTGCGTACGCAACTAATACTACACCCTCGGGCACCGGGACCGGACCACGGGAGCTTCGGGGGTGGCAACCGGGCTGGTGGTGCGACGCGACGTGGGTCAGGGCGCCTGCCGAGGCCGGCTACTCGTGGAAGCGGGCCTCAAGGTCCTCGATGATCTCTTGCTCACGGAGTACAGCCTCGGCCTCGGCTCTGGCCCATTCGGCCTGCTTGACCCGCTCCCGACGGACGATCCAGCGACGCCGCACCCAGACGATGCCGACCACCATCATCATGAGCAACCCGAGCACGTACCGATGGTAGCGATTCGGGCCGTGGGTGGCCGAGCGACGCCGGGCCTGTCCCGGGACGAGGGCCGGAACCGGTCGCTTGTCGACCTTCCGGCCGAGCTCCATCCTCAGGAGGGGAAGGTCACCTGCTCGGCTCTCGCCAGCAGCTCGGCCCGGCTGGAGGGAAGGATGTAGCCCTTCTCGACCGCCTTGTTGAGGTCGGTCCGATAGGCCGCCAGATAGTCGCCCTTGCTGTGGTAGAGGCCCGCCAGGGTGGTGGGACTGAAGGCAGTCGATTCACCGAACAGGGAGCAGAGCTCGCTGGTACCAGCCGGCGCCGCTCCACTCAGGGTCGACACCGGCACATCCACCGCCGGGGTACGCACACCCCCGATCACGTTGCCATGACTGTCGAGCGCCAGGGTCGCCGGATGGGTGCTGGACAGCTTGAACGGCGGAGGACTCGGCGGCGGGGTCCCGTCGTCCACCCACTTGGTGAAGGCGGCGAAGGCGGCTTGGACGACCTCGTGTTGCGGTCCGTCGTTGACCGGGGTCGTACAGCCGAGGAGGGAGAGGGCGGCGCCGACCTCATAGGCGTCGGCGTGCGAGGTGCCGGCCACCTCCCAGGTCCGGATCAGCCGGGTGTTGGGCTGCTGGGCCGAGGCATAGCCAAGGGCGATGAGGTCGGTCTGGGTCTCGAACATGAAGACAGGCACGCTGAGGTCGGTACGGATTCGGAGGCCCGCCGACGAAGCACTCGACCCGATGGAGCTGCCGTTCAGCGGAACCCCGCCGCCGCCGCGGCTGTGGATGAAGATCCCGTCGAAGGTGTGGGCCTTTGGCTGGAGGGCATCGGCGAAGGTGGTCAGATAGAACGCCGACTGGGACTCGCCGACAGCGAGGACATGCTTCGGATGGAGACCGCCCAGGGCAGCGACATGCGTGCCGCGGAGGGCCTGGCCGATCTGGGCGAACATGTCCAGGGAGTAGTCGTCGCCCGGGTGGACCAACGTCCCGTAGCGGGCCGGATCCTCGCCGACCAGGCCGCCGGAGGACCCTTTGGCAAGTAATGCCGTCCCACCGTTGACTCCTAACGCCTGGGCCGACACGGCCACGTAGGCGTCCCCCGCCTGCATCAGCCCGGGATTGAGGTAGTCCCAGTCAGGAGCAGATTCGCCCGCGGAGACATTCATCCATTCGACCACGACGTTGCCGTTGAAGTGGGAGGGGTTGCTCGGACGGCGCACCAGAATACGAGTGCGGTAGAAGGCCGACGTCGTGGGGGTGATGGACCAGTGACCATTGTTGGGCGAATTGGTGGAGGTGAAGGCCGAGGCCGTGCCCGAGGCGAAGTACTCCTGCTCGACATACCCGTGGGCGGCCAATCCCGGTGGATTGGCCGAGAGCGGCTCCCCGAGGTGGCCCACCGTCACCGGACCGGAAAGCTGCGCCGCCTTGGTATAGATCCCCTGGGCGCCGGTCGCCGTGCTCGTCGGGGGCTCGGAGGCTCCGGCCCGGGTGACCACGGTGCCCATCAGGGCCACAGCCAGCACCACGACAGCGGCAGCCGTCGTCATCCTGCGGGCAGCGACGTTGGCGGATCGGCTCGAATCTGACATGTCCCCCCCTGGAGCGCTCGGCCCAGAGAGTACCGTCATCCGGGCGAGCGCTGCAGACGGCCATCGCCTTGCCGACCGCGGACTACGGCTGCCACCAGCGATGTTTGAGGCCCGAGGCGGTGACCTTGGTCTCGCCTTCCTCGGGTCGGTGACGCACAGCGAACCAGATTGCCGTGGGCACGACCAGCAGCACCAGCAGGAGGGCGATGATCACCGGGTGCACCCCGCTCCCGGATGGGGTCTGGCACTGCCCAGTTGCACCGGCATGCCCTCAGCGTAGACCGTGACGGAATCCTGCCCGGCCGGCACCGGGCGGGTTCGACCGGGCCCACTCCCGCTCCCGCCCCCCGAGCTGCCACGGAAGGAACCAGCCGTGGCCGATGGCATCCCCGGGGCGAGGCAAGGGCACACCCCGCCCGGTTCGACCAGCTGGGCCCTCAGGACTCGGCGAAGATGCCGCCGTCGGAGGCCACCAGCCAGTAGCCCCCGCCGTCGCCGGTGGCGGCCATGCCCACGACGGGCCGGTTGAGGGCGAGACTGCCCGTCGAGCCGTGGAAGGCGGCGTCGCCGAAGGCGAAGATGCCGCCGTCGGAGGCCACCAGCCAGTAGCCCCTGCCGTCGGCGGTGGCGGCCATGCCCACGACGGGCCGGTTGAGGGCGAGACTGCCCGTCGAGCCGTGGAACGCGGCGTCGCCGAAGGCGAAGATGCCGCCGTCGGAGGCCACCAGCCAGTAGCCCCTGCCGTCGGCGGTGGCGGCCATGCCCACGATGGGCCGGTTGAGGGCGAGCGCCCGGTCGAGCCGTGGAAGGCGGCGTCGCCGAAGGCGAAGATGCCGCCGTCGGAGGCCACCAGCCAGTAGCCCCTGCCGTCGGCGGTGGCGGCCATGCCCACGATGGGCCGGTTGAGGGCGAGACTGCCCGTCGAGCCGTGGAAGGCGGCGTCGCCGAAGGCGAAGATGCCGCCGTCGGAGGCCACCAGCCAGTAGCCCCTGCCGTCGCGGGTGGCGGCCATGCCCACGATGGGCCGGTTGAGGGCGAGACTGCCCGGTCGAGCCGTGGAAGGCGGCGTCGCCGAAGGCGAAGATGCCGCCGTCGGAGGCCACCAGCCAGTAGCCCCCACCGTCGCCGGTGGCGGCCATGCCCACGATGGGCCGGTTGAGGGCGAGACTGCCCGTCGAGCCGTGGAACCTCACGACGGTCGGAGCGGCGACAGGGGTGGAGCCGTAGGTGAATCGGTCATCGCGAGTCGGCAGCGAACTGCCGCCTGGGCTGACAACACCGACGTCGACCGCTCCCGATGGTGCGGCAGGCGAGGTGGCCACACAGGTGGTGGTCGTCGAACAGCTGACCGCGGTCCCGGGGCTGGTGCCGAACGAGACGGTCGTCGAGCCAACGACGAACCCCGTACCGGTGATGGTGACGGGGGTGCCGCCAACGGGAGGTCCGGTGGGCGGGACGATGCCGGACACCGTCGGTGTCTCGCTGTAGGTGAACCGGTCGGACGACGACGTGGCCGAGGTCCCTCCCGGGGTGGCGACGGTGAGATGGACGGTGCCGGCCGGCCCGACGGGCGCGATGGCGGTGACCGAGGTGTCCGAGTTGGCCGTGAAGCTGGTGGCGGCCACCGCGCCGAAGGAGACGGCGGTGGCCCCGGTCAGCCCTGTGCCGGTGATGGACACGGGGGTACCGCCAACCAGGGGTCCGGCGCTCGGGATGATGCCGGTCACGACCGGCGGAAGGCTGAAGCTCTGGCTGACGAGGGCGGAAGGACCTCCGTTGTTTGACACGGTCTGCCCGGTGAAGACTCGGGTCGTGGATGTGCCGGCGGTGTCGGTCACGATCAGGGACGCGGTGAAGGGACCGGGTGTGGTGTAGGTATGGGTGGTGTTTGGACCCACGGTGGTGGCTGTGTCGCCGTCTCCGAAGGTCCAGGCGTAGTCGTCGATGGCGCCCTGGGGAGCTCCTGACGCGGCACCGTTGAAGGTTGTTGCGGAGTTGGATGGTGCCGGGACCACCGCGAACGACGCGGTCGGGGCCTGGTCCGGCGAGATGGCGATGCCGTTCGGGAAGGCCCCGACGGCGATCGGTGGGCCCGCTGCCAGTGTCGAGGTGGCAATCGGAGTGACGGTTCCAGCTCCAAAATCCGCCACATAGGCGGTCAGCCCGTCGGGGGCCACGGCAATGGCGTTCGGTTCGGTGCCGACCGCGATGGCCGTGCCGGGAACGTTGCTGCTCGTGGCGATGGGAGTGACGCTGCCGGACGCGTAGTTGGCCACGAAGGCAGTCTCACCGTTCGGGGTCATGGCGATGGCGACCGGTTGGGGGCCGACGGTGATGGCGGTGCCGGCGACGTCGGTGGATGTGTCGATGGGCGTGACGTTGGCCGATCCCTTGTTGGTCACATAGGCGGTCTGGCCGTTGGGGGTGATGGCGATGGCGTCGGGTGAGTTGTTGACGATGACGGGGTCCCCGGCGGTGTTGGTGGCGAGGGTGATGGGGGTGACGCTGCCAGCCCCAGCGTTGGCCACGTAGGCGGTCAGGCCGTCAGGGGTTATGGCGATGGCGGCGGGGAGGCTGCCGACGGTGATCGGAGGCCCCGCGGTGTTGGTGGCGAGGGTGATCGGGGTGACGGTGCCGGAGGAGTTGTTGACCACGTAGGCGGTCCGGCCGTCAGGGGTTATGGCGATCGCCTCCGGAAAGGTGCCCACGGTGATCGGGGTGCCCGCCGTGTCGGTGGCCGTGTCGATGGGGGTGACGGTGCCCGAGCCGGAGCTGACCACGTACGCCGTGCCTCCGGAGGGCGTTATGGCGATGCCACCGGTATTGCTGGGTCCGACGAACTGGGCACCGGCCGTATTGCTGGACATGGCGATGGGAGTGACCTGGCCAGCGATCCAATTCGTCACGTAGGCCGTCGGGGGGGCGGTGTAGGAGTAGTCATCGGCTGACAAGGTGGTACTCGTACCTCCAGTCGTCGTGACCGTCACGTCGACGACGGCACCGGCGGTTCCGGCTGGTGAGGTCACCGTCACCGTTGAGGATGTGCTCGAGGCCACGCTGGCCACGGCGGCACCGAAGCGCACCGACGTGGGACTCCCGAGGCCGGTCCCCACGACGGTGACCCGTTGACCACCGGTGGAGGGTCCTGCGCTGGCGATCACCGCTGTCACCGTCGGTGCAGAAGCTGCGGCGGCGGTGAAGGTTCCGACAACGGTCAGGGCGGAGCTCACCATGGCCACCACGATCAACGACGTGGCCACGCTCCTGAGACCGGCGCTACGGCTCCCCGCAGGGTCGGCCGAGCTGACTGGCTCCGCACCCGGTGCCCTACTTCGAGGACTGCAGCGGAAACGAACGGCCTTGGTGCATCATCCTGCCTTCCTGTCACCCTTGCGATGACAGCCCTCACGAATTGGTGAAATCGATGGGTCGATCGTCCGGAAGGCTTGGTTCGTGGCGATGGCTGACGGGCCCCAGTCGAGGCCGTTGACCCGGTGGGCGCAGGGGTGCGAACCGCGGATGTCCCCGATCCCTTTGGCTCAGAACCGACGATTGGCTTCCAGCTGGGCGCAGTGGCTGCGTTGAGGTTGGGGTTCCCGCGCTCGCAAATCGGCTGTAACCACCGCCGACAGGTTCGGCCCGACCGGCCACGGTGACCGGTCGGCCGGCGGACCGGCCCGATGCCGACAGGAAGCTCTCGTTGGTCGATGAGTTGAGCGTCCCGTGCACGGCGTCGACGCCGAGGCCAAGGACCACCGAAGGTAGGGCGTCGTCACCCCTACCGGGCTTCTGGAGATTCTGCATTGAGGCCGGAGCCGAGGTCGCCGTCAGTGCGCCGGCCGACGAGTGGCGCGCCGCAGCCATGGTGGGGGTAGCCGCGTCGCCGGGTCCGAGGGCCAGGGCATTCGGGAACCCAGGTTTCATTCTCCTGACCCCGTCACCGGGTTGCCGCCCGTGTGCCGTCATAACGTGTGCCCTTCCTGTCGACCGAGTCGAGTCGACCCATCCACTATTTCGCTCCTGCCAGCGAGCAACTTCTTTGCTCGGGTCGCCGCCGAATGGTCCCGCTCGTCGGACCGGCCAGCAAGCCATCCCTGACTCGCGCATATGAGAGTCATCGACCAAGTGGGGCCCGAAGTGGATGGGATGGGCCCTAACGATTCAGGGGGTGAGCCGCCCCAGCCACAACCCATCGATGGGCATCTCGCCGCATCGGACCGGCAGCCACCAGCTGTCCGGGCGAGAACCGGGGATGCGACACCCGTGGCCCCTCCTCGGTGTGTCGAGAGCAAACGCACGGACCCGCTCCACCTGGGCCGGAGAGCCAGGCCGGAGGCCGACCATCTGTGCGGTCAACAGGCCCTGGACCGGGATAGACCCGGTCCGTCCGCGAACTTGGGATACTGCGTAGGTGGACGAGCACCTGGGCGGCGGAATCGCCAACGCCGGCCAGGTCGTCCGACGCGGCGGCCACGTTCTGCGTCCGTCCACTCCCCATTCGCCAACTATCCACCGCTTCCTCGGTGACCTCCGCGCAACCGGATTCCCGGGCGCCTCGCTGCCGATCGGGATCGAGGAGGACGGGCGCGAGCGACTCGTCTACATCGAGGGTGACGTGCCGATCCCACCCTTCCCCGCCTGGTCTCGGTCGGACGGGGCCCTCGCCTCGGTTGCGAGGTTGATCTATGCGTTCCACGGCGCGTCGGGCAGGGTCGGGCTCCTCAGGGGGAACTGGAACCGCGAGTTGGCAGATCCAGACGGCGGGCCCATCATCTGCCACAACGACGTCTGCCTCGAGAACGTCGTCTTCCAGAACGGTGAGGCGGTCGGACTGATCGACTTCGACTTTGCCGCTCCGGGGCGGCCGTGTCACGACCTCGCCGCGTTTGCTCGGATGTGCGTGCCCCTGGATGACGATCTCAGCGCCGAGCGCCTCGGCTGGGATCCAGCTGATCGCCCAGCTCGCCTTCGCCTCGTCGCCGCCACCTATGGTCTCGATGTACGCGGTCGTTTGGAGCTCCTCGATCACCTGGACCGGTCTATGCACGGTGGTGGCGCATTCGTGCAGCGTCGGGTCGAGGCTGGAGATCTCAACTTCACCCGGATGCTCGACGAGATGGGTGGAATGGAGCGCTACGAGCGGCGACTCCGCTGGTGGCAGAGGAGCCGGGCGGCCTTCGTCGATGTGCTCACCGATTCGTAGGGGGCCGGACGCGAAGGACGTACTACCCACGTCACTCACGGGTCATGTGGACGGAGATCCCGGCCCCGGCGCTCTCAGCGTGGGAACGACCAGCGACCCGGTGGCCTCATCCGCTCATCGGCAGCCCGTCCCGCACAACCGGGCATTGCCTGTCCGATGCCCATGAACCGGGGCGTTCCGTCTTCCTTGGCGGGCACGTGGGTTCGCAGGGCGGCGGCGGCGAACAGGTCGCTCACGGATCCAAGGCCACGGTGACTTCGAGCTGGCGGCGACCAACGAAGGAACCGTAGGACAAGAGCCCATCGGGACCCGGTCAACTAGCCCGCTATCCGACCGATGTTGACCGGTTTACAAGAGACGGAACTCCAGGTCAGCTACTTGATGTGCACCCCGGAGATGGCCCGGGCGATGATCAGCCGCTGGATCTCCGAGGTCCCCTCGAAGATGGTGTAGATCTTCGAATCGCGGTGCCACCGCTCGACCGGGTGCTCACGGATGTAGCCGTAGCCACCCATGATCTGAATGGCCTCCTCGGTCACATAGACCGCCGTCTCACCGGCGAACAACTTGGACATCGATCCCTCGCCTGCGGTGAACTCCTTGCCTTGGCTTCCCATCCACGAGGCCCGCCAGACCAGCAGGCGGGAGGCATCGATCCGAGTCTTCATGTCAGCCAGCTTGAAGGCGATGGCCTGGTTCTCAATGATGGCCCGACCGAACGCCTTGCGCTCCTTGGCATAGTCGAGGGAGTACTCATAGGCGGCCCGGGCGATGCCCAGTGCCTGAGCCCCGACGGTGGGCCGGGAACCCTCGAAGGTCTTCATCGCCGCCTGGCTGGAGGAACGCTTGCCCTCACGAGCCCGAGCCAGCTTCTCGTCGAGCTTCTCCTTGCCACCGAGCAGACAGCTGCCGGGGACCCGGCAATCGTCGAGGACCACCTCTGCGGTGTGCGAGGCCCGGATGCCCATCTTCTGGAACTTCTGGCCTTGGGAGATTCCCGGCGTGCCTGGAGGCACGATGAAGCTGGCCTGGCCCCTGGACCCGAGCTCGGGGTCGACTGAGGCCACCACTACGTGGATGTCGGCGATGCCACCATTGGTGATCCAGGTCTTGGTCCCGTTGAGGATCCACTCGTCCTTCGCCTCGTCGTACACGGCCCGGGTACGGAGCGAGGAGACATCAGAGCCGGCATCCGGTTCGGACACGGCGAATGCGGCCAGCTGGATCTTTTCCGGTGTACCGAAGCACTGGGGCCCCCACTCCATGAGCTGTTCACTCGTCCCGTTGGCGGCGATGCCGGCCAGACCGAGCGTGCTTCCGAAGATCGAAAGGGCGATGCCGGCGTCGCCCCACGACAGCTCCTCACTGGCGATGGGCAGGGTGAGCCCGGTCGGGTCGAGGAAGCACTGGGTGATGAAGTCGAACGAGTAGAGCCCGATCTCCGACGCCTGCTGGATGATCGGCCAGGGGGTCTCCTCCTTCTCGTCCCACTCGTGCCCAGCAGGCCGCACCACGTTTTCCGCGAAATCGTGGACCCACTTCTGGATCTGCAGCTGGTCCTCATTGAGATCCATTGAAAAATCGGCCATGGTGCCCTGCTCCGTTCCGGCCCGGGTGGGCCTGTCCCACTCGACGAACGCCCCGTGGCCCTCGTAGGGGCACCCGGCGGGTTGTTCCGTCCCCGGCGGCCACCGCCGGCGGACTCTAGTAGTTACTCAATAGTAACCAGTAACGGTGGACAGCGCCACACATCGGGCCGAGGCCGACCCGGCGGCAGGCAGTGCAGACCCCACCAACGGGCACCGGGTTGCCGACAGGATCGGGCTCAGACGACAGCGGGGCGAGACGCGCATGGTCGCCATTCGGGTGGAACGGCGGACGGGGTACGGTCAGGGCGCGCCCGACCGAGGTTGTTCGCCCTAGGCCGGCTGGGCCAGGCGGACATCGACCGCCTGGAGGCCCTTCGGACCCTCCTGTAGGTCGAACTCGACGGCCTGGCCCTCTTCGAGGGAACGGAATCCGTTCATCTGGATGGCGGTGTGATGCACGAAGACATCGGCCCCTCCATCCGGCTGCGAGATGAAGCCGAAGCCCTTCTCTGCGTTGAACCACTTGACTGTTCCGGAAGCCACGGTGGCATTCCCCTTTCCTCCACACGCGTCGTGCCCGGGGGATCCCCTCCGACTCCCGATCGAATCCCGCACCCGGGCCTCCGACCGGTGGCCCGAATGGACCCTCCGAGTACGAAAACGCTACCAGCCTCGTTGTCAGAATCAACTGTGAGGGGCCCATCTGAGCCGGTGTTCACGCGGCGTTCATTGACGGCGGATGCGCGTACCCTCGGGGCCGTCCTCGACCACCCACCCGGACGCTTCCAGCTGGCCACGGAGGGTGTCGGCCTCATCCCATCGGCGTGACGACCGCGCCTCGTCCCGTTGGCGAACCAGGTCTGCGGTGGCCGGATCGATTTCGACGGCCCCCTGCTCGCGGAAGCGCAGTCCGAGGGCAGCGGCCAGCAACGCCGCGGTCGCCGCCGCCCGCGCCGGCACGCCGCGCCGTCCCCGGCGTCGGCAGCGGCGTTGGCCCCACGCACCAGGTCAAAGACGCAGGCCAGGGCACCAGGCGTGTCGAGATCGTCGTCCATGCGCTCACGGAACCGGCTGACCGCGGCGACATCGAGACCGTCCTCCGAGGAAAGCCCCGGATCGACCATCGGACCGTCGGCCAGCAGGTCCCCGATGCCGAAGCGGCGAGCCATCTCGTCCAGCCGGGCCAACCCCGCCTCGGCGTCGGCGACCGTCTCCGGCGTCACCTCGATGGGCGAGCGGTAGTGCGATCGAAGCACCAATAGCCGGTACGAGCGGGCGTCACTGCGGTCCAGCAGATCGGTCAAGGACATGAAGTTACCGAGTGACTTGGACATCTTCTCGCCATCGGTGGTGACCCAGCCGTTGTGCATCCAATGGCGGGCGAACTCGTGCTCGGAGGCCACCGCCTGGGCCCGCTCGTTCTCGTGGTGCGGAAAGATGAGGTCGGCCCCACCCCCGTGGAGCTCGAACCCGTCCCCCAGCAGGTCGAGGGACATCACCACGCACTCGGTGTGCCACCCGGGCCGGCCCGCCCCCCAGGGAGAGGCCCACGCGGGCTCCCCTTCCTTGGCCTTCTTCCACAGCACAAAGTCGAGTGGGGACCGCTTCTGCTCATCGGCCTCGATACGGGCCCCGGCCCGGAGCGACTCCAGAGGCTGGCGGGCCAACAGGCCGTACCCGGGCACGTCCATCACCGACAGATAGACGCCGTCGGCGGTCTCGTAGGCCACCCCTCGCCCGACCAGGTCGGCCACCAGCTCGATCATCTGCTCGACGTAGGCCGTGGCGTGGGGTGTCTCGTCCGGTCGGAGGACCCCCAGGGCGTCCATAATCTCCCACCACAGTGTCTCGTTGGCGGCGGTGAACTCGGAGATGGGAATGCCGGCAGCCCCGGCCCGCTCGATGATCTTGTCCTCGATGTCGGTGATGTTGGAGACGTACGTGACGTCGAGCCCGGTGAAGAGGAGGTAGCGGCGCAGCACGTCGAAGACCAGGGAAAATCGGCCATGTCCCAGATGGGGGACCCCATCCACGGTCGGCCCGCAGACGTACATCGACACCCGACCGGGCTCTCGGAGGCGGAGTGGCGCCACGTCGCCAGTGGCGGTGTCGTGGAGCTGGAGCACGCAGGGTACGGTAACCCGATCATGAGTGTGCACGACGACCGGGCCGGCCGGGATCCCCGAGAAGCCGGGACTGGAGGGCCTTGAGACGACCTGGTCGTCCCGCTGGGAGGCCGAGGGCACCTACGCCTTCGATCGGAGCGCCTCGCGGGAGGACGTCTTCTCCATCGACACCCCTCCACCCACCGTGTCCGGGTCGCTCCACATCGGCCACGTCTTCTCGTACACCCACACCGACGCCATCGCTCGCTTCCACCGGATGCGGGGCCGGGCCGTCTTCTACCCCATGGGGTGGGACGACAACGGACTGCCCACCGAGCGGCGGGTGCAGAACTTCTTCGGCGTCCGCTGCGATCCCAGCCTTCCCTTCGACCCCGACTTCTCCCCACCCGAGCAGACCCAGAAGGAGCCGGTCTCCGTCTCCCGGCCCAACTTCGTGGCCCTCTGCCATCAACTCACCGAAGAGGACGAACAGGCCTTCGAGCACCTCTGGCGCATGCTCGGCCTTTCGGTGGACTGGTCCCACACCTACGCCACCGTCTCGGACCAGGCCCAACGCGTGTCCCAGCGGGGGTTTCTACGGCTGGCCGACCGGGGCCAGGTCGAACAGCGCACGGCCCCCACCCTGTGGGACGTGGACTTCCGCACCGCCGTGTCGCAGGCCGAGTTGGAGGACCGGGAGCGTCCCGGCGCCTACCACCGGCTCCGCTTCCCGCGGGTCGGCGCCGAGGGCGGCGTCGACATCGAGACCACCCGTCCTGAGCTGCTACCGGCGTGTGTGGCCCTGGTCGCCCATCCCGACGACGATCGCTACCGCTCGCTGTTCGGCACCGAGGCGGCCACCCCGCTGTTCGGTGTGCGGGTGCCGATCCTGGCCCACGAGCTCGCCGATCCCGAGAAGGGGTCGGGCATCGCCATGATCTGCACGTTCGGCGACACCACCGACGTGGTGTGGTGGCGGGAACTATCCCTGCCCACCCGGACCGTGGTGGGCCGCGACGGCCGGCTCGTGCCTGTGGAGTGGGGCACGGCCGGCTGGGAGTCGGACGACCCCCGTGCGGCCTCGGTGGCCTACGGGGAGTTGGCCGGCCGTACGGTCAACCAGGCCCAGCGACGGATCGTCGAGCTCCTGGGCGAGTCCGGGGCCCTCATCGGTGAGGCCAGGCCCATCACTCATCCGGTCAAGTTCTACGAGAAGGGCGAGCGACCCCTCGAGATCGTCTCCTCCCGGCAGTGGTTCGTGCTCACCCTGCCCCTCCGGGACAAGCTGTTGGCCCGCGGCGAGGAGCTGCGGTGGCACCCGCCCTACATGGCCCATCGCTACCGGGCGTGGGTCGAGGGGCTCAACGGCGACTGGAACATCAGTCGTCAGCGCTTCTTCGGGGTTCCCTTCCCCGTCTGGTACCCAGTCGATCCCGAGGGTGCAGTCGAGTTCGACCGGCCACTCTTCGCCACCGAGGACCGCCTGCCCGTCGACCCCTCCACCGATGTGCCCGAAGGGTACGGGGAGGACCAGCGGGGCCGGCCCGGGGGGTTCGTCGGCGATCCCGATGTCATGGACACCTGGGCCACGTCCTCGCTCACACCCCAGATCGCCGGCGGATGGGAGGACGACCCGGATCTCTTCGCCCGGGTCTTCCCGATGGACGTCCGCCCCCAGGCCCACGAGATCATCCGCACCTGGCTGTTCTCCACGATCGTCCGCTCCGAGCTGGAGCACGGTTCCCTCCCCTGGAGCAACGCCGCCATCTCCGGCTGGGTGCTGGACCCTGACCGCAAGAAGATGTCCAAGTCCAAAGGCGACGTGGTGACCCCCCTTCCCCTCGTGGAGAAACACGGGGCCGATGCCGTCCGCTACTGGGCGGCCGGGGGCCGGCCGGGCACCGACACAGCGTTCGACGAGGGCCAGATGAAGGTGGGCCGACGCCTGGCCATCAAGGTCCTGAACGCCTCCCGCTTCGCGCTCGGTCGGATGGCCGGCGGCGACGGGGTGGTCGTGGCGCCCGGACCGCACTCGATCACCGCCCCTCTGGACCGGGCCATGCTGGCGCGACTGTCCGAGCTGGTCGACGAGGCCACCACCGCGTTCGAGTCCTACGACTACGCCCGAGCCCTCGAGCGCACCGAGGCGTTCTTCTGGTCCTTCTGCGACGACTACCTGGAGTTGGTCAAGACCCGCGCCTACGGGAGCGCGACCGAGCCCGGGCCGGCCTCGGCCCAGGCGGCCCTGGCCCTGGCCCTCTCGTCGCTGCTGCGCCTGCTCGCCCCCGTCATGCCCTTCGTGACCGAGGAGGTGTGGTCGTGGTGGCAGGAGGGCTCCATCCACACCGCGGCGTGGCCCACCCGCCGCGAGTTCGGGGACGCCGTCCCCGGTGGGGTCGACACCGGTCCGGTGCTGGAGGTGGTGGCCGAGGTCCTGGGCCAGATCCGCCGGGCCAAGACCGCCGAGAAGCGATCGATGCGGTGGCCGGTGGCCACCCTGACCGTGGCCGATACCCCCGAGCGGATCGCCGCCCTGCTGTCGGCCGAGGACGATCTCCGCGATGCCGGTGGGGTGGAGACCTTGATCACGACCGAATCCAACGAGCCCGAGGTGCGGGTGGAGCTGGCCGACGAGGAGTGACCCGGACCGACGGGTCCGACGATTGCTAGGCGAGGTAGACGCTGAGGGCGGCGTCGGCCATCTCGCGTGGGGTCCCCTCCTGCTCGATGCGCCCGTGCACCATGATGGCGGCCCGGGTGGCCACAGCCAGGGCGGTGGTCACGAACTGCTCGACCAGGAGAATGGTCATCCCTTGGTCGGCCAAGGTCCCCACCAGCTCATAGAGCTCGGTCACGATCAGCGGGGCCAAACCCATGGACAGTTCGTCGAGCAGGAGCACCTTGGGCCCGGTGACCAACGCCCTCGAGATGGCCAGCATCTGCTGCTCGCCGCCGGAGAGGGTCCCCGCCATCTGCTTGCGACGCTCCCTCAGGCGGGGGAAGGCGGCGAAGGTCCGCTCCTCCACATCCTTCATGGTGATGCCACCTCGATAAGTCCAGATACGCAGGTTCTCGCGCACGGTCAGGTTGGGGAAGATGCCCCGACCCTCAGGAATGGCGCACAGTCCGCTCTTGACCAGCTTCTCGGTCGGGCTCTTGCCCACCGGACGGTCCCCCACCAGCACCTCGCCCGAGCTCGGGCCGCATACGGCCGTTGATCACCTTGAGCAGGGTGGACTTCCCGGCACCGTTGGGGCCGAGCAGGGCGAACACGCTACCCGGGGGCACCACCAGGTTGACGCCGTGGAGGACCTCGATCCGCCCATAGGCCGCGTGGACGTCCTTGATCACGATGCTCGGCGGAAGCTCCACCGACGCAGGCGGTTCGGGAGCGGTCCCGCCGGACTCCGGAGCCACCACCTCGCTCATCGTTCCACCCCCTCGACCTCGACCTCGGCCCCGCCGCTCGACGGACCGGCCGAGTCGGCATCCGGTTCGACCTCACCCAGGTAGGCGGCCTGGACCATCGGGTCGTTGCGAATGGCGTCCGGGCGTTCCCGACGCGATGATGTCCCCGAAGTCGAGCACGTAGATCTGATCGCAGATCCGCATGACCAGCTCCATGTCGTGCTCCACCAGCAGCACGGCCATGCCCCCCGCGGCCAGCCTGACCAGCAGGTCCCCCAGGGCCTTCGACTCGGCCTCATCCAGTCCCGACCCCGGCTCGTCCAGCAGTAGGAGCTTGGGGCCGATGGCCAGGGCCCGGGCCAACTCCACCATCCGGGCCAGCCCGGTGGACATGTTGGAGGACTGCTGGTGGCCCAGCCCGGCCAGGCCCACACCCTCGAGCAGCCGGTCGCAGGTGGAGCTGGCCAGCGAACCCGAACGCCCCGCCGCCCCGCCGCTCGACCCTTCGGCCCCGTCCCCCGGCGAGCTGCCATCCGTGGTGGCCCCCCGCTTCCAGGTCACGGCCCGCCGAAGGTGTCGCCACTCCCACCACTTGACGGTGGACTCCAGGCCCACTTGCACATTCTCACTGGCCGAGAGGGTTCCGAAGATCTCCAGCCGCTGGAAGGTGCGGGCCAGCCCGAGGCGGGCCCGTCGGTGCGGCTTCATCGACGTCACGTCGGTGTCGAACAGGTGGACCGAACCGTGGTCAGGCACCTGCAGGCCGCTGATCACGTTGAACAGCGTGGTCTTCCCGGCCCCATTGGGCCCGATCAGACCGGTGACCGTGCCGGGCTGCACGGTGAGGGTCACGTCGTTGAGGGCCGACACCCCCCCGAAGCGGACGGCCACCTCGGAGACGCTCAGGGCGGCGGTCCCACCGCCGGCCGCCTCAACCGGCGACACGGGTCTCTCCGTTCATGGCCGCCACACCCACCGGGCTGCTCACTCGCTCAGGATCCCCGGCCGGACGTCGGACCCAGGGCAGGCGGAACTGCAGGGCCTCGATACCCAACAGGCCGCCGGCGGCGCGACCGATCAGAATGATCCCCACGCCGGCGAACAGCCCCACGCCGTTCGGCCACAGTTGGTTGAGCACCACATAGGTGACCGCAGCCAGGAAGGCGCCCGACACCGTCCGGATGCTCCAGATGGTGACGAAGAGGACGAAGATGATGCCGGGGAAGATGTCGAAGTCGGTGGTGCCCACCACACCCTGCACCGTCCCGTAGAGGGCCCCGGCCAGGCCGGCCATGCCGGCGGCGATGGCGAACACCGCCACCTTGGTGAAGCCGATGTTGAGCCCAACGGTGGCATAGGCCGCGGGGGAGTCGTTGAGGGCCACCAAGCGTCGGCCGAACAGGCTCCGGCGAATGGCCAGGACCAGCAGGGCGGCCAGGACGAAGAAGGCCGTGACCATCAGGAACTCGGCACTGTCGCCCCCGAAGTTCACCCCAGGGATCACGATGCGCCCGATGGACACCCCGCCACTTCCGTAGATGTGGCTGTCGGGGAAGAATCCGGTGGCCACGGCGTCGGCAAAGGCAAAGGTGGCCAGGGCCAGATAGAGGTCGCGCAGCCGGATGGTGGGCAGGGCGATCAGCGCGCCGACACCCGCACAGACACCGGTGGCGACCAACAGTCCGAGAACCGAGCCCCCTCCGGCGATCTTGCCCATGACGAAGGCCCCGATCCCCATGAAGGAGAACTGACACAGGGAGACCTGGCCCGAGTATCCAGTCACGAGGACGAGGGAGAGTCCGGCGATCCCAAGGGTCATGACCAAGCCGCCTAAGTTGAGGAGTGTGGTGCCCTTCACCGTGGTGTTGGCGAACACCAGCGCCACCACCACGGCCACCACGAAGAAGGCGGCACCGGCCAGCACGGACTCGGCGCCTCCGGCCACCCGCGGGGCCCGCATGGTGGTGAGCCGGCCCACGGCCCGGAGCCGCACCGAGGGCAGCGTCACCAGGGCGATGAACAGAAAGACCATGGGGAGGGCGTAGGTGATGTCGGGCACCAGGTTCTGAGGAACGTGGGGAAGGATGTAGTTGATGACGTAGTTCTCGGCCAACCCGATGACGATGGCGGCAACGAAGGTCACCGGGATGTTCTTCAGCCTCCCCACGATGGCGGCGGCGTACCCGTTGACGACCAGCAGCGTCATGGCCTCGATGCTGATGCCGGTGGTCTGGGTCGGGGCTAGGAGCACCCCGGCCAGGGCCGCCATCATGAAGCCGAGAATCCAGCCGTACTGGCTCATCCGGTTGGGTGACACCCCGGACATGGCCAGCAGCTCGGGATCGTCGACCACCGCCCGGAGGGCGAAGCCGGTGCGGGTGGAGTAGAAGAGGGCCCGCAGGGCCACCGCCACGGCCAGGGCCACCCCGATGATCAGCACCTCCTGGTACTGGATGTTGATGCCGGCCAGCCGGAACTGGCCCGAGACCATGGTGTTGACCTGCCGCTCGGTGGTCGGGCTCCAGACCAACGTGGCCACCCCGGTGAGGATGACCATGAGACCGAGGGTCACCATGACCGGTCGCTCGGACGATGCCCCGTGCAGCCGGCGCATCAGCACCCGCTCCACTAGTGCCCCGGCGATGGAGGCTCCGATGACCAGGATGATGACCAGGGAGAGGAGCACCGGCACGTTGTGGGCCGATACCAGCTCCCAGTAGCAGAAGGCGGCCACCATCCCTACCGCCCCCTGGGCGAAGTTGAACACACCCGAGGTGGTGTACGTGACGACGAGTCCAGTGGCCGCGATGGCATACCCGGCCCCGAGCATGACCCCGAAGATCGTGTACTGGAGAAAGTCGCTCACCGATCTACCCTCGTCCCCCGTTGCTCATGTGACACCCTCCGGGGCCCAGCCCTCAGGACGCCGGCGGCGCGAGGTACTTGTAGTCACAACGGTAACCGTTGGTACTGCTGTCGACCGCCGGGTCACTGATGCGCTGGTACTGCCCGTTGGCCACCTGGCCGAGCAGATAGCAGTTCCCCACGGTCTTGGCCGCCGGGTTGTTGGGGGCGATGATGTTGTTCCCGCTGAACGAGGTGATCTTGGACAGGGCCTGGAGCAGCGAGCCCCGGCTGGGGTTGGATCCGGCGTTCTTCAGCGCCTGGGAAAACAGCTCGGCCGAGAGCCACCCGTAGAGGGAGAACAGGTCGGTCTTGAAGCCCGGTGAGGCCTTCTGGATCCACTTGTTGAACAGACCCACCGCCGGGATCTGGGCGGCGTCCTGGCCGAGGAAGAGCGAGGTGTTCTGGTCGAACAGGGCTCCGTCCACCGCCTGGGGACCACCAGCTGCCGAGACCAGGTCGTTGCTGTAGTTCGCCGAGCCCAGGATGACCTGGGGATGGAAGTTCTGCTGCTGCAGGTCCTTCAACATGGCCGAGGCGTAGTTCTGCGGCAGCTGGGAGAGGAAGAGGACCTTCACGCCGGCGTTCTTCATGGCGATGACGTTCTGGGTGTAGTCGGTTTGGGTCACCGGGACGGTGGGGTCGTAGATGATCTTGTAGCCGACCTGCTCCATGGCGTACTTCTGTCCGGCCCAGTCCCTCATCGCCGAGGCCTGGTCGGAGACTACGGTGCCCACGGCCTTGATCCCGTTCGGGAACTTCTTCTTGTAGTACTGGAGCGGACCCTCCTCCCAACCGCCGTTCAGGGGTACCGCGCTGAACACATTGGGGAGGCTGTTGGTGGTGGCGTCCAGTACCACCGAGACGTTGGGCATCCCCGGATTGGCCTTCAGCAGCTGGCCCCCGAAATTGTCCTGGAGGGAGAATCCGCCGACCAGTGCGAAGTCGTTGGTCAGGGCGTTCTGGGCGGCCTGCTTGTTGCCGGCCCCGCTGAAGCCGTCGTCGGCGGAGTCAACGGTGATCTTCCGGCCCTTGATCCCCCCGGTGGAGTTCACGTAGTCGGCGTAGGCCTCGGTGCCCACCAGGGCCCCCTTGAACAGGCCCCCGATGGCAAGCGTGGAGATGTTGGCCACCCGGACCGAGTTGGCGGTGATACCGGTGTGGTCGCTGAAGGCACTGGCCGGGATCTTGGAGTTGCTCGACCCACCGCCCCCACCCGAGGTGGTCGAACTCGACGAGGAGTTGGTGGAACTGCAAGCCACGGCCGTCGTGGCCACTGCTGCCACCAGGCCCACTGCGGCCAGACGCGTCCTCCACGAAGCTGAAGCCAAGGTTCCCCCTTGAACTAGCACCGGCCTGGTGACGGTCCGCGGTCGGACCGGGCCGAGTGATTTCGGTGACTCTACGTCAGAAAGTCGTATGTGACTCTACGTCAGAAACTCGGCTGCGTGTCTAGCACCACGAGGTGCAGCCCGGGTAAATCAGGCCTCACCGCCGGTCAGCCGAGGGCCGGGTCCGGGGCCGGGCGCCCGGCCCGGACCCGCATGGCCTCGAGGAAGCGGACCGCCCCCATGGCGGCATGGCGGCACCGGATCGAGGCCAGAACGTCGAAGGCGTGCTGGGCGCAGGGCAGTTCGACGGCGGCCACCGGGGAAGGTGAGTGCAGCCGGAGCTCGGCGACGAAGTGACGGGCCACGCCGAGCGGGACCAGGGTGTCGTTAGCCCCATGGAATACCAGCATGGGCGGGGCGGCCTCGGTGACCCGGTGGTCCGGTGAGGCCTGCTCGAAGAGCGTCGGATTGTCGCTGACCGACGTCTTCATCACCCTCCGTTCGAGGAGGTCGAGGGTGCCGTGCCCATAGGCCCCGGAACGCTCGGGATGGCCGGTCAGGTCGTACACACCGTAGAAGGGGACGCATGCGTCCACCGAGGCATCGAGGTCCTCGAAGCCAGGCTGCCATTCGGACTCCCCGGGGGTGAGGGCCAGCAGCGCGGCGAGATGGCCGCCCGCCGACCCACCGGAGACGGCGATGAACCCGGGGTCGCCGCCGTACTCGGCGATGTGCTGGCGGACCCAGGCCACTGCCCGTTTGCAGTCGACGATATGGGCCGGCCAGGTGGCCCGGGGGCTCAGCCGGTAGTTGATGGAGACGCAGACCCACCCCCGCTGGACCAGCTCGTGCATCAGGGGGATGCCCTGCTCGCGCTTGTCCCCGATGATCCAGGCCCCACCATGGATGTAGACGAGCACCGGTGCGCCCTCGGGCACCACGCCGCGACGGGTCAGGATGTCGAGCTTGTGGCGGTAGTTCCCATCGCCCCAGTAGTCGATGTTGCGGGCCCGACGGATACCCCGGAGCCGTAGGGGTACGGCGATCACCAGGCGCCACCAGTGGTTCCACACGGGCCGAGGATCCCGGGCCAAGTCCTCGATCGCCCCTCCCGTGGCCTGTTGCAGCGCCTCGTCCACCAGCCTTCCGGCCTGCCCGGCCACGACGGCCAGGCGCAGGTAGGCCGCAGCTGAGAGGGCGGTGAGGGCGAGTCCGACCCAGCCCGGCCAGGCCGACAAGGCCCCGTTGACAGCCAAGGCCGCCGTGCCCACGGCCAGAAGGGCCACCATGTGCAGAGGGAGCTCACCAGGTATCCAGCCCATGGCAAAGCTGGCCACGGTGAAGGGCTCGCGCCGGATCGGGACGAAGGCGTTGACCGCAAGGACGCCGAAGACCATGCTGACTGCGAGGAACACCCAGGCCACCCCTCCATACAACACGGTCCGGTGGCTACTGTGCAGCCAATCGGCTCTCGGGGCGAGCGACGGATCCAGAACGAACAGCCGAAGAGGGAGGACCGAGGTCATGGAGCGACTCAGCGGTCTGGATGCCAGTTTCCTCTACCTCGAGACCCCGAGTCTCCACATGCACGTCGCGCTGACCCTGGTCTTCGATCCCTCGACCGTGCCCGGCGGCTACTCCTTCGACCGCATGAAGCAGTCGATCGAGGCCCGGCTCCCCTGCGCTCCGGTCTTTCGGCGCCGCCTCGTCGAGGTGCCCTTCCGACTCGGGCACCCGGTGTGGGTGGACGATCCCCAATTCGACATCGACTACCACGTGCGCCTGGCTGCCGTGCCCCAGCCGGGGGGGCTCCGCCAACTGGCCGACCTGGCCGGTGACATCACCGGGCGCCCGCTCGACCGGACCCGGCCCCTGTGGGAAATGTGGATCGTGGAGGGCCTGGCGGGTGGCCGCATCGGCTTCATCGCCAAAATGCACCACTCGACCGTGGACGGGGTCTCCGGCGCGGCCCTCCTCTCGGTGCTCTTCGACCTGGTCCCTGAGCCCAGCCCCGACACTGTTCCCCCCGAGCAATCCGTGGACCAGCGGGTGCCCTCGGGCCTCGAGCTGATGAGCCAGGCCCTGGTGGCCCGCGCCCTCCGACCCATCGACATGACCCGCGACCTGTTCCGGACCGGCCAACGGGTGCTCGACGTGCGCCGGGTACGCCTCAACCCGAGGCATCGGGCGCCGCAGGCCAAGGCGGCCCTCCCCCTCTCGGCCCCTCGGACCTCGTTCAACGGCGCACTCACCTGGCGCCGCAGCGTGGCGCTCACTGCCATCGGGCTGGACGACGTCAAACGCTTGAAGAACGCCACCGGCACCACGGTGAACGATGTGGTGCTGGCCGTGTGCACCGGCGCCCTCCGAGCCTTCCTCGTGGAGGGGAACGAGCTGCCATCCAAACCCCTGGTGGCCGTGGTCCCGGTCTCGGTCCGGACCGAGGTGGACGACCCTCACGGCTCCAATCAGGTGTCGACCATGTTCGTCCAGCTCCCGGTCGAGACCGAGGACCCCCTCGAGCGGCTGCAGTCCATCCACGACGGCACGCTCGGGGCCAAGGAGGAGCACCGGGCCCTGGGGCCCGACACCCTGATCACCTGGGCCGAGTACGCCACGCCCAACTTCTTCGCCAACGCCGCCCGCCTCTACTCGAGGATGCGACTGGCCGACCGGCACCGGCCCATCGCCAACCTGGTCATCTCCAATGTCCCAGGGCCTGACTTCCCGCTCTACCTGGCCGGCGCCGAACTCGAGGCCGGCTACCCGCTCGGCCCGGTGATGGACGGGATGGGAGTCAACATCACCATCATGAGCTACCGGGGCATCCTCTACTGGGGCATCCATGCCAGTCCGGACACGATCCCCCGGATCTGGAATCTCACGGCCGCTATCCCCCTGGCCCTCGACGAGTTACTGCATGCCTCCGGTGAGGAACCCGCCGTCTACCGCTCGGAGGCCGCCGCCGCCGCCGTCCGGGCCTCGGGCATCGACGTCGAGGTGCCCGATCCGGACCGGAGGGGACCGACGCCGGATCCCGGGTGACCGACGCCGGTGGCCGTGGGCTCAGGGGGACGGAGCCACCGCCATCGAGGAGGCCCCGGCACACACGGGAATCGCCCGGCCGAAGGTCTCGGCCACCGGGTCGTAGGGCAACACCGAGTCGAAGCCGACCACCACGAACGCCCCGGTGCCGGCAGGGCCGAGGACGATGTCGGTCGGGTGCTCGGTGCCCGAGCTCGGGGCCCCGGCCTGTTGGGCTGGAAGCCGCACCGGAGCCGGCGGATTGGCCAGGGCGGCCAGGGGCACCGGGTTGACCCAGTTGTTGGCCGAGTCCGCCACCAGCAGCGAGCTGCCGTCGGGCTCGATGGCCAGGGCGGCCGGGTCGGCCAGGCCGTAGTAGTCGAAACTGGCCTCTGGACCGGGAACACCGGTGGCCGTGGCGATGGAGAGGACCCGGCCACCGAAGTTGGGGGGCGGCTGTCCGACGAGGAAGACGGTGCTCCCGTCGGCGGTCACGCCGATGCCGTGCGGTGAGTAGACCGACGAAACGGCCAGGCCCGTCGGAATGATGGCCCCGGCGGTGTCGGTGGTCGTGTCAACCGGGACCACGCCGCCGGTCACCAGGGCGTAGAGCCTCGTCCCCTCCGGGTTGAGGGCCATCCCGAAGATCGTGCCGGCAGCACCGAGATCGACGGGCCGGCCCACGCGGCGGGAGGCCGTGTCCACCGGGACGACGGTATTCCCGCTGGCGGCCAGCACGGTGCGGCCGCCGGGGAGGACCACGATGGCGTGGGTGCCACCCCGGCCGGGGATGGGGATGGGAGACCCGGCCCGTTGGGTGACCAGATCGATCGGGACGACCACGTTCTGGGCCGCCGTGCCGGCGGCCGATGCTCCGGGCCCGGTGGTGGCACTCGATGACGATGCGGCGACGGTGGTGGTCGGCGTGGCGGTGGCCAACGTGGTGGAGACCGGACCCGGTTCGGCACCGTCGGAGGTGACCACGTAGGCCCACCGTCCGTCGGCCGAGGTGGCGATGGCGAAGTTCCCGAGGCCCGGGGTCCCGGCGATGGGGAGGGGGATGGCAGCCTCCGCGGTGTGCGTGGCCAACTCCACCGGGGTCACCGCGTTGGTGCACACCACGTAGCCCACGGAGCCAACCGGGGCCAGCGACGACCCTCCGGACGGGGCCGGTCGAGGCTGGTTGAACAGGCCGCAGCCGGACAGTGCGGGGGGCAGGATCCCGACGACGACGACGGCGGCGAGCATGCGGGACCGGCGGTGGCCGGAGGGACGGGTCGGTGCCATGCGTGGACCGACCCTAGCGACGTGGCCGCAGGTCACGAGGTGACCGTCGCGGCAAGCGCCGCCCGGGGCGCGGCTGTGGCCAAGGACTCCCCGGGGGTCAGGCGTGCTGAAACTGCGGTACGCCCTCGACCTCGAAGGCGAACTCATCGACGTAGCACCACCACCACGACTCACCCGGCTCGTACGACTGGATCAATGGGTGCCCGGTCTCGTCGAAGTGGCCGGTGGCGTGCCGGCCGGGCGAGTTGTCGCAGCAGCCGACGTGGCCGCAGATCATGCACATGCGGAGGTGCACCCACTGTCCGCCGAGTTTGAGGCACTCCACGCAGCCGTCGCCCGAGGGCTCCGTGGCCGCAACCTGGTCGAGGTGGTTACAGAACTCTTCGGCTTCGGTCATGGCGTCTCCTCCGCTGATCCCGCGCTGGCCCCGGACCGTTCGATGGTACCGGTGGCCCGCTCCGGCGGCTACCTGTCCGAGGTCCGGGCGGCCTCCAGGATGGCCGAGAGGGCCATGTCCCTCGGCGTGGGCTCGAGACCGAACGTCGCGGTGGCCTCCGACGAGTCGATGACGAAGGGCCGGTTGAACTGGTACTCGGTCTCCTGTAGCTCACGAAGTTGGCGCGAGATGAGGCCGGCCAGCCGGAGGGCCAAGTGCGGAATGCCAAAGACCGCCGGGGCGGGCAGGTCGGCCAGCGCGCTCGAACTCGGTGGCCAGCTGCCGCTGGCTGACCGGAGGGCCGGTGGGCACGTGCCATGCACGGCCCCAGGCGTCTTCGTCGTGGGCGAGGTGGGCGATGGTGCGTCCGACATCAGGAACGTAGGTCCAGCTGTGCAGGGCGTCCGGGTCGCCCAACACTGCGATACGCCTCCCGGCCAGGAGCTTGGCCACGTTGCGGCCAAAATGGCTGGTGTCGACCACGTCGGGGCCGTAGAAGTCCGAGGCTCGGGCCTCGGTGACCCGTACCTGGCCCGACCGGTGGGCGGCCAGTGCGTCGGCCCACATCCCGGCCCGGACCCGACCCTTGGGTCCCGTGGCCACCAGGGGGTCGGCCTCCACCATCGGATGGTTGACCGGACCGTACCCGTAGAGGTTGCTCATGGTGACCAGAACCGCCCCTGACGCCTTGGCCGCGGCCAACAGCGAAGCCGCGATGGGCGGCCACTCGGCGGCCCATCGGTGATAGGGCGGATTGGCGCAGTTGTAGACGGCGACGGCCCCCACCGCCAGCTCCGCCATGGTCGCGACATCGGAGGCGTCGGCCGCCACCTTCGTGATGCCGCCCCGCTCCGGGCCGGAGCCCGACCGGGTGACCATGGTGACCTCTGCGCCCTGGCTCACCAACTCCAGCGCGGTGGCCGTCCCGACGGCACCCGCCCCGACCACCATCTCGTGTCCCATGGCCTGTTCCCTTTTGTGAGCAGTGCTCTCTATCATGACCAGTATTCACAACAAATCGACCAATTGCAAGAGCACTGCTCTTCTATTGATGCAGTGATCCGGGACATGCGATGCTGGAGCCATGCCGCCATCCACCGGGCTGCGGGCGCGGGTGCGAGCCGAGCTCATCGACGAGATCAAGGCCGAGGCCCGCCGCCAATTGGCCCGGGACGGGGCACCTGCCCTCTCGCTGCGGGCGGTCACCCGCCAGCTCGGGATGGCATCGTCGGGCATCTACCGCTACTTCCCGAGCCGGGACGCCCTCCTCACGGCGTTGATCATCGATGCCTACGATGCCGTCGGCCAGGCTGCCGAACGGGCGGACGCCGCTCTGGACCGAGCCGACGTGGGAGGCCGCTGGTGGGCCGTGTGCCGGGCCATCCGACGTTGGGCCCTCGACCATCCCCACGAGTACGCCCTGGTCTACGGCTCGCCCGTGCCCGGCTACCGGGCCCCGAAGGACACCGTCGGCCCGGCCAGTCGCGTCACCATGGTGCTGTCCCGGATCGTCCAGGACGCCTCGGACTCCCGACGCCTCCGACCGGCGGCGGCCACAGGCCTGCTTCCTCCCCTCACTCCGGCCGCCGCCGCCGAGGCCCACCGACTGGCCGAGGTGGCCTTTCCCTCGGTCGACGAGGAGGTCGCGCTCCGGGCGTTGGGGGCCTGGACGCAACTCTTCGGCATGGTCAGCTTCGAACTGTTCGGTCACTTCCACGGAGTGCTGGACGATCCCGAGCCCGTCTTTGCCAGGGTGGTGCTCGAAGCCGGAGGATTGCTCGGACTCCCCGCTCCCGGCCAGGTCACCGGGGAGGGGCGGCCGGAAGCCGACGGTGAGGAAGCCGAAGCGTTCTACCTCATCTGACCAGGGGTGCTGTCACGACCGTGGAGGGTCAGGGCGGCGCCTCCCGAGTCACCGCCACCCTGACCGTGGCCATCTCGATCGGTGCGTTCCTGATCGTCACGGCCGCCCTCCACGCCGCCTTCTGGCACGAGTGGCCACTCCCCCGCTGGTGTCCTCCCGTGGCCGCCGGGGTCCTGGTGATCCTCTCCTTCCTCGCCGGATGGGTCAGCCTGGCGGTGGTGCTCCCTCTGATGGGTCTGGTGGTGGCGACCCTGGTGACGGTGGATTCCCTGCTATCCCGTCGGGTCGGCGCCACCGGGTGAGGAGCGGGCCGCCAGTGGTCGGTCTGGGCCGCCGCTCCCGGCGCACGATGGTCGTCGAGCAGAGCGCGGACCTCCGATCATCACCCGGGCGCCGGAATCACGCAACGACTCGGTCCCGATGGACCCCCGACCCCGCACCTCGCTTCCGGTGGCGCTAGTTGTCGTGGACCAGCGAAGACGCCGACTCGCTCGGTGGGTCGGGTCATCCGAGCCCCGGTCCCACCGCTACGCTGGCCCCGTGGCGCGCTTCGAGGTCCACGGCGACCGACTGGCACTGCATCTCACTCCCGAGGAGCACGTGGAAGGCCTGCACCGGGACATCGACGTGCCGTTGGCCTCAGTGACCAGGGCCAGAGTCACCGACGACGTGTGGACGGAGCTCCGCGGGATCAGGGCACCGGGCACCGGGCTTCCCGGGGTCGTCGCCGTCGGCACCCGAAGGGGCTCGTTCGGAAAGGACTTCGCCGCCGTTCACGGGAAGGGTCGCGGCGTCGTCGTCGAACTCGCCGGCCAACCGTTCGAGCGGATCGTCATCACCACTCTCGACCCGGAGGCCGAGGTGGCCTCCATCACGGGCCGCCGGTTCAGCCCGCCGGCCATCGCCGGGGACGCCGCCCCCTTGTAATTGGCACCCGGTGTCATTATCATCCCCGGCGTGAAGAACCGAGCCCGACGTGCGACGCGCCCACGTGGGCGCATCCCGGAGGCCTAGGCGGCGATGGCCGGTCGGGTGGAGGGCAAGGTGGCGTTCATCACCGGCGCTGGACGCGGTCAGGGGCGCAGTCACGCCCTCCGGCTGGCCGAGGAGGGCGCCGACATCATCGCCGTGGACGTGCTGGCGGACTATCCGACGGTGGGCTATCCCATGGCCACCGCCGAGGACCTGGCCGAGACCGTTCGTCTGGTGGAGTCGGCGGGCCAGCGCATCGTGGCCGGCCAGGCGGACGTGAGGGACGCCGCCTCCCTGCAGGCTCTCCTCGATGGCGGGGTCGACAGGCTGGGCCGGCTGGACATCGTGAGCGCCAACGCTGGCATTTGCAGCGTCCAGCCCTGGGACCAGGTGAGCCCTGAGCTCTGGCGGGACACCCTCGACACCAACCTCACCGGGGTGTGGAACACCATGGTCGCCGCCGTGCCCCACCTGATCACCAGCGGCGGCGGGTCCATCATCGCCACCAGCTCGACGGCGGGCATCAAAGGGGTGCCGTTCTTCTCCCCCTACGCCGCGGCCAAGCACGGCGTGGTGGGGATCGCCCGCTCTCTCGCTCACGAGTTGGCCCACCACCACATCCGGGTCAACACCGTGCATCCGGCCGGGGTGAACACCCCGATGCTCATCGGCCTCGCCGGCCTGGCCCCACTGCTCGAACTCGATCCCGACCTCGGGGGCATCTTTCAGAACACCCTCCCGGTGACGACGGTGGAGGCCCGCGACGTCAGTGAGGCCGTCCTCTACCTGGCCTCGGACGAGTCCCGATATGTGACTGGCCTCGAGCTCACCGTTGACGCCGGCCAGACCATCCGATGACGGCGTTCGTCGTCATGGCCAGTACCGCCATCACGAGAAGGGACGGGCCACCGTCATGAGCAATCCATGGTTCGAGACGGTCGCCGAGGCCCAGCGCCGTGCCAAGAAGCGGCTGCCCACCTCGGTGTACCAGGCCCTCGTGGCCGGGTCTGAGAGGGGCCTGACCGTCGACGACAATGTGGCCGCCTTCGGGGAGCTGGGCCTGGCCCCACACGTGGCCGGCCTCTGCGACGATCGCGATCTCGCCACATCGGTCATGGGGCAGCCCATCTCCATGCCGGTGGTCATCTCGCCGACCGGAGTCCAGGCCGTCCACCCCGATGGCGAAGTGGCCGTGGCCCGGGCAGCTGCGGCCCGGGGCACCGTGATGGGCCTCAGCTGCTTCGCCAGCAAGTCCATCGAAGACGTCGTCGAGGCCAACCCCCAGACGTTCTTCCAGACCTACTGGGTGGGCGACAAGGACGAGATGTCCGAACGCCTGGAACGGGCCCGGGCCGCCGGAGCCGTGGGCCTCATCGCCACCTTCGACTGGTCCTTCGCCATCGGTCGGGACTGGGGAAGCCCGGTCATCCCTGAGCAGATTGACCTGCGGACGGCGATGCGCTTCGCTCCCGAGGTGCTCAGGCGACCCGGCTGGCTGCGGGACTTCGCCAAGACCCGGGCCATCCCCGATCTCTCGGTGCCCAACCTGGCCCGTCCCGGCGAGGACGCCCCCACCTTCTTCGGCGCCTACGGGAAGTGGATGCAGACCCCCAACCCCGGATGGGACGACGTGGCCTGGCTCCGGCAGCAGTGGGATGGCCCCTTCATGCTGAAGGGCGTCGTCCGGGTCGACGACGCCAAGCGGGCTGTCGATGCCGGGGTGACCGCCATCTCGGTGTCCAACCACGGCGGCAACAACCTCGACGGCACCCCGGCCACCATCCGGATGCTGCCGGTCATTGCCGAGGCGGTCGGTGACCAGGTCGAGGTGCTCCTCGACGGGGGTGTCCGTCGGGGCAGCGACGTGGTCAAGGCCCTGGCCCTCGGGGCGCGGGCGGTCATGATCGGGCGGGCCTATCTCTGGGGCCTGGCCGCCAACGGCCAGGCCGGGGTGGAGAACGTGCTCGACCTGTTGCGGGGCGGCATCGACTCGGCGGTGCTGGGACTGGGCCACGCCTCCATCCACGATCTCTCACCGGACGATCTGGCGGTTCCTCCGGGATTCACCCGCCGCCTCGGGGACCTCTCGGCCAGCTGAACCGCCACGTCGACCTCGACGATGACACCGAGGCCCCGGCCAACAACGCAGAGCCGGTGGCGTACGGCCGTCCCTCCGCGGCCAGCGGACCGTCCGAGGACGGCACCACCGTGGGCAGGTCCGGGCACCAGGTCCCCCGTCGATGAGCACCTGGTCCTAGATCAGGAGCTCCTCGGACAGCCCCAACCTCTTCTCGCCGCCGTAGGCCAGGCAGAGGTATCGCAGGCGGTCTCGGTTTCGCAGTTCAGCCCTGCGGCGAATCCGTCGGTCGCCGCTACTGGGGCCCTGTGCGCAGCCGGAACACGGCACCGGCCGGGTCGGTCACCGTCGCCACGCGGCCGTAGGGGGTGTCTTCGGCGGCCATCACCACCGCACCTCCCAGCGATTGGACTCGGTTGAGTGAGGCGTCGACGTCGTCGACTTCCCAGTAGACCGTCCAATACGGCGAGGTCCCTTCAGGAAGGAATCCGTTGGAGTCCATGACTCCAGCCAGGGGCTCATCGCTGCCCGGATCCTGCATGGTCGAGTACCGGAAGCCGTCGGTGTCCCCGACCAGCTCGGTCGTCCAGTGGAAGACCGAGCGATAGAACTCGAGGGCGCCGTCGTAGTCGCGGGTATGGAGCTCGAACCAGCTGGGGGCACCGTGCTCGTTGAGCACGGTGAATCCGGGGAATGAACGGGCCTCCCAGGCCCCGACGTTGGCTCCCGTCGGATCGACCAGGACGGTCTGGACCCCGAGGTCGCCGACGGCCATGGCCGGAACGATGACCTGGGCCCCACCCGAGGTGGCCGCTTCCGTGGTCTTGGTGATGTCGTCAGAGGCCAGATAGACCTTCCAGGTGTTGTTGGCCGGCATGCCTGGACCCATGTCACCCATCCCACCAGCGATGTCGACACCGTCCCGGGTGAAGATGAAGTAGCCGCCGAAGTCCGGATTGGGAGCCTGGGCCTCCCAGCCGAAGAGCTGGGAGTAGAACGCCCGGCTCCCTTCGACGTCCGAGGTCCACAGATCGATCCAGCAGGGTGCTCCGACGGGTGCGCTGCTCCGGGTGGTCATGGCCGCTCCTTTGGTTGGTCGGGATCAGTCAACTAGTCAGACGGCTCTCCGGCCGGGAACTCATCGGAGACCGGAGGATGTCCTGGTGCGGTCGAGGTATCGGCCCGATCCCCCATTCCCCGGGCACTCACGGGTCGAGACGGAGGGGGAGTCCGAACGAGGGGAAGAGTCGCTCGGGCTGCAAGGGATGGAGGAAGAAGTTCATCGACGAGATCCGGCCCCCGGTGACCTCGAGCACCTGGAGGGCCCAGGGGGCGTACCCGCCCGAGGGGTCCGCTCGGTACTGACCGAACGCCGGGCAGCCATTGGCCGAGGCCGGCAGCAGGAGCGATCCCCGGCAGGCGCTCGGGCCGGGCTCGACCATCCACCGACCGATGTTCTCCGCGCCGTGGAGCCAGAGGGCGAACGGCGGCATCGACTGCACGGCGTCCTCATGGAGCAGGTTGACCAACTCGTCGATGTCGTAGCGCTGGAACGCGTCCACGTACCGCTCGAGCAGCTCATTGTCGTGGTCGTCGAGGGCATCGAGCCGGGCTTCCCCGGTGTCGGAACGAAGGGTGGCCCGGGCCCGCTGAAGCGCACTGTTGATTGCCGGCACGGATGTGTCCATGAGGTCGGCCACCTCGGCCACCTGCCAACGCAGCACGTCGGAGAGGATCAACGCGGCTCGCTGACGGGCCGGCAGGTGCTGGAGGGCGGTGATGAAGGCCAGCCGGATCGATTCTCGGTAGTCGGCCACATCGGCCGGGTCGGCGTGCTCTGGGGCGACGGAGGCATCGGGGACCGGGGTCACCCACGTGGACTCACCGAGCATCGGGCCCAGGAGGGACTCGACCGGCGGCGAGTCCGGGCCCATCTCCATGGGCCGGGCCCGGCGCTGCACGCTGCGGAGCATGTCGATACAGACGTTGGTGGCGATCCGATAGAGCCACGAACGGAGACTGGACCGGCCCTCGAACCCCTCGGCACTCCTCCACGCCCGCACCATGACCTCTTGGACGGCGTCCTCGGCTTCGAAGCCCGAGCCGAGCATGCGGTAGCAGTAGCCGGTCAGCTCACGGCGGAAGGGCTCGAGGTCGGCCGGAGCCGGGGTTGTCTGGGGGGAGGCCACGCCTCCCGATGCTAGTCAGCGCCCCCGGCGTGGTGGCCGCCCCGGTCCCATCTCGGTGTCGTGCGGCGATGCCTGCGCCGGCTGGACGGTCCACTCGCCACGACCCCCGGCCCGAGCCCCACGTGCGGCCGCCTATGCCGGGGTCAGCCGAGCGTGGCAATGGCCTCGTTGAAGGTGACGGACGGCCGCATGACGGCCTCGGCCAACGCCGGGTCGGGCTGGTAGTAGCCGCCGATCTCGGCCGGTGCGCCCTGGACGGCAATCAGCTCGGCCACGATCGTCTCTTCCTGTTCGGCAAGGGAGCTGGCCAGGGCGGCGAACGCCTCGGCCAACTCGGCGTCGCCGGTCTGGGCGGCCAGCTCCTGGGCCCAGTACAACGCCAGATAGAAGTGGCTGCCGCGGTTGTCGATGCCTCCCACCCGTCGGGTGGGTGACTTGTCCTCGTCGAGGAAGGTCCCGGTGGCCCGATCCAGGGTGTCGGCGAGGATCTGAGCGCGGGCGTTTGCGGCGTGGATGGCCAGGTGCTCGAAACTGACGGCGAGAGCCAGGAACTCACCCAGACTGTCCCACCGCAGATAGTTCTCCTCAACCAGCTGTTGGACGTGCTTCGGGGCGGATCCGCCCGCGCCCGTCTCGAACAGCCCGCCTCCGTTGATCAGGGGGACGACCGAAAGCATCTTGGCGCTGGTCCCGAGCTCCAGGATGGGGAACAGGTCGGTCAGGTAATCCCGCAACACGTTGCCGGTGACCGAGATGGTGTCCTCACCCCGTCGGATGCGGTCGAGGGAGAACGCCGTGGCCGCCTCTGGCGCCAAGATCTCGATCTGGAGCCCCTCGGTGTCGTGGTCGGCGAGGTAGGCACGGACCTTGGCAATGAGGTTGGCGTCGTGGGCCCGGCCCTCATCGAGCCAGAACACCGCCGGACTACCGGTCGCCCGCGCCCTGGTGACGGCCAACTTGACCCAGTCGCGAATGGGCACGTCCTTGGTCTGACACATGCGGAAGACGTCGCCTATGGCAACGGGCTGCTCCAGAACGACGGTGCCGGAGTCGTCGACCACCTGCACGGTGCCGGCGGTGTGGATCTCGAAGGTCTTGTCGTGGCTGCCGTACTCCTCGGCGGCCTGGGCCATCAACCCGACGTTCGGCACCGAGCCCATGGTGGCCGGGTCGAAGGCCCCGTGGGCCCGACAGTCGTCGATCACTACCTGATACACGCCGGCATAGCTGCTGTCGGGGATCACGGCCAGAGTGTCGGCCTCAGCGCCGCTGGGTCCCCACATGTGTCCCGAGGTCCGGATCATGGCCGGCATGGAGGCGTCGACGATCACGTCGCTGGGCACATGCAGATTGGTGATCCCTCGGGCGGAATCGACCATGGCCAGTTCCGGTCCGTCGGCCAGCTCGGAGTCGAAGGCCGCCTGGATGGCCGCTCCGTCGGGCAGTGCCGCCAGACCCGTGAAGATGGCGGCGAGTCCGTTGTTCGGGCTCAGGCCGGCCGAAGTGAGGGCATCGCCGTACCGGGCGAAGGTCTCAGGGAAGAAAGCCTGGACGACGTGGCCGAAGATGATCGGATCGGAGACCTTCATCATGGTGGCCTTCAGATGCACCGAGAACAGCACGCCGTCGGATTTGGCCCGGGCCTTCTGGGCGGTCAGGAACTGACGCAGAGGAGCGACGCGCATGACGGCGGCATCGACGACCTCTCCGGAAAGCACGGGAATCGAAGGACGCAGCACGGTCACCGAACCGTCGTCGCCGACCAGCTCGATGCGCAGAGTGCCGGCCTCGGCCAGCACCGCCGACCGCTCTGTCGCCCTGAAGTCTCCCACGTCCATGTGGGCCACATTGGTCTTCGGAGTCCGAGGTCCACGCCCCCATGCGGTGGGGGTGGTTGCGGGCGTAGTTCTTCACCGAGGTGGGTGCCCGCCGGTCAGAGTTGCCTTGGCGCAGCACCGGATTGACCGCGCTGCCCATGACCTTGTCGTAGCGGGCCCGCACCTCCCGCTCGGCGTCGGTGCTGGGGTCATCGGGATAGTCCGGTACGGCGTAGCCGTGGCTCTGCAGCTCGACCACGGCGGCCTTCAGCTGCGGACGGGATGCCGAGACGTTCGGGAGCTTGATGATGTTGGCTTCCGGAGAGTTGGCCAGCTGGCCCAGCTCAGCAAGGGCATCCCCGATGCGCTGGCCCTCCTCCAGCCAATCGGGAAAGAGAGCAAGAATCCGTCCGGCCAGGGAGATGTCCCGTGTTTCCACTCGCACGCCCGCGGTCGAGGCATAGGCCTGGATGACCGGGAGCAGTGAGTAGGTGGCCAAGGCGGGTGCCTCGTCAGTATGGGTATAGATGATGGTTGACTCAGGCACCTGTGCTCCGATGTGGTCGAGGGCGGGCAGGGATCTCCCCGTTCGAACCAAGAAGACCACTCGGACCAGGGTCGACGCAACCCGGGCGCCAAAGGCACCAGCCTTCGCTCATCGCGGCGAACATCGAAGTCTTCGAGTCGAGCTCACGGGCGGCGAGATGACCGCGATCGCCGGCTCGGACACCGACCATCCCCGTGGCCCCGAGCCGGATGCAGTTCCATCACACAACAGAGGCCTGCGAGTGCGCCTGACTGCTCCGCCCGCCATCCACGATTCGCTGAGTATCCTCGGCGAGGGCCCGGCGCTGCTCCAACGCTCCGGCCGCCGCATCGGCACTGCTATCACAACATGCCAGTTGGTGGATGTTTCACGGGGCAGGTTGTGCCGAGGGACGCAACAGCGGGACGCAGCGGCCGAGCCTTTGATGAGGTGTGCACCCGGGGTGCGGCAGGAGTGGCACTGAGCATGTCGGGTGGTATTACCCGGCTCCACCGCTACCCAATTCGATCTCCCCGCCATTACCAACGTACACCCGGGTGGGGGGCTTGCCGCAAGGACCCAAGCCATGGTGACAATGACACTCCCGATTTGGCGACGGTGGGCACCATCGACGGCGGTGACGAGGCAGACCTGAGGGGTCTGGGAAGAGGGGGGCGGGTGGGCGGCTACGTACTTGGATTCGACGAGATCAGCGAGAACCAGGTTGGGGTCGTTGGCGGCAAAGGGGCGCACCTAGGAGCGCTCTCGCGGATGGAAGGAATCCTGGTGCCGGCCGGCTTCTGCGTGACGACGGACGCCTGCCGTCGCATCATGGCGGATACGCCGTTGCTCGGCGAGAAGGTCGATCGGCTGGCGCTGGTGACTTCGGATGACCCGGACTCGACCCGCCGTCTCAGCGCCGAGATCCGATTCGCCATCGAGGCGGCCGCGATCCCTGATGATCTGGCAGCGGCGATCACGAGCGCGGTGGCCCAGTCCGGTGACGGCGCCGCCTACGCGGTCCGATCCAGTGCGACGGCCGAAGACCTGCCCACCGCATCGTTTGCCGGTCAGCACGACACGTACCTGAACGTTGTTGGGGTGGCGACGATCCTCGAGCACATCCGCCGGTGTTGGGCTTCTCTCTTCACCGAGCGGGCCGTGGCCTACCGGCTGCAGAACGGCATCGACCACAGACTGGTCCAGATGGCCGTCATCGTCCAACAGATGGTCGTGCCCCAGGCGGCGGGCGTCGTGTTCACGGCTGACCCCGTCACGTCCAACCGGACCGTCATCTCCGTTGAGGCCACCGTTGGCCTCGGCGAGGCGCTGGTTTCCGGCAGGGTGACCCCGGACGTCTACCGGGTGCGCGGGGGCGAGATCGTCGGCAAGTCGGTGGTCTCCAAGCCGTTCGCCGTCTACGCCTCATCGGCCGGCGGGACCGAGGACGTGGCGATCGGGTTGGACCGTCAGGGCGAGCCGGCACTGACCGATGCGCAGGTCCTCACCCTCGCGCAGCTCGGCCGGCGGATAGAAGCACGGTTTCGATGCCCTCAGGACATTGAATGGTGCCTGGTCGATGGTGACTTCCACATCGTCCAGAGCCGGCCGATCACCACGGTGTTCCCCGTTCCCGTCACGGACGACGGAGGGAACCACGTGTTCGTCTCCGTCGGTCATGGCCAGATGATGACCGACGCCATGAAGCCCCTCGGAATCTCCATGTGGCAGCTGACGGCGCTCCCGCGGATGTACGAGGCCGGGGGGAGGCTGTTCGTCGACGTCACCCAGCGCCTGGTGTCCCCGGCGAGCCGTGCAAGCCTCCTGGAGGTCATGGGGAGGAGCGACCCCTTGACCGGAGACGCACTGGAGGCTGTCCTGGAACGCGACGACTTCATCTCGTCGATACCGGACGAGGGTCAGGTCGGTGCGCCGGCCAGTAGCCCTCCTACCCCGCCCGAGACCGACCCGGCCATCGTTGCCGGGCTGATCGCGCGCTCACAGGCGTCCGTCGCCGTCCTGGAGCGTGACATCCAAGCCAAGTCCGGACCGGCCCTGATCGACTTCATCCTGGCGGACATCCAAGAACTGAAGCGGATCCTCTTCGATCCGCAGAGCCATCGGGTATTCATGTCGGCCATGCAGGCCACGTGGTGGCTCAACGAGCAGCTGGAGGCGTGGCTAGGAGAGAAGAACGCGGCCGACGCGCTGGCCCAGTCCGTACCGAACAATGTCACGTCAGAGATGGGGCTGGCACTCCTAGACGTCGCTGATGTGATCCGGCCGCATCCGGAGGTGGTCGCCTTTCTACAACACGTCGATGGGGACGAGGACTTCTTGGGTGAGCTGGCCGGACTCGCGGGTGGGCAGCAAGCGCGGGACGCCATCCTGACCTTCCTAGACAAGTACGGGATGCGCTGCGTCGGCGAGATCGATATCACGAGGCCGCGATGGACCGAACGACCCACCACACTCATCCCCGTGATCCTCAGCAACATCAAGAACTTCCAGCCGGGCGCCGGCGAGCGGCGGTTCGAGGAGGGGCTGCGGGAGGCGCAAGGGAAGGAAGAGGACGTGCTGGAACGCCTGCGGGTGCTGCCGGACGGAATGCAGAAGGCCGACGAGACCAAGCGAAACATCGACCGGGTGCGAACCTTCATCGGGTACCGGGAGTACCCGAAGTACGGCATGGTTAGCCGCTACTCCATCTACAAGCGGGCCCTCTTGGGCGAGGCGGGTCGCCTGGCCGCGGCCCAAGTGCTTCGTGAGCCAGAGGACATCTTCTACCTCACCTTCGACGAGCTCGGTGATGTCGTGCGCACACAACAGCTCGACGGGCAGCTCATCGACCAGCGCAGGCATGAGTTCGCGTCACACCAAGCGCTGACGCCCCCCCGAGTGTTCACGTCGGACGGCGAGGTCATCGCCGGAGCCTACCGACGAGATGGCGTGCCGCCCGGTGCACTGGTCGGCCTGCCCGTGTCCGCCGGGATCGTCGAAGGGAGGGCTCGCGTGATCGCAGACCTGGCTGAGGCCGATCTCGGACCCGGGGACATCTTGGTCACCGCCTACACGGATCCCAGCTGGACGCCGGCGTTCGTCGCGATAGCGGGCCTGGTGACCGAGGTGGGGGGCCTCATGACCCACGGCGCGGTGATCGCCCGGGAGTACGGTGTGCCCGCGGTCGTAGGTGTAGAGCACGCCACGCGACTCATCCGCAACAGGCAGTGGATACGGGTTGACGGCACCAACGGATCCGTCGAGATTCTGTCCTAGGCGGACGCACGTCTTCGTCGGACAGCCCGTCGTCCAACACCGCAGCGATGCTTCCGGCGATCGCCCGGTTGACACTCGAACTCCATTCTGTTCCGTAACCCGCTCGCCACCCTTCCCCCCTGACTCGCTCACGGCCCAGCTCAGCCGCGCACACCCGAGTGGTGACTCAATGTGACAGTGACCACGTTCGGCGCAGGCATGCTGGCTGGAAGACCGCTGGTGACGACGACCGTGTGATAGATGCCAGCCGGCAGGGGCGGGAGGTGATTCCCAGGGTTGCAGGGTGGGTACTGTGCCGATCCGGCCCCTGACTGGCTGCATCCCTGGAAGGTGGTCATCACCGTGATGGGAATGCTTGTCACACCCGCAGCCAACTGGACGGTCGGTTCGCAAGCGATCAACGGACTGCTCGGGTTGTAGGCGATGTCCCGGTTGGCGATACCAACATTCAGCCACCCGTCGGCTGCACACGCCGCAACGAGAATCGAGGTACCACTGCGGTTGGTGAAGATCGCGGTGCCCTTGATTGGGCGGCCGGCTGCCATCCTGGTGTGCTCGAGCCTGATTCTCAGGCTGAGCGGAGTGGAGTTGGTGACGTCCTCGGGCGTGGCCCGGCGGACGGTATGGAGGATGAGGTTCACCAGCGCGGCTGGACTGCACGCTCCCAGATCCGGATCCTGATACCTCGACTCCCAGCGAAGGGATGGCCCAGCTAGTCACTCCGACGGGATGCCTGGTCGCACAATCGGCCACGTAGGTCCGCAACCCATTGACCTCGAAGCTCGGGCACGAGGCGTAGGTCGTGCCGTGGGTGAGTACAGAGACGGTCACCCCGGCCGAGGTCCCTTCAATGAGCGTGCAGTTACTGAGCACTTTGGGTATGCCCAGCTCGAGGGTGCCTTCCGCCGACGTATCCGGGCAGTTCTGGTCACGTCGGACGGCCCACGAACTGGGGACTGAGATGGCAGCCGATTGGTAGGTGTAGGTCGGCCAGTCAACGGGGCTGGAATCGACGACCTCCCTTGCCGTCGCCCGGCGCAACGTGTGCAGAACCCGGACCACCACCGTGGTGGCGCCCTTCCCGACCGAGCTGCCACCGCGCTGAGACGCTTGGGCGTCTACCCCCAGCGCCGGGATCACCCACGAGGTGATCCCCTCAGCATTGCTGCTCGAACAGGGTTCGGCGTACACCACCAGACCATTCACCTTGCTCGGCGCACAGCTGGTGAGTCCTGGATCAGAGATACCTCCGGGGAACGGGGTCAAGGTCACTGAGTCCATATTGAAGGAGTGCGCAGGACAGAGCTCTCCGGGCTGCTTTGACGGCCCGAGGAACAAGGTGCCCGGTCCTCGTGGCTCAGGGCACACATAGTCAGTGACAACCCACCAGTTGGCCGGCACCGAGATGGCCGCCTGCTCATAGACGTAGGTCTTCCACCCTCGATCTGTCGAAGTCGACCCCGAACGAGTCGTAGTCGTCGGCGGGGCGCTTCCCGGAGTGCCACAGGCTGCGAGCACGATCGAGAGAACGCCAACAGCGATCAGACCAGCTCTGAGGTGGGGAGCCCGGTCCTTTGGCGCCGAGGGCTTCGTAGATCGGTTCAGGATCGGGAACATGGCGTTCCTACCCTCGGCATGCAGCCAGGGCCTGGCCGGTATAGGGAACCAGACCGACAGAACCGGTAGGAGAGATCCAACGCACCGATCCCCCTGTACTGAGCTGGATCCACACGTTGAAGGCTGGCACCGGATTCAGCGGAGGAAGCTCCGAGACCCACTGCTTGCCGTCGAAGGTCAGGAGCCCACTACAAGTGCCGGAGACGGTGTAGGCATAGAGGCGTCCGGGTACCACTCCCGCTCCACAGGGTGGGTGGGTCTCTGTGCCCGTACAGGTGCCGCTGGGACCGATCCCACTGCCGGGCCCGGGAAGCCGGACCGCAGAACCGGCCGGTCTCCATTGACGGCAAGCTCTGGGCGGCTGGGCATGGCGGTGCCTTGGGTGCCGACTGGGACAAGCTTTGATTGGCGGTTCCAGCAGAGGAGAAGTTGCCATCGGATCCTTTCGATGGAGCACGGGAGGGTGCTGTCACACTCGGGGCGGTCGTCACATGCGCAGGCGGCGCGGCGGTCATCTGCGGACTAGCCGAGAGCGCCAGACCAGCGGCCGTACCAGCGCCTGCCAAAATAACCAGGGCCCCACCGATCGCCTCACGCACCCGACGTCGCCTCCGCGCGACCCGACGGTGGACATCCTGCAGCACGCCACTCAAGGATGCCGGCGGGGCGATGAGCGCAAGAGAGGTACGTAGCCGTCCCTCGAACTCCGAGTCCTGGTTGCCTTCGAGTTCAGTCATCGCCGTCCTCCTCGTCCAAGAGCGCCGCCCCGAGAGCAGTGCGAGCCCGGCTCAGCAGCGTCTTGACCGTTCCGCTGCTGACCCGCATCGCCTGAGCGGTCTCGGCCACGCTGAGACCAAGCCGATAGTGCAGCGCCACTGCCTCCCGTTGACGGCGTGAGAGCGAGCCCAGGGCTGCAACGAGGTCCATTGAATCCTCGAGCTCATCGCTCCCCCCAGAGGGCCTCTGAGTAGCGAACAGTCGCTGGGTCGCCTTTTGCTCCCGGCTCCTCGAGCGCCAGCGGTTGCGGAGCTGATTGATCGCAACCACCCGGACCCAGGCCGGAAGTGAGTCGATCGGGCCTCGGCGCTGGGCCACCACTGCCCGGGCCAGCGCCTCCTGCACAGCATCTTCGGCCGCCGTGCGGTCACCACAGACCAGCGAGAGAGCAGCAACCAAGCCCGGGTACTCTCCGGCCACGAACCGGGCCAGCTGTTCCTCGTCAGTCACCCACACCGTCCGTTCAGTCAGCTCCAGCTCGATCCAGGCAACGCTCATCGCCTGTATGACACCGCAGCCCGATCTTTGGTTGACAGGAGATGGCGCCCGGACTCGGCCCCCGGCCGGATCGGGGTGCTCTTGCACGCACAGCCGGCCCTGACTCAGCCACCATCCACCGCGCCCCGAGCCGCTGCCAGCAATCTGCCCCCTCAGACACGGAAGGCCCCAGTCTCCACAAAGGCAGGCCGGGACTTCCGCTACTTCGTAGGCGCACCGTACGGTAGCGCCGCCTGGTGGGGTGTTCACGGAAGGGTCTGACCTGGGACGTGGCCGGACCGGGAGGGGCCGTTTCATAGGCAGATGGCCCGATCTTCATACGCCGCGGTAAAATCCCTGGTCAGGCGAACTTATGATCAGCGACATTCGAGGGAAGAACCCAAATCCCCGGACGGGGGATAGCCCATTACGGCTCCCAAAGGGAAACCGGGACTCCCGTTACTGCTGCGCCGTCACTTCCGTGAACGGCTGTCGGTGGGGTGTTCGCGTAAGGGTCTGACTAGGACCGGAGCAACCCGGCGGCCGGCGGTTTCATACACCAGAGGCCCGAGTTTCCTATGCAGGGCCAAAAACCCAGCTCAACGGGTGGTTATGACTCCGTCCTTGCCACGACGTGTCTGAAATAACACAGTTTCTTGCTATCTCAGCAATCTGTGTCATGATTGGATCATGCCTACCGATGGTGAAATCACCTTCGCCGACCATGCCGGCCGCTTCTACTCACGCCGCTACGGAATGGCCCCGATGGTCGGCCGCCTCCTTGGGTACCTGGCGGTGAGCGATCCACACGAGCAAAGCATCGCCGAGTTGGCCGACGCCCTTCTGGCCAGTCGTAGCGCTATCGCCGGGGCGGTCACGACACTGGAGACCCTGGGGCTCATCCGACGGTCCCGGGCCGCAGGCGAGCGGATGGACCGGGTGAGCATCGACATGTCGTCACGGCGAGCCACCGGCTTCGACCTCTCCGAGTACGAGGAGCAGGGCGAGCTGGCACGGGAGGGGCTACTCCTCCTGGCGGGCACTCCCCTCGAGCGCCGAGCGAGCTTGTTGGAATGGGCCGCTTTCGCCGACTTCCTGGTCGAGCGGCTCCCCGTGCTCGAACAGGAGTGGAAGGAGCGGCGGGAGGCACTGCGAGCTTCCGGCGAGCTCCCTGCCTCGCCGGACTCTCAGCATGAGACCACGCGATGAGTGGCCGAGTCGGTATGCCTGGCATCGTGGCTACCGAGGTACGCAAGTCGTACGGCAGCCACCTGGTGCTCGACAACGTGAGTCTGACCGTGGAAGAGGGAACGATCTTCGCGCTGCTGGGGCCGAACGGGGCCGGCAAGACCACGATCGTCCGCATCCTCTCCACCCTGATCCAGTCCGATTCCGGCATCATGCGCATCGCCGGTCACGACGTGGCCACCGACCCGGACGGCGTGCGTGCCCTTATCGGTGTCACCGGCCAGTTCTCGGCGGTGGACAACCTGCTCACCGGAGCCGAGAACCTGCAGTTGATGGCCGACCTCCGGCATCTCGGTCGTGGGGCCGGCAGACGCCGGGTGGCCGATCTGTTGGTGCAGTTCGACCTGACCGACGCCGCCGACAAGCTGTTGTCGACCTACTCGGGAGGGATGCGGCGGCGACTCGACCTGGCCATGACCCTGGTCGGCGAGCCCCAAGTGATCTTCTTGGACGAGCCCACCACCGGGCTGGACCCCCGCAGCCGCCTCACCATGTGGGAGATCGTCCGTGCGCTCGCCGCAGCGGGGGTCACCATCTTGCTCACAACCCAGAACCTCGACGAGGCGGACCAGCTGGCGGACCGCATCGCGGTGCTCGACCACGGCCGGATCGTGGCAGAGGGAACCCCCGCCGAGCTGAAGGGCAGAATCCCCGGCGGGCACATCCGGCTCCACTTCGCCGGGCCCGACCTGCTGGCGTCGGCAGCGAAGTTGCTACCCGTGTCGACGCCGGACGACGACCAGTTCACGCTGCAGGTCCCCGACTACGGCACGGTGGACTCACTCCGTGAGCTGCTCGACGGTTTGCACCGAGGAGGGATCGCCGTCGAGCGAGTGACGATCCACACCCCGGACCTCGATGACGTGTTCCTCGCCGTAACCGGCAGCCAGGCCGCCACCGACGTCCATGTTCCCCAGCACGGATCGGGACAGACAGCACAAGGAGCGCCGGTCGGATGAGCACACTCACCTACACAATCAGCGATTCGCGGGTCATGCTCCGCCGCAACCTCAAGCACCAACTGCGCTACCCCTCGATGACACTGATGCTGATCGGTATGCCCATCGTGCTGCTGCTGTTGTTCGTCTACGTCTTCGGTGGCCAGCTCGGGGCCGGTCTCGGAGTGCACCAGGGACGGGCCGCCTACCTCGACTACGTCGTCCCGGGACTGATGCTGGTGACGGTGGCCGCCGCAGTGCAGGGCACGTCGATCATGGTCGCGATGGACATGACCGGGGGCATCATCGACCGCTTTCGCACCATGGCCATCGCCCGGGCGTCGGTCCTCACTGGACACGTGCTCGGCAGTCTGCTCCAGACCCTGGCCGCTCTGGGCGTCCTGATCGGGGTCGCCTTCGCCTTGGGGTTCCGCAGCGCAGGGATCCCTCTCGAGTGGCTCGCCGCGATCGGGCTGCTCACCCTGTTCGCCTTCGCCCTGATCTGGCTGGCAGTGGCACTTGGACTGGCCGCCAAGAGCGTCGAGACCGCCAGCAACACCCCGATGATCCTGTTCCTGCTCGTGTTCCTCTCGAGCGGGTTCGTGCGGACTCAGACGATGCCAGAGGGACTGCGCCAGTTCGCCGAGTACCAGCCCTTTTCGCCGATGGTCGACAGCGTGCGTGGGCTGCTCACCAATGGCACCGTCGGCACCCACGCAATCATCGCCGTCGCCTGGAGCGTCGGCATTGCCTTCGCCTCCTACCTCTGGGCCATCCGCCTCTACAACCGGCGTCGCTCAGCGGACCCAACCTGAGGGATCGATCGACGGAAGGTCGGCCGAGGCCATGAAATGCTTCCGGCGGGTTCGCCGCCACACCTTCGGCCTACCTTTCCCCGGGAAGCACGAAGTCCCAGCCGCTGAACGGCTGGGACTTACGCGATCGATGTCGCAGTACTTACGCGAACACCTGTTGGTGGCGGGGGTGGGATTTGAACCCACGACCTTCGGGTTATGAGCCCGACGAGCTACCAGACTGCTCCACCCCGCGTCGTGAGAACACAACTTAGCACCTTGTCGGGCGGTCCCGTTCAGCGCCGGACCCACTCTGGCCGGATGGCTCCGACGGCGGCTGAGCCCTCCTAGGGAGTGGTAGTCGACGTCGTGGTGGTGGTGGAGCTGGTCGGGGCAAGGATGCCCCCCGTCAGCTGCTGGACCTCCTGCAGGTTCGATTCCAAGGTCTGAATGTCCGACTGGTAGTTGCCCAGGTTTCCCGCCTTCAGGTCGGCCTGGGACTGGATGTAGGCCTGCTGGGCGGCGTTGAGCAGGGCGCGTATCTGGGGCGACAAGGTACTCGTACCTCCGCTGTTGTTCGTCGAGGTGGAGACGGGGGCCTGGAAGACCAGCGACAGGGCCCCAGACAGGGTGGGGGCGATCTGGACCTGCTTCCCGTAGACCGCGATGACCCGTTGGAGCTCGGGGAAGGCGTTCCGTGACGACTCCACGTAGAGCGGCTGGATATAGAGGAGGGAGTCGGCCACCGGAATCATCAGGACGTTCCCCAGCAGTGCCGAGGACCCGTTGGAGTTGAGCAGGGTGATCTGCTGGGAGACCGTCGGTTGTGCGTCGATCTGAGCGGCGACGAGGGCCGGCCCGTTGACCGGTTGGTCCCGGGGGGTGACGAACATCTGGAGCTGCCCGTAGTGGCCGGGGTCCGAGCCGGCGATCATGAACCCGGACAGGGTTTGGATCTGGCTCTGCCCCGACACCGGCACGAAGGCGTCCAGGAGACTGAACGACTGCTGCAATTGACCCGGCACGCGCAGCTCCTGGTAGATCGGGGCCATCCGGACCAGCTGCCCGGTCGAGACCTGTTGCCCCTGGGCGTTGGTGGTCAGCGTGGTGGCCAGGGCCTGGGCCGGCGAGCCCGACCCAGGCGACGGGGAGAGGGTCCAGGCATCGGCGGCGCTGTAGAAGCTCTGCGCGGTGGTGATGTGGTACTTCCCGTAGGCCGTGGCCTGGAGGGTGAAGATGTCCTCGGGGTACCGGAGATGAGCCCGCAGTGCCGCACTCATCTTGGAAGCCGGCGTGAACATCCCCTTGAAGGCCTTCTCATAGGTCCGGATGATCGGGTCGTTGGGATTCATCACGTAGAAGGTCATCTTGCCCGTGTAGGCATCGATGAGGACCTTCACCGAGTTGCGCACGTAGTTGAGGTTCTGGTTGAGGCCGCTCCCCTGGGGCAGGGAGCTGGTGTCGACGTTCTGGGCGTAGGGGTAGTTGTCGGTGGTGGTGTAGGCGTCCTGGATCCAGTCGATCCGGCCGTTGAGCAGCACCGGGTACGGATCAGCGTCGAGGCTGAGGAACGGCGCCGCCTTGGCAACCCGGGCCTGCACACCACGGTCGAACATCAGCCTTAAGTCGTTGGTGATCTGGTTGGAGATGATCAGGTTGATGTCACTGAAGCGGATGGCGAACATGGCCTGGTCGAAGAAGTTGGACAGCTGGACCCCGCCGTTGCCCTTGTAGTGGGTCTCGACGTTGGCCCCGTCGGTCAGCTGGAAGTCGATCTCGGGCTGCTTGGTATTGGCCACCACGTATCCAGAAATTGTTGAGCCCGAAGTAGATGGACGGCTGGGTGATCGAGGGAAGGCCGCTCGTGGACACCGGGGGTACGTCCTTCACGGCAAACTGGGGATCGCCGTTGGAGGTCGCGGTGTTGGCCGGCGAGACGATCATCCCGTACCCGTGGGTGTACTGGAGGGTCGTGTTCACCCAGGAGGTGGAGGGGAGGTCGGCGTCGTTCACCTCTCGGACCCCGACCACGGTCGGCGTCTCCTGGCCGTCTACCTTGTACCGGTCGACGGCCAGGGTGTTGAACTGGTAGTAGGACCGGATGTCCTGAAGCTTGTCGAAGGTGGGCTGGGTCTGGGTCGGGTCCCACAGCCGCACGTTGCCCAGTGTGTCGCTATTGGCCGAAAGCTGGGCGGCGGTCAGGGTCGAGGAGGCCGGGTAGTGGATGCTCTCGACCTTGTTGAGGTCCATGGCCGACCGAGTGGCGTCGATGTTCCGCTGGATGTACGGACGCTCAAGCGTGTTCTGGGCCGGATTGACCTTGAGGGCCTGGACGGCGGCCGGGTAGATGGTGCCGGCGGTCAGTGCCACCAGGAACCACAGGCCGACCCCGAGAATGGGCAGAGCCCAGCCCTGGCGGCGGATGTTGTAGATCAGCAGGGCGGCGGCGGCCAGCGACACCAGGATGAGCAGCTCCAGCGCGGGGAGCCGGGCGTGGACGTCGGTGTAATCGGCCCCCTGGTTGTAGCCGTTGCTCGACAGGTCGAGGCTGAAGCGGGCCAGGTAGTAGCCGACGGCCTTGACCAGGGCCAGCAGGCCCAGGATGACCGACAGGTGGGCCTTGACCGCCGGGCGCACCCGGGGTCGGGCTCCCTGAAGCCTGATCCCGCCGTTCAGATAGTGGGTCAGTACGGTGACCAACAGGACCACGACCAGGGCCACCAGTGTCCAGTGGACCAGGAACTGCTCGAAGGGAAGGGTGAAGACGAAGTAGCCGACATTGCGGTGGAACTGCGGATCGGTGGCGTGGAACTGGGTGCTGTTCCGGAAAAGGATCCAGTTGTTCCACTGGCCGATGGCCTGCGAGCCGACGATCAGCGACAGCACCACCACCACGCCGGCCCGAATCCACCGCGCGTACGGGCCGATGACCTCTTGGTACCGCTTGACGAACTCGTCTTCGGCATCGAGGGACGGACCTTTGGGGGCCAGCCGCTCGGCCACCAGGAGGCTGGCCAGCAGCAGGACGGCAAAGATGGCGGCGAACACCACCATGAGCCCAACCTTGATCTCGAACAACTTGACCCACACCGAGTGCAGGGAGACGGACGAGAACCACAGGGCGTCGGTGTAGAAGATGGCGAAGGTCCGCAACGAGGCGATGACGATGACGGCGATGATGATGCCGGCGATGATCCAACGGCGGCGTCGGCTGGACGCCGGGCGCGCGGTCTGAGGCATGTCACTGGGGGGACGCACGGCAGCAGCCTAGGTGGCGGAGAGGGCGAGTAGGCATCGACACCCGGGGTGGGCGGGCGGATACCGGTGTCCGGTGGGGAACTCCTCGCCGGGGGCTTGGGACCCGTTTAGTCCGTTGTCCTCGCAGTCGGGACACGGGGCGTCCCCCGAATCGGAGACAGCCACCCACTCCAGCGGGGACGGTCCCGCCCCGTGGGCGGCAGCGATGGTCCCGGCCGAGAAGGCCGCTACCACATGGTCCCCGGCCAGGCGCTCCACCCGCTCGCCCTTCCACTCTCGGAAGGCCGAGCCCACATGTTCGGCCACCACCGACTCCTCGGCCCCCTCGAGTCCATCGCCGGCGGCGAGCCGTCGACGCAGGGGGCCGACCACCGCCTCGGCCAGGCCGTGGGCGATGCCCAAGAGCACGTCGGCCTTGGGGCCGCTGGCCCCTTTCAGGCCGGTGAAGGACACCCCGGCCGCTGCCGACTGCTCCAGGGCCGGCATAGCCGCGGTCGACACGGCATCGACGTGCTCGGTCTCGTCGGGGAGCAGGTCGGCAGACCACTGGGACCCATTGGAGCGCAGGCTGTCCAGTAGATCGTTCTGGCTGTCCTGGAGCGTTCGCTTCAGCCTCCGGGCCAACGTGGTGACGATGGGGGCGATCAACTCGTCCCGCCTGATGGCCAGCGGGCTCCGCTCTTCGGGAGGACCCTCGTCGTCCTCGTCGTCGGACGTCCCTTCGGCCCGACCCCGATCGCCCTTGGCGGCTCCCGTTTCGGCGCCCGACCCCGCATCCGCTGTCGGCGCGGCGGCCTTCTTCGGGGCCTTCGGTTCCTCACCAGGGGGCTCGGGCACCTTCGATTCAGGAACCGGCTCGGGTGCCGGGGGAGGCTCGGACTCGGGCGCCTCCGCCGCCGCCCGCAGCTTGGCGAAGAGAGCATCGACCTCCTCAGGGGCCGCCGCCGGCTCCCCCTCGTCGGCCACGACGATCTCGGTGATCTCGATCACCTCGACGGTCTCCACGGTCTCGATCTCAGGCTGTGAGGCCCCGGCGGCGGCACGGGGATCGTCGAGCGGGATGTCGATCGAAACCGACTCGGTCCCCTCCTGCTCGTCGGCCAGGAGTTGGGCGGCCAGCTCTTCGGGTGTGTCCGGCTCGGTCCGTTCCAGGGCCTCGCGACCTGCGGCCTCGGCGGCCAGCCGGGCATTGTCCTCAGCGGCGAAGAGGTCGGCGGCGATCTCATCGACGGACCGGCGCACGTCGTAGACGGTCTCGGCCAGTCGTTCTCGGCCGGCCCGGAGCTGCTCAATCTGTGCGTGCAGCACCTTCCGACGCTTGGACAGGTCGGCGAGCACCCGGGCCCGCAGGCCCTGGGCCTCCTCCACCATGGCCCGGCACTGCTCGCGGGCCTGTTCGAGCAGCGCCGCCGCCTCCCGCTGCGCCTTGTCGGTGGCAGCGGCGGCGTGCTGATCCGCCCGCTCTCGGAGTTCGGTGGCCGTGGCCTCAATGGCGGCCGCCTGCTCAGCCAGTCGGGCCTCGGTCTGGGCACGGCTCTGCTGGATCTCCTCCCGGGCCTCACTCAGCAGACGGTTGGCCTCGGCCTCGGACTTCGCCACCATTTCGGCCGCCACTTCGTGGGCGCTGTGCAGCACGCGAGCCGTCTCGGTGCCCAGGGCGGCCGTGAGGGTCGCCTCGTCCAGCACGGGGTGCGCGGCACGGTATTCGGCCTCGGACAGCTCGTCCAGCAGCCCGCGTTCCCGCTCGGCCACCCCTCGCAGGCTGGCAGCCAGAGACTCGAGGTAGGCCCGGACTTCATTGGGGTCGAAGCCCCGACGCACCGTCCCGAACGAGTGGCGGGCCACATCGTCGGGGGTCAGGTGGGACGAGGACGAGATGGACAGCAGTCGCTCCTCGGGCATGGGCGAGAGCCTACGACTGTGCGTTCACGAAATCCGTCATCCTGCGGTCGGGACACTCGGGGCGGTCGGGGCGGTACCCACTGGTGCCGGGAGGCACCGTCCCACCATGGGCGGCGAGGACCCGTAGTGCCTGGTCCAAGGTGGATACCGCATAGACCTTCAGTCCGGGCCGCACCTTCGACATGGCGGCCTTGTACTCCTCGGGAGGCACCAAGAAGATGGAGGCGCCAGCGTTCTCCACCGCGACGGTCTTCTGGGCCACCCCTCCGACATCCCCCACGTCCCCCTGGCTGTCGATGGTGCCGGTCGCCGCCACCGTGCGCCCACCGGTCACCGAGCCGCTGGTGAGGGCGTCGATGACGCCGAGGGTCATGGCCAGACCAGCCGAGGGCCCTCCGATGTTGGTCACGTCGATCTTGACCGGGAAGGGATAGCTGTAGTCCACCTGGTCCTCGGGTTGAATGCCGAGATCGAGGGTGACCGTCTGCCCGTTCCCGAGGTCGACCTTGGTCGCCTTCAGGGTGATCGGGACCTGGACCGCCTTGCCCTTGCCGCCCTTCAGCACCGTCAGATCGATGGATTGTCCGGAGTGGTAGTGGGCCAACGCCGTGGTCAGCGCCCGGGCCGTCGCCGTGGCCGTCCCGTCCACGGCGGTGACCACGTCCCCCACCTGCAGCACGCCGTAGGCCGGCGTCCCCGGGAAGGTGCCGAAGATGACGGCGCCCGACGGTGTGGCGGTGACCGGATAGCCCAGACGGGTCAAGGCGGCGGCCTTGGCGTTGTCCTCCGCCTGGGACATCTCGAAGTGCGCCCTGGGCGTTGAGCTGGGACGGCGGAGTGCCGCCGGTGACCGACTCCAGCGGCTCGAGGGCGCTGTTCCCCTGGAGCTTGAAGTAGAGGTACGTCAGCGCCGTCACCCGTCCGATGCTCACGTCGGTCAGCAGGACCGGGTGGGTCACCGGGTGGTTCTTGGTCGGCGGCACGGTGATGAAGGACTGCACCGGCTGTGCCGTACCAGGCTCCAGCGCGTAGTAGTTGAGATTCCATCGGGCCGCCACCACCACGGCCAGGGCCAGGACGACGAACACCGCCCAGCCCCAGTAGCGTCGCCGGCGCCGCGGATCGGGTGCCGAGGGGCCGGCGGGCACCGGACCGTCGTCCACGGGGATCCCAGACACGGCAGGGGGCGGCGGGTCGGCGGCCGTAGCGGCGGCGTTGGCGTCGCCACCGTCCTGTACCGGCGCCAGGTGGTCGTGGTCCTCGGTCATAGTGGTGGGGTGGTCGCTCCAGAGCCATCGGATCCGCCGGCCGCCCGAACGTGGTCCGGCGACGCAGCCATGAAGCCTGCCATGGAACCCACCGATACCGATGTCACCGGTCCGATGGACCCGCAGGCCGCCGATCGGCGGCGCCGGGTGGCGCTGGCCGGCCATACCGGACCTGAGTCCGACGCCCGTCAGGGCCTGGCCGACGCCTCGTCATCGGTGCGGGCCACCGCCCTCGGCGCCCTAGCACGGCTCGGTGCCCTCACCGACGACGACCTACGGGTGGCGCTGGCCGATCCCGCTCCCTCGGTCCGACGTCGGGCCGTGCGAGCTGGCCGCGGCTCGGCCCGGGGTGGCGATCGCCGCTGTCTGGACGACGAGGAGCCGTCGGTGGTGGAGATGGCGGCGTGGTCGTTGGGGGAACGGGAGGAGCGCTCGGCGGTGCATGCCCTGTCGTTGCTGGCCGCAGTCGGATCGGGCCACCGCGACCCACTCTGCCGGGAGGCGGCGGTGGCTGCGCTCGGGGCTATCGGCGACACCGCGGCCTGCCTGCCGTGCTCGAGGCGCTTGACGACAAGCCAGCCATCCGCCGCCGGGCCGCGGTGGCGCTCGCCGCTTTTGAAGGACCACGGTCGTCGAGGCACTGCAGCGGTGCCTTGACGACCGGGACTGGCAGGTCCGCCAGGTGGCCGAGGACCTGCTGGCCGTGGAGTGAGCCGCCCCGGGTGACGCCCGGAACGATCCGTTCCTGGCTCAGGACTCGGCGGCGGCGAAGATCGGACGCAGGCTGTCGAAGGAGTCGAGGCACATGCCCGCGCCGACCACCACGCACTCGAGCGGGGTGGCCACCAGGTGAACCGGGACCTCGGTCTCATCGGCGAGCCGGTTGGCCAGGCCCCGGAGGAGCGCCCCTCCCCCGACCAGGTGGATGCCCTCGTAGATGATGTCCTGGGCCAGCTCGGGGGGCGACTCGGCCAGGCACTCGACCACGGTGGCCACGATCTGTTCGACCTGTTCCCGCAGGGCCGACCGGATCTCGTCGGGAGAGAGGACCACGGTCTTGGGCAGCCCGCTGGAGATCTCCCGGCCGCGCACCTCGGCTTTGACCTCGTCGGCATAGGGCAAGGCGGATCCGATGGCCAGCTTGATCTCCTCACCGGTGCGCTCACCGATGGCGATGCCGTACTGCTGGCGCACGTAGGCCTGGATGGCGGCGTCCATGTCGAAGCCACCGCACCGGATGGCGTGGGAGGCCACCACGCCGCCGAGCGAGATGACCGCCGTCTCCGTGGTCCCACCACCGACGTCGACCACCATGTTGCCGACCGGCTCGTGGATATCGAGACCTGCCCCGATGGCCGCGGCCATGGGCTGCTCGATCAGGTGGGCGGCCGAGGCACCGGCCCGGCGTGCGGCCTCCTTCACCGCCCGCCGCTCCACCGAGGTGATGGCCGACGGAACGCAGATCAGCACCCGGGGACGGTTGAGTCTGGTGACCCCGGCCCGGCGGAGCAGGAGGCGGATCATCCGCTCGGTGATGTCGAAGTCGGTGATGGCCCCCTCGCGCAACGGGCGCACCGCCACGATGTAGCCGGGTGTCCTCCCGATCATCTGCCAGGCCTCGTTGCCCACGGCCAGCACTTCGTGGGTCCGCGTGTTGAGGGCGATCACCGTCGGTTGGTTCAGGACGATGCCCCGACCCTTGGCGTAGACAAGGGTGTTCGCCGTCCCGAGGTCGATCGCCAGGTCCCGAGCCACGTGGCCATCGTAGGGCCAGGTCGCCGCACGACCGGTGTGTGAGGCCGGAATCCGGCGACCAGCGGCCGCTGTAGCCACCGGCCGCGACGCACCAAACCGTCCGGCCGTCAGTAACCTCAGGCCCGTGGACGGAGAGGACCAGAGGGCATCGGGACACGACCCCGATGACGACTGGGGGGACGAGGGCGACGGCGACGGGCTGCGGGGCTGGATCCCACCCGACGACCGCCTGTGGCGGCATCCGTCCGAGTCCGTCCCCGGGCGGCCGACGGGTCTTCCCAGCCCGGGACCCCGGCATCCGACCGGGCCGCCTCGCGGGATCGTACGGGTCCCTGGCTGGTCGGAGGGGCCACAGCCTGTGTGATCGTGGCCCTGGTGGCAGCGGGACTGATCGGTGGCCACCACCAACCGATCGGACGGGGAGGGTCGCCGGAACGCTGCCCAGACTGGCCTCGCTGACCGATGTGCCGACCACCGAGCCCGGGATGGGCCAGGTGGCCTCGGCCCCCGCCGTCGCCTCGATGCTGACCGCGCATCCGGCCGTCGACCGTGGCTCTCGTCGTCGACACCCCGACGGGCACGGCCTTCGCCACCGGTCTGGTCGTGGAGGCCGGGGGGATCATCGTCAGCACCTCCCGGGCCGTCCCCACGTCGCGGTCGGTGACTGTGGTCGAACCGGACGGGCATCGCGTCGCACGCCACCAAGGTCGGCACCGACTCCGCCTCGGGCATCTCGGTCCTCACCATCGCCGATGACCTGACGCCGGCCAACTCCGACTTCACCGGGCCCTCCAGTCGGCGCGGTGGCCATGGCCGTGGCCATCGAGGCGGGCACCCGGCCGGATCAGTCTCCGACTCCCGTGGTCTATGCCGGGAAGGTGGTGGCCGCCGGGGTGGCGCTGGGCCTCGACCACGTCAGCTCTACCTTCGCCGCCATTCGGCGTCGAGGTCCCACTCTCGTCGGGCGACGTCGGTTGCCCCCTCCTCGACGTCGACGGTCAGGTGGTCGGCGATACTCGAGCGGTCCGGAGGGAAGGGGCTCAGCCAGTGCCTCGACCTTCCTCCCGGCCGAGCTGGTGTGGGGCGTGGCCGAGCAGCTGCGTCTCCAGCGGCAGCGTGGACCCGGGCTGGATCGGGGTCACCGCCGCCGACGCGCGTCACTGCCCGAACGCCCCCGCTACGCCGGTGGGGGCGATCGTGGTCCTCGGTCGACCCCGGGGGGCCCGGCGGCCACTGGCGGGATCCAGACCGGGTGACGTCATCACCGGCGTCAATGGGTACCGGGTCCGGTCGCACGCCGAGTTCGAGACCCGGCTCTACACCGAGCCCGCCGGGACCGAGCGTGACGGTGACCCTCGACCGAGCAGGAACCACCTTGACCCGTGACGTCGGTGCTGACCGGCCACGCGGACCCGATGCACCGGAGCGTCCTTCGTCGCCGTAGCATGAGGCCATGGCACCGCCCGAACCCGGGGACGCGGGCAACCCGTTCCAGTCGTTGCTCGGCGACCTCATGAACATGCTCGGCACCAACGCGCCGAACCAGTGGGAGATGACCCGCTCATTCGCCCTCAACGTGGCCACCGGCGGGCACGCCGGAGGCCAACGTCGAGCCGGTCCAGAGGATCCGGCTCGAACAGCTGGCCCGGGTGGCCGAGCTCAACGTGACCGAGGCGACCGGCATGCCGGTCTCGCCCGACGGACGACGGCTGACCTGTGTCCCGGTGGGCCGCGGCGACTGGACCCTCCGGGCCCTCGAGTCCTGGCGCACCCTGCTCACGGCCATGACCCCGAGCGCCGGGTCCCGGCGCCCTCGCCCTTCCCCGTCCGCGGACGACGACCCGGCCTCGGATCCGTTCGGCGGTGGGGACCCCATGGGCGGTCTCGGCGACCTGCTGGGCCAGTGGGCCACGGCCATCGGGCCGATGCTCTTCGGGCTGCAGGTCGGCTCGGTGGTCGGTCACCTCTCCCAGCGGGCCCTGGGCCAGTACCCCCTGGCCGTCCCGTGGGCGCCGTCGGACGAACTCCTCCTGGTCGACCGAGAACATCGCCGTCGTTCGCCGCCGACTGGAGCCTGCCGGAGGAGGAGGCACTCCTCTGGGTGTGCGCCCGAGAGCTGGCGTCCAACTCGGTGCTGACCCGCCCGGCCATCCGGGGCCGGATGGAGGAGCTGCTGGCGGCCCTGGCCGAGTCCTCGGCCGGCGCCCAGCAGGACCTCGACCGGACGGCTGGGCGGCCCTGGGAGGCCCGGAGGGCCTCGAAGGCGGAGGGCATGGACCTCGAGTCGCTGCAGGGGATGTTCGGGGACCCCGAGGCGCTGCTCGGCGAGCTGCTCACGCCCCGAGTCGCGACGCTCCTCCGACCAGCTCACCGCCCTGGCCGTGGTGATCGACGCCTACGCCGACCACATCGCCACCCTGGTCGGCGAGAAGCTGGTCGGCTCCCACTCCCAGCTGGCCGAGGCCTGGTACCGGCGCCGCATCGAGCGGGGCAAGGGCGAGGAGGCGGCCGGGGCCCTGTTCGGCCTGGACCTCGACCAGACCCAGGTCGACCGGGGCCGGTCGTTCGTCAGCGGCGTGGTGGAGCGGGCCGGCGAGGACGGACTGGCCCGCCTGTGGACGTCGGCGCGCAACCTCCCCACACCCTCCGAGGTGGACGCCCCCGGCCTGTGGCTGGAGCGGATCAGCCTGCCCGAGCTCGACGAGCCCGCCGGGGACTGAGCCCCGGGGCCCGAGCCCGGCGGGCGGCTCAGCCCTCGGCGGGCGGAGCGGCCTCCGGTCCACCTCCGCGGCCGAGTCGGGCGCGGCGGCCACCGCCTCCTCCTCGGGCACGCCCAGATCCCACTCCAGGAGGATGTTCTCCCGCTCGGCGTCACGGATCACCCGCTCGCGGTTGCGGCGGTACTGGGGGTCGTGGGGAGGCAGCAGGACCAGGCGGGCCATGGTCCGGCGCCGGAACTCCTCGATCAGGGCGGGGTCGCCGAAGTCGGAGCGCACCTCCCAGTGGGGGGCCACCGGGCCGAGGTACACGACCCGGACGTGGCCGACCGGGGGCAGCGGCTCCTCGTTCTCCTCGGGGAGCATCGGTTCGTCGGTGACCGGGGTCATGGCAGTGGGTCCTCCTGGGATCGCGGCAGTGGGCAGCCTACCCGCCGGCCGGCACGGACCCCGAGCGTCACGTTGACGGTCATCTTGGCGCTGCCCCGGTAGATCCCCAGCGCCACCTGGTCGCCGGGCTTGAGCGGATGGATGGCGGCGTGCAGGTCGTCGGGGCTGGCGATCGGCGGTGCCGTTGAGCGACACGATCACGTCGTGGACCTGCAGCGCCGCCTTCTCCGCCGGGCTGCCGGGCTGGACCGACAGGACCAGCGCCCCGGAGGACGGGGTCAGGTGGTCCTGCTGCTGGAGGGCCGGCGTGACCGGTCCCACCGTGACGCCGATGTAGGCCGTGTTGGCCGGAACCGTCGGGGTCGGGCTGCGCTCCGGCCCCGCCGGTTCCTCCCTTGCGCAGCTGGGCCAGCAGCGGCTTCACCGAGTCGACGGTGATGGCGAACCCGATGTTCTGGGCGGGGGCGTTGCCCGGAGCTGGACGACGCCACCGCGGTGTTCATGCCGACCACCTGCGCCTGGGAGTCGACCAGCGGGCCGCCCGAGTTCCCGGGGTTGATGGCGGCGTCGGTCTGGAGCAGGCCGGTCAGGTTCTCGGTCTGCCCGCTGTCGTTCTGGGCCGAGAGCGTCCGGTTCTCCGCCGAGACGATGCCCTCGGTCACCGACGGCCCGCCGGCCAGGGCCAGTGCGTTGCCGATGGCCAGGACCGAGTCGCCGACCCGGGTCCGTGGCGAGTCGCCCAGGCGTGACCGTGGGCAGGCCGGAGGCGTGGTCGATCTGGACCAGGGCCACGTCGACACTGGGGTCGGTGCCGATGACGTGGGCCGGCAGGGCCTTGGTCTGGCCGAACAGGGTGACGGTGACCGACGTGGCCCCCGAGACCACGTGGTTGTTGGTGAGCACCTCGCCGTCGGGGGTGAGGATCATGCCGGTGCCGGCCGCCTCGACGAAGTCGCCGGATCCCGAGGATCCCGCCCGACTGGCTGTCGATGGCCACCACGGCCGGCTCCACCTGGGCCAGCACGGCCTGGACGTCCTGGGGATGGACCAGCGCGCTGCCGGTTGGGGAAGAAGCTCCTTACGATGGTCTGCTGGCTGCCCGCACCGACCACGGCGCCCACCAGTCCCCCGACCAGGGCGGCCACCACCGCGGTGAGGGCCACCACCCAGAGCCAGGTGCGCCGGGTGAGGGTGTGGCGGACGACGCGCGGCGCCGGCAGGGACGGGTAGGCGTAGGGATAGGCGGGCGGGCCGGCCGGGGGCCCGTACCGCCGCCGTAGGCCGGATACGGCGGATACCCGCCGTAGGGCGGGTAGGCGGACGGCGCCGGGTAGGCCGGCGGGGCCGGATAGCCGGCGGGCCGGCACCGGTGCGCCGGTGCCGGAGGCGGCCGGGCGGTGGCGACCGGGTCCGGGCGGCCGGCGGGGACGTCGGGCCGGGACCGAGAATCGAGGGCACGGTCTGGGGGGCCGCGGGCGGCCCGGACCCGTGGCCCGGCGGGTCGTCGGCGGGCTCGCCGCTCGGCCCTTCATAAGAAGCCCCTGGTGCCTCATAAGAATATTGTGAGGATTCCATCAATACCGGCTCATTTCGCACTGCAGAAGAGATTCAGAATGCGAGACTAGTGGCGCAACGGAAGGCGGCGGCACCAGGGTTCGCACCACACGCTAGAGACCCACCGCAGCCTCCTCGAGAATCGATGGAGGAACCATGGACACGGAGTGGATGAGCGTCGGGAAGTGCAAGGACCTTTCCCCCACGATCTTCTTTCCCAGTGACGGGGTCGGGCGTGCAGGCGGCCCAGCGGATCTGCGCCGAGTGCCCGGTGGCCGAGGCCTGCCTGCAGTACGCGCTGGAGGAGCGGGTCGACCACGGCGTCTGGGGCGGCAAGTCCGAGCGTGAGCGCCGCCGCATGCTGCGCCGCCGCCGGGTCGGGCGCCCGGTGGCCGTCTGACCCGTGACCGGGCACCACTGACGTGCCCGACTCGAGCGACGCCGCCGAGTGCGTCGTCAACATCAGCGAGGGACGCGACCGCTCGGTCATCGAGCCATTGGCCGGCGGCCGGCGGGCACGCACCTGCTCGACCTCCACTCCGACCCTGAGCACCACCGCTCGGTGCTCACCCTGGGCGGGCCGCTGGACGACGGTCGAGGCGGCGGCCCGGGCGGTGGCCGCGGCCGCCGTGCCGACTCATCGACCTGTCGCACCCACGCGGGGGTCCACCCCCGGCTGGGCGTGCTCGACGTGGTGCCGTTCGTTCCCCTGGGCCGCACCGGCTCCCGACGGCGACGGCGTGGCTGGCGGCCCGGAGGCGCGCGACCGCTTCGCCGAGTGGGCGGGCTCCGACGCTCGGGCTCCCCTGCTTCCTCTACGGGCCCGAGCGGACGCTGCCCGACGTCCGCCGCCAGGCGTTCACGTCGCTGGCCCCCGACACCGGACCCCCCGCCCCCCACCCGACGGCGGGGGCCTGCGCCGTCGGGGTCCGCCCGCTGCTGGTCGCCTACAACGTGTGGATCGCCGAGCCGGACGCAGGCCGACGCAACCGCGTCACGCCCTCAGCGGTGGCCCGCGCCGTGGCCGCCTCGCTCCGGGGCCCATCGGTGCGGACGCCTCGGGCTTCCCGCTGGCGTCGGGCGCCCAGGTCAGCTGCAACCTGATCGACCCTCCGGCCGCTCCGATCGCCGAGCTCTACGACACGGTGGCCGCCGGGGCCCGGGCCGCGGGGGTGCACCGTGGTCCGCGGCCGAGCTGGTCGGGCTGCCTCCCGAGGCCACGCTCCGGACGCGTGCCCCGTCAGCGGTGGCACGAGCTCGACCTCGGCGAGGACCGGACCATCGAGTCCCGGATGGCCGAACGGGCCGCGCCGGAGCCCACGGCCGACCGGCCCCGGAAATGCGGCTGCCAGGCGCGGTGGCCGCCGGTCAGGAGGCGCTGGCGGTGGCCCGCCGCTGCATGGCCCGCTGCCGGCGCAACCGGCGGCGCTCACGCTCGGACAGTCCACCCCAGATCCCGAACTTCTCCCCGTTGGCCAGGGCGTACTCGAGGCAGTCCTCACGGACAACACATCCCCGGCACACCTCCTTCGCCTCGCGGGTGGACGCTCCCCGCTCGGGGAAGAACAGATCGGGGTCGACCCCCATGCAGTTCGCCTTGGTCTGCCAACTGCGCTCTTGGGGCCCGTACATCAATGACACCATGTCCATTGACAGGTCTCCCTCCCACTCATCCACACGGTTCGAGACGCAACCGCATAGCACGGATGTAACTACAGATATGTCATCTTTCACTATCGACGCCGGAAACGCAAGGGGAATTCTGCTTGTGAACAGGAGTTCTGGTTTCTGCCACGCTCGCCTACGGCGCGCGAACCCCTGGTGACAGGGTCTCAGCAGAAGCGCGTCGCCCGACGCTCGGGTCGACAGTGGGGATTGGCCAGACGTGACGGTCGGTACGGCCAGGCGGCGGCTGGACCGGCGCCGCCGGCGGCCTCAGCCGGCCCGACGGCCGCGGGAGCGGAGCGTGGTCTTGTGGGCCAGGAAGTCGACCAGCACGTAGTCGCCGAGCTCGTCCGGCGAGGTGGCGAAGGTACGTCCCCGGTTGATCCGGGCCAGCTGCTCGACGAAACCCTGCAGTCCCCGATCGGGGTCGAGCAGGAAGGTATTGATGGTGATGTTGGCCCGCGTGCACCGCATCACCTCGGCCAGGGTGACCTCGAGGGTCTCGGGGAACCGGCGGGTAGTTGAAGTAGACGTCGTAGCCGACGCCTCCCTCGTAGGGGATGACGTGGGCGGTGGGCTCGCCGTCGGTCACCAGGATGATCTGCTTGGTTCCCTGCTGATGGGCCAGCATCTTGCGGGCGAGGATCAGGCCGTGCTGCAGGTTGGTCCCGTAGACGTAGTCCCAGCTGACCGTGGGCAGGTCCTCGGGCTCGATGACCCGAGCCACCTCGGAGAACCCGACCAGTCCCGAGGTAGTCGCGGGGGAACCGGGTCGAGATCAGGGTGTGGAGGGCCATGGCCATCTTCTTCGCCGGGACGAAGTTGTCCCGCATCGGCATGGAGAGGGACAGGTCGAGGAGCAGCACGGTGGCCGACCGGGTCAGGGCCTCGGTCTCGATGACCTCGAAGTCGTCGGGTGACAGCCGGACCGGGACACCGCTACCCGCCCGGCGGACGGCATTGTGGACCGTACGGGAGAGGTCGAGGTTGAACGGGTCTCCGAACTCGTAGGGCTTGGTCGTCTCCTCGCGGTCGTGGCCGATGCCGGTCCAGGTGGTGCGGTGGTTGCCCGACGTGATCCTTGGTCAGCTGGCCGAACAGGTCGGCGAGGGCCTGTTGGCCGATGCGGCGGATGCCCTGGGGGGTGAGCTCGAACCGCCCCTCGCGCTGGTCGATGAGGCCGGCGTCCTGCAGCTGCTTGGTCAGCTTGGCCAGGCGGTCGAGCGAGTGGGCGGCGTCGTCGCCCAGGTGCCGGCGGACCTTGTCCAGGTCGACCTCGGACAGGGCGGCCGGCGAGGTGGCCGAGCGCAGGAAGTTCTCGAGCTCGTCGAGGTCCCGAAGTCGTCCGGCCGCATCGGTGCCCTCCCCCATGCCCATGGGCTGGTCGCCGCTGAACCGGTAGCGCTGGTCCCAGCCCGCCCCGGGGAAGGCCCGCTGGAGGTTGCCGGCCAGCCGGTCTACCTGCCAGCGCAGGTCGAGGTCCTCGAGGAGCGACTCGGCCAGGCCCTGGAGCTGGCTCCGCTGCTCGGGTGACATCGAGTTCCACATGGCCTGGGCCGCGGCCATCTGGGCCGCCAGCTGCTCGAGCAGTTCGTCGAGGTCCTTGGGGTTGCCCGGGAACATGTCACCGAACCGCTCCATGAACGACTCGAACGACGGGTCGATCGGCTCGCCTGCCTCGCGCTGCTCGATCATCCGGTTGAGGGCGTCGAACCCCTCGCGCATGTGGGCCAGCTGCTCGGGATCGGGGTTGGACAGGGCCTCGGACATCTGGTCGAAGTACGTCTTGGCCACCTCCTCGCGGAGCTTCTCCATCAGCTCCTCGAAGTGCTGGCGTGCCTCGGAGGAGACGAACTCGTAGTTCTGCAGTCCCCGCACCGTGCCGGCCAGGTCGCTCGGGAGCAGGTCGAGCTGCATGCGCCGCTCGGCGGCCACCTCGTCGGTGACCTCCTGGCGGCGCTGGTCCCCGGACGCCTGGGCGTCGGCCTGCAGCTGCTCGATGCCCGTGCGCTCCTCGGCCAGCACCTGCTGGAGCTCTTCGGCCACCTCGCGGTAGGCACCCCCGAGGTCACCGCGGTCCAGCTGCTCCTCCCGCTCGAGCCGGAGTTCGTCGAGCAGCTCGCGCAGACCCTGGATGCGCTCGCCGTCCGGTGTCTCCCAGCCCCGGTTGAGGATCCGCTGCAGCGCTTCGTGCAGGTCGCCGTTGGCCAGCAGGTCGTCGGTGAGCTGGGCCAGCACCGAGTCGGTGTCGTCGATCAGCGAGTCCTGCGTGCCGTCCCAGCGGCGGTAGTCGAAGCGCCAGGTCATCCGCGCCCACGATACGTGGCCCTGGCCCCGGCGGCCTCCTTGTTGAGGCGCTTGGTCAGGTGCAGGCCCTCCAGCAGGAACTCGACCGCGCTGGCCACCACCCCGGGGTCCTCGGAACCGCCGGTCAGCGCCCAGCACCGGGGCGGACAGCGCCGGCATCTGGCTGAGGGTTCCGGCGTAGGCTGCGGCGGGCAGGTCGTCTCCGGCGTGGACCACGGTGTCGGCGGTGAACGCGCCGATGACCGCCTGAGGATCGTCGAGGACCACCCGGCGTCGGAACACCAGCAGCACGGCGGCCGAGACCAGCTGGCCGAGCAGGATCTCCTCTCGGCCCTCCTCGAGGGACTCGATCTCCACCTTCCCCTGGGTGGAGGAGACCAGGGCCTGGAGGTCGGAGACCCGCGGCACCGCCTCGTCCTCGCCGTTGCGCAGGGCCCGGCGGGTGGCGTTGGCCACCAGGGTCTCGTAGTTGGCGATGGTCAGCCGGACCGACACGCCGGAACGCTGGTTGAGGTGGGGGCTCTGGCGGGCCAGCTGGCTCAGCTCGGCCACCACCTCGGCCATGAAGTCGGGCACCTCGACCCGGACGCCTTCGGCCTCGGAGCCGTCCTGGGAGTGGTGCGCCCGGGCAGCTCGGCCTCGAACTCGGCGATGCGCAGCTCGGTGTCGGCGTCCGGCGGGTAGTGGGTGCGGATCTGGGCGCCGAACCGGTCCTTCAGCGGGGTGATGATCCGGCCCCGGTTGGTGTAGTCCTCGGGGTTGGCCGTGGCCACCAGCACGATGTCGAGCGGGAGCCGGACCCGGTGGCCGCGGATCTGGACGTCCCGCTCCTCGAGCACGTTCAGCAGGCCCGACCTGGATGCGCTCGGCCAGGTCGGGGAGCTCGTTGACCGCGAAGATGCCCCGGTTGAGCCGGGGGACGAGTCCGTAGTGGATGGTCAGCTCGTCGGAGAGGTAGCGGCCCTCGGCCACCCGGATGGGGTCGACCTCGCCGATCAGGTCGGCGATGGAGGTGTCCGGCGTGGCCAGCTTCTCCCCGTAGCGGTCGCTGCGGTGGACCCATGACACCGGGAGGTCGTCGCCCGCCTCGGCCAGCGAGGTCCTTGGCGAACCGGGAGATCGGGTGGAAGGGGTCGTCGTTGATCTCCGAGTGGGCCACGACGGGGAGCCACTCGTCGAGCAGACCGACCAGGGAGCGGATGATCCGGGTCTTGGCCTGGCCCCGCTCTCCGAGCAGGATCACGTCGTGGCCGGCCAGCACGGCGTTCTCCAGCTGGGGGAGCACCGTGTCCTCGAAGCCCAGCACCCCGGTGACCAGGGGATCGCCGGCGGCGATCCGGGCCGAGGCGTTGCGGCGGATCTCCTGGGCCACCGGGATCGACCGCCATCCCGCCTCGCGCAGGCGGCCGAGCGTGGTGATGTCCGGAGGAGGGGTCAGTCGGGCGGTGAGGTCGAGTCCTCGGCCGCGGTGCATCCGTAGGTCCATGCTGCTCCGGAGTGGTCATGAGCCTGAGCCTACGCGGCACGATCCACCGCGTGGAGCGTCAGGCGTCACGGACGCACCGGCGCGGAGCGGCGGGCCGTTCCGGCGTCCGGACCGGGGTGCCGCAGGCAGCTGGCACTACCCCGCGGAGCAGATGTCTCGTCACTGTTTCGCAACACGGCCGCAGGAATGGAAAGATGAGGGTCCGCAAGCGTTCCAGGCCGCTGGGCTGGCACGCGGCACGGCCCGAACGGACCGGTAGACCCAAGAGCAGGAACGGCCGGAACGGCCGGCCAGTCGGCCGGACGGTCCGGTACAGCGACACGGCCGAAGCGGCCAGGAGCAGGGAGAGACGACTTGACCACGTTGGAGGACGCCACAGTCACCCCGGTCGTACTGGGCGGGGCCCGGGGTGGGCCCGATGTCCCGACACTGCGCAAGGACCGCTACTGGGTCCAGCCGGTCGTCACCGTGACGGTGCTCACCGCCTTCGTCGCCTACGCCAGCTGGGCGGCGTTCGTGAACAAGAACTACTACGCCGGCGCCACCCTCCACCGCGACCTCATCTCGCCGTTCTACTCACCCTGCCTGACCGGCAGCTGCGTGCCCGGGGAGCCATCCGGGAACCGTCATCACCTGGTGGACCATCTCGCCGGCCCTGCTGATCCTGATCTTCCCGCTGGGCTTCCGGATGACCTGCTACTACTACCGCAAGGCGTACTACCGCGGCTTCTGGCTGGCCCCTCCGGCCTGTGCCGTATCCGACGGCCACGGCTCCTACACCGGCGAGTCCCGGTTCCCCCTGATCCTGCAGAACGTGCACCGGTACTTCTTCTACTTCGGTCTGGTGTTCAACGTCATCTTGACCATCGACGCCGTGGTCGCCTTCCGTCAGCCGGGGATCGGCATCGGCTTCAGCGTGGGCACCGCAGTCCTCATCATCAACGCCACCTTGCTCTGGCTCTACTCCCTCAGCTGCCATGCCTGTCGACACCTGTGTGGCGGTGGGGTCAAGCAGTTCTCGCGTTCCCCCATCCGACATCGGCTCTGGAAGACCCTGACCCCGCTGAACGCCCGGCACATGCTGTTCGCCTGGATGAGCCTGGTCTTCGTCGCCTTCACCGACTTCTACGTACGACTGGTGGCCAGCGGCACCATCCACGACTACGGCTTCCACTTCTAAGGGGTAGCGGACCATGGCTGACTACGAGTCCCACGAGTTCGACGTCATCATCATCGGTGCCGGTGGCGCCGGGCTGCGAGCAGCCATCGAGGCTCGCTCGCGTGGCCTGCGGACCGCGCTGGTGTGCAAGTCGCTGCTGGGCAAGGCCCACACGGTCATGGCCGAGGGAGGTGTCGCCGCCGCTCTCCGCAACGTCTACGACGAGGACAGCTGGCAGGTCCACTTCCGGGACACCATGCGAGGCGGCAAGATGCTCAACAACTGGCGCATGGCTCAGCTCCACGCCCAGGAGTCACCCGACCGGGTCCGCGAGCTCGAAGACTGGGGCGCCCTGTTCGACCGGACCAAGGACGGCCTGATCCTTCAGCGTGACTTCGGCGGCCACCGCTACGCCCGACTCGCCCACATCGGCGACCGCACCGGCCTCGAGCTCATCCGCACCCTGCAGCAGAAGGCAGTGGCCGACGGCATCGAGGTGTTCATGGAGTTGAAGGTGCTGCGGCTCCTCACCGACGCCGACGGCACCGTCTCCGGCCTCGTCGGCTACTGGCGACCCTCCGGTGAGTTCGTGGTGTTCAAGGCCAAGGCTGTGGTCATGGCCACCGGGGGCGTGGGCAAGAGCTGGACGTACACGTCCAACTCGTGGGAATCGACGGGGGACGGACACGCCATGGCCTTGTGGGCCGGCGCTGACCTGATCGACATGGAGTGCGTACAGTTCCACCCCACCGGGATGGTGTGGCCGCTCTCGGTCCGGGGCATCCTCGTCACCGAAGGGGTCCGGGGCGACGGTGGGGTACTGCGAAACTCCGACGGCAAGCGGTTCATGTTCGACTACATCCCGCCGATGTTCGCGGCCGAAACCGCCGATTCGGAGGACGAGGGCGACAAGTGGTACGACGACCACTCCGCCGGCCGCCGACCACCAGAGCTCCTCCCCCGGGACGAAGTGGCCCGCTCCATCAACAGCGAGGTCAAAGCCGGACGCGGCAGCCCCCACGGCGGAGTGTTCCTCGACATCGCCTCCCGACGCACCGCTGAGGACATCAGACGGCGCCTGCCCTCGATGTACCACCAGTTCAAGGAGCTGGCCGGCGTCGACATCACCGCCGAGGCCATGGAGGTCGGTCCCACCTGCCACTACATCATGGGCGGCGTACGGGTTGAGGCCGACACCGCCGCCACCACCGTGGACGGGCTCTTCGCCGCCGGCGAGGTGGCCGGGGGGATGCACGGCGCCAACCGACTCGGCGGCAACTCGCTTTCCGACCTGTTGGTGTTCGGGCGCCGGGCTGGCATCGGAGCGTCCGAATTCGCCACCGCCCGCTCGGGATCGGTGACCGTGGACGAGGGTCAGGTCGCCGCGGCCATCGATGCGGCCGTGGCACCGTTCGAGCGGGACGAGGGGGAGAACCCCTACGACATCCAGCACGACCTGCAGGCCACCATGCAGAGCCTGGTCGGGATCATCCGCACCGGTTCCGAGCTGGAGGAGGCCATCGGCAAGCTCGACGAGCTGGAGGACCGAGCCACCCGCGTGTCGCTCGGCGGGGGACGCAAGTACAACCCGGGTTGGAACCTGACGACCGACCTGCCTTCCATGCTGAGCGTGTCCAGGTGTACCACGCTCGGGGCCATCAACCGAAAGGAGAGCCGTGGCGGCCACACCCGCGACGACTTCCCCAAGCCGGTGGCCGAGATGGGCTCGGTCAACTTCGTCCAGCGCATCAAGGACGGCGGTACCGACGGTGTCGGTGGCACCCCGTCCATCCGGAGCATCACCGCCACGCCGGAGCCCATCCCGGTGATGCCCGACGATCTGAAGGAACTGTTCGAGGAGGCGACCTGATGGCCGAGGAACACGTGACGTCCGAAGCGAGTGGCGAGATCACCATGCGCCTCTGGCGCGGTGACGAGACCGGCGGCGAGTTCACCGACTACGTGATGCCATCCGTCGAGGGTGAAGTGGTGCTCGATGTCATCCACCGGGTCCAAGCGACCAAGGCCCCCGATCTGGCGTGCCGGTGGAATTGCAAGGCCGGCAAGTGTGGATCGTGCTCGGCGGAGATCAACGGCCGTCCCTCCCTCATGTGCATGACCCGCATGGACACGCTTCCGCCGGGCGAGACCGTGACCGTGGCCCCGATGCGCACCTTCCCCATCCTGCGGGACCTGGTCACCGACGTCTCGTACAACTACGAGGTGGCCAAGCGGATCCCCGCGTTCAACCCTCGGGAGAAGACGGAAGACGAGCAGGAGGCGGGCGGCTACCGCATGCAGCAGATCGATGTGGAGCGGAGCCAAGAGTTCCGCAAGTGCATCGAGTGCTTCCTCTGCCAGGACGTCTGCCACGTGATCCGCGACCACGAGGAGAACAAGACGGCCTTCGCCGGACCGAGGTTCTTCGCCCGCTCCGCCGAGTTGGAGATGCACCCGCTCGACATCAATGACCGGCGTGAGCTGCTCCAACAGGAGCAGGGTCTGGGCAAGTGCAACATCACCAAATGCTGCACAGAGGTCTGCCCCGAGCACATCAAGATCACCGACAACGCCATCATCCCCCTGAAGGAGCGAGTGGTCGACGCCAAGTACGACCCGGTGGCGTGGTTGGGCCGCAAGATCCTCAACCGGACCAAACGGACGCCGGCCGAGGCCGTGGCGGGTTCGCCGGCCACCGGTCCGGCCGCCGTGCAGCCCTCGGAGGCGGTCCACGGCGTTCCACAGCCGGAAGTGATCACGCCGGTCGACTTTGTGCCGGTCCCTCCTGTCCCAGCGGTCGACTGACCACCATGCCGGCGTCGACGCTCGTCGGGTGGGGAGCCGAGGGCGTGGGCACGTGGCCCGCTTCCTGAGTCCAGAGTGGGTCGAGGAGTTGAACGCCGCCCTGGAGGGTGGACGGAACGACCCCGGTCCCGAGGCCGGTCTGGCCATGAACGACGGATACGTGGTGGTTGTCCAGGAGATCCACGGCGCTCCCGACGGTGACGTGCGGCTGGTCATGACCATCGAGGCCGGCACCGTCCACCTCGAGCTCGATGCCGACGCGCGGGACAGTGAGTTCGGCGGCGCCCCGCACCGGGCGGCGAACGTCACCATCGTCGTCGCCTACCCTGATGCCGCGGCCATGGCCCAGGGTCGACTGTCTCCGGCCGAAGCGCTCAACGCCGGGCGGATACGGGTCCGGGGCGACCTGGCCGCCCTGGCCGCCTCCCAGCAGATCCTCAACGAGGCACGCTCCGGCGCCGAGGGCGAGCTCCCGACCACCACGTACTGAACCCCGCGGTCCGTCCCGGTGTACCGTGCCCGGTGGTGCCGCTTGAATGTGGCCGGACCGGTGGGCAACAGCGAGTCAGGGGACGAACGTGGAGGTACTGAGCAGCCGGACCATCATCCACCCCGGCAACCTCGAGGCCTCCCTGGCCTTCTACCGGGACGGACTCGGACTCGCGGTGGCCCGAGAGTTCGGCGACGGGGCCCATCGCGGCGTGGTCTTCTTTGCCGGTGGTGGCCTGATCGAGGTGGTCGGAGGGACACGCCTGGACTCCGGACCGCCCCACCGGCCTGACGTCGTGCTGTGGCTCCAGGTGCGGAACGTGGAGGAGGCCCTCGGCGATCTGGCCGACCGGGGGGTGGCGGTGACCCGACCGGCAGACCTCGAGCCATGGGGCCTGCTGGAGGCGTGGGTTGACGATCCCGATGGACTGCGCATCCATCTGGTGGAGGTACCGGCCGACCACCCGCTCCGCCGGGACCTCCGACCGGCCGTCCTCAACGAGGAGCGGCTATGACCGGACCGGATCCCGAACCGAGGGTGACCGGTATCGATCACGTCCAGCTGGCCATGCCGTCTGGCCCCGAGGCCGAAACCCGGGCCGAGGCCTTCTACTGCGGGCTGCTGGGACTGCCGCGGGTGGCCAAGCCACTCGAGCTGGCCGTCCGCGGTGGGTGCTGGTTCGAGTTCGGCCCCGCCAAGGTGCACCTGGGTGTGGAGGAGGAGTTCCGACCGGCCCGCAAGGCCCATCCCGGCCTGCTCGTCTCGGACGTCGAGGGCCTGTGCCAGCGGCTCGACGCCTCCGGTTTCTCCACCCGGCGGACCGAGGACGTGCCTGGGAGACCCCAGTGGTACGTAGACGACCCCTTCGGGAATCGGATCGAGCTGCTCCCCGGCTAGGCCCTCGGGTTCAAGTTGTCGGCCCATCCGGACGATGCCTACCCCATGGAAGGGCCCAGGCCGCATGACCGGTGCTGACCGCCGGGCGGCCGCGGGCGTGCTCCTCCCGGTCTGGCTGGTCGAGGACCGACGCACGCTGGAAGTGGCCGACGGGGAACTCGTGGGCCTGGGCTTCACCCCGTTTCTGGACCCGCAGCGCACACAGCCTCTGGACGAAGACGATTCGGCACCCGTTCTTCCCGGCGTGTTCTGCACCCAGGTGTCCGGGGTCTCCTTCCACGACGACGTGGTCCAGCGGCCCGAGTTCAGCGCGGGACGGAGTCTGGAGATCCGGCCCGAACCGGCCAATGCCCGTGACCGCAACCCGCTGGCCGTCTTCGGCGGCGGGGTGCGCGTGGGCTATGTCCCGGCACCGGTCGCCGACTCGTTGGCTCCCTCAGGCACCCGGATGGGCCGCGGCATCGTCCTCCGGGAGTGGTCGAGCAACGGGAGGCGTCACGGGCTCACCATCCTCGGTTCGATGCAGGTGACCCTGCAGGTCTCGCTCGACCGCTGAGGTCATCGCAGTCAGCCGTGCTGCCAGAGTCTGCCCTGGAGGGTCCGGATGCCGTTCAGGGCCACCCGGTCGAGTCGGGCCAGGTCGTCCCCGTCGATCGCCCAGCCCAGCGCTCCGGCGTTCTCCTCGGCCTGACGCTGGTTCTTGGCCCCGGGAATGGGGACCGCCCCCTTGGACATCACCCAGTTGAGGGCCACCTGAGACGGGAGCTTGCCATCGTGCTTCTCGCCGATCCGGCGGAGCTCGGCCACCACTCCGTCGACGACCTCCATCGGGTGGTTGGAGAAGTTCCGCTTGCCCGGCGGCGGGTGGGCGGCGCTGTACTTCCCGGTGAGACGTCCCTGGCCGATGGGCGAGTAGGCCAGGGGGAGGACACCCAGTTCGCGGCAGGTGGCCAGGAGACCGTTGCTCTCAGGGGACCGTCGCAGCAGTGAGAACTCGATCTGGTTGGTGGCCAGCCGCAGGCCCCGGCTCGTCAGGGCCTGCGCCATCGAACGGGTCTCCTTGGCCGAGTAGTTGGAGACACCCACCGCCGACACCAGCCCGGCCTGATGGGCGGCAGCGAGGGCGTCGGCCAGCACCGCGTGCGAACGGAGACTGATCGGACCGTGGATCTGATAGAGACCCACGGACGCGACGCCGAGCCGCCCGAGCGTCGCCCGCAGGGAGGCCATGAGGGAGCGCCGGACGTCCAGCTTCCAGGGCGAGGGCATGAACTTGCTGGCCACGACCACCGAGGCCGCCCGCCCGGGGTCGGCGGCCAGCAGGGAGCCGATGATCCGTTCGCTCTCACCTCCGCCGTAGACCTCTGCGGTGTCGAACAGGGTCACCCCGGCATCGATGGACGCGTTCCAAGCCTCACGGATGGTGTCGTTGGTGAGGGCGGTGTCGTAGCCTCCCATGCCCCAGGTCGAGCGATCGCCCCAGGCCCAGGTGCCCACACCGAGGGCCGGGATCGAGATCTCGGAGCCGGCCAAGGTGTAACCGTCGGGGATCATGTCTGCACGGTACTCCGGAGCCGGTCAGATCGCTGCAGCTACGCCGGACGTCGGTGGGTTGTGCCCGGGCGGCCGAACCGACATCATGGCCGGAATGCCCCAGCTGACCATGGACAACGTCACTCTGTCCTACGACCTGGTCGGCCCGGAGGACGGTGAGCCGGTGGTACTGGTGGCCGGTTGCGGCCAACCCGCCATCGGATGGTTCGGCCTGGTGCCCCTGCTCACCGCTGCCGGCTATCGCGTGCTCACCTTCGACAATCGGGGTGTCGCCCCGTCCTCCTCCCCGCCTGCGCCCTACTCCATTGACGACCTGGTGGCCGACACCGTGGGCCTCCTCGACCACCTGGGCATGACCTCGGTCCGGATCGCCGGCCACTCCATGGGTGGCTGGGTAGCCGAGACGCTGGCGATCCGGCAGCCCGAGCGGGTGCGCGGCGCGGCGCTCATGGGCAGCTGCAACATCGCCACGGCCTGGGAGAAGGCCATCACCTCCGTCGAGGTGGACCTCGCCCGGCGCGACCTCCCGATGACCCCGTTGTTCTACGCCACCGAGACCCTGCGCTACCTGCCCAACCACGACCTGCAGGACGACGCCATCGTGGAGGAATGGCTGGAGCTGCTCCGCCATCAGGAGATCTGGCCCAACCCGGGGCGCCTTGGTCAGTACCAGGCCTGCCTGGCCTGGTCGAACGACCAGGAGCGCACTCGGGCGTGGCCCACCGTCTCGGTGCCCTGCCTGGTGCTGGCCTTCGAGCACGACATCGACTCGCCGCCGGCGCGGGCCCGCCAGGCGGCCCACGCCATTCCGGGGGCCCGGTTCACGGAGATCCCTGGGGCCAGCCACCTGGGGATCTTCACCCACGCCCCCCAGGTGGGCGCGGCACTCGTGGGGTTCTTCTCCGAGCTCTGACCCGGGTCGTGGTCGCTAACGGTTCGCGGCCAGGGAAGCGATGGCCACCGTCATCTCCTCCTCGTAGCGGACCGCTCCGAGGGGCCCGGTCGTCTGGGCCACGTCGACCTCCTCCTGCTCACGCAGGATCAGGCCATCAGCCGGAGACACCCAGTAGTCGGTGGGATTGGTCCCGGACTCCGAACCGGCGAAGTTGAGCGTGAGCCGGGTGTGCAACGCGGAACGGCTCCGCCCGTCGACGGTGACCGACGACCACCCGAGGACCCTCCCCGAGAAGCCCACCGCTCGGCCATCGGCGTGGCACGTCGAGCTCCAGTGGTCGCCGATCGTCGGACGGGGTGGCACGAAGTACGCCGTTACGGGGCAGCGGATGGACTCGGTGGAGTGCACTCCGGCGATCTCCTCGTCGGACAGGGCCGAGGCCATCCCCACCGCCCCGTTGCGGCCGGGACACTCCACCAGACCCTCCATGTGCTGCTCGAACGGGACCCACCGCACGGTGGTGCACCCCGCCGCGGTCACGATCATCTCAGAGGAGGACGGAAAGGAACGGCTGATGGCTCCGACGCTCAGCCGCTCGTACCCCGACGTCCGGTAGGCGTAGACCCCCGGCGGTGGCAGAAGTCCGGTCCGCACCGTCGCCGGCACACGCTGGTCATGACGGTACAGCCGGAGGGCCTGGCGTAGGTCCACCTGGGTACCGGGACTGCGGAGCACAAAGAACCACACTCCGGCGGCCACCGCGGCGAGGAGCACGGCAACACCAACGCCGAGCGCCCAGAATCAATGGTGCGCGGCCCAGGTAATGACGGGCATAGAAGCCTCCTTGGGTTCGAGGAGCGGCCTGCCTTGGTGTCCTTACCACTTTCGCGCCGGTTGACACAGATAGCCACCTGGCCCTGGGATCAGGCCTGTCGCTCCTGGGCCATACGCTCGTACTCCAGGGTCTGATCGATCAGCGCCCGCTTCCGCGCCGTCGACTCGGCAAGAGCGGCCCGCCACCAAGCGGCGACACACAGGCAAAAGCCCGGGATCACCAGCCAGCTGAGTCCGTTCACGACCGCCCCCTCCCAGAGTCAATCGATGGCATGCACCTGCCGTCCCCACTGCCGCTCGCGGCCGACCCCGCTGCACTGCCCACGGCACCACGACCACTCCGACGTACGGCAGGTCACCGGAGGGCCCTAGGCGTGTCAGCCCTCACTGTAGGTCTTCGTCGGCCTCGGTGCCCGGCCGTTGCACGAGCCATGGCGGCCCCGCACCGGACGCCCCAGCTGGCGGGCCAGAGGCGGTCGACCACCCGGATCAGGCCGTCGGGGTCGGGTGCCGATCCGGTCAGGCCGCGGGAGAGCCAACCCCCGGCACGGAGCCGGGGCTCACGTTGAGGGTGGCGATGACGAAGCGGGCACCACGGTGATGTTGATGGCGAACTCGCCCGCCTTGATCACGCCATTGGAGACCGACGACGTGCTGCCCGACTCGACCTGCACCGTCCACTGGGCGTTCTTGGCGGTGAAGAGCGATCCGGTGAGCGTGACGGTGGTCGACGGAGACCCCGACACCCCGGTGTCCGGCGTCGATCCGGACCGGATGTTGCTCAGCGCGTAGCCGGCCGACTGGAACTTGGCCTGGTAGGCAGCCGTACCTGGAGCGATCGAACCGGTTACGGCGAAGCCCACGTCCCATTTGTTGTCGCCTCCGACCCCACCCAGTACCCGGGAGGCGTCCGGTGTCGGCACGCCGCTCGGGAACCCGGCCGGCAGCTGGCCATCCGAGGCCGAAAAGCTGTGCCCGAACACATTGCCGCTGACCCCGTGCTTGGACACGTGCAACCCGCACGCCGACAGGCTGACCCCGGCCACCACCATCGGAATCGCCCATCGCAGGGCCGGGTGGTGCGCCTCGTCTGACGCCCGGGGAACGACGGTAGCGACGTCAGTCCCGGATCCACCGTTGGTCCGAGCCATCGGGCACCTCCTGGTGAGGTCCGGGGCGACGGCTCCGGACAGCGGTCGGTGAGACTCCAGCACACGGTACTGGTCCGCTTGCCCGGACGCAGGAAATCCGTCGGGCGGCCGGACGCCGTGTCGGCGTTCCGGACCACCTCTGGGATCATCCAGCTGTTCCCACCCGGAACGGCGAAGGTCAGGAAGAAGCCGTGTCGCTGCATTGGCGATCAGGTCCGTCGACCTGATCGTCCCGTATCGCCGCAACAAGGTGACCTCGGGTGGCCGGCGATCCCTGTGCACCGGGATCGTGGTGGTCGTCGGGCGGCTAGGCCTTTCGACGATAGGTGAAGTAGGCCTTGATCGAGCCGTCGCTCGGCGCCTCCCCACTGTCGCTTGTCTCCTCCAAGAGCGTGAACCGGCTGGACAGGGCAGACCTGATCCGAGCCAGGTCCACGGCGAGCTCTCCGATCAGCTCGCGGTGGAGTTCGTAGCGCGAATCACCCAGGTGCTCGAAGATGCGGATGTCCCACTCCGACAGGCCGTTGCCGGTGAAGGAGACGTCCAGGATGTACACGTGCTGGTCGAAGTCGAAGACCCAGGGCGGCTCCTCTCCCAGCCGGCGCAGCTCGCCGATGGTGTTGACGTCGAAGATGAAGAGACCCCCCTCCACGAGGTGGTCGTAGACAGCTTCGAACAGCGACTGCCAGGCGTCGAAAGTGAGCAAGTGGTTGAGCGTGTCGAACACGCAGACCACGACGTCGAACCGCTCACCGAGCCAGAGATCGTCGATATTTCCCCGGAGCAACCGTGCCGAAGGCACCTTCTCGCTGGCCACCGCCAGCATCGCCGACGAGCGGTCAATCCCGGTAAGGGCTGGGTACGAGGCCAGCTCGGCCAGGATCGACCCCGTGCCACAGCCCAACTCCAGGATTGACGACGTGCCCGGCAGGAAGCGCTCGATGCTGGAGCGGACCCGGGCCCCCCTCTCCGTCGGATCGTCCATCGCCGCGTCATAGAACCGGGCGAAACGGTCGTAATCGGTCACGCCGCCACCGTGCCACAGACCGTGCCCGGGCGGAAGCGACAGGAGCGCGTGCCACGGGCGTCGACGAGGACGTGTGACCACCGGACCCCTAGGTCACGGTCGTCCCCTTGGGCTTCCGCCCCAGGCCCGGGGCGCCTCGGGGTTCGGTCCGCCCTCAGTCTGGCGACTGGAGGCGAGGAAAGGATGAGCCGGGGGCCACGTAACGGGCGGCCAACTCTCCCAGCACCGCCTCGCACTGCTCCGCACAGGCGGAAATGATCTCGGCCACCGGCCGGACGGCATCGATGCGTCCGGCGACCTGACCACCCAGGGCGATCCCCGCCGACAGATCTCCTCCGAAATAGACGTCCCGGACCGTGCCGAACGATGCCATGGCGTTGTGGTCATGATCGAACTCGAGACGCTCGGTGTGGGGTGTCCGAAGTGCCCGCAGCCCAGGCGAGGTGTGGCTGTTCAGGAATACCGTGTCCGTCTCGGCGGCCTCGATGATGGTCTGCTTCCAGTTGGCGTGGACCGGTGACTCGACCGAGGACACCATGGCCGTGCCCAACTGCACACCTTCGGCCCCGAGGGCGAAGGCGGCGGCCATGGTCCGGCCGTCCAGGAACCCCCCGGCGGCGATGACGGGGAGGTCCACGGCTTTGGTCACCAGTGGGAGCAGGACCATGGTCGACACCGGCCTCGGGTTCTTGAATCCTCCGCCCTCACCACCCTCCACGATCAGCCCGTCGACCCCGGCGGCGACAGCCTTCTCCGCCGCCCGCAATGTGGGGACCACGTGGAAGACGGTCAAGCCCGCATCCTTCAGCTGCGACGTGTAGCGGGTGGGGCTCCCCGCGGAGGTGGTGACGAAGCGGACCCCCTGGGCGATCACGAACTCCACGATCACCGTGGGGTCAGAGACGAACGCCTGGGCGATGTTGACCCCGAACGGCCGGTCGGTGAGGTCCTTCATCTTGGCAATCTCGTCCCGGACATTGTCGAGCTCGCCCGACGACGTCTCGATGATCCCCATGGCTCCTGCGTTGGACACGGCCGAAGCCAGGCGGGACCGGGCGATCCAGCCCATCGGGGCCTGCACGATCGGGATCTCGACGCCGAGCAGCTCCGTCACACGGTTGGTCAGCACCCAGGAATCTTGGCACGGCGATCCGGGGCGGCCCGGGAGCGACGGCCGCAGGGGCAGGGGCACACGGGGCGCCGCCCCCCCTCGGCAGGTGCCGAGTAGAGTCGGTGGTGATCACGTGACCCCCTGAGGACATCGGGCAAGGCGGTGCATCAAGCGCCTCGGCGCTGTTGGCGCCGACCCGGGAGGATCCGTGAAGTCCGTCGTAGCCCCACTCGAGCCGCTGAACGCGCTCGACCCCTGCCACCTGCCCGACCAGGAGCCGGCCGTGGTGCATGCCAGTCAGAAGCTGGTGACCGTAGCCATCGTGGCCGGGCCGGCCGTGGCTCTCGCCGTCCTCATCCCGCTGCTGTGGGGACGCGCCGTCAACCTCTCGGATTTGGTGCTCGGCCTCGCGCTGTACGTGCTGACCGGCTTCGGCATCACCGTCGGCTTCCACCGGCTGTTCACCCATCGGGCGTTCGGGCCCCGGCGGGCTCTCAAGATCACCCTGGCCGTCCTGGGTTCGATGGCCGTGGAGGGCTCGCTCACCAGCTGGGTGGCCACCCACCGCCGGCACCACATGTTCAGCGACGGTCCGGGTGACCCCCACTCCCCCCATCGCTACGGCGACCGCGGGGCTGCCTTGCTGCGGGGACTGGCCTTCTCGCACCTCGGCTGGCTATTCGTATCGGATGCGTCCAGTGCCACGCGCTACGCGCCCGACATGTTGCGGGACCCGGACATCCAGCGCATCGACCGGCTCTTCCCGGTCCTCGCCGTGAGCTCCCTGGCCATTCCGTTGGGCATCGGGTACGCGCTCTCCGGCACGCTGGCTGGGGCGCTGACGGCGTTGCTCTGGGCCGGCTTGGTCCGCATGGCCCTGCTCCACCATGTGACCTGGTCGGTGAACTCGCTGTGCCACACCTTCGGACCCCGTACGGAGCTCGCCACCGACCGCAGCACCAATCTCCGGGCCCTGGCCGTGGTGTCCCTGGGCGACAGCTGGCACAACGTCCATCACGCCCATCCGTCGTGGGCCCGTCACGGCGCCGGTCAGGGCATGGTGGATCCGTCGGCTTGGCTCATCCGTCGCTTCGAGCAGCTGGGCTGGGCTACCCGGGTCCGCTGGCCCACCGCTGCCGTCGGCTGAGGCAACCGTGTCGGCGACACCGGTGGTCCATCCCGCTCACCCAGCGGCGGCCCTTCGACGCAGAGGCGGGAGCGTCGGCGGCGGCTGGCGGCGGGCCGGCAGCTCGGCCAGCAGCTGGGTGGTGACCTCTGCCACTCGGAGCACGGCCCGCTCAAAGGCCTCCTCGGTCTGGGCCGAGGTCGATTGGACGCCACTGACCTTGCGGACGAACTGACGGGCGGCTGCCTCGATCTCGACCTCGGTGGGCGGGGGGTCGAGGCCGCGGAGGGTGGTGATGTTCCGGCACATGACGCCCAGGCTAGGGGCGTGCGAGCCGACCTGCGGCCACTGGCACGAACCGCCCGGGAGCGAGCGCCGTGGTCACCATCAGGCAGGGACCGACGACGACCGGATGGTCAAGCCAGGAGGCCGGCCACGTCGGCCCGCTCCCCCTCCAGCTCCTCGGTGGTGACCCGGATCCGATCGGTGGCAAACTCGTCGTGGGCGAGCCCTTCGACCACGGTCCAGCCGCCCGAGCCGTTCGTCCGCACCGGAAATCCGAACTGCAGGCCCTCAGGCACCCCGTACTCGCCATTGGACGTCACGGCCAGGGACGTGAAGTCGTCGCCCGTCGTGGCGGTCCGGATGCTGTTCACCGAGTCGATGGCTGCGTTGGCCGCCGACGCGGCCGAGGACAGGCCCCGAGCGTCGATGATGGCGGCGCCGCGCTTCTGGACCGTGGTGAGGAAGTCGCCCTGGAGCCAGGCGGTGTCATCGATGACCTCGGTCGCCGGCTTGCCCTCGATGAGGGCGTTGGCGTAATCGGGGAACTGGGTGGCGGAATGGTTGCCCCAGATGGCCACATTGGTGACCGAGGCGACCGGGACGCCGGCCTTCTTGGCCAGCTGGGACTTGGCCCGGTTCTCGTCGAGACGGGTCATGGCGAACCAGCGGTCGGCTGGGACCTCGGGAGCGTTGGACCGGGCGATCAGGCAGTTGGTGTTGCAGGGATTGCCCACCACCAGGACGCGCACGTCGGAGGCGGCGTTGGCGGCGATGGCCCTGCCCTGGGGGCCGAAGATCCCTCCGTTCACGGTCAGCAGGTCGCCCCGCTCCATGCCGGCTTTGCGGGGGATGGAGCCGACCAGGAGGGCCCATGAGGTGCCGTCGAAGGCTGTGTTCAGATCGGTGGTGGTCACGATGTCGTCGACCAGGGGGAAGGCACAGTCGTCGATCTCCATCACCACTCCCTCCAGCGCCTTCATGCCCGGCTCGATCTCGAGCAGGCGGAGCACCACCGGCTGGTCCGGTCCCAGCAGCTGACCGGAGGCGATTCGGAACAGGAGGGAGTAGCCGATCTGGCCGGCGGCCCCGGTGACGGTGACATGAACGGGAGGTTTGGCTGCCATGGTGCCGAGGCTAATGGGGATGCACCGCTTCGGTCCATGTCGAAGTGACGCCGGGGTTCGAGCCGGCAACCGGTGGGTACGGCACGAGACCGGCCCTCATCGGCCCGGTTCGGGCCGATCGGACCGGGCGGTGCGTCACCGTGCCGGTCCACCGTCCCCTGGCCATCGTCCTACGCAAGGTGACCGGAACATCGCTCCCTGTGGGGAGGCCATCACACGGGGTCGCGACATGGCAACTCCTGTTGACCAGGCATCGCTTCCCGGTTACGTTCCAGGCGAGTTACACCCTGGCAGCAAGGCCGATCAGCGACAACATAAGGATCCAACATGAACCGTTCCACGCGTTTGCGGACGCTCGTGGTCAGCACCTTCCTCGGACTCGGCTCGCTCGCCGCCATCGTCCTCCCCAGCACGGCCGGCGCCACACCGACCCCACCGCTGTTCACCCAGTGTCCCGCCGTGGGGCTCGACACCGGATGCCAGAGCCTGATCACCATCAGCCCCGCCGGCGTGGCCAGCGTGGCCACCGATCCCGGCCAGCCTGTCTACGACACCACGGACGACTCCCTGATCGGCATCGTCAACCACTCCAACGCCCTGGTGGCCAGCGTATCCCTCACCGGCTCCAACGCCTTCGGCCTGGACGGTGACGGCCTGTGCACGGCCACGCCGACGCCATGCCCGTCACGCACGGCCTACGGACCCACCGGCTACGAGGGGCCGAGCACGGCGATCACGCCGTCGGGGTCGTCCAGCGGGACCGTCGGGTTCACTGGAAACCTGGCTCCCGGGGCGAGCCGCTACTTCAGCCTCGAGCAGCCCGGCTACAGCGTGACCTCGGTCAGCCTCCTCCCCAACGTGATCCTCTCCGCCTCACCGGTGGCCGGTACCGAGGGCGCTGCCTTCACCGGGCCCGTGGCCACCTTCACCGTTCCGCCCTCCACGTCGGTGCCCTCAGCGTTCACGGCCACCGTCAACTGGGGTGACGGCTCGACGAGTTCTGGGTCCATCACCCAGGCCACGAGCGGCGGGCCCTACACCGTGTCGGGGACCCACACCTACGCCGACGAAGGCACCTTCGCGACGGGCGTGACGGTCACCGACAACCAGCTGGCCCTCAACACCGCGACCGCCGCGGGCACGGCCACCATCGCCGACGCCTCGATCACCGTGACCGGGACAACCGTCGCCCCCCAGACGACCAACGCCGCGTTCACGGTGCCGGTGGCCACCTTCACCGACGGCAACCCGACGACCCCGCTCGGCGACTTCACCGCGTCCATCGACTGGGGCGACGGCACCACGAGTGCCGGGACGATCGCCTCGCCGGGCACTGTAGAGGGCGCCCATACCTACGCCAGCCACGGCACCTACTCGGTCAAGGTCACCGTCAGCGACAGTGGCGGCTCGTCGGGCTCGGCCACCGACACGGTGGACGTGGCCGACCTCGTGACCACCTGCTCGGGCTCGGGGTGCTCGGGATCCATCACCACACCGACCCAGTCGGTGGAGCTGAGCTCCCCCTCCACTACGGGAACCATCCAAACCACCCTCGACCAGGGGTCCGGCGGCTTCACCTGTGGTGACCGGTTCCGGCACGCTCCCCAGACCACCACGGTCACCGACACCGGACTGGGGGCCAGCATCACCTTCACGGTGACCTTCACCAACGCCAGCGTGCCCGGTCTGTGGTTCGTCCCCTTCGCCGTCTGTTACCAGTCGCAGACGCCGTTCAAGGACCTCTACGGCCACTCGGTGACCACCGGCCTGCTGCCCCTCTGCTCCCTGCCCTTCACCCACAGGCCGGTGGTGGCTCCGTGCGTCCAGTCGATCAGCGAGCTGCCCTTCAAGCTGGGCAAGGTCGTGGAGAAGATCGTGGTCCCGGCGGGAGACCCCCGCTACCACTGAGCGGTAGCCGACGGCCCGGCCGCTGCCTTCAGCCCACTGCGCCAGCCAGGGCAGGCGCGGCCAGTCCCCGCCGCGGCTCGACGATGCCGTCGATCAACCCGTAGGCCATCGCCTCCTCGGGCGTCATGAAGTAGTCCCGGTCGATGTCGGCCGCCACCTGCTCCACCGAGCGACCGCTGTGGTGGGCGATGATCTCGGCCATGCGCCGGGTGAGGGCCAACACCTCCCGCAGCTGGATCTCCATGTCGGAGGGCGCGCCGCGGGTGCCGGCACTCCCCTGGTGGATCATGATGCGGCGCGTTGGGCAGGGCCAGGCGCTTCCCCGGCGCGCCACCGCACAGCACCATGGCCGCCGCCGACATCCCCATGCCCACGCAGATGGTAGACACGTCGGGTCGCACGTGCTGGATGACGTCGTAGATGGCCATGCCGGCGTAGGCCACCCCGCCCGGTGAGTTGATGTACAGCGAGATGTCCTTTTCCGGATCCTGGGCCTCGAGATAGAGCATCTGCGAGACGATGAGGTTGGCCACCTGGTCATCAACCTCCTGGCCCAGGAAGACGATGCGCTCACGCAGCAGCAGGGAGTAGATGTCGAAGGCCCGCTCGCCGCGGCTCGACTCCTCCAGCACCGTGGGGACGAGAGTATGGGCAAGGGTCATCGGGGTCCTCCCTGCTGGGCCGGAGCCGGCCGTTCCGGCCCGGTTACATCGTCCATGGTATCTCATTGATGAGATACCATGGAAGCGATACCTTAGTGGCGACCCCGGGAGACCCGCGTCGTGCCGACCAGGAGAGGGACGAGATGAGTGAGCGGCGCCATCCGACGGTGTTCCCCGGCTTCCGTGAGATGTCGGAGCGCCGGAGGGCCCTGAGCGACGAACTGGTCGAGCGGCGGCGGGCCCTCGGCCTGTCCCAGACCCAGGTGGCGGCACGCATGGGCACCTCGCAGTCAGCGGTGGCCCGGATCGAGACCGGCACATCGGATGTCCTGATGTCGACCGTCGACCGCTATGCCACCGCGCTGGGCTGGCGGCTCGAGTGGTCCCTCGGTGATCCCGAACCGGGAGCGCCCCGGTGAGCCTGCCGGGGTTCCCTCCCGCGGGCGATGGGGCGCCGACCGACCCCCGGGACTGGATGCGCCGACGCCTGTTCGAGCGCCGGACCGTCCTCCTCGACGGAGTCCTCGACGACCTCGGGTCCACCCGGGTCGGGGCCGAGCTCGATGACCCTCGACGCCGAGGGCGACGGGACCATCGATCTCCAGATCGACTGCCCGGCGGCCTCGACGGGCGCGGCCCTCGCCCTGATGGACATCATCGACCTGCTCGGGGTCCCGGTCCGGGCATGGTGCACCGGCCAGGCGGTCGGTCCGGCCGTCGGGGTCTTGGCCGTCTGCCCCCGCCGCACCATGTCCCCCCATGCGCGCGCTCCAGCTCACCGAGCCGAAGGTCGAGTTCGAGGGGAGTGCCCGCCTGCTCGAGCAGCTGGCCCAGGCTCACGCCGACCAGTGGGCCACCTTCTGCCAGCGCCTGGCCGAGGCCTCAGGCCAGTCCGTCGCGAGCGTGGCAGACGACGCGGCCCGGGGTCGCTACCTCACCGCGTCCGAGGCCGTGGCCTACGGCCTGGTCGACGAGGTGGCGGCCCCCGACGCCCGCACGGCCCGGCTGCCCGGTCGGCCCCTGGGTTTCCGTGCGACCTGAGCTGCGGGCTCAGAGGCTGGCCAGGCCCAGCGCCGCGTAGATCTCGCGGGTGGCGTTGGACCGGTTGAGTGTGTAGAAGTGCAGCCCCGGGACCCCGGAGGCGAGGAGCTGCTCGCAGAGCTCGGTGGCCACGGCGACGCCCTCGTGGCGGACCGCCTCCTTGCCTCCCCGTCGGTCGGCCTGCTCGAGGCGATCGACCATCCAGGGGGGAACGGCCGCGCCCATGGTGGCCATCCGGGGAATGGAGGAGAGGCTGGTCACCGGCATGATGCCGGGAAGGACGGGCTTGTCCACGCCCCGGGCGGCCAGGTCCTCGACCAGGCCGGTGTACTCCCCGGCCTCGAAGAAGAACTGGGAAATGGCGAAGTCGGCCAAGGACAGCTTGGCGGCCAGGTAGTCGCGGTCGGAGCCCCGATCGGGTGACAGGGGATGGCCGCCGGGCTGTGCGGCCACGCCCGACCGAGAAGCCGCCGATGGCTGCGGCCAGCTCCACCAGTTCCGAGGCGTGGCGGAGCTCGCCGGGCCCGTCGTCAGGGTCGGTCGGAGGATCACCGCCCAGGGCCATCAGGTTCTCCACGCCGGCCATCCGGTAGGCCACCAGGATCTCGGCCAGCTCCAAGCGGGAGTGGGCGACGCAGATCAGATGGGCCATGGGCACCAGGCTGGTCGTGCTGAGCATGCCGGTCACGAGGTCGAAGGTCCGCTTGCGGGACTCCGCCCCTCCCCGGTAGGTCACCGAGACGAACGAGGGGCCGAGCGGCTCCAGGTCCCGGAGGGTCCTGACCAGGGTGGCCTGCTCCGCGTCGGACTTCGGTGGGAAGAACTCGAACGAGTAGGTCCTCCCCTTGGCCAGGAGGTCGGCGATGCGGGTCATGGCCGGCCCAGCCTACCGCCGGATGGCCGTTTCGGCCGGGGCGCGGAGCTGGTCCGAACCTTTCGGCGGCCGCCGCCGACGGTCAGCTCGGGGCCGAGCCGATCCGGGCTGGACAGTTGGACCAGTGCCGTGGTCAGCTCGCTGCTGCGTGCCCGCCGGGCCTCATCGGCCTCGGCCAGCTGCATCCCCGTGGGAGCCGCCGTCCCGTGGCGGAGCAGGCGGTCGGCCTCGATGGCGAAGGCCAGTCCCCGCAGGGCCCCGGCCGCCGTGGTGGCCATCGCGCCGGCCTCGGGGTCGGGTGCCGTCGCCACCGTGTGGTCCAGGGCCACCGCGGCCCGCTCGACCTGGACGGCCACCGCCGCCTCGCACCTCGGCGTCGTCGGACACGGCGTTGCCCGAGAGGAGGGAGGCCCGGGCCAGCTGGGCGTCGGACAGGGCCGGGGTCACCGCCTTGCGCCAGGCCGCCTCGACGCCCCGCCGCTTGCGGGCGGCCAGCAGCAGGACGACCAGCCGATGGCCAGGACCAGGACGACGATCGACGATGATCAGGGCCCACGGCGTCTTGGACGAGGTGTTGGTGGCGATGAGTGGGGCCAGCGTGGTCGAGGTGGTGGTCGACGAGGTCGTGGTCGTGGTCGGGCGTGGTGGTGGTGGACGTCGACGTGGTGGTCGTCGGTGGCGTCGTGGTCGTGGTGGTGGCCTCGGTGGTCGGCGTCACACGCCGTGGTGGTGGTGACCGCCACCTCCACCGCCGGCACCGCCGGGCGGCGCCGGCCGTCGGGGGCCCGGCACCGGCGCCACAGGGCGAGGAGCGAGGCCACCCCGACCGTCGCCACCAGGGCCCGCGGCGGTCCGGCGGCGCCTCGGCAGGCTCCCGGCCACGCCATCAGGCGTCGCTCCGCCCGAAGTCGTCCTCGAGCCGGACGATGTCGTCCTCCCCGAAGTACTCGCCGTGCTGCACCTCGACGAAGACCACTCGGCGTCGGTGGCGTTGCGCGATGCGGTGGTCGGTCCCCACCGGGATGTCCACCGAGTCCCCGGCGCGACAGCTCGGTCACCTCGCCGTCCAGGGTGACCTGGGCCGTTCCCCGCACGATGAACCAGTGCTCCGAACGGCGAGCGTGGCGCTGATAGCTGAGCCGCTTGCCCGGCAGCACCACGATGCGCTTGACCTTGTGGGTCCCGTCGTCGTCGAGGACCGTGTACATCCCCCAGGGGCGGTGGTCGGTCTCGAGCCCTTCGGCCGCGCTCACGACTGCGCGCTCCGCGGCCCGGACGGTGTTGCGGAGGAGCATGGCCCGGGTCATCGGTCCCACCCCTCCCAGTCGTGGGGTGATCCACCCGGCCACCTCGGCCACGGACTCGTCGACGTCAGACAAGAGCTTCTTCCCTTCCCAAGAGGTGCCGGCCCCGACCACGGCGGCGCCCGGCTTGACCATCTCCGCCGTGACCAGTCCGGACCGTCCGGCCGCGGCCACCACGACGTCGCCCTGACGCACCAGGCCGGCGAGGTCCTCCACCCCGGTATGGACGACGGTGACGGCGGCATTGCACCCGGGCCGGCGCATGGCCAACAGCAACGACAGGGGCCGGCCGATGGTCAGGCCCCGGCCGATGATCACAACGTGCTTGCCCTCCACCGGGACCTGGTTGGCCGCCAGCAGCTCGACGATGCCGGCCGGGGTGCAGGGCAGCGGACCGTTGGCCCCCATGACCAGGCGCCCGAGATTGACCGGGTGCAGTCCGTCGACGTCCTTCTCGGGGTCGACGGCCAGCAGCACCCGCTCCTCGTCCAGGCCGTCGGGCAGGGGTAGCTGCACCAGATAGGCGTGGATGGCCGGGTCGGCGTTGAACCGGGCCACCACCGCTTCCAATTCCTCTTGGCTGACGTCGGCGGGCAGGTGTTCGTGCGCCGAGTGGATGCCCACCTCGGCGCAGTCCTCGTGCTTCATGGCCACGTAGCGGGCGCTCGGGCCGTCGTCCCCGACGAGGATGGTCCCCAGTCCCGCGGTGATGCCGACACCGCGCAGCCGGGCTACACGGTCGCTGACCTCGGCGCGGATCTTGGCGGCCAACAGCTCACCGTCGAGCAGCGTGGCTGTCATGACCGATGCCTCATGTCCCCAGTATGGCCGTGAGCCGGGCGGGTCGACGGGAACCGGGCGTCCCCGCCGTCCCTCAATGCCGGAAGTGGCGTTCGCCACCGGCCATGACCACGGCGATCCCCGCCTCATCGGCCGCCGCCACCACCTCGCCGTCCCGGATCGAGCCACCCGGCTGCACCACTGCGGCCACCCCGGCCTCGGCCAGGACAAGCAGACCGTCGGGGAAGGGGAAGAAGGCGTCGCTGGCCGCCGCTCCTCCCGAGGCCCGGGCTCCGGCCTTGGACACGGCGATCTCCGCCGCCACCACCCGGGACTGCTGGCCGGCTCCCACCCCCACCGCCTGGCCATCGCTGACGATGGCGATGGCATTGGACGTGGTGCGGGCACAGACCTTCCAGGCCAAGGCCAGATCCCGCCACTGGGCATCGGTGGGCTGCACCTTGGTGGCCACCTCCCACGACGTGGTGGGGACGAGGAAGCGATCGGCGTCCTGGACCAGCATGCTGGCCCCGAGCCCCCGGAACTGCCGGACCAGCGGCTCCGGTGCCGGGGCCGACAGCAGGCGGGTGGCCTTACGCTTCGAGGTCAGCTGGGCGAGCGCGGCGGCGTCGTAGGACGGGGCGATGATCAGATCGGCCTGCGGCCCGGCGGCGATGGCCTCGGCCACCTCGGCGGTCACCGGTCCCCCGATGGCCACGATGCCGCCGAAGGCCGACTGGGGGTCGCACTCCAGGGCCCGCTGGTAGGCCGTGGTCAGTTCGGCGTGGACTGCCGCACCGCAGGGGTTGGCGTGCTTGATGATGGCCACCGAACGTTCGGCCTCCCCCGGGTCGGCCAGCTCGTGGACCAGCCGCCAGGCGGCGTCGGCGTCGAAGATGTTGAGGTAGGAGAGCTCCTTGCCCCCGTGCTGGATCACGTCGTCCCACCACGAGTGCTGTCCGACGATGCGGTAGCGGGCCCCATGCTGATGGGGGTTCTCTCCATAACGGAGGGACCCGGCCCGCTCGAGGGCCAGATGGATGGTGGGCGGCAGGATGGAGGCCTCGTCGTCGACCGGTCCCGCCGCCCCCTGGTCGTCGAACCAGTCCACGATGGCGGCGTCGTAGGCGGCGGTGTGGGCGAAGGCGTCGCGGGCCAACCGCAGCCGGGTCGGCTCGGAGAGGGAGCCGTTCGCCCGGAGCTCGTCCAGGACCGTGCCGTAGGCAGCCGGCGAGACCACGATGCCCACGTGGGCGTGGTTCTTCGCCGCCGCCCGGACCATGGTGGGTCCGCCGACGTCGATGAGCTCGATGGACGGATCCGACGCGAACGGATAGAGATTGCACACCACGAGATCGATCAGCCCGATGCCCTGACGTTCCAGATCATCGAGGTGCTCGGCCTTGGACCGGTCGGCCAGGATCCCGCCGTGGATGATGGGATGGAGGGTCTTGACCCGGCCCCCGAGCATCTCGGGTGCCCCGGTGACCTCGGCCACCTCGCGGTGGTCGATGCCGGCGTCGGCCAGTGCCGCGGAGGTTCCTCCACTCGAGATGAGCTCCCAACCCAGGCTGGACAGGCCCCGGGCCAGATCGATGACTCCGGTTTTGTCGTAGACGGACAACAGTGCCCTCATGGCGCAACCTCCGTGGGTGATCCTGGTCCATCGGACGCCGTCGCCGCCAACCCGTCGATGAAGGTCCGGATGGTGTCGGGGTAGAGGGTCCGCTCCACGGACTTGATGCGCTCGTGCAGGCTTTCCTCGGTATCGCCGGGCAGCACGGGGACCGCGGCCCGGGCCAGCACCGGTCCGGCGTCCATCTCGAGGGTGGCGACGTGCACCGTGGTCCCGGTCTCGGGCACGCCGGCGGCCAGGGCGTCCCGGACGGCGTGCCAGCCGGGGAACGCGGGGAGCAGGGCGGGATGGGTGTTGAGGATGCGACCGGGATACGCGGCGTGGATTGGCTCACCCAGCACGGTGCCGAAACCGGCCATTGCCACCACATCGATGGCGTCACCCCGCAGTACATCGGTGACCGCCCGCGTATACCCGTGACGGTCGAAGCCCGGGCCGAACCCCCCGAAGGCCGAGCGGTCGACCAGGACCGACGGGACCGACGCCGTCGCCGCCACCTCCTGGGCCCGGCAGGGGCGGTCGACCAGCACCAGGCGCACCGGAAGGCCCGAGGACAGGATCGCCTCCAGGATGGTTCCGCTTCCCGAGGCGAGCACCCCCAGCCGGAGCGAGCCGCGCGCGGCCGTCCGCGGCGTCGCCGGGGACGTCGGTGCGGCGGCCCGAGCGGTGTCGGGCGAGGTCCCCGGAGCGGAGTTGGGAGTTGCGCCGGGACCCACTCGCGCACGATATCAGTGCCGCGGTGCGGGCACCTCAGCGACGCATAGTGCCGGCGTCCTTGCGGCCCGCGTGCTCCCCGACGGTTCCGGGAGTCCGGTGGTACCGTCCCCCACACAGGGACCGGGGCGACGTGGCCCGACCGGCCTGCCTCCGGTGTACGGGCCCACGTCGCTCGGTCCCCCCTGCCCAGGGAGTGCCCCTCGTGACAGTGCTATCGGCATCGTTTCGACGTTTCCGAAGGGAAAGTTTCGGGGATTCCGCGCCGGTCCCAGCCCGGGAGCCGCTTCACCCCTTCTCGCCCCACCGGCGAGGGGCGCGCCCGGAGACGGGCGACGCTCGGCGGTCGACCAGGCCGGCCTACTGCTCAAGCCTGCGGAACAGGGCCTCGTCCAGTCCGACCAGACTCGGGAGTACGGCGTCGCACATGCCCCACCGGGGGGAGGCGAGTGCCTCGCGCTCCGGCACGGCCACGACCCGCATCCGCGCCGCCTTGGCCGACACGGCCCCGTTGAAGGAGTCCTCGACGGCCAGGCACCCGGTCGGGTCCACCCCCAGCTTGGCCGCGGTCGACAGGTAGGACCCGGGGTGGGGCTTGCCCAGCGGCTCCCACTCCGCCGAGTGCCACACGGTGACCGACGAGGCGATGCCCAGGCGGTCGAGGGCGGCCTGGATGACCACGGCGTAGGAACCCGAGCACACGGCCACGGGAAGGGCCAGGCGGCCGCACAGGGCCACCGCCTCCAAGGCCCCCGGCATGGGCGACCCGGACCGGCCGATGAGCTCGGCCACCCGGGCCGTCGTGGCCCGCTCGACCTCGGCAGGGGTCATCCCCTCCCAGGGGAAGCGCACCCACCAGTGACGGACGGCATCGTCGATGCGCAGCCCCATGGTCTGGCGCACGTCCTGCTCGGTCAGCTCGAGGCCGACCGAACCGAAGACCTCGATCTCGGCTCGGCGCCAGAACGGCTCCGAGTCGATCAGCAGGCCATCGAGGTCGAAGATGACTGCCTCGATGGGCCGGCGGCCGAGGGCGGCAGCCGAGGGGAGGTCGGAGGTCAGCCGAGTTTCCGAACCACGTCGACCATGGCCTCACCCGCCTCGGTGGGGTTGAGGGCCACCGTGACCCCGGCGTCCGAGAGGGCGTCCATCTTGGCCTGGGCCGTACCCTTGGAGCCCGAGATGATGGCACCGGCATGGCCCATCTTGCGCCCCGGGGGTGCGGTCACACCGGCCACGTAGGAGACCACCGGCTTGCTCACCGACGAGGCGATGAACTCGGCCGCCTCTTCCTCGGCCGAGCCGCCGATCTCGCCGATCATCATGATGGCCCTGGTGTCCGGGTCTGCCTCGAAGGCGGCCAGGCAGTCGATGAAGCTGGTGCCGGGGACCGGGTCACCACCGATGCCCACACAGGTGGTCTGGCCCACGCCCTGCTGGGAGAGCTCATGCAGTGCCTGGTAGGTGAGGGTGCCCGAGCGGCTCACGATGCCCACCGGGCCCACCGGCCATGGCGATGTCGCCCGAGGTGATGCCGATGTTGCACTTCCCCGGCGAGATGATGCCGGGGCAGTTGGGCCCGAGCAGGCGGGTGCCGGGGAACTCCCGGACCAGCCGGTTGTAGGCCAGGGCCTCGTCGCTGGCCGGGATGCCCTCGGTGATGCACACCACGAAGGGCACGCCGGCAGCGGCGGCCTCCACGATGGCCGCGGCGGCGAACTTGGGCGGTACCGAGATGAACGAGGCGTTGGCCCCGGTGGCCTCGACGGCCTCGGCCACCGTGGCGAAGACCGGGATGCCCTCGATCTCCTCACCGCCCCGGTTCGGGTTGGTGCCGGCGACCACCTTGGTGCCGTAGTCACGGTTGCGGAGCCCGTGGTAGAGGCCCTGGCTCGTGGGGCTGATGCCCTGGACCACGACCTTGGTGTTCTCGTCGACGAAGATGCTCATGACTGGCCTCCAGCGAGTGCGACCGCACGTCGTGCGGCATCGAGCATGGTCGGCTCGGCGACCAGGCGATCGGACAGATGGCTGGCCAGGATCTCGCGCCCGGCCACCGCGTTGGTGCCGTCCAGCCGGAGCACGATGGGTGAGCTGATCTCCACCCGGTCCAGCGCCTCCAGGACGCCCTTGGCCACCTCGTCGACCCGGGTGATCCCCCCGAAGATGTTGACGAAGATGGACCGCACGGCGGGGTCGGAGTTGATGACCTCCAGGGCCGCGGCCATGACGTCGGCGTTGGCGCCGCCTCCGATGTCGAGGAAGTTGGCCGCGGAGCCGCCGCACTGGTTGACCACGTCGAGGGTGCTCATGGCCAGGCCGGCGCCGTTGGCGATGATGCCCACCGAGCCGTCCAGGCCGATGTAGTTGAGGCCCCGCTCCTTGGCCCGGGTCTCCCGCTCGTCCTCCACGTCGCTGCCCTCGAACTCCTCCCACTCGGGGTGCCGGAAGGCGGCATTGGCGTCCAGGGTGACCTTGGCGTCCAGGGCGTGGACCTTGTCGTCCGGGGTGAGGATCAACGGATTGATCTCCGCCAGGTCGCAGTCGCCCTCGGTGTAGCAGGTGTAGAGCTTGACCAGCAGCTCGGCGGCCTGGTCCCGGGCCACCTGGTCGAGGTTGGCCCGCTCCACCCACTCCCGGGCGGCCTCGAGGGTCAGCCCGTCGACCGGGTCGACGTGGAGCAGGGCGATGGCGTCGGGGTTGGTGACAGCCACCTCCTCGATCTCCACGCCGCCCTCGGCCGACAGCATGCCCAGGTGCTTCTTGGCGCTGCGGTCCAGGGTGAAGCTGGCGTAGTACTCCTTGGCGATGTCCGAGGCGTGCTCGATCCACAGGCGCTTGACCACGTGGCCCTTGATGTCCAGGCCGAGGATGTTGCCGGCGTGCTCGCGCACCTCTTCGACGTTGTCGGCCAGCTTGACGCCCCGGCCTTGCCGCGGCCGCCCACCTTCACCTGGGCCTTGACCACCACCGGGTAGCCGGAGGCCTCGGCCTGGGCCACGGCTTCGTCCACGGTGTCGGCCACTCCGCCCTTGGAGATGGGGATGCCGTAGCGGGCGAAGTACTGCTTGCCCTGATACTCGAAGAGATCCACCGGATCCGTTCCTCTCTGTCTGTCTGACTGGTTGGTGCGACTCGGTCTGTCTGATGGCTGCTGCCACGCTGACTTCTTGCTGCGACTCCCGTTCGTTTGCGACCGTCTGCGGTCGACGGTCGGCGCTGTGGTTCACCGGCGGGGCGCCCGCAGGACCCGGCCCGTCCCCGCTCGCTGCTCCCTGCCCTCGGAGTCGGCCAGCACCGGGTACGGGCATGACGTCTCCCCTCGGTGCCCTTCCCGAGAAGCGACATCTCAGGCCGTGGCTCCACTCTCCCGTTCGTCGAGGGCCTCCGCGAGCCAGGCTCCGATGGCCGGCAGCGGAGCCCCGGGGGTGAACACCTCGGCCACTCCCATCTCCTTCAGGACCGGGATGTCGGCGGCGGGGATGATCCCTCCGACGAGCACCAGCACGTCTCCCCGGCCCTGCGCCTCGAGGCCCTCGATGACCCTGGGCACCAGCGTCAGGTGGGCTCCCGAGAGCAGCGAGAGCCCCACGGCGTCGGCGTCCTCTTGGATGACGGCCTGCACCACCTGCTCGGCCGTCTGGTGCAGCCCGGTGTAGATCACCTCGAACCCGGCGTCCCGCAGGGCCCGGGCAATCACCTTGGCGCCCCGATCGTGCCCGTCCAGGCCGGGCTTGGCCACCACGACTCGATACGGGCGTTTCACGGAGGCAGATACTAAGCGCTGACCGGGGAGAAAAGCCCATCCGGGCTCGGAATGGCCGACCGCCGCCCCGAATCCGCTCCCACCGCCCTGCAGGCCCTAGCCTTGGGGCTGCGTGGTACCTTCGCTCCGGCGCAGGCGGCACGACCAGACCCTTGAGGACGCCTTGACCACTTCGACCGAAGCCGTGGACCTTCCTGACGATCAAGCGGCGCAGCCGCCAGCGGCATCGGCCTCCCTGCCCATGGGCCTGATCCGGCTGTGCCGCCCCAAACAGTGGATGAAGAACGTGCTGGTCTTCGTGGCCCCGGCCGCAGCCGGGGTGCTGCTGCACCGCTCTGTGCTCTGGCACGCCCTGGCCGCCTTCGGGGTGTTCTGCCTGGCCGCTTCGGGCACGTACTTCCTGAACGACGCCATCGACGCCCAGGCCGACCGTCTCCACCCGACCAAGCGACTGCGCCCCGTGGCCGCCGGGGTGGTGCCGGTGATGCTGGCGGTCGTGGTCGGCCTGGCCATGCTGGCCGTGGCCGTCGGCCTCGGCCAACTGGTGGCCGGATGGCACCTGGCCCTGGTCATGGCTATCTACGCCCTGGTCAACGTGGGCTACTCCCTCGGGATCAAGAACGAGCCGATCCTCGATCTGGCCGCAGTCAGTGCCGGATTCGTCCTGCGGGCGGTGGCCGGTGGCGTGGCCACCGGAGTGGCCCTCACCAACTGGTTCCTCATCGTGGCCTCGTTCGGCTCCCTCCTCATCGTGACCGGCAAGCGGTCGGGGGAGAAGAAGCTCCTGGCCGAGAAGCAGGCCGACGACGGCTCCATCCGCCAGACGCTCGGCCTCTACACCCCCACCTTCCTCCGCTCGGTCCGGACGCTGTCTGCCGCCGTGACCGTCTCCGCCTACTGCCTGTGGGCCTTCGGCCGAGCGGCCGAGCTGCACAAGGGGACCGACCCCATCTGGTTCCAGCTCACCGTGATCCCCTTCACCGTGGCCCTCCTCCACATCATGCGGCTGCTCGACTCGGGGGAGGGCGCCGCCCCCGAGGAACTGGCCCTCCACGACCACCGTCTCCAGATCTATGGAGTCTGCTGGATCGCCCTGTTCGCGGTCGGCGTCTACGGCACGTGACCGCCACCCGATCCCCCCGGTCCCGCCACGCCCTACTGACCGGGTGGGGTCGGACGGCGCCCACCTCGGCGGAGGTGATCCATGCCGTGCACCCCGACATCGTGGACCAGGCCATGGCCGAGGCCGTGTCGCCGGGTCCGGGGGGACGGGGCATCATCGCCCGGGGTCTCGGAAGAAGCTACGGCGACGCGGCGCAGAACGCCGGTGGGGCCGTCCTCGACGCCACCTGGCTGGACGGGATCTACCGGGTCGACCTGGACTCGGGTCAGATCGCGGTGGGTGCCGGCGTCAGCCTGCAGACCCTCATGGAGCGGTTCGTCCCGCTGGGCTGGTTCGTCCCGGTCACCCCAGGGACCCGCCTGGTCACCGTCGGCGGGGCCATCGCCGCCGACATCCACGGTAAGAACCACCACGTGGACGGCAGCTTCTGCTCACACGTCCTGGAGATGACACTGGTGGCCCCGACCGGCACCGTCATCATCTCGGCCTCCTCGGACCCCGAGCTCTTCTGGGCCACCGCCGGAGGCATGGGCCTGACCGGCATCGTCACTTCGGCCACACTGCAGATGATCCCGGTCGAGACCAGCTACATGCTGGTGGACACCGAGCGGGCCGAGGACCTCGACAGCGTCATGGACAAGATGCTGACCGGGGACGACGCCTACCGCTACTCCGTGGCCTGGATCGACTGCCAGTCCACCGGGAGCCGCCTGGGGCGGTCCGTGCTCACGCGTGGCGACCATGCCCGGCTGGAGGACCTGCCCGAGCGGCTTCGTCGCGCCCCGGACAAGGCACGGGCCTTCGTGCCCCGGACGCTGGCCCGGGTGCCCCTCACCCCTCCCAGTGGGCTTCTCAACCCTCTCACCGTGGGGGTCTTCAACGAGTTCTGGTTCCGCAAGGCCCCGGTCCACCAGGTGGCCAAGCCCCACCACATGACCGGATTCTTTCATCCCCTCGACGGCGTGGGCGACTGGAACCGCCTCTACGGCCGCCAGGGGTTCCTCCAGTACCAGTTCGTGGTGGGCGACGAGCAGGCTGAGACGGTGCGCACCGTCATCGAGCGGCTCACCGTGCTGAAGCTGGCCAGTTTCCTCGCCGTGCTGAAGCGGTTCGGACCAGGTGACCCGGGACCGCTCTCCTTCCCCATGCCCGGGTGGACCCTGGCCCTCGACCTCCCGGTCGGCCATCCCGACCTCGACCGTCTCCTCGACGACCTCGACGCGCTGGTGTTGGAGGCCGGCGGCCGGGTCTATCTGGCCAAGGACTCTCGGGTCTCCCCGGCCAGCTTCCGGGCCATGTACCCCAGGGTGGACGAGTGGCAGGCGGTCCGGGACCGGGTCGACCCCGACGGCGTGCTGCGATCCGACCTCGGGCGGCGGCTCGGACTCTGCCGCGACGTCCCCGCCTCGGCGGCCGACCGTCGACCCACCCGGTCCCGCACGCCGGCGGGGCGGGGACGGGGACGGACCGCGGCCGGCAAGCCGACGACGAAAGCCGCGGCCGGCAAGACGGCCAAGTCGCCGACCGGCAAGCGCCGCGGCGCCACGGCCACCCCGACCACCGCCGCCCGAACCGGGTCCAACGGCGCCGACCCACCACCAGAACGGACAGGATCATGATCGACGCCATCGGGCGCCCCCAGTCAGTGCTCGTCCTCGGGGGATCCTCCGAGATCGCCCAGGCCATCGTGGACAAGCTCGTCCCGGGCCGCTGTCGCACCGTGATCCTCGCCGGTCGGGAGAGCCCTCGACTCACCGAGGCCGTGCACCGGGCCAAGGCGGCCGGCGCCGACGTGGCCGAATCGGTGGCCTTCGATGCCACCGACACCACTGGGCATGTCGCCCTGGCCGACGAGGTCTTCGACCGCTTCGGCGACATCGACCTGGTCATCGTGGCCGCGGGCGTCCTGGGCGACCAGAGTGCCGACGAGCTCGATCCCCCGGCGGCCGCGGCCGTGATCACCGCCAACTTCGCCGGGCTGGCCTCGGCCGTCCTCGCCGTGACCGCCCGACTGAAGCACCAGGGCCACGGGCGCCTGGTCGTGCTGTCGTCGGTCGCCGGGGAGCGGGCCCGCCGGGCCAACTTCATCTACGGGTCATCGAAGTCGGGGCTCGACGCCTTCGCCCAGGGCCTAGGCGACTCGCTGGTGGGCACCGGCGTCGACGTGACCATCGTGCGCCCGGGCTTCGTCGTGGGCCGGATGACCGAGGGGATGACCCCGGCGCCCTTCTCGACCTCACCCGACGCCGTGGCCGAGGCGGTCGTCAAGGGGATCGCCTCGGGTGCCACGGTGGTCTATGCCCCGCCCATCCTCCGCTGGGTGTTCGCCGTCATGCGCCACCTGCCCCGGGCGGTCTGGCGCCGCATGCCCGGCTGAGGCCTCCCCATGCGGTGGACCCACTGACGCGGCCCGACCTCAGTCGGGCAGCGTGGCCGCATAGTCGGGCACGTAGGTGGCCAGGTCCCGGGGTGGACGCTCGTAGTTCTCGTCCCTGACCCGCTTCGGCAGCCGCAGCTTCTCCGACTTGACCGCCTGGTAGGGCACCTGGCTGAGGAGGTGGGCGATGCAGTTGAGCCGGGCCCGCCGCTTGTCGTCGGCCTCCACCACGTACCAGGGCGACTCGGGGGTGTCGGTATGGAGGAACATGGTGTCCTTGGCCCGTGAGTAGTCGACCCACCGCTGCCTGGCCTCGAGGTCCATGGGGCTGAGCTTCCACCGACGGAGCGGATCGTCGACCCGGCTCTGGAACCGTCGCTCCTGCTCGGCGTCGCTGACCGAGAACCAGTACTTGATCAGAATGATCCCGTCCTCGATCAGCTGGTGCTCGAACACCGGGCACTGGCGGAGGAAGGTCCGATACTGCTCGTCCGTGCAGAAGCCCATGACCCGCTCCACCCCGGCCCGGTTGTACCAGCTCCGGTCGAAGAGGGTCACCTCCCCCGCGGTCGGGAGCTCGGCCACGTACCGTTGGAAGTACCACTCGCCCCGCTCCCGTTCGGTCGGAGTGGGCAGCGCCACGATCCGGCAGATCCTCGGGCTCAGGTACTGGCTGATCCGCTTGATCACCCCACCCTTGCCGGCGGCGTCCCGGCCCTCGAACACCACGACCACCCGGGACCCGCTGCGGTGGATCCACTCGGTCATGGCGGCCAACTCGGCCTGGAGCGTCAGCAGCTCCGTCTCGTAGCGTTGCTTCGGGATCTGCTGCACCAGTACCTCGCTCCTCGGGCCGGCCCGGAATCCTGGCCGGCCGCGGGCCGGCATCAGCTCTCCGTGATGGTAGGCCTCAACGCTTCTTGACGGCAGGTGGTGCCGGGGCCTCGGCCGGCATGACGGCCGACATGGTGACGAAGTCCCGCGACAGCGATGTGAAGTACCGGGACGGGGAGGTGGCCTCGTCGTAGGTGAGCAAGGTGCCGTTGGCTGCCGAGGCGGGCTGGCCCGACCGGCGGGTCGAAGCTGGTGAAGTTGACCCAGGCGGTGTTGATGTCCATCTCCATGGCCCGCACGGCCCCGGCCCGGGCCAGCACGTTGGCCAGGTCCACGATGGAGAGGCCCGACTGCCTCCCACGAAGACCAGGGCGCCGTCGGCCGTGATGCCCAGGCCCGACCGCCAGACCTGCACCCGGCCCCCGAGGGTGGCGCCCCACCGGTGGTTGTCGTTGGCGTTGAGACCGGGCACCGGTTGGCCGTTGTCCACGATGAGGTCGAGGTTCTGGCGCACCGCGACCACCGAAGGGGTCATCGACACGTCGGTGCCCCACGCCCCGATGTCGGGCGTCCCGTCGCTGTCGATGACGAGGGAGGCGGCGCCCGGCCTGGAGGGGCACCGGCGGTCATCCCGTCGGCGTAGAAGCCACCCTGGGCGTCCTGCATCCGGAAGCCCGAGTTGAACGCGGCGACCAGGGTGTCGAGGGCCGGCCGGCCACGGGGGCCTCGTTGGCCCAGGTCTGTCCGGTGCCGGGGATGGTGGTCCCCGCGTAGAGCGTCGTCCCGAGCAGCTTGGTGTCCATCCAGGCCACCCCGGTGACCAGGCTGGTGTTGACCGCGTTGGGCCGGAGGAAGGCGGCGTACATCGCCGGGATGCCGCCGACCGTGCGACCGACGGGGTGCCACTGGCCCTCACCGGGCGTCGGCGTGGTCACGAAGGGGGCGATGGCTGCCGGCACGGCAGGTGGGCCGGGCCGGCCGGCGGTGGTGGTCGTGGTGACCACCGGGGCGGGGATGGCGCCCTGCGGGGCTTCCCTCCCTTGGGTGGGGCGTGCCACGTGTACCAGGTGTTCTCGGCCCAGGTGACCAGTCCGCCTCCGCCGTGGTCCCTCACCCACTCGGTGAGGCGGGCGCCCGGGGTGTTACCGAGTGCCGGATTGGTGGCGGCCGAGCCGGCCGAGATCCACACCGGGGTCAGCGCCAGCAGGACGACCAGGGCCATCGTCGACTTCGGATGGCGTCCGACCAGGTGCGGCGGCGGCGGATCTCCTCCTTGCGCGGGCCGGCGCTCCCGCGGGTCGGGCCGCGGCATCCGGTGGGCGGGCGCGGGGCCGTCGGGGCCGGGTGGTGCGGGGTGGAGACGACGAGCGGGATCCCGGTGGTGGAGCGGGCCGCGGCTCGGCCCGTGAGATCGCCGACGGCGATCCGGGCCGTGGGCTGCGTTCCGGTGTCGGGGGCTCGCGGACCCGGTCGGTGTCGGAGCCCGCGGCGGGCCCCGGCTCCGCGTCGACCGCTCGGGGCCTCGTCGGAGCGAGACTCGGACGACGGGCCGTCCGGATCGAAGATGATGTGCCCTCCAACGCGCTCCCCAGACCTCATTCTGTGCAGACTCATGCGGCGGTGGCACCGGCGACCTCGCCGTCCCGGGCCGTCGCGCGTTCCGCCCGAGCTCCTCGGCTCCTTCCCGGCCGCTCGGTGGCAGCGAGCCAGGGCCAGCTGACGATCCGATGGACCGGATGCGGCGGAACGATGCCTGCGTCGGCCGCCCGGTCCAGTCTCACAGATGGGACGCCCGGACGGCGGCACGCTCGCACCGGCCCGGTCGGCGCCGTCGGGTCCCCGGCCTGTACCTCAGGCCCGCTTGAGCGGCGCCATCCGCAGCAGGAGCCTCTTGCGCCCCACCGAGGCGAACTCGACCGCCGCCTCGGCGTCGTCACCCTCGCCCGAGGCCTCGACGACCGTCCCTCGCCCCACTGCCCGTGCACGACCCGGTCGCCCACCGCGAGACCCAGGTCGCTCGGCGCCGGTGGAGGCCGGGGTCGGCGTCTCGCCGGTGACGTCGAATCGCGTCGCTCGGGCCACCGTCCGAACACGCTGCGCCCCGGCGTGCCCCCGCCGTCGTCCGCGCGCCGCGATGCGGACGCGGGACGAGACTGTCACCCCCGTCCGCCGCCCGTTCCGAGCCGCGTGGACGGTGTCCCCGCCCACGTCCCGGACCAGCTCCTCGGGGATCTCGTTGAGGAACCGGCTCGGGATGTTGCGCTGCCCCTCCCGAAGAGCATCCGGCTCCAGGCGTGGGAGACGTAGAGGTGGCGTTCGGCCCGGGTGATCCCGACGTAGCAGAGGCGCCGCTCCTCCTCGAGCTCGACCGGGTCCCCGAGGGACCGCAGGTGGGGGAAGATGCCGTCCTCGATGCCGACCAGGAAGACCGCAGGGAACTCGAGGCCCTTGGCGATGTGCATGGTCATGAGCGAGACCTTGGTGCCGTCGCCCTCGAGCTGGTCGGAGTCGGCGACCAGCGAAGCCGCCTCCAGGAACTCGGCCAGGGTGTCGGTACTGGGCAGCCACTCCCACCAGCTCGTCGACGTTCTCCACCCGTCCCAGCGCCTCGATGGTCCCTTCGGCGAGCAGCTCGCTGCGGTAGCCGGTGTCCTCGACCACCGCTGTCACCAGCTCACCGGGTCCAGCCTGGCCGGCCCGTCGACGCGTCCCGGCGCACCGGTCGCCGGCCGGTCCGCCGGCAGCGGCGCCGAGCCGATGAGGCACTCGGGTCCAGCGGGGCGATGGCCTCGCCGTTCTCGTCGACCAGGCGAGGCACGACATCCGGGGCCGCGAGCCCTCGAGCAGCGCGGACAGGTCCGACCAGCGACTTGCCCCGCCTTCCCGCCGATGCCGGCCTCCTCGGCGTGGGCCACCGCCTCGCCGAAGGACACGCCCCGGGGCCGGCCCAGCCCGACAGCTTGGCCACCGAGGTCTCGCCCACCCCGCGCTTGGGCACGTTGACGATCCGTCGCCAGCTGACCTCGTCGTCCGGGTTGACCAGGACCCGCAGGTAGGCCATCACGTCCTTGACCTCGCGCCGGTCGTAGAACCGGGTGCCCCCGACCACCTTGTAGGGCACCTCGGCGTGGACCATGGCCTCCTCGAGGGCGGCCGACTGGGCGTTGGTGCGGTAGAAGATGGCCACGTCCCCCCAGCGGAGGCCCTGCTCGCTGCCGCAGGCGGAGGATCTCGTGGGCCACCCACTCGGCCTCGTCGTGCTCGTCCTCGGCCCGGTAGCGGACGATCTGCTCGCCCGTCCCGCCCTCGGTCCAAAGCGTTCTTCGGCTTGCGGGAGACGTTGTTGGTGATCACCGAGTTGGCCGCGTCGAGGATGGTCTGGGTGGAGCGGAAGTTCTGGTCGAGGGTGATGGCGGTGGCGTCGGGGAAGGCCTGCTCGAAGTCGAGGATGTTGGAGATGTCCGCCCCGCGGAACCGGTAGACGGACTGGTCGCTGTCCCCGACCACCACGATGTTGCGGTGGTCCGCCGGCCAGCAGGACGGCCAGCGCGTTCTGGACGGCGTTGGTGTCCTGGTACTCGTCGATCAGGATGTGGGTGAACCGGGTCCGGTAGTGCTCGAGCACGTCGGGGTGGAGGCGGAACAGCCGGACCGTGTTGAGGAGGAGGTCGTCGAAGTCCATGGCGTTGGCCGCCACCATCCGCTGCTGGTAGAGGTCGAAGACGTCGGCGATTCGTCGGTCGAAGATGGTGACGGCGGCGGCCCGGTACTCCTCGGGTCCCTGCTGCCGGGACTTGGCCTGGCTGATCTGGCCCAGGATCGACCGCGGCGAGAACTTCTTCGTGTCGATGTCCAGCTCCCGGGCGACGATCTCGACCAGCCGCCGGGAGTCGGCGTCGTCGTAGATGGTGAAGGAGCCCTTGTAGCCCAGCCGGTCGCCGTGGGCCCGGAGGATCCGCACGCACGCCGAGTGGAAGGTCGACACCCACATCCGCGCCGGCGCGGGGTCCGACCAGGTCGGCGACCCGCCGGCGCATCTCGTCGGCGGCCTTGTTGGTGAAGGTGATGGCCAGGATCTGCCAGGGCGCGGCGTCGCGGGTGGCGATGAGGTGGGCGATGCGGCGGGTCAGCACCCGGGTCTTGCCCGAGCCGGCGCCGGCCACGATGAGCAGCGGGCCGCCCCGGTGGACCACCGCGTCCCGCTGGGGACCGGTCAGGCCCTCGAGCAGAGCGTCGGCCGGGCGGCCGGTCCGCGGCCGGGCCGGAGGCGGCGAGCCCGCTCCCCGCGTGCGCGTCCACGGCGGGCGGCGGTCGGCGCGCCCGCCGGGGACGGTCATTCCCACTCGATGGTGCCGGGCGGCTTCGACGTGATGTCGAGAGCCACCCGGTTGACGCCTTCCACCTCGTTGATGATGCGCGAGGAGAGGCGTTCCAGCAAGTCGTAGGGCAGCCGGGCCCAGTCGGCGGTCATGGCGTCGTCGCTGGTGACGGCGCGGATCACGACGGGTAGGCGTAGGTACGGCCGTCACCCATCACGCCCGACGGTGCGGACGGCGGGGAGCACCGCGAAGCTCTGCCACAGGTCGCGGTAGAGCCCTGCCCGACGGATCTCCTCGACCACGATGGCGTCGGCCGCCCGCAGGATGTCGGCCCGCTCCGGGGTGACCTCGCCCACGATGCGCACGGCCAGGCCCGGCCCGGGGAAGGGCTGGCGCCACACGATGTCGTGGGGGAGGCCGAGCTCCTCCCCGACCGCCCGGACCTCGTCCTTGAACAGCAGGCGGAGCGGTTCGACCAGGTCGAATGCGAGATCGTCGGGAAGCCCACCGACGTTGTGGTGGGACTTGATGGTGGCGGCGGAGTCCGAACCCGGACTCGATCACGTCGGGGTAGAGGGTGCCCTGGACCAGGAAGCCCGAGGGCGTCTCGCCGGCGCCGGCGCGTCCGGGTCCGTCGCCGGCCACTTCGACTGCTCGACGACCAGGTCGCGGGCGACCTCTTCGAAGATCCGGATGAACAGCTCGCCGATGATCTTTCGCTTCGCCTCGGGGTCGGTCACCCCGGCCAGGGCCTCGAAGAACCGGTCGGCCGCCTTCACGTGGACCAGGTCGACGTGGAACTGGCGGCGGAAGGTCTCCTCGACCTGTTCGCTCTCGTGCGGCCCGCATGAGTCCGGTGTCGACGTAGACACAGGTGAGCTGGTCGCCGATCGCCTTGTGCACCAGGGCGGCCGCCACCGCCGAATCGACCCCCCCGGAGAGGGCGCACAGGACCGGGGAGGAGCCGACCTGGTCCCGCACCGCCTCCACCTGGGACTCGATGATCGAGGTGTGGGTCCACGACGGGGGGCAGTGGCAGACGTCGTAGAGGAACCGCTCGAGGAGGTCGCGACCCCGCTCGGTGTGGACCACCTCGGGGTGGAACTGCACCCCGTAGATCGGCCCGCTCGGCGTCGTGGAGCGCGGCCACCGGGGCGTCGGGGCTGGTCGCGGTGGCCACGAAGCCGTCGGGCACCGAGGTGATGGCGTCGGCGTGGCTCATCCACACCTGGCCGTCGTCGGGCCAGTCGACGAAGAGGGGTGAGCGTCCGGTAACAGTGAGAGGGGTACGTCCGTACTCGCCCCGCCCGGTGCGGGCCACCTCTCCGCCGAGCTGCCGCGGTCGAGGAGCTGGGCGCCGTAGCAGATGCCGAGGATGGGGATGCCCGTCTCGGTAGATGGCGGGGTCGAGCGTCGGAGCCGGCGTCTCGTTGACCGACTTCGGCCCTCCCGAGAGGATGATGCCCGAGGGCCGCCGGGCCACCAGCTCAGCGGCGTCGGCGGTGTGCGGGACGATCTCGGAGTAGACGTGGGCCTCGCGGACCCTGCGGGCGATCAGTTGCGCATACTGGGCACCGAAGTCGACGACCAGGACCGGACCGTCACCGGGGCCGCCGGCGCCGGGGGGCCCCGGGCTCAATGGCCCATGCCGACACCCTGCGAGCGCTGCAGGTCCTTGCCCTCGGTCTGGAGTGCGGGAGCCACCATCACCTCGGCCTTCTGGAACTCCTTGACCGTCTCGTAGCCGCAGGTGGCCATCGCGGTGCGCAGGGCGCCGAAGAGGTTCATCCGCCCGTCGTTCTCGTGCGCCGGGCCGAGCAGGATCTCCTGGAGCGTGCCCCGGGTGGTGGTCTGCACCCTGGCACCCCGGGGCAGGGTGGGATGGAAGGTGGCCATGCCCCAGTGGAAGCCGCGGGCGGGGGCCTCGACCGCGGAGGAGAGCGGGCGAGCCGAGCATCACGGCGTCGGCGCCGCAGGCCACGGCCTTGGCGATGTCGCCGCCCTTGGACATGCCGCCGTCGGCGATGACGTGGCAGTAGACCCCGGTCTCGTCGAGATGTCGCATGCGGGCCCCGGCGACGTCGGCGATGGCGGTGGCCTGGGGAACGCCGATGCCCGAGCACGCCCCGGGTGGTGCAGGCGTTGCCCGGGCCGACCCCGACCAGCACCCCGACGGCGCCCGTGCGCATGAGGTGGAGGCCCGGCCTGGTAGGAGGCGCATCCACCGACGATGACCGGGATCTCGAACTCGCGGATGAAGCGCTTCAGGTTGAGCGGCTCGGCCGTCTTCGACACGTGCTCGGCCGAGACCACGGTGCCCTGGATGACCAGCAGGTCGAGCTCGGCGGCGAGCATGGCGCCGGCGAGAACTGCCTCGGTCCGCTGGGGGGTCACCGAGGCTGCCGTCGTGATGCCGGCCGACTTCATCTCCCTGATCCGCTCGGTCACCAGCTCCATCTGGACCGGCTCGGCGTACATCTGCTGCATCCGGGCGGTGGCCTTCTCGGCGGGAGCTCCCGGATCTCGTCGAAGAGGGAGGTGGGGTCCTCGTACGCGCGTCCAGAGGCCCTCGAGGTTGAGCACCCCGAGGCCACCGAGCCGACCGATCTCGATGGCGGTCGGCGGGCTCGACCACGCCGTCCATGGCCGACGGCCATGAGCGGGAGGTCGAAGCGGTAGGCGTCGATCTCCCAGCTGATGTCGACGTCCTCGGGATCGCGGGTTCGTCGGCTCGGGACGATCGCGATGTCGTCGAACCCGTAGGCCCTGCGTCCCGATTTGAAGATGCCGATCTCGATCTCAGCCACCTGACGTCCTCCGGACCCTGGTCGCAGTTGCTCCACACCTCCGATCGGTGGCCGCTCCGACACGCCGTGCCACCCGACTGCTCCCACGATACCCCTGGGCCACCTGCCGCCTGGCTCCCCCCGGGCCCGGAGCAGTCCGGCTCACCACCGCGTCGGAGCCGCCGGCCCTCGTCCGGTGGGGGCGGGAGGAGCGAGGCGGGAGACTCGACGTCGAGCACCAGGCAGAGCAGCTCGATCAGGGTCCGCGCCGTGGCGCCCCAGACGGTCTCGCCGGCCACCTCGAAGAACCAGACCGGGAACTCCCCCCCGGGGAGCCCGGACGCGCCGAGCCGTCCGGGCACCGACCAGACTCCTCGTGGAATGCGCCGTCGGCGACGAGCTCGCTGCAGGGAGACGTCGAAGACCCGCTCCACCTCGGCCGGACTGGCGTCGAGCTGCGGGCGCCGGGCGAGCGCGGCCGACCACCGGGGTCATCACCGTGTTGGACGAGACGGTGGGCATGGGGGTCAGCGCGCCGATCACGGTCACCAAGGTCGGGTCGAGGGCCGACCTCCTCTTTCGCCTCGCGGAGGGCGGCCGTCGACCACCTCCTCGCCGGGGTCGAGCCGACCACCGGGGAAGGCGGCCTCGCCCTGATGGGTGCGGAGGTGGTCCGAGCGGACGGTGAGGACGACCCTGGCCTCGCCGGCCTCTTCGAAAGAGGGCACCAGCACCGCGGCCGGGCGCACCTCGGCCACCTGGCCGGCCGAGCGTCGCGCCACGGTTCATGGATCCGCCCCACTCGGTGGAGACCCGGGAGCCGTCCTCGGAGAGCGCGGCGCCGACCCGGTCGAGGGTGATCCGGCGCCGGCTCGGTGGCGGCGAGGTGGGCCCAGGGCGCCGGCCGCCCGGCCGGTGGTGCGCCGGTCGGGTGATGGACCGCACGCGGGCGGCGGCCCACCGGGTCCGGGAGAGCTGGGCGGATCGGAGTGCATCGAGGCCTCAGAGTAGGGCGGCACCTGCACCGTAGCGGTTACCGGCCCCGCGGACGCTCCGGCCTTCCGGCGACCGATCCCGGGGCCTGCGGGCGCCCTCCGGCTCCGCTGGACGTGCAGGACTCGGCAACCGGCCCTGCGGCACTCGACCAGAAGGAGCCCGATGACTCGACAGCAGGAGGACAAGGCCGCGCCTCCCAGTTCCCCATCACCACTGCTCTCGAGTTTCCCGACTGGCGGTCGAGCGGAGCATCGGGATGGTCTTCGGTCTGGTGGTCCGCTCGATGGGCGCGGCCAAGGGGATCACCGCCGGGTTCCGTGCCCTCGCCGGCGGCGAGGTGAAGCAGTACACCAAGCTGGTCGAGGACAGCCGCCGCCACGCCCTGGACCGCATGATCGAGAACGCGCGGATCCTGGGGGCGAACGCCATCTGTGCATGCGCTTCGACTCGTCCGAGATGGGCCAGGGCCTCACCGAGATCGTGGCCTACGGCACCGCCGTGGTGGTGGGGGCCGACCTGATGCCACCGGCCGGGGGCCGGTCCCGGTCGGAGCCAACCGGTGGTCGTGATCCTCGCGCTGGTCGGTGTGGCCGTGTTGGTCGCGGTGGTCGATCAGCTTCTTCGTCCGCCGCCACGGCGAGTCGGAGGGTCCCCGGCCCGGCTGGACGACCGACCGACGAGGTCTTCAAGGATCCGGGCACCGATCGCACGATGCGGGTCTGGGTCGACGGGCCGGTGAACGGCACTACGTGCCCGACGCGCCACTACGTCCACCGGAGCGCCGAGGCCGGTCGACGCGCGGCCGGCGCCGGACGCGACCGACCGGGCCCGGGCCCGGTCGGTCGCGACGACGGTGCACCCGGGTCGGCGCTCCCGGCCCCAGGGGGCCGGCACGGGTCTACATCATCCCGCCCATGCCGCCCATGCCGCCCATGCCGCCGCCCATGGCGGCGGCAGCGGCGGCGGCGGCGGCCGGGTCGGGCTTCTCGGGCTTGTCGGCGACCAGCGCCTCGGTCGTCAGGAGGAGGCCCGGCGATCGACGCGGCGTTCTGCAGCGCAGAGCGGGTGACCTTGGCCGGGTCGATGATGCCGGCCTTGACCAGGTCGACCAGATCGCCGGTGGCGCGTTGAGGCCGATGGAACCGGTCTCCGACTCCACCTGGCGCACGAAGACCGAGCCCTCGAGACCGGCGTTGTCGGCGATGCAGTGCAGCGGCGCCACCAGGGCCTTGGCCACGATGTGCGCACCGGTGGCCTCGTCGCCGGTGAGCGAATCGACCACGGCGAGGACCGCGGCCCGGGCGCGGACGAGGGCGGTGCCCCCTCCGGCCACGATGCCCTCCTCGACCGCGGCGCGGGTGGCGGAGAGGGCGTCCTCGATGCGGTGCTTCTTCTCCTTCAGCTCCACCTCGGTCGCGGCACCGACCTTGACCACGGCGACACCGCCGGCCAGCTTGGCCAGGCGCTCCTGGAGCTTCTCGCGGTCCCAGTCCGAGTCGGTGTCGTCGATCTCGCGCTTGATCTGCGCGATGCGGCCCTTGACGTCCTCCTCGGAGCCGCCGCCCTCGACGATGGTCGTGTCGTCCTTGGTCACGATGACCCGACGGGCCTTGCCGAGCAGGTCGACGGTGGTGGTCTCCAGCTTGAGGCCGATCTCCTCCGAGATGACCTGCGCGCCGGTCAGCATCGCCATGTCCTGAAGCATCGCCTTGCGGCGCTCGCCGAAGCCGGGGGCCTTGACGGCGACGGAGGTGAAGGTGCCCCGGATCTTGTTGACCACCAGGGTGGCCAGGGCCTCGCCTTCGACGTCCTCGGCCACGATCAGCAGCGGCTTGCCGGTCTGCATGACCTTCTCGAGCACGGGCACGAGGTCGTGGACGGCACTGATCTTCTGGTTGACGAAGAGGATCAGCGGGTCGTCGAGCACGGCCTCCTGCCGCTCGGCATCGGTCACGAAGTACGGGCGACAGGTAGCCCTTGTCGAACTGCATGCCCTCGGTGAACTCGAGGTCGATCCCGAAGGTGTTGGACTCCTCGACGGTGACCGTGCCGTCCTTGCCGACCTTGTCGATGGCGTCGGCGAGCACCTCGCCGATGGCGGCGTCGGCCGCGGAGATGGAGGCCACCTGGGCGATCTCGGTCTTCGAGTCGATCTCCTTGGCCTGGTCCTGGATGGAGTCGACCGCGGCGGCGACCGCCTTGTCGATGCCCTTCCGCAGCGCCGAGCGGGTTGGCCCCGGCGGCCACGTTGCGGAGGCCCTCGTTGATGAGGGCCTGGGCCAGGACGGTCGCGGTGGTGGTGCCGTCACCGGCGACGTCGTTGGTCTTGGTGGCGACCTCTTTGACCAGCTGGGCGCCCATGTTCTCGAAGACGTCCTCGAGCTCCACCTCGCGGGCGATGGACACGCCGTCGTTGGTGATGGTGGGGGCACCGAACTTCTTCTCGATGACCACGTTGCGTCCCTTCGGCCCGAGGGTGACCTTGACGGTGTCGGCGAGCTTGTTCACCCCCGCCTCGAGGCCGCGGCGGGCGGCCTCGTCGAACTTGAGGATCTTGGGCATTACTTGACCACCTTGGCCAGGACGTCGCGGCTCGAGAGGATCAGCAGGTCCTCGCCGTCCGACGGTGATCTCGGTGCCGCCGTACTTGGAGTAGACGACGGTGTCGCCCACGGCGATGTCGAGGGGGATGAGCTCGCCGCTGGACTCGGCGCGGCGGCCGGGGCCGACGGCAAGGACTTCGCCCTGCTGGGGCTTCTCTTTGGCGGTGTCGGGGATGACCAGGCCGGAGGCGGTGGTCTCCTCGGATTCGCCGGGGCGGACGACGATGCGGTCGTCAAGGGGATGCAGACTCATCGGTTCGGGCCTCCTGTGGCACGCGTTAGCAGTCGAGGGTTGAGAGTGCTAATGGTAGCGACCTGCCCGGGGCTTGGCAACCGCGACCCGCCGAGTGCCAGGACCCGGACCGGCGCCCCACCGGAGCACCGGTCCGGCCAGCCCCGGTCAGCGCCGTCGGCCAGCCGCAGGTTGGGGTCGGCGCCCAGGCTGAGCGGGCTCGCGTCGCCCGTGGTGGAGGCGCCACCACCCGGCCGCCGCCACCATGGCGGCGTTGTCCGTGCACAGGGCCCGGCTGGGGAGGAAGGCCCCGATCCCGTCCTCCCGCACGCCTCCTCGATCCGCCGTGCGCAGCAGGGAGTTGGCCGCCACGCCGCCGGCCAGGCAAGGCCGCGGGCGCCCCACGTCGGCTGCGGCCGGCCGGGCCCGGGTCACCAGCACGTCGACCACCGCCTGCGCGGAACGAGGCGGCGACGTCGGCGGTCGAGCGTCGGGGTGCTTGCGGACCGTGTTGACCACCGAGGTCTTCAGCCCGCTGAAGGAGAAGTCGTAGCCGCTACCCGGATAGGAGCGGGGGAAGGCGAAGGCGTGCGGGATCGCCCTCCTCGGCGACCCGGTCGATGGCCGGGCCGCCCGGGATAGCCGAGGCCGAGGTAGCGGGCCACCTTGTCGAAGGCCTCGCCGGCGGCGTCGTCGATGGTCCCGCCGAGCATCCGGTAGCGGCCCGGCTCGGTCACCTCGACCAGCAGCGTGTGCCCGCCCGAGACCAGCAGGACCACGAGTGGCCAGCCGAGGTCGGGCTGTTCGAGCAGCGACGCGAACAGGTGGGCCTCGAGGTGGTTGACCCCGATGAGCGGCACGTCCCAGGCCAGCGAGAGCGCCTTGGCCTCGGCCACGCCCGACCAGTAGCGACCCGATCAGACCCGGACCGCAGGTGACCGCCACCGCGTCGATGCCGGTCCCCGTGGGGTCGCTGCCCGCGTCGGTCCAGCGCGTCGGCCAGGACCGGGGTGAGCAGCTCGAGATGGGCCCGACCGGCGAGCTCGGGGACCACCCCGCCGTACGCGGCGTGCAGGTCGACCTGGCTCCAGACCACCGAGGAGACGACCACCGTCCGCCGTCGACGACCGAGGCGGCGGTCTCGTCGCAGGAGGTCTCGATCCCGAGGACCCGGGTCACGCCGGGGATCGGCCCTGCCAGCGACCTAGTCCGGACGTCCGCAAGCAGCGTCGGCAGGGCCGACTCCGGAGCCATTCCGCGGCGCAGTGCCGGCATGGCCGCCCTCGAGCCGGCCGCCGGTCGGCGTACTCCTCGGAGTCGATGTCCCGCACCCACATCACCAGGGCGTCCGTCCCCGGTCTCCGGGTAGTAGTTCCTGCGCATGCCCGACCGGGGCCATGCCGAACCGGCGGTACAGGGCGATGGCCGGCTCGTTGCCCACCCGCACCTCGAGGGTCAGGTGACGGGCGCCGTGGGCCGAGCGCGGTGCGGACCAGGTCGGCCAGGAACGACCGCGCCGAGGACCCGTCCCTGCCAGGTCGGGTCGACGGCGATGTTGTTCACGTGGCCTCGTCGTCGATGAACATCTGGCCGGCGAAGCCCACGATGGTCCGCCCCACCCATGCGGCCCGGTAGGCACGGGACGTACGCTGCGCGAGCTCCTCCACGAAGAGGCGGTGCGACCAGGGCTCGGGGAAGACCGACTGCTCGATCCGGAGCACGCCCCCGAGATCCTTGGTGCGCATCGGGGCGAGGACGATCTCCACCGGCTCCGGCGAGCTCGCCGCGGTGTCGGCGGGGCCGAGCCTATCGCGGCTCACGGCGCGTCCCCGCCGCCCGCCGCCGGGCGGGGGGCCCGCTGCTCCCAGTTGATCCGGGCATCGGCTGGCCGCCGGTAGTCGGGGACCAGTTCGCGGCGGGCGACCGGACGCTCGCCCCGGGCCAGACGGCCGAGGGCCAGGTGGGCGAGGGTCAGGGGCGGCGGGGCCGACAGTCGCTGGCCCCGTCCAGGTCGAGTCGGGCGTGGACGGCGAGTTGCGGGCGGTAGCGGAGGGCACCGTCGCCCACCACGGGATCCGCCCCCCGGCCCCGGCCAGCTCGACCAACCAGGACTCCAGGACCTCGGGGCTCATCGGGACCGGATCGGTCGTCCCGCACATCGGCCGGGTCGGCCGCGGCGCGGTCGGTCACCCCGAAGCGGTATGCGGCGGCGAAGACTTCGCCGCGCCGGGCGTCCACCGCCGAGACCACCGTGCCTGGCCCGGCCGCCGCCCCGATGCGGTCCCGGGCGGCGGCGGCCAGCATGTCGAGACTGCTGACCCCGACCAGGTCCGATCCCAGCGCCTGGCCCAGGGCCTTGGCCGTGGCCACTCCGACCCGCAATCCGGTGAACAGGCCGGGGCCGACATCCACGGCGATCACGTCGAGGTCCCGCACCGTGCACCCCGACACCGCGCAGACCTCCTCGATGGAGGGGGCGAGCAGCTCGGCGTGCGCCCGCCCACCGACATGGACCCGCTCGGCCGAGGCCCCGTCGTCTCGGACCAGGGCCACGCCCACCAGGTCGGTGGCGGACTCGATGGCCAGGAGGGTCACGGATCCTCCCGCCACCGGGCGAGGGCAGTCGCACAGCGTGTCCCATCGTTCCGGCCACCGGGCCCCCGCCGGGCGGCAGGGTGATGACCGGCGGTCGTCGGTCGTCACGGCCCCAGCGCGACGTCGAGGGCGTCGGCCCCGAGCAGCGGCTCCGCGGCGTCGCCCCACTCGACCAGGGCGACCGCCCCGTCCTCGACCAGCTCCCCAGCCCGAGGTCGACGATCTCGTGGAGGTGTCCAGCCGGTAGACGTCGGCATGCAGGAGCGTGCGCACCGGACCGTCACGGGTCCGATCGGATACTGGCGCACCAGGGTGAAGGTGGGGCTGGTGACCGGCTCGGTCATCCCGAGGCCGGCCCCGAAACCCTGGGCGAACGTCGTCTTGCCCGCGCCGAGGTCCCCGGCCAGGAGGAGGACGTCGCCGGGGATGCACCGACCGGCCACCGCGGCGCCCACCGCCCGGGTCTGGTCGGGGGAGTCGGTCGCGCAGGACGAGCGGCACTCGGCGCGGTCACGACGCGCCATCCGAGAAGCTGCTTGGCCCGGATGAGGTCGGCCCGCATCTCGGCCACCACCGCCCCGCCCGAGCGCAGGGCGGCAGCCGGGTGGTAGGTGGGCACCAGGTGCCGACCACCCATCGGGTAGGACTGGCCCCGCACCTTGGTGATACCGAGGTCGGTCTGGAGCAGCAGCTTGGTGGCGAAGTTCCCGAGGGTGACCACCACCGTCGGGTCGATGCAGCTCGAGCTGGGCTTCGAGGTAGGGCCGACAGGCGGCGATCTCCTCGGCTCGGGGGTCGCGGTTGTCGGGGGGCCGGCACTTCACCACGTTGGCGATGTAGAACCGAGAACGGTCGATGCCCAGCTCCTCCAGGACCAGCTGGTCGAGCAGCTTGCCCGAGCGGCCCACGAACGGCTCGCCCTGGAGGTCCTCGTCGTGCCCGGGCGCCTCGCCGACGAACATCAGGTCGGCGGTCGGGTCGCCGACTCCGAAGACCACCTGGGTCCGGCGGGCGGCCAGGGGGCACCGGGTGCAGCCGGCGGCCTCCGCGGCGAGTTCGGCCAGATCGGCTGCCGGGTGCCACCGCCGCATGGTACCGCCCGGTCGGGCGGCGATCGCGGAGGTGGGTCAGGCGTCGGGCCGCTCGCCGGGAGCAGACGGGGGACCCGGGGGCCGATGTCACAGAGCACCTCGTAGCTGATGGTGCCGAGCAGGTCGGCCCACTCGCCCGCGGTGACCTCCTCGCCACCCTGGCGGCCGAGAGGACGACCTCGTCGCCGACCGCCACCGTGGCCGAGCCGACAGGACCGCAGTCGACCACGATCTGGTCCATGGTCACCACCCCGGCGAGGGGACGGCGCACGCCGCCGATCAGGACCTCGCCCCCCTGGTCGAAGAGGCGCCGGGGCACGCCGTCGGCGTACCCGATGGGCACCGTGGCCACAGTGGCGTCGGTGGGCAACGGCCGCCGGCGACCGTAGGAGAGCCGTTCGCCGGCCCCGAGATCGCGCACGTAGGTCACCCGGCTCCGAAGCGAGAGCACCGGCCTGAGGCGGCGTCCGCCGGTGGCCGCCTCCAGGGCCGAGGCGAGGGCGGAGGTGGGCGTCAGGCCGTAGACGGCCAGCCCACAACGGACCAGGTCGTGGCGGGACTCGGCCGACCCGATGGTGCCGGCCGAGTTGGCCACGTGGGTCATGGGCGGCGGGTGGCCGGCGACGGAGAGGGTGGCCACGGCGGCGTCGAACCGTTCGAGCTGGAGGGCGGTGAAGGCCCGGTCGTCGGGATCGTCGCCGTCGGCCACGGCCAGGTGGGTCCAGAGGGCCCCCAGCCCGAGGTGGGGGTCGGCGCCGATGGCCCCGGCCAGGGCCAGGGCCTCATCAGGGTGGGCGCCCACCCGGTGCATCCCGGTGTCCACCTTCAGGTGCACCGACACCGGGGGCAGCCCGTAGTCGGCGACCGCCCGGCTGAGGGCGGCGATCCCGCCCGCGGTGTAGACCGTCGGGACCAGGCGACGGGCCACCGCCTCGGCCATGCCCTCCACCGGGGGCTCGGACAGCAGGAGGATGGGCGCCTCGATCCCGGCCTCCCGCAGCGTCACCCCCTCTTCGACGAGGGCCACGGCCAACCAGGTCGCCCCACCCTCGAGGGCGGCCCTGGCCACTGGCAGGTCACCGTGCCCGTAGGCGTCGGCCTTGACCACGGCGCAGAGCGCAGCCGGGGCTACCAGGTCGGCCAGGATCCCGGCGTTGTGCCGCACGGCGTCGAGGTCGATGTCGGCCCAGGCCGGCCGCCACCGCTCAGCCACGGTGGCCCCGGAGGTCGGCGAGCACCGCCGCCACCAAGTCGGGGAGGTCGCCGGCGACGGTGCCCTCGCCCAGGGCCCGTCCCCCGGCCCGGCCGTGCACATGGGCGGCCAGGGCCGCCGCCTCCAGGGGCTCGATCCCCCGGGCCACGAGGGCGCCGATGACCCCGGACAGGACATCGCCGGTACCCGCCGTGGCCAACGCGGTGGTGCCGGCCCGGGCCAGACGGACCCGGCCGTCGGGGTGGGCCACCGCGGTGGTGGGCCCCTTCAGCAGGGCCACCGCACCGGACGCCGAGGCCAAGGCGCGCGAGGCGGCCACCCGGTCAGGTCCGGGGTCGGCGCCGGTCAGTCGGGCGTACTCGCCGTCGTGGGGGGTGAGGACGACCCGCGAGCGGGCCTGGAGGGAACCGTCCTCACCCACCTTCCCGAGGGCGTACAGGCCGTCAGCGTCGACCACCACCGGCACCGGGGAGTCGGCCACCAGCCGGGCCACGTCGTCGGCCACGCCGGCGCTGCGCCCGAGACCGGGTCCGACCACGACCGCCGAGCACCGGGACGCGGCCTCGAGGGCGTCGGCGGCCCATCCTTCGCCGGGGAGGGAGACGCTGACCGCCTCGGTGGCCGGCGAGTCGGCCAGGTCCAGACCCGGCACCCCGAGGCGGACCATGCCGGCCCCGGCCCGGTAGGCGGCGCGGGCACAGAGGCCGGCGGCCCCGGTCATGCCCGGCGACCCGGCCACCACCAGCACGGCGGCCGACCACTTGTTCCCCAGACGTCGCCCGGGGGGGCACGAGGGAGGCCACATCTCGATCCTCGACCACGGCGATCGACGGGTGGCCGGTGGGCAGGCCGATGTCGGCCACCGAGACGGTGCCGGCCAGTTGCGCGCCGTCCCCCTGGAGCAGTCCGGGCTTCAGAGCCACGAAGGTCACCGTGCGGACGGCGGCGGACGGCGACCCCGATGCCTCACCGGTGTCGCCGGCGACCCCCGAGGGGATGTCGACGGCCAGCACCGGGGTCCCGGCGGGGACCGGCGGGAATCGGAACTCCCCCCGGAAGCCGGTGCCGAAGGCGGCGTCGACCACCAGGTCGGCCGGCCCGATGGTGGCCCCGGACCCCGCCTCCACGACGGTGACCCGTGCCCCCCGACGGCGGAGGAGGTCGGCGGCCACCCGTCCGTCGGCGCCGTTGTTCCCCGGCCCGGCCACCACCACCACCCGGCGCCCGTAGGCCCCGCCCATCAGGTCCAGGGCGGCCAGGGCCACGGCCAGGCCGGCCCGTCCGACCAGCACCTCCAGCGGGGTGGCCCCCTGGGCCGCCTGATCGACGGCGTTCATCTCGGTGACGGTCAGGACCGGAAGCATGCCCTCGACGCTACGGCGTCGGTGGCCGGTCGGGGAACCGCCCGGCGTCCGAGCCCGGACCCCCCTCGGCCACCACCAGGGCCAGGGCCACCCGGTCGGTGTGGGACAGGGCGAGGTGCCAGCGGGTCACGCCCGCCCGACGGGCCAGGGCCTCGGCCGCCCCCGACAGGACCAGGGCAGGGGCGTCGAGGCCGACACGGACCACCTCCACGTCATGGAAGGGGTAGGCCCACAGCCCCACCCCGAGCGCCTTCATGACCGCCTCCTTGGCGGCGAACCGGGTGGACAGGCGGGGCACCGGGTCCGGGGCGGACCGCGCGTAGGCCAGCTCACCGGGGGTGAAGAGGCGGCCGGCCACCGAGGCCCGGCGTCCCAGCACGCGGGCGAACCGTTCCAGGTCCACGGCATCGATCCCGACACCCACCACGCCGGGGAGCGGTCGGTCCCCCTCGAGCATCCCGAGGGCCAGGCCCTGGCCCAGCTCGGTCACCGGACCGGCCCCGTCCCGTCGGGTCACTCGACGGTGACCACCTTGGCCAGGTTGCGGGGTCGGTCGACGTCGAGGCCGTGCAGGCGGGCCAGGTGGTAGGCGAACATCTGCATGGGCACCACGTCGATGATGGGGGCGAACAGGTACTCGGTCTGGGGAACCCACAACACGGCGTCGGCCTGGCGGGCCGTCTCCTCGTCGCCGTCGTTGGCCACCAGCACCACCGTGGCACCTCGGCTCTTGACCTCGGTGACGTTGCTCATCATCTTCTCCCAGATCGGGGTGCGCGTGGCCACGGCGATGACCACCGTCCCCGGCTCGACCAGGGCGATGGGCCCGTGCTTCAGCTCACCGGCCGGGAACCCCTCGGCCCGGAGGTAGGAGAGCTCCTTCAGCTTCAGGGCCCCTTCCAGGGCCACCGGGTAGCCCACCTGTCGGCCGAGGAACATGAACGACGGCGAGTCGCGGTAGCGGGAGGCCACGGCCTCCACGTCGGCGTCACGCTCGAGGGCCTGGGCCACCTTGTCGGGCAGCACCCCCATGGCCTCGAACAGCGTCCGGGCATCGGCCGGCGACAGGGTCCCCCGGGCCTGGGCCAGGTAGAGGGCCAGGATGTCCAGGGCGGTGATCTGGGCCAGGTGGGTCTTCGTGGCGGCCACGCCGACCTCCGGGCCGGCCCGGGTGTAGAGGACGGCATCACTGCCCCTGGCCATCGACGAGTCGACCACGTTGCAGATGACCAGGACCTTGGCGCCCTGCCGCCGGGCCTCCTCCATGGCCAGTCGGGTGTCGGCCGTCTCGCCGGACTGGCTGACCCCGATGACCAGGGTGGTCGAGTCGAGCACCGGGTCCCGGTAGATGAACTCGCTGGCGATGTCGATCTCGACGGGGAGGCGCGCCCAGTGCTCGATGGCGTACTTGGCCATCAGGCCGGCGTGGTAGCTGCTCCCGCAGGCCACGATGAAGATCTTGTTGACCCGGCGGAGCTCCTCATTGGTGATGTGGACCTCGTCGAGGGAGAGGGTGCCGTCGGGTAGGAGCCGGTCGAGCAGCGTGTCGGCCACCGCCTTGGGCTGCTCGTGCATCTCCTTGCTCATGTAGTCGTCGTAACCGTCCTTCCGGGCGGCATCGAGGTCCCAACTCACGGTGATGGTCTGGGGCTGCACCTCGGCGCCGGTGGTGTCGGTCACCCGTAGCCAGCCCGGGCGCAACTCGGCCACCTGGTCGTCCTCCAGCACGAAGAAGTCACGGGTGAGGCCCAGGATGGCCGGGATGTCCGAGGCCAGGAAGGCGGCGTCGCCGTTCACCCCCATCAGGAGGGGCGAGACCCGTCGGGCGGCGACGATCAGTTCGGGCTCGGCGGCCCGTACCACGGCCAGCGAGAAGGCACCCCGCACCCGGACGAGGGCCGTCCGCACCGCTCCGGCCAGTCCGAGCTCGGGGTGGCCGGCGAGGGCCGCCTCGATCAGGTGGGCCAGGACCTCGGTGTCGGTCTCGGACTCCAACCGGTGCCCCGACGCCACCAGCTCGTCAGCCAGCTGGACGTGGTTCTCGATGATCCCGTTGTGGACCAGGGCCAATCCGGCCGAACAGTCCAGGTGGGGGTGGGCATTGCCCTCGGTCGGGCTGCCGTGGGTGGCCCACCGGGTGTGGCCGATGCCGGCCGACGAGCCACCGGGCGCCGCCTCGGCCCGCTTGGTCAGGTCGTCGAGCGACCGGGTGCCGTTGGCCGCCCGAGCCCGCCACAGGGCGTCGGAGGGAGTGGGCCCGACCAGGGCGATGCCGGCCGAGTCATAGCCGCGGTACTCGAGACGGCCGAGGCCCTCCAGGAGTACCTCCAAGACGTCGACCGGTTCCCCGCCCGTGCCGGCGCGGGCGCTGGTGATGCCGATGATGCCGCACATGGCTACCGAGGCTAGTGGCCGGGAGGCCCGGCTGAGGGGCGTTCCGGGCGCCGGGGCCCGGACAGCGCCGGCACGTTAGCCGTGGGTGGCGGCGGCGGCCTGGAGCTCGAAGCCCACCAGCTTGCCCAGCCGCTCGGCGATGGCCTCGGCCACCCCGTCCCCGCGGGCCTCCACCATCACCCGGACCAGGGGCTCGGTGCCGCTCGGACGGAGGATGACCCGACCGTCGTCGCCCAGCCGGGCCACCTCCTCGGCCACCGCCGACCATACGGCGTCGGCCGACTCCAGCAGCTCGGTGTTGGGGACGGGCACGTTGATCAGCACCTGGGGGACCCGGGTGACCAGGCCGTCGAGCAGTTCGGTGAGCGGCTTGCCCGATCGGGCAACCAGATCGGCGAGGACCAGACCGGTGAGCAGGCCGTCCCCGGTGGTGGCGAGGCGCCGGAAGATGATGTGCCCGGACTGCTCACCTCCCAGGGAGAGCCCGTCCTTGTCCAGGGCGGCCAGCACGTTCCGGTCCCCCACCGCCGTCTCCTTCACGATGATGTCCCGCTCCTCCATGGCCAGGCGGAAGCCCAGGTTGGTCATCACCGTCACCACCACGGTGTTGCCGGCCAGCTGACCCCGCTCGGCCAGGTCCAGGGCGAACAGGGCGATGAGCTCGTCCCCGTTGACCAGGGCACCGTCGGGCCCGACGGCCAGGAGCCGGTCGGCATCGCCGTCGAGGGCCAGGCCCAGATCGGCATGGTGCTCGACCACGGCAGCGGCCAGGGTGCCCGTGGCCGTGGAGCCGCACCCGTCGTTGATGTTGGTCCCGTCCGGATCGCAGCCGATGGCCACCACCTCGGCACCCAGGCCCTCGTAGAGCCCGGCAGCCAGTGCCGAGGCCGACCCGTTGGCGCTGTCCACCACCACCGAGAGCCCGTCCAGCCGCCGGCCCTCCAGGAGTGAGGCCAGGTGCTCCAGGTACTCCCGCCCCAGGCCGGGCTCGGCGGTGAGCCTCCCCACCCCGTGCCCCTCGAGCCGTCGCGGTCCCTTGACCGACGGGTCGAGGACCCGGGCCAGCTCGTCCTCGATGGCCGCCTCGGTCTCCTCGCTGAGCTTGGCCCCTCCGGCGCCGAACAGCTTGATGCCGTTGTCGGCGAAGGGATTGTGGGACGCCGAGATGACCACGGCAGGGACGTCGCGCACCGCGGACAGCCAGGCCAGGGCCGGCGTGGGGAGCACGCCGACGTCGACCACGTCGGCACCCTCGCTGGTCAGGCCGGCCGACAGCGCCGCCTCCAGCAGGGGTCCCGACCGACGGGTGTCCCGGCCGATCAGGAACGTGGCGGCCGTGATGGTGCGGGCCACGGCCCGTCCGAGCGCCAGGGTCAGCTCGGGCGTCAGCTCGACATTGGCGACGCCTCGGACCCCGTCGGTACCGAACCGGGTGGTGGCCACCGGACTTCGGACTACCGCTTGGAGTACTGGGGCGCCTTGCGGGCCTTCTTCAGGCCGTACTTCTTTGACTCCTTCTCGCGTGCGTCCCGCGTGAGGAATCCCGCCTTCTTCAGGGTGGCCCGCAGCTCGGGGTCGAGCTCGCAGAGGGCCCGGGCGATGCCCAGTCGGAATGCACCGGCCTGGCCGGACACACCTCCGCCGTCGATGGTCACGTCGATGTCCCACGACTCGGTGGTCTCGGTGAGTCGCAGGGGCTCGGTGACGATCATCCGGTGGGTGGCCGAGGTGAAGTAGTCCTCGAACTTCTGCCCGTTGACGGTGATGGCACCCTGGCCGGGGCGGATGCGCACGCGCGCCACCGCCCGCTTTCGGCGTCCGGTGGTCTGACAGATGGGGGCGACGTTGGCCACGGCGTGTTCCTCGCGTTCGATTCTCTGGTCGTTCGTTGGTTCGGGTGCTGGTCGTTCGAGCCGGTCCGGCGGGCGGCCTAGGCCCCGCTCCGGGCCGATGCCGTGCGACGGGCACCGGGAAGCTCGAGCGGTTCTGGGGACTGGGCCGCATGGGGATGCTCGGCACCCTTGTAGACCTTCAGCTTGGTGGCCATCTGGCGACCCAGCCGGTTCTTGGGCAGCATGCCGGTGATGGCGTTGCGCACGACGTCGTCGGACCGGTCGATCATCAGGTCGCTGTAGCTGGTGGCGGTGAGGCCGCCCGGATAGCCGCTGTGGCGATAGGCCATCTTGGCCTCCGCCTTGCCCGAGGTGAGGACCACCTTGTCGGCGTTGATCACGATGACGTGGTCGCCCATGTCGGTGTTGGGGGCGAAGGTGGGCTTGTGCTTGCCCCGCAGGACGGTGGCCACCTCGGTGGCCAGGCGACCGAGCACCAACCCGTCGGCGTCGACGATGCGCCAGGCGCGGGTGATGTCAGCAGGCTTGGGTGAGAACGTGCGCACGAGATGTCCTTGTCCGGTGGTACTGGGCCGGTGAGGCCGGGTGGTGGGGCACCCGGAAGAGCCGGGGCCGATGGATGCTGCCGATTCGGACCGCCTCGTAAGCGTTCTACGGGGTGTTCCGGTCCGCCCCTCGGCTGATCTGGCCAACCCGGCGACTGCCCAGGATACGACGAAACCGGTGCCTCAGGCAAGCCGGTCGGTCCCGTAGCGCACCTCCATCAGGGTCAGGCCCCAGGGCGGGGCGGGCTGGGCGGCCTGCTGGCGGTCGGCCGAGCGGAGGATCCACAGGATGTCCGAGGGACGCTTCCGGCCCCGGCCCACCTCGACCAGGGTGCCCACCAGCGAACGCACCATCTGGTGGCAGAAGGCCTTGGCTTCGATCTCGAAGGCCAACAGGCTGCCCACCATAGGGACCAGGGCCGGGGTCGAGCCGGCGGCCGGGGCGGCCCGCCGGGAGGCCCGGAGGGTGCCGGTGCCCTCGGCGGTGCTCAGCTCGACCCACTGGGCGGCGATCACCTGCCGCGGGATCGGGTCGTGAGGGGACGTGCCCGGGACGCGGCGGCAGAAGGCCCGGAAGTCGTGCTCACCGAGCAGGGCGTCGGAGGCCGCCGCCATGGAGCGCAGGTCGAGCGGGTCGGCCACGTGCCAGGCCAGACCGGCCAGCAGGGGGTCGGCCACCGGGGCGTTGACCACCAGGTAGCGGTAGCGGCGGGCGGTGGCCGAGTGGCGGGCGTCGAAACCGTCCGGGGCCACCTCGGCGCCCCGCACCACGATGGCCGGGCCGAGCTGGCTGTTGCACGACGACACCACCGCGGCCGGATCGAGGCCGGCGGACCGCTCGGCCGGGATGTCGAAGTGGACCACCTGGTTGAGGGCGTGCACACCCGTGTCGGTCCGGCCGGCGCAGGTCAGGGCCACCGGGGCCCGCACCACCCGGCCGAGGGCCACGGCCAGGGCCCCGGCCACCGTCGACTGGTCGCGCTGGGCGGCGAAGCCGTGGAAGGTGGAGCCGTCGTAGGCCACGGTCATCCGCCACCGGACCGTCCCGGCCGGGACGGTCACGTCACCGCCGTCGGGGCCTTCACCGATCCGGCCGCCCGACCCCCCGGTGCCGGGGGGTGGGCTCACACCAGTTCGATGCGGGCCATGGGGGCGTTGTCACCCAGACGGTTGCCCAACTTCAGGATCCGGGTGTACCCGCCGGGCCGCTCGGCGTAGCGGGGCCCGATCTCGTCGAACAGCTTGTGGGCCATGTCCTTGTCACGGATGAAGGCCACGACATTGCGCTGACGGGCCACGCCACCCTTGGCCGCGGCCGTGATCACCTTCTCGGCCACCGGGCGGAGCGCCTTGGCCTTGGCCTCGGTGGTCACCAGGTATTCGGCCGCGATGAGGGAGGCCACCAGGTTTCCCATCATCGCCTTCTGGTGGGCGGAGCTACCGCCGAAGCGGCGTCCCTTCTTGGGAGTCCCGAGCATGGCCTGTCCCTCAGTCCTTGACCCGCAGGGACAGTCCCCGCTCGTCGAGCTTCTGCAGCACCTCGTCGAGCGACTTCTGTCCGAAGTTGGTGATGTTGAGGAGATCGTCCAGGGTGCGGTCGACCAGCTCGCCGATGGTGTTGATCTGGGCCCGCTTCAGGCAGTTGCGGGGACGCTCGGTGAGGTCCAGGTCCTCGATGCGGAGGTCGAGGTCCGGGGAGCCGGTGCCGACGGTTCCGACTTCGCCGAGCTCGAGGCCCATGGGCTCGTCCTCCAGGTCGGCGACCAGGCCCACCAGGGTGCGCAGGGTGTCGCCCGCCGAGGCCAGGGCCTCACGGGGCGACAGCGAGCCGTCGGTCTCGATGTCCAGCACCAGTCGGTCGAAGTCGGTGGACTGCTCCACCCGGACCGGCTCGACGGTGAAGGCCACGCGGCGAACCGGGGAGAAGATGGCGTCCACCGGGATCACCCCGATGGTGGTGGAGCGCTTGTTCTTGTCCGCCGACAGGTAGCCCCGGCCCCGCTCCACGGTGAGGTCCACGGCCAGGCGACCCTTGGCGTTGAGCGAGGCGATGTGCTGGGTGGGGCTGAGCACCTCGACATCGGCGGTGACCTGGAGGTCGCCGGCCGTGGCGTCGCCGGGGCCGCGCTTGTCCAGGCGGATGGTCACCGGCTCCTCGCTGTGCACCCGGAACAGGAGGTCCTTCAGGTTCAAGATGAGGTCGGTCACGTCCTCTTTGACGCCGGGAAGGGTGGTGAACTCGTGGAGGGCGTCGTCGAACCGGACCTGGGTGATGGAGGCGCCGGGAATGGACGACAGGAGCGTGCGGCGGAGGGAGTTCCCAAGGGTGTGCCCGAAACCGGGGTCGAGCGGTCCCACGGCGAACCGCTGGCGGTTGTCCTCTTCTTCACCGATGGATTCGACGGTGGGTCGTTGGATGATGAGCATGCTGATCAGGGCTCCTCGGCAGTCTGGTGCGCGGTGTCGGTAGTGGTCGGGCGGATTGGGTCGGTCGTGGGTGGCTCAGGCGGTGGGCATGGCCGGTTGGAGGGGTCGGCTACTTCGAGTACAGCTCGACGATGAGCTGCTCTTGCACCGGCTCGTCGATGTGCTCGCGCAGGGGCAGCGAGAACACCCGGACTTCGAAGCGGTCCCCGACCGTCTCCAGCCAGGGGGGCAGCTGCCGGTCGAGGGTGTCCATGTTGCGGCGGACGTGGAACAGCTCTCGGGACGAGGGCTTCAGGGCCACGACGTCGCCCTGGCGAACCCGGTAGCTGGGGATGGTGACCCGCTTGCCGTTGACCAGCACGTGGCCGTGGCGGACGAACTGGCGGGCCTGGGACCGGCTGGCCCCCCACCCGGCCCGGAAGGCCACGTTGTCGAGGCGCTGCTCCAGCATTCGGAGCAGGTTCTCGCCGGTGATCCCGGGGGCCCGGCTGGCCTCCACGTAGAGGTTGTGGAACTGCCGCTCGAGCAGTCCGTAGATGCGGCGGGCCTTCTGCTTCTCCCGCAGCTGGCCGAGGTACTCCGAGCCCTGGCGCATACGGTCGCGGCCGTGCTCCCCTGGCGGGTAGGCGCGGCTGTGACGGTCGGTCACCGCCTCGGAGACTGGGCACTTCATCGAGTAGCAGCGCTCTCCCTTCAAGAAGAGCTTGGTGCGCTCGCGCCGACAGAGGCGGCAGACGGGTCCGGTGTATCGAGCCATAAGAGTTCCTTGTTTCCCTTCGTCCCCGGCCCTAGACCCGACGCCGCTTCTTGGGGCGGCAGCCGTTGTGGGGGATGGGGGTCACGTCTTTGATGCCGGCCACCTCGATGCCGGCGGCGGCCAGTGAGCGGATGGCCGTCTCCCGTCCCGAGCCGGGGCCCCGGACCAGGACGTCGACCCGGCGCACGCCGTGCTCCATGGCCTTCTTGGCGCACTGCTCGGCAGCCAGCTGGGCGGCGAACGGCGTGGACTTCCGAGAACCCTTGAAGCCCACGTTGCCAGCCGAGGCCCAGGCCAGCACGTTGCCCTCGGGGTCGGCGATGGAGACGATCGTGTTGTTGAACGAGCTCTTGATGTGGGCCACGCCGAAGGTGATGTTCTTGCGCTCGCGCTTGCGGGGGCGGCGGGCCCCGGCGGCGGGCTTGGTGGTCTTGGCCATTACTTGCGAACCTTCTTCTTTCCGGCGACCGTCTTCTTCGGTCCCTTACGGGTGCGTGCGTTGGTGTGGGTCCGCTGGCCGTGGACCGGGAGCCCCTTGCGGTGACGGATGCCCTGGTAGCAGCCGATCTCCATCTTCCGCTTGATGTCCTGGGACACGTCGCGGCGGAGATCGCCCTCGACCTGGAGGTTGGCGTCGATGTAGTTGCGGAGCCGGGTCACCTCTTCGTCGGTGAGGTCCCGGACCCGTGTGTCGCGGCTGGTCTCGGTCGCGTCACAGATCTGCTGTGAGGTGGTCCGGCCGATGCCGAAGATGTAGGTGAGGGAGATCTCCAGCCGCTTCTCACGGGGGATGTCCACGCCTGAAATGCGGGCCACGTTGCTTCCTTCTCTCTTACGCCTGATCCATGTGCATCAACCCTGGCGCTGCTTGTGCCGCGGGTTTTCGCAGATGACGATGACCCGCCGGTGCCGGCGGATCACTTTGCACTTCTCACACATCGGCTTGACGCTGGGTCGAACCTTCACGTTCTCGTCCTCGAGTCCTCTACGGTCAGTCTCTACTGGTCCTGGTCATTCCGTGCTGCGTCCTGCTGCTGCGGCCCTGCTGCCGGTGCTCTGGTCCTGCCACCGGCCCTGCCCTCTGGCCCCGCCCGACCGGTGCCGTCCACCGGCCCACCGGACCGGCTACTTGTAGCGGTAGGTGATCCGGCCCCGAGCCAGGTCATAGGGGGTGATCTCCACCTGCACCTTGTCACCGGGAAGAATCCGGATGCGGTGCATCCGCATCTTTCCGGAGCTGTGGGCCAGCACCTTGTGGCCGTTCTCGAGCTCCACGCGGAACATGGCGTTGGGCAGTGGCTCGACGACCGTACCCTCCAGCACGATGGCATCTTCCTTGGGCTTGGGCAGGTGAATCTCCTCAATAGTCTTTCGGTCTTGTCCGCTCGGCCAGGGCCGAGCGTGCGCCACGAACGACCAGCATGTCGTCCGTCCGCACCGCAATCGGGGGCACACCAGAGGAGCGCCACCAGGAGCGGGATCGGCATGCCACCACACAACCGTGGCCAGCCGAACGACCAGTTTAGCCCTTCGGCACCAAATTGCCAGTCCGACCCCGATTTCCGGGCAATTCGCGCCGGTCCGGTCGGCATGGAGGGCCGCGGACCCCGGCTCAGAGGACCGTGAACACCTCCGGGCCGTCGTCGGTCACGGCGATGGTGTGCTCGAAATGGGCCGACAGCCGGCCGTCGGCGGTCACCACGCTCCACCCGTCGTCGAGCTGGAGGGTGCCCGGGCCCCCAGCGTTGACCATGGGCTCGACGGCGAAGACCATCCCCGACTTCAGCATGGGGCCGCCGGAACCGGGCCAGTAGTTGGGGACCTGGGGCTCCTCGTGCATGGCCGTGCCGATGGCGTGGCCCACATACTCCCGGACCACCGAGAACCCGGCCGCCTCGGCCACCTGCTGGACCGCCCGTCCGACCTCGTGGAGACGGTTCCCCGGGGTCAGCTGGTCGATGCCGGCGAACAGGCTCCGCTCGGTGACCTCCATCAGCCGGGCGGCCTCGGCCGAGACCTCGCCCACGCCGGCGGTGTAGGCGGCGTCGCCGTGGTAGCCCTCGATGATGGCGCCACAGTCCACCGAGATGATGTCCCCCTCCTCCAGGACCACGTCCGCAGAGGGGATGCCGTGGACGATCATCGAGTTGGGTGACGTGCAGACCACCGCGGGGAAGCCGTGGTAGTTGAGGAAGTTGGAGCCCGCGCCCCGCTTCTCCAGCACCTGGCGGGCCACCCGGTCGATGTCGGCGGTGGTCACCCCGGGCTTGATCACCTCCCGGGTGGCCTCGTGGATCTCGGCCACCACCCGGCCGGCCCGGCGCATCTTGGCCAGTTCGTCGGCGTTTCGTCTCATCGTGCCCTGTGCCTCATGGTGTCCTTGCGCTCATGCCGACGGCCAGCAGGTGGCCGAGCCGCCGCCCACGCCGCCCTCGTGGAGCTGATCGGGTGAATGTGCTCCTGCCATCGTACGGAGGGTCTCACACCGGCCAACCGGCCTTCTTCCCGCGTCGCTGTTCGATGACCTTGACCATCCGTCGGGTCACTGCGTCGGGTGAGCCGGTGCCGGGAACCGACTCCAGCTGGCCCCGGTCCCGGTACCACTCGATGAGCGGAGCGGTCTGGCGCTCGTAGAGCTCGAGCCGTCGCTCGATGGCCTCCTCGGTGTCGTCCTCCCGCTGGACCACCTCCCCGCCGCAGACGTCGCAGGTCCAGTTGATCAGCGGGGGCGACGACAGGGAGTAGTTGGCCCCGCAGTCCATGCACACCCGACGGGCCGCCAGGCGCCGGAGCACCTGACTGGTGTGGATCTCGATGTCGATGGCCAGGTCGAGGTCATAGGGGGCGAGGACCGAGGCCAGCTGCTCGGCCTGGGCCACGGTGCGGGGGCACCCGTCGAGAATGAAGCCGCGGGCCCGGACATCGCTCTCCCCCAGCCGCTCGGCCACCATCTCCATGATCAGGTCGTCGCCGAGGAGCTCGCCCCGGTCCATCAGGTCCTTGGCCTTCAGCCCGATGGCCGTGCCCTGCTTGACGGCGCCCCGGAGCATGTCCCCCGTGGAGACGTGGGGCACCACGTAGTGGTGGGAGAGGCGCACACACTGCGTCCCCTTGCCTGCCCCCTGTTTGCCGAGGACAACGAGCCTGGCTCCGGGTACCACTTACTTGAGGAAGCCCTCGTAGTTCCGCATCATGAGCTGGCTGTCGATCTGCTTCATAGTCTCGAGTGCCACGCCCACCGCGATGAGCAGTGTCGTCCCGTAGAACGGATAGCTGGTGATGTTCCACGCCGCCATGAGGAGCGACGGCGTCACCGCCACCGCGCCGAGAAAGAGGGCCCCGGGCCAGGTGATCCGGTTGAGGATGTGGGCCAGGTACCGCTCCGTCGGATGGCCGGGGCGGATACCGGGGATGTAGCCGCCCTGCTTCCGGATGATGTCCGCCTGCTGGTGGGGGTCGAAGGCCACGTACACGTAGAAGAACGTGAACAGGAGGATGAAGATGAAGTAGGTGAGGATGTAGAACACGCTCGTCGGCGTGACGTTGTGGTTGACCCAGCTGCGGAAGGCCGCCGAGGGGATGATGTTCGACAGCAGCACCGGGATGTAGAGCACCGAGCTGGCGAAGATGATCGGGATGACCCCGGCCTGGTTGACCTTCAGCGGGATGTAGGTGTTGGACCCGCCGTACATCTTGCGGCCCACCACCCGTTTGGCGAAGGTCACCGGGATCCGCCGCTGGCCCTGGTCGACGAAGACGATGAGCACCAGCAGGGCCAGGGACACCAGCAGGATCACGGTGAACTTGACCCTGCCGCCCTCCTGGAGCACCGTGTTCAGCCCCGAGGGGATGCCGGCCACCACGTTGGCGAAGATCAGGATGGACATGCCCTGGCCGATGCCGCGCTGGGTGATCAGCTCGGCCAGCCACATCACGAAGGCGGTACCGGCGGTCAGGGTCAGCACGATGAACCCGGCCCGCCAGACGGAGTAGTTGAGGATCAGGTCGACGTTTTGGGTGGTGCCGAACAGGCCGCCCCCGCCCTTGTGGAACAGGTAGACCAGGCCGGTGGACTGCATGAGGGCCAGGGCCACCGTGAGGTAGCGGGTGGTCTGGGTCAGCTTCTTCTGCCCGACCGCCCCCTGGTCCCGCCACTGCTCGAGCTTCGGGATCACCGTGGCCAGCAGCTGGATGATGATGCTGGAGGTGATGTAGGGCATGATCCCGAGGCCGAACACGGCCATGCGGGTGAGCGCCCCGCCCGAGAACAGGTTGAGGAAGCCCAGCACCCCCGAGGACTTCGAGGCCGCGGTGAGCTGGGCCACCTTGGAGAAGTTGACGAACGGTACCGGGACGTTGGCCCCGAACTGGTACAGGGCGATGATGGTCAGCGTGAAGAGGACCTTCTTGCGAAGGTCGGGAATCCGGAAGATGTTGGCCAGACTGGAGAGCATGGGGCTCCTCGACGCCGCGGTGGGCCGATGCTACCGGTTGGTGAGGGCGTTGCCCTGTGCCGGCGGCCGATCATGGCCGAACGGCAGGGGAACCACGGTGATGGAACCTCCAGCTCCGGTGATGGCGGCCTCAGCCGACTTGGAGAAGGCGTGCGCCTCCACCCGGATGGCCCGGGTCAGCTCCCCACCGCCGAGGATCTTGACCAGGTCACCCTTGTGGGCCAGGCCCGACTCCACCAGACCGTCGAGGTCGACCGAATCGCCCTCGACGGCGGCCAGGGCGCCCACGTTGACCGGGGTGTACTCGATGCGGAACGGGTTCTTGAAGCCGCGCAGCTTCGGAATGCGCTGCATCAACGGCAGCTGGCCACCCTCGAAGCCCATGGGGATGGTGTCGCGTGCGCCCTGCCCCTTGGTGCCGCGGCCCGCGGTCTTGCCGCCCTTGCCGGCGATGCCGCGACCCACCCGGCGTCGGGGACGGGTCGACCCTACTGGAGGTCGGAGCTGATGGACCTTCATGGTCAGCCTTTCTCGTCGTGCTCGGCCGGCGTGACGTCCACCAGGTGGGGGACGCGAGCCAGCATGCCGCGGATCTCTGGACGGTCGGGCAGCACGTTGGTGCGCCCGATGCCCCGCAGGCCGAGGGCCCGCAGGGTGCCCCGGTGCTTGGGCTTGGTGCCGATGGCCGACTTGACCTGGGTGACCCGCAGCCAGGAGGTGGCCTGGTCCGACGTGGCGGGACTCATCTCAGCTCACCTCCGTGAAGATGTCGTTCTCCCGACGGCGCTCCCGGTAGGCCCGGAGCATGGCCGCCGGGGCCACCTCCTCGGCCGACTTGCCCCGGAGGGCGGCGATCTCGTCAGGGCGCTTCAGACCCTTCAGGCCGGCGATGGTGGCATGGGCCACGTTGATGCCGTTGGACGAGCCCAAGGACTTGGCCAGGATGTCGCGGATGCCGGCCATCTCCAAGATGGCCCGGGCCGCGCCTCCGGCGATGACCCCGGTACCGGGGGCGGCGGGCTTCAGCATGACCCGTCCAGCGCCGCTCTCCCCCACGATGGGGTGGGTGATGGTGCTGCCGGCGAGGGGCACGTCGAACATGTTCTTGCGGGCCTCTTCGATGCCCTTCTGGACGGCCAGGCCGGCTTCTTTGGCCTTGCCATAGCCCAGGCCGACCTTGCCGTTGCCGTCCCCCACCACCATGAGGGCGGCGAAGGAGAAGCGACGACCGCCCTTGACCACCTTGGACACCCGGTTGACCCGGATGGTGCGCTCTTCGAATTGCAGATCGTTGACAGCCATGGTCCTAGAACTCCAGTCCTTCGGCACGGGCGGCGTCGGCCAGGGCGGCCACCCGCCCGTGATAGGCGAAACCGCCACGGTCGAAGACCACGGTGGTGATACCGGCCGACTTGGCCCGTGAGGCGACCAGCTTGCCCACCGTGCCGGCCGCGTCGATGTTGCCCCCGGGGGTGCCCCGGAGGTCGCCCTCGATGGAGGACGCGGCGGCCAGGGTGCGACCGGCGTCGTCGTCGATGAGCTGGGCCGAGATGTGCTTGTTGGAACGAAACACGGCCAGGCGCGGCCGCTCGGCCGAACCGTGCACCTTGCGCCGCACGCGGTTGTGGCGTCGGCGACGCAGTTCCAGCTTGTGATCGGTGCGGGCCATTACTTGGCTGCCTTTCCGGCCTTGCGCACGACCCGCTCACCCAGGTAGCGCACACCCTTGCCCTTGTAGGGCTCGGGCTTGCGCAGCTTGCGGATGTCGGCGGCTACTTGGCCGACCTTTTCCTTGTCGATTCCCTTGACGATGATCCGGGTGGCGGAGGGCACCTCGAAGGTGACCCCGTCGGGGGCGCTCACGTTGACCGGGTGGGAGAAGCCCAGGGCCAACTCGAGGGCCGACGGCCCCTTGGGAATGGCCCGGTAGCCCACACCCACGATCTCCAACTCCTTGGAGAACCCGTCGGTCACGCCGGCCACCATGTTGGCCACCAGCGAACGGGTCAGCCCGTGGAGGGCGCGGTTCTGACGCTGGTCGTCGGGTCGCTCGACGACCAGCACGTCACCGTCCTGGCGGATGGTGATGGCTACGGGGACCGACCGGGCCAACTCGCCCTGCGGTCCCTTCACGGTCACCGTGTTGTCACTACCCACGGCCACCGACACCCCGGAGGGGACGGGGATCGGGGAGCGTCCGATGCGCGACATCAGCGGGCACCTCCAGTGGTCGGGGCGGCGGCGGTGCGGCTACCAGACATAGCAGAGCACCTCGCCGCCCATGCGGCGCTTCCTCGCCTCGCGGTCGGTCATCAGGCCCTTGGACGTGGACACCACGGCTACCCCGAGGCCTCCGAGGACGCGGGGCATCTTGTCGGCCCGAGCGTAGATCCGGAGGCCGGGCTTGGACACCCGCTTGATCCCGGAGATGGTGCGCTCGCGGTCGGGCGAGTACTTCATGGTGATCTCGAGGGTCTTGCCGGGCTTACCCGGATCCTCGTTCACCTGGTAGCCCACGATGTAGCCCTCGCTCACCAGAATCTGGGCCAGCGACTCCTTCAGCTTCGAACCCGGCATCTTCACCGTGTCGAAGTGGGCGGTGTTGGCGTTCCGGATGCGGGTCAGCATGTCGGCAATCGGATCGGTCATCGTCATTCTTCGTCGCCTCCTCTCACCAACTGGCCTTCGTCACGCCGGGAATCTCACCGGCGTGCACCATCACCCGCAGACAGATCCGGCACAGGCCGAACTTGCGGTACACCGACTTGGGCCGGCCGCACCGGCGACAACGGGTGTACCCGCGCACCTTGAACTTGGGGGTGCGCTGCTGCTTTTCAATCAATGCCTTCTTCGCCATGGGGTTACTGGTTCTCCTGTCGGAACGGGAAGCCGAACGCGGCCAGCAGTGCCCGGCCCTCGTCGTCGGTACGTGCGGTGGTGGCGATGGTGATGTCCATGCCCCTGGTCGTGTCGATGCGGTCGTAGTCGATCTCGGGGAAGATCAGCTGCTCGGTGACCCCGAAGGTGTAGTTCCCGTGGCCGTCGAACGACCGGGGGGAAAGACCCCGGAAGTCACGGATGCGGGGGATGGCCATGGCCAGCAACCGGTCGAGGAACTCCCAGGCCCGGTCACCCCGCAGCGTGACCTTGGCCCCGATCTCCTGGCCCTCCCGCAGCTTGAAGGAGGCGATGGACTTCTTGGCCCTGGTCACCACCGGCTTCTGGCCGGCGATGATCTCGAGGTCGCGCATCGCCCCCTCGATGAGGGACTTCTGCTGGGTGGCCCGGCCGACGCCCATGTTGATGACGATCTTGGACAGCCGGGGGACCTCCATGATGTTGCCGAGTCCCAGGGACTCCTTGAGTTCGGCCCGCACCTGGCTGTCGTACCGCTGCTTCAGCCGGGGACGGACGGTGGTGTCGGCGACCGCCATCAGAGGTCACCTCCACACTTCTTGCAGAACCGGACCTTGCGGCCCTGCTCGTCGAGGTGCATGCCGATCCGGGTGGGCCCGCAGGTGCCACAGACGATGGCCACCGACGAGACCGAGACGGGCATGAACTTGTCGATCACGCCACCCTGCATGGTGGCGCGGGTGGGCTTGGCGTGACGCTTGGCCACGTGCACGCCCTCCACGATGACCCGGCCCTCGGCCGGCAGGGCGCGGACCACGCTGGCCTGCTTGCCCTTGTCCTTGCCCGAGAGCACTTGGACCTTGTCGCCTTTGCGAATTCTCATCTAGAGCACCTCCGGTGCCAGGGAGACGATGCGCATGAAGCGCTTGTCCCGAAGTTCACGTCCCACGGGGCCGAAGATGCGGGTCCCCCGGGGCTGCTGCTGGTCGTTGATGAGCACTGCAGCGTTCTCGTCGAAGCGGATGTAGCTGCCGTCGGGACGGCGCTTCTCCTTCTTGGTGCGGACGACCACGCACTTCACGACATCGCCCTTCTTGACGGCGGCGCCCGGGATGGCGTCCTTCACCGTGGCCACGAAGACATCGCCGATGGAGGCGTACCTGCGTCGGGAACCGCCCAGCACCTTGATGCAGAGCACCTCTTTGGCACCGGAGTTGTCGGCCACCCGGAGTCGGGATTCCTGTTGGATCATCGGGCACGCTCCAGGACCTCGGAGAGCCGCCAGCGCTTGAGCTTCGACAGGGGTCGGGTCTCCACGACCCGCACCCGGTCCCCCACCTTGGCCGAGTTGTCGGCGTCGTGGGCGTAGAGGCGCTTGGTGCGCTGCACGGTCTTGCCGTACCTCGGGTGACGCACCCGCTCGATGACCGCCACCACCACGGTGGCGTCCATGGCGTCGGACACCACCAGGCCCTCGCGCACCTTGCGGGCATTGGCCCGTCCGGACTCCGGGGCGGTCTGCTCGTCAGCCATCAGCTCTTCTCCTCTGCGTCTGCATCGTCCTCGACGACGGCGTCGGCGTCGGGAAGGGCCATCCCGTCGTCGTCAGCCACCTCGTCGGCCAGCTCGTCCTCGTCGACGTCGCCGTGGGCGCCCTCGCCGTGGTCGTGCCCTTCGTGCTCCTGCTCGGCTGCCTCGGCCTTGGCCTTGGCCCGGCGCTCGGAGGCGGTGGTCTTGTCCCGCCCCAGCGCCTCGTCCTCGGTGCGCCGGCGGGCGGCCGCCCGGTGGCCGGGGAGGTCGTCGAAGGCCAGGCCCTCGGCCTCACCGATCTCCCGGATGCGCAGCTCGGTCATCATGCGGGCCACGTCCTTGCGCACGTGGTTGATGCGCGAGAAGTTGTCCAGCTGGCCGGTGGCCAGTTGGAACCGCAGGTTGAACAGCTCGCGGCGCGTCTCGGAGAGCTGGCGCTCCAGCTCGTCGGTGTCGTACTCGGAGATCTCCGCAGCGGTGGCCATCAGACCTGCACCTCCGGGGTCCCATGGGTTCCAGGACGGATCACGAAGCGGGCCTTGAAGGGCAGCTTCTGGATGGCCCGGTCCATGGCCTCCCGGGCCAGTTCCGGCTCCACTCCGGCCAACTCGAACAGGATGCGGCCCGGCTTGACCACAGCCACCCAGTGCTCCGGGTTGCCCTTGCCCGAGCCCATGCGGGTCTCGGCCGGCTTCTGGGTCACGGGCCGGTCCGGGAAGACCCGGATCCACACCTTGCCGCCGCGCTTCACGTGGCGGGTCATGGCGATACGGGCGGCTTCGATCTGACGTGCCGTCAACCAGGCCGGCTCCAGCGCCTGGATGCCGAAGTCGCCGAAGGTGACGTCGCTGCCGCCCTTGGCCTTGCCGCCCATCCGGCCGCGCTGCTGCTTGCGGTACTTGACCTTGCGGGGCATCAACATGTCAGTCCACCTCCTTACGGAAGTGCGGGGTCTCGTGGTGCTCGCGGGTGCGGCGCTCGATCTCCTCGTCCTCGGTGAGGATGCGCTCGAGCTCGTCGGGGACGGCGGGGGGGGCGGCGATGTCGGCCGCCGAACGGTCCACCAGACCCTCGGGGATCTCGGTCTCACCGGCCGAGTCGCCCTCGACCGTCACCACGCTGCCCGGTGCGCCCTGCTCGGCCCGACGACGTCCGCCACCGGCGGTGATCAGGCGACGGGGGGCGTCGCCGCCCTGGCCCGAGGTCTCCCCCACGGCCATGGCTGCCTCCCGGGTGATCTTGTCCTCGGTGGAGATCTTGTAGGGCAGGATGTCGCCCTTGTAGATCCACACCTTCACGCCGATCCTGCCGAAGGTGGTCTTGGCCTCGCGGAAGCCGTAGTCGATGTCGGCTCGCAGCGTGTGCAGCGGGACCCGGCCCTCGCGGTAGGACTCCTTGCGGGACATCTCCGAACCGCCCAGGCGACCCGAGCACTGCACCCGGACGCCGAGGGCACCGGCCTTCTGCACCGTCTGGATGGAGCGCTTCATCGCCCGGCGGAAGGCCACCCGGCGGGCCAGCTGGTCGCAGATCCCTTGGGCGATCAACGCCGCATCCAGCTCGGGCTGCTTGATCTCTTGGATGTTGAGCTGGATCCGGTTGTTCAGCCCGGTGATCTCCTCGATCTTCTTCTTCAGCCGGTCGGCCTCCGCCCCGCGCCGACCGATGACGATCCCCGGCCGAGCCGTGTGGATGTCGACCCGCAGGCGGTCCCGGGTCCGCTCGATCTCGATCCGGCTGACCGCGGCCGACTCCAGCTGCGACATCAGGTAGTCACGGATCTCCCAGTCCTCGATCACGCAGTTCTGGTAGTTGCGCTCCTCGAACCAGCGCGACTTCCAATCGGTGGTGACGCCGAGTCGAAACCCGTACGGGTTTACCTTCTGGCCCATCTACTTGCCCTTCTCTTCGCCGGCATCGCCGTCGGTGTCGTCGTCTTCGGATTCGTCCTGGTCGGAGGGGTCCTCGGCGCTCCCGGCCTCGGCCTCGTCAACGGTCTCGTCCTCGAAGTCCGACTCCTCCAAGGGGCCGGCCTCGGTCTCGGTGACCAGGTCGTCGGCGTGGGTGGCCTCCTCGTCCCACGCCTCGGCACCGGTGTCGAGCTCCTCGGCCTCCGAGGCCGTGGTGGACGAGACCGGCGGTGCGGTCGCCTCGGGCTGCTGGCGCCGGCGCGACCCGGCCACCCGGCGCGACCGCTGGGAGGTGTTGGCGGCCTGCTTGGCGCGCCGCCGGGCGATCCGGTCGTCGGGGAGACGGCTCACGATGATGGTGATGTGCGAGGTCCGCTTGCGGATGCGGGTGGCCCGGCCCCGGGCCCGGGGTCGCCACCGCTTCAGCGTGCTGCCCTCGTCGGCGTAGCACGCCGAGACGAACAGCTCCTCGGGATCCTGACCGTCGTTGTGGACGGCGTTGGCCACGGCCGAGGCCAGGACCTTGCCCACCGTGACGGCAGCCTCGCGGTCGCCCAGGGACAGGATCTCGGCCGCCCGGTCCACGTCCTGGCCCCGGATCAGGTCCAGCACCTGGCGGACCTTGGAAGCGGACATGCGGCTGTGGCGGAGGACGGCGCGTGTCCCCTCCCGCTCGTTGGTCTTCACTCCGGGCACCTCAGCGCCTCCCCGCCCGCTCTTGGCCGGCATGGAACTTGAACGTCCGGGTGGGGGCGAACTCGCCCAGCTTGTGACCCACCATCGACTCGGTCACGTAGACCGGGATGTGCTTGCGGCCGTCGTGGACGGCGATGGTGTGGCCGACCATGTCCGGGATGATCGTGGACCGGCGCGACCACGTCTTGATGACCTTCTTGTCCCCGGCCGCGTTGAGGGCGTCCACCTTCTTCAGGAGGTGGTCGTCCACGAACGGACCTTTTTTCAGGCTGCGAGGCATAGTCTGACGTTCCCTCTGTCTTCCCTACCGCCGGGCACCGCGGGTGCGGCGCCTGCGGACGATCATCTTGTCGGAGTCCTTGTTGCGGGCCCGGGTGCGGCCCTCGGGTTGGCCCCACGGAGACACCGGGTGGCGTCCACCCGAGGTCTTGCCCTCGCCGCCGCCCAGGGGGTGGTCGACCGGGTTCATGGCCACACCTCGGGTCTGGGGGCGCTTGCCCTTCCACCGGTTGCGGCCGGCCTTGCCGATCTTGATCAGCTCGGCCTCGGAGTTGCCCACCGTGCCCAGGGTGGCCCGGCAGTCGATGGACACCCGGCGCATCTCGGTCGAGGGCAGGCGCAGTGTGGCGAAGGCGCCCTCCTTGGCCACCAGCTGGACGCTCATGCCGGCCCCGCGGGCCATCTTGCCGCCGCCGCCGGGTCGGAGCTCGACATTGTGGATCACCGAGCCGACCGGGATGAACCGGAGGGGGAGGGCATTGCCGGGACGGATCTCCGCGCCCTGGCCGGACTGCAGGCGGTCGCCCACGGATACCTGGGCCGGGGCCAGGATGTAGCGCTTCTCGCCGTCCAGGTAGTGGAGCAGGGCGATGCGGGCGTTGCGGTTGGGGTCGTACTCGATGGCGGCCACCTTGGCCGGCACGCCGTCCTTGTCCCGCTTGAAGTCGATGATCCGGTACTGCTGCTTGTGCCCGCCCCCGCGGTGGCGGGAGGTCTTGCGACCGTAGCTGTTGCGCCCGCCGGTGGACGGCTTGGGGGCCAGCAGGGACTTCTCGGGGCGGTCCCGGGTGATCTCGGAGAAGTCCGAGACGGTCTGGAAGCGCCGGCCGGCGCTGGTGGGTTTGCGTGAGCGGAGTGGCATGGTCGGACCCGGTCTCTCAGTTCTCGAAGAGGTCGATCGAGTCACCCTCGTGGAGGGTGACGATGGCCCGCTTGGTGTCGGGCCGGTGGCCGAGCGAGTTGCTCTTGCGGTTGCGCTTGGTCTTGCCCTTCCGGTTGAGGGTGTTGACCTTGTCCACCCGCACGTTGAAGGCCTGCTCCACGGCGTGGCGGACGTCGATCTTGGTGGCCGAGGGGTCCACGACGAAGACGTAGACGTTGTTGTCCATCAGGGAGTACGACTTCTCCGACACCACCGGCCGGATCAGCACGTTGTGGGGATCTCTCATGACCCGCCTCCTTCTTCGTCGGTGGCGTCCGAATCGGCTGTCGCCGGCTCGCCAGCGGGGCCGGCATCGGGGGTGTCGCCGCCCGGGAGGGTCGCGTCGGTGAACACCAGCCAGTCGTTGACCAGGATGTCGTAGGCGTTGAGCTCGCCGGCCATGATGGTCTGGACCTCGGGGAGGTTGCCGAACGAGCGGTCGGCGTAACCGTCCTCGTCGCCCAGCACCACCAGCACCCGGCCCGAGGTGCCCAGGGCGGCCAGGGCGGCCAGGGCCGCCTTGGTGCTCGGGACCTCGAAGGTCCAGGCGTCGACCACGGCCACCCGGCCCTGGGCCGCCCGATCCGACAGGGCCGAGCGCAGGGCCAGCCGGATCATCTTCTTGGGGGTCTTCTGGGCGTAGGAGCGGGGCTTGGGCCCGAGGGCCACCCCACCACCCACCCAGATCGGCGAGCGGGACGACCCGGCACGGGCCCGGCCGGTCCCCTTCTGACGGAAGGGCTTGGTTCCGCCCCCCCGGACCTCGGCCCGGGTCTTGGTGGACTGGGTGCCCGACCGGGCGGCGGCCAGCTGGGCCGTCACCACCTGGTGGAGCACGGCCAGGTTGGGCTCGATGCCGAACAGCGAGGGATCGAGGTCCACCGGCCCGAGCTCGGTGCCGTCGATGGAGCGACGGGTCACGGTCCGCTGCTGGGGGGCGGGACGGAGGAAGCGGCGGATCTCCGAGGGGGACGCCGTCTCGAGGTCGATGGTGGTCTGGGCGCTGCTCATCAGGCCTTCCCTCCCTTGACCAGCGGAGCCTTCACCGCGTCCCGCAGGACCACGATGCCGCCCCGGGGTCCGGGCACCGCCCCTTTGACCAGGATCAACTCTCGCTCGGGGTCGGCCTGGACGATCTCCAGATTGAGCGTGGTCACCTGCTGCCCGCCCATCCGGCCGGCCATGCGGGTGCCCTTGAACACCCGGCGCGGGCGTGGCGCAGGCTCCGATCGAGCCCGGGGAGCGGTGCTTCTTGTGGTTGCCGTGGGAGGCGCCCTGGCCCTTGAAGTTGTGCCGCTTCATGGCGCCGGCGAATCCCTTCCCCTTCGAGACGGCGATGGCGTCCACCAGCTCGCCGGCCTGCAGGAGATCGGCGGTGAGCTGCTGACCGACCTCGTAGTCGGAGGCATCGTCGAGGCGGAGCTCGACCAGACGCCGGCCGGGATCGACCCCGGCCTTGTCGAAGTGGCCCTGCTCGGGCTTGGTCAGGGTCCGAGGACCGGCGATGGCCCCAGGTCACCTGGAGGGCGGAATAGCCCTCACGCTCCGGGGTCTTGACCTGCACGACCCGGACCGGCGCCACGCGCACCACCGTCACCGGTATCGCCCGGTGCTGGTCGTCCCAGATCTGGGTCATTCCCACTTTTTCGCCCACGATCGCCTTGGTGGCCACTGGAGCTTCTCCGTCTCGACTCTTCGCTCTGGTCGACACCGGCCGGTGTCGATCGGGTACTGCGGCACTGCTGCTTGACAGACTGCTGCTCGCGACAACTGCTTGTTCACCCGTGCTCTGCCGGCACCGCCGAGGCGTCGACGCCGCATCGGCTTGCACGCAGACGCTCCGCTCGGAGAACCCGAGCGGAGCGCTCGCCTGGTCTGGTCCGAGGTCCCCGCCACTTCCGGCGGGCGCTCGAACACGTCCTACTCACATGGTTGGACCCGAAATCGGGCCGACTGATTACTGTATACCATCCCCGCCGGGCGTTCAACGAGGTCGGGACGGACCGAAATGGAGTCCGTCGCGCCCCGGTGGCGGGCGGTGGTCCTGCCAGGCCTAGACGGTCTGGATCTTGATCTCGATGTCCACCCCGGCCGGGAGGTCGAGGCGCTGCAGCGAGTCCACCGTCTTCGGGGTGTGCTCGACGATGTCCACCAGGCGCTTGTGCACCCGCATCTCGAAGTGCTCCCGGCTGTCCTTGTACTTGTGGGGCGACCGGATCACCGTGTAGCGGTGCTTCTCGGTGGGCAGCGGGACCGGGCCCAGCACCTTGGCCTGGGTCCGGAGCACCGTCTGGACGATCTTCTCGGTGGATTGGTCGAGGATCTCGTGGTCGTAGGCCTTGAGGCGGATCCTGATCTTCTGTCGGGGGCCCTCTGCGGCCATGGGTACGGCGTCCTCTCGTTGGGTTCGCTCGGGCTCGACTACTCGAGGATCTTGGTGACCCGGCCGGAGGCCACGGTGCGGCCACCCTCACGGATGGCGAACCGCAGGCCCTCGTCCATGGCGATGGGCTTGCCCAGCTCCACCGTCATGTCGGTGTTGTCGCCGGGCATGACCATCTCGGTGCCCTCGGGCAGGGCGATGGTCCCGGTCACGTCGGTGGTCCGGAAGTAGAACTGCGGCCGGTAGTTGGTGAAGAACGGCTTGTGGCGGCCACCCTCGTCCTTGTTCAGCACGTAGACGGTGGCCTCGAACTTGGTGTGGGGGGTGATCGAGCCGGGCTTGCACAGCACCTGGCCCCGCTCCACCTCCTCCTTCTTCGTCCCACGCAGCAGGGCGCCGATGTTGTCGCCGGCCCGACCCTCGTCGAGCAGCTTGCGGAACATCTCGATGCCGGTGACCGTGGTCTTCTGCGTGTCGCGCAGGCCGACGATCTCGACTTCCTCGCCGACCTTGACGATGCCCTGCTCCACCTTGCCGGTCACCACGGTGCCGCGGCCGGTGATGGACATGACGTCCTCGATGGACATCAGGAAGGGCTTCTCGACGTCACGCTCGGGCTCGGGGATGTACGAGTCGACCGCCTCCATCAGCTCCAGGATCTTGGCGGTCCACTCGGGGTCGCCCTCCAGGGCCTTCAGGGCGCTGACCCGCACGATCGGGGTGTCGTCGCCGGGGAACTCGTACTCGTTGAGCAGCTCGCGCACCTCGAGCTCGACCAGGTCGAGCAGCTCCTCGTCGTCCACGGTGTCGGCCTTGTTGAGGGCGACCACGATGTAGGGCACGCCCACCTGGCGGGCCAGCAGCACGTGCTCACGGGTCTGGGGCATGGGGCCGTCGGCGGCCGACACCACCAGGATGGCCCCGTCCACCTGGGCGGCACCGGTGATCATGTTCTTGATGTAGTCGGCGTGTCCCGGCATGTCGACGTGGGCGTAGTGCCGGTTGGGCGTCTCGTACTCCACGTGGGCGATGGAGATGGTGATGCCACGCTGCTTCTCTTCTGGCGCCTTGTCGATCTGGTCGAACGGCGTGAAGTTGGTGGTCGGGTCGGCGTCGTGCAGGACCTTGGTGATGGCCGCGGTGAGCGTGGTCTTACCGTGGTCGATGTGTCCCATCGTTCCCACGTTGACGTGGGGCTTCGTGCGCTCGAACTTCTGCTTGGCCATGGCTGGGGTAATGCTCCCTGATCTCGGACGGTACCCCCTCGGGCCCGCCACGACGCAGGCGGTTGCCTGTCGTCATTCCTCGTGTATCGGTGGTGCTGCGGTGCTGCTGGTACTGTCTACTGCTGGTGCTGCTGTTTCGGGTCCTGCACACTGCTCCCGCGTGCGGCGAGGGCGGTCTGGCGGATCCTGCGCCTGGCGGCTACCTACTCTCCGCGCGCCTTGGCGATGATCTCCTTGGCGATCGACTCAGGAACCTCGTTGTACGCGTGGAACTGCATCGAGTACGTGGCCCGTCCCTGGGTCCGCGAGCGCAGGTCAGTAGCGTAGCCGAACATGTCGCTCAGCGGTACCTGTGCCCGGACGATGTGGCTGTTGCCCCGCTGCTCCATGCCCTCGACCTTGCCCCGCCGGGACGACAGGTCGCCGATCACGTCGCCCATGTAGTCCTCGGGGGTGGTGACCTCGACCGCCATCACCGGCTCGAGGAGCACGGGATCGGCCAGGTTGGCGGCCTTCTTGATGGCCATCGAGCCGGCGATCTTGAAGGCCATCTCGGAGGAGTCCACGTCGTGGTAGGAGCCGTAGGTCAGGGTCACCTTGATGTCCACGGTGGGGTAGCCGGCCAGGACGCCGGAGGTGATCGACTCCTGGATGCCCTGGTTGACCGAGGGGATGTACTCCTTCGGGATGACCCCGCCGGTGATCTTGTCCACGAACTCGTAGCCCCCGCCGGGTCCGGTGGGCTCCAGGGTGATCACCACGTGGCCGTACTGGCCCTTGCCGCCGGTCTGGCGGACGTAGCGGAGCTCGACCTTCTCGACCTTCTTGCGCACGGTCTCGCGGTAGGCCACCTGGGGCTTGCCCACGTTGGCGTCCACGCTGAACTCCCGCATCATCCGGTCCACCAGGACCTCGAGGTGCAGCTCGCCCATGCCCGAGATGACCGTCTGGCCGGTCTCCTCGTCGGACTGGACCCGGAAGGTCGGGTCCTCCTCGGAGAGGGAGAACAGGGCCCGGGACAGCTTGTCCTGGTCGGCCTTGGTCTTGGGCTCGACGGCCACGTGGATGACCGGCTCGGGGAAGGTCGAGCGACTCCAGGATGACCGGGTCGTCGGGGTCGCACAGGGTGTCGCCGGTGGTGGTCTGCTTGAGGCCGACCGCGGCCACGATGTCGCCGGCGTAGGTGACGTCGAGGTCCTCGCGGGAGTTGGCGTGCATCTGGAGGATGCGGCCGATCCGCTCCTTGCGGTCCTTGGTGGAGTTGAGGACGCCCGAGCCCTTGGTCAGGGTGCCCGAGTAGACCCGGAGGTAGGTGAGCTTGCCCACGTAGGGGTCGGTCATGATCTTGAAGGCCAGGGCGGCGAACGGCGCGGTGTCGTCGGGCGGGCGCTCGACGGTCACGCCCTCCTTGCGGGGGACGGTGCCCATGGTGGGCGGGATGTCGAGGGGGCTGGGCAGGTAGTCGACCACGGCGTCGAGCATGGGCTGGACGCCCTTGTTCTTGAAGGCCGAGCCGCACAGGACGGGGACGGCGTGGCTGCCCAGGGTGACCGTGCGGATGGCCCGGCGCAGGTCGTCGGGGGTGATCTCCTCGTCGCCGAGGTACTTCTCCATGATGGTGTCGTCGTGGTTGGAGACCACGTCGATGAGCTGGTGGTGGGCCTCCTCGGCGGCGTCCTTCAGGTCGGCCGGGATCGTCCTCCTCGGTCCACTCCTCGCCCATGCCGTCGTCCCAGACCAGGGCCCGCATGTGGACCAGGTCGACCACGCCCCGGAAGCCGCCCTCGGCGCCGATGGGGAGCTGCATGACGGCGACCGTGGCGTCGAGGCGGTCCTTGATCATGTCCACGCACTGGTCGAAGTCGGCGCCGATGCGGTCCATCTTGTTGACGAAGCAGATGCGGGGGACGGCGTACTTGTCGGCCTGGCGCCAGACCGTCTCGGTCTGGGGCTCGACGCCGGCGACGGCGTCGAAGACGGCCACGGCGCCGTCGAGCACCCGCAGGGAGCGCTCCACCTCGACGGTGAAGTCGACGTGGCCGGGGGTGTCGATGATGTTGATCACCGTGTCCCGCCACATGCAGGTGGTGGCGGCCGAGGTGATGGTGATGCCCCGCTCCTGCTCCTGGGGCATCCAGTCCATGGTGGCGGCGCCCTCGTGGACCTCGCCGATCTTGTAGTTCTTGCCGGTGTAGTAGAGGATCCGCTCGGTGGTGGTGGTCTTGCCCGCGTCGATGTGGGCCATGATCCCGATGTTCCGGGTCTTGGCCAGGGGGTGGTGGCGGGTGCTCGCTTCAGCCATGGTTGATCAGCTCTCGGGTGTTCTCGTAGGTCGTGCCGGTAGGGCGGGGATGCGGCCGGTGAGGCCGATCCGCTACCAGCGGTAGTGGGCGAAGGCCTTGTTGGACTCGGCCATCTTGTGCAGGTCCTCGCGGCGCTTGGCGGCGGCGCCGATGCCGTTGGCCGCATCGAGGATCTCGTTGGACAGCCGCTCGGCCATCGTCTTCTCCCGCCGCTGCTGGGAGTAGCCGACCAGCCAGCGGATGGACAGCGTGGTGGCCCGGCGGGGACGCACCTCGACGGGCACCTGGTAGGTGGCGCCACCGACGCGGCGGCTGCGGACCTCCAGCTCGGGGCGGGTGTTCTCCACCGCCTTCTTGAGGACGGCCACCGGATCGTTGCCCGACTTCTCGGCCACGTCGGCCAGGGCGTCGTAGACGATGCGCTCGGCCAGGGTGCGCTTGCCCCGGCTCAGCACCCGGTTGACCACCTGGGTGACCAGCACCGAGTGGTAGACGGGGTCGGGCATCAGCTCACGACGGACGGCAGGACCTTTGCGGGGCATCCTCAGGACTCCTTCTTGGCGCCGTAGCGGCTACGGGCCTGGTTCCGCTCGCGGACGCCGGATGCGTCCAGCGTGCCGCGGATCACCTTGTAACGGACGCCCGGGAGGTCCTTCACCCGACCGCCGCGGACCAGGACGATGGAGTGCTCCTGGAGGTTGTGGCCCTCGCCGGGGATGTAGGCGGTGACCTCGAGCCCGCTGGTCAGCCGCACACGGGCCACCTTGCGGAGGGCCGAGTTCGGCTTCTTCGGGGTGTTGGTGTGGACGCGGGTGCACACGCCCCGGCGCTGGGGCGCTCCCCGCAGGGCCGGGGTCTTGGACTTGGTCGTCTTGGTGGCCCGGCCCTTGCGGACCAGCTGGGAGATCGTGGGCACGCGTTACCTCTACGTTGTGAACTGCGGGGATACTTCAGGACTGACCCGGGCGTGCTGACGCACTGCTCGGGGATGCTGCAGATGGGCTGCGGGCGGGCAGGGCAAGCCGTTCGGCGCGCAGCCGCAAGAGGGCAATGCTACGGCATCCGTGCCTGGCGGGCAAGCGCGGCCCCGGGCTATCGGGGTGCCGTCGGGCTCCAGTCTACGGCGACGCCGGGAGGCCACGGACCCCGATCGGGACCGCGGCTCCCCCGGTGTCATCAGGCTCCGGCTTCGAGTGGGCCGTCGGTGGTGGCGGGCCCATCGGTCCCCCCGAGGGTCGGGGCATCGGCCACCAGCTCCTCGGAC
>CAWIFR010000002.1:0-823469 GCA_963835465.1 uncultured Acidimicrobiaceae bacterium
GGCAGCTGACCGACTTTTGCGACTACCGCGTGGCCACAAGGATTCCGGCGGGCGAACGCCGGTCCCCAGCAAGGACGGCGAGCGACTCGGCCACTGAGGAGAGCAACAACGTAGACACTCGTCCATCCAGTTCCAGGACGGCGGCCGCGGCGAGGTCCGGAGGGATGCGTCCCCGATCTCGCAGAGCGATCACGGCCTGAGCAAGTTCGACGCGACGACCGGGCGAGTCGATGTCAGCCACCACTTCGTCCAGCACCTCGTCGAATGTGTCGACGTCATCGTCTTGAAGAGCGCGGATGGCACGGTCCATGTCCGGGGTGAGGATGCCGAGGTGCAGCTGGAGTGACGTGTCGATCTCGGGGAGATAGAGCAGCTGGTCGAAGAGGGCCCGGAACTCGTCCCTGTCGATGCTCTTCAAGTCCGGGATCACCCCTTCGCAGAGCTCTGCAGGGAGATGGTGGATCTCTATGGCGTCGTCGTTCCCGTAGCAGCAGCGCTTGGCCTTGGAACCGCTTCCGCACGGACAGGGTCCGTTCCGTCTGATCTTGGCCATGACCACCTCCTGTTGGAGGCCATTGTCACGGCCGGACCTGCCCCGGGGGTGGACCACCGTTGACCAGGGAGAAAGGTCCACCGGTCGTTGTGTCGGACCGGACATGATCCGGCTGAGTCCCAACACCAACGAACCAGTGGAGGTCCCATGCTTGCACTCAATCCTGTCGTCGTCGACGCCATCTGGCAGTCTTTCGCCGCCTACCTGCCCAAACGCGGTCACACCGACCACCCTCTCGGCTGTCATCGACCACGGATCTCGGACCGCGACTGCTTCGAGGCCATCTTGTTCCGCCTTGTCACCGGATGCTCCTGGGACGTGGCCGAAAGGCTGGGCAAGGGCGGTGAGACCACCCTGCGGCGGCGCCGTGACGAGTGGGTGGCCGCCGGTGCGTTCCAGCACCTGGTCGAAGAGGCAATCAACGCCTTTGACAAGGTGATCGGCCTCGATCTCTCCGAAGTCTCGGTCGACGGGTCGCTGCACAAGGCACCCATGGGCGGCGAAGGGACGGGACCGAATCCGACCGACCGGGGCAAGACAGGATGGAAGTGGTCGGTGGCCACCGACGCCAACGGGGTGCCGATCGGCTGGGTCACCGAAGGGGCCAACCGCAACGACTCAATCCTGTTGGCCCCGACTCTGGACGACGTCAAGGAACGCGGTCTGCTCGATGACGTCGAGACCCTCTGGCTCGACCGTGGCTACGACTCCGAACTCACCCGCACCCGCCTCGTCGAACGAGGAATCACCGATGCCATGATCGCCAAGAAGCGCAAACGGGGGTCAGCTACCGGCTCCAAGCGCCAGCCCATGGGACTTCGATGGCCGGTCGAGCGGACCAACTCTTGGCTGAGCAACTTCGGACAGATGAGAAGGAACACCGACAGGTTCACCGCCCACCGCCTGGCCCAGTTCGCCCTGGCTGTGGCCCTGATCATCACCGTCAAGCTCGTCAAGTGGGCAAAACGGTGGGGGTCACTGGCTATCGCCTAATGGCGCGCGCTCTTATGGAGCATTTTCTCGAATCCTGGGGCTACCTGGCCGTCTTCGTGCTCAGCTTCGTCTCGTCGATGGGCCTGCCCGTCGGGGCCGAGGTGGCCATCATCTACGGGGGGGTGCTGGCCAGCGGGCAGATCCCCAACGAGCCCCACCACCTGAACCTGGTGGTCGTCATCGTGGTCGCCACCCTGGCCGAGGTGCTGGGCTCCCTGGCCGGCTACCTCATCGGCTACTTCGGGGGCCGCCCCCTGGTCGACAAGGTGGGCAAGTACGTCCTGCTCACCCACAAGGACCTGGACCGGGCCGAGGCCTGGTTCGCCCGGCGGGGCGAGCCGGTGGTCCTGTTCGGCCGGTTCATCCCCCTGCTCCGGTCCTTCGTCTCCTTCGCCGCCGGGCTGGGCGAGATGGCCATCACCAAGTTCCTGGTGTTCACCGTCATCGGCTGTGCTGTCTGGTGCACCGCCCTGACCAGCCTGGGCTACTCCCTCGGGGCCAGCTACAACCACGTGCTGAAGGCCTTCAGCTACGCCGGGTACGTGGCCGCCGTCCTGGTGGTCCTGGCCGTGGCCGTCCTGTTCTGGCACCGCATCAGGGTGGTCCGGGAGGAGCGACGCTGAGCGCTCCGGGAATGCGCCGAGGTGGTCTCCGCGTGCCGTCCGGTGCGACCCTAGGGCTTCGGCGCCTCGGGTTCGCGCCTGCCCGGGCCGAGGCGCCAGAGGTTCCATGGCCAGACGCCGTCGATCTCGACCTCGAGCGAGAAGCTGAGCACGATCCTGATGACCACGACCATCCCCAGGACGGCGACGCTGTCGACGGTTGGACTGACGATGATGGTGCGCACGATGTCGCCCACGATCAGTACCTCCAGTCCGAGGAGGATGGCCTGGCCCAACCGCCGGCGCAGCTTCCGATACGCATCGCCCCGACCATCCTGCCGCACCATCGACAGCAGGTAGTCAGCGAAGGCACAGGCACCTCCCGCGATCATGATGGCGGCGCCGATGCCCTCGACGACCTGCACCACGTCGGAGATCACTTGGTCGTACGTCACCCGGCTACCTTGCCACGGTCAACCGGCCCCGTCGGTGACAGCGCTCGGACGCCATCGTCACGACGGTCGGGTCCGGAGCAGACGCCCACGTCATCGCCGTCCGGGCCGCATCCGATGGTTCACGCTGCGTGAGATTGGGGGTGAGCGACTTCCTCCGTTGATCTCACTCTCCGTGTTCGCGCGCCGACCATACGGGCATACGCCTAGTCCAAAAGTCCAGCAGACGGGATACTTGGGACACGGTTGGGTGGCCCGATGGGCATCGGGAGCAGGGGCAAGTCATGACAGATGTCGGAAACAGAGCGAATGCGGCGGGCCTTCGGGCGTCCCGAGCGTGGCTCCTGGGCAGGGGTCTTGCCGCCGAGGTCGAGGACCTGCGGCTCCGGGCCGGTGAGGACCCCATTCCAGCCCCGGGGCTGCCCCAGCTGCTCGAGCGCCTGGAACGGGACCTGCGCGACGTGTTGGCGTTGTCGGAACGGGTGGACGCCCTGACCGCCGGTCCGGAGCGAGCCGTCGACCTGCCGTCGATCATCGCGGTCGAACTGGACGCCGCCGAGGAGGGGGCCGACGAGATCGAGCGGGTCACGCGTCAGCTGGCCCAGTTGGCCCTCGGTGTGTCAACCGGCCTCGCCCCGAGCAAACGCGCCGATCGACTGGATAACGCCGCCGTCGCCGTACTGCACCCGCCGACGGGAACCGACCCGACTCGGGCGCTGGTCGATGACGGGCTAGAGCTGTTCAGTCGTGACCGCCAGGAGCTCCAGGTCGAGCTGCGCGGGCTCTGCTGCCGGATGCTTCTCGACGGCAATACCAGGGCCCGGATCGGCGAGGTTGAGCTCGGCGTGGGGTCCGATCAGACCCTCCATCTCACCACGCCGGACGGGACGTCGTCCTGGATGGCCCCCGTCGAGGTGACGGTGCCCGCCACGGCGGTGGGTGCAGCGCTGAAGGCGTTGGGGATGTCCTGCAAGAAGATTCGATCAGCCGCCGAGGCCCGATAGCGCCCGGGCTCCTGCTCTGGGCCGCTACTGGTGGGAACTGACTGCAGCTCGCAGCTGGATGGGCGATGTGATGGTCGGCGCCAGCGTGACCGTGACCGGCGAGATCACACGGGTCGGTTCGACCTGGAGGTACACCGATCCGCCGAGCGCGGGGATCACCGAGGAGGTCACCGTGGTCGTGCTGTCCTTGGCCAGCTTGCCGCCGGCCCGGGTACCCCTTCCCCCCCCGCACTTGCCCGATACCCAAGCCACCGGGCAGGCGAAGACCCTGAAGGTGGGTGATCCGCTGATCGGGTTGGAGATGGTGACCGTGTAGCTGATCGCCGAGAGGGCGATGGTCCCGGTGTTGGTGATGGTGGAGGTCTGGCTGACGTCACTGGTGAAGGTCAGTGAGGGCGCTGCTGCCGTTGCCGACCACGTTCCGCTGACCACTGACTCGGTCCCCGTGGCCTGCCCGTTGTTGGCCGCGGCGCCGGCCCCAGAGGGTGCAGCTAACCCCACGAGCAGCAGGGCGGTCGCCGTGGCGACCGCCCTGCCTGCCCTACTGCTGGGGAACTGCATGGTCGACTGGCCTGGTCGACTACTGGTTGGTGGCGACGCCGGTCCGCTGCTGCTCGGTGAAGGTGTAGGCGAGCGTGGTGGACAGGCCCTGGATGGTCGGCGTGGGGGCCACGCCGTTGGTCGATGTTTCGTTGCCGACCAGACCCAGGCTGACCTGCACGTGGGCCACCTTGCCGGTTGAGGCGATCAGCGAGGGGATCCCGGACAGGATCACTGCGGTGCCCGAGGTGTTCATGGCACTGACCGGGGTCGAGGCCAGCAGGGTGGTGGTGGTGCCCGAGCACACCCCGGTGGCCAGCGTCCACGCCACCGAGCATTGAGTCGCCGCCACGGTCAGCCCCTCACCGGCGGCGGCACCGTCGGTGAGCGCATTCACCGGGGTGCCGGCCACCCACAGGGTCATCCCGGCGGCCGAGGCCAGGGTGCCGGTGTTGTTGAGGTTGACGTAGACGTTGTTGGTGTCGCCCGGGGCCATCTTGTTGACGAAGTTGCTGAATCCGACGCCGACGTCGGGACTGAGGGTCAGGTTCAGGGTCCCGGTGCTCACGGCCTCGGATCCCGTGGCCACCCCGGACAACGCGGCGTAGACACCCGCCGTGGTCAACAGGCCGACGGATGCGGCGAACAGGCCGGCCAACAGGGTCTTCACGTTCTTGGACTTCTTGGTTCGGGTGTGACGGTGCTGACTCACGACCTACTCATTTCTCTCGGTGAATGGATGGGTACTGCGGGTGAAGCGATCAGGCGGCGGCCGGTCCCGGTGCGCGGTTCCTGCGCAGGATGGACCGTGTCCCGCTCACGGCGACGACCAGGCCCCCGACGACGATCAGCACCAGCTGGACCGGACCACGTAGACCGACCATCAGGCGGCCGACCCAGGGCACCGTGGCCACCACCTGCGGCACCGTGCTCGAGGTGATCCGGGCATGCCAGGGGTCGGGATCCGTGTTGTGGTCACCCTTGGTGGTGATGATCGGACCACCGGGGCCACCCGTCACCGACGCGATGCGGTGGGCGAACTCCACGTGCTGCCCCGGAGGCACGAAGAGGATGATCATGCCCTTGCGGAGGTCTTGGGTGGCCACCGGCCTGGTCACGAGGATCGCACCCGGCCCGTAGGTGGGGACCATGCTTCCAGTGAGCACCGGTCGGATGTCGATATGGAGGACGAGTACGGCGATGGCCACCGTGGTGCAGAACACCGTCAGCACAGCCGCGCCCACGGCGGCCAGGGTGTTGAGGTACGACGTTCGGTGGGGCCTTCGGCCTTTGACAACGGGTGTCACCAGAGACTCTTCGGCCGTCTCGCGGGGGACCTTGAGCCCTTTGTCCACCGCGGTTGCGTAAGGGGGGTTGCGCACCCCCTGCTGTCACGCCGGACGGGCTGGGCGGCGGGCTGGCATGCCGGCCCGGTCACACCCTCATCCGCCACTACCCGACGATCGACCGGTACCGTTCCTCTGTATGACCGAAGCCCACTTTGGCCCGATCGAAGGCGACACGATGACACCGGGCGAGCACCTCGATATCGCGCTCTCCGGTATCGCTCAGGTCACCAATGAGATCGTCGTCGCCTATAAGGAACTGGACCGACTGGTAGGTCGCTGGTCACTGCTCGAGGCCATCTCCGCGTCACCACGGGAGTCGTCCCGCTCCTGACCTCCGACCCGTCGGCTCAGGGTGATGGCCGGCGAGGCGACTTCGGGCCGACACCAACGCACGTCCGGGCCGAGCTCAGCGATGGGCTGAACGGCTTGGCTGGATCACCACCGGTGTCCCTCGATCCTCGAACCGGTGGGTGGCACCGGTGCTGAACCGGGTTAGGGTGACCTCGTCGGAAACGGGGGACTCCGAGTTGGAGCGGACCACCTCGATCACAAGTTCGACCCCGTCGTCCGAAACGGCATGGCACCCGAGCCGAGCGTCGACCGACCGGACGATGGCATCGAGCGGTTCGAGGTGATTGGCGTCCAACATGGAGGGCCAAGCGCCGTCCTCGGCGGCTGGGGTGTCCCGGCCGAGGCGCAGCACGAGCTGATCATCGCACTCGACCTCGCAGCCCACGTAGGCGTGCGGTTGCAGCGCCGGATGCACGGCGAGGAGCCGGGCGGCACCCTCCAGGGTCGAAGGAAGTCCTAGTGCATCCCGGAAACGGTCCGCGGCCACACCAGCCACACCGGTGAACTGCCGGCGCCCCAGTTCGATCGCCGCATCGACGCTCCCGGCCCGAGTGGTGGTGGCGGCGAGAAAGGAGAGGGCCAAGAGGTGGCCCTGCAGGCAAACCTCGTCGACGATCCGCCGGAGGGCGGAGGCCGACCAGTCGGAGAAGCGGAGGTCGGCCACGAGGGGACCGCGATAGTCGTGGTTGCCGGGCTCGTCGGGGTCGATGGGCGTCAGGTCGAGTGTGGCGGCTCTGGTGACAGCCATGGCCTCGGCCTCCATCGGCACCGGCAGGATCGGGTGGTCTTCGGCGATGGAGACCGTCCAGCGGCAGTGTGGTGTGCGATCCGCCGGCACCCGTGGTGGACGGTGGACGGGACGCACCTGTGCACGTGGGTTGGTGGCGGTGGCGGTGGCCTCGAAGGTGGGGTCCTCGATGTCGTGGCACATGGCCGTGACGTAGTCGGGCCCCAGTGGTTCGACATCCATCAGGGCCCCGCAGTGGTCGAGCCAGAACTCGCCATTGTCGTGGTCGGTGACCGAGTAGCGGAAGTCCATGAACTGGGGCGGCGCCCCCACGTCGATCTGCATTCCCTTGAAGATGGTCTCGACCGAGTCGCCTTCGAAGCCGAGGGCCCGTTGCATGCGTCGGGTGTAGACGGGGCTGGCTCCCATCCACTCCTCGATGGCGATGTCCCGCATCACCTCGCGCCCGAAGGCGCCGATCAGGTGGGGCATGCCGGCCCGGTCGATCAGATGGCCGGCCAGCAGGTACTCGGGAGCCAAGCGGGCCAGTTCGTCGCGACTGAGTGCGGCCAACCCCGAGGTCAAGGCCGACCCGTCGCGTCCAAATTGGTCACCCGCGCATCCTAGAAGAAGAGTTGGACAAGTGTCCATAACGTCAGTTGGACACCTGTCCAACTGCAGGGCTCCGAATCCGACGAGCCGGAGCACCCTCAGAAGCTCTCTTCTTCAAGCGGCCAGCGTGACCGGCTATCGACCACCGCAGCTCACAGGCACGTCGGGACGCCCTGTCTTGGGGAAGCCAGACTGGAACAGGCCAAAGTAGATCGGCTGACTAGAGACAGGAGGCGGACGATGTCGGCAACTCTCAAGTTGACGCATAAGGCAATCGGAGCGGAGGTCCGTCGAGGCCCTTACGAGGTCATCGTCGACGGCAAGCGGATGGGGTCTGTCGACATGAACGAAACAACCGAGATACCAATCGAGCCTGGGCGTCATGCCCTGCAGCTCCGTGATGGCCGCAAATCGAGCAGCACTGAAACCTTCGACGCCACCGAGGGCGATATCGTCGCCTTCCGGTGCACTGGAAAGAGGTTCTTGCCGATTTTTCTGGCATCCTTCGTAGTTCCCAGGCTTGCACTGAAACTTGTTCGCGACTGAGTCGTCCTCGCCGCCGTTGGCTGGGCCGGCGCCGAGAGATGCCACCATCATGGCCCGGACGGAACCTCACTCTGCCGAACCACCGGCCTGTCCCCCTAGATACTCCAGAGTCCATCTCACGTCGCAGGTGTATGTACCGGAGTTGACGGTTCGGTGGTCGTCCGCGACGAGCCCTCACCCGGCCCCACCTACATCTGCGATTTCGCATGGCGATCGCCACGGCACAAGTCGCACACGGCTTTGACGTCCCCTTCGCCTTCGCCACCACCCAGGCATGCCGCGACCTCATCGGCGACGCCGCACCCGGCGCGCACACCCACGAGATCAATAGACCTGGCTCGACTTTCCAGCCCACGGAGATCCGGGCTGGCCCACCTACGACGACGCCAGCAGAGCGATGAGGTTCAATCTCACCGACCTCTGTGAGGACACCGCGTTCGACGACACCGGCGCCGAATGCCCGCCGACGTAGTCCATTCGGCATCGCCGAGTCGACGTGGCCCCGAGCTTGTTGTAAGCGCCCCTGAACTCGGTGATGAGAACGTTGGCCGTCCCGTCGTCCTGTCCCCTGCGGGTGAGTTCGTGCACCCCGGATACGGCAAGGCGGGAAAGTCGAGGGCTGCCCCCGGTCCGTCAGACGCAGATAGCTCTGATCTGTACCTTCAGTGGTCGGGCTGCCCGGATTTGAACCGGGGACCTCTGCGTCCCGAACGCAGCGCGCTAACCAAGCTGCGCCACAGCCCGTCGATCAGGATCAGCCATTTGACCAGTCCTGGACGTGGGAGATGCTACCCGACGGAGGTGGGCTGGGTTCCCACGCCCTGGGCCGGTTCTGCCGGGTCAGGGGCCGCCGCCGGAGGGTCGAGGCGCTTGGCCACCACCTTGGCGATCCGGCGCTTGTCCATCTCGGTGACCAGGAGCTCCCATCCGTCGACGTCGAGAGACTCTCCTTCGGCCGGGATGTGGCCGAAGCCGTCGAACAAGAAGCCTCCCAGGGTGACGTACTCACCTTCGGGGAGATTGATGTCCAGGCGGTCTCGCACATCATCGACGCTCATCCGCCCATCGGCCAACCATCGGCTCCCGTCCACCCGCACGACATCGGGTTCGTCGTCAGGATCGAACTCGTCGGGGAGATCACCCACCAGCGCACCGAGCAGGTCCTTCACGGTCAGCACCCCCTCAACCCCCCCGTGCTCGTCCACCACCACCGCGAAGGCGCGCCGTTGTCGGCGCATCTCGGCGAGCACCTCAAGCACCAGATGGGATTCGGGGACGAGGAACGGTTGCCGGAGCCGGCGGGAGATATCGATGGGGTCGGGTGCGAGGGAAGGTGTCACCTCTTCACCGGTGTCCGAGGGCGTTCCCGCCGTGCCGTCCCTGGCTCCGGTTACCTGCCAGCCGGCGCGGAACAGGTCATTGACGAACAGCACCCCGATCAGGTCGTCGAGATTGTCGCCGTAGACCGGGAAGCAGCTGTGCCCCGACTCCCGCACTACCTGGGTAACCGCGTCCACGGTCAGCGGAATGGACAGGGCCACCACGTCGACTCTCGGGGTCATCACCTCCCGGACGACGGTGTCGTGGAGGTCGTGGAGGGCATCGATGATGAACTGTTCCTGGGCGTCCGCGCCGCTGTCCGTCCTGGCCTCCGCGCCGCGGCGTCGGGCTCGGGCCTCCCGGCCCGATGGCGGCGGATCGTCTTCGTGGCGTCGGAACACGGACACGGTGTGACGCTGTCTGTTGGAGCGGAGCCGTCAGGCGCCGGCGGATACGGGCGTTGATACCACAGAGAGAGGCTGGTAGGACTCGTCGTAGTACGTGCCCCCGTCGAGCAGTGAGGTCACCGCTCGACGCAAGCGGATTGGGTCGAGCGGCTTGACTACCCAACCCTCGGCACCGGACCGCCGGGCCAGGAAGACGTCCGGTCGCCGGTCGAGCAACATCAGCACCGGCACGTGGCCGAGCTTCCCGTACGATGCCTCAAGCCGTAGCTCGAGGCAGACGGCCATGCCGCCCATGTTGCCCATCTGGAGGTCCACCACCACGAGGTCCGGCAGGGACTCGGCTACCTCGGCCATCACCGCAGGTCCTGACCGGGCCTCCTTGATGGTGACGTCCGGCCTGCCCGCGATGGCACCCACCTCGGCCCGGACCGACGGAGCGTCGCTGGCCACGAGAATGGTGCGCACCTGCACAGGTTAGCGCTCCCCGGAAGGAGTGCCCACTGGGGCCGACGTGCCTGTCGCCTCGCGGCTCCCCGGGGCGAACAGGAGGTCGGCGATGGTCGCAAGCCCGTCGAGGTCGTGCACGTCGGTATTGAGCAGGGGCACCCGGTAGACCGGCGCCGGGGTCACCTGGGCCACCAGGTCGGCGAAGGCCTGCTCCTCGCGATCGGAGGCGGTGGTGTAGCCGCTGAGATTGTCGATGAGCTCGTCGAGCACCGTGCCGCTCGCCGGCCCGACCTGATGGCGCACCGACTCCAGCTGGGCGTCGTCGGCGAACCTGGGTTGGACGCGGTTCACCACGAGGGCAGAGACGGACATCCCCGATTCGGCCAGCTTCCCGGCGAAATGCACGGCCTCGTCCACCGAGTCGGACCGGGGTGACGCGACCAACACGAACGAGGTGCCGTCCTGGACCAGAAGCTCGCGCACCCTCGCTGCCCGAGTGCGGAAGCCCTCCTCCATGCCTTCGAAGGCCTGGAAGAATGCCACGGCGTCGCGGACGATGTCGGCCCCGGCCACCTTGGCGATCGTGCGGAGGAGCGCTTGGGCGGCCACGCCCATGAGCTTCAGACCGGCCCGGGTCGGTTTCATGAGCGCCTGGAACAACCGGTTCTCAAGGAAGTGGGTCAAGCGCCGCGGCGCGTCCAGGAAGTCGAGGGCGTTTCGGGTCGGCGGGGTGTCCACCACCACCAGGTCGAATCCACCCTCCTCCACCAGCTCGTAGAGCTTTTCCATGGCCATGTACTCCTGAGTGCCCGAGAGGGTCCCGGTGAGGTTCTTGTAGATCCGGTTGACCTTGATGTCCTCGGCCTGTTCGGTGGAGTCCGAGTAACGCTGGATCAGGTCGTCGAAGGTCCCTTTTGGATCGAGCATGAGGGCGTGGAGCTCGCCTGGCCAGGGCCCCTCGATCCGGGTGGGCTGGTTGGTGAGGGCGTCGAGACCCAGCGAGTTGGCCAGGCGCCGTGCCGGGTCGATGGTGACCACGCAGGCCCGGCGGCCAAGGCGGGCGGCCTGCAGGGCAAAGGAGGCCGCCGTGGTGGTCTTCCCCACCCCTCCCGAGCCGCAGCAGATGACGATCGACTGCTCCCGGACCACCTGGTCGATGGTGGCCGGCGGGCCGGCCGCACCCCGGGTGGACGAAGGACCCTCGGTCACGGTGCAACCGGGGCGGGGACGTGCAGGGCCGCGACCCCTGTGGCCAGGGCCCTGCTGAGCACGTCGAGCTCCGCCGGCCCGATGGCCTCGGTGAACAGGTAGGGGACCCGAAGCTGGGGGAGGGGGAGCTCATGGGCCAGTCGTTGGAGCTGCTCAGTCTGAAGTTCCTGGCGGGTAGTCCGGAACTGGCGGGCGTCCTCGAGGGCATCGACGAGGTCGTCCTCCAGTGTCACCCCGGCCCCCCGGACGGCCAGGTCCGCCGGCGTCTCGAGCGCCTCGAGTGGGGGATAGCAGCCGTTCACGATCACCGGGCCGAGCGCGATGCCCACTTTGTCCTCGAGCTGGTACGCGGCCTCGATGACCTCGTTGACCGGCATCTCCTCGGGCAGGGTGACCAGAGCCACTTGGCATCGGGCCGGATCGGAGAGCAGGGCGACCACGTCGGCGGCCTGGGACCGGATGGGACCGCCCCGGGCGGCGTCGAGCAGGCCGCCTGCCGAAGTGAGGAACGTCATCGTGTGCCCGGTGGCCGGGGCGTCGACCAGCACCAGATCGGCGATGCCGCTGCGTTCGATCTGCTTGACCTTGCCCAGCACCAGGATGTCACGGATGCCGGGGATGGCCCCGGCCACGATGTCGATGATCCCCGAAGACAGCAGTCGCTTGGAGATCCGGCGCATTCCGTGGTCGGCCAGGTATTCAAGGAGGGCGTCGTCGGGGGTGATGGTGCGGGCCCGCACGCTGCCCTTGGGAATGGCTCGTTCGTCGTCTTCACCGTCATCCACCTCGGCTCCGGCGGCCCGCAGGACCGAGCCGGCATAGTCCAGCGGTTCAGAGCTGCCGAAGGCCGTGGCGACCCCAGCGCGGCCTTCGAGCTCGACCACCAGCACTGACAGCCCGGCCTGGGCGGCCATGTGGGCCAAGGCTGCCACCATCGTGGTCTTCCCCACGCCGCCCTTGCCGGCCACGATCAGGACCCGGCTCTGGCTGCAGAAGGCGCTGATCTCCATGACCCACAGGAGCGTAGTGTCCATCCCCTGCCTCGCGGCCTCCAGGTGCCCCGGATCGTCACGAGGGGTGCTGATGGCTGTTCTCCCGGTGGCGCCGGTGGCCATTTGATGGGAAATCCTGGTCAGACCCCTTGTCTCGGGTCATGGGCGCGAGTACGTTCCGTTCCTGGAGGATGCCAGGGGGGCATGAAGGGGGAGTTGGGCACGTGGAGCATGCGCTGGACACATGGCAGCTGAGGGCCGCGTGTCGCGGGCCCCAGGCGGAGATCTTCTTTCCGCCGGCCCATGCGGAACGCAAGGAAGAGAAGTTGCAGCGGGAGGACAGGGCCAAGTCCATCTGCCAGTCGTGCGTGGTGAGGGCCGAATGCCTCGACTACGCCATCCGGATCCACGAGCCACACGGCATCTGGGGCGGTCTCAACGAGATGGAGCGCAAGCAGATGTCCGACCGGCGGGCCGGCTGAGCCTCGCTGCCGTCGGGAGTCCAGGATTCCCGGCTAGCCCATGCCGAGCGTGACGGCGGCGTCGCGGACCCCCTTGCTGGAGCAGACGCTGTCGGGCTGTTGATCAGTGGCGGCACAGAGTCCGGCGGTGAGCTGATTGGCCGAGGCCACCACGGCCTGGGTGATCGGGTTGTCGGCCTGGGTCAACCCTCCGGCGATGGCGGCCTGGGACTGCTTGGCCAGCACGGCCGGGCTGAAGGCTGACGTCGACGCGGTCATCCGGTTGGCGATGTCGAGGAACGGATAGCTCCCGGGGCCGGAGTGGTTCCCGTAGCGGGCCACCACCGTGGCCTGCAGCGGGCTGAGTGTGGCGATGCGGCTGAACGATCCGCGGTTGTCGACGGCGTCCGAGTACAGCTCGACGCCGCTGAACGCCAGGTAGCGGCTGGTGAAGGTCGAACCCACGAAGCTGAAGGTCTGGGTCCCGGGGAAGACCGACAGCTGGGCGGACTGCATGTTCTTCAGGCCGGTGAAGTGACCGAAGCGGGAGAGGGCCACGATCAGCGGCCAGCGTTCGGCGGCGCAGAAGGGACAGTATTCGGCCCCCACGAAGAGCACCTCGGGCTTGCCACCCGCCTGGAGGACCGGCTGTCCGGACACCACCGACGGAGGAGAGAGGGGGGTGTCGGCGGCGGTTCCCCCTACCGCGTCGAAGACCGAGGTCGGGACCTTGGCCAGTTGGGCCACCACGTCGGGGGAAGCCACCGTCCGCCGCACGGTCTCCTGGGTCACCGGCGGGTCGGTGAGGGCGTAGGTGACCAGGCCGATCACCGCCACCAGAATGACGGCGACCGCCCCCCAGGCGAACTGGGCGGTCCGGTTGCGGGCCGGAGGGTTGGCGAGGATCGGCTCGACAGGGCCCTGCTCGGGGTCCACCGGGACCTCGGGAAGCGGCGCGTCGGGCCGGTGGTGGTCGGTCATGTCATGCCGGCCTGAGCGTCGCCCCTATTCTTCGTCGTCGTACGCATCATCGGGGTCGGCTCCGTATCCCGGGGCGAGCACCACGGGAGCCGCCGTCACGATGATCACGAAGAGGATGAACGTGATCACGTGCACACCCGAGCACCACAGGCAGATGGCCTTGATGATGAACAGCTCGGCACTGATCAGGTAGAGGATCATCCCCACCCCGGTGACGGACAGGATCAGACGTGCCAGGTGGATCCGCCGGTCCGAGCTACGCCAGGCCGCCGGAAGGCACAGGAGGATCATGGGGATGAAGAAGGCCAGGCCCAGCATGGCCACCGGTATCCCGAATATCTCCGACTGGGGGCTGGTGGTGACCTTGGTGCAGTTGATGGCGCCGCTGTCCGAGCACACCAGGGCCACCTTGTCGAAGTGGGTGATGGTCAGGTAGATGGCGATGCCCAGCCCGGCGATGCTCAACACCAAGGTGGCGATCGGCTGCCAGCGCAGCGTGGGCACCGTCGTCCTCCCCGGCCGGCTCGATCAGCTCAGCTTCATTGCTTTGGCTGCCGCTTTGACCCCGGCACTGGTGCACACGTTCGCAGGTTGCTGATTGGTGGAAGCGCAGATGGCTGCGCTGAGGTAGTTGGACGTGGCGATGATGGCCTGTGTCACCGGGTTGCTGGTGTCGGTCAGGGCGCTTGCGATGTTCTCCTGCGTCTGCCCGGTAAGGCCACCGGGCTCATAGGTCGCTCCCGAGAAGAGGACCTTATTGTCGACGTTGATGTACGGGAACGAGATCCCATTGGTGTTGCTGGGCACAAACTTTGAGCTGGCGTACTTATTCAAGACGGCTTGCTCGGCCTTGGTGGGCGCCTGCAGTGGCTTGTACCCACTGCATCCGGTCGCCGAGGAATCCACGATATTGGTGCATGCCTCGATGCCGACGAACTGGAGGTAGGGGCTGTTCAACGTGGCGGTACGAAACGTCAGTGTGCTGTAGTCCCCGTCATTGAGCCCAGATGCCGTTGTATCCAACCCGTGCCAGGTACCGAACCGCGCTAGCGATACGGCCATACTCCAGCGTTCCGCAGCGCAGAACGGACAGTATTCAGCTCCGAAATACATCATCGTGGGGGCCTTGCCGTTCAACGTGAGGGGGCTGGCCCGAGATGACGATTGGCTGAACGCCCGCAAATGCGCTTGGAATCGTTGCGCCCACAGAATCGAAGACAGATTCCGGAACAGTCGATAGCTGGTGCACCAACAGCCGCGGAGGCGGGACGAACGGCTTGGTGCGAGCTGGTCGTGGAGTTGCTTTGCGTAGTGCTCACGATGACTACCGCAGCGATGATGATGACTACGAGAGCAACTGAGCCCCAAGCAATCGTCGTTCCAGAAATTCGGCGTGGAGGGGGAGTGGCGGCCACGCGTCGGCCCGCCGTGGGCTTGGGTTTGTTGCCGCCGGGTCCGCCGGTCTTGTTCGCCCCAGTGGCCCGGCCCGACTTCCCGGCGGGTGCCTTGCCCGACACCGGCCGGCTTTGGGCTCGACTCTTGTCCTTGGCGCTCTGGCCCGGCGCGCCGGCCGAGGCGGTGCCGGGCCTGGGCTTGTTCCCCCCGGCGGGGGTCTTCTTCTGGTCCTGTGCCATCGTTCCGCAGTCCCCGATTCGTGGGTTGTCGCACGAAGCGTAACCGCCAGGCCCGCTGGTCCGGTGTCGGTCGGCCCTGTTGAGCTGGGAACGAGCGGGCGGCGACGAGGTCCGACGGGCATCAGTCCCCGGTGCCACCGGGGCGATCGGGCCACTTTGAGGCTCACCGGCCTACACTGATCGCCCATGCCGCACGATGCACAGGGGCCGAGGGGCCTGGTGGCGCCGGAACCGTCCGGAAAGAGTGAGGTCGCGGCCCGGGTGCAGTGGCACCGGGCGGAGGTCGACGGCCATCGGGTCGGCTATGCGGTGTGCGGCACCGGACCGGCCGCGTTGTTCTTGCACGGTTGGGGTCTGCGGCCCAACGCCTACCGAGCCCCCATCGCAGCCATGGCACGGGCCGGGTGCCGCGTCTACGCCCCGGCCCTCCCCGGGTTCGGTGGGACCCGCGAGCTGGCCCCCGAGGAGCGGACCTTCGCGGGCTATGCCGCGTGGGTGGGCCGTTTCCTCGATGCCGTGGAGGAGGAGGATGTGGCGCTGGTGGCCGGCCACTCGTTCGGTGGAGGGGTGGCCACCGCCTTCGCCTACGAGCAGCCCTGGCGGGTATCGGCACTGCTGCTGGCCAACGCCATCGGCAGCCCCACCTGGGCGCTCTTCCCCAATGAGGTCCGCACCATGGTCCAGCGCCCGTTCTGGGACTGGGGGCGGCACTTCTCCACCGACCTGCTCCACTCGCCCCGCCTGCTCCGCCTGCTTCCGGTGCTCCTCGAGGACTTCATACCCAACTTGGTCAGCAACCCCCTCGGCATGTTCCGAACCGGTGAGTTCATCCGGCGCGCCGACCTGGTGCGGGAGGTACGGGCCATCGCCCGCTGGGGCATCCCGGTGACTGTGGCCTGGTCCGACCGGGACGGACTGGTGCCCCGCTCGGCCTTCGATGATCTCCGCCACGCCGCCGGGGTGGACGGGGTGGTGGTCGACGGGGCCCACGCCTGGCTGATCGCGGATCCAGCCGGCTTCGGTGAGCTGGCCATCAGCGCGCTGGTGGACTCAGGGGCGCTGACCCCCCGCTCCGTCATGGAGGGTGAGGGCGCCTGACGCCGTGTGGCCACGGGCCACGAGGGGGGTCCGGCGGTAGCCTGACGGCGTGACCGTCCCGATCCAGCCCGCCGCCACCGTGATGCTGATCCGGGACGCCGTCGACGAGGCGGGCGCCCCGACGGTGGAGGTGTGCATGCTCCGCCGCAACCTGGCCTCCGAGTTCGTGGCCGGCGCCTACGTGTTCCCCGGCGGGTCGGTCGACCCGGCGGATCACGGCCCGGCGGTGGAGGAGCTGTGCCGGGGCCGGTCCGATACCGATGCGAGCGCCGTCCTCGGGGTCGAATCGGGGGGGCTGGCCTACTGGGTGGCCGCGCTGCGTGAATGTTTCGAAGAGGCAGGCGTGATGTTGGCCCGACGCCGGAGTGACCGAGGGGATGGAGATGCGCTCCTCGACACCAGTGATCCTGAGGTGGCCGCTCGCTTCTCGGCCTATCGGGACGCCGTCAACGACCAGGAGCTCGGACTACTGGACATCTGCCGGCAGGAAGACCTGGTGCTGGTGGTGGACTCGGTCCACTACGTCAGCCACTGGATCACCCCCGAGCTGGCGCCGCGTCGGTACGACACCCGCTTCTTCATCACCGCCGCACCCACCGGGCAGGTCGCCAGCCACGATGAGAACGAGACCATCGCCACTATTTGGATCCGGCCTCAAAGACGCCCTGGCCCGTGAGTCCGCGGGTGACATCGAACTGCTGCCCCCCACCATCGCCAACCTGCGGAGCATCGAGGGGTTCACCTCGACGGCCGACGTGATGTCCTGGGCCAGCGGGGTGACCCATGTGACCACTGTGCTGCCCATCGTGCTGATCGAGGACGGCCACATCCTGATCCTGCGACCCGGCGACCCCGGCTACGAGGAAGCCATGGACGACCGACTGGCGTCGGGCACCGATGTTGACCCGGCGCTGGCCGAACTCGCCCGGCAGGCCTGGGGCCCTCAGGCCGGATCGACCTGAGGGCCCCGGCCGTTACGGGGTCGCAGCCTCCACGCTGGTGGCGATCGCCGGATTGAGCTCCCCGGCGGCGACCGCTGCCTCCACCCGCTCGAGGAGGCGCACGCTGCAGCCGTCCATGGCCACCACCGGAGCGATGGTGGTCATGACCGAGTCGGCGATGGCGTCGAAGGCCCGGGCCAATGGACTGCCGACAGCAAGGGCCACCGGGGTGCCGTCGTCGCCGCCCGCGGCCACCGACGGGTGCAGGGGAATCTGGCCGATCAGCGGGACACCGACGTCGGCAGCCAGGCGGGCGCCACCTCCCGATCCGAAGAGGGCGTAGGAGGTGCCGTGCTCGCAGACGAAATCGCTCATGTTCTCGATCACGCCCGCCACCCGCAGGTAGCCCTTGCGGGCCATGTCGGCCGTGCGGGCCGCCACCTTCTGCGCCGCGACCGGCGGGGTGGTGACCACGATGACCTCGGTCCGGGGCAGCATGCGGGCCAGGCCCATCTGGATGTCGCCGGTGCCTGGCGGCATGTCGATGAGGAGGTAGTCGAGGTCGCCCCAGTGGACGTCCTCGAGGAACTGCTGCACCGCACGGTTGAGGATCAGGCCCCGCCACATGATGGCGCTGTCCTCATCGGCGAGAAAGCCCATGGACAGTACTCGGAGCACCCCGTCCCCGACCCTTCGCTCGAGCGGCACCATCTTCTTGTCGCGAGCCTCCACTTCGCCGGCCATCCCCAGCAGGCGGGGCACCGAGAACCCCCAGATATCGGCGTCCAGGACCCCGACGGTGAGGCCGCGACGGGCGAGGGCCACCGCCAGATTGACGGTGACCGAGCTCTTGCCGACCCCCCCCTTGCCCGAAGCGATGGCGATGACCCGGGCCGTGTCGGGGATGTCGGTCCGGGGGGCGGGATTCTGCGCCAGCTGGCGGGCCCGATCCATGACTGTCTTGCGCTGCTCGGCGTCCATCACCCCGGTGCTGACCGAGACGCCCCGAACACCGGGGAGCGCGCCGACATGGGTTTCCACGTCGCTTTGAATCTGCGTGCGGAGGGGACAGCCGGCGACGGTGAGCGCCACCTCCACCTGGACGGTCCCGTCAGGCCCGGGGCGCACGTCAGTCACCATGCCCAGCTCGACGATGTCCGCCCCGAGCTCGGGATCCACGACCCCTCGGAGCGCGCCGAGTACCTCCTCGCGGCTGGGGACCGACTCCGCGTCTGGCCCGAAGTCCTCGGAATCGGTTGTGTCAGACCTGCTCACCCTGGGAATTCTACCGGCCGGGACCGGTCGGCCACCCCATGGGATGTACCACCACCGGGTAGACGCGGGTACGCTTGTGCCACAGCGTCAGATCGTGCCGAGGAACAGCCTTTCCGAGTCCCGGTCGATGCCCCAGGTTGGAGTCGAGAGCCGCCGTCCAGCGAGAGCCATGATCAAAGAGGAGCGCCGAGATGAGTTCCACCATGCAGACCGTCAGCATCGGTAAGAAGCCCAACCCGGTCACCCTGACTGACGTTGCCGCCTCAAAGGTCGCCGAGCTGCTGGCCCAGGAGGACATCGACGGCCTGGCCCTTCGGGTAGCAGTGCGTCCCGGTGGGTGCTCGGGCTTCAGCTACGAGATGTTCTTCGATGCGGATGTGGCCGAGGACGACGTGGTCCGGGAGTTCGGAACGGTCAAGGTCGTCGTCGACCAGACCAGTGCCGACCTGCTGAAGGGCTCGACACTCGACTACAGCGACGGCCTGCAGGGGGCGGGGTTCCACGTGACCAACCCCAATGCCTCGCGCACCTGTGGCTGTGGCTCCTCGTTCAGCTGATCTGATCCTCTGATCCGGCTACGCGTCGACGGCGCTGACGTCGAGGTAGCCGACGACGGCGCCTCCCTGCTCGACGTACTCCGCGAACAGCTGGGGGTTCTGTCGGCCAAGGACGGCTGTAGTCCGCAGGGTCAGTGCGGGTGCTGCACCGTGTGGGTGGACGGTGCGCCCCGGGTGGCCTGCGTCACCCCGGCCCGGCGGCTGGTCGGGCGTGAGGTGACCACCCTGGAGGGGCTCCCGGCGGAGACCCGCCGGCGGTGGTCCGAAGCGTTGGTTGCCACCGGAGGGAGTCAGTGTGGCTTCTGCACCCCCGGCATCGTGATGCGGCTGGCCGCGCTGGCCGACCCGAGGGCCACCGACAAGGTCGACCAGGCCCTGCTGGCCCACCTGTGCCGATGTACCGGATGGCAGACGATCCGGGAGGCGGCCGAGCGGGTCCTCGATCCGAGCGGTCCCGGGGGACCCCCGGTAGAAGCCCGGGATCTCGATCGCGCCTCGGTCCGGGCCGCGATCGAGGGCGGCGTCCCCCAGCGGGTGGGACCGACCGTCGTCCTCGGTGAGGCCGGGTTCGCCGACGACAGCAGCCCCCCGACGCGCTGGTGGCGGTACCCGACGGAGCCGGCGGCTACGCGGTGGCTGAGTCGCTCGGCGAGGCCCGGGTCCTGGCCGGCAAGGTCCAGGGCCGGAGCACCAGCCTGGCCCTGCGCCATCCGGTGGAGCTTCCACCCGGCCGGTGGGCACTCAGCCTCCGGACCACCTGGGTCGAACCGGCGTATGTCGAGCCCGACGCCTCGTGGTGCCGACCGGGTGGGGCTCCGGCCTCCCCGTACGGCAATGGTGGGGCTTTCGGCGGCAAGCTGCACTCGCCGGTGGCCGAAGACGCCCGACGCCTGGCCGACCAGCACGGGCGGCCCGTCCGGGTCCTGTGGTCCCGGGAGGACGTGGTGCGGCTCGGGCCCAAGCGCCCACCGGTGGCCGGCGGTGTCGATCGGACCGGGGCCGGGATCCTACGGGTCGGGGTCGCCCGGGACGGCGCCGATGACCGGCGGTGGGCCGCAGTGGTGGCCGACCTGGCCACGGTGGCCCCCCGACTGGAGCTCGAAGCGGTGCCGTTGGAGGGACCACGCCTCGCCTTCGACCTGCGGGGGGCGGTGTGGGTGGAGGGGGCGGTGCTCACCGCGGCGGCTCGTATCCTCGACGCGCACGGGCCGGGCCCGCATTGGGATGTCCCCGTCGAGGTGATCAGCCCGTCCGGTGGCCGGGCGGTGGCCCGCTGCCTGCCCGGGGACGGGATCGACCTGGCGGTGGACGCCGGCGAGCTGCTCGATCCGGTGGTACTTCGGTCCTACTGCATCGGTGCTGCCCACCAGGCCCTGGGCTGGGTGCGCACGGAAGGGCTGGCCGTGGACGAGGCCGGCGAGGTGCAGGATCTGACCATGCGCTCGTTCGGCATCCTGCAGTCCCGGGCCATGCCGCAGGTGACGGTGACCCTGGAGGCGGACCCGCAGGGCCCAGCCGTGAACGGCTCCGACGCGGCGTTTGCCGCCGTGGCCGCCGCCCGATGGCTGGCGGAAGGGCTGGTCGGGGAGTGGCCGGTGGACCGCGCCGCCGCGGGTCGACGGTGAGGCCGCCCCACCTCCGGGTGGTCGCCGGTTCGGTAGGCTGACCGTCCGTCGGTCCCCGCCCGTCCCTGAGGTACGCCCATGAGCACGCCGATCGGCCCCTACACCCCCATCGTCTCGGCCGGGCCGTGGCTCGTCACGTCCGGCCAGCTGGGCCTCGCTCCGGGCGAGACCGGGCCGCCCGCCCTGGTGGACGGTGGGGCCACCGAGCAGCTGACCCAGGCCCTGGCCAACGCCGAGCGCCTGTTGGCCGGCCAGGGGGCAGGACTGGCCCAGGTGGTCAAGACCCTCGTGTTCCTCACCGACATGGACAGCTATGCCGCCGTCAACGAGGCCTATTCGGCCTTCTTCGGCCACCATCGCCCGGCCCGGTCGGTGGTGGGAGTGGCCGCCCTGCCCATGGGGGCCGCCGTCGAGGTGGAGGTGTGGGCGTACCGCCCATGAGCGGGCCGCCTCCGGCCGGCTAGGGCGTCCAGTTGGTCTGGCCGAACCGGTAGCCCACTGATCGGACCGTCTGGATCAGGTGAGCATGCTCCTCGCCGAGCTTGGCCCGGAGCCGCCGGACGTGGACGTCGACCGTGCGGGCCCCGCCGTAGTACTCGTAGCCCCACACCCGGCTGAGCAGTGTCTCGCGGGTGAATACCTTGCCGGGCCGCGCCGCCAGGAAGCGCAGCAGCTCGTACTCCATGTAGGTGAGGTCCAGTACCTTGCCGGCCACGGCCGCCTGGTAGGTCTCCAGGTTGAGGACCAGGGGACCGTGCTCCAGCAGGTCCGGACGGAGTCCCCGACCGGTTCGCCAGAAGAGGTGGGCCAGCCGGGCGCCGAGCTCGTCGGGGTTGACGGGCTCGAGGCACAGGTCGTCGAAGAGGTCCTCGCGCAGCTCCAGCTCGCCGAGCTGCTCGAGTGACACCACCACCAGCACCGGCGCCAGGGGCACCTCACGTTTGCGGAGGTGGCGGCAGAGCAGGAATCCCCCCACCGGATCTTCACCGGAGCAGATGACGGCACCCGACCATCCGTCCTCGGGCTCGTCGATCTCGGCCGCCTCGGGCTTGTCGATGCCCCGCCAGGGATAGCCGGACCGGTCGAGCACACCGGTGATCGACGCTGGGGGGACGGTGGGGAAGCACAGCAATGGTTCCATGGCGGTCTTCCCCCTCTCCTTTCGGGACGCGATCGTGCGGGTTCGGTCGGTTACAGCAGTGGAAAGTAGCGATCCAACTCGAACTGGGTGACGTGGGACTTGTACTCGGCCCACTCGGCCCGCTTGTTGCGGATGAACCATTCGAAGACATGCTCGCCCAGAGTCGAGGCCAGGAGTTCGGAGGTCTCCATCAGACTCAGCGCTTCGTACAGGCTGCCGGGGAGGTGGAGGATGCCCTTGTTGGAGAGCTCCTCGGGACTGAGGGCGAACAGGTTGGCGTCGGCCTCGGGAGGGAGGTCGTACCCCTTCTCGATCCCCTCCAGGCCGGCGGCCAGCATGACGGCGAAGGCCAGGTAGGGATTGCAGGCACTGTCCGGCGAGCGGTACTCCACCCGGGTGGACTCGAACTTGCCCGGCTTGACCACGGGTACCCGGACCAGGGCGGAGCGGTTGTTGCGGGCCCAGGACACGTGGATGGGTGCCTCGTAGCCGGAGACCAACCGTTTGTAGGAGTTCACCCACTGGTTGGTCACGGCAGTGATCTCGGGTGCGTGGCGAAGCAGGCCGGCGATGAAGCCCTCGGCGACCTCGGAGAGGCCCCCCGGGCGGTCGTGGTCCACGAAGGCATTGGTGTCACCCCGGAAGAGCGACATGTGGGTGTGCATGCCTGAACCCTGCACACCGGCCAGCGGTTTGGGCATGAAGCTGGCGAACACCCCCTGCTGGCGAGCCATCTCCTTGACCACCAGTCGGACGGTCATCACCGTGTCGGCCATGGTCAAGGCGTCGGTATACCGGAGGTCGATCTCGTGCTGGCTGGGTGAGTCCTCGTGTTGGGCGTGCTCGACGGGGATGCCCATCTCCTCGAGGGTGAGCACGGTGCGCTGGCGGATGTCACTGGCCCGGTCTGCCACCGTCAGCTCGAAGTAGGAGCCCGAGTCCAGGGTGACCGGTGGCTTGGTCGGGTCACCGTCGGCAAAGTAGAAGAACTCGATCTCCGGCGCGGCGTAGAAGGTGAACCCGAGGTCGTGGGCCCGGTCGAGGGCCCGCCGCAGGACATGTCGGGGATCGCCCTGGAACGGAGAGCCGTCGAGGTCGACGATGTCGCAGAAGACCCGGGCCACCTGGGCCTCGGGGCCGTCCCCACTGAAGCCCACCTGCCCGTGGCCGTGCCACGGAAGCAGCTGGAAGGTGTTGGCGTCCGGCCGGGCCAGGACGTCGCTCTCCTGCACCCGGCTGAACCCGTCGATGGCCGAACCATCGAAGGTCATGCCCTCGTCGAGCGCATTCTCCAGCTCGGCCGGGGTGATGGAGAAGGTCTTGGGGGTACCCAGAACATCGGTGAACCACAGTTGCACGAACCTGATGCCGCGCTCCTCGACCGTGCGGAGGACGTACTCCTCTTGACTCCTCATGGGGTCGGGCACCTCCGAACGTGCCGGGGTCCTGGGGTCGGGGCCGGGTCTGATGCAGTCATTGTCGCAGGTCGGAACGGGTAGGTCGATTGGGAGGCGGTGGGGAGGAACAGAGCCGGGTCGCAGGAGACCCGGCTCTGTTCGTCACAGGCTGCCGATGAGCTGGGCAGGCGGGCGCCTCGCGTCGGAGGCGGTCCGTGGCCCCGGCCGTCGGTCAGCTCCCCGTCGCGTCCGTGCAGACCGTCTCAGTGATGATAGCGGTGACCTGGTAAGGGTCCATGTTGGCGTTGGGCCGCCGGTCCTCCAGCCATCCCTTCTTGGCCTTGGCCACGGCCCAAGGGATGCGGATGGACGCGCCGCGGTCCGAGGTGCCGTAGCTGAACTTGGTGAAGTGTGCGGTCTCGTGGGCCCCGGTCAGGCGGCTCTCGATGCCCACGCCGTAGACGGCGATGTGCTCGTCGACCCGCTTCCCGATGGCCTCGCAACCGGCGATGATGGCGTCCCAGCCCCCGTCCTCGCGCATGGCCTTGGTCGAGAAGTTGGTGTGGGCCCCGGCCCCGTTCCAGTCGCCCAGGATGGGCTTGGGCTGAAGGGTGGCGTAGACGCCGAAGTCCTCGGCGATGCGGAACAGCAGCCAGCGCGCCACCCACAGGTGGTCGGACACGTCGAGAGGCGAGAGGACCCCAACCTGGAACTCCCACTGGCCCATCATCACCTCGGCGTTGGTGCCCTCGATGCCGATGCCGGCATCGATGCAGGCGGCCGTGTGCAGCTCGACGATCTCACGCCCGGGCATCTTGTCGCCGCCCACACCGCAGTAGTACGGGCCCTGGGGCGCGGGGTAGCCGACGGCCGGCCATCCGAGCGGTCGGCCGTCTTTGAAGAAGGTGTACTCCTGCTCGATCCCGAACAACGGCTCCTGATCGCCGAACTTCTCAACCACCTCCCGTAGCTTGGCCCGGGTGTTGGTGGGGTGGGGGGTGAAGTCGGTCAGCTCGACCTCGCACATGACCAACTTGTCGTTCGGTCCGCGCAGCGGATCGGGGACGACGAAGACCGGCCGGAGGACACAGTCCGAGTCGTGGCCCAGGGCCTGATTGGTGCTCGATCCGTCGAATCCCCAGATGCCCGGGTCCTCGCCGTCGGCAACGACCTTGGTCTTGCTCCGAAGGAGCGGCGAGGGCTCGGTCCCGTCGATCCAGATGTACTCAGCTTGGTACGGCACATGTACTCCTTACTTCCGACTGCCTCGTTGCGTATTCCTATTCCTACTGCTTCCTGCTGCGGTCCTACACCTCGATCACGACGGCGTACCGACGGCTCGTGGGGTTCTGACCATCCACCTCCCGCGTCCCCGCCGGCGGCCGGCGTCTCGCCGCCCGGACCAAATGGGGCATCGACCAGGTCGAAGTCGCAGAACCACCCAACTATCGCGGGGGGCTGTTTCTGGCCCGTTACCCAATTGTGAACGGCAGATGAATACCTGGGCTCGGGGAGGTCCGGGTGGATGTCGGCCACGGTGGCGTCGGAAAGACCAGGCAGGAGCCCCGATAGGCTGGGTCGATGGGTCGAGTGCGTGTGGCCGCCTGCCAGATCAACACGGTGGTCGGCGATCTCGATGGCAACGCCGACCGGGTGCTCGGCGCGCTGGCCGGGGCCGACTCGGCCGGGGCCGACCTGGCCGTGTTCCCCGAGCTCACCGTGACCGGCTATCCGCCCGAGGACCTGCTCAGCCGGCCGGCGTTCGTGGCCGACAATCTGGCCGTCTTCGATCGCATCGCCGCAGCCACCGGCGCGTGCGCCGCGGTGATCGGCTATGTCGACACCGACCCGGACGGTCATCTGCTCAACGCCGCCGCCCTCTGTGCCCGAGGTCGGGTGCTCGGCCGGTACGTCAAGCGCCTCCTTCCCAACTACGGAGTGTTCGACGAACAGCGCTGGTTCACCCCTGGCCACGGACCGGCCGACCGGTTCCTCGTGGCTGGGGTGCCGGTGGGCATGTCCATCTGCGAGGACATGTGGTTCCCCGGTGGCCCCATGGCCGAGCAGGCGTCGGCGGGCGCCCGGTTGCTGGTCAATCTCAACGCCTCCCCCTACTCGCAGGGTCGCCGTCGGGAGCGTCTGGCCGTCCTGACCGACCGTGCGGCCGAGACCGGTTGCGCCATCGTGTACGTCAACCAGGTCGGGGGTCAGGACGAACTGGTCTTCGACGGGGCCTCGTTGGTCATGGCGGCCGACGGGTCGTTGGTGGCCTCGGCCGGACAGTTCACCGAGGAGGTCCTGGTGGTGGACCTCGAGGTGGCTGACGGGCCCCACGGGAGCGGGAGTGGGCCCGAGCCCGTGGTAATCACCACCGCGCCGCGGGTCACGACCCCCGGCCCCCCGGTGGGACGGGTGGCCCCGCTCCTCGACCCTGAGGCGGAGGTGTACGAGGCCCTGGTGCTCGGCACGCGTGACTACGTGGCGAAGAACGGCTTCACCGACGCGGTCATCGGGCTGTCCGGTGGCATTGACTCCTCGCTGGTGGCCGCAGTGGCGGTCGATGCGCTGGGATCCGCCCACGTGCACGGGGTGACCATGCCCTCGCGCTACTCGAGCGGCGGCTCGGTCGACGACGCGGTGGTGCTGGCCGGCAACCTCGGCATCGAGATCGCCACGGTGGCCATCGAACCCGCCCACCAGGCCTTTGCCGCCTCACTCCTGCCCCTTCTGGGCGGCGAACCTGTGGGATTGACCGACGAGAACCTCCAGTCGCGCAGTACGCGGCGTCCTGCTCATGGCGCTGTCCAACGCCCGGGGGTGGATCGTGCTCACCACGGGCAACAAGAGCGAGATGGCCACCGGCTACTCGACCCTGTACGGGGACTCGGCCGGAGGGTTCGCCGTGATCAAGGACGTGCCCAAGCTGCTGGTCTACGCCCTCTGCCGCTACCGCAACCGGATGGCCGGATTCGACCTCATCCCCGAGGCCGTGCTGGTCAAGGCGCCGTCGGCCGAGCTGCGGCCGGACCAGCGGGACGACGAGTCGCTGCCCCCGTACACGGTCCTGGACCCGGTGGTGGCCGGCTACGTGGAGGGCGACCGCTCGGCCGACGACCTGATCGCCGAGGGATTCGACCCGGTGGCCGTGGAACGCGTGGTCGGACTGGTGGACCGGGCCGAGTACAAGCGGCGCCAGATGCCCCCCGGGGTCCGGATATCCGGCAAGGCGTTCGGTAAGGATCGTCGAATGCCCATCACCAACCACTATCGGTCGAGATCGGAGCGGGCGGCGCCTGGCCGCCATGCGCCGGCGAACGCCGACCCAGGGCCGGCGGTGCCCGACGGATCGAGTGGCGAGGCCCCTGCCGTTGTCTGACGTCTCGGATCCCTCCGTTGCCGCCCACTCCGTGGGCATGCCGGCCGCTCCCCTCACCCTGGATGCCGCCGCCGCCCTGCTCGGGGAGTACCGGTGGGTCGAGCACGCCCTGTACCGGCTGCTCGGCGAGTGGGTCGGGGACATGCCCATCGCCGCCGTCCAGGTCCACCTCGACGCGCAGAGCATGCGCCACGCATGGCATGCCGAACTGTGGGCCGAGCGGCTGCCCGTCCTGGCCGGCGCCGACCCGGACGGCTGGACGACGCCCTCGGCGCCCACCACCGCCCTGTTCGCCGCGCTGTCGGGCGAGCCGCCCCCCACCGTCGGCCCCGGCTCCCTCTGGCCCCCCGGCGAGGAGGACGCCTTCGGGCATCCCGGGGCCCTGCCCCGGCTGGCCGGCCTCTACCGGGTGGTCCTGCCTCGCCTGGTCACCACCTACGAACGCCATCTCCGGGTGGCCAGCCCCCTGACCGACGCCCCGGTGGCCCGGGCCCTCCGGTTGGTGCTCAACGATGAGATCGAGGACTGGCACGCCGGGGAGCGGATGGTGGAGCGCCTGGTCAGCCGGCCGCACGACGTGGCCGCCGTCTACGAATTCCTCCAACGGCTCGAAGCCGTGGTGGTGGGGGCGGGCGCCACCTCGGGACTGGTGACCATCCCGGGCTCCGTACCTGGGGACTGACCTGGCCGGAACCCGCCCATCGGCTCAATCCGACTGAAGGGCTTGACGCGTCCGGTAAACTTCGAAAGCAGCAATCGTTGCGCCCGAAAGAGCCAGACCCGATGCATTTGACCACCGGTTGCGACCGAGGGGCACTTTGAGGGTCGGCCGTCCCCCACTCCGGTGGGGAAAACGAAGGACCCGGTGAAGTTGGCTAAGGAGCGCCTCGAACGAGACGACGAAGATCTGGTTCGGTTGTATCTGACCGACATCGGCCAGTACCCGTTGTTGACCAAGGACGACGAAGTCCGACTGGCCCAGGCCATCGAAGCCGGCCGCGAAGCGGACGCCCAGCTGACCGCGGCCCCCAAGGGGTTGACGCCGGCGAAGAAGCGTGAGCTGCGCCGGACCACCCTTCAAGGGGAGAGTGCCCAGCAAACCTTCGTCCAGTCGAACCTCCGGCTGGTGGTGTCCATCGCCAAGAAGTACCAGGCCTCCGGCCTGCCCCTGCTGGACCTCATCCAGGAGGGCAATCTGGGCCTCATGCACGCCGTCGAGAAGTTCGACTGGCGGAAGGGCTTCAAGTTCTCCACGTACGCCACCTGGTGGATCCGGCAGGCCATCACCCGGGGCATTGCCAATACGGGCAGGACCATCCGCCTTCCCGTGCACGCGGGGGACACGCTGGCCCGGGTCCAGAAGGCCCAGGCCCGCCTGGAGCTCGAAGTACGGCCGTCCGGCCACGCTGGCCGAGCTGGGGGCCGAGGTCGAGATGCCCGAGGACAAGCTGGTGGAGGCCCTGCGATTCCGGGCCGAGCCCCTATCCCTGTCCGAGCCCTTGCGAGAGGACGGCGACGCCGAACTGGGTGACGTGGTCGAGGACCGCTCGGCCGAGTCCCCCTTCGAGGTGGCTGCGGTCTCGCTGCTCCCCGAGGAGATCGGCCGTCTGCTGTCCCCTCTCGATGAGCGCGAGCGCGAGATCCTGCGCCTGCGCTTCGGCCTCGATCGGGGCGAGCCGCGGACGCTTCGAGGAGGTCGGCGAGCACTTCAACCTGACCCGCGAGCGGATCCGTCAGATCGAGGCCCGGGCCATGTCCAAGCTGCGACACCCCTCATCGGACACCGGGGCCCGCGATCTGCTGACCGTCTGACCCCGTCCGACCGCCGTTGGACCTGACTGGTCAGGATTCCACCGTCCGCGAGGCGGCGCTATCCCTCGGGAAGCGATACGCTCTCCTTCCATGAAGAAGCTCCTGATCCTCGCCATCGTGGTTGCCCTGGGTGTCGTCGCCGCTAAGCGGCTGCGTCCTTCCTGAGCCACCCCTAGTGCGGCGCCTGTGGCGCCGTGACGTCACCTTCGGCCGGTCTGGGTTCCAGGCCGGCCGAAACGCGCCGCCGCACCGCTCGAGCCGTCCCCTCGGTGGGAGGATCGTCAGCGCCGGGGCCGGCGGGCCAACCGCCAGGCGACTAGGGCGCCCACCGAGGCCGCCGCGGTGACGCCGGCGGCGGCGGCGGTCAAGGGCAGGCTGGGCACGCTCACCCGATCCCGCAGCCGGATCGGCTTGGTGAACTGCATGACCTCCCACTCGCGCTCCTTGGCCACCTTGGCCAGGAGGCGGTCGGGATTGACGGCCACCGGGTGCCCGACCACTTCGAGCATGGGCAGGTCGGTGTAGGAGTCGGAGTAGGCCGAGGATTCGGCCAGATCGAGTCCTTCGGCCTCGGCCAGTTCCTTGATGGCCTCGGCCTTGAAGGGTCCGTAGGCGTAGAACTCCATCTCGCCCGTGTAGCGGCCCTCCTCGTCGACGAACGGCCGGCTGGCGATGGCCCCATCGACGCCGAGGTGGGCGGCCAACGGCTCGACGATGACATCGGGGGAGGCCGAGACCAGGTAGACCCGATGGCCCGCCGCCCGGTGGGCCTCGATCAGGTCCAGGGCCTCGGCGTAGATGATGGGCTCGACCGTCTCCTCCAGGGCCTCCCGGACGATCTCGGCGATCTGCTCACGGTCCCATCCCTTGGTAAGGGTGAGGGTCGACTCGCGCACCCGGGCGAGCTTCTCCTCGCTGGCCCCGAGGTGGACATAGATCAGCTGGGAGACCAGGGCCCGGGCCACCAGGCGTCGGTTGATCAGGCCACCGCGGTAGAGGGGCCGGCCGAACGCAGGCAGGGAGGCCTTGGCGATCACCGTCTTGTCCAGATCGAAGAACGCCGCCCTCATCGACTCAGCGCCCCACCAACAGCAGCTGCACCGCGTCCTCGGCGTCGGCGGTGACCAGGACCAGGACCTCGTCGCCGACGGCCAAGCGGGTGTCCCCGCGGGGGACGATGAGGTGGTCGTCCCGCACCACGGCGACAACGGTGGCTTCGCGTGGGACCCCGAGGTCGACCAGTGAGACCCCGTTGGCCGGCGAGTCGTCGGCCAGGGTCACCTCGACGAGGTGGGCGTTGCCCCCTTCGAACCGGAGGAGCCGCACCAGGCTGCCCACCGACACCGCCTCCTCCACCAGCGCGGTCAGGAGCTGCGGGGTGGAGACGGACACGTCGACCCCCCAGGTCTCGGTGAACAGCCACTGATTCTTCGGGTGGTTGACCCGGGCCACCACCCGGGGCACGGCGAACTCCTGCTTGGCCAGGAGGGAGACCACGAGGTTGTCCTCGTCGTCACCGGTGGCCGCCACCACCACGTCGACGGTGGCCAGCCCGGCTGCGTCCAGGGCCGACACCTCGCAGGCGTCAGCCACCACCCAGGTGATGTCGAGGTCGCCCCGGATCCGGGCCACCAACTCGGGATCCTGCTCGATGACCAGCACCTCGTGGCCGCCGGCGTGGAGGTCGGCGGCAATGGCGGTCCCCACGCTCCCGGCTCCGGCGATGGCTACCTTCACGACGGTCGCCCATCACCGGCGGCAGCCGGAGCCGCATGTTCGGCCGCGTCCAGCGGATCCGGAACTGCCGGCCCGGCCCGGCCCGGCGGGGGCGGCATCGGTGCCGCGGCCGCCAGCCGTGCGTTGAGCCGCTCCAGCGCGTTGTCGGTGACCATCAGATGGATCACATCGCCGTCCTGGCCCACCAGGTCCCCAAAGTCCAACCGGACGACGCCGGCCCGGGTCACCGCCACCACGGTCACCTCTCCGGGAACGGTGAGGTCGGCCAGTCGCTTCCCGGCCCACCGTTCGGGTAGCTCCCGCTCGACGAGGGAGAGGGTGCCGGTCGAGTCGGTCCACTCCGACTCGACCTCGTTGGGCACCAGCCGCCGGCGCACTTGGTCGATGGTCCACGACACCGTGGCCACGGTGGGGATGCCGAGCCGGAGGTAGATCTGGGCCCGTCGGGGATCGTAGATGCGGGCCACGACGTTCGGGATCTCATAGGTCTCCCGGGCGATGCGGGCAGTCAGGATGTTGGAGTTGTCCCCGCTGGTCACCGCGGCAAGGGCGTAGGCGTCAGCGGCCCCGGCCCGGTCCAGGTCGTCGCGATCGAAGCCGGAGCCCACCACGGTGGTGCCGGCCCAGTCCGGGGGCAGGCGCCGGAAGGCCTTGGCGTTGCGGTCGATGATGGCGACCGAATGGCCCTGCTCCACGAGGCCCATTCCCAGACCCGAGCCGACCCGACCACATCCCACGATGACGATATGCACCTGAACCATGCAACACGCATCGTCGGGAGATCACAACTCACCCCCACGACGGAGGCGTCGTGGGCCCAGGTGGTCAAGGGCGGTGCGGCCACCGATCCTCTGATCCGGGGTGGACCGACGCCCATGATTTACTGATGGGGTGGAGCCCACGGTGACCGGCAGTGTGGATCCGGTCCCTCGTGTGCCGGAGGGGACAGCTGAACCGGTCCCGCATGCCCCGGGTACCCGCATGAGGCCGAGGTCCACCCCCCGGACCTCGGTGGACCTCCCCGAGACGCTCCGCTACCGGGCCAAGAACGTGCTGCTCGGTCCGCCCATCGCCTCGGACCGCCAGACCTCCGAGCGGCTGGGGAAGCCCACGGCGCTCGCCGTGCTCTCCTCTGACGTCATCTCATCGTCGGCGTACGCCACCGAGCAGATGCTCATCCCCTTGATCCCCGTCATCGGGGTGGCCGCCTACTCGCTCGTCGTCCCCATCAGCGTGGCGGTCATCTTCGTCCTGCTCTTCGTCACCCTCTCCTACCTCGAGGTGGTCAGGGTGTACACCAAGGCCGGGGGCGCCTACGTGGTGGCACGTGAGAACTTCGGGCTCACGGTGGCCCAGGTGGCGGCCATGGCCCTGCTCATCGACTACACCCTCACGGTGGCGGTGTCGGTGGCCGCCGGAGTGGCCGCGGTGACGTCGGTGTTCCCTGGGCTCACCCCGGACACCACCTGGATCGCCATCGCCCTGGTCCTGCTCATTGCCTACGCCAACCTGCGGGGCGTGCGCGAGGCCGGTCGCGTCTTCGCCGTCCCCACCTACTTCTTCATCGTCAACATGGTGGCCCTACTCGGCTGGGGGGCCTACAAGGCGGTGACAGGTTCGCTGCACGCCCACGTCATCTTCGGACACACCTCGGGGTCGAACCCGACCGTGGCCATCGGGAAGCCGGGCAGCGGCCTGCTCTACGGGGCCACGATCTTCCTCGTGCTCAAAGCGTTCGCCTCGGGCGGTTCGGCACTGACTGGTACCGAAGCCATCTCCAACGGGGTGAGCATCTTCCGACGGCCCGAGTCCAAGAACGCCCGCATCACCATGGTCCTGATGGCGGTGATCCTCGGCTCACTGGTGCTCGGCGTGTCGTCCCTGGCCGCCGTCACCCACCCCATCCCCTACGTGTCGGGAACGCCCACGGTCATCTCCCAGATCGCCAAGTTCGTCTACGGCACCAGCGGCCTGGGCCATTTCTTCTACGGCATGCTCCAGGTGGGGACCACCCTGATCCTCATCCTGGCCGCCAATACCAGCTTCACGGGGTTCCCGTTCCTCGCCAGCTTCGCGGCCGAGGACTCCTACCTGCCCCGTCAACTGACCAAGCGGGGGCACCGCCTCGTCTTCTCCACCGGGATCATCGTCCTCACGGTGGTCTCGGTGGTGCTGCTCCTCATCACCAACGCCAAGGTGGACAAGCTCATCCCCCTGTATGCCATCGGCGTCTTCACCGGCTTCACCATGGCCGGCGCCGGGATGGCCAAATACCACTGGACCCACCGCGGCGACGAGGATCACTGGCAGCGGCGCCTGGCCATCAACGGGACCGCCTCGGTGCTCTCGTTCATCGTCCTGATCATCATCGCCGTGTCCAAGTTCACCGAGGGGGCCTGGGTCATCCTGGTCATCCTGCCCCTCGGCGTCCTGGCCCTCCTGGCCCTCCACCGCCAGTACGCCGACGAAGGGAAGCAGCTCGAGGTGGGGGCGGCCGAGGCGGCCGAGGCTCCCGTACTCAACCGCCACTCGGTGATCGTCATGGTCGACCGTCTGGACATGGCCACGGCCCGTGCCCTGCAGTACGCCCGCACCCTGCACCCCGATGAACTCCGAGCCGTCCACTTCACCCTGGACAGCCAGGTCTCGGCCGAGCTCGAGTCGGAATGGGGTCGGCTGGGACTGGCCCGTCTGCCCCTGGACGTGGAGGCGTGTGAGGACCGCCGGCTCACCCGGGCCGCCCTTGAGATGGCGGCCGAGACGGTGGCCGACGGCCAGACCGAGCTGACCATCCTGCTGCCCCGGAGGGGGTTCGCTGCCGGATGGCACCGACTGCTCCACGACGCCACGGCCGATGAGATCGCCGCCGCGGTGGCCCAGTTGCCGCACGTGAACGCCACTGTGGTGCCCTACCAGCTGACCGGTGGCTGGCTGTCCCAGCGTCGGGAGTGGCGTCGGACGTCGGCACCGGCCGGCGCCGGAGAGGCACCCCGTTCGCCGAAGCCCGCCCCCCGGGCCACCGTCAAGGCTGCCGCCCGGGAGGCCGAGCGGGAGGCGGCCCGTGCCGCGTTCGACCGCGCCGCCTTCGGGGAGCGGGGAGTGGGCACCACGCCGATCAGCGAGGCTCAGTGGCGCCATCGTGTGCGGGTGGCCGGCCGGGTCAAGTCGGTGCGCGTCCAGCCGAGGGCCGGGACGTCCAACCTGGAGTGCGTGCTGGCCGACGACAGCGGCCGCCTGCTCTTGGTGTTCCAGGGCCGGCGTCGCATTCCGGGGATTCAGCCCGGGGCCCGCCTGGTGGTCGAGGGCATGGTGGGGGACTGGGCCCGCCGCCAGGCCATCCTCAACCCCGACTACGAGCTGATCGCCGGTCCCGAAGCCGACATCGAGCCGACCTGATCTCGGCGGAGAGGCCCGCTGAACTGGCCCGGGAGTGGTCGTCGGGGGTGCGTCCCAGGCGCTTCCTTGCCCCGAGGGCCGTTTTGTAAGTATCTTTCCCCACCGTTGCCGGAAACGGCGTGCCGGAACGGCGCGCCTCGGCGTACGGCCTCACAGCCGTGGCCTCGCGGGGGGAGAGTGTCTCCGACGCCTGCGATGGACCGCGGTCGTGTGCGCCGGCAGGAATGTCGACCATGACCACGCAGTACACCGAAGGGAGCCACACCGATGACCCACCTCCTGGCTGAAGGGGGTTACCAGATCTTCACGCTGCACGGCACCGAGAAGACCTGGCTGTACTTCGCGCTCCTCTGTGCTGTGGCCTCCATCGTGGTGGCCCTCCTGCTGGTCCGGGGCGTGCTCGCCGCCGACCAGGGAACGGCGTCGATGAAGGACATCGCCAAGGCCATCCAGGAGGGCGCCGAGGCGTTCTTGGCCCGCCAGTTCAAAACCATCGGGATCATCATCATCCCGCTGGCGGTCCTGATCTTCTTCACCGCCACCAAGGTCACCCACACCGCGTACGTCTGCCGCGGGAGCGGCGACCAGCACCTCGTTCCATGTCGGCTGCATCGCCCACACCGTTACCGACCTCACCTTCGCCCAGGCCGGCATCTACCGGGTGATCTGCTTCCTGGCCGGCGCCCTGTGCTCCGGCCTCACCGGCTTCATCGGGATGAGCCTGGCCGTCCGGGGAAACGTCCGGACCGCGGCGGCGGCCCGTGAGGGCAAGATGGCCCCGGCGCTGAAGGTGGCCTACCGCACCGGCGCCATCACCGGCCTGCTGTGCGTGGGTCTCGGCCTGCTGGGGGCCACGGTGATCGTGCTCATCTTCCAGAACACCGCCACCTCGGTGCTCATCGGGTTCGGGTTCGGTGCCTCGCTCCTCGCCCTGTTCATGCGGGTGGGCGGCGGGATCTTCACCAAGGCGGCCGACGTGGGTGCCGACCTGGTAGGCAAGGTCGAGGCCGGCATCCCCGAGGACGACCCCCGGAATGCCGCCACCATCGCCGACAACGTGGGCGACAACGTGGGCGACTGCGCGGGCATGGCCGCCGACCTCTTCGAGTCCTACGTCATCACCATCATCGCCGCCATCATCCTGGGCGTCACCGCCTTCGGCTCCATCCACCGGGGCGGCGACGCGGCCAAGACGGTCATCTTCCCCATCGCCATTCCGGCCATAGGCATCCTGGCCACCATCGTCGGCGTGTTCGTGGTGCGGGCCAGCGCCCGGGACAAGAACGCCATGGCCCCCATCAACCGGGGCGTGTGGACGGCGGCCATCCTGACCATCGCCGGATCGGCCGTCGTCGCCGGGGCCTACCTCCACTACTGGAAGGCGTTCTACGCGGTCCTCACCGGCGTGGTCCTCATGCTGGTGGCCAGTCAGATCACCGAGCACTTCACCTCCACCGAGCGGGGTCCGGTCAAGGAAGTGGCCGAGACGGCCCGCACCGGGCCGGCCACCCTGACCCTGTCGGGCCTGGCCCTCGGCCTCGAGTCGTCGGTCTGGGCCATCATCGCCATCGTCCTGGCCATCGCCGTCTCCATCGGCCTGGGGGGCGGCAACATCCAATTGACCCTCTACCTGGTGGCGTTGACCGGCATCGGCCTGCTGTCCACGGCCGGCATGATCGTCTCCGAGGACAGCTTCGGCCCGGTTTCGGACAACGCGGCCGGCGTCGCCGAGATGTCCGGTGAGTTCACCGGTGAGGCCGAGCGGGTCATGGTCAGTCTCGATGCCGTGGGCAACACCACCAAGGCCGTCACCAAGGGAGTGGCCATCGGCTCGGCCGTGATCGCCTCGGTGGCCCTGTTCGCCTCGTTCATCGAGACCATCGGCGGCCAGCTCAACCTGCGCCCGCCCCTCGGCGCCCCGGTCAACTGGCTCTTCGATCTTCCCCAGACTTCGATCAACGTGTCCCACCCGACCATCTTCATCGGTGTCCTGATCGGCGGGTCGATCGCCTTCATCTTCTCGGCCCTGGCCATCAGGGCCGTCGGTCGCTCGGCCGGCACGGTGGTCCAGGAGGTTCGCCGCCAGTTCCGCGAGCACCCCGGCATCATGGATTACACCGAGAAGCCCGAGTACGGGAAGGTCATCGCCATCTGCACGTCGGCCTCCCAACGCGAGCTGGCCACGCCCGCCCTGTTGGCCGTGCTCACCCCGGTGATCGTCGGCTTCGGCATCAACTACTTCGCCCTCGGGGCGTTCCTGGTCGGCGCCATCCTGACCGGCCAGCTGATGGCCAACTTCCTGTCGAACTCCGGTGGAGCGTGGGACAATGCCAAGAAGTACATCGAGGACGGCCACGAGGGGGGCAAAGGGTCCGAGGCCCACAAGGCTGCCGTCATCGGCGACACCATCGGTGACCCGTTCAAGGACACCGCCGGCCCGGCTCTCAACCCGCTCATCAAGGTGATGAACCTGGTCTCACTGCTGATCCTCCCGGCCGTGATCACGCTGCGCCACCACACCGGTGCCCGCCTCGCCATCGCCGGAGTGTCCCTGGTGATCCTGCTGGTCGCCATCGCCTTCTCCAAGCGGAAGACCGAGTCCATGGACAGCGAGCTCCCGGCCTCCGAGGTTGCCGCGCTCGACGAGGCCGCTACGGTGGCCATGGATTCTTCACACGACTGAACGTCCTGGTCATGGGAGCCGCGCGGCCCCCGGTGACCAGGGGGAGGGGTTGACAACGCCTCGCCCCACCGTTCACCCTGTGCCCCACAGCCCATGACAACCACCGACCTGACAGACACGCCCACCTCCCCCGGCACCGGCAACGGTGCCCCGGGCGGGACGCGGGCCCGAGCCGGGGCCAAGCCCCTGGTCATCGTGGAGTCCCCGGCCAAGGCCAAGACCATCGCCGGCCTGCTGGGCTCGGACTACGTGGTGGAGTCATCCATCGGCCACATCAGGGATCTGCCCCGGGGGGCTGACGAGGTGCCGGCCGCCTACAAGGGTGAGGCCTGGAGCCGCCTGGGAGTGGACGTCGACAACGGCTTCAAACCGCTCTACGTCATCTCGGCGCAGAAGAAGTCTCAGGTCAACAAGTTGAAGCAGCTGGTGAAGAAGGCCAGCGAGGTCTACCTGGCCTCGGACGAAGACCGCGAGGGGGAGTCCATCGCCTGGCACCTGCTCGAGGTGCTGGAGCCTCAGGTGCCGGTGAAGCGGATGGTGTTCCACGAGATCACCCGTCCGGCCATCGAACGGGCGGTCCTCGAGTGGCGGGACCTCGACCGACGGCTGGTCGACGCCCAGGAGGCCCGTCGCATCCTCGACCGCCTCTACGGCTACGAGGTGTCGCCGGTGCTGTGGAAGAAGATCATGCCCCGGCTCTCGGCCGGCCGGGTCCAGAGTGTGGCGACCCGCATGGTGGTCGAGCGGGAACGGTCCCGGATGGCCTTCCGCTCGGCCGGCTGGTGGGGGATCGACGCCACCTTCACCGCCGAAGGCGCCGCCGCCGCCGAGGCCACGCCGCGCTCGTTCACTGCGGCACTAGCCGCTGTGGACGGCGTGGCACTGGCATCGGGAAGGATTTCGACGAGACCGGCGCGCTGAGCAGCCCCGGGTCGGTGGTGGTGCTGGGCGAGGACGAGGCCCGCACACTGGCCGCCGGGCTGGCCGGAGTTCCGTTTGCGGTGAGCTCGATGACCCACAAGCCGTTCCGGCGCTCGCCCTCGGCTCCGTTCATGACCTCCACGCTCCAGCAGGAGGCGGGCCGGAAGCTCCGGTTCAGCTCCAAGCGGGCCATGCAGGTGGCCCAGCGCCTCTACGAGGACGGCTGGATCACCTACATGCGGACCGACTCCACCACCCTCTCCAGCCAGGCCCTCGACGCGGCTCGGGCCCAGGCCCAGGCCCTCTACGGTCCCGAGTACGTGCCCGCCCAGCCCCGTCGGTACGAGCGCAAGGTCAAGAACGCCCAGGAGGCCCATGAGGCCATCCGGCCGGCCGGTGAGACCTTCCGCACCCCCGACGAGGCCTCACGCTCTCTCTCCGGTGACGAGTTCCGGCTCTACGACCTCATCTGGAAGCGCACGGTCGCCTCCCAGATGTCCGACGCCACCGGCACCAGCGCCCAGGTCCGGCTGGTGGGCACGGCCACCGGCCCCGAAGGGGTCGAGGGTCGTCGGGCCGAATTCTCCGCATCGGGCAAGGTCATCCAGTTCCCCGGCTACCTGCGGGCCTACGTGGAGGGCGAGGACGACCCCGAGGCCGAGCTGGCCGACCGTGAGGTCCACCTGCCGCCCATGGCCGAGGGGGACCCGGCTTCGGTCGGCGACCTCGAGCCCGGCTCGCACGCCACCCAACCTCCGGCCCGCTACACCGAGGCCTCGCTGGTCAAGGCCATGGAGGACCTGGGGGTGGGGCGACCGTCCACGTACGCCAGCGTCATCGCCACCATCCTCGACCGGGGCTACGTGTGGAAGAAGGGCACGGCCCTGGTCCCCTCCTTCACCGCCTTCGCCGTCGTCGGCCTGCTCGAGCGGTACTTCGCCGACCTGGTGGACTACGGGTTCACCGCCTCCATGGAGGACGATCTCGACGCCATCGCCTCGGGCACCGAGGAGTCGCTGCCCTGGCTGACCCGCTTCTACTTCGGGAGCACCGGGCCGGCCAACGGCACGGAGCCGGCCAACGGCAACGGCAGCGGCAGCCACGCCGCCTCGGCCACCAGTGAGGGTGCGGCCGGAGTGGCGGTGGCCGGCCACCGCAGTGGCCTCGGCCTGAAGCGCGAGGTCAGCACCTACCTCGGCGAGATCGACGCCCGCGAGATCAACTCCATACCGATCGGAGTGGGGGCCGACGGTGAGGACATCGTGGCCCGGGTCGGTCGGTACGGCCCCTACCTCCAGCACGGGGAGGAGCGGGTGTCGATCCCCGAGGACCTCGCCCCTGACGAGCTGACCGTCGAGAGGGCCGAGGCCCTCCTCGAGGCCCCGTCGTCGGACCGGGTGCTGGGCAACGACCCCGAGACCGGCCTGCCGGTGCAGGTGAAGGCGGGCCGGTTCGGCCCCTACGTCCAGCTGGGCGAGCTGGTCGACGGTGGCCCCAAGCCCCGCACCTCCTCGCTCTTCGCCTCCATGTCGCCGGCCACCCTCACCTTCGAGCAGGCCCTTGAGCTGCTGCGCATCCCACGCGTGGTGGGCAAGGACCCCGCCACCGAGGAGGAGATCGTGGCCCACAACGGAAAGTTCGGTCCCTATCTGAAGAAGGGCACCGACACCCGCAGCCTGCTGACCGAGGACCAGATCCTCTCGGTCACCGTCGACGAGGCCCTGGTCCTGTTCTCCCAGCCCAAGACCCGGGGCCGCAGCGTGAAGGGGCCGTTACGGGAGATGGGGAGCGATCCCGACACCGGACTGCCCATGGTGGTCAAGGACGGGCGGTTCGGTCCGTACGTGACCGACGGCACCACCAATGCCTCGCTGCGCCGCGGTGACGACGTAGAGAGCCTGACCGTGGAGCGGGCGGCAGAGCTACTGGCCGAGCGACGGGCGGCAGGGCCGTCGACCCGCAAGAAGGCGGCCAAGAAGAAGGCCCCGGCCAAGAAGGCCGCGGCCAAGAAGTCCACGGCGAAAAAGAAGGCACCGGCCAGGAAGGCGGCAGCCGCCAGGGGCGCGACGAAGAAGGCAGCGCCGACCTTGTCGGCTGCCGGGGGCAGTGACGAGGATCCTCCCTTCTAAGTGATGGCGAGCGCACCGGGTCGCCTCATCGCGCTCGAGGGGATCGATGGATGCGGGAAGTCCACCCAGGCCAGACTGCTGGCTGAGCACTTGGGCGCGGTCCTGACCTTCGAGCCCGGCGCCACCACGCTCGGGTCGTCGTTGCGCACTCTGCTCCTCGACCCGGACCATCCACCCGTGGCCGAACGCACCGAAGCCCTACTCATGGTGGCCGACCGAGCCCAACACGTGGCCGAGGTCGTGCGGCCCGCCCTCGAGCAAGGGCGGTGGGTGGTCACCGACAGGTTCTCGGCCTCGACCCTGGCGTACCAGGGGTACGGCCGCGGCCTGGACCTGGAGGAGCTGACCGGGCTGGTCCAGTGGGCCACCGGAGGGCTCGCCCCCGACCTCACCGTGCTGGTCGAGGTGGAGCCGGCGGTGGGCCTGGCCCGGCGGACGGGCTCGGCGGAGGACCGCATGGAGCGGGAAGGTGTCGGGTTCGGTCACCGTGTGGCCGAGGGCTACCGCTGCCTGGCCGAGCACGAGGACACCCCGTGGCTGGTGGTGGACGGCAGCGGCACCGTCGACGAGGTGGCCGCCCGGGTCTGGGCGGGGGTGCAGCGACGCCTGGGAGCACCGGCATGAGCGGGCGTCCCGTCCCCCAGCTGTTCGACGAGGTGGTGGGGCAACCCCGGGCGGTCGCCCAGCTGATCGCCGCGGCGCGCCGACCGGTGCACGCATTCCTGCTGCACGGCCCGTCGGGGTCGGGGAAGCGGGCGGCGGCCCGGGGGCTGGCTGCCGCTCTGCTGTGCCCGAGGGGGGGCTGCGGGGAGTGCAACGCCTGCCGGAGGGCCTTGGCCGGGACCCACCCCGACCTGGTGGTCGTGGAGCGGACCGGGGCCTCGATCAGTGTCGCCGATGCCCAGTCGATCGTGACCCGGGCACAGCGTCGTCCCCTCGAGGCGTCCCGACAGGTGCTGATGGTGGCCGACGTCCATCTTGCCCGCGAGTCGGTGCCGGCGCTCTTGAAGACGGTGGAGGAGCCTCCGCCGTCTACCGTCTTCGTGCTCCTGGCCGACGACCTCCCGCCCCACCTGGTCACCATCGTCAGCCGTTGCGTGCAGGTGCCCTTTGATGCCGTGGCCACCGAGAGTGTGGTGGCCTGGTTGGTAGCGCGAGGCGTCGACCCCGACCATGCCGACTCGGTGGCCCGTGCCTCGGGGGGGAGCCTCGACCGGGCCCGACTGCTGGTCAGCGACGCCGGGTTCGTCGCCCGCCAGGAACGGTGGCGCTCGGTGCCCACCCGCCTGGACGGCACCGGTGCGTCGGCCGCCGCGGTGTCGTCGGAGTTACTCGCGGCGGCAGACGAAGCGCTGGCCCCGTTGCGCCAGCAGCACGTCGCGGAGCTGGAGGCCCTGGGGGATCAGGCCGAGGCCATGGGTTCGAAGTCGATCCCCGGCCGGAGGCAGGTGGAAGAGGGACACAAGCGTGAGGAGCGCAGGTGGCGCACCGACGATCTCCGGTTCGGCCTGGCCACCCTGGCCGAGGTCTACCGCGACCGGCTGCTCGACACCGTCGAGGCTGACGAGGGGACCCATTCGGCAGGGAGCACGGCAGAGGGGCGGCGGGCGATGCGGCAGGTGGAGGCGGTTCGGGAGGCGTCAGCGGCACTGGACCGCAACCCCAACGAATCACTGCTGATGGACGCCCTGATGGTGGAGCTGTCAGGAATGGCGGACTGACGGACATCCCTCTCCGGGCACCCTCCGGATCCAGCATTCCCGGCGGGATCACGTTCGACGGGCGGCCTCTGGGTCACCGACGAAGGCTCACGGAGATCCACCCGACGGACGGATCTCGGATCCAGTCGCTCGGCGGCTCGCCGGAGCCGGAGCGTGAACCTGACCACCCGGTCCGGCGACTGAAGAAGTCCTGGCCGACTGCGTCCACCTCCCGCCAGCGCGAGCCCGTGACTGCTCGGGCACCCGTTCGGCGGTAACCGAGGCACCCCAGTCGTCCGCTGATGTGGATGGATAGCGGTTCGACCCGTCCTACGGGAGGGGCTCCCAGGTCGGATACTCTTTCCAACTGCCACGGACTTGAGCCGGGTCCTCGTCACAGCTGCACCTCTGCTCGTCGGGAGGGTTGCCGCCATGACGGTAGACCGGAGCGGTGAAGGTCCGGCACGGCCTGGGTAGCTCAGTCGGTAGAGCAACGCACTCGTAATGCGTAGGTCAGGAGTTCGATTCTCCTCCCAGGCTCCCTTTCCAGAGGGCCCTTGACCCGCTCCAGTCGTCCTGAATCTCATCCGCCGGTTGGTCTGGATGAGCAGGAAGCCCGAGCGCGGTCATGTCCTCGACCTGGTAGTTCTTCTCCCTGGAGTCCACCAGATCGGAAAATCCGAGGACAGCGCTGGGCTCCGCCACGATTCCCGGCCTTTCATCGATGCGTCGATCCCGGTGGGTCTCGGATCACCCACTGCCCCCGGGGAGCGACCTACTCCTGTCAGGGGGGGAGGCGATGAGTACGTCCGACGGGCCGCCGCCGAGATGATCGCATGGCCGGATGGCCCACCGGTGCCGTCCGCCTCGGCAACAGGGGTCATCGGAGCGGGCAATAGGTGCTGGGCGCAGTACGACGGCGCTGGGTCGGGTCTGAACCCAGCGCCGTCGATGACCCCGAATGGCTCTCGACGGCGGAGGTTCTTCCGGCGGCCGGTCGTTCCGGGGACAGAGTCCCCACCGACTCCTCACGGAATGATCACGGAGCCCTGACAAGTCTGAGGCATCGTGGCTGTCGGTGACCTCGGCCCACGACTACCGTCCCACCTCTGCAACAGTTCGGAAGCCACGACGATCGGCGGGGCTGGCCCTCGCGATCGCCCCGTTACTCGTGCTGATGGCCAGCTGCTCCTCGGCGGCCAACTCGCCGGCAACGAGCACCACCGGCGAGTCAGGCGTGAAGGTGCCTGCCGGCACGTCCTCCCACACGATCACGGTCGGCACGGTCACACGGACATTCCGCTTGTACCGACCGGCATCACTGTCGCCCTCCTCGCCGGCCCCCCTCGTGGTGATGATCCACGGCGGAGGCGGCAATGCCGCAGCGGCCGAGCGAACCTACGGTTGGGATGCCGAAGCTGAGCGCGGGCACTTCATCGTCGCCTACCCCGATGGCCTCAATCGCTCCTGGTCCGTGGGCGGCGGTTGTTGCGGTGCAGCAGCACGGAACAACGCAAATGATGTGGGCTTCATCACGCAGCTGGTCTCCGCCGTAAGTCAGCTCGTTCCCATCGACCCGAAGCGCGTGTACGCGACAGGCATATCCGAAGGCGGCATGCTCGCCTATCGGCTGGCCTGCCAGACCACCGTCTTCGCGGCCATCGGACCGGACTCGGCCACCCTCTTGGGCAGTTGTCCCGGTCCTCCGGCCATCTCGGTGATCCACATCCACGGAACCGCCGACCGAAGGATTCCCTACGACGGGAGCCTGGGTGCTGGAGTGAATCACATCGACGGGCCTCCGATCCCCAATCTGAATGCCACGTGGCGGTCGGTTGACCACTGCGCTCCGCCTCGGACGGTCACGGCCGGAGTGGTCACCACGTCGGTGGCAACGTGCCCCCAGGGCCGCACGGTCGAGCTCATCACCGTTGCCGGGGCTGGACACCAGTGGCCTGGAGCAGTGTGCGGAAGTCGCTGTTCCCGGGGGCTGACCGACCCACCGTCGTCCGCCCTCAACGCCACCCAGACGATCTGGCAGTTCTTCGCGAAACACCGGCGATGACCGAGAGCGGCTCGATGCCGTGGTGTTGCACGACCGATATGGTTTGGTTGGCCAGTGCCGTCGGAGCTATTGCGCATGACCGCTCAGGGTCCTCCAATCGGCCGATATCCGGTGTGGGTTCGCAGTAGGAGAATCACAGGTGGCCTCTCGGCTGTGGGCGTGGACGGTCCAGGAGCCCACAGGAGTGTGTGACTAACGCCTCTATGGCGCTGCGCCAGATTGAAGCAGGGTGGCGGCGTGACCCGAGTTCGACTCGTCATGATCGCTTGCGCCCTGATGGCGCTGAGCGCCGCATCCTGTGGAGGCGCGTCCACGGGCCGCGTCGCTCCGTCGAGTTCGACGACCTCTACCTCCCCGCCGAACTCCACCAACCGCACTTCGACATCGACGACGGCGCCCCCGGACCTGACGGTTGAGATCACAGCCGGCACTGCGTTGACGACCGTTGGCACCCCCGTCAATTTCACGGTCACCGCCCGGACGACCGGGATCCTGTCCGTCGAGGACATCCAATTCGGCGACGGCCAATCGAGCGGGGCCAACGCCGGCATGATCTCCTGTGGTCAGGCCGGGCAGCCGGTAACGGTCAACCCTTACACCCACGCCTATGCGGCCCCGGGCCGGTACGTGGTCGACGTCAGGGTCGGCGCCATCGGACCGGCCCCCGAGTGCGCCAACCTCAACGTCGCCCACACGGCCACGGTAACGGTGGCCGCCCCGCTGTCGACGGCCACCGTTGGTGGGATGTTCAGCTCACCCACTCGGAACATCGTCTGCCAGATCCGGACCACGGACAACAGCCAAGTCCGGTGTGCCTCGTTCGCCCCGGCCCACCTCGTGGAAATGGCCGCTGACGGCACCTATACCTCGTGTTCGGGGAGCCAGTGCCAACTCGGTAACCCGGGCCCGGGGGTCCCCGTACTCCCCTACGGTGCCGCCACCGGAGACGGCCCGTTCCTGTGCCTCTCCGCCACCTCTGGCGTGACCTGCACGATCACCTCGGGCAAGGGCTTCACGATCTCGCGTTCCGGAGTCCGCCCTGTAGCTGGTCCAGGCTCGTAGCTCCGCCAACCCCGCCAATGCCGAGCGGTTGGGGCAGTGGGAACGAGCCTCCCTGGCCAGGGCTCCGCCTCAACCTGGAACGGCCGTCGGGAGCCGAGTTGAGTGTCGCCATGCCGTTGACGGTCGGAGGACCGAAGCCTGACCTCAAGCGCCATGCCCACTGCGAGATCGCAGCATCAGGCCTTCCAATGGCGGAACACTGCCAGCCGGACGCACAGCCGGTGTCTACCAGGCGGTTCGTGCAGCTCCATTCGCCCGGGCCCATGGTCGCCAACTCGGTGTAGACGACCAGCTCTCGTTGGAGCGGAGTCTGACCGTGCCCATCGTCTGATCGGGTCGGTACGCTGGCGAGATGGGCCTCTACCGCGAGCACATCCTCCCAGTCCTGGTCGACCGAGCGTGTGGGACCGCCGGACTGAAGAAGTGGCGGAGCGAACTGTCCAGTGGACTGTCCGGACAAGTCCTCGAGATCGGGTTCGGTTCGGGCCTGAATGTAGAGCACTATCCGTCAACTGTCGAAAAGGTCTTTGCTGTCGAACCGTCATCCAAGGGCTTTCGGATTCGCGGCGTCGGATTGAGAGCTCATCGGTGCCGGTCGAGCTCGTCGGGCTCGACGGTCAGTCGATCCCACTGCCTGACGACTCGTGCGACGACGCTCTCTGCACCTTCACCCTGTGCACGATTCCTGACGTCAACGCCGCCCTGGCTGAGGTCCTCCGTGTGCTCCGTCCAGGTGGCCGATTCCACTTCCTCGAGCACGGCCTCGCGCCCGATGCTGGCGTGGCAGCGTGGCAACGCCGTTTGGAGCCCCTCCAGCGCCGGTTGGCCGATGGCTGTCATCTCACCCGAGATCCCGTAGAACTGGTCCGGGGCAGCGGATTCATCCTCGACGATGTCGACCAGCGCTACGGCGTAGGACCAAAGCCCTGGAGCTGGTTCACCCGAGGGGTGGCGGTCAAGCCCGGATAGTGCCAACGGTCCATCGTTCGTCAGGCCAACCAGGAGAATCACCACTGCGGTGGGAAGCTGCCGGTGGAGGGCTGCCGGACTGGAGTGACCTCGGCGGCAGGTCTGGGCGGCATGGCCACCACAAAATGAGATGCTGTGGGTGTGCCCACCACCCTGCACCCCGATCTGGAACCTCTCGCCGGCCTCCTGGGGACCTGGAGCGGGTCAGGCCATGGAGAGTATCCGACGATCGAAGCGTTCGACTACCACGAGACCGTCACGTTCTCGCACGTCGGCCAACCGTTCCTCGTCTACACCCAGTCGACGAAGCACGCCGCCGACGGTCGTCGGCTCCACGCCGAGACTGGCTTCTGGCGCATGGCGCGAACCGGCTCGGTCGAGATCGTCATCGCGCACCCCACGGGGATCGCCGAGATTGCTGAGGGCACTGTGGCCGGTTCGGCCATCCTGCTCCGATCCACGGGGATTGAGCGCACCTCCACCGCCAAGGAGGTGATGGCCATCGAACGTGACTTCACCATCGACGGTGGCATGCTTCGGTACTCACTGCGGATGGCAGCCGTCGGCCAGCCACTCGCCCATCATCTTTCTGCAGAGCTCCATCGCGTTAGCTGAGAAGCGGGCACAGCTGATCTGGCCTTGGATTGGCTTGGGCAAGCCAATCCAAGGCACCGGCTTGCGTTCAGTGGGTCCGCCGGCTCCGATCGGTGCGCCGCTGGGTCCCCTCGTGTGATCGAGCCTCGGGGTCGGGATTCCGGCATGGACCTCCCAGGCCCCACGCCACCAATTCCGTCGGGGTGTCACCCGGGGTAGTGCGGGACTCGCCCAGAGAGCAGATTGCCTTCGGTACGCTGGCGCAATGGGGGAGTTCACGAGGTGCCGGGCGTGACCGGCCGGCAATCGGGTGGAGCGCCTGCTCGGGGCCCGCTGACGGAGGCGGAGTTCCGGGAGATCTTCGCCAAGGTGCCACGCCTCACTGTCGAGGTTGTCATCCAGAGTCCGCTCGGCATCCTTTTGACGAAGCGTACGGAAGGCCCGTGTTCGGGACTGTGGCACATCCCCGGCGGCACCGTGCGGTTCGGGGAGCCGTTGGTCGCGGCAGTCGAGCGGGTCGCGTCAACGGAACTCGACGTGGAGATCCAAGCAGGGCCGCTCCTCGGGTACATCGAGTACCCGAGCCACTACCTCAACGGGTTGGACTCGCCTGTGGGCATTGCCTTCCTCTGCCCCGTCGACGTCGATCTGACCGCTGGCACCAGGTCCGGACGAGGGTGGTTCACGGCGCCACCCGACCCCATGCACATAGAGCAGGTCGACTTCCTGACTGAACACGGGCTACTGGCAGCGAACCGGTAGCGGCCCCGGGCAGCGGGTCGTCTGGCCGGGGTGCGGCGCCCGTCCTGCGAGGCTGATGTTCGCCGGTATCCCACCCCTCGGGGGTCGCTCGCCGTGTTCGCTTGCGCCTGGGCCGTTGCTGCGCTCCGTTGGCATCCAGCGCTCCCGTGAAGGGAGCAGGAAACCGGTCGCTGATGGATAACGAGGACCGGCGCCCATCCGCCCGTTGGGGCGTGTGCCCCAACGGGCGGTGAGCGGTGGGACACACCGCTCACACGCGGGACCGATGGAGCCGATTGGGCAGTTGCTTGATACCAGGGGGGGTATCATGGTACTGTTCACATACCCACCCAGGTATATGGGAACGCCCCCTCGGCTCGAGTGAGCGTGCCCATCCGATCAAAGGAATTCGCCCATGGCCGCAACTCGAGGAACCGGACTCGACTCTCCCCAGGTGATGGTGTCGACCGAGGTCGATGAGGAGCCGACCCCGGTCGGGGGTAGGCGCGGGGAGGCCGCCGACACAGTTCACGTCGGGAGACCTAGCCCCTTCGCCCGACTCGGCAGGTGGGCCGCTACCCACTTCCGCCGCGTCCTCATCGCCTGGATCCTGGTGGTTCTCGTCTTCGGGATCTTCGCCATCCATGTGGAGAACGCATTAGCCGGCGCCGGCTGGCAGGCCTCGAGCAGCCAGTCCGTCGCAGCCCGGGCGGTCATCGAGAAGGACTTCTCCGGCCTTGGTGCCACCGGGCTGCAGGTGGTCATCGTCGACCACCACGGACCGATCGCATCGGACCCTCAGGCTCAGGCCGCCGTGGCCAAGGCGACCAGCGTGCTCCGCAACGACCCCCGGGTGTCCACCGTCGTCCCGCCCCAGGCCGGGGTCTCGATCTCGAGGGACGGCCGGACGGCCGTCATCACCGCCGGAGCAGCGGCGGACTCGAACAAGATGGTGCAGGCCGCCGATGCTGTGCAGCCGAGACTGGCGGCCCTGTCGTCGTCAGATGTGAGCGTGACCCTGACCGGTGACAGCGCCCTATGGGCCAATTTCAACACCGCCAACCGGTCCGCCATGCTCAAATCGGAGATGTTGTCGTGGCCGGTGACGATCATCATCCTGGTGATCGCCTTCGGGAGCCTGGTGGCTGCCGGCCTCCCGCTCCTGCTCACGATGGCCGGTCTGCTGGTGGCCGCCGGCGCCCTGGTGATCACCACCAAGTTCACCCCGGTGTCGATCTGGGCACTCAACTTCGCCCTGATGTTCGCGCTAGCCCTCGGGATCGACTACGCCCTGTTCCTGGTGATGCGCTTCCGATCGGCGTTGAAACGTCGAGGGGCGGAACCCGGTGACAAGGAAGCGATCGTGGCCTCGGTGGCGGAGACGGTCGACACCGCCGGGAAGGCCGTGGCCTTCAGCGCCCTGACGGTGCTGGCCTCCTTGGCGGCCATCCTCATTGTGCCGAGCCCAGCCTTCCGGTCGATGGCTTTCGGAATCATGCTGTCGGTCATTGCCGTGCTGGCGGCCACCCTTACGCTGCTGCCGGCCGTGCTGGGCAAGCTCGGGACCAATATCAACAAGGGCACGATCCGACTGGGGCGGGGCGGACCGAAGGTGGGCGAAGGGCCTCTCGACCGGCAGCTTCACCGGTGGGGCAAGTTCCTGTGGAAGCACCCCTTCCCGGCAGGTGCCGCCGCCCTGATCCTCCTGCTGCTGGCCGCCGCCCCGGTCATCGGGATGCGGACCAACATGCCCTCGATCACCATCGTGCCGCCCAGTGCCAACGCTCGGGTCGGCTACTACCAGGTGACGTCCGCCTTCGGGGCCGGGGCTCCGGGCACGTTGCAGGTGGTCGTGCCGGCTGGTGAGCAAGCCAAGGCCATGGTCACGCTGGCCCATACCTCGGGGGTGGCCGGGGCCGTTCCGGGGCCGACCAACGCCGGGTGGACCCTCGACCAAGTGGTCCCGACCACCGGGCCGTCGACGACCACCACGGGTGCCACGATCGACCACCTCCGCCAGGTTCTTCCACCCGGAACGTTGATCGGGGGGGCAGCCGCAGAGAATCACGATCTGCAGCAGACCCTGGCCTCTCACACCCCTATCGTCCTAGCCATCCTCGGAATCCTCGGATTCCTCCTGCTCCTGATCGCCCTGGGCGCCCCCTTGGTCGCGGCCATGGGGGTGCTCATCACCGCCCTGTCGGTGGCCGGAGCCTTCGGCATCGGACGGCTCATCTTCCAGAACGGCTTCCTGGCCGGCCCGTTGGGCTTCCAGCCCCAGGGGTTCATCGACGCCTGGGCACCGCTCTTCTTCGGGGCCATGGTGTTCGGGGTGGCCATGGACTACACGCTCTTCATGCTGTCAGCGGCCAAGGAGCGCTACGAGACGCACCCGGACCCCGAGCACGCCATGATCGGCTCGATGCGCACCTCGGGACGTGTGGTCCTGTCGGCCGCCGCTGTCATGATCGCCGTGTTCCTGACGTTCGCCCTGTCGGGACCGCTGGCACCCAAGGAGATGGGCGTGATCCTGGCCATTGCCGTGGCCCTTGACGCCCTGGTGGTCCGGCTGGTCGTTCTGCCGGTGGTGTTGCGTCTAGGTGGGCACAGTGCCTGGCACCAGCCCAAATGGCTCGGCCGCATCCTGCCCAAGGTGCGGTTCTCGCACTGAACGAGCATCGGCAACGAGCCCCATGAGGAGAGGAGGAGAGACATGCAGCTACCCGATGAAGTGGTGGAAGACCTCCGCAAGCGGCTGCGACGCGCCGGAGGCCAGGTGCAGGCGGTGGAGGCCATGCTGGCTGAAGGTCGCGAATGCCGCGACGTCGTCACTCAGCTCAAGCGCGGCTACCAAGGCCCTCGAACAGGTGGGATTCCGTCTGATCGCCAGCGGACTTACCTATTGCCTCGAGCACCCCGACGAAGCGGCCGAGTCCGGCTACCCCCTCGACGAGGTCCAGCGGCTGTTCACCAAGTTGGCGTGAGCAGCGAAGCCCAACGCCGATCAACCAGAGAAGGAGCAGGAACCATGGAATTCTCCAAGTTCATGGCATCAACGGCAGGGAGGGCCGTCCGGGTCATTGCCGGTGTGGCGCTGATCGTGGTCGGTGGCTTGCTGGGTGGAGGTTGGTGGTTGCTCGCCGTCGGCGGCCTGGTCCCACTGGCTGCCGGCGCCCTCGACGTCTGCCTGTTCAACGTGCTGTTCGGACAGCCGCTCAGCGGCAAGGCCGTCCGGGCCAGCTGACACCCCCTGAGCAGGTGGCGACCCGACGTCGGGCCGCGTCCGCCCTCGCCGATCCGAGAGGTGACCACATGAGTAGGAGGACGGACCCGACCATCGAGGTCTTCGCCGACATCTGGTGTCCCTTTGCCCATGTCGGGCTGCGGGCGATCGAAGAGCAACGCGCCCGTGCCGTCCGAAGCGACGTGGTGATCCGGGTGCGGGCCTGGCCGCTCGAGTTGGTGAACGGGGCGCCGCTGGACCCCGGCGTGACCGAGGAGCATGCCAACGACCTGCGGAATCAGGTGGCACCGGACCTGTTCGCGCACCTCGACGTCGACCGGTTCCCGACCTCGACCCTCGAGGCCTTGGCCTTGGCCAACCGGGCCTACCGGTCGGACCTCGGTCTCGGTGAGCGGGTGAGCTTCGCCCTCCGGGACGCCCTCTTCGAAGAGGGCAGGGACATCTCGGACCCGGCGACCCTCGAATACCTGGCCCATGACCTCGGTGTCGCCATGCCCGACGAGACCGACCTGGCCGCCGTGGTGGCGGACTGGGACGAAGGCCGTCGGCGTGGCGTCCGCGGATCCCCGCACTTCTTCTGTGATGACACCGACGTGTTCTGCCCGTCGCTTGACATCACCAAGGACCCCGCAGAGGGGTTGTCGATCGTTCGAGACGTGTCGCGGTTGACGGCGTTCGTGGAGCGGTGCCTGGCCCGACCCGGTCCGGTGCGACCGTCAGCCTGAGTGTTGATACCCTATGGGGTATGTGGTAGGTTGGGTTCAACGCAGCAGATGGAGGTAGGAGATGGCACGAGTCGTAGTCCTGGGCGGAGGGATCGCCGGCCATACGGCAGCCCTCCACCTCTCCCGGATGCTGAAGCGGTCCGATGAGGTGGTGGTGGTCACGCCGAACTCGAACTGGAACTGGATCCCCTCGAACATCTGGGTCGGGGTCGGCAAGATGAAGACCGAGCAGGTGACCTTCAGGCTCGCTCCGATCTACAAGCGCAGGGGCATCGGCTACCAGCAAGCCCTGGCCACCACCATCCACCCTGAGGGCGACTCGACACACGACTCGCCCTATGTCGAGTTGACCTACACCGATCCGGTGCGTTCGGGCGAGCATGGCGAGCTGGCCTACGATTACCTCATCAACGCCACGGGCCCGAAGCTCAACTTCGGGGCTACCCCGGGCCTTGGTCCCGACGGCCACTCCCATTCGGTATGCACCTCGGGCCATGCCGTCGAGGCGTCGGCGGCCCTGCAGGCGTCGATCGCCAAGATGAAGCAGGGTGATCACCAGGTCATCGTCGTCGGGATGGGACATGGGACGTGCACGTGCGAGGGTGCGGCCTTTGAGTACACGTTCAATGTCGAGCACGAAGTGCGCCAGGCCGGAGTGCGGGAGTTGGCCGACATCGTCTACCTGACCAATGAACATGAGCTCGGAGACTTCGGGGTCGGGGGTCTGACCTTCACCCAACAGGGCTTCCAGACCACGTCGAAGCTGTGGACTGAGTCGCTCTTCCGGGAGCGGGGGATTCGTGCGATCACCGGCGCCCATGTGACCGGCGTCGAGGAGGGCATGGTCCACTACGAGCAGTTGGACGGCACCAGCAATACGCTGGCATTCGACTTCGCCATGCTCCTCCCTCCCTTCCGTGGGGTCGATCTCCAAGCATTCGACAAAGAGGGTGGGGACATCAGCACCGAGCTCTTCGCCCCCAGCGGGTTCATGAAGGTCGACGCCGACTACACGGCCAAGCCCTTCGACGAGTGGCGAGCCGAGGACTGGCCCCGGACCTACCAGGTGCCGCGGTTCCCCAACATCTTCGCGGTAGGGATCGCCTTCGCACCGCCCCATCAGATCTCACAACCACGGACCTCGCCTCACGGGACGGTCATCGCCCCATCGCCGCCGCGTACGGGCATGCCGTCGGGGATCATGGGCAAGCTGGCCGCCACCAACATCGTTGCCATGATCAAGGACGGCCCCTCGGTACAGGTCCAGTCGGGCTCGATGGCTGACATGGCGGCAGCGTGTGTCGCCTCGGCGGGTTCTGGGCTACGCCAGGGGAGTGCGGCCTCGATGACGATGTACCCGGTCGTGCCCGACCTGGTGAAGTACCCGGGCACAGGGCGCAGCCTGAAGGACACCTTCGGTGAGATCGGCTTGGCTGGGCACTGGATCAAGCTGGCTCTCCACTACATGTTCATCTACAAGGCCAAGGCCCGCCCGGGCTGGCATCTGATCCCCGAGTAGGAGAGGAGAAACGATGGACCACACTGCTGACGACATCGCCAGTGCACCGCTACCGACGGCCAAGACCCTTCGGGCCCGCACGAGCCTGATCGCCCAGTTCGGGCGCTTCCTCGCCATCAACCTGAAGATGGCGAAGATCATCCGCAAAGAGCACCGCTGACCACATCGGCAGCCGAATCGAAGAGAGGATCGAACCTTGTGTACAGCAGCGACATGCAAGCAGTGCGGCCGTCCGTCCTGGAAGGGGTGCGGCATGCACGTGGAGCAGGTGCTGGGCCACGTCGACCCGGCGGATCGCTGCCAGGGCCACTCACGTACGGCGACGAAGGGACGACGCTGGTTCGGTCGATGAGTCCGAGCCCAGGGGAACGGCCGGACCCGACCGCGGAAGCCGGCAGTGGGAGGTGGGTCTCAGCGGATGACGTACCAGTTCGTCGCCTCTCGGGGCCCGACCCTCAGGAGGTGTGAACGTGGACAGTCGACAGTGGGACGAGCGCTACAGCGGCGACGAGCTGGTGTGGACGAGTACGCCCAACCAGTTCCTGGTCGGCGAAGCTGCCGGCCTACCGGCCGGTCGGGCCGTCGACCTCGCGTGCGGCGAGGGTCGCAATTCTATCTGGCTCGCCGAGCAGGGTTGGGTGGTGACAGGCGTCGACTTCTCGCCCGTCGGTCTGGCCAAGGCCAAGAGGTTTGCTGACCTCTGGAACGTGGAGGTGACCTGGGTCGAATCCGCGGTAGAGGAGTGGACACCACCACCGGCTGGCTTCGACCTGGTTGTCATGTGCTATCTCCAACTTCCCCAGCCGAACCGGTCGGCGGCCCTCGCCGTAGCGGCCTCCGCCGTAGCACCAGGTGGCACCCTGCTCGTCATCGCCCACGACATCGACAACCTGAACCGGGGGTATGGGGGCCCACAGAACCCTGATGTGCTCTACCGGGTCAGCGAGGTGACGGGTGTGGCGGTCGAGGCCGGTCTGACCTTGGAGCGGGCCGAGCAGGCCGTCCGTGTCGTGGACACCGGCGATGGCTCGAAAGATGCGATCGACACGGTCGTCCGCGCCAAACGTCCTTTCTGAATCCCCGAGCAGGCGGCGCCCGGATCTGACAGGCAGTGGTGATCCGGTGCTTCCGGCCAGGCGTCCTCGTGCCGATTCTCCCGACCTGCTCCACGTGCGGTCGGAGCCCCGATGGAATACCCTATGGGGTATCGTGGTTGTACCAGGTGGATTCGAAAAAGGAGAGGTCCATGGCAACCGTTGAACTAACGAAAGAGAACTTCACAGACGTGGTGCGTGACAATGGCATCGTGTTTGTCGACTTCTGGGCGTCGTGGTGCGGGCCGTGCAAGGCATTCGCCCCGGTCTTCGAGGCAGCGTCCGAGCAGAATCCCGGGATCGTGTTCGGGAAGGTGGATACCGAGGCTCAGTTCGAATTGGCTGGCTCATTCGGTATCCGCTCCATTCCCACGCTGATGATCTTCCGCGACGAGATCCTGGTGTTCTCCCAGCCGGGGGCTATCCCGGGCAGCGCTCTTGACGATCTCATCGCCCAAGCCGAAGGGCTCGACATGGACGAAGTGCGTCGTCAGGTGGGCCTCCAGCAAAGTTCGCCGAGTGCGTCGTGAGGCGGCCGTGCGGTTCTGTAGGCCTGTCGTGTGATTGTGCCTTCCGGCGACGTTCGGGTGACCCCAGAACATGGATTGCCCGGTGACGTCGTTCGACGTGGTCTTGGATCTGTCCGTCGAGGACGCGGAGTCAGCCGTCCGTGCTGCGCTTGCCCAGCATGGATTCGGCGTGCTGACGGAGATCGACATGGCGGCCGCTTTCAAGGCGAAACTCGGGGTTGACCGTGCTCCACTCAAGATCCTCGGGGCGTGCAACCCGGGATTCGCCTACCAGGCGACGCTCATCGATCCTGCGGCCAGCCTGGCTCTTCCATGCAATGTGGTTCTCGAGGGGGTCGGCAGTTCGACTCGGGTGGCCATCGCCGATCCGCGTGACCTGATGACCGACCTCGAGCTGAACGAGTTGGCGGAAGAAGTGGCGACCCGCCTCCAGGAAGTCGTCGTGACCCTGCAGAGGAGTTCGCTCAACTCGCCCTGATCCGAGGTTGGTTCGGGTGGTGCGGTGCTGAGCGGGTGAGCCGGCAGCGTGACGGCGTGCCGCACCGTGACGGTGTGCCGCACCGGTGGCCCGGTCGCCGCGGTGGTCCGACCGAGCAATGCAGTGGGTGCGTCTCTGTGTTCGGATCACACCCGAACGACTGGCAGGTGGTCCCGGTCATCGCGCGCTGGAACCGGTCCTCATCCGACAGCGGGCACCGAAGTTCGGGGAGTCGCCTCGCCTGGCGTTCGAAAAGTGCCTGCCGGGACCGGCCTGTCCAGTTCCACTCGACCGTCGTGGTGAGTAGGTTGGAGTGTGCTGGATGAACCGATGGCGCTGCGCACGGTCCGTGAGTGTGTGGCGGTCGGCGGCGCGACAAGGGAGTTCACGAACGTGTAGAGGGCAACCACCACCAGCAGCGCGGCGAACCACCGGATGAGGACCGAAGAAGGCAGCCGGTTAGCGATCCGATTCCCGACGAGTGCTCCGATGAGCGCGGCGACCGTGAAGGGAACCGCGACACGCCAGTCGACACCAGTCGTGGCCAGCCGTGACGACAGGGCGACGGCAGAATTGATGGCGATGATGAGCAGCGAAGTCCCGACTGCTTCAGGCATGTCGAATCCGAGGATGAGCACGAGAGTGGGCACGATGACAAATCCGCCGCCTACCCCGAAGAATCCGGTCATGAAGCCGACAGTGGTGCCGGCGACGACAAAGCTGGCGACGAGCGCCACCGTCCCACGGCCCGCCCCCTGGCCTGCAGGTCTGTCGCTTGCCTGGGAATCGGTCGGTCCAACCGATGGACCCTGGTGTCCGACCAACACCTCCGAATCGTGCGCCTCAGTCGAGCGGGGGACGGCCGGGGCGGGGTATTTTGGCTGGGCCGACGCCCACATGCGCCACGCGGCCACCAGCATCAGGCCTGAGAAGGCAACCAGCAGCACTGTTGGATCGACGGCCCGATTGAGGCGCGAGCCCAGCAACGAGCCACCGATCCCTGCGATGCCGAACCAGAGTCCGGCCGCCAGCCGCACCCGGCCTCCACGCCAATGACCGACCATCCCACCGAGTGCGGCAACCCCCACCACCACGAGCGAGGTGGTCACCGCCGATTTGGGCTCGAGACCCACCACGTACACCAGCGCCGGGAACGCAAGGATCGAACCGCCGCCACCGAGGGCGCCCAGGGCCATTCCGAGCAGGATCCCGAGCGGCAGGCTCAGCAGAAGTCTCACGCTACTCGTCCTTCTCCGCCCTCGTCCGTCTCGAATGGCAGCCCGGCTTCGACCCAAGCCACCACTCCGCCCTCGAGGTTCATCACATCGAATCCAGAACGCATCAGTTGGTCGGTCACTGCTGCTGAGCGGCGCCCGGAACGGCAGATGACGATGATCGGCCGGTCACGCGGGAAGCTGGCCAGCGCGTCGGCGACGGCAATCACAGGAATGTGCCGGGCAACGGGCACGTGTCCGGCAACCCACTCATGGGCTTCTCGGACGTCGACGAGGAGTGCTCCACCGGCCACCAGCTCGGCGGCCCGTGTAGGACTGATGCCGGTGCCTCTGTTCTCGGGTTGCGGGCTCGCCATGGCGATCTTCTCCCTTTGCTTCCGGTCGTCGCATGTGCGGCTTCCTGGAATATACCCTATGGGGTATTGTTACACTACATAGCGGCGAAGCAGTCGGACTTGAGTTAAGGAGTGAGTGTGTACAGAGATGTGGAAGCCTCGGAAGTGGCCGCTCGCCTCGGAACCCGGGAAGAGTTGTTCCTGGTTGATGTGCGGGAGCCTGCGGAATTCGAGGAATGGTCGATTCCCGGGGCGGTAAATATTCCGGTCGGACAGGTGGCTGCGAGGATCGATGAGGTGCCGGGCGACCGCGAAGTGGTGACGGTCTGTGCTTCTGGCAGTCGGTCGTCCCTGGCGGCGGAGACGCTCAGTCGGGCAGGGCGACATGCGGGCAACCTTGCCGGCGGCATGCGGGCCTGGGGGCAGACCTACGATTCCATCACGTTGGAGTTTGTCGGCCTTCGGATCGTCCAGGTCCGACGGCGGGGCAAGGGTTGTCTCTCTTATGTGGTGGGCTCAGCCGACCGGGCATTCGTCATCGACCCTTCGGCTGATACGGATGTCTATCTGCGCATTGCCGACGAACACGGATGGGCCATCGAACGGGTCTTCGACACGCACCTCCATGCCGATCACCTGAGCGGAGCGCGGGCGCTGGCCACCAGCACCGGGGCATCGCTTCACCTCAACCCAGCGGACAACTTCGAGTTCGCCTACGAACCGCTCGCCAATGGCGACCTGTTCGGCCTGCCCGACGGTCATGGGCTCTCGGTGGTCGCGCTGCACACCCCAGGGCACACACGGGGTTCCACCGTCTATGTGGTGAACGACCGAGCGGCACTGACGGGTGACACCCTCTTTGTCGAGAGTGTTGGCCGTCCCGACCTGGCCGACCAGGCGAAGGCGTTCGCGGACGATCTGTACAATTCGCTCCACGAGTCCCTGCTCGATCTGCCCGACGAACTCCTTGTATTGCCCGGCCACTACAGCGATGAGGTGGTTGTCCGTCCGGATCAGCCTGTCGGAGCTCTGCTGGGTGACCTACGCGATGACCTGAAGGCACTCTCGCTTGATCGGGCCTCCTTTGTGGAGTGGGCCGCGTCTCGCTCGGTCGAGCGGCCGCCGAACTACACGAGGATCGTCGAGGCCAATATGGGCCGGGTCAGCGACCCGTTGGCCGCGCTGCGTGAACTCGAAGTGGGCCCGAACCGCTGTGCGGTATCGCATTGACGCGCTGGCAACGGGTCGCTGGAACGCCGGAGATTGCGGTCTTGCCGGGTGCGACGGCCATGACCTGGAGGCCGCAGCGCCGATTGCAGCAGGGCGGCGGCCCGCATTGGTGATGAAGTTGGCGAGAGTGCAGTGGTTCGGCTCCATTCCGTCACTGCGCACGAGGAGGTCGGAGATGCAGCCTGAATCGATACGTCCGTTGCTCGTCCACCCGTCTTGGATGGACGGCGTGCCGAGCGGCGGGTGGTCGGCTGTTCAGGTGACGCCCTGGTATTGGGGTGGCTCCAGCGCCGGTCACGTCCCAGCGCCGAACCACGGGATCGGCCGATGACCGATCACCCTGGAGCACAGGCCATGTGGGAGCAGCGGTACAGCGTCGACGACTACGTCTACGGTACCGAGCCCAACGGTTTCCTGAAGGAGAACGTGGCCGCGCTGCCGATGGGGGAGACGTTGTGCCTGGCCGAAGGCGAAGGTCGGAACGCAGTATTCCTTGCCGCCTCCGCTCGCCGGGTGTCGAGTGTCGACCTGACCGAGGCGGGGGTGGCGAAGACACTGCGGCTGGCCGAAGCCACAGGCGTCTCCGTTGACGCCGTCGTTGGTGACTTGGCCGACTACGACCTGGGTGTGGACCGCTGGGACGCGATCGTCTCGATCTTCGCCCACATGCCTTCGCCCGTTCGGGTCGATCTCCACAGACGTGTCGTGGCGGCCCTTCGGCCGGGCGGTGTCTTCCTGCTGGAGGCGTACACGCCGGATCAGGTCGGTCGGGGAACTGGGGGACCGGCGTCGGCGGACATGATGATGACCGTCGAGGGCCTGAGGAGTGAGCTTGAGCCCCTCACGTTCGTACTTGCCGACGAGGGGGAACGAGAGATCATCGAGGGAATTCACCACACGGGCATCGGATCAGTCGTCCAGGTCATCGCCCGAAAGGAGCGGTAATCGGGTCGCCTGGGAGGCGGACTTCCCATCGGGTTGGCCTTGTGCCCCCACGAGCCGCGTGTTTCCTGTCCGATCGGTCACTTGCCGTTCTGGCACAGCCCACGTTCGCTCTCGTGTGGAGCACCTCTTTGGCAGTGGCCTTCTAGCAGTGCCCGGCCCAGCAGGAGTGCGTTCGGCCACAACGACAGACCGAGCGATTCCACCGGCTCATCGAGTGCTCTATCCGAGTAGTTGAGGACCCGCCGAGGCAGGTTCATGGCCCGGGATGAGCTAGCTCACCTCATCGGCGCGGCACCATGGTGGTTACTCTGGCGACGGATGCGCACTCAGGTTCCGGCGGTGCCGCCGGTGAGCTGGCGCAGGAGCCTCGTGGCTGCAGACGCCAGGGGCCGATTGGTCGGCCAAATCGCACGGATGTCTCGTTCGAGCGGGACGCCTGAGGTTGTGACGATCAACAGGCGACCTTCGGTGACTTCTGCTTCGACGGCCAGTCGGCTGAGCACGCCGGGCCCGGTTCCTGCAGCGACGGAGGCCTTGATGGCCGTCGTCGATGCCAGCTCGACGAGGGGCAAGGGCTCCAACCCGGACGCGGCGAGGGCGCGCTCGAGCACCTCCCGTGTGCCCGATCCCGCTTCGCGCAGTACGAGCGGCGTCGTCGCGAGGTCGGAGGCGGACAGCGGAAGGCTTCGGCGGGCCCACGGATGTGACGGCGCGACCACGACCACGAGGTCGTCGCCCGACACGACGCGGGTCTGGAGATCGGGGGGGCCATGCGGGCCTTCGACGAACCCGATGTCGGCTCCGCCGTGCAGCATGACCCGGGCGACGTACTCGGAATTTCCCATCTCCAACGAGACGGCGACATCCGGGTCAGACCCACGCAGGCGGCTCAGCCATCCCGGAACGAGGTACTCGGCCACCGTCATGCTTGCCGCGATGCGCAGGGTATCCCGACCCTCGGACCGCACTGCCGCCGTTCCGAGGAGCAAGTCGCGCATGCTGTCCAGGACCGGCTCGCTCCACTGCACGACGGCGCGCCCGGTGTCGGTGAGGCGCGCTCGGCCGGCCGAGCGATCCAGAAGTTCGAGGTCGAGCACCCGTTCGAGAGACCGGAGCCTCATGCTCGCCGCCGGCTGACTGATGTGGTGTGCGCTGGCGGCCTGACGGATTGAACCGAGCTCGGCCACGCTGCGGAGCAGGTCGAGCGAGCGGATGTCGGGGACCGGTTCGACCAGTGGCATAAGGCAAGCTTATATGATCACGCCGAAACTCGGTCTACCGAAGCCCTCCCAGGCGGCAGAGGGTGGATGCATGGAAGAGCGGTCGCCTGCCCCCACCCCTCGGGAGGCGGAAGCGGAGGTCACTCCCGTCCAGAATCGGATGGGGCGTGCGAGCGTGCTCCTGCCCGGATTGGCGAGGGTGGTGGTCCTCGGCGCCGTGGCCACCGTCCTCGGTCACCTGTTCCCGGTGGTCGGGGCCCCAGTGTTTGCCGTGCTCGGTGGTATCGGGATTGCGCTCATCCGACCGCCGGTGGCGCGGGAGCGCCCCGGGCTGACCTTTGCCGCCAAAACGGTGCTCAAGGCGTCAATCGTCGTCCTCGGCACCGGACTCTCGTTTCACGAGGTACTCACCATCGGAGGCGCGTCGTTGCCGGTACTCCTCGGCACGCTGGCGGTGGCGTTACTCGGAGCTGTCGCATTCGGACGGGCACTGGGGGTGTCGCGGGATTTGAGGACACTGATCGGGGTCGGTACCGGGATCTGTGGGGCGTCGGCGATCGCCGCCACCGACGCGGTGCTCTCCGCCTCGGAGGCCGACGTCTCCTACGCCATCGCCACCATTTTCACCTTCAATGTGGCAGCGGTCCTCACCTTCCCGACCATCGGCCACGCGCTCGGGCTCACGCCCCACGCGTTCGGATTGTGGGCCGGAACCGCAGTCAACGATCTGTCGTCGGTGGTGGCCGCCTCGACGATCTTCGGGAGCGGAGCTGCGTCGTACGCCGTGGTGGTGAAGCTGACCCGCACCTTGATGATTATTCCGATCGCCCTCGGTCTTGCGGCCTGGCGCGCCCGAGGAGGCAAGCGGCACGCGAACACGCTCGACTCGCGAGCGACGACCGGACTGCGGAGGGTCGTGCCGGTATTCATCGCGTGGTTCCTGGTCGCCGTAGCCCTCAACACGGTCGGGTTGGTGCCGACCAGTCTGCATCCGGCCCTGTCGGCTACAGCCGAGGGCATGATCACGATCGCCCTGGGGGCCATCGGCCTCTCCACCCGGCCACGGGACATCCGCCATGCCGGCTTCCGGCCCCTGGCCCTCGGCGCCATCCTGTGGGTTCTGGTCGCGGCGAGCAGCTTGACTCTCCAGACCCTGACCGGCACCCACGTGTGACCGGGCGTGGTGGCAGGTCAATCAGTTCCTCCAATCCCGTAGAACTGCGAGCACGCGTCGGAGCGGATTGAACCCAGACTGGCTGAGGTCCGTCCGCCCCTCGGATCGGCTGCGCCACGAGGAAGGGCGATCCGATGAGAGTTTGATCAGATCTGTTCAGAAGGGATGGCTCGTCTCCAGAAGCGCCCAGCTGGGGATCGGGATTCTTCCTAATGCGCAGGTCGGGAGCTGGATTCCCCTCCCCGACTCTGGCCGATGGACCTGGATACCGCGGTCGGGACCATGGCGGTCTCGAGCGGCTGGGGCTGACCGCTCACTCGGGCAACTGGAACTCGCGGTGGAGGCGGGTCAGCGCCATCGAGGCAATGCGCCAGCCCCTGTCGGTCTTGGCGTACGCCTCGTGGTAATGGCCGTAGCCGTGGAGGTGCCGGATGGGGCTACCTTCCGGCCACCAGAGGTGGTCCTCCATCGCCCACACCCCGGTCGCCGTGGTCGGCGAGGTGATGGTGACCTCGGGCGTGTGGCCGTGATGGACGGTCACGGCCTCCTCGATGCTCGATCGGACCGTCGTCACGAATTCCTCCGCACCTGTACTCCTCACTCCGCCCTCGCCGGTCATGTCGATGATCACCTCGGGCAGGAAGACGTCGAGGAACCCGTCCCAGTCCTTCGTGTCCAAGGTGCGGAAGTATCTGGCCTTCAGCTGATGGATGGCCTCTAGTGACCTGAGTCATAAATAGTCGGCAAGTTGGGAATTTCCGCTTCCGGCTTCGCGTTTCTTGTCGTCATAAGCGACGATGGGAGACGCCATGCCGAGTCCGATTCTTCGAGCCGTTGGAGTTGACTGACGACGAGCGGACCACGCTCGACCGGTGGGTGCGGCGACCAACGAGCGCTCAGGCCTTGGCTCTTCGATGTCGCATCGTTCTGGCCTGTGCGACCGGCAGCACCAATACTGCCGTGGCCAAGGAGCTCGGGGTCAACGTCGGCACCGTGACGAAGTGGCGTTCGAGGTTTTTGGCGTTGCGCCTCGAGGGCCTCAACGACGAACCCCGGCCTGGAGCACCCCGCCAGATCGGTGACGATGCGGTCGAGGCGGTCGTGGTGAAGACACTTGAGGAGACACCGACGGACGCCACCCATTGGTCGACGCGATCGATGGCCAAGGCCACGGGAATGAGCCAGTCAGCCGTCTCCCGGATCTGGCGGGCCTTTGGCTTGAAACCGCACTTGGTCGACACCTTCAAGCTCAGCCCGGACCCGCTATTCGTGGAGAAAGTGCGGGATGTAGTGGGGCTCTACATCAACCCACCAGAGGGTGCACTGGTGCTGTGCGTCGACGAGAAGACCCAGATCCAGGCCCTCGACCGCACCGCTCCCGTCCTTCCGCTTCGTCCCGGGCTGCCGGAACGACGCACCCACGACTACGTCCGTGGAGGCACGACCAACCTCTACGCCGCGCTCGACGTCGCCTCGGGACACGTCATCGCCGACATGACCGATCGACACCGCGCCACCGAGTTCCGACGGTTCTTGAACCTCATCAACCGCAGTGTGCCCGAAGAACTCGACGTCCACCTCGTCGTCGACAACGTCTCAACCCACAAGACGCCGGAGATCAAGAAATGGCTCCTACGTCATCCCCGCTTCCATCTCCACTTCACACCCACCTACAGCTCGTGGATGAACTTGGTGGAACGGTGGTTCGCCGAGCTCACCAACAAGTGGCTCCGCCGGGGAACTCATCGGTCCACCAAAGAGCTGGAGTCAGCGATCACCGACTGGATCGGTCACTGGAATGACGAACCCAAGCCCTTTGTCTGGCACAAGAGCGCCGATGAGATCCTCGACACGCTGGCTAACTACTGCGCGCGGATCTCCGACTCAGGTCACTAGGTCGTCCGCGGGGCTCATCGGACGGCGCCTGCCGCCGCGCCGCGGGGGTTGATGGTAGTGGCGTAGGTGGGATTCACCGGCCCAGTCTTGCCTGCCGACTGAGCCGAGGCTCCCCACGGGCGGACGACATGGCCGTCCCGACTTCTCCGTGCCGTTCCGAAGTGGCTCGGCGGCTATTGATCGCGCTCACCGTGGGGGTAGGAGCACAGGCCGCGAGATCTGCACAATTCCTCCACTTTTGTCGTGGTGGTGCATTGCCCTCCGGTTTTTCGGACCGGTACGTTGCCATGAGGCGGCAATAGAGGGGTGCAGCAGTGAAGCGAATCGTCGCAATGCTCGTTCTGGGCATGGTGGGGCTGGCACCGGTGGTCGGGGCGGCAGCAAGCGCGGGGGCCGCCGATGTCCCGGTTGCGGTGACCCCGTTCTCAGGGGCGGACCCGTCGCTGACTCGGGCGCCGTACGTGACCGATCTCACCCAGACCTCGGCTGCGGTGACGTGGGCCACCGCTACTTCCGCGGGTTCCACCCCGGGAACGCTCGCCTGGGGCACCGGTAGCAACTGCACGGCCAAGACAGTGCCTGTGCCGAGCGTCCTCCCGACACTGGTCCCGTCCTCTGACTCGCCACCGAGCGCCACCGGCCGACAGTTCACCGTGGGGGGGACCAGTGAGCTGCAGTCCACTGTCGAGGTGACCGGCCTCCAGCCCAGCACCACCTACTGCTACCGGATCTTCTCAGGGGGCACGCCGGCCATCGACCTGCTCGGCTCGAACGCCTCGCCCACCTTCACCACCCTCGACGGGGTCGGGTCGTCCAAGACGCTCAACTTTGACGTCGTCGGCGACTTCGGGGAGACCAACTATTCGAGCGGGACGGACTTCGCCAACTCGCTCAACACCGATCAGGCGGCCATCCAGTCGCTCATCGGGGCCTCCGGAGCCAAGTTCGTGGTCACGGCCGGCGATGTGGCCTATGGCGGGGGGACCGAGACGAACTATGGCGACCTCCAGCAGGCAGGATCCGAGGTGAGCGATGTCTTCGGCCCTTCGTACTGGCCCCTGACCGGTGGGATCCCCACCTTTGGCGTGGTCGGAAACCACGGGCAGAATGTAGACAGCCTGAGGGTGTGGCCGGAGTCGACCACGGCCACCAACTCCTCGGGTACCTACGGCTACGCGTCCTACCCCCCGGTCCCGGCGGACGGGGTCCCCACGAGCACCGAGCCCACGGCGTGGTACGCGATCTCGACCGGCAATGTCCGGATCTACGTGCTGGACGCCTCGTGGGCTGACGGCAACGTCGGGACGTCGAACCTCTACCAGGTCGACTACGACGAGCACTGGACGCCGAGCTCACCGGAGTACCAGTGGCTGGCCGCCGATCTGGCCAGCCATCAGGGTGGAGTCAAGATGGCCGTGTTCCACTTCCCCCTCCGATCGGACAACTCAACCCAAGGGAGCGACACGCTGCTGGAGAACAGCACCGCCAACCCGAACGCCGCCACCAGCCTCGAGGCCCTGTTGGCCAACAACGGTGTGTCCCTGGCCTTCAACGGCCACGCCCACACCTATCAGCGGATCAGCCCTCGCCAGGCCGGACAGATCACCAACTACGTGACCGGTGGCGGTGGCGGGGTGTTGGAGCCGGTCACCACGGGCAGTGCCTGCACGGGACTGTTGGCCACCGAGGACATCTACGCACTGGGCTGGAGCCCGAGCGGGGCGGGACCCACCAGCGGCACCGGTTCGGCCTGTGGGCCGGGCACCGCCGCGCCACAGTCGGCGGCTGATGTGTACAACTTCCTCGAGGTGAAGGTGTCCGGCACCACCGTGACCGTCACCCCGGTCAACGCGGCTGGTCAGTCCTTCGACGTCCAGACGTACACGCCAACCACCGTCACCGCCGCCCCTTCGACGCCAGCCAACGTCACAGCCACGGCGACCTCTTCGTCCTCGATCCAGGTGAACTGGAACGCCTCGAACGAGACGGGTGGGTCCATCGCCAGCTACGCCGTTTCCCGGAGCGTCAGCGGGGGGAGCTACGTCTCAGTCGGGACCGTGAAGGCGCCCACCACCTCCTTCACGGACAGTTCGGCCCAATCCGGCGCCCAGTACTCCTACCGAGTCACCGCGACCGACAACGCAAGTCCGTCCCAGACCTCGGCGGCGGGCACCTCCAACAAGGTGGCCATCCCGTCGGCGCCGAGAAACGTGATCGCCACCGCCAACTCGTCGACCTCTGTTGCCCTGGGCTGGACGGCTTCGACAGAGGTGGGGGGCGGGTCCATCTCGTCCTACGAGATCAACCGGAACGGTGTCCCCTTGGCCAGCGTCTCGGGGACCACTGGCTACACCGACTCGTCGGCGGAGCCGAACACGACCTATACCTACTCGGTGACGGCCATTGACGGGACCGGGGCCCCGTCCACCTCTGCCAACTCCAACCCGGTGACCACACCCCAACTCCCTTCCCAGTCACTGCCGTTCAGCGGACCAGCGAGCAACGCCTGCATGAGCCATCTGCCCGCCGGCTCGGTGGTGGGTTCGGCCGTCCTCCCGGACGGGAGTGGCTATTACGAGGTCGACGCCCAGGGCGACGTGGCCGCCTTCGGTGAAGCGGTCTGCTACGGAGCCATGACCGGCACCCGGCTCAACCGGCCCATCGTGGGGATGGCCACCGATCCGGCCACCGGGGGGTATTGGTTGGTGGCGACCGACGGTGGCATCTTCGCGTTCAACGCTCCCTTCCTCGGCTCCACCGGCAACATCCACCTCAACCAGCCCATCGTCGGGATGAGTGGCGACCAGAGCGGACAGGGCTACTGGATGGTGGCCTCGGACGGTGGCATCTTCGCGTTTGGCGACGCTCCCTTCCTCGGCTCCACCGGCAACATCCACCTGAACAAGCCCGTCGTGGGGATGGCGGTGGACCCGGCCACCGGCGGCTATTGGCTAGTGGCCTCGGACGGCGGGATCTTCTCGTTCGGGTCAGCACCGTTCTTCGGCTCCACCGGCAACATCCACCTCAACCAACCCATCGTGGGAATGGCTCCGCTGGCCGACGGGAGCGGGTACCGGCTGATCGCCTCGGACGGCGGCGTGTTCGCCTTCAACGCACCGTTCTTCGGCTCCACCGGCAACATCCACCTCAACCGGCCGATCATCGGTGGGTTGGAAGACCCGAACACCGGCGGCTATTGGCTGATCGCCTCGGACGGTGGGGTCTTCTCGTTCAACGCGCCCTTCCTCGGCTCGGCGGCCTGACGGGCCTCCTCGTCACCGCTCCCTCCTCGACCCGCTCCGACTGGGTGGATGGCAGGCGGGGATCGGGTTTCGCCCCACCGGGTCTGGGAACGAGCGCTCAGCCCATGGCCCGCATCCGTTTGCCGCGGCGGCGTGGGTGACCTCGGCCAGGCCCAGGGCCTCGGCAGGTGAGGGAGGTACGCGCCGAAGCGTCCTCGATAGCCGTTCCGGAGCCCGTACCAGCCGCCAACCGGGTTGTCGGGTGACCGACCCCAGGCCTCGACGGTGCCGTCGGCTGGCTCCTTCGTCTCATCCGTGGCGCCGAGGGGGGTCCAGTCGGGCTGGTCAACCAGCCAGGCGTAAAGGTCCTCCACCGCACGGAGGCGGTAGGTGAGCCTGGTGGGACCCACCTGACATACGAGGGCCGGCGGATCCGCCTGCTCGTCCCGGTACATGGTGTACTCCGACGAGCCTGCCGGTGTGGTCAGCACCCACGAGTCCTCCTTGGTGCCAGCGGCCACGTGGGTCGGAACCTCTTGGTGGTCGAGTTGCCGCGGTTGGGAATGGGGTGAGGTGGTCAGGCGGCTCCGGGGCCCAGGTCGGGCCCGGGGTCACCGCCGGTGGTGGCGACGGCGAGTCTTCCGAGGAAGTGGTTCCAGCCCCGGCGGTGATCGTTGTAGGCGTCGCCCGGCAGTCCGGCGTGGATCAGCTGCACCCGGGTCTTGTCGCCGTCAGGGATGAGGTTGATGGTCACGGTGGTGGACGCCGCCGGGATGGGATGGTCGGGCACGTCCCATCCGAAGGTGAAGACCACACGCTCGTTGGGGACCACTTCGACGAAGGTTCCCGCCCCGACGTGCTGACCGCCCACCAGTACCCGGTAGGTGCCACCCGGCCGCGGGTCCAACTCGACCTCGGATCCCATCCACTCGAGGTGCTTGTCCGGGTCGGTGAGGAAGGGGAAGACGGTCTCGGGTCGGGCATCGATCACTATCTCGCAGGTCAAGTCGTCCATGGTCCAGTGCTCTCCTTGTCGTTGTGGTGGTTGGAGTCGGTGTTGTGGCGGCCAGCCCGTCCCTTGTCGGTCAGCTCGGGGCGTTCGCGGGCCCGCTCGGCTGCTTCGGCCGCCTCGCGCAGCCGCTCCAGCCCGTCGGTCCAGTACCGGTCGAGGAACTCCCGCAGTCGGGCCATCTCGGCGTGGTCGGCGCGGTAGAGGCGACGGGTACCTTCCCTGCGTTCGGTCACCAGCCGGGCCTGCCGGAGCACCCCGAGGTGCTGGGAGATGGCCGAGCGGGTGACCTCGCCGAAGTGAGTGGCGATGTCCGTGGCCGGGAGCTCGGTCGTCCAGACCAGTCGGAGGATCTCCCGTCGTCGGGGCTCGGCGAGCGCTTTGAGGGCGGAGTCCACTCGGATAGTGTAAGCATCTACTTACGTAAGTGTCAACTGAATTTAGGCCACCGCCGACGCGACGCCCGGTCCCGGCGGGTGCACTCCGAGCGGGGCAGGCCCCGGCCTGGCTCCCCGGCCGACGGATCGGCCGGCGTTAGCATGACGCCGACCATGAGCGCTCCCCCAGTGGACACGATGGTGGACCCCGGGGCGGGCGGCCGCAGGGATGTCCAGCCGGGCAGTCCGGACGGGGACGGCCCCGAAGGCGGTCACCGCCCCCGACGATGGACGCCGGCCGTGGCTCCAACCGCGTCCATCGCCGTCTACGTTGTCCTCGGTCTCCTGTTCTTCTGGCCGGTGTGGAGTTCCCATCCGACCACGGTGTCCGAAGTCGGCGGCGACCAGTTCGCCACGATGTGGTTCCTCCAGTGGGCTCCGCATTCGGTTCTGCACGGGCTCAATCCGTTCTTCTCCCAGTACGCCAACCACCCCTACGGCGTGAATCTGCTCACCAACACCAGCGTGCTGCTGCTCGGCTGGCTGGCCAGCCCGGTGACCCTCGTATGGGGCCCGGTCGCCTCGTTCAACGTGCTCATCACCCTGGCGCTGCCTGCCTCGGCTACCGCCGGCTACTTCTTCGCCCGCCGCTGGGTGGCCTGGTGGCCAGCGGCCTTCGTGGCCGGGCTCCTCTACGGCTTCAGTCCCTACGAGATCGCCCAGAGCGCCGGCCATCTCAATCTGACGTTCATGGTCATCCCGCCCTTGTGCTTCCTGGTCCTGCACGAACTGGCTGTGCGCCAACGGGGACGCGCCGCCCGGTGGGGAGTCGCACTCGGCCTCTTGGCCACCGCCCAGTTCTTCGTGTCGAGCGAGGTCCTGGCGTCGACGGCGGTCGTCGGAGCCATCGCCCTGGTGGCCGCCGCCTGGTTCGGCCGGCGGGTGATCCGGACGCACGCCCGGTACTTCCTGGTCGGCGTGGCCTGGGCCGCCGGCACCGCGGCGCGTGCTGCTGGCCTACCCCCTGTGGTTCGCCCTACAGGGCCCCGGTTCCATCGGCGGTGCCATCCAGCTGGTGCCCCAGGGTTACCGGGCCGATCTGCTCGGGCCGGTCATCCCCGACTCGTTGCTGCGCCTGGCCCCGCACCACCTGGCCTCGGTGGCGGACCATTTCGCCAACAGCATCACCGAGAACGGGTCGTACCTCGGGGTGACCCTCCTCGGGGTCCTGGCGGTGGGCACCGTCCTGTGCTGGCGGACCTCGGTGGTGGTTCGGGTGACCGCCATCACGGGGACGGCCGCATTCGTCATCTCTCTCGGTGGGGGCCTGGTGGTCAAGGGAAACCCTCCGGGCTCGGCTACCGGCATCCCCCTGCCCGAGCGGGTCTTCACCAAGTTGCCGGTGTTGTCCAATACCATCCCAGTCCGGTATTCGGTGTACACGGTGCTGTGCGCCGCCCTCTTGCTGGCCCTGTTCCTCGACCGCCTCCACCGGGTCCTGGCCGACCGACCCCTCCACCCACTCCGCGACCCGGTTCCGGCCGGCCGTGACCGCAGGGTGGTGGCCGCGGTCGCTCCCTTGGCCCTGGCCGTGGTGGCCCTGTTCCCCCTCTACCCGGTGGCCCCGGTGGGGGGCATCGCACCGGTCGGGACGCCGGCCTACTTCACCTCCCCGGCGGTCTCGAGGATCCCCACGGACAGCGTGGCGCTGCTCTACCCCTTTCCCTCCAGCGTGACCCCCAACGCGCAGGCCTGGCAGGCGATCGCCAAACTCAGTTTCAAGATGCCCGGGGGCTACTTCCTGGTCCCCTCGGGCCCGAGCCGCGCCATCGCCTTCACCCCGGCCCTCTCCTACACCCGGGCCACCCTCACCGCCCGGGTTCTCACCGGCCTCGAGTCGGGGCGGGCTCCGGCGCTGACCCCGGCTCTACGCCGCGGCCTGCGGGCCCAGTGGCGGCGCTGGGGAGTAGACAGCCTGGTGGTGTTCCCCGAGGGTGAGCCCGACCCGGCCGCGGTGATCGCTTCTTCACGTCGGTGGTCGGCCGGCCGGCCTCCCACGGCCCTGGAGGGGCCTACGCCTGGTACGGGGTGCTCCGCTGAGCCGGTCGGCCGATCGACAGGTCGCCGAGCGACTCGGGCTCAGGCCCCTGGCGGTCCGGGTGGGGGATCAGGGAGGATGTGCAAGCCAACTCGGGCGGCGAGTCTGTCGAGCAGGATCGCAGGGCCCCTCCGTCGGCCGGCGTCCTCCCGAATCCAGGGCGCGGTGCGCTCGTGGGGGACCGGTTGACCGTCGACCCCGCCGGCCGGCACTGTCACGGTGAATGTCGAACCGTCCCACCGGCGGACCTTGGATACCCGCTGGGTGCCCAGGTCGTCGATGGACACGATCACCGGACCGGGTCCGGTGACACCTCCGGCCACGGACGGGCGGAACGGCAGCACCGCTCGGGTGATCGTCGAGCTCGTGGTGGGTCATCGGCTACCCCTCTGACTACCCGATGCCGAATGCTCGTGCAACGATGCTGGAAGAGGTACCCATGACCTGACGCTCCGGATGTCGCTGCCGCTGTGTAGGGTGCATCCATGGCTGACCAGGCGCTGTTCTCCGATCTGGCAATGGAGTACATGCCCGCCCTGTACACGGCCGCACTTCGGATGACCCGCAACTCGGCCGACGCCGAGGACCTGGTGCAGGAGACCTACCTGAAGGCCTACCGGGCCTTCGCCAGTTTCGAGCAGGGAACCAACCTGAAAGCCTGGCTGTACCGGATCCTGACCAACACCTACATCAACACCTACCGGGCCAAGAAGCGCCGACCGGAGATCGCCGACGTCGAGGATGTCGAGGACCTCTACCTCTACCGCCACCTGTCGGGCGACCAGGCCTCCGGGCTGGGGCGGAGCGCCGAAGACGAGGCCCTGGACCGGTTCACCGACACCGACGTGAAGGCGGCCATCGAGTCCCTGCCCGATACCTTCCGCATGGCCGTGCTCCTCGCCGATGTCGAGGGGTTCTCCTACAAGGAGATCGCCGAGATCACCGATGTCCCCATCGGGACGGTCATGAGCCGAATCCATCGCGGAAGAAAAGCCTTGCAGAAGGCGTTGGTCGATCGTGGGAGTACAAGGGGCCTCGTTGGGGCGACCGACAAGGCCAGGTAGGGAGCGCCACCAGTGGGAGACAGGGAAGCGCCGGAAGCACCGGCAGGGGGCGAGGAGCCACTCGCCGGGTTCGTGGGGTGCGACGAGACCATCGAACGGCTGTACACCTACCTCGACGGGGAGCTGACCGAACAGCGACGGCTGGAGATCACCCGCCACCTCGATCTGTGCGGGCCGTGCGTGGGGGCCTATGGCTTCGAATCCGAGCTGCGGAAGGTCATCGCCAGCCGGTGTCGGGACCACGTGCCCGAGGACTTGATCACCCGGGTGGCATCGGCCCTCGAGCAGGAGCACCTCCGCCAGAGCAATTAGGCCTGGTCGCACTCCGATCGCCGTCGGCGGGCGCGGATCCCTACACTGGTCTGCGTGACCGATACCGTGACCGTGCCTTCCGCCGGGGACGCCGACGCACCATCCAACGGCGGGCCGGACGGCGGTGCTGTGGGGTGGGACACCGCCGAACGGGTAGCCGGATGGGTGGGGAGCCGCAGCAAGGCCCCCGCCCCGTACCGCCCGGATCTCCTCCAGGGCGACTTCGAGGAGCTCACGGCCCAGGCCGAGGAGCTGGTGGCCGAGTCGACCGGCCTGCGATCGGCATCGGGTCCCGCCCGAGCGCGGGTCACCGACCGGGCGGGCTGGGTGCACGCCAATATCTCCAGCTTCCAACGACTGGTCGGCCCCCATCTCGACCGGCTGGACCCCACCAAGCTGGCCAACCCCAATCGGGTCACCGAGCGCCTGGCCGTCCCGCTGGCCACGGCCGGGCGGGTGGCCACCGGCACGCAGATGGGCCTGGTGCTCGGGTGGCTGTCGACCCGGGTGCTCGGCCAGTACGACCTGCTGCTCACCGAGGAGGCCGTCGAGGACCAGGACCTGGTGTACTTCGTCGGCCCCAACGTCGTGGCCCTCGAACAGCTCCACGGATTCGAGCCGCGCGAGTTCCGCCTCTGGCTGGCCCTCCACGAGGTGACCCACCGGTGCCAGTTCACGGCCATCCCCTGGATGCGTGACTACTTCGTCTCCCTGGTGGAGGAGGGCATCGGGTCGTTGGAGCCCGACCCCTCCCGATTCGCCGAGGCCCTCCGTCGTATGACCGAGGAGATCCGGGCGGGGCGGAACCCCTTGGCGGACAACGGCGCCCTCGGTCTGGTGGCGACACCCGAGCAGCTGGAGGGTCTGCACCGGATCCAGGCACTGATGAGCCTCCTGGAAGGGCATGGGGACGTGACCATGGACCGGGCCGGGGCCGCGGCCATCCCGAGCGCTGCCCGCTTCAGCGAGGTGCTCCGCCAGCGGCGCAAGCAGACCCGGGGCCCGGCCCGCCTGCTGCAGCAGCTCATCGGGATCGAGGCCAAGCTGCGCCAGTACGAGGAGGGTGAGAAGTTCATCGCCGCGGTGGAGGACTCGGGAGGGCCCGAGCTCCTCGACCGGGCCTGGCAGGGTCCGGAGTGGCTGCCCTCGCTGATCGAGATCCGCAACCCTTCGGCGTGGATCTCCCGTGTCGGTACCACCCCGGCCCTCTCGGGCTGAGCCGCCGGCCGGCGGCCCGCCGGATGGGCCGGGTGACCCCTTCGTTGCCTCCCTGCTGGCCCGGTGCACCTTGCCCCCGCCGGGGACGCCGCTGGTCTGCGGGGTGTCCGGCGGAGCCGACTCCCTCAGCCTGCTGGTCCTGGCCGTGGCGTCCGGTTGCGAGGTGACCGCGGTGCACGTCGACCACGGCCTGCGACCGGGGTCGGCCCAGGAGGCCGAGGTCGTGGAGGCCGCGGCCCGGTCCTTCGGCGCCGGGTTCCGAGCAGAGCGGGTGGCGATCGGGGACGGCCCCAACCTGGAAGCGCGGGCCCGCGAGGCCCGGCGCCACGTCCTCGGCCCGGACGCAGCCACCGGCCACACCATGGACGACCAGGCCGAGACGGTCCTGGCCAATCTGTTACGGGGGTCGGGGGTGCACGGGCTGGCGGGCATGCGAGCCGGCTGGCACCACCCGCTCCTCGGGCTGCGACGGTCCGAGACGGTGGCTCTGGCCCGGCATGTGGGCCTGGAGCCGGTGGTCGATCCGTCCAACGACGACCCCCGCCATCTGCGCAACCGGATCCGCCACGAGCTCTTGCCCCTGTGCTCGGCGGTGTCGGGACGGGACATGGTGCCTGTCCTTGCCCGAGAGGCCGGGATCCTGGCCGGCGACGCCGATGTGCTGGACGCGCTGGCCTCGTTGGTGGACGCCCGGGACGCCCCGGCCCTGGCCGCGGCCCCCGAGGCGGTGGCCCGTCGGAGCGTGAGGAGCTGGCTGGCGGGCAACGGCGCCTATCCGCCCCCGCTCGACGCCGTCGACCGGGTACTGGCGGTGGCCCGGAAGGAGCGTCGGGCCACCGAGGTGCCGGGCGGCCGACGGGTGGCGCGGTCACGGGGGCGGCTCTCCTGGGAGCCGGCACCGCGAGGTTCCGAGGAGGATCCCGGATCCGGCCCGGACGACACTCCGGTACAGTCGCGCCGTGGTCACCGCTGAGGACAAGGCGCCCGCCGGCTCCGTCGGGCCGGACCGCCTGGAGGAGAGAGGCGACGTCGGACGGGTCATCGTCTCGGAAGCGGACCTCCAGTCGAGGATCTCCGAGCTGGGGCAGAAGATCACGGCTGACTACGCCGGCCGGCCCCCACTCCTGGTCGGAGTGTTGAAGGGTGCGTTCATGTTCATGAGCGACCTCTCCCGGGCCATCTCCCTGCCGGTCGACGTCGACTTCATGGCCGTCTCGTCGTACGGCAGCGCCACCCGGACCTCGGGGGTGGTCCGCATCGTGAAGGACCTGGACGTGGACCTGGCCGACCGCCACGTGCTGGTAGTGGAGGACATAGTCGACAGCGGGCTGACGCTCAGCTACCTGCAGCGCTACCTGTTGGCCCGGAGCCCCGCCAGCCTGGAGGTCTGCGCCCTCCTGGTCAAAGAGGGCCAGCAACGCACCGAGTTGGATCTCGCCTACGTCGGGTTTCATATCCCGGCGGAATTCGTGGTGGGCTATGGCCTTGATGTAGACGAGCGGCTCCGCAACCTCCGGGCCATCCACGCCTACGCCGGCGACTTGTCGTAGGCCGTAGGCCCGAACCGAATCCGAGCTGATCCGATGACCGTCGACACCGACCGTATCGAACGGGCCGTTCTCGAGCTGCTGGATGCCTTGGGGGAGGATTCGGCCCGTGACGGTCTGCTGAAGACACCCCACCGGGTGGCCAAGATGTACGAGGAGCTGTTCGCGGGGTTCGGGGAGAACCCGGCCGACCACCTCGAGGTGACCTTCGCCGCCGAGCATGACGAGATGGTGATGGTCCGGGACATTCCATTCGCCTCACTCTGCGAGCACCATCTCATCCCGTTCATCGGCAAGGCCCATGTGGCCTACATTCCCGGCGACGACGGCCGGATCACCGGGCTCTCCAAGCTGGCCCGGCTGGTCGACGGCTACGCCAAACGCCTTCAGGTGCAGGAGCGGATGACCACCGAGATCGCTGACGCCATCGAGAACGCCCTGGCTCCCAAGGGGGTGCTGGTGGTGGTGGAGGCCGAGCACCTGTGCATGTCGATGCGGGGGGTTAAGAAGTCCGGGACCTCCACGGTGACCTCCGCCGTACGGGGCCTGTTCCGCAGCGACGCCTCCACCCGGATGGAGGCCATGCAGTTCGTCCGCGGCCGCTGACAGGGCCCAGGACCCGACCGCGGGCCCCTTCAGGCTGGTTTACTCTGTGTCGTCATGCCCATTCCCACGAACGAGCAGCGTCCCCTGGTGATGGGCATCCTCAACGTCACCCCGGACTCGTTCTCCGACGGAGGGCAGTGGTTCGAGCGTGACGACGCCATCCGGCGGGGCCACCAGATGATCGCCGAGGGAGCCGACATCGTCGACGTCGGCGGTGAGTCCACCCGGCCCAACGCGGACCCCGTCGCCGAGGACGAGGAGCTGGCCCGGGTGATTCCGGTGGTGCAGGCCCTGGCCGGGGAGGTCCGGGTGTCGATCGACACCACCAAGGAGGCGGTGGCCGAGGCCGCCGTCGAGGCCGGAGCCACACTGGTGAACGACGTGTCCGCCTCCCTGTGGGCTGTGGCGGCCCGGCACGGCGTGGGATGGGTGGCCATGCACCGCAAGGGGAACCCGGCGACCATGCAGCACGCCCCCCGGTACGACGATGTGGTGGATGAGGTGGCGACCATGCTGTTCGAGCGGGCCTCCCGGGCCAGCTCGTCGGGGGTGGACGAGGTGTGGATCGATCCTGGGATCGGCTTCGGCAAGTCCCTCGACCACAACCTCGCACTGCTCGGCGCCCTCGCCGGCCTGGTGGACGGGGGCTACCCGGTCATGGTGGGCACCAGCCGGAAGAGTTTTCTCGGAACGCTCGGCTCCGGGCCGGGCCAGCCGCCACTCCCCGTCGACCAGCGACTCCCAGCCTCGCTGGCCACGGCCACCTGGGCGCTGGCGCAGGGGGCGAAGATGGTGCGCGTCCACGACGTGGCCGCCACCGTCCAGGCGGCCACGCTGGTAGGGGCCGGCCGATCGGGGCCCTCGTGGTGAAGGGAAAGTGGGCCGCCGGCATCCCGCCGCGGAATTTCACATGGGTGATCAGGGACCGCCTGGCCATGAGCGAACGGCCTGGCGGCTTCGCCCCCAACCACCGGAAGGTCCGCCGGCAGGAGGAGATCATCTGGCTGCAGGTCCAGGGCTTCACCCGTGTGGTGTCCCTCCTCCCCTCCTCGCACAATCTCCAGGCCTATGAAGAGAAGTCGATGGCCAGCGTGCACTTCCCCCTACCGGCCACCGGTGACGCTCGGGGGGTGCTCGGGGACCTCTACCGGGAGCTCCATGGCCGGCTGCTCGCCGGGGAGCGCATTCTCATCCACCAAGAGGAGCTGGGCGACCGGGTGGCCGGGGTGGTGGCCGGCTACCTCCTGTGGTCCGAGCGGCTGCCGAGCGGGCCCCAGTCGATCACCGTCCTCGAGCACATGACCGGTCATCCCATGGGGCCGAGCGGCCGCGAGCTGGTGGCCTTTGCCAGCCAGCTCGCCCCAGCCCCCCCGGTGACCGGGGACGCTCCCGCGGGCGGGTGACCACCCTGACCGGCGCGGCGGCCGGCGGTGGCGACGACGGAGGGGACCGGATCCAACTGCGCGGACTGCGGGTGGTGGGCACCCACGGCGTCCTGCCCGAAGAACAGGCCCGGGCCCAGCCCTTCGAGATCGACCTGGAGCTGGCGGTCGATCTCTCGCTGGCCTCGGGGAGCGACCGCCTGGCCGACACGGTGGACTACGGGGCCGTGGCCGAGCTGGTCGCCGGCGTGGTGGCGGGAACGTCCTTCGAGTTGCTTGAGGCCCTGGCCGGGGCGATCGCCCAGGCCACCCTGGTCTCCGACCTCCGGATCACGACGGTCACCGTCCATCTGCGCAAGCTCCGGCCCCCCTGCCGCTGGACCTCGACACCGTCGGGGTGCGGATCACCCGGGGCCAGTGAGCGACCCGGCGGCCGAGCCCCCGACGGTTCGGGCCTTCCTCGGGCTGGGTTCCAACCTGGGTGACCGCTGGTCCCACCTCCGGAAGGCCGTCGATCAGCTCCGGGCAGGTACCCGCGCCCCGGTGACCGCCGTCTCCCGCGTCTACGAGACCGAGCCGGTGGGAGGGCCCGAGGACCAGGGCCCGTACCTGAACGTGGTCGTGGAGCTGGCCGTTTCCCCGCTGGCCGATCCCTACCGGCTGCTCAAGGAGTGCCGCCGCCTGGAGGCGGCTGCCGGACGGGTGCGGGCCGTGCGGTGGGGCCCGAGGACTCTGGACGCCGACGTGCTGTGGATCGACGGTGTGGCCCTTGACGACGCCGACCTCACCGTGCCCCACCCACGGTGGCGCGAGCGCCGGTTCGTGCTGGCCCCCCTGGCCGAGCTGGCCCCGGACCTGGTTGACGAAGGCGACCTGGCCTCCTCTGGTGGCGAGGTCGCCGTCGTGGGTACACTGTGAGGCGCAGCACCTAGATTCTCTGACGCGAACGGCACCCTCCGGGGCTGGAACGTAACAGAAGGGGTCTCGTGACCACATTCCGAATCATCGGGCCGGGCCGAGCTGGCCGGTCCCTGCTGACGGCCCTTGACGGGGTCGGGGGCTTCACCTCGTGCGGTGCCCTGGGGCGCCACGATGGCCTGGCCGACGCCGCCGAGGGAGTGGACCTGGTGGTCATCGCCACTCCCGACGACACCGTGGCCCAGGTGGCCTCCCTGGTCAAGCCGGTGGCGTCCACGACGGTCATCCACCTCTCCGGATCCCTCGGGCTGGACGTGCTCCACGGCCATCCCCGTCGTGGCTCGCTTCACCCCCTCATGCCGCTGCCCACCCCGGCCATCGGGGCCGAGCGGCTGGCCTCGGGCATCACCTTCGCCGTGGCCGGCGATCCCCTGACCACCCGAATGGCCGAGGCGTTGGGGGGCAGGGTGGTCAGGGTCGAGGACGCCAGCCGCACCGCCTACCACGCCGCCGCCTCCATCGCCGCCAACCATCTGGTGGCGCTCATCGGGCAGGTCGAACGGGTGGCGGACACCATCGGACTCCCCCTCGAGGCGTTCGCCGGCCTGCTGCATGCAGCCATCGACGACGCCCTGGCCCTCGGACCCCGCCGGGCCCTCACCGGTCCCGCCGCCCGCGGGGACTGGGACACGGTGGAGCGCCACCGTTCGGCCCTGGCCGGCATGGCCGGTCACCGCAACGAGCTGGCCGCCTACGATGCCATGGTCGGCCTCGCTCGGAGGCTGTCCCTGGATCCGACCACCACCGGCCGGGAGTCCGCCGACGCAACCGACCAGCGGGGCGACCCCGGAGCTGTGGGAGCTACAGGGGCAACGACCGCGGTGGAGCAGGTGGCATGACCACCCTGTTCGCGGAGTCGCCGGCGGCCGAGGCGGGAACCCTCGTCCGTCCCCGGATCATCGAGTCCGTGGCCGAGTACTCGCTGGCCCTGGACGCCGTCCGCTCGTCCGGGCGCACCGTCGGGGTGGTCCCGACCATGGGGGCCCTGCACGACGGCCATCGCTCGCTGATCCAGAGGGCGGCGGCCGAGTGTGACGTGGTGGCCGTCTCCATCTTCGTCAACCCGACCCAGTTCGGGGACGCCGCCGACCTGGCCAACTACCCGCGCACCCTGGAGGCCGACCTGTTGGCCATCGCCTCCTCCGGGGGTCAGTTGGTCTTCGCCCCGTCCGTCGAGGAGATGTACCCCGACCCGCCCGGCACGGCACCGACCACCGTGGCGGTGCCGGCCCTCTCGGCTCACTGGGAGGGCGCCTCGCGTCCCGGGCACTTCGACGGGGTGGCCACCATCGTGGTCAAGCTGCTGTCGGCCGCCGGCCGTTGCCGGGCCTACTTCGGCGAGAAGGACTTCCAGCAGCTGGCCCTTGTCACCCGGGTGGCCCGCGATCTGGCCCTGCCGACCCAGGTGGTCGGGTGCCCGACGGTCCGGGATCCCGACGGTCTGGCCCTGTCCAGCCGGAACGGCCGCCTCTCCGCTGAGCAGCGCCGGGCCGCCCTGGTGCTCTCGCGGGCCCTCCGAGCCGGCGCCGAGCGCGTGTGGGCCGGGGACGAGCCGGCCCGGGTGGAGGCCGAGATGCGCCGAGTCGTATCCGATGAGCCCTCGGTGGAACTCGACTATGCCGCACTGGTCACTGCCGAGGATCTCGAGCCGGCCCGGACCTCGGGACCCGAGCGGCGGCTCCGACTGATCGTGGCCGCCACCGTGGGCGGGGTTCGGCTCATCGACAATCTCGATCCTCGTCAGGACCACTGACCGGGTGACGGCCCGCTCCGAGCCGGCCCCGCTGGGTACTGGCGGCCCATCGGTGGCGCCGGTCGCGCTCGACGTGCTGGTCCTCGGGTCCGGTGTGGCCGGCCTTTCGGCCGCCGTGCGCCTTGCTGCGCCGCTGTCGGTCATCTCGGCCACCGCCGGCCTCCGGGTGGGGGTGCTGACCAAGGCCGAGCTCTCCCAGTCGGCCACCCGGTGGGCCCAGGGTGGGGTGGCCGCTGTGTTGGGCGGGGACGAGGACTCGACCGACCTGCATCTGGCCGACACGCTGGCGGCCGGGGCCGGACTCTGCGACACCGACGCGGTGCGGGTGCTGGTCGACGAGGGGCCGGCCCGGGTCAACGAGCTCATCGCCATGGGTGCGGTCTTCGATCGGCAGCCCGGAGGGGCCCTGGCCCTGGCCCGCGAGGGCGGCCACTCCACCGCCCGCGTGGTCCACGCCGGAGGCGCAGCCACCGGAGCGGAGGTGGAGCGGGCCCTGGTGGATGCCACCCGGGCCACGGCGGCGGCCGTGTTCGAAGAGTGGTTCGCCCTCGATCTGCTGGTGGAGGATGGGCGGTGTCGGGGGGTGCTGGCCCTCAGCGCCGAGGGCGGCCTGGTCGAGGTCCGGGCCACCCATACGGTGCTGGCCACCGGCGGGGCCGGGCAGTTGTTCGCCGTGACCACCAACCCGGCCGAGGCCACGGCCGACGGGCTGGCCATGGCCCTCCGGGCCGGGGTGCCCGTGGCCGACGTGGAGTTCATGCAGTTCCATCCGACTGCCCTGCACCACCCGGCCATGCCCAGACCACTGCTGTCCGAGGCCCTGCGCGGCCACGGGGCCCTCCTCCGGGATGCCGACGGGGAGCGCTTCGTCGACGAGCTGGCGCCGAGGGATGTCGTGAGCCGGGCCATGGCCGAGCGCATGGCCGCCCAGGGAGTCGAGAGCCTGTGGCTGGATGCCACCGGCCTGGCGTCTTTCGACTCCCGGTTCCCCACCATCGCCGGCTCCCTGCGAGCCATCGGCCTCGACCCCTCTCGTGATTGGCTGCCCATCGCCCCGGCCGCCCACTACCTGTCGGGCGGGGTGGTCACCGATCTGTCCGGGGCCACCGCCCTGCCCGGCCTGTGGGCCGCCGGTGAAGTGGCCTGCACCGGCGTGCACGGGGCCAACCGCCTGGCCTCCAACTCACTGCTGGAGGGCATGGTGTTCGGTGCCCGCCTGGCCGAGGCCATCCAGGCCGGCTCGGACGGCCCCCAGCCCAGCGGTGTCATGGAGGCGCTCCTCACCGGGCCCCGGGTGCCGGTGGATCCGGCCACGGCGTCGCCGTGGCGCGCCGCCACCTCGGTGCCGGGATCGCGGAGTGGCGTGCCCACCCGGCCTGACGCACCCAAGACGCGGGACCGCCTCCAGCGGGCGATGATCGAAGGGGCCGGCGTCGTCCGCAGCGCCAGTTCGCTGGCCGCCGCCGGGTCCTCGATCGAGGCCCTCGGGGCCGAGATGGGGGACGGCATCCCCACCGACCGGGCGCACGGCGAACTGGCCAACCTGCTCACTGCGGCGCGCAGCGTGCTCGAGTCGGCCACCGTCCGCGAAGAGACCCGCGGGGCGCACGCCCGAAGTGACCACCCCGAGGCCTCCGCCCAGTGGCGACGGCGCATCGTGCACGACGCCGGCGGGATCTCCGTGCGGGCCGGTCCCAACACGCCCACTGGACCGAAGGGTCGGGAGCTCCCGTGAGCACCCCGACCGGATCCCGCGCCACCCACGCGGGATCGGTCGACCTCGATCCACCGCATGTGGCGGTGGTGGAGGCCGTGACCCGCGCCCTGGCCGAGGACCTGCTGCCCCTGGGCGACCTCACCGCGGCGCTGGTCCCGGTGACCACGACGGCCCGCCTGTCCGTGGTGAGCAGGGCGGTCGGCGTGGTCGCCGGCCGGGCCTGCGCCCTCGAGGCCTTCCGGCAGGTCGACCCCACCCTCGAAGTGGCCTGGCGCATCGGGGACGGCGGTGCGGTGGCTCCCGGCGATCACGTGGCCGAGGTCATCGGGTCCCTGCGCTCGATCCTCACCGCCGAGCGGACCGTGCTCAACTTCCTCGGCCACCTGTCCGGTGTGGCCTCATTGACCCGGCAGTACGTGGACGCGGTCGAGGCCGCCAACCCGGCCACCCGGGTGCTGGACACCCGCAAGACGACGCCGGGGCTCCGGGCCCTGGAGAAGGCGGCGGTGCGGGCCGGCGGGGGCCACAACCACCGGGCCAGTCTGTCCGACGCCGTGCTGGTCAAGGACAACCATCTGGCCGGGCTGTCCATCGGGGACGCGGTGGCCCGGGCCAAGGAGCTTTGGCCCGGTCGGATGGTGGAGGTGGAGTGCGATCACCTCGCGCAAGTGGACGAGGCGGCCGCCGCAGGGGCCACCGTGATCATGCTGGACAACATGTCCATCGAACGGGTGGCAGGGTGCGTCTCCCGGCTACGGGCCGACGGTGTCGACACCTTGGTGGAGGTGTCTGGCGGGGTCGACCTGGAGTCCGCACCCAAGTTCGCCACTGCGGGTGCCGATCTCATCTCGGTGGGGGCACTGACTCACTCGGCACGGGTCCTCGACCTCGGATTCGACCTGACGCCGCAACCCGGCGGGAAGGACTGACCATGCTCCTCGCCATCGACGTCGGCAACACCGAGACGGTGGTCGGACTGTTCGCCGACGATCCTTCCGAGTCCGCGGGGGCCACCGGGCCCAGGGACGGAAACGAACCCACCGGGCTCGCCCACCACTGGCGGCTGTCCACCGTGGCCGAGCGCACGGCCGACGAGCACGCCCTGCTCCTCACGCAACTGTTGGACCTGGACGGGCTGGACATCGACCGGGCGGTGACGGGCATCGCCGTCACCTCGTCGGTCCCCTTGGTCACGGCCAACCTCCGCCAGATGGTCGCCCGGTGGTTCGATGTCCCCGCGGTGGTGCTGGAGCCCGGCGTGCGGAGCGGCATGCCCATCCTCTACGACAATCCGAAGGAGGTTGGAGCCGACCGGATTGCCAATGCCGTCGGCGCCCACGACCTGTTCGGGGGACCCTGTGTGGTCGTCGACCTGGGCACCGCCACCACCTTCGACGCCATCTCAGCCGCCGGCGAATACCTGGGCGGGGCCATCACCCCGGGCGTGGCCATCAGCCTCGACGCCCTCTTCGCCCATGCCGCCGCCCTCCGACGGGTCGAGTTGGTGGAGCCCCGGAGCGTCATCGGCAAGTCGACGGTGGAGTCGATCCAGTCCGGCGCCCTCTACGGTTTCGCCGGCCAGGTCGACGGACTGTGCCGCCGCTTCGCCGCCGTCCTGGGCGAGTGCACCGTCGTGGCCACCGGGGGCCTCTCCGAGCTCATCTCGCCCTACGCCGAGGAGATCGAGTACGTCGAGCCTTGGCTGACCCTGCACGGCCTACGCATCATCTTCGACCGCAACCAGCCCTAATGGGGATCGACCATTTCATTCCCTATGGAGTGAGGCTGGTTGCCGGCCGCCATAGGTGAGCACTGTGTCAGCCCTGGGCCTCCAGTCCCACGCCTAGATCGTGCCCCTGTTGGTCGGTGAGGTCTAGGCGGTAGGGACCGGCCCGGGGGGCCACGTTCAGACCGGTGCCTCAAGGGCGAGTCGAGGCTCCCGGGTGGGGGGCTGATGGTCCCAGAGGTCGGCCAGCAGATCGCTCCGCACGGCGGCCAGGGCCGGGTCGTCCCACCGGTTGACCTGCTGGAAGGGGTCGTCATCGAGGTCGTAGAGTTCGCCCTCGGTGCCGTCGTGGGAGGTTCCCGGCCGGTAGGCGCTGCAGACCCAGTGGTCCCGCATGACCGTGCGCAGGTGGACCTCGGTGCCGAAGAGCTCGCTGTCCCACTCCGTCAGCACTCGCTCGAAGCCCCGGGCCTCGGCATCGGCGTCGTCCACCGGCAGCGACCCGCCCTGCATCCAGGCGGGAGGGTGGATCCCGGCGATGGCGCAGAACGTCGGCGCCAGATCGACCAGACCCACCGGGCGGGTCACCACCGCCGGGGCAGCCCCGGCGGTCGGGGCCGGGCGCCAGACCAGGGGCAGCCGCATGAGGGCGTCCACGTGGTAGGGGCCCTTGAACAGCAACCCGAAGTCCCCCTGGAGTTCCCCGTGGTCGGTGGTGAAGACCACGTCGAGGTCGTCGGCCCACCCCCGCTCGGCGATGTGCCCGAGCACGCGGCCCAGGGCCTCGTCGATCAGCTCGCACTCCACGGCGTTGCGGGCGTTGACCTCGCGGACCTGATCGGGTGTGAGGGTGGCCGGGACCCAGTCCGCCGGGGCCTCGTAGTTGGACACCAGCGTCCCGTCGTACCAGAGCCGCCAGTGCCGGGGCTTGGCGTCGAGGATGGCCTCTCGCCGCGTCCGGTCCTCGGGGTATCCGGCCGGCAGTGGTACCTCCCGCCAGTCGATGCGGCCCACCTCGGATTCGGGAGGATCCCAGGGGTGATGGGGATCGGGGAAGCTCATCCAGCAGAACCAGTCCTCGTCAGCCCCGACGGTGTCCAACCAGGCCATGGTTCGATCGGCCACCCAGTCGGTGTGGTAGAGGTCACGGTCGACCGGATTGACCTTCACCTGGGGCGCGTCGGTGTCCCCGCCGCCGGCCGCGTTGACCTGGAGTGAGGCGTCGAGGGCCGGGTAGAACCCACCCAGCACCTCGGGGTGCTCGGCCATCAGCCAGCGGGCGTAGTGGAGAGGTCCCATCACCCCGTGGGTGGCCAGCTCCAGGTGTTCGAAGCCACGGTGGACGCCGCCGACGGGCTCGGTGCCCGTCTGGGCCAGGGAGTTCTCCTCGAACCGGAAGAAGGGGTCGAGGAACGGTTCGAAGTGGGCCTTCCCGATGAGGGAGGTGCGGTAGCCGGCGCGGTGGAGTTCCTCGGCCACCGAGGGGGCGTCGGCCGGCAGGGGCACCCCGTTCATCCACACGCCGTGGGTACTTGGGTGCTGGCCGGTCAGGATGGTCGACCGGGACGGCATGCACACGACGGACTGGGGATGAGCCCGCTCGAAGCGGATGCCCTCGGCGGCGAGGCGGTCCACGACCGGGGTCCGGCCGAGGAGGCCGCCGTTGCAGCCGAGGGTGTCATAGCGCTGCTGGTCGGTGGTGACCAGGAGGATCTTTCGGCCCATCAGCGGGCTCCCTTCGTTGGCGGGGCGGGCGGGGCGGGGAGGTGGTGAGGGCGGCCCAGCCGGTCAGCTAGGCCCTCGAGCCCGGCGCGGGCCGCGCCCCCGATGACCAGGGCCAACGGGGCGGGATCGGCATCCACGGCGTAGACGGTGAGGCATGTGCCATCTCCCAGGTCATGGACGTCGATGGTGCTGAGGTGCTCGGCGAACATCGGTGCGGTGATCCGGTACTGGAAACGGCGGAGGACGTTGTCGATGGTGAGCAGCTGCTCGGGCATGGGGATGCCCGAGCCGGTGACGACCACGCGCTGGTCGCCGTCCACCGTCGACGAGGCGATGCCCGGGAACCATTCGTGGACCCGTTCGGGCGCTCCCACCAGGGCCCACACTTCGTCGGGAGGCCAGGACAGCCGGACGGCGTGGCGGGCGCTACCCCGTTTGGCCGTCATCCCGCGACGGGGGAGGGGTGGGAGGGGGGCGTCGATGGTGGCGGGGCCATGGTGGTGGCGAGGCTAGCGTCCAGCGGGGACAAGGCCGGGGCTGACGGGCCGGCGGGTGCTCGGACCGACCGACTGTCCTCATCGCCTCCTAACAACCGCATCACGCATCGCACATCTCGTCGAGCGATAACTAGGGGTACGGGCCGGAACCACCGGTGCCGATCAGGAGGTAGTACAGCAATGAAGCAGGTCTTTCCCACCGCCAAGAAAATGATCGTCGGCGTGGTGGCTGTGGGGGCACTCTCCCTCGGCGCCGCCGGCATGGCCGGAGCGGCCACCCCGGCCACGTCCGGTGCCTCGACTCCGGCTGCCACCCGTCTGGCCAAGTTCAACTGCGACAACGCAACCAAGGTGCTGGACAGGATCCAGAAGGGTGAGGCGTCCATCGCCGCCGGACTCCCCAAGCTGACGGCGGCCCAGGCCAAGGCCGCCGCCGCCGGCAACACCAAGCGGGCTGACCGACTCCAGAAGCGAATCACCCGGCTGGAGAGTGCCGCGTTCAAGACCCACCTGGACAAGGCGGCCTCGGCCATCGAGGCCAAGTGCAATGTGGCTGCTCCCGGGAGCTCCACGCCGGCCAGCTGATCTGGCGGGAGGCGGCGCCCACCGGACGGTCGGTCGACGAGGAGTCGGCCGGCCGTCCCGGCGCGCCCGGGCACCGACGCCCGCGGGAGCTCAGCCGACGGGTAGGTCGTCCACCAGGGAGTGAGCGAGGTTGGTGAACGCCTCGGCGAGCTCGGGGGACGGACCCGATCCCGCGGCCGCGGCGGCCTGCTCGGCGTAGCGGCGGGCCACTTCCACCGAGCCTCCGATGGCCCCCGATGCGGCGACGATGCCCCGTGCCTTGTCGCGCTCGGGCTGGCCCAGGGGCTGTCCCAGCAAGGGGCTCAGCTCGGGGCCGGCCTCGGGATCGGCCAGCGCCAGCAGCACCGGAAGGGTGTAGATCCCTTCGGCCAGGTCCTGGCCGGCCGGCTTGCCCAGTTCGGCCTCGGTGCCGATGACATCGAGAATGTCGTCACGGACCTGGAAGATCATGCCGAACGAACGGCCGAAGTCGGTGAAGGCGTCAACCTGCCGACGGGGCAGGCCCCCGGTCAGGGCCCCGATCCGACAGGAGGTGGCCATCAGTGAGGCGGTCTTGCCGGCGATGGCGTCCGAGTACTCGTCCCGGCTCCGGCCCACCCGGAACGCGGCATGGACCTCGGCGACCTGGCCCCGGCACAGCTGGCCCAGCGTGGCGGCCAGGAGGGCGGCGATCTCTGTGCCCAGGCCGGCGGCGATCTCGGCCGAGCGGGCCAGGAGGAAGTCACCGGCCACTATGGCCACCAGGTTGCCGAACCGGGCGTTGACACTCTCCACGTTCCGACGCACCGTGGCCTCGTCCATGACGTCGTCGTGATAGAGCGAGGCCAGATGGACGAGCTCGACGGCCACGGCCCCTAGCAGATCCTCCCGGGCGGCCTCTTTCGTGCCCGACGTGGCGGTGGCCAGGGCCAATACCGGACGGAGCCGCTTGCCGCCGGCCGCCAGGAGGTGGGTGGTGACCTCGTCGAGGAAGCCGTCCCCGGTCACCACTGACTCCACGAGCAGGGGCTCGAGGCGCTGCAGTTGATCTTCGAGTGCGGGGAGCCCGAGGAGTTCGACGACGTTCACTTCCTACAGACGATAGGCCAGGATGCCGATGGGGGAGAAAATGGATCGGATTCTGGGTGCGTGCGGGTGTGGGCGCCACCGGTACCTGTAGACTTCGTGTTCAGTTGCTGACCGCGGATGGAGGCGGTGGAGTGTTCGAACGATTCACAGACCGGGCTCGTCGAGTTCTTGTGCTGGCACAGGAGGAGGCGCGGCTGCTCAACCACAGTTTCATCGGCACCGAGCACATCCTCCTGGGCCTGATCCACGAGGGTGAGGGTGTCGCGGCCAAGGCGCTGGAGTCACTGGGCGTTTCGTTGGAGGCTGTCCGAGAGAAGGTCGAGGAGACCATCGGCCTGGCCGGTACCGCTCCGACCGGGTCCCCGCCGTTCACCCCTCGGGCCAAGAAGGTCCTCGAGCTTTCGCTGCGCGAGGCGCTGCAGCTCGGGCACAGCTACATCGGCACCGAACACATGCTCCTCGGACTGGTGCGCGAGGGCGAGGGTGTGGCCGCCCAGGTGCTCGTCAGCCTGGGTGCCGATCTGCCCCGGGTCCGCCAGCAGGTCATCCAGCTGCTCTCGGGCTACCAGGGCAAGGAGTCGGTCGGCGCCGGCGCTCCCGGCTCGCAGTCCTCGGACGCCCCGACGGGCTCACCGGTGCTCGACCAGTTCGGCCGCAATCTCACCGCCCTGGCCCGCGACCACAAGCTCGACCCGGTCATCGGCCGAGAAAAAGAGATCGAGCGGGTCATGCAGGTCCTCTCCCGCCGCACCAAGAACAACCCTGTCCTCATCGGGGAGCCCGGCGTGGGCAAGACCGCCATCGTCGAGGGCCTGGCCCAGCGCATCGTGGCCGACGACGTCCCCGAGACGCTCACCGGCAAGCAGCTCTACACCCTGGACCTCGGCGCCCTGGTGGCGGGCAGCCGCTACCGCGGTGACTTCGAGGAACGGCTGAAGAAGGTGCTGAAGGAGATCCGGACCAGGGGCGACATCGTCCTGTTCATCGACGAGCTCCACACCCTGGTGGGCGCAGGTGCCGCTGAGGGCGCCATCGACGCCGCCTCCATCCTGAAGCCCATGCTGGCTCGGGGCGAGCTGCAGACCATCGGTGCCACCACCATCGACGAGTACCGCAAGCACTTGGAGAAGGATGCCGCCCTGGAGCGCCGCTTCCAGCCCATCAAGGTGGAGCAGCCCAACGTGGCCCTCACCATCGAGATCCTGAAGGGCCTTCGTGACCGGTACGAGTCGCACCACGCCGTCACCATCACCGACCAGGCCCTGGTGGCCGCGGCGAATCTGGCCGACCGGTACCTGGCCGACCGGTACCTGCCGGACAAGGCGATCGACCTGATCGACGAGGCCGGCAGCCGCCTTCGTATTCGCCGGATGACCACTCCTCCCGCCTACAAGAAGTTGGAAGAGGACATCACCCGCCTCCGGGCCGACAAGGAGGCCGCCCTCAAGAAGCAGGCCTTCGACCAGGCCAAGAAGCTCGCCGAGCAGGAGAAGGAGCGGCTCGACTCCAAAGAGGCCATGGAGGCCGAGTGGCGCGCCGAGGGCGTGGACCTGTTCGACGTGGTGGACGAGGAGGTCATCGCCGAGGTGCTGGCCAACTGGACGGGCATCCCCGTCTACCGCCTCACCGAGGAGGAGACGGCCAAGCTGCTGCGCATGGAGGACGAGCTCCACAAGCGGGTCATCGGACAGGAGCCGGCCATCGCCGCCCTGGCCCGTTCGATCCGTCGGACCCGTGCCGGCCTGAAGGACCCGAAGCGGCCGAGCGGTTCGTTCATCTTCCTGGGCCCGACCGGCGTGGGTAAGACCGAACTGGCCAAGACGCTGGCCGAGTTTCTCTTCGACGACGAGGACGCCCTCATCCAGCTGGACATGTCCGAGTACATGGAGAAGCACACGGTGAGCCGCCTGGTCGGCTCGCCCCCCGGCTACGTGGGGTACGAAGAGGGCGGTCAGCTGACCGAGGCGGTTCGCCGCAAGCCCTTCTCGGTGGTGCTCTTCGACGAGGTCGAGAAGGCCCACGCCGACGTCTTCAACACCCTGCTCCAGATCCTGGAGGACGGTCGCCTGACCGATGCCCAGGGCCGCTCCGTGGACTTCAAGAACACCGTGCTCATCATGACCTCCAACTTGGGGACCGCCGATCTGCGCAAGTCGTCGGTGGGCTTCGCCAAGACGTCCGAGGCCGTGACCTACGAGCGGATGAAGACCAAGGTGAACGAGGCCCTGAAGGCCCACTTCCGTCCGGAGTTCCTCAACCGGATCGACGAGGTCGTGGTCTTCCACGAGCTGTCCAAGGTCGAGGTGGTAGAGATCGTGGATCTGATGATCCAGAGGGTCTCGACCCAGCTGGAGCTCCAGGGCCTCAGCTTGATCTTGACGCCTCCGGCCAAGCAGTTGCTCGCCGACAAGGGTTATGACCCCCAGCTGGGGGCCCGGCCGTTGCGTCGGGCCATCCAGCAGATGGTCGAGGACCCGCTGTCGGAGCGCATCCTGTGGAAGGAGTTCCGGGTCGGGGAGACCATCGTGGTCGACGTGGAGACCATCACGCCGGAGGCCGCCGAGGCCTACGACGTGAAAGGTGCCCCTCCGCTGATCGCCGGCGAGCAGCAGCTCACCTTCACCGCCATCGAGGGCGTCGAGCCACCTCCCCCCGTGGAGTTGGCCGGTGCCGACTCGTCGGCCGACTGACCGGTCGGCCACCGACGCTGACGGTGATCACCCCGCCCGGAGTTCCGGTGGGGTGATCCTGGCTCGCCCACCGGGCTCTCGGCTCAGTGCGCTGCTCGGGTGCGCCTGTCCTCACCCAGGCCCTGATCACGCCTCAGAGCCGCCCGGCGACGCGGGCCCGACCAGCTGACCGGCGGGACGGGCCGAGCTGTTCGTGGGGACGGCATGGCCAACGGTCACCCAGCCCGTCACACCCAGTCCCTACCATCGGGGAATGTTGCGTCCTGAAAACTGGACCAGACCCGCGGGTGCAAGTCCCGCCTGGGTAATCGCCGGAGAGCCCAGTAGTAGGCCCCGGTCCGTCGGAGAGATCCGGCTGGCTGAGCGGGGTGTCAAAAGCCACTTTGGGGTGGCAGATAGCCTCATTGGAGGGAGCAAGCGTGCGGGCCGTAGTGCCACCAGGCACGAGTCCCGCAGCCTCGTCATATGCACAACGGAGGAGCCGAGCCGCTCATTTCACGGTGAAGGCAGCATTCGACCTACCGGCGTCCCGGACATGCCCTTGGTCGAGTCCTCCCGGGGTACGGGGAGCGGCACGTACGCACGGTGTGGTTCGGGACAGGAGAGACCCGTCTTTCCAGCCTTGTCAGCAAAGACCGTCCGGATAAGCCAGTGGTGAAACTGGACGGAGGGAAGCGGGAGTCCGACGGGGTCGTAGTACTGCCGATCGCCGGGATGAACCCGGTAGGAGGGAAGGGCCCCGACTTCGGTCACGCCGGGAACAGAGGAACGAGTGAGGGCATGGCTGGGACCGCTCAGGCCATCTCCCCCCTGGGATATCCGTCCCAGGTGAAAGTTCGACGCCTCCAGAACCGGCTATGGGCTGCGGCCAAGCAGTCTGAGGGTCGGCGTTTCCACGCCCTGTATGACCGCATCTACAGGGGCGACATCCTCTGGGAGGCGTGGGGACGTGTCCGAGCCAATCGTGGAGCTGCCGGGGTCGATGGTCTGACCCTGGCAGAAGTGGAGGACGACTACGGGGTCGAGCGCATGCTCACCGAACTCCGGGACGCCCTCCGTGCGGGCAACTACCGCCCGGCACCAGTCCGCCGGGTGGAGATTCCCAAGGCCGACGGCACGAAGCGGCCATTGGGTATCCCGACGGTCAAGGACCGGGTGGTCCAGCAGGCCACGAAGCTCGTCCTCGAGCCCATCTTCGAGGCCGACTTCTTGGACTGCAGCTTCGGGTTCCGCCCGAAGCGCTCGGCCATCCAAGCCCTGGAAACCATCCGGGTGGCGTTCCCGAGAGGACGAACGTTCGTCTTCGAGGCCGACATCCAGAACTTCTTCGGCGAGATCGATCATGAGCGAATGTTGTCGCTGGTCGGACTCAGGGTCTCTGACCGACGGGTGCTCAAACTGCTTCGGCTGTGGCTGCGGGCAGGGGTGTTGGACCAGGGGGTGGTGTCCGAGTCGGTCACCGGCACTCCTCAGGGCGGGGTCATCTCTCCGCTCCTGGCCAACAGCTACCTGCACGCCTTCGACCGGGCCTGGGCCGAGTCCGGCACCGGGGATCTCGTCGGCTACGCGGACGACTTCGTGGTGCTGTGCACGTCCCAGAGCCAAGCCGAGGAGGCTCAGCGGCGGGCGACCGCCATCCTGGGCGTCCTCGGACTCGACCTCCATCCGGACAAGACCCGTGTGGTCGACCTCCGGGAGGGGCGAGAGGGCTTTGACTTCCTCGGGTGTCACCTCCGTGCCCGCATGTCCGGCAAGCTCTGGGAGCAGAAGCGGATCATCCGCTACTACCTCCACCGCTGGCCGTCTCTGCGGTCCATGAAGCGTGCCCGAGCAAGAATCAAGGCCATGACCGGTCGGAGTCAGGTCGGCATGGAGCTGGAGTCGGTGATTCACCGACTCAACCTGTTCCTCCGGGGATGGGGCGGCTACTTCCGAAACGGGAATGCGGCTGACAAGTTCATCTCCATGGACCGCTATGTAGCGTGGCGGCTGAGGCGCTTGCTCATCAAGAAGCGTGGCCGCAACCTGCGAGCGGGCCAGGCACGTCCTTGGACCCGCACCTGGTTCCACGACCAGGGCCTGCACAAGCTCATGGGCACTATCCGATACCCGAAGGCAGCGTAACCATGTCCAGAAGACAGTCGGTGAGCTGTATGCGGGAAAACCGCACGTACAGATCGAAAGGGGGGTAGGGAACCAGGCTCGCTGTGCGAGTACTGCGCCCCTGACTACCAATGGCCAAGACGGCGAAGCGCCACCGGTGCATCGACTGCGGATCGACCACCGTCCGGTGGGCGGGACGCTGCCCAACCTGTGGGGAGTGGAACACCCTGGTGGAGGAAGCCCAGCTCGGTTCGCTGGTCCAGGCCGTGGACGAGCTGGGCCTGTCGGCCATGCCGGTGCAACTCTCGACGGTGGACGTGTCCGAGGCCGCTGCTGTCCCCACCGGGCTGGAGGAGTTCGACCGGGTCCTGTCGGGCGGTCTGGTGCCCGGCTCGGTCACCCTGTTGGGCGGCGAGCCCGGCATCGGCAAGTCGACCCTCCTCCTCCAGGTGCTGGCCGCCCGGGCCGCGGTCGGCCACCGGGTCCTGCTCATCTCCGCCGAGGAGTCGGCCCACCAGGTCCGCCTCCGGGCCGAGCGCCTGGGCCCGATCCCCCCCGGACTGCTCATCCTCCCGGTCACCGATGTCGGTGCGGTCATCGCCGCCGTCGACGAATCCCAGCCCGATCTGGTGGTGATCGACTCCATCCAGGCCGTGTCGATCGGCCCCTCCCAGCCCGGCGAGCGGCGCACCACCGGGGTGCCCGGGAGTGTGACCCAGGTGCGCGAGTGCGCCGACCAACTGGTGGGCCTGGCCAAGTCCCGACAGGTGGCCACGGTGCTTGTCGGCCACGTGACCAAGGACGGTTCGCTGGCCGGACCTCGCGCTCTCGAGCACATGGTCGACACTGTGCTCAGCTTCGAGGGCGACCGGCACCACGCCCTCCGGCTCCTGCAGGCGGTGAAGCACCGGTTCGGGCCCACCGGGGAGCTGGGGCTGTTCGAGATGGGCGACCAGGGACTCAATCGGGTGACCGATCCGGGCCGTCTCCTTCTGGGCGATCGCCTGGTCGGGGTGCCCGGCGGTGTGGTGCTTCCCGCCATGCAGGGCCGCCGCACCCTGCTGGTCGAGCTCCAGGCCCTGGTCACCCCGATGGGGCAGGCCCAGCCCAGGAGGGCGGCGGTCGGTCTCGACAGCGGCCGGCTGGGCATGACGTTGGCCGTGCTGGCCCGGTACTCCGACCTGCCCGTGCTGCGGGACGATGTGTTCGCCTCCGTGGCCGGCGGGATCAAGGTGACCGAGCCGGCCGCCGACCTGGCCGTGGCGTTGGCGGTGGCCTCGGCGACCACCGGGGCGCCGCTGCCCCCGACCTTGGCCGCCGTGGGGGAGATCGGCTTGGCCGGCGAGGTCCGCCAGGTCACCAACCTGCCCCGGCGACTGGAGGAGTGCGCCCGCCTGGGGTTTGACCGGGTGGCCGTGCCGGCCTCGTCACCCGAAGGACCTCCCGGCGTGGAGCTGGTCCGGGTGGACACGGTGGCGCAGGCTGTGTGGCAGCTGGCCACCCCGTCGGACCGGACCTGACGGGACGCCGACGGGTCGCGGCCGACGCAGCGGCCGACGGCCACGGGGCCGGGTACCATTCGTCTGTGATCAGCCGCCAGAGCTCACCCCTCAGTGATGCCCTGGCCATGGCTGCTCCCGGGCGTCCGTTGCGGGACGGGCTGGATCGGATCCTGCGGGCCAAGCGCGGTGCACTGGTCGTGGTCGGGGACGGGCCGGGGGTGCTCTCCATCTGCTCGGGGGGATTCTTGCTCGACGCCGAGTTCAGCCCCCAGCGCCTCTCGGAGCTGGCCAAGATGGACGGGGCCATCATCCTGGCCCCCGATGCCTCGCGCATCGCCCGGGCCAACGTCCACCTCATGCCCAAGGCCAGTATCCCGACCTCCGAGACGGGAACGCGGCACCGGACGGCGGAGCGGGTGGCACGGTCCATCGACGTGCCCGTCCTCTCGGTGTCGGCGGCCATGTCGGTCATCGCGGTCTACCGGAACGACCTCAAGCACACGGTGCAACCCACCGGGTGGCTGCACGACCGCACCGATCAGGCGCTGGCCACCATGCAGCGCTTCCGGAGCCGGTTCGATGTGGCCCTCTCCGGGCTCTCCATGTTGGAGGTGGAGGACACGGTGTCGGTGGGCGACGTGGTCAGCGTGGTCCAGGCGGCCGAGATGCTGCTCCGCATCGCCGAGGAGGTGGAGGGCTACCTGGTCGAACTGGGTGACGACGGGCGACTGGTAGGACTGCAGTCGGCTGAGCTGGTCGACGGGGTCGCCCCCGCCCTCAACCTGGTGGTCCGGGACTACTGCCGACTGCCCCCGGTCAGGGGGCGTGACCGTCTGGCCGTGGTCGACCGGGTGGTCGAGCTCCTGGCCAGCCTCTCGTCCGAGGAGCTCCAGGACTCCCAGCGGGTGGCCCAGATCCTCGGTCTCCCCGGCTCCTTCCACGACTCGGAGTCCGGCGTGGAGCCTCGCGGCTACCGGCTCCTCTATCGCCTCCCCCGGTTCTCGGATGCCATCATCGAGCGCATCGTGGACCGGTTCGTGAATCTCCAGCAGATCATGCGGGCCTCCCTGAGCGACCTCGAGCAGGTCGAAGGGGTGGGGGAGGCCCGGGCCCACTCGGTCAAGAACGGCTTGGCCCGACTCGCCGAGGCCAGCATCTTCGAGCGCTACCAGTAGTCGGGGCGGTCACGAACGTCGACATCGGGCTGGGCCGACGGTGAGGGGTGCGGCGACCCGACCGCCCGCTCATCCGGGCAGGCCGGAGGTTGGGACCGTCACCTCATCGTCACCTGAGGTGGCCCTGGTCGGGGAGCCCGCCACCACCGTGTACCATTACATGCTCCCTACGCGGTCCCGATCGAGCTCACCAGCCCGGGATCAGCACGCAACGCCAGGAGGAACGGTGTTCGACATCGGTGACAAGGTCGTCTATCCGCACCACGGCGCGGCGGTAGTCGAGCGACGCGAGACCAAAGAGGCTTTCGGCAAGAAGCAGGAGTACCTGGTGCTCCGGCTGGCCTACGGCGACCTGACCCTGATGGTGCCAGCCGACAACACCGAGGGCGTCGGCCTCCGTGAGGTGATCAACGACGAAGAGGTGGAAGAGGTCTTCGCCGTGCTCCGCAAGAAGGAAGCCCGGATGCCCACCAACTGGTCGCGCCGGTACAAGAACCACTCGGAGAAGCTGCGCTCCGGCGACATCTACCAGGTGGCCGAGGTGGTTCGGAACCTGTCCATCCGGGACAAGGACAAGGGGCTGTCGGCCGGCGAGAAGCGCATGCTCCAGCGGGCCCGCCAGATCCTGGTGTCGGAGCTGACCTTCGCCCTGGGCGTCGACGAGGAGACCGCCGAGGTTCGGCTGAACGAGGCGCTGCCCTGAGCCGATCCGGGTCCGTCTGGACCATCGTGGTGGCCGGCGGGTCGGGTCGCCGCTTCGGTGACGCCAAGCAGTTCCTCCCGCTGGCCGGCCGGCCGGTGGCGGCCTGGTCGGTGGCGGCCGCCCGCCCGGTGTCAGCAGGGGTGGTCTTGGTGGTGCCGACCGCTGTGGGACCGATGAGCACAGCCGGACCCGAGTCCTTCGGGGCCGACGTCGTGGTCACCGGCGGTGTGGACCGGGCCGACTCCGTGCGGGCCGGACTGGCCGCGGTGCCCGACGAGGCCGAGGTGATCGTGGTCCACGACGCCGCCCGTCCGCTGGCACCCCCCTCGCTGTTCGCAACGGTGGTGGAGGCGGTGCGGGATGCGGGGGCGGTCTGCGCCATCCCGGTCCTGCCTGTCACCGATACGCTGAAGCGGACCTCGGACGGGCTCGTGGTCTCGACGGTGGAGCGTGACGGGTTGGTCTCGGTGCAGACCCCCCAGGCCTTCGCCGCCGAGGTGCTGCGGAAGGCCCATGCGGCGGGGGGCCACGCCACCGACGATGCCGGCCTGGTCGAGCAGTCGGGTCTTCCCGTGCAGACGGTCCCCGGGGATCCGAGGAACCTCAAGCTCACCCACCCTGAAGACCTCGCCCTCGTCGAGGCCCTGCTGGCCGGGGAGGAGCGATGACCGTGGAGCGCGGTCGGAATCCGGCCTTCCGGATCGGCCAGGGTGTCGACGTGCACCGGTTCTCGGACCAACCGGAGCGGCCACTGGTCCTCGGAGGGGTGACCATCAGCGGGCCAGGGGCCCGCGGCCTCGAGGGCCACAGCGATGCCGACGCCGTGGCCCACGCCATCGCCGACGCCGTGTTGGGTGCGGCCGGCCTCGGTGACCTGGGTCGTCATGCCCCCGACACCGATCCGGCCTGGACGGGGGCGGACAGTCTGGTCATCCTGGCCCGGATGGTGGCGTTGGCCGCCGGCGCCGGCTGGCTGCCGGTCAATGCTGACTGCACGGTGGTCGCCGAACAACCGAAGTTGGCCCCGTTCGTGGACCTGATGGCCGAGCGACTGGGCCGGGTGCTCGGCGCACCGGTCAACGTGAAGGCCACGCGGGCGGAGGGCCTGGGCGCGCTGGGACGCGCCGAGGGGATCGGCTGCACCGCGGTCGTGCTGTTGGCTGGACGGCCGTCGGGAGAGGTCGGCCCGTGACCGCCGCGAAAGGCACCAGTGGACGGGGGAAACCGGCGAGGGGCGGATCGGGACGGGGCCGGGCCGGGGCGGGGTCCTCCCGGGCGTCCGGCTCGAAAGGTGCGTCGAGAGGCGCCCCGGCGCGCCGGGGCTCACAGCGTGGCGGAGGACGGCCAACCCCCGAGGCCAGGCCTCGGGGGGCGACGGCTGCCACCGGGCTGGGCGGCGAACAGATCGAGGGGCGCCACGCCGTCCGGGAGCTGCTCAGTGCCAATCGGCGGGCGGTGACCTCGCTGCTGGTCGCCGACGGCATGGACGCCTCGCCCATCCTCGACGAGATCGAAGTCCTGGCCAGCACCCGCCGGGTGCGGGTCGAGTACGTGTCGCGTCGCCGGATCGACTCGGTGGCCCGGACCGATGCGGCCCAGGGGGTGGTGGCCCTGGCCCGCCCCATCGAGGAGACGCCGCTGGAGGCGCTCTGCCAACCCACCCGCCGTGGCCGGGTGCCTTTCCTCTTGGTCCTGGACGGCATCACCGACCCGCACAACGTCGGCTCGCTGCTGCGGAGCGCCGAGTGCGCCGGTGTGACCGGGGTGGTGCTGCCCCGGCACCGATCGGCTCACCTCTCCCCGACGGTGGCCAAGGTGGCTGCGGGCGCCATCGAGTACCTGCCCATGGCGTTGGTGGCCGGTGTGCCTGCCGCCCTCCAGAAGCTCGCCGAACTCGGGGTGTGGTCAGTGGGCCTGGTCGGGGAGGCCAGCCAGCCGCTCTATGGGCTCGCGCTCGGCGACCAGCCCGTGGCCCTCGTACTGGGCTCGGAAGGGGCCGGCCTGGCCACGCTGACCCGCAAACGCTGCGACACCCTGGCCTCGATTCCCCAGCACGGCACGCTGTCATCGCTCAATGTGGCCACAGCCGGAGCCATCGCCTGCTTCGACGTGGCCCGGCAGCGCAGCGGCTGACCCGGACGCAGCCCTGGGGTCAGGCCACCGTCTCGACGGTCACGCCCTTCCAGAAGGCGACATGGTCGGCGATCTCCCTGGCCGCGTCCTTCGGGGTGGGGTAGTACCAGGCGGCGTCGTCGTTCCGCTCCCCGTCGACCACCAGACTGCGGTAGCTGGCCTCGCCCTTCCACGGGCAGACCGTATGGCTGGCGCTGTCTTGGAAGTACCCGGGATGCACGTCCTCCGCGGGGAAGTCAGTGGTTCCCCTCCACCACCACGGTGCGGTCGCTCTCGGCCAGGACGGCCCCATGCCATGTCGCTCGTACGCTCATATCCTCAACAACACCGGATCCGCCCCGGTCCTTCCCGGGCCGGCCGCTCCCCGACTTCGGCTCGTCGGGTGCGGAACGGGACGGCAACGGGTAGAACCGGTGGGGTCGGGACGCATGGACCGACCTGGCCGAACCATCCCGGACCAGTCGGGGAGACCGGAGGAGTCAACGATGAGTGAGCGGGTCGACGTGATCGTGGTGGGAATGGGTCCGGGGGGCGAGGACGTCGCCGGACGGCTGGCCGAAGCCGGCCTGGACGTGGTCGGGGTGGAGGCCGAGCTGGTGGGCGGCGAGTGCCCCTACTGGGGGTGCGTCCCCTCGAAGATGATGATCCGGGCCGCGGATCTGCTGGCCGAGGCCGGGCGGATCGACGGCACGGCCGGCTCCGCCGCGGTGCGGCCGGACTGGGGTCCGGTGGCCCGTCGGATCCGGGAGGAGGCTACCGACTCCTGGGACGATGCTGCGGCGGCCAAGCGGTTCGAGGACAAGGGCGGACGGCTGATGAGAGGCTGGGGCCGCCTCGAAGGGCCGAGGACCGTCGCGGTGGGGGACGTGGTGGTGGAGGCCGAACGGGCGGTGGTCGTCAACATCGGTACCCGCGCCTCGATCCCTGCGGTGGCCGGTCTCGCCGATACGCCCTACTGGACGAACCGCCAGGCGGTGGAGACCGAGGAGGTTCCCGCCTCCCTCGCCGTGGTGGGGGGCGGAGCCATCGGTGTGGAGCTGGCCCAGGTGTTCCGTCGCTTCGGGGCGGAGGTCACCGTGCTGGAGGTCGCCCCGCGCCTGGTCAGCCCCGAGGAGCCCGAAGCCGGTGCCCTGCTGGCCGAGGTGTTCGAGTCTGAGGGGATCGATGTCCGAACCGGTGTCACCCTGGAATCGGTCCACCACGACGGTCACCGCTTCGCCATCGCCCTCGGGGCCGGCGAGCCGGTGGTGGCCGAGCGCCTGCTCGTGGCCGCCGGACGCCGGCCCGACCTGGCCCAGCTCAATGTGGCCTCCGTGGGCCTGGACGAGTCGGCCCGGGCCATACCGGTCGACGACCACCTGCGGGTGGAGGGCACCGAGGGGCTGTGGGCCATCGGCGACGCCGTCGGCCACGGGGCGTTCACCCACATCTCCATGTACCAGGCCGACATCGTGGTCAACGACATCCTGGGCCACTTGGTGGTACCGGCCGACTACCGTGCCGTGCCCCGGGTCACCTTCACCGACCCCGAGATCGGCTCGGTGGGCCTCACCGAGCGGGACGCCCGGGCAAAGGGGGTGGAGGTCCGGGTGGGGATGGCGTCCATCCCCGAGTCGGCCCGAGGGTGGATCCACAAAGCGGGCAACCGGGGATTCATCAAGTTGGTCGAGGACTCTGAGCGGGGGGTGCTGGTCGGGGCCACTTCGGCCGGCCCGACGGGCGGCGAGGTGCTGGGGCTGCTCACCCTGGCCGTGCATGCCCGGGTCCCCACCACCGAGCTCCGCCACATGATCTACGCCTATCCGACCTTCCACCGGGCCATCGAGAGCGCGGTCAAGGACCTGCTCGAAGGCTGAGCCGGGACCCCATCAGGGCGGGGCCGGACTACGAGGAGGGCCGGGCCATGGTGAGGAGGAACTCGTCGCCCTCCGAGCGCCACATGGCCTCGACGACGAACCCGCACTCCCTGAGCTCCACGTCCAAGGCATCGGGTGAGAACTTGGTGCTGATCTCGGTCAACATCTCCTCGCCGGCCCGGAAGGCCACGTCGAGATCGAGGTCGGCCACCCGGATCTGCTGGTCGGTGCTCGAGCGCAGCCACATCTCGATTCGCTGGTCGACCTCGTTCCACCGGGCCACGTGCTCGAACTGCCCTGGCTCGAAGTCGGCCCCGAGCTCGCGATTGAGCACGGACAGCACGTTGCGGTTGAACTCGGCGGTGACCCCGGCCCCGTCGTCGTAGGCGTTGACCAGCCGGGCCCGGTCCTTGACCAGGTCGGTTCCGAGCAGCAGCCGGTCGTCGATCGACATCACCTTGCCCAGCTTCATGAGGAACTCACGACGCTGGCCCGGGTCGAGGTTTCCTATGGTCCCCCCGAGGAAGGCGAACAGCCGGGTGCCGTCGGGGGGCAGGCGGTCGAGGTGCTGGTGGAAGTCGCCAACCACCGCGCTGACCTCCACCCCGGGATACTCCTCGGACAAGGCGGTGGCCGCCTCCCACAACGTGGTGTTGCTGACGTCGAGGGGGACGAAGCGCCGGAGCAAGCCTTCGGCCCGCATGGCGTCGAGCAGGAGGCGGGACTTCTCGCAGGTGCCCGCACCCAGCTCCACCAGGGTGTCGGCCCCCGACTCCCGGGCGATGTCCCCGGCATGGGCGTCGAGGATCGAGCGCTCGGACCGGGTCGGGTAGTACTCGGGCAGACGGGTGATCTCGTCGAACAGCCGGCTGCCCCGGTCGTCGTAGAAGTAGACCGGGGGGAGGTTCTTCGGCTCTGCGGTCAGCCCGGTGCGCACGTCTTGTTCCATCGACACTCGGAGTTCGTCACCGGACAGATGGGTGGCGATGGTGGGCGGGATGATGGTGGTCATGGGCTCGGGGTTTCCTTCGGCGCAGGGGTCGGTTGGATGGCGGTGGACCGTCAGGCGTTGCGGGCCAGCCGGAGTCCGGAGAACACCCAGCGGGCGGAGGGTGGGAAGAAGTTGCGGTAGCTGGCCCGCAGGTGGCCCACCGGGGTCACGCAGGACCCTCCCCGCAGGACGTACTGGTTGACCATGAACTTCCCGTTGTATTCACCGACAGCGCCGGCGGCGGGCTGGAAGCCCGGGTAGGGGCTGTAGGCCGAGGACGTCCATTGCCACACGTCCCCGAAGGGTCCCGCCGGCCCCGGGCCCGGTGGAGCCGGGTGGAGCCGGGACTGGTCGAGGAAGTGCCCGTCCACCGGGCGGTCGGCCGCGGCCACCTCCCACTCGGCCTCGGTCGGGAGGCGGTGGCCGGCCCAGCGGGCGTAGGCATCGGCCTCGTAGTAGCTGATATGGCAGACCGGCTGACCGGGGTTGACGACCACGGGCCCGCCGAGGGTGAACTCGTGCCACTCATCGTCGTCCTGTGTCCAGTAGAGCGGGCACTCCCACCCCTCGGACTGCACCGTGGCCCATCCGTCGGAAAGCCACAGCTCGGGACGGTGGTAGCCGTCGTCGTCGATGAAGGCCAACCACTCGCCACACGTCACTGTCCGCTCGGCCAGGGCGAACGGGCCCACGTACACCGGGTGGCGGGGGAGTTCGTTGTCGAAGCTGAAGCCGGCCCCGGGGTGGCCGACCAGGCCGACCCCACCGCCGAACTCCACCCAGGTGGGGGACCCGGACTGGGTGGCGGCGACGGGGCAGATGGTGTCGTAAGCCGGCAAGAGGGGATTGCGGGAAAGGACATGCTTGATGTCCATCAACAGGAGCTCCTGGTGCTGCTGCTCGTGCTGGATGCCCAGCTCGACCAGCCCGGTGGTGGCCTCGCCTACCGGACCGCCGAGCAGGGTCGCCATGGCCTGGTCGACGGCCCCTCGGTACTCGGCGATCTCGTTGATGCCGGGCCGGGACACCAGGCCGCGGTCGGGGCGCGGGTATCGGGCCCCGACTCCCTCGTAGTACGAGTTGAACAGGTAGCCGTAGGCCGGATGGAAGGGCTGATAGCCACCACCGGGCTGAGCGGCGAGCAAGAAGGTCTCGAAGAACCAGGTGGTATGGGCCCGGTGCCACTTGGTCGGACTCACATCGGGCATGGACTGCACCGTCTGGTCCTCGGCGGACAGTGGAGCGGCCAGCGACTCGGTGAGCGCCCGGGTGGCGAAGAACCGGTCTGCGAGCGTCCGATCAGCGGTCGTAGTCAGTAGATCGGTCATCCCCGTTCCTCCCGGTCCGCAGGGGATCGTCACGAAGAACGGCCGGAATCCCCGATCCGCCTTCGGCAGAGAACTTACCCGGAAGTCCCCGAAACAAGCGCGGCCACCACAATTTCGTGGACCGCACCCCTGGTCAGGGTGGGAACCCCCAACCAGGCGGACGACGGTGGGCTGGGATCAGCCCACCGTCCCTGGTCCGGGCAGGGGAGCGGACCGGACGGTGGTGGCGGGCACCACCCCTGCCCCGACGACCGGGGCGTTGAGGGGGATGCCCCCCATGGATCCGGCGAAGGCGGCTCCCCCGAAGGTGAAGATCCCCCCGTCGGAGGCCACCTCCCAGTAGCCCGAGGCATCCGGCGTCGGTGCCATCCCCACCACCGGTCGATTCAGTTGGATTCCGCCGGTGGATCCGAGAAAGGGCGCACCGAAGGCGAAGATGCCGCCGTCGGAGGCCACCTCCCAGTAGCCCCCGGTGCTCCAGTCGAAGGCCATGCCCACCACCGGCCGGTTGAGGTGGTGGCCGCCCATCGATCCCTGGAATGGAGCCCCGAAGGCGAAGATGCCGCCGTCGGAGGCCACCTCCCAGTATCCGCCGGTGCTGGTATCAACCGCCATGCCCACGATGGGGGCGTTGAGCGGAAGGCCGGCCATGGAACCCAGGTTGTCGGCATCCCCGAACGCGTAGATGGCCCCGTTGGCAGCAACCTCCCAGTATCCGAGTCCATCGGGGGTGGGGGCCATACCCACGATAGGAGCCACGAGCGCGGTGCCGCCCTCCGAGCCGAAGAACGGGGCGTTGAAGGTGAAGATGCCGCCGTCGGAGGCCACCTCCCAGTACCCGCCGGTAGCCGGGTCCTCGGCCATCCCCACCACCGGCCGGTTGAGAGGATGGCCACCCATCGAGCCGGCGAAGGGGGCCGAGCCGAAGGTGAAGATGCCGCCGTCGGAGGCCACCAGGTGATAGCCGGTCGGAAGCACGACGGCACTGACCGCCGGCACCACCCCGTAGGGCTGGGTGAACCAGACGTTGCCGTCGGGTCCGGCAGTCAGTCCCACGGGACCGACGGGGGGCCGATGGGGCTGGCTTGCACCTCCGCTGACCGAGGGCACTGCTCCCGTGGCCAACAGCGTGACCGCGCCGGTCGGCGTGATCCACCCCACAGTCGAGGTGGTGGGCGCGGTGAACCACAGGTTGGCGTCCGGCCCGACGATGAGGAACCTTGGCGTCACGCCGTTGAGCCCCGTCGAGTACTGGGTGAAGGCTCCGGTGGGCGACAGCTTGCCGATGGCCGGGGTGCTGCCCTCGTCAGTGAACCACAGGTTGCCGTCGGGGCCGACCGCGAGGTCGAAGGGCGCGCTCCCGGCGTTGAGCCCGGCAGAGAACTCGGTGATCGCCCCCGCCGGGGTGATCCGGCCCACGGCCTTGGTGGTGCCCCCGTCGGTGAACCACACGTCCCCACCCGGGCCACCGGCGATGGCGAACGGCAGGGACCCTGGGTTGAGACCGTCCGAGAACTCGGTGATCACCCCGCCCGGGGTGATCCGGCCGACGGCCGGAGTGGTGCCACGGTCGGTGAACCACAGGTTGCCGTCTGGACCGGCCACCAGATTGACGGGCTGGGCGCCGGCACTCAGCCCGGTCGAGAATTCGGTGATCACCCCGGCCGGGGTGATCCGGCCGATGGCCGGAGTGGTGCCCTCGTCAGCGAACCACAGGTTTCCGTTCGGGTCGACGATCAGGCTGCTGGGTAGGGACCCGGAGTTGAGCCCGACCGAGAACTCGGTGATCACGCCGGCCGTGGTGATCCGGCCGATGGCCCTGGTCGTCCCGTCGTCGGTGAACCAAAGGGTCTGGGCCGGACCGGGCACCACGGTCTCGGGGATGGAGCCAGGGTTGAGCCCGGTCGAGAACTCGGTGATGGCACCGGCCGGCGTGATCCGACCCAGGGCCTTGGTGGTGCCGGCGTCGGTGAACCACAGATTGCCGTCCGATCCGGTGGCAATGGAGATGGGCTGCGCACCGGTGCCGAGGCCGTTGCTGTAGGTGCGGATGGGGAGCGAGGACCCACCGGCCGGGGGGGCCGGTGCGGCGGCGGCCGGCGCGGCCGGCACCCCGACTACCCCGACGGCGGCAGCCGCCAAGACGATACCGACCACGAGCATGGGGATTCGCCGGACCAGATTCACAGTGCCTCCCGCGCGTAGCCCCCGCCGCGATGAATCTACCGGCGTCAATCGGCAGGTTCGGGGACCGTGTCGGTTGGCGCCCCGTTCGATTGCTCAACCGAGGGGACGGCCTCGGACCGGGGCCGGGTCAAGATGATCTGCACGGACGCCACCACGAGGACCAGGGCGGTGACCACCCGCTCGCTCCGCCCGACCTCCTCGAAGTAGGCGTAGATCTGGATCCCGATGGCCAGGGCCTGGGCGATGAGGGCCAGCGCGATGGCCCTCATGCCGGTCACCCGTCGATGGTCGTCGTGGGTGGTCGGCGTGTGGACCCAGGCGGCGTAGGCCAGGAGGAGGGCACCGATGGTCCAGAGGAAGTCGTAGTGGCCAGCTTCGACGACGCCGCGGGCCTGCTGGACGGCGAAGGCGGCATCGGCTGAGGTCATAGCCAGGATGCCGAAGCCGATCAGGACCCACATGGCGTCGGGCTTCCAGCCCAGGAGGCCGTAGATGCCGAGGACGGCACCGATGAGGAGGATGTCGAGGACCGGGTAACTGAAGTCGACGATGGTGGCCAGCCATCCCAGTGAGGTCTCCTCGGCCACCGGCTGAACGACGAGGGCAAAGCCGGCCACCAGGACGATCATGACGACAGCCACACCGTCCATCCACCGATGCAGCTCGAACCGTCGGAACCGTACGCGGATGAGGAGGACGATCCCGGCCACCGTGAGCGGATACCACAGCAGCCAGAAGACGTCGGCGAAGGTGGGATAGGGGGGATGAGCCCGGCTTCCGTAGACGGCGCTCCAGGCGATACTCCCGACACACCAGACGGTGGTGGCCAAGCCGAAGGCCAACCATGCTCGCCGGGCGGTGGGCTCGAACGAGGCTCGGGCCAGCATGAGAACCGCCGCCGCGGTTAGCACCGCATCGTGGAACCAGAGCTGGAAGAGCGACGATGGGCCCCCGATCCAGCCCAGCTCATTCGCTGCCTCGAGGGCGGTCATGGTGACCAGGACGATCCAGACATACTGCAGCCCCGGAGGGGCGTCGATCAGTTCGCCCTCAGTATCGGCACGACGCCTTGAGTTCGATCGCAAGGTCACGGGGGACCCGCCCGTGAGGAGCGATGCATCGAGCCGATAGGCCTTGTCGCCGGTGATGTTCGCAGCGGAGGCCGCAGCCCCGACGTCCTAGTCATGCCATCCCACCTGACAGCCTCCCCGCCTAAGAATTGCTGACGGTGGCCGGGCTGTCGAGTTCCGCGTCTGCGCCCTGAGAGCTGCGCCACCGATGTGGCACCGTTCCTGAGCAAATGGCAGACCCGTGACCCGGGCAGTGCCGCGGCTCTGACCCTCAGGCGGAGGCAGGTACGAGGTAGTCACCCGCCCACTCCCAGACCACCGATCCCCACGACAGGCCGGAACCGAAGCCGGCCATGAGGATGAGGCTCCCTGGCCGGAGCCGATCGCCCTCGATGGCGTCCACTAGCGCGAACGGAATGGATGCCGAGGACGTGTTGCCCGTCGATCCGATGGTGCAGACTGTCTTGGCGCCCTCAATTCCGAGGCGCTGGCCGACCGACTCGATGATCCTGGCGTTGGCTTGGTGGGGCACGAACAGATCGATTTCGGATGCCTTTACTCCGGCCCGCTCCATCGCCAGGTTCGATGACTCGACGGTCACCCGGACGGCATTGCGGAACACCTCGGGACCCTTCATCCTCATCCCGGATCCGTGGTCGGCGAACAGCAGGTGGGCGAGGCTTCCGTCCACCCCCAGATCCCAGCCCAGCAGCTGGCCCCGACCCTCCACCGCTTCCAGCACGAGGGCGGCCGCTCCGTCACCGAATAGGAAGGCGGTCGTCCGATCGGTCCAGTTGACCGCCCGGGTGATGGTCTCGGAACCGATCAGGAGCACCTTGTCGACTCCGGCGCCGATGAGGCTGGTCGTGGTGATCAGACCGTGGATGAATCCCGCGCAGACGGCGTTGAGGTCCATGGCGCCCCCGTGAATGCCGAGCTCGCCGGCGACCAGGGACGCGGTGGCCGGCATCTGCTTGTCCGGGGTGGCGGTGCAGAGGACCACCATCCCCACGTCCTCCGGAGCGATCCCCGACGACAGCAGGGCAGACCTCGCCGCCCGCACGGCCATCTGACCGGTGGTGCCCGTCATGCCGTCGCCGGCCACGTCGGCGGTGGCGAAGGGACCTGCGGCCACATGACGCTCTCGTATGCCGGAACGCTCAACGATCCATTGATCGGTGGTATCGAGGAGCGAGGACAGGTCGTGGTTCGTCACCACGGTGTCCGGCAAGGCAACACCCCAGCCACGGATGGTCGAACCGCTGCTGTTCGTCATTGCCTGTCCGTCCTTCTCGCGGTCTCAACACCGCCCACCGCCGGGGTCGATGTTGCGAGACTATTCGGGCTGGTCGATTACTCGTAGGTCACTTCGGCACGACTCCTGGAGAGCGAGCCTCCGAATCGCCAGGTCTCGCGCCGACGAGGCGGCACCGAGCCGGGCCCCGAATCAACGGCGGAGTCCACGCTCGATCGTGCACATCTACGTCACACCTGGGTGGTGGTGCCCGGTCCTGGGTCCCGGGAACCACTTGACGTTCCGGGTCGAACCCCGGCCGAACGGAATCGATTCTTCCCTCCCTGCATGGGTATCGTCGCAGGACCGGTGCAAGACCCGGCCACCCACGTGCCGCCGCGGGCCAGGGTCCGTCGAAGGAGGAGCGAGAGGGGATGCCCTCGACCAGCTTCACCACCGATCCAGGCAGCATCGCTCTGTGCCGCCAGTTCGTCAGGGACCAGCTGAGCAACCAGCCCGGAGGACATCAACAGCACCGCCGCGTTGGTCACCAGCGAGCTGGTGACCAACGCAATCACACATGGGGGGGTCGGACGGTGAGGGGGGCACCTGCGGGTCATGGCCGGGGCGATCAGCATCGGACTCCGGAGTTTTGGGTGTTCCGACAAGTCCTTGGCCTCGCATTGCCTCAGGGCTCACCGCTGCCGTTTGTGACGATCCGGCGTTCGGACTTCGTGGCGGCCCCGGCCGGTGTCATCGATTCACGAACTCTGTCAGCGATAGCGTGTTGTGGTCGGGGTCGACGAACCATGCGACCTGGTCGCCGCCGGGCGAGGCCCACACCCCCAGAGCTGTCTGCGCCATCCCGTCGTAGCGGGTGAACTTGACACCCCGCGACGTCAGCCTGCCGACTGCCTCCTCGATGTCGTCCACTGCCCACCCGGCGATCGTGAACGGTTGCGGCCGCAGGTCGGCTACCAGGGTAATGCGAATCATCGTGCTGTTCGCATCAACGACGAGGGCGAACGGGCTCTCTTCGATGACTTGCAGCCCCAAAGTCCCTTCGTAGAACTCGCGAGCCCTGGCAATGTCGGTGACCGGGATGAAGGCCATCAAGGGCGAGGATCCGAGCACCCTCAGAGCGTATGCACGATCCGCTGGGCTCGGAGGCCCCCTCACCCCTCGGCGAGCGCGAAGCGGCCCAAGCCGGCAATGGAGGGCGACTTGGCGGTGGGTCCAGCTGGCATGAACCCCCTTATGGTTTCGCCCCGATCGGGACCTCGGGCGACCGTGGGCTCGGGCAATCGGTGACGGACCGGGTCCCGAAGAGTGGCGGGGCACTCGCTCCCAGAAGTCTGGCGCTCGGCTCAAAGGCAACAGTCCACGGTGCCCGTGGGAGCCCTCCACCATCATGCTGAACTTCAAGCTCACCGGCGCTACACAGCCATCCGGTGTCGACCGGAACGAGCCACCTCCTGTGTCAACCCCGCTGCAGACGCCGCGATCGGCACTCCCGCGACCGGGTCGACTCCTGAACTGCGCTGGTCCCCTTCGCGACATGCTGGGACGCAATGGTCGGACAAACGTTGGGTTGGAGACGACGTGTTCAGTCGATCAGACGATCAAAATTCTCGCGTGGTCGGGGTGGGCCGAGGTTGGAGGCGATACCGGAGCCAACATCGAGTCTGACGATCCAACAATTGACCGTCCCCTGCTGGCACATGCGGGATACGGTGATCGCCGTGGATCTCCCCGAGCTGATAGTCGGAGACGCCGGTGAATGGCGAAGATGGTTGAGCGCCCATCACGCCGATTCACTGGGTGTCTGGCTGGTACTGGCCAAAAAGGGAACGGTCGATCCGACAACCGTCTCGTACGATGAGGCGCTTGACGAGGCGATCTGCTTCGGCTGGATTGATGGTCAATTGGGGCGTCGTGACAGCGCTACGTTCCGACGACGTTTCGCGCCTCGAAGAGCCCGCAGCCCGTGGTCTCAACGGAACGCTGCCATCGCTGAAAGGCTGATCGCCACTGGCCGAATGCATCGATCCGGCGAAGTCGAGGTGCGGCAGGCGAAAGAGGACGGTCGATGGGAAGCCGCCTACGCCGGGCAAGCCAGCATTGAGATGCCGGAGGATCTCGCCACCGCCCTTATTGCCAATCCTCGCGCAAAGGCGATGTTTGAGACGCTCACGAGTGCGAATCGGTACGCCATCCTCTACAGGATCGGAAACGCCAAGAAACCCGAAACCCGCTCCAGGCGCATCGGCCAGTTTGTAGAGATGTTGGCCCGAGGTGAGACGATCCACCCCCAAGCTCCATGATCACCCGAGAGGGCGGGCGATCAGCTTCTGCTGGACGAACTCATCATTGACCAGCGGTGTGAGCGCATGCTCTACCGTGCCAGGCTGCACCCGATGATGCGAAGCCTGATCTCGACGGCTCCCGAGGAACTCCGGGCCGAGTTTCGGGACCTCTCGATCTACAAGGTCCTCGCTGTGACCAGTGCCCATCACCACACCGGACGGACCGACGTGCCGACGATTGCCAAGTTCACCTTGCGCACCTGGAGCGGCGGGCCTCTCCCTCGAAGAAGAGGTCAAAGAGATCGACGGCCGGCCGAAGACCCTTGTCGCCGAGACGGCCCCGGAGTTCCACGCCATCGACGGGGTGGGCACCGATGCGGCCTCGGCCATCTTGGTGGCCGCCGGCGACAACCCCGAACGACTGAAGGCCGAGTCCCCCTTCGCCAAGCTCTGCGGTCTCACCCCTCGACTCCCGGAGTGGCAGGTAGGAACGGTACCGGCTCAACCGTGGTGGTGACCGGCAGGCCAACGCGGCCCTGTGGCACATCGTCTTCACCCGGATGGTCAACGACCCCGAGAACCAAGTACTACATCGAGCGGCGGATGAACGAAGGTCGGACCAAGAAGGAGGCGATCCGCTGCCTCAGCCGCCGCGTGGTGCGGGAAGTGTTCGCAGCGCTCCCGCGGTCACAATCCGCACTTGACAGTCCATAGGAGCATTAGCGAGGATACTCACGCTTTCCGTAGGTTCGCTCTCGCCGACTGACTCACCCGGTGCTAGGTGACGCTCTTGGGTCAGAAGTGTTGATCCATCGGTAGTGCTAGTACTAAGGCGACCGCCATGCTTACCCCCTTGGTGATGGCCCGCCCGTGATCAATACTTTGTTTGGTGACGAATGATGCGGGCGGCACCGCGGTAGGCCAGGCGGGAAGCTCGCCTGAGCGTGATGGGTTCACATGAAGGCACTCGCCTGGTATCGGCTGCGGCGTTCACTCGACCGGAAGTGGGCCGGGCTTCTGACCACCGTGCTCCTCGTCGGATTGCTCGGCGGTCTGGCCATGGGCTCGATTGCCGCAGCCCGGCGAACTCAGGCGGCCTTTCCGACGTACTTCACTACCACCAGACCGTCCCAACTCGACGTTCCCGTCGCCAACTGGCAGCCCGGCTCCCCCAACTCCGCGGGCTCCGATCGTTCGGTTTCGAACCAACTGGCCCGGCTGCCCCACGTCAAGGGGGTGGCCAACGTGTACAGCATCGACGCCCAGCCCCTTGGTCCGAACGGACTTCCGGTTCCGCCTCCGGCCGCGGCCCGTACTGCCGACATCAGCATCCTCGACACTGAGGCCAGTCCGGACGGTGAACTCACCGATCAGGACCGGGTTACTCCGCTGGAAGGTCGGCTGGCGGACCCAAACAGGCGGAACGAGATCATGGTCTCCTCGCTGGTGGCCCAGGTGCTCGGACTCCACATCGGTCAGAAGATTCCAGTCGGCTTCTATACCAACGCCCAGGCGAATCTCCCAGGGTACGGAACCGGGGCTGGATCATTCACCGCCCGGCCCCACCTGCAGATGGAGATGACGGTGGTCGCTATCGTCGCATTCAACAATCAGGTCCTGACCGACTCCCTCGGCGCCACTGGCAGAGCGCAGATCGTGTTCACCCGTGCCCTCGGAGCCCAACTGGCCAGCTGTTGCGTCACCAGCACCACCGCCTACCTTCGACTTGATCACGGAGTGGATGGGACATCCACGGTGGAGCGGGAGATCGAACGGCTGGCCGGCAAGCCCGTCCCGCTGGGCATCCAGTTCGATCCGGCCGTGGCCGAGCAGGCCATTAAACCCGAGTCGATCGCCCTTGGCGTGTTCGGCGCGATCGCCAGCCTGGCTGTAATACTCATCGCCGGCCAGGTCGTCGGTCGCCAGATCCGCTTCGATGCTGACGACGATCGAATTCTCAGGGCTCTCGGGGCGAAGCCGATGACGCTATTGGGTGACATGGTGCTCGGCCCGACCGTCTCTATCGCCTTCGGCAGCGGGCTGGCGGTGGCGGTCGCCATCGTCCTTTCACCCCTCGCTCCGATTGGCGTAGTCCGTCCGGTGTACCCGCTACGGGGGTTAGCCTTCGACTGGTCGGTACTGGGTTCCGGTTTCGGGATCCTTCTGATCGTTCTGAGTGCGGTGGCTGTGGGCGTGGCCTACCGCCAGCTGCCACACCGCGTGGCCCGGCGATCCCATGGCACCGTCCGTGGCGAGTCAGGCATCGTCCACGTCGCCACCCAGTCGGGACTGCCGCTGGCGGCAGTCGAGGGCATGCGCTTCGCCCTCGAACCGGGGGGAGGGACCAGGGCCGTGCCGGTCCGGTCCGCCATTATCGGATCCGTGCTGGCGGTTATGGTCGTGATCGCCACCATCACTTTCGGCGCCAGCCTCAACAGCCTGGTCTCCCATCCTCAACTCTACGGGTGGAACTGGAACTACGAGTTGACCGGTGGTGGTGGGATCGCTCCCGTCCCCGGCCCCCAGGCGGCTCGCTTGCTCGACCACGATCGGGCCGTGGCCGCCTGGGCTCCCATCTACTTCGGAGATAGCGCAGAGGTGGACGGCGTGAGCATCCCGTTGATCGGCCAGCCCCCCGGCGCAAACGTGGCCCCCGCGTTGCTCTCCGGACACGCTCTCGACGCTCCCAACCAGTTGGTGGTGGGGGGATCGACCCTGGCCGTCCTGCACAAGCAGATCGGCGACACGGTCAGCTTCACTACCCCGGGGTCGAAGACCAGGCATCTACAGATCGTGGGCTCGGCCACGATGCCTATCGTGGGAGACCAACTCGGTGGTGTTCATCCGTCCATGGGCACGGGCGCTCTGGTGGCCGCGGCGCTCATTCCCCCATCGGTGTCGAACCCGAACCATGTGGTCCCGACCGGACCGAGCGCAGTGCTGGTGCGGCTGCGGAATGGCGTTGCACCGTCCTCCTCGCTGACAGGGCTGCGTCGGATTGCCGATGCGTTGACCTTGCCGAGCAACTACGGGGTGACCGTGCTCCCGGTTCAGCGACCGGCCGAGATCATCAACTACCGCTCCATGGGGAGCACCCCGATCTATCTCGGCCTAGGTCTGGCCGCCGGTGCCACCGCAGCACTCGGGCTGACCTTGATGGCGTCGGTGCGACGGCGCCGCCGGGATCTGGCCATTTTCAAATCGCTCGGCTTCACGCAACGCCAGCTTGCCGGCACGGTGGCATGGAACTCGACGGTCACGGTGGCCGTGGGCACCGTCTTCGGCGTGCCGCTCGGGATCATCGCCGGACGGACGCTGTGGAATGCCTTCGCCGGTGGGATCAACGCGGTGAGCGTGCCTGCAGTGCCGGCGGCGACCATCGCTCTCGTGGCTGTGGGTGCCTTCGTGCTGGCCATCATCATTGCCGCCCTTCCGGCGGTAGTCGCGGCCCGCACCCCCACCGCTCTCTTATTGAGGGCCGAGTAGTCCCTCACGCTATGCGAGAGAAGGTCCGAGATTGAGACAGGAGGGAGGCAATTATCCACCTTTCGGGTGCTTGAGCGGGTCTTCGGCTGGCCAGCCTCGGCACCGTCCGGAGCCCTCACCACGCCCTCGTCGACTATGACGGTCAAGGATCAGGCGTGGTCTTCCATGTATTGGAGCCGGCGGTGGGAATCGAACCCACGACCTGACGATTACAAGTCGTCTGCGCTACCAACTGCGCCACACCGGCCTGGTGCCGGGACCTGCCCGTAGTGCGTCATTCTACGGGTCCCGCGGCCGCTCACGAGGAGATGGGGGCGACCCTCCTGGCCCCGGCCCCCACCTGCCGGGATCGGAAACGCTTGCTTCGCACCTCCCTGATTGGCAGGCTGGCACACAGTGGCCCAACCTCCCGAGCAATCAGCACGCCCCTCAGCGTCCCCCGGTGGAGGTTCGAGTGCCACGACGATCAAGGCGGCCATCGTGTTGGTCGCCTTCGTGTTGACCACCGTGCTGGTCCTCGGAGTCATCCATCCGACGACCTCGGTCATGGGAGCGAGGACCGGCTCCGCGGCGTCCACCACCACCAAGCCGGCGGCGCCCACGACCACGACGACCACAGCCCCGCCCCACGTGCCCGTCCTGGCGGCAAACGCATCAGGGGTCCCGGGGGCGGCCGGCTCGGTCACCACGCAGTTGCAGACGGCTGGCTGGGACATGCTGCCCCCGGTGAACGCCTCAGCCCGAGTGACGGTCACCAACGTCTACTACGTGGCCGGGCAGAAGGGTGTGGCGCAGTCGGTGGCGAAGGCGTTACTCCTGCCGGCCAGCTCGGTGGCCCCCTACACCACCTCCGCGCCGGTTAGCTCGATCGGCACGGCCGAGGTGCTCATCGTGGTGGGCCCGGACCTGGCCAACCGGACCAGCACCACCACCTCGTCCACCGTCAACTGACTGTCGATCGAATGTCCGAAGATCGGAGCGGTGGGGTAGCGGTGCCGTCATCGGCAGTGCGGGCGGTCCTTGCCCCGCTGCTGACCGACCCGGCGGCCACCGCCGTGCTCACCGACTTCGACGGCACGCTCTCCCCTATTGTGAAGGACCCCTACGAGGCCCGACCGATCGACGGCGCCGGCGGGGTGATGGCCGACCTAGCCCGGCGGTTCGGTGAGGTGGCGGTGATCTCGGGCCGTTCGGTGTCCTTTCTCGAGGAGCACCTCATCGTCGGGTCGCCGGCCGCGGCCGACCACCGCGTGCGGTTGGTCGGGCTGTACGGGCTGGAGCAGTCGTGGGGGGATGGTCAGATCACCGTCGAGCCGGCCGCCGAAGAGTGGAAGCACGTCATCGATGCCGCAGTTTTGGGACTGCAGCGGGGTGCGCCGGACGGCATTCTCATCGAACCCAAGGGGCTGGCGGTCACGGTCCACTGGCGGAGGGCGCCGGCGGCGGAAGGCTGGGTCGCCGGCGCCGTGGCGGCCGAAGTGGCCCGATCAGGACTCCGGGCCCACCCGGGCCGCATGTCGGTCGAGCTCCGTCCTCCCATCGATGTTGACAAGGGGACCGTGGTCAGGGCCCTGGCCGAAGGCTTCTCGGCTGCTTGCTATTTCGGGGACGATCTCGGCGATCTTCCAGCGTTCAGCGCACTGGCCGACCTGCGGAGCGAGGGTAGGGACACCGTTGCGGTAGCGGTACTCGACCCCGAGAGCGACCCGAGGGTCGCGGCGGCAGCCGACCTCACGCTGGCCGGCCAGCGTGAGGCCCTCGATGTCCTGGCCTGGCTGGCTGAGAGTGTCGCACCCAGCCTGGCAACCTGACTGGATCTGAGGTGGTGGACCCGGACAGCCCGTTCGAGTCAGCGTGCCCAGTCCAGCTGCGATTGGAGCCAGTGGGCTGGATGCCGCGCCCGGATGATCCGTTGGAGCTCCTCGGCCCGGGTTGTCCGGGCATCGAGGTCCATATCGAGGGCCTCGGCCAGGACGGCGGCTGTCCCGGAGACGTCGAACGGGTTGACTTCTAGGGCGGCTGGAGCGAGTTCCTCGAAGGCTCCGGCCTCACGGGAGAGGGCGAGCACCCCGTGGCGGGCATTGATTAGCGGGCCTTCCTTGGCCACCAGGTTGAGGCCATCCCGCACTGGGTTGACGAGCAGGACGTCGTACCGGGTGAGCGCAGCCAACGACCGTGGATAGTCGTCCTCCACCTCGAGCACGATGGGCGTCCAGTCCGGCGTTGCCCACTGGCGGTTGATCCGCTCTACCGTCGACTCGACCTCGTTCTGGTAGGCGAGGTACTCCGGAAGTCCCTGGCGCGTGGGGTAGGCCAAGGCCACGAAGACCACCCGCTCGCGCCGGTGCGGCTGCCGCTCCAGCAGCTCTTCGAACGCCCAGAACCCTCGAAGGAGATTCTTGGACAGCTCCATTCGGTCCACCCGGACGATGACCTGCCGACCTTCACCGCCGATCTTCTCCTCGATGCGGGCCAGGGCCTGACTGACGGCTGGCTCCGCTGCGGACGCGCGCAGCCGGTCCGGGTCGGTGGAGAGCGGCGAGACGAAGGTGGGCGGGCCGTCGGTGGCCGGTGCATCGGGCCCCTGATTGGCCCGATAGGCCGAGGCCCACCGCATGGTGTGGAACCCGCAGGCACCATAGCTGGCCAACGAGGCCAGGAGCTCGGCGCCGACCGCGGTGGGCAGCATGCGGAGCACCGAGGGGTCGGCGAACGGTGTGTGGGTGAAGTGGGTGGTCCGCAGATCAGGCCGAAGCCGGGACAGCTCGGAGCCCATGAGGGTCAGGTGGTAGTCCTGGACCAGTACCCGCCCTCCCTCGGGAGCCACCTTGGCCACCCGCTCGGCGAACAGCTGATTGAACTCGCGATAGGCATCCCATGCCTCCAGCCATCGCTGATCGGCACGAGGCCGACGGGCCGCGTCGAACAGGTGGTGGTGACAGAACCACAGCATGGCGTTCGAGACAACGTTGTACGCCAGGTTGTAGATCTCGGGCTCGGGTTCGACCAACTCGATGTGGATGCCGTCGTCGGACATCATCCCGGCTGCTGCCGCGACCCGGTCGGCCGCACCGAGCGCCGAGGCCACCCAGGTTGCCTCCGAGCCAACCACTAGCGGGCGCATGGAACCGGCCAGTCCACCCGCCGTGGTGCCGGCCACGGGAACACCGTCCTCGAGGTGGAAGGCCAGGGGCCCACGGTTGGAAACGAGGACGGTGTCGGCAAGGGAGCCGTCGTCCCAGCGGGGGATGCGGTCCTCAGCCATGAGGGGACGCTACCCGTTTGAGGCTCCGAAGAGGCAATGGGGTTCGGTTGGCGGTCACTACCTTGACAAGGTAGTGAGTGACCAATCACAATGTAACCATGATGGTTTCGAGCCGACAGACCGCCGGGGAGCGCCGCATCGCTGTGCTGGCTGCCGCCATCACCGAGTTCGCTCGGTCCGGCTACGCCGGCACGTCGACGGAGGCCATCGCCAACCGGGCGGGTATCTCCCAGCCGTACTTGTTCCGCCTCTTCGGAACCAAGAAGGACCTGTTCGTCGCCACTTACGACCTGGTCGGCCTCCGGATCATCGAGGAGCTGTCCAGGGCCGGGGAGGGACTGGAGGGTGAGGACGCCAAATCGGCTATGGCTGGGGCCTACCTGGAGCTGATGCAGGACCCCGAGATGCTCCAGGTCCAACTCCACGGATTCGCGGCGGCCCCGGCTGACCCCGACATCGCCCGCAGCTGCCGCCGCACCTTCGACATGCTGGCCGATGTGTTCTATGACCGGACCCACGGCACCGAGGACGAGCTGCGCGAATTTTTCGCCATGGGGATGCTGATCAACGTGATGTCTGCCATCGACGTCCTCTCCGTCCCCGACTCGTGGGCCCAGAGCATCTGCCAGGTGCCCCAGAAGGCCGACGCCATCAAATCCGCCAGCCAGGCCCTGGCCGACCATCATCGGGTCGGCGAGGCCGAGAACCAGGAGGTTCCCGCATGAACCAGCCCCTTACCGTGCCTCTTTTTTTGCCCCGACAAGCTAGTGATCACTCACAATCTAACTGGCGGACGGTATCCTCCCGCTCGCGGGCTGGCCGCCGAGGCCAGCCCGATCAGGCGCCGATGGTCCGGGCCACCGACCAGGTCGTGGAGGCCACCGGCCACGCCCCTCTGAGGGCGTCGTCGGCTGCCGGTGCCGGAGCAACCACCGTGCAGCCGTCCGATCGGGACCCGGCCGGAAGCCGCGACCGCTCGCGGTCCCGTGCCGTCTGGGCCGTGGTCATCACCGGGATGGCCCTGTTCATGGCGTCGCTGGACAATCTGGTGGTTTCGACAGCATTGCCGGTCATCCGCGACCACCTACACGCCGGCCTCTCCGGCCTCGAGTGGACGGTAAACGCCTACACGCTGTCGTTCGCCGTGCTGCTGATCTCGGCGGCGGCCATGGGGGAGCGCTTCGGACGTAGGAGGGTCTTCGTCCTAGGCATCGCTGTGTTCACCGCGGCCTCGGCTGTCGCTGCCCTTGCTCCCAGCATCGAGGTGCTCGTGCTGGCCCGGGCCATCCAGGGAGCAGGTGGGGCAATGATCATGCCCCTCTCCCTCACCCTGCTGAGTGCCGCCGTCCCTCCTGAGCGGCGGAACGCCGCCCTGGGCATCTGGGGGGCCATCGGCGGCGCCGCCGTGGCTCTCGGCCCGTTGGTCGGTGGGGCGGTGACCAGTGGATGGTCGTGGCAGTACATCTTCTGGCTCAACGTCCCGGTCGGCCTGTGCCTCATCCCCTTGGCTTGGTGGAAGCTGTCCGAGTCCCGTGGGGTCCGGGCCCGCCTCGATTTGAGCGGTGTGATGCTGGTCAGTGTGGGGCTGCTCGGCGTGGTCCTCGGCCTGGTGGAGGGCAACAGCCACGGGTGGACGAGCTCCGTGGTGCTCACGTCCTTTGCGGTGGGCATCGTGGCTTTGCCGGGGTTTTGCCTCTGGGAGCTGCGGTCCGACCATCCCATGCTGGACATCCGCTTGTTTCGCGACCGCGGCTTCGCCTCGGTCAACATGACGGCGCTGCTGTTCAGCTTCGGAATGTTCGGGGCCATCTTCTTCCTTGTCCAGTTCCTCCAAACGGTCCAGGGGCTCTCGCCGCTGGCCGCAGGGGTGCGGATCCTTCCGTGGACGGCCATGCCCATGCTGTTGGCCCCGGTGGTGGGCCAGCTGGCCGAGCGGTGGGGAGGCAAGCCCTTGGTGGTGACCGGCCTCAGCCTTCAGGCCATCGGCCTGGCGTGGCTGGCCTCGGTCACCTCGACGACCGTGCCCTACGCCGACCTGGTCGTCCCGTTCATCGTGTGCGGCATCGGCATGACCCTCTTCTTCGTGCCTCTGGCCTCGCTGGTCCTCGGGGCGGTGCCCCGATCGCTGGAAGGTGTCGCTTCCGGCGCCAACGCCGCCTTTCGTGAGCTGGGGGGCGTGCTCGGCATCGCCGTCCTGGGGGCCATCTTCAGCTCCCACGGGAGCTACGCCTCGGGGCAGGACTACGTCAACGGCATGACGGTGGCCGTCTACGCCGGGGCGGCCGTGGTGGCCGTCGGGGCCATCACCGCACTGTTCGTCCCGAGCCGCCGCGGCCTCAACAACGGCGACCTCGTGGTCCCTCCGGTGCTCCCCGATCTCGCCGCCTCATCGGTGGCCGTGTCGTCTGAGCTCGCGCCGGCCGGAACCGGCCGCTCACTCTGCGAGTCGTCCCGGGCCTGATGGGTCCAGCCAAGTCCTCTGAGTCGGTTGCCGCTATCGAGCAGGTGTCCGTGCTGGGCTCAATCCGGGGTGACCAGGCGGGCCCGGGCCAGGGCGGCCGACAGGATGTCGGTGGCCTGGGGCCGGAGCTCGGCGAGCGGGCGGTTCCGGTGGACGCGGGTCCCGAGGTCGACCTGGGCGATCGAGGCCACCCCGTACAGGGAGGCGACATCGATGAGCAGGGCCAGCTCCACGGCGTAACCGGGGGCCAGTCCACACTTGTCCAGAACGCTCCTGGGGGCGGCCGTCTCCCCGGCCAGGGGCTGTCGGATGCCGGCCAGGTGGGGGAAGAGGAGGTCGATGACCGGCCGGGCCATGAGCTCGGTGACCCGACCTCCGCCGTCGGGCGAACCGTGCAGTGGTCGCTGGTAGTAGCCCTTCACCAGGCTGACTGAGTCGTCGATCAGGAGCGGCTTGAGCAGGCCGGTCACGAAGTGGGGCCCAAAGTTGGTGACGTCAGCGTCGACGAAGGCGAGCAGGTCGGCGTCGGTGCCGACGAGGGCGGCGTGCATCGCCTGGCCCTTGCCCCCGGCCGGGTCGCCGGAGCCGACCACGCGTGCCCCGGCGGCCCGGGCCAGCTGGGCCGTCCCGTCGACCGACCCGTCGTCCACCACCACCACGTCGTCGACCAGCGGGACGCCCCCGGCGCGCTCAGTGAGGGCGCCCACGATGGCGCCCACGATGGGGCCGACGGTGGCGGCCTCGTTGCGGGCCGGGATGCACACGGCGACGGTCCGGTCGCCCTTGGCCTCGGCCAGTGCCCTGGCCAGGTTGGGAGCCTGACGGCCGTGGTCGCCGGAGGTGGCCGCGATCGACATGGTGCCATCATCGCTCACCGGAACAGGGTGGGTGGAAGAGTCCGGCCGAGCGTCGGCGCCAACCGACAACACTGCCGGGCAGGGCGCCCGCATTGACGGGCGACGAGGATTGGGCAAAACTAGAGGTCATCATCCAGAGCGGCTGAGGGACCGGGCCCAGCGACGCCGCGGCAACCAGAGCGAGAGACCGAGCCGCCCCCAGCGGCCGGAGTCCCGTACCAGGTGCCAATGCCCGAGCGATGAGGAGACTGCTGTGGACTTCGTTTCTGGGCTGCGATGCCGTGAGTGTGGGCGTGCCTATCCTGCCGAAGCACTGCATGTGTGCGACTACTGCTTCGGGCCGCTCAAGGTGACCTACGACTACGAAGCCGTGGCTGCCACCATGACCAGGGAGCGCGTGGCCGCCGGACCCCGCTCGATCTGGCGCTACGCTGACCTTCTGCCCGTGCATGACCCGACGCCGGTGGACCTCGGGGCGGGCTTCACCCCGCTCGTCCGGGCCGACCGCCTGGCCGCCGAGTTGGGGCTGGGCGAGCTCTGGATCAAGGACGACACGGCCAACCCGACCGGTTCGTTCAAGGACCGGGTGGTGTCGGTGGCGCTGACCAAGGCCCGCCAACTGGGCTTCAAGATCGCCGCCTGCGCCTCTACCGGCAATCTCGCCAACTCCGTGGCCGCCCACGCGGCGCGAGCGGGCATGGACTCGGTGGTGCTGATTCCCCACGACCTCGAGGCGGCGAAGATCACCATGACGTCGGTCTACGGGGGACGCGTCATCGCTGTCGAAGGTAGCTATGACGACGTGAATCGGTTGTGCGCCGAGTTGACCAGCGAGCAACCGTCGTGGGCTTTCGTCAACGTCAACGTCCGGACCTACTACGCCGAGGGCTCGAAGACCCTGGCCTTTGAGGTCGGGGAGCAGCTGGGCTGGCAGGCACCCGACCATGTGGTGGTGCCCATCGGTTCAGGCAGCCAGCTGACGAAGGTGGCCAAGGGCTTCGATGAGCTGTGGAAGGTCGGTCTGCTGGACGAGCAACCCCATGTGAGGATCTCAGGAGCTCAGGCTGACGGGTGCTCGCCCGTCGCCACCGCCTTCGCCGAGGGGACTGACGCCATCCGACCGGTCAAGCCGCACACCATCGCCAAGTCTCTGGCCATCGGGAACCCGGCCGACGGTTGGTACGCACTGGACGCCATCCGCTCCTCGGGGGGGGCCTGCGCTTCGGTCAGCGATGACGAGGTCCTCGACGGCATCAAGCTGCTGGCCCGGACCGAGGGCATCTTCGCCGAGACGGCCGGAGGGGTGACCATCGCCACACTGGCCAAGCTGGCCGCCCAAGGGGTCGTGCGACCCGACGAGCGGGTGGTGGCCCTGGTCACCGGGCACGGCCTGAAGACGGTCGAGGCACTGACGGGATCGGTCCGGCCCACCACCACCATCGCTCCCACCCTCGAGGCCTTTGACGAGGCCATGAGCAACTACGACCAGCAGACCGATCTCTCGGTCCCAAGGAGTCACTGATGAGCGTCAAAGTCCGCATCCCCACCCAGTTGCGCACCCTCACCGGGGGCTCGGGCGAGGTGGAGGTCGAGGGTTCGACGGTCGGGGACGTGCTGAAGGCCCTCGACGCCGCGCATGCGGGTTTTGCTGAGCGCATCTTCGACGACCAGGGGGGCCTGCGCCGTTTCGTCAACGTCTTCCTGGCCGACGAGGACGTCCGGTTCCTGGACGGGCTCAGCACCCCGGTGGCTGATGGCCAGACCCTCTCCATCGTGCCCGCGGTCGCCGGCGGGTGACCGGCAGCAACGTCGAGGGTTGACCGACCGAACCGTCGCACCGCTGGCCGCAGCCCGGTCCCGGATACGATCGCCGACGTGTCGACAGAGCGGGTGGATCAGGCCATCGCGGCCATCCGGGACTCGGGGAGCAGAGTCACCGTGGACCGCAGGGCGGTCATCGAGGCGCTCGATAACAGCGGCGACCATCTGACCGCGGAGCAGCTGGCGGACGCGGTCTGGGTCCACTATCCCGACATCAACCTGGCCACCATCTACCGGACCTTGGAGTTGCTCGAGCGGTTGGAGCTGGCCTTCCACGTGCACCTGGGCCACGGTCCGTCGAGGTGGCACCTGGCCGACGACGTCCACCACCATCTGGTGTGCGAGATCTGCAACCGGGTGGTGGAGATCCCCGATTCGACCTTCGATCCCCTCCGCAAGCGCTTGCGTACCGACACCGGGTTCATCATCGACCCCCACCATTTCTCCCTGAGCGGGGTGTGTGCCGACTGCGCAGCGGCGACAGAGGAGTAGCGGCTTATTGCGAATGGGTCGCAACTAACGTAATCTCGCAGGTGATGCGAGTCGGCCAGTTTCCAGGCGTGCCTTCGTGATGGGGCGGCCCGGTCGGGTGCGCCGGGTGCAGGACTCCCTGAACCCGTCGGAATGGCGCCGGGTGGTGGGCATGCTCGCCACCGTGATCGGCCTGACCATCCTGGGCTTCGTGATGCTGTTGGCCGCGGTCCCCCATCACTACCACCTCAACCGGACCGAGCTGTTCGGTTTCGGCACGGGAATCCTGGCCTACACCCTGGGCATGCGGCACGCTTTCGACGCTGACCACATCTCGGCCATCGACAACACCACCCGCAAGCTGATGGCCGAGGGCAAGCGGCCGCTGAGTGTCGGCTTCTGGTTCTCCCTGGGGCACTCTTCGGTGGTCTTCGTACTTGCGGTGCTGCTCAACTTCGGCATCCGCTTTCTCGACAGCCAGGTGAAGAACGGCAACTCCGGACTGCACCATTGGACGAACCTCATCGGCACGTCGGTCTCCGGGTTCTTCCTCTACCTCATTGCCGTCCTGAACATCGTCATCCTGGTCTCCATCACCAAGGTGTTCTTCAGCATCCGACGCGGCGCCTACGACGACGAGGCCCTCGAGGTGCAGCTCAACCAGCGTGGGCTGATGAACCGCTTCTTCGGGACACTGGCCCGTCGGATCGACACGCCGTGGAAGATGTACCCGATCGGGGTGCTGTTCGGACTAGGTTTCGATACGGCGACCGAGGTGGCCCTCCTCGTCCTCTCCGGAACTGCCGTGGCGAGCGGACTGCCATTCTGGGCCATCCTTTCCCTCCCCATCCTCTTCGCCGCGGGCATGAGCCTGTTCGACACGCTGGACGGGTGCTTCATGAACTTCGCCTACGGCTGGGCCTTTTCGCGGCCGATCCGGAAGGTCTATTACAACATCGTCATCACCACGTTGTCGGTGGCCATCGCCCTGTTCATCGGGACCATCGAGCTGTTCGGGCTCTTGGGCCAGGAGCTGCATCTGCACGGGCCGGTGTGGGACTGGCTGGGCCAGTTCAACATCAATCAGGCCGGCTTCATCATCGTGGGCGTCTTCGTGGTGGTCTGGACCATCGCCCTGGCTGTCTGGCGGTTTGGCCGCGTGGAGAGCCGGTGGGAAGCGGCGGCCGAGCGATCGCGCCGGCGGCCAGCCATCGAGCAGGCGCTGACTGCCGGTCTGGACGAGTTCGAGGCGCTGGGCCGAGCGCGAGCCGGAGCGGGTCTGATCCCCGCTGGAGCGGTCGACCCCGCGGTCCGTCAGGCGCTGAGGCCGCGACGGAGGAAGTCGCTGATCTGAGCGGCGGCTTCGGCCGGGTCGGGGGGCAGGGGCTCGGCGGCCCGCACCGACATGGCTCCGTAGATCTGCTGGCCGATCAGGCGAACGGCCTGGTCCGGGTCCATCTCCCGGAAGACGCCCGACTCGACGCCGTCGACATAGAGGTCGGTGAGCAAGCGGGCGATGTTGAGGCCGATGAGGGCCAGTTCGGTGCCCACCGCCTCACCGCCCTGGCCGACCGTGCCCTGGGTCAGAAGCGCCAGACGGAAGAACGCCGGGTTGTCGTCGATCCGGACCAGCATGGCCTCCACCAGATGCTCGAGGCGGTGGGTGGGCTCGGCATCGCGCTCCCACGTCTCGGCGATGTCCTCGAGCAACTGCTCGTGCATCCCCTTCAGGCAGGCCCGAAGAAGCTCCTCCCGGTTGGCGAAGTAGACGTACACGGTGGAGCGGGCCACTCCGGCCTCGGCGGCGATGTCATCCATCGACACGTCCGTCGTGCCCCGCTCGCCGAAGAGCCGCCGGGCCACGTCGATGACCTGATCGCGGCGGAAGTCACGGATGACCTCTTTCAGATTGCCTGCCGGTCGGCGCTCCGGCATCAGGAGGAGACGCGGGCGGCCGGTGGGAAGGTGACCGGGATGTGCTTGACCCCACTGATGAACGCCGACTGCAGCCGCTCGACTTCGCCGTCGAGGGTGACGTCGGGCATGCGGTCGAGGAGATGCTCGAACATCACCCGGATCTCCATGCGGGCCAGGTTGGCACCGAGGCAGAAGTGGGGGCCGCCGGCACCGAAGGCAATGTGGGGATTGGGATCACGGGTGATGTCGAAGGTCTGGGGATGGTCGAACACGGACTCGTCCCGGTTCGCCGAGATGTGGAAGAACACCACCTTGGTGTCCTCCTCGATGCGCTGGTCACCGAGGTCGAAGGCACTGGTGGTCTGGCGCCGGAAGTTCATGACCGGGCTGACGTAGCGCAGCATCTCCTCGGTGGCCGACGGGAGCAGGGATCGGTCGTTGCGGAGCTTCTCCCACTGGTCGGGATGGTCGAAGAACGCCGCCATCCCCCCTGAGATGAGGTTGCGAGTGGTCTCGTTGCCGGCCACGGTGAGGAGCAGGAAGAACAACTCGAGTTCGACCGAGTTCAGCTTCTCTCCCTCCACCTCCACCTCGGTGAGCACGCTCATCAGGTCTTGGTGCGGATCGATCCGCTTGTTCTCGAAGAGGGCCGAGGCGTAGGCGTAGAGCTCCATGGCCGCCTGCTGGGGGACCGACTCGTCGGTCTGGTACTCCGGGTCCTCGCCGCCGATCATCCGGTTGGACCAGTTGAACATCCGGTGCCGGTCCTCATTGGGCACGCCCAACAGCTCGGCGATGACCACGAGCGGGAGCTCGGCGGCAATGTCGGTGACGAAGTCGGCACTCCCCTTCTCGATGACCGAGTCGATGATGTCGTCGGCGGCGGCGTTGATGCGGTCGTGCAGCTGGTTGACCATACGGGGCGTGAACCCCTTGTTGACCAGACGCCGGTAGCGGGTGTGCAGCGGTGGGTCCATATTGAGCATGAGCATCTGCTGTTGGGCCAGATCGTCGGGTCCAAGCTCCCAGAGGAAGGTGGCCTGCTTGGATGACGAGAAGTGCTCATAGTCTCGGTTGACCGCGGTGGCCCCCGCATGGGAGGTCACGGCCCAGAAGCCGGGGCCGTCCGCTTCCTCGTGCCACCACACGGGGGCGTTCTTGCGGAGGAAGGCGAACCACTCATGGGGCACGCCCCCCGCGAAGGCCTTGGAGTCCAGCAGGTTGATGTCCTCGAAGCTGACACCACTGCTGTCGATCTCGTCCTGAGGCATCGGATGCTCTTTCCATCAGATCGGACAGTGCGTCCGATGCAATGGATCGTACGTCCGAACTGACGGGGCGTCAACAAACGGGCGTGGGCACCGGCTCGACCCGCACTCGCGGGGACGGGGCTACACCGCCCCGTCGACCTCGCCGTCGATGATGACCCTCGGCTCCTCGGTCAGCACGAACTCCAGACAGTCGGTGTCGAGGAACTTGGGCAGGTCCTCGAACATGGCCGGTGAGTCCACATCACTCATGTGGGCGTAGTAGTCCTCCATGGAGGCGAACCACTGCACCGTGACCCCGTCGTATCCCGACCGGTCGTCGTCGCCTCGGTAGTCGTCGAGGGGACGCGGGTTCTGCTCGTAGCGGATCACGTGGCTTCCGCACTGACTGGTAGCGATCAGCGGTCCGTGGTTGTTGTTCCAGTAGTCCTGGAATTCGGCGGGAGTCATGCCCTCTCTGCGCTTCAGGAGACAGGTGAGCTTGATCATCGGGATGGTCCCTTCCTCGTGCGTCGCGGTGGCGTCCGGCCGAGAGGCTGGCCTCTGTGGTGTCAGTTGGCAAGCTGGGGGTGATCACCGGGCGACCGGGGCACAGAACAGGTCGGTGATGTAGGGCATGGCGATGGGCTGGGGGAGTCCGGCGCCGAAGGCCTCCACCCGGTCCAGTAGGGCCGATCGGTCCGGTTCGGGGAGTACCCGCACATAGCTCCGGGAGGCCACCTGTTCTACGAAGGAAAACAGATCGAGCTCCTGGACGAAGGGCAGCTTGGTCCGCTGCACCGGCCCGAAGAGCCTGCTCCGGTCGATGACCGCCCCGAAGTCCATGCCGACCGGGTAGGGGGCGTGGACATCCCACTTGGAGATGCCCACCAGTTCGTGCACCATGGGATCGGACTCGTCCCGTTCGTTCCAGATCAGCGCCAGCCACCCTCCCGGCCGGAGGACCCGATCGACCTCGGACAGGGCCACCCCGGGGTCGAACCAGTGGAAGGCCTGCGCCACCACCACGGCGTCCACACTGCCGCCGGCCAGGGGGACCTGCTCGGCGGTGGCCCCGATCATGGGAACGTCCGGTACCACCCGGGCGAACACCTCTCGCATGGAGGGCGACGGCTCGGCGGCCACGCAGGCCAGGCCCCGCCGGTGGAGTTGCCGGGTCAGCTTGCCTGTGCCCGCGGCGAGGTCGAGGACCCGGCTGGAGGGAGTCAGCCCGGCTGTGCCCTCCAACAGGTCCAGCGCCGCGTCGGGATAGCTCGGACGAGCCCGTTCGTAGACGTCCGAACCGCTCTCGAAGCCCGTCCGTCCGAGACGGTCCCGGAGGCTGGCGTCACTCACTGCATCGCTTGCCACTGGCCACAACTCTGAGTCCCGGACGGTCCGGCCGGGCAGGACGGACGGCCGACGGGTTCATTGGGCTGTCCTTGGCCCGGCGGGACGTCCATCAGTTAGCGTCGCGAGGTGACCGCTGCCAGCCAGGGCCGTGACCGAACCCCCACCGTGGACCCTCACGCCTCGGTCTCCATGGATCGCGCTGGGCCGCAGCCTCGCCACCCGTCGCTCTCGCCTCCCCAACCGTCCCGCTGGTCCCGCCGGTGGACCAACACCCTGATTCACGCCGGCTGGAACTGGCTGGCCCGGCACGGGGCCACTGGGCCCGATGACCGGTTGGCCCACCGGTTTGGCGCCTTCGGCCAGGGGAGCTGCCTGGCCTTTCCCACCGGTGCCGTGTTCGGCCAGCGGTGGATCCGCATCGGCCGGGACACGCTGATCGGGCCCCACGTGAGCATCTCGGCGGGGATGGTGCCGGGACAGACCATGGTCACCGACCCGGTGGTGCGGATCGGTGACCGCTGCATGATCGGACGGGGCAGCCACATCGTCGGGCACTTCGAGATCGACATCGGCGACGACGTCCACACCGGCCCGTACGTGTACATCACCGACCAGAACCATGGCTACGAGGATCCTGATCAGGTGGTCCACGTGCAGTGGCCAAGTGACGACCCGGTCCGGATCGGCGCCGGGAGCTGGCTGGGCACCGGAGTCGTGATCCTCCCGGGCAGCAGGCTCGGCCGCAATGTCGTCGTGGGTGCAGGAGCGGTGGTGCGAGGGACGTTCCCCGACCACTGTGTGATCGCCGGGGTGCCGGCCCGGATCGTCCGCCGCTACGTCGCCGGATCGGGCTGGGTGGACGGGCCACCACCAAAGGACTCGGTCCCCACTGTCACCACGCCATCTCCGGTCGAAGGACCAGGGCCCGATTCCGGCCCACCGTCGGTGCCCGGCGGGCCCACCTCGACCGTGGACGTGGTGGCGGCCACCGTCCCGGGGTCCCCGAGACCGTAGCGCCGCACGATCTCCGCGGCCTCCTCCCTCCCCTGGGCGATCAGGGCCTCGGTGGTGGAGAAGTCGTCGAAGTCCCGGGTCGCCCCCTCACTGCCCGTGCACACGATGACCTCCACTCCCGGAGGGAGCTGAGCCAGGTCCCGGACGAAGCGGGCGTGGATGGAGATCATGAGGGCGTTGAACATCGCCTCCACCGGGCGCCGAGGTGAGGCCGGTGTGTACACGGGCGGTGCGCACAGCAGTACGACAATGCGGGTGGCGCCACTCTCGATGGCCCGCCGGATGGGAACGTTGTTGACGACGCCCCCGTCGATGTAGCGCTCCCCGTCGACCTCCACCGGAGGGAAGATGGCGGGCACCGCCGAGGACGCCAGCACCGCCTCGGCAGCCGGTCCGTAGGTGAACCAGCGTTCACCCCCGTCGGTGAGTGAGGTGGCCACCACCTCGACCGGGATCACCGCGTCCTCCAGCCGCTCGTAACCGATCCCGTCCTCGATGACCTTCCGGAGGCCGGAGTTGACGAAGACGGAGTCGCGCTGTTGGAAGTAGAGCCACGGGCCGTGGAGCCGGCCCTGCGGATAGACCGATTCGCGGGTGAGCCCCCGCCAGATCTCGGTCATCCGCTGAACGCCCTCACGGGTCGGGTCACCGGCGAAGGCGGCTCCGTTGACCGCACCTACCGATGAGCCGTAGATGCGGTCGGGTACGAATCCGTGCTCGGTCAGGACTTGGAGCATCCCGATCTGCAGGGCTCCCCGAGTTCCGCCCCCGGCTAGCACGAGGGCGGTGCGCGGGCCCTGATCCTCGGGCTCGTCCTCTTCCTGGGCGGCCAGCCACGCTGCCCGGGACGCGGCTGCCCGCTGCAGCGTGAACCGGATTACCAGCACTAACAGCACCAGTGTGACGGCCACGAACAGGGTGAAGACGACGGTGAAGAAGGCGTCGGCGGCCGGGGGCATCATCGCTGAAGAGGCTACCGGCGAGCAGCCCTTGCACCTCTGTCACACCCGCTGGGCAGAGTGGAGTCCATGGTGGTAGTCGACATCGAGCGCCCGAGAGGGCTGCCTGAACCCTGTGGGTCGCAGGTGCCCGTCTCGGTGGCGCCCGAGACCGTGCCAGAGCCGGGACGCCGTCAGCCGGGCCGTTGGCGGCCTTTGGCGGGGGATGCGCTGCTGGAGCGGCTGCGGATCACGGGCAGGCCCCGACCGCCCGCTCATCCTGAGCTCGTACAGCGACTGCGATCCGGTCTCGAGTCGGGTTTGGGGGGGACAGGCTCTACTTCGTCACCACTGATGGTGACGAAGGACCGGCTGCATCGGGCGCTGGCCTGCGGGGAGCACGCCGGATCCGGTGGGTTCGGCCAGCGGACCTTCTCCACCGCCCTGGCCTGTGGCGCCCTCGTCGGCGCCCTCTTCCGGCAGCTGGTCACGGTGGGATTCGTCGACGACGCCATGGCCGACGGGATGGCCGCCCTGGCCGTTGATGACCGTCAGGCCGAACTGGTGGCCTGGATCGACCAGCTGACCGGACCCGAGCACCAAGAGCTCGCAGCCGAGGTGGAGCGGCAGGCCGAGGGGTTGCGCCGTCGATGGCCGGCGCTGGACCCCTCATGGCTGCCTCGGACGCAGGAGGCCATGCGGATTCGGTTGGCGGGTGGGACGGTCGAGCTGTCGGCACGAGTCGATCTGGCCATCGGACGGCCCGCCCGGGAGGAGGCTTCCGTGGCGCTGGTCGAGGTGAGCTCGGGGATCCCGCGGGTCGAGCATCGGGCCGACCGGCACTTCTACGCGCTCCTCGAGGCGCTCCGGAACTCGGCCCCGCCCTTCGTGGTGGCCACGTACTACACGAGAACCGGAGAGCTCGATGTCGACCCGGTCACCGACGAGCTGTTGGTGGTCGCGGCCCGTCGCACCCTGGCCGGGGCCCGAAGGCTCCGCCACTTGGCGGAGGGATCGGCGGAGGGAACGGAGCTGAGTCCGGCCTCGAGCTTGCTCTGCGCCCGCTGTTCGGTGTCGGCCGACTGGGAGATGCCCGCGGACCTCTGTGGGGGGTTGACCGGGTCCGACCGGGGTGACTCGTGACCCCGGCGGATCACCGCACGCGGGGCCTGGTGGCTCCCGCCGTGACAGTGGTCGACGAGGCAGCCCGGTCAGCGCTGAAGGGCCGACTCGTGGCCCGGCTGGCCCCGGTGGTGGCGCCGCTGCCGGCCGCCGATCCCGTCGTGGTCTCCCTCCCGCTGCTGCGCCAGGCGCAGGGTCGGCCCGGATCCGTCGGCGACCACGATGGCCCGTTCGTCTGGCGACCGGCGTTCGTGCGCCGTTCCCTGGGTCTGGCCGTGGTGGAGGCCTGTGCGGCCGGCCGGTTCCGCAATCCGCTGGACGCCGCCGGACCGGTGGCCTCCGAGGCCCTCGTGCGGTGGAAGGAGACCGGTTGGCGCACCTACCACTGGGAGCCGTGGATGGCGGGCCTCGGCACCGGGGCCCGGGCCGCGGTGCTTGCCGAGTCGGTGGCCTGGGCTTCTTCGTTGTGGACCTCGCTGGACTGGTCGATGATCGAGCCGATGCCCCAGTTCGGCGGCCCGGACGACCAGTGGGCCTGTCCCTCCACCCCGACGGTACGACTGAAGGGCCGCTCCGAGTTGCGGGTGGCCCTTCAGGGCCACGTCGGGCAGGCAGGCGGGGTGGGCCGGGTCACGGGTCCGGTGGCTTTGGTGTCGGTCTCCGGGGGATCTCCCTCCGTGGCCTGGCGAGAGGAGTTGGCCTATCTGGCCCTCACGGCCGCCCTGCGCTCGCCGTCCCGTCCGGTGCCGGCTCGCGTGACGGGGCTCTGGCCCGACGCCGGCGCCGATCGGTGCGTGGAGATCGACGAAGGTGTCCTGGACCGAGCGGTCGACCGCGTGGTGGACACGGTGGCGACCGTCGTCACATCGCGTCAATCTGTGGTGACCTGAGGCCGCCACCGGGTCATTCGACGGCCGCGAACAGCGCCTTCGCCGCCTTCGAATCGGGCTTGCCCGATGCCGTCAGCGGGATGGTCTCGACCACCAAGAGCTGGCGTGGAAGCTTGTAGCCGGCGATGTGGTCACGGCAGTGCTCCTGGAGCTCCTCCAGACTGGGCGCGCCGGCAACGTCCCTCGGTTGGAGGGCGACAGCCACTTGCTCTCCGAAGCGCTCGTCAGGGACGCCGACCACGATTGCGTCGAACACGGCGGGGTGAGTCTTGACGGCCGCCTCGACCTCCTCGGGAAAGATCTTCTCGCCCCCGGAGTTGATGGAGGCCGAGCCCCGACCGTGGACGATGATCGTCCCGTCGGGCTCCACTGAGGCCAGATCGCCAGGGATGGACCAGCGCACCCCGTTGGCGTCCACCGGAAAGGTCCCCTCGCTCTTGACCGGATCCTTGTAATAGCCGATGGGGATCCGGCCGGAGCGGGCCAGCCGTCCGATGCGCCCATCGCCCGGTGTGAGGGGCCGAAGATCGTCGTCGAGGACCGAGGTGTCGTCCTTCATCACAAACCGCGGCCCGCTGGCCCCGTCTTGGACGGCGCCCTGAGCGCCGCTCTCGCTGGAGCCGAAGTTGTCGAGCACCATCACCTTGGGTAGCCGCTGCTTCAGCTCGTCCTTCACCGTCTTGGACAACATGGCCCCACCGGAGCCGACCACCACCAGCGTGGACGTGTCGTAGGTGCCGGGAGGAGCGGTGGCCAGGGCGTCGGCCAGGGGCCGGGCCATGGCGTCGCCGACCAGCCCCACCGATACGACCCCCTCCTCGCCGATGATGCGCCACAGCAGGTCGGGGTCGTAGCGGTGCTCGGTGTAGAGGACCGCTGTGGCGGCCATCATGAAGGCGTTCCACATGACCCACTGCGCGTTGCCGTGCATCAGGGGCGCCACCACCAGCATGACCATGCGGGTGGCGTCGTCAGGGTTGAGTCGGGCGGCCAACTCGTCAGGGTGTCCGATGGGCTCCTGGCCCCAGCCTCCCCCGCCCATGGCGGCGAAGAAGATGTCCTCCTGTCGCCAGAGCACGCCCTTGGGCATGCCGGTGGTGCCCCCCGTGTAGAGGATGTAGATGTCGTCCGGTGACCGGGGTCGAAAGTCGCGCTCGGGAGACGAGGAATCGAGAGCGGACGCATAGGAACTGGAAGCCTGCGGGGGCTCAGTCACGGACCCGTCCTCGACCATGACCAGCTGGGGGTGGACGCCGTCGACGCCGTCGAGGGCCTCGATGACCAGAGGGGAGAGGGCCCGCTCGAACACCAGGACCTTCAGGTCGGCATTGTCGATCACGTAACGGAGCTCAGGGGCCACGTAGCGGTAGTTGAGGTTCACGGGCACGGCCCGGGCCTTGTAGCAGCCGATCATGGCTTCCGCCCACTCGGCCCGGTTGTAGGCCAGGATGCCCACGTGGGCACCGGCGGCGATACCCCGGTCGAGGAGGTAGTGGGCGAACCGGTTGGCCCGCTCGTCCAGCTGGCGGTAGGTCAGCCGGTCCGTCCCGGCCACCAGGGCCAGCCGATCGGGCACGGTGTCCACCACCACCTCGAACAGGTCGGCCAGGGCGAACCGGCGGTCACTCATCGCACCTCTCCTCGTCTGGACCTACCGCCCCGGGGGGGTCGTGCCGTCCCGTAACATGCTGCGTCGAACCGACACTCTGTAGCACGTCCCGCAGAGGGGTCGGGCGGCGAGTGCGTCCGAAACGAGCAGAGGAGCAGCTCAGTGAGCAGCCAGCCGAACCCCCCACGAGGCATCGCCGGCTATGCAGCCCTGGTCACCGGTGGAGGCAGTGGCATCGGCCTGGGCACGGCCACCAGGCTGGTGAGGGACGGGGCCCACGTGACGATCTGCGGCCGCACCGAGGAGAAGCTGGTTGCCGCGGTGTCGGTGCTCGAGCAGGTGGCGGCCGAGGCCGCCGGCACCCCTACGGCCGGGGGGACCGCCGGCTACGTGGTGGCAGACGTGACCATCGAGGGCCAGGTGGCCGAAGCCGTGGCCGAGGCCTCCTCGGAGCGCGGGCGACTCGACATCCTGTTCGCCAACGCCGGCGGGTCGTTGCACATGGGCCCGATCGTGACCGCCGAGCTGGAGTCGGTCCGGGCGACGGTCGACGTCAACCTGGTGGGCACGTTCCTCTGCATCAAGCACGGCGCTCCGTTGATGGCGGCGGGCGTGGGTACCGGGGTCGACGGCGGGATGGCTCCGGGTGGGGCCATCACCGGCATGTCCTCGGGCGCCGGAGGCTTCCCCCACCGCTATCTCTGGGCCTACGGGGCAGCCAAGGCCGGCATCGACACGCTCTGCAAGTATGCGGCCGAGGAGCTCGGGTCGACGGGTGTACGGGTCAACTCGGTGCAGCCGGGGATCGTGGACGACGATCTCATGGCTCCCATCACCGCCGGTGGGCCGCTCTTGGACGACTACCTCGCCGAGATGCCCGTCAGCCGTCTGGGCACGGTGGAAGACATCGCCGCCGCCGTCCGGTTTCTGTCCGGACCCGAGGCGGGTTGGGTCACCGGGGTCAACCTGCCCATCGACGGAGGCCACCACCTCCGTCGGGGAGCGAACTACGGACTCCTGTTCGGGGAGTAGCCGTCGGCCCCGTCAGCGGGGCCGACGGTAGGGTGGTCACCGTGGATGCACCCGAGCCGACCGATCCGGTGGCCAGAGGCACCCGCCTGACCGGGTCGGAGGCGGTCCGGCTCCACCTGACCCTGGTCGTGGTGGTGGCCCTGTGCCTCGCCGCGTTCTGGTTCGAGGTACGACGGGCCCTCGGCGGCAACGAACTGAGCTGGGCGTACGTGTTCGAGTGGCCGATCTTCGCCGGGTTCGCCTGCTACATGTGGTGGATCACCCTGCACCAGACGCGGGGGAAGCGGCGCGCCACCCCGGCACCGAAGGTGGTGGCACCCGAGCATGTCCAGATGCTGAAGAACTGGCAGGAGCATCTCCGCACCATGGCCGCGTCCGAGGCGGAGTCGGCACCCGCCGCACAGCCCCCTTCCTCAGGGGTCGACTCGACCCCCTGACGGCGCTGGGGCCGCGGTAGCGACGGCCAAAGCCGGGCCTACAATCGGGCCACCGAGTTCGGGGCTCGCCGGCCAGCGCCCCGTTCCGGCGACATCGTCGGGTCCCAGAGGGAGTGGTGGCGACATGCCAGGAATGGGCCACGGACTCCAGAGCGACAATCCGACCATCGTCGCGGCATTCCGTTCCGCCCTCGACCACCAACTGGTCATCCTCCTGGCCCTCGGCGTGATCCTGGCCCTGGGCTGGAATGTGGCCCGCACCGTGCACTACCGCAGGGCCGCGGCCGCCGGCACCCTGGACGCAACGGTCCCCAGCCCTTGGGCCTACCCCGAGCCTCCGGCCCGTCGGCTGTTCCGGATCACGTTCGGCCTGCTGTGGCTCTTCGACGGCCTGCTGCAGATCCAGACGGCGATGCCCCTCGGGCTCCCCGGCTCGGTCATCACCCCGGCGGCCAGCTCGTCCCCGGGATGGGTCCAGCATCTGGTCGGCGTGGGCACCACCATCTGGGCCGACCACCCGGTGACGGCGGCGGCGGCGACGGTGTGGATCCAGGTGGGGATCGGCGTCTTCCTGCTCGTCGCGCCCCGGGGTTACTGGTCCCGGGCCGCCGGTGTGGTGAGTGTGGGTTGGGGACTGGTGGTCTGGGTGTTCGGGGAGGCCTTCGGTGGCATCTTCGGCCACGGCAGCAGCTGGCTCTTCGGGCTGCCCGGTGGGGTGCTCTTCTATCTGATCGCCGGCGTACTGGTCGCGCTGCCCGACAGCTCGTGGGAGACGCCCCGGCTGGGGAAGGGCATCCTGCGGGGGATGGGGGTGTTCTTCATCGGGATGGGGGTCCTGCAGGCGTGGCCGGGGCGGGGATCCTGGTCGGGGCAGTCCCACGGGTCGGCCACGACGGGCACGCTCACGGCCATGGTCCAGCAGATGGCCCAGGTTTCCCAGCCGTCGGTGACGGCGTCCTGGGTCCGCAGCTTCGCCTCGTTCCAGGCCGGTCACGGGTGGCTGGTCAACCTGGTTGTCGTGGTCGCACTGCTCGGGGTGGGCGGCTGCTTCCTGAGTGGTGATCCCCGCGTCGTCCGGGTCGGGGTGATCGTGGGGTCGGTCTTCTGTTTGGCCACCTGGGTACTGGTCCAGGACTTCGGCTTCTTCGGGGGGGTGGGGACCGACCCCAACTCCATGATCCCGATGGCCCTGGTCTTCGGTGGCGGCTACCTGGCCATGGTGCGGCTGCCTGTCCGGGCTCCGGTCGAGTCCCTCGGGATCGTGGCGGCCCAGGCCGAGGTATCGGACGGGGCCGAGCCGTCACCCCCGGGTCCGGCCGGTTGGCTCGACCGGCTCCAGCCCAATTTCCTCCTGCGCTCGCTCTTGGCCGTAGGGGCCATCGGGATCCTGCTGATCGGGGCCGCTCCCATGGCAGTGGCCGCCGCCAGCCCGCACGCCGACCCCATCCTGATCGAAGCGGCCAACGGATCGCCCGATCTGGTCAACGTCCCGGCGTTCCCGTTCACGCTCACCGACACCGGCGGCCGCACGGTCTCCCTGTCAAGCCTGGCCGGCCATACCGTCGTGCTCACCTTCCTCGACCCGGTCTGCACGTCGGACTGCCCCCTCATCGCGCAGGACCTCAAACTCGCCAACCAGAACCTCGGCTCCCGGTCCGACGGGGTCGAACTCGTGGCGGTGGTCAACAACCCGCTCTACACCACCACCGCCTTCACCGCCGCCTTCGACAGGCAGGAGGGGCTCGACCACCTGGCCAACTGGAACTTCCTCACCGGCTCGTTGAGCCAGCTGCACAAGTTGTGGAACGAGTACGGGGTGCAGACCGAGATCACCCCGGCGGGGGGGATGGTGGCCCACAGCGACATCGTCTACCTCATCGATCGGCACGGTCACACCCGGGTGATCCTTAACTCGGACCCGGGCAAGGGGAGCGCGCAAGGCTCCTCCTTCGTGGGCCAACTGACCAGCCAGATCAGTCGCGTCTCTGGCCTGTGAGGCATCCATCCAGACGGAGGGGCCGATCACGGGCGCTCACCGCCCTCGGAACCGCTCTGAGTGTCGTGGCGCTGGCCGGCTGCACGGCGAGCCCGGCGAATCCGACCAGCGGCAGCGCCGACGCCGTGAGGACGGCCATCCCACTGACCAGCTCGACGGTGACCGCGTCCACCACCTGGGCCACACTGGCCATGGGCCATCTCGACGATCCCCTCAATACCTTCTGGCAGCTGTTGGCACTCACCGCCGGCCGCTCCTGGGAGTTGGCCACTCCTCCCGGGGTGGCCAGCAACGGGGGCCTGGTCGCCGACGCTCTCCCGACGTCTGTCCTGGCCGCGTTCGGACCGTCCCAGTACCTGCGTTTCTCGCCCCTTGCCCGCAGCACCGACCAGGGGTCGAGTTGGACCCCCGGCCTCCTCCCGACCGGGATGGCGCGGGTACCCGACGCCCTGGCCCAGGGAGGCGTCGAGTCCCTGGCCCTGCTCGCGGCGGCAGGGGGTACCGTCTCGGTGAGTACCGGGAATCTCGCGGCGTGGAGGCCGGCGACCACAGCCCGGACGCTGGCCCGTGAGCCGACCCTGTCCAGTTGCCGGATCGAATCCCTGACGGCGGTGACGATCGACGCTGACGGCAGTCCGGTCGTCGGAGCTTCGTGCGCCCGGGGTGGCCGGGCCGGGCTGTTCGCCCCGTCATCCACCGGATGGACGCCCGTCGGACCGGGCATTCCCGGTGCCGGGGGGCCGACCGAGGTGCTCCGCCTCGACCACACGCCGGCGGGAACCGCCGCCCTGGTCAGCGCGGGCACCGGCACCGGCACCCAGCTGTTCGCCATGTGGAGCACCAACGGCCTGCGTACGTGGACGGTCTCGGCCGGACTGCCGCTGGACGGCGCCGCGCTGGTCTCGACCGGCGAAACGGGACCGGGCGGCTTCGTCGTGGCCTCACGGGCCCCCGGTTTCGCCCCCACCGCGTCAGTGATCACTCCGAGCGCTACCCAGTGGCAGCCCCTTCCCGCCCTGCCCGCGGGCACCACGTCGGTCGCCGCCACTCCGACCGGTGGCTTCGACGCCCTGGTGCCGTCGCAGTCCGTGCTCTCCGTCTACGGCCTGGGCAGCGTCGGGTGGGCGAAGGTACAACGACTGCGGGTGGCCATCCAGTACGGATCGTCAGGGTGACGCTCCCGTGGGCCGGAGGTGCGGGCTACCGTGGGGCGGCTCACGCGTCGTCGGCCTGCGGGTAGCGGCAAGCGGTAGAGGAGACCAGCCGTGGACTACATCACCCAGAACTGGTCGTTCGATCCCTTCGTCATCGTGGTGGCCGTCCTGGTGGTGGCCCACGAGGTCGGGTTGGCCCGTCTCGGGCGCCGGTCGGTGGCTAGCCGGACCCGGAGCCGTCGGCTCCACTCGCTGGCCTTCTACGGCGGGCTGGCCGTTCTGCTCCTGGCCATCGACTCACCCATCGACTTCTGGGCCAGCGACTACTTCTTCGTCCACATGCTCGAGCATCTGCTCATCGCCTTCTACGCGCCGATCCTCATCGTCTTCGGTGCGCCGTGGCTCCCCCTGCTCTTCGCCCTTCCCGTGGGCGCTCGTCGCAAGGTGGGCCGGTTCGTCCTGCTGGGATCGTGGTCGCGGTGGCTCCGGCCGATCGGGCGGGTGGTGATCAGCCCGTGGTTCGCCCTCATCTCCTTCAACCTGGTGATGGTGGCCTGGCACCTCCCGGCCCTCTTCGACTACTCCGAGACGAACCAGGTCGTCCACATCTGGCTCATGCACGGGAGCTTCTTCGTCACCGGGGTGCTGTTCTGGCTGCAGATCATCCCCTCGCACCCGTTCCGTCCGAAGGCCAGCCCGATCTGGCAGGCCGGAGCGGTGATCAGCACCAACGTGGTGATGTTCCTCCTCGCCATGTCGCTCAGCATCTTCTCGGCGACCAGCTGGTACCCCGTGTACGCCCACCTGCCGGGTGTCACCCTGGCGCCCTTCGCCGACCAGCAGATCGGGGCGGCCATCCTGTGGGTGTGCGGTGACTTCTGGGCGGTGCCGGCCCTGGTCATCATCATCAAGCGGGCCGTCGACCAAGAGGGCTCGATTTCCGGCGTGCTGGAGCGGCTCTCCCACCGCGGACCCGCAACCTCGAACAACCGACTCCACCCTCAGCGGGCCGACGTCACCGACCACTCCTGACCTTCCGAGGCGCAGCCGACCAACCCTGCAGGGCCCGCGCTCCCGTCCTCGACGTGCACGCCGTCCCCTCCGATCACCACTGACCGGCCAAAGGTGCTTGACCGGAGGAGATGTTGGTCCTACTGTCAGCAATGCCTTACAACATTTGTTACGCAATTTTTAGCCAAGGCAACGCAGCTGGTCGTCCGGGGGAGTGGGCGGGTGTCCAGGGTTGCAGCCCATGTGCCTACGTGGCGAGGAGCGGGAAATGTCATTCGGGGGAAGGCTTTCGGTGGTCCTGGGGCTCCTCATCGTGGTCATCGGCTTCGCCGTCTGGGGTGTCATCGGCTTCCTCCTTCCCCAACCGGCCACGGTGGCCTTCACCCCGGCCTCGCCGGGTGCGCCCATCGACATGACGGTGCAGACCGTCCCGGCCATCGGCTTCGGCTTCCAGCCGATCTGGGTCTCCTACCTGGTCAAGAACCAGCAGGGCCAGTGGATCCACTCGACGATCTGGCAGCTGCCCGCCCATACCCGCGTCAACGTGACCATTGATCAGTACGACTCGGGCAGTCCGCTGCGCAACCAGTACTGGGGCCGGGTCCAGGGCACCTTGGGGGGGATCGAGACCTACAACGGCAAGCCCATCTCGGTCTACGACTCGAACACCGGGAACAACGGAGTGGGCCATACTTTCACCGTCCCGGCCCTCAACCTCAGCGTGCCCCTGGTCGGCGTGGACGGCAATGCCACCAACACCTGCGGGGGTGCTCCGTGCACCACGAATTTCGACCACAACACCATGAAGTTCTCGTTCGTCACTCCGGGTCCCGGAAGCTACAACTGGCAGTGCTTCGTTCCCTGTGGAGGTGGGTACTTGTTCGGTAACGGTGGTCCCATGAGCACCCTCGGCTACATGGGCGGTTTCTTGGACGTCGTAGCGTGAGTACCGACGGCGGTCCGGTGGACAGCCCGATGGACACTGGCGATGCCGCCACCGAAGGCGGTGGGAAGCAGCCCCGCCACATCTGGCGGATCGTCACCATCTGGCTGATCCTGTCAGTGATCCTCGACGTGCTCTACTACACGCTGGTCGGGCCGCATGTGCCTCCGGGGACGATGACCGACAGCGCCTCGGACAACCAGTTCGACTTCAACATCCTGTTCATCATCGCACTGCCCGTGCTGGTCGCGGTATGGACCTACCTGGGCTACTCCCTCATCACGTGGCGGGCCTCCCGCAAGGGTGTGCCTGAGCCGCAGGGCGGCGCCCAGGCCCGTACCAACCTGGGCGTCCAGGTGGGGTGGATCGTCACCACCACCGTCATCGTGTTGGGCCTGTTCATCTTTGGTACCGTGCGCCTGATCACCGGCGAGGGGTCGGGCGGCGGTGAGGGGCCCAACCCCATCTGGTCACCCACCTCGGCGCACATCCTGCCCGTCCAGGTCATTGGCCAGCAGTGGAAGTTCACCTACCGGTACCCGACCTTCGGAGGGTTCGAGACATCGCAGCTGGTGCTGCCGGTCGACACCACCATCGAGTTCCATGTGACCTCGCTGGACGTGATCCACAGCTTCTGGGCCTACCAGCTCAGCGTCAAGGCCGATGCCAACCCCCAGCAGGACAATGTCGCCTTCACGGAGACCAAAGAGACGGGCAACGTCACCATCCGGTGCAATGAGCTCTGCGGGATCTGGCACGGGGCCATGTTCAACTATGGGCGGGTGGTGTCGAAGGACGCCTTCGAGTCGTGGGCGACCAATACCGAGGCGCTCACGGCGAAGAACACAGCCCTCCTGCCGCCCTACGCGCTGACCTATGTGCCCGATGCCAATGGTGCTGACGGCGGGTACTACCCCGACAACGTGGACCCCTACAGCAACTCCGAGGTCTACGGCGCCACTCCTGGCAAGTCCACCCCGAACGGCTGACGAGAAAGTTGACGGTCCAACGATGACCCTTGCCGCCGAGCGCGATTCCGAAGTCGTCTATCCCGATCCCACGCCACCGGTGCTGGGCGGGTTCCAGGGACTGCCGTCCCGCCCCGGATTCTTCAGTCAGCACCTGGGCACCGCCGCGGTCCTGGCCGTGGGGGGCTACCTGCTGGGCCACTGGCTGGGCAACTGGATGACCAGCGGGTACGACAACGTAGGCTTGGCCGGGGTCAATGCCGTGCCGGTGACCGCCGGCCTGCTGGCCGGAGTACTGGGTTGGCTGCTGGGCATCGGGGCCCTCAATTATCCCCTGGCCAAGATGGTGGGCATGGAGCCCCGACCTGACTACGAGTCGTCAAGCTGGACCCGTTACCTCCGCTATACCGCCGACCACAAGGTGGTCGGTATGCAGTACGTGATCGGGGTGCTCGGATTCCTGTTCACGGGTGGGCTGCTGGCCATGGCCATCCGCACCGAACTCCTCTCGCCGACCAGCCACGTGTTCGGCCCCGGCACCTACATCTCGGTGGTCAGCGAGCACGGCACAGTGATGATGATGATGGCCACCTCGGTCATCGTGGGCCCGCTGGGGAACTGGCTGATCCCGCTGATGATCGGAGCCCGACGCACGGCGTTCCCCCGGGTCGAGGCCTTCTCGTTCTGGGTCTTCACCGCCGGCTATCTGGTGATCATGTCGGCTCTCTTCTACGGTGGCTTCCCCACCGGATGGACGGGCTACGCCCCGCTGCAGACCCAGGCCGGTGTGGCCATGATGTCCTACCTGGTCGGCTTCGCCGTGATCGGCCTCGGTATGATGACGGCCGGGTTCAACCTGGCCGTGACCATCATCAACTACCGGGCTCCGGGCATGACCTGGAGCCGGATCCCCATCTTCGTCTGGGCCATCCTGGCCACCTGCGCGCTACTCACTCTGGCCACACCGACCCTGGTCGCCGCCGGCCTCTTCGGCATCCTCGACCACACCGCGCAGACCGCCTTCTACGTCACCGAGCACGGGGGTAGCTCGTTCCTGTGGCAGAACCTCTTCTGGTTCTTCGGCCACCCCGAGGTGTACATCATGGCCCTCCCCGGCTTCGGGATCGTGGCCGAACTGTTGCCCGTCTTCACCCGAAAGCCGCTCTTCGCCTACAAGGTGGCTGCCGCAGGAATGGTCGGTGTGGCGCTGCTGTCCTTCTTCGTCTGGCAGCACCACCTCTTCCAGAGTGGAATCAACCCGGACATGCGTCCACTGTTCATGCTGACCACCGAGTTGATCTCCATTCCCACCGGGTTCATCTTCCTGGTGGGCATGGGCACGCTGTACAAAGCCAAGATTCGGTTCGAGGTGCCGATGCTGTTCTGCCTGGCCGTGTTCTTCAACTTCCTGATCGGCGGGGTGACCGGGGTCTTCCTCTCCGATGTGCCGGTCAACGTGACTGTCCACGGAAGCTTCTTCGTCCTGGCCCACTTCCACTACACGATCATGGGTGGGTTGATCTTCGCCTTCTTCGGTGGCCTCTACTACTGGCTGCCCAAGATGACCGGGAAGACCATGAACAAGAAGCTAGGCAAGATCCACTTCTGGCTGATGTTCGTCTTCTTCAACCTGACCTTCTTCCCCATGTTCCTCATCGGCCTGTTGGGGCAGCCCCGCCGGGTGTTCGAATATGCCAGCAACCTCCAGGCCCTCAACGACTTCGCCTCGGTCAGCGCCTTCATCCTGGGTTCGTCGTTCTTGGTGTTCGTGGCCAACTTCGTCTGGTCGATCTTCATCAAGCCGACCCCTTCGCCGGCCAACCCCTGGGACTCCCTCGGACTCGAATGGCAGACGCCCACCCCCGTGCCGTACTACAACTTCGAGCGGATCCCGGTCGTACTCTCTGACCCGTACCACTACGGGGAGGAGGATCCCCCCGCGGTGGCCGATCTGGGGGACGGAACGCTGGTGGCCGCCGGTGCCTCCTCCCCGGCCAGCGTGGCCGAGGACCCCCGACCCCCGGCCCAATGAGTGGAGACGACTGTGACCGACACCGCTAACAAGCCTGCGCTCTACTCCGAGACTCCCGAGGAGCGCGAGTTCGAGCTCCGGTCCGCCGTGGGCTCCTACTGGACCGGTGGGCGCCTCCTGATCGGGATGTTCACCTTCTTCTTCGCCTCGCTGGCCTTCGCCTACTTCTACCTGAAGTCGGCCAACTCCGGGCAGCTGTGGCGGCCTAAGGGGATCACCGCCCCCACCGGGATCGGCTGGGCCATCTTCGCCGTGGTGCTGGCCTCAGCCCTGCTGGTCATCTACGGGCAGTACCGCATGCGCCGGGACTCCCTCCTCGACTGGGAGGTCTCCGGCTGGGTGGCGGTGCTGGGCATCCTGGTGGCCATCGGGCTCCAGATCTGGCAGCTGACCCAGCTTCCCTTCTTCCCCGGATCGAGCGGCTACGCCTCCTGCTTCATCGGGTGGGCGGTGATGAATCTGATGATGCTCCTCGGGGCGGCCTACTGGCTCGAGACGAATTTGGCTCTGTGCATCCGGTTGAAGCGGATCGACTCCGACGACGGTGACCCGGCCACATCGTCGGGGCCATCGGCCCAGCTGTTCCGGGCCAACGTCGAGTCGTGCACCTACTTTTTCGGGTTCGTAGCCGTGGTCAGCGGCCTGTTCTGGGTCTTCTTCTACCTGATCTGACCGGGCGATTGAACGTGGGACGATCGCCCGGGTAACATTGTTCCTTCTAGCGACAGCAAGGTTGGTCGGCCAGTGAGTCTCGCCACAGATACGTTCATCGGGCCCCAGGTTCTGACGCTCGCCATCCCCCTCGGCACGCTCTTCTTGGTACTGCTATGGGGATTCTTCCAGCGGCGCACCAACCGGTGAGCGCCGGGGCCGGCACGGACCGGTCCCCCTCGTCACTCGAGCCCGACCAGCACCGGACATTTCGCAGGGCGCTGCTGTGGCTAGGACTGGTGCTACTGGTGGGGAGCCTGGTACCGCCCGTGGTCAGCGAGGCCCGACGCTTCGAGTTCGTGGAAGCCATCCAGTTCTGCCTCCTCGTCGTGGCGGTCCCCGCGCTGCTGGTCATCGGGGCGCCCTGGCGGGGGCTGGGCCTGGCCTCGGGGGCCACGCTGGCCCCAGACCTGGACGGGGAGCCGGTTGAGGCCTCCACCGGGCTCGGGCCGGTCGACCGGCTGGCGCGGGGCCGACGCCGTCACCCCGAGGCACTTCGCAGCGCGTGCTTCGCCGCACTCTTCCTGACCGGTGCCATTCTGTGGAGGATCCCACCCAGTGTCAATGCGCTGGCCCGTCACCCGTGGCTGGTGGCGGTGGAGGCGGTGACCCTGGTGCCGCTGGGCATGGGCCTGTGGCTCGAGTTGGTGGAGTCACCGCCCCTCCTTCCCCGGCTGAGCCGTCCGCACCGAGTGGCCCTGGCCGCAGTCTCCATGTGGGCTATCTGGGTGCTGGCCTATCTGGTGGGACTCTCCCATGCCTCGTGGTACCACGCGTACGTGCATCACGCCGGCTCCGGACTCAGCCTCTCGGCCGACCAGCAGCTGACGACGGGGATGATGTGGTTCATCTCCGGGTGCGCCTTCATCCCGGTCGTGTTCTGGAACCTGTTCCGTTGGCTGCAGTCCGAGGAGGACCCCGACGAGGAGCTGCATCGGCTCATCCGCCAGGAGCGAATCCGGGGCCGCACGGTGGAAGGTGGGTCCTCGGCACCCTGAAGGCGTGGGGCGGGTGGCGAAGCGATCCGACGACGGCTCGGCGCGAGTCAGTTCCCGGCGGTGGGCAGCGACAGGGCAGGCAGGTCGGGCATGTTGGGCATGGGCAGCCTGGCGTGGAGGATGTGCGCCGCGGCCTGCACATCGCTGATGGCCTGGGAGCGTCCCTGGGCCAGGGCGGCCTCGCGCTCGGGGAGGTCTCCGAGCGCTTTGGCGTTGGTGGGATCCGACGAGAGGGTCTGGACGTCCTCGATGGCGGCCAGGGCGTCGGAGGTGGCCCACAGCGTGGCCACGTTGACGACCAGCCCGATGTTCTTTCCGGCCGGGGTGCTGGTGCCCTGGACGTTGGACAGGTCGTAGATCGAGCTGCTGGTGAACGAACAGGCCGACTGGTCGTCCCGGAGCATGGAGGTCGTGAGCGACCGCTCCGAGGGGTTGAGACTGCCGGCCCGCTGCCGCTGGTAGATGGTGAAGGTCTCCTTCACGCCATAGGAGCAGCCGGCAAGGGCCGTGTTGATCTGCTTCATCACCGCCGTCTGATCGGCGGTGTCGGTGGCCACCGTGGTATGGGTGGGCAGGTCGACCAGGACGGAGGCGACGATCAGGGCCACCACGGCAGCGGTCACCAGTACCCATCCCCGCTTGTACCAGACCGGGCGTTCCGGCTCCTGGGCGATGATCCCCTCCAGGGTGAAGGGGTCGTGGGGGAGCTGAGGGCCGGTGGGGCCGTCGGGTGCGGGTGTCTCGTGGGTCATGGTCGTCCTGGAATCAGTCCTGTGGCCGCAGTGGCGATGCCCTGGGCGGAGGAGTGGATGGTGCTGGGGTCGAGGCTGTAGGCCCCGAGGGCGTTCTCGTTGCCGAACGGCGTGGCCTGCAGGGCCAACCGTCCCTTCGGATCGATGAAGTCCATGACGTCATTGTGGGTGACCAGGCGGGTGGTGTTGCTTACGGCCACAGTGACACCGTAGGCCTTCCAGACGGCGGTCAGGTCCTGCAGCGAACCGGTCAGGAAGGTCACGTTGCGGAGGCCGCCCAGCCCCGTGCGGGTCAGTGCCGGAGGCGTGACGGCCAAGGAAGTCTCCAGGGGGTCGGTGTTCACCACCACGAAGCGGACCGAGGAGGACCGGGAACCCAGGAGCTGGTCAGCCTGGGTGATCTCGCTGCCCAGTACCGGGCAGATGTCGTTGCACTCGGCGTTGAGGAAGGTCAGGATCACGACCGCTCCTCGGGCCCGGGCCAGGGTCCACCGGGCGCCGTGCTGGTCGGTCAGGTCCAGGGCCGGAGCCGGCCCATTCGGAAGGTGCTTCAGACCGATCACGGCGACCGGTGACGCTCCCACTGAGGGACCGACGGGAGCGGTGGGGATGGATGGGGGGCTGGTGCCGGCCAGGCTGGTCACCGGTGTGGTGATCGCCGTCTCGACGCCGGCATTCCCTACGAAGTGCTCGGCGGCCAGGCCGCCGATCCCGAGGAGGGCGAATCCGAGGATCACCCACAGGATGAAGCGGCGGGGCACCGGTACGCTGCCCGCCCGGAGGGCGGCCGCCCGGTCGACCGGGACTCGGCCGGAAGTAAAGGCGGCGGCCCGGTCTGCTTCGGACAGGCCGACCTGCGCCCCCGGCTCCTCCGGGACGGCCGCGTCAGTGTGCGCCAGCGGGGCAGCCGGCGTGGTCGGATCGACGGTCACGGATTGGCCCGGGGGCCGGTGGTGGTGGTCAGGTCACTCGTCCACCGGTCGAGCGAGCTCGCCGTCTGCGTGCCGAAGGCCACATGCACCACCCGGCCCTGGGCGTCGAGGAAGTAGGTGACGGGAAGGGCATCGATCCGGTAGGCGGTGGCCACCTTGACCTGGCGGTCCACGCCTACCGGATAGGAGGCCCGGGCCTGGGCCAGCAGGGATGCAGCGGCACCTCCGGCACCGTCGTTGGCATCGACGCCGATCACGGTGATGCGGCCGGCGGTCTGACTGGCCAGCGTCGCGAACGCGGTCAGCTCGGCCTGGCAGTCCGGGCACCAGGAGGCGAAGAAGTTGACCACCGTAGGTGTGCCGCGGGTGGTGGCCAGGGACACGGCGGGACCGCCGCCCAGACGGGGGAGGGAGAAGTCCGGTGCCGTGCTGCCCAGGGGAAGGGTCCCGGCCGACGCGGCGGGGAAGGCGGCCGGATGAGCGTGGTGGGAACGGGTGGCCACGTAGGCGATAAAGGCGACCAGGGCCGCCGCGGTCACCGCGGCCAGGACCTTCCAGAGGCGGTCGCCGTTGCTCGGACCACGACCGCGATGGTCCGACGCCTGCGCGGTGTCGGTGACGGCGGGTTCGTCGGTGGAGATGTCCATAGAGACGGGTGTCCGGGGAGCAGCCCTGCTCCCCGCTGGGACATTAGTCGTCAGGCTGGCCTGACGGGGTGCGGGCGGCCGCACGGTCCGCAGGCTCCGGCGGGAGGGCTCACGTGCGGGACGGATGGGGTAAGAACGGGGTCATGCACGACGATGCCGGAATCCCGACGCACGGCTGTCCACGTGGCCGTGGGCGTGATCGCCGAGGAGGCTGAAGTGCCCAGCGTGCTGATCGCCCCGGACAAATTCCGGGGGACGGCTACCGCCTCGCAGGCCGCCGAGGCGATGGCTCGTGGGGCGTCCTCGCTCGGCTGGTCTGTCCGGCAGATGCCGCTCGCCGATGGGGGCGAAGGTCTGCTGGACGCCCTCACCCCGCTCGGGGGCGAGCGCTCAGCGGTGGAGGTGGAAGGACCGCTGGGTCGACCGGTGGTGGCCGAATGGCTACGGATCGGGGACCTGGCGGTGGTCGAGATGGCCCAGGCCTCAGGCCTCCTGCTGGTCGGCGGCGCGGCAGGCAACGATCCACTCGCCGCCACCACGCGGGGGACCGGCCAGCTCATCGTGGCCGCGGCCCGGGATGTGGCCGCGGCTGATCCCCGTCCCGCCGCCGGCACGGCACCGGGCACGGTGGTGGTGGGCCTGGGTGGGTCGGCGACCACTGACGGAGGGTGGGGCGCCTTGACGGCTGTCGAAGAGGCCGGGGGGCTCGGCGGCGTCGGCTTGGTCGGGGCCTGCGACGTCGAGGTCGGCTTCGTCGAGGCCGCGGCGCGGTTCGGACCGCAGAAGGGGGCCGACCCCGGTCAGGTGGCCGAGCTCGTGACCCGGCTGGAGGAGCTGGCCGGGCGCTACGTCGAGCGCTACGGGCTCGACGTGCGGTCCGTCCCTGGCGCGGGTGCGGCCGGAGGACTGGGGGGCGCACTCGCCGTTCTCGGTGGCCGGCTCCGGTCGGGCTATGACGTGGTCACCGAGGTGCTGGGCTTCGAGGACGCCCTCGTGGCCAGCCAGGCCGTGGTCACCGGTGAGGGCGCCTTCGATGCCACCTCGCTGCTGGGGAAGGTGGTCGGCTCGGTGCTCCGGGACGCCTCGCAGGCTGGGGTGCCGGTGCTGGTCGTGGCTGGTGAGGTGACCTCCGAGGCGGCCGAGGCGGCGGCGGCCGCGGGGGCCACGGTGGTGTCGCTGACCACTCGGTTCGGCCGGGAACAGGCCTTGACGGCGACCGATCGGTGCCTCGGAGAGGCGGTGGCCGAAGGGCTCGGCGCGCTCGGCCTGCCCGGAGACCGGAGTGGGGTGGTGCCGGGGCGGGGCTAGTTCAGGATGTTCACGGCCCGGGCCACCACCAGGATGGCGACGACGAGGGAGATGGCCTCCTCGGCCATCATCATCAGCTTGGCCCATGACCGGATGGCCGAGACGTCGGTAGGACTGAAGGCGGTGGCGGCGTGGAAGGAGAGGTGGAGGTAGTCCACGAACCTCGGATACCAGCCGTCGACGACGTACTTGGAGTTGACCATCTCGGGGAAGATGAAGGCGGGATGGGCCACGGGACCGCGGGCCCGGGCTGCCGCCCCGCCGCCGTCGACGTCCCAGTACCAGAGTCCGAAGGCGATGACGTTGGTCAACCAGATGGCCCCACCGCTCACCAACAGGATGTGGGCGTTGTTGGTGAATTTGGATGTCTCGTACTGGGTGGTGTTCAAGATGTCGATGACCAACTTGACCGCGGCGACGGCGTTGGCCGCCGAGATCACCCCGATGAGGGAGACGGTGGTCACCCGGAGCCAACGCTTGTCCCGGTCGATCCGCCCCGGGTCGCCGATGATGAGGACGACGAGGAGCACGGCGATGACTGACAGATAGAGCCACCTGGAGTCGCCGGCGGCGGAATTCAGGCGGTAGGGCGGCCCGGAGCAGTCCGGTGGCCAGCACGGCCAGGGCCATCGGCCATCGCGGCTCACCGGTGTCACCACTTCGCCGTCGCGTCCCACGCCGGAGGCGCCCGACCGTGGTCTCCGCGCCGCCGCCGTCCGTTCCGCGTCCACCGCGTCCGTCCATACGGCCATCCTGGTGCATGGGAGCGCCCGGAACGGGAATACTGAGAGGCCGTGAGGCCCGGCCACCACCGGGGCTGTCTCTTGCCCACTGACTTGCACGATGGAGGAGTATCCCCATGGACCAGTCCGCACCCGACTCGAGCACCGTGCCTCAGCTCACCCTCAACGATGGGCACACCATCCCCCAACTCGGCTTCGGTGTGTTCCAGATCAAGCCGGAGGAGACGGTAGAGGCCACCGCCCGGGCCCTCGCCGTCGGCTATCGGCACATCGACACCGCCGAGATGTACGGCAACGAGCGAGAGGTGGGCGAGGCCGTGGCCCGCTCCGGGATCGACCGCTCGGACATCTTTGTCACCAGCAAGCTCAACAACGGCTTCCACCGGCCCGACGACGCCCGGAGCGCCTTCGACCGGACCCTGGAAGCCCTGGGCTTCGAGTACCTCGACCTGTTCCTGATCCACTGGCCGCTTCCCACCCTCTACGACGGTGACTTCGTGTCCACCTGGCAGACCATGATCGAGTTCCAGCGGGAGGGTCGAGCGCGGTCCATCGGGGTGTCCAACTTCCAACCTCATCATCTCGACCGACTGGCCGACGAGACTGAAGTGGTGCCGTCGGTCAACCAGATCGAGATTCATCCGTACCTGACCCAGGACGAACTGAGGCGCTACGACACCGACCACGGCATCGCCACAGAGGCGTGGTCGCCGATCGCACAGGGCCTGGTCCTCGACGACCCGGTCATCGGTGCGGTGGCCGAGGCTGCCGGAAAGACTGCGGCACAGGTTGTCCTACGCTGGCATATCCAGCGGGGTGACATCGTCTTCCCCAAGTCGGTCAGCCCCTCTCGGATGCGTGAGAACTTCGAGCTGTTCGATTTCGAACTTGGGGAGGACGCCATGGCCGCCGTCACCGGGCTCAACCGCAACGAGCGAACCGGTCCGGACCCTGACACCTTCGACTACGTCCCGCGCTAGTCCGGGGCCAGCAGAACCGCCGTTCAGGAGCCGATGGCGGTAGCCGGCGGCTCGGGCTCGAAGTAGATGCCGGGGGAACCGGCTCCCACCTCGGCCATGGCGACATCGCCCACGTCGGCCAGGCCCTCCTCGACCTCGTCGGCCAACGACTGCATCTGGGCCGTCTGGCCAGGCCCGCGGAACCACGAGAACACGGCGCCGAGGAAGCACATCGCCGCGGCCATCATGAACGCCAGGCGGAGGCCCCTCCCGAACGGACCGGCGATGAGATTGGGGAAGAAGCTCTTGCCGGTCAGGTAGGTGGCGTGCACGCCCGGTTGGGCCAGCAGGTGGGTGCCAAGCAACTGGTGGATGGGGTTGATCCCGAGGAAGGCGGCGAAGAGGCTGCCGATCGGCGAGAGGTGGGAGATGGAGCGGGCCGCCGAGGCGGGCACCCCCTGGGCGGTGAGGCCGGAGAACAGTGCGTGGGGCAGGGCCGAGGCCAGGCCCAGGGTGATCAGGGTGAAGAAGAATCCGATGGACAGCACGCTGGCCGAGTTCTGGAACGTGTTGAGCATGCCCCCACCCGCGCCCCGCTGATCGGCCGGGAGACTGTTCATCACCGCACTGGTGTTGGGAGCGGCGAACATGCCGAGGGAGAGGCCGAAAAGCAAGAGCATGAGGGCGAACAGCGGGTAGGGAAAGTTCATGGGCAGCGCCTGTAGGCCGAGCAGGCTGATGCCGGTCAGCACCAGCCCGACGGTGGCGAAGGGCCGGGGCCCGAAGCGGTCGGCCAGCCGACCCGACAGCGGGCCCGAGATGAAGAACCCGACGGTCAAGGGGACCATGTAGATGCCGGCCCACAAGGGTGTCTGCTCGAAGCTGTAGCCATGGAGGGGGAGCCAGATGCCCTGCAACCAGATGATGAGCATGAACTGCAGGCCCCCCCGGGCCAGTGCGGCGAGCAGGCCGGCCAGGTTGCCCATGGTGAAGGCTCGGGACCGGAACAGGTGGAGCTGGAACATGGGGTCGTCCACGTGATGCTCGATGACCACGAATCCGGCGAGGATGGCGACCCCGCCGAGCAGGCAGGCCAGTACGAACGGGCTGGTCCACCCCATGGTGTGGCCCCCGTAGGGCTGGAGCCCGTAGACGATGCCGGTCAGGAGCGCCACCAGGCCGACCGCGAAGGCGATGTTGCCGATCCAGTCGATGCTGGCCTGGATGCGCACGCCGTTGTCGTGGAGCCGGAAATAGGCCCACAGGGTGGAGAACACCCCGAAGGGAACCGAGACCAGGAAGACCAGTCGCCACTCGATCGGAGCCAGCAGCCCACCCAGCAGGAGGCCGATGAAGGATCCACCGATGGCCGCCACCCCTTGGATGCCGATGGCCAAGCCACGCTCGCCGGGAGGGAAGGCATCGGTGATGATGGCCATCGAGTTGGCGAAGATGAAGGCGCCCCCCACCCCCTGACCCACCCGCATCACGATGATCCAGAGAGCGGCGTCAGGACCGGTCATCCAGGTGACGGACAGGAGGATGGAGAAGGCGGTGAAGATGGCGAAGCCCAGGGTGTACATGCGTACCCGCCCGAAGATGTCGCCGACTCTCCCGAAGCTCACCACCAGGACCGACGTCACCAGGAGGAAGCCCATCAGGATCCACAGGAAGTAGGACGTGTTCCCCGGGGAGAGGGGGTTGAGACCGATTCCGCGGAAGATGTCCGGCAGGGCGATCAGCAGGATCGACGCGTTGATGGTCACCATCAACGTGCCGATCGTGGTGTTAGTGAGAGCTACCCACTTGTAGTTCTCCGACTCGACCTGATCGGGCATGCCGTCTCCTGGGGGATTCGGCCCGTCCCACGGCGGCGTCCGGTCAACGGAGGCGAACGGGGAGAGCGGATAGATAGTTGTACCTAACTAAGTATACTGGCTCACGACAGCAGTGGTACAAGGGGAGCGGTGAGAACGACGACCGAGGAGGACCAGCAGGAGGGAGCGGTCGAGGAGGCATCGGATCTCCGGGTGGCCCTGCTCCGCATCCAGCGGCAGCTGCGGAGCAGGTCGGGATCGGACATCACACCCTCCCAGTCGTCGGCCCTGTCCCGGATCGAGCAGTCCGGACCGGTACGCCTCGGGTCGCTGGCCGAGTTGGAGGGGACCACCGCCGCCACCATGAGCCGGGTCATCGACAGCTTGGCGGATCGGGAGCTGATCGAGCGGGTGCCCGATCCCGACGACGGCCGGGCCAGCCTGGTCCGGCTGAGCCCCCAGGGTGGAGCGTTGGTCCACAGCCTCCGGGCCCGCTATACCGAAGCGCTGCGGGCAGCCCTGGCCGAACTGAGCAGTGACGAGCAGTTGGCGGTGCGGCGAGCCATCCCCGTGCTCGAGCGGCTGAGTGACCTGCTGCAGTCCTCGGACCGCTCTGGGGCTCCCTGAGCGATTCGGACCCGGCTGCCGAAGCGTGCCTCCCCGCCGGCATCCCCTAGTCTCGGATCCGTGAGCCAGACCCAACCCATCGTGGCCGACCTCATCGTGCGCTGTCTCGAGTCCGAGGGGGTCACGCACGTCTTCGGGATCCCCGGTGAGGAGAACATCCACCTGGTCGAGGCGCTCTCCCGCTCCTCTGTGCGGTATGTGCTGGTCCGCCACGAACAGGCCGCGTCGTTCATGGCCGAGACGTACGGCCGTCTGACCGGGAAGGCCGGCGTGTGTTCGGCGACCCTCGGACCGGGGGCCATCAATCTCCTGCTCGGCGTGGCCGACGCCACCACGAACTCCACACCGGTGGTGGCCCTCAGCGCCCAGGTGGGCATGCATCGGAGCTACAAGGAGTCCCATCAGGGAGTGGACCTGGTCTCGATGTTCGAACCGGTGACCAAATGGTCGGCCCTCATGGCCACCCCCGAGTCGGCTCCCGAGATGATCCGCAAGGCCTTCAAGTTGGCCCAGACCGAGCGCCCCGGGGCCGTGTACCTTGCCGTGCCCGAAGACGTGGAGAAGGCGGCTGCCCCCGGTGACGCCCTTCCCCTCGAGGTCAACGTCCCCCGCCCCGATGAGCCGTCGCGCAATCAGGTGGCCCGGGCCGCCGCCCTCCTCGACCGCGCCCACCACCCGGTGGTGCTGGCCGGGCACGGTGCCACCCGGGCGGGCGCGGGTCCCGCACTGCGCCGGTTCGCCGAGAAGCTGGGCACGTCGGTGGCGAGCACGTTCCACGGCAAAGGTGTGTTCCCCGATGATCATCCCCAGGCGCTCGGGGCCATCGGCTTCATGCGCCACGACTACGTCAATTTCGGCTTCGACCAGGCCGACCTGGTAGTGACAGTCGGCTACGAGCTCCAGGAGTTCGACCCGGTCCGGATCAACCCGCGGGGGGACAAGGAGATCATCCACATCCACCGGTTCCCGGCCGAGGTGGACCGGCACTACAACGTGTCGGTCGGCCTGCAGGCTGACATCGGGGCCAGCCTGGACGCGTTGGCCGAAGCGGTTGACCGCCGGTTTGAGCCACCGGCCGAGGCGCTGAGCATCCGCCGGCTCCTGGCTGAGGAGATGGAGCGAGGTCGGGCCGACGACAGGTTCCCGATGGCACCGGCCCGGATCGTGGCCGACACCCGGGCTGCCCTGGGCCGGGAAGACATCGTACTGGTGGACACCGGGGCCCTGAAGATGTGGATGGCCCGGCTCTACCCGACCTACGCCCCCAACACCTGCCTCGTCTCCAATGGGCTGTCCACCATGGCCTGGACCGTCCCGGGCGCCATCGGGGCCAAGGTCGCCCGGCCCGAGGCCAAGGTGCTGGTGTCCACAGGCGACGGTTCCTTCCTCATGAACAGCCAGGAGATAGAGACCGCACTACGCGAGCACATCGCCATGGTCATCCTGATTTGGGTGGACGACGCCTATGGGTTGATCAGCTGGAAGATGGACCTCGAGCTGGGACATGACGTCGACACCACCTTCGGCAACCCAGATTTCGTGGCCTACGCAGAGAGCTTCGGCGCGGTGGGTCACCGGATCACCCGGGCCGATGACCTGCTTCCCACCCTCCGGTCGGCGCTGGACGCCGACACGGTCACGGTCATCGCCTGTCCGGTCGACTACTCGGCCAACCTCGAACTCATCCGCTCGTTGGGCGAACTCGACGAGTCGCTCTCCTAGCCGCTGGGCTGATCCGGCCGATCGGGGTGGCCGACCAGGTCCCGGGGGTCCTCGCCCGCCCAACCTGTGGGGGGGTCGCTGGCCGGGAAGGATTCCTCCACCATCTCATCGACTCGCCGGTCGTCGTCTGGTGTGGGCGCGCTGGGTTCCACCACGCCTCCTCGCGTCGGGTCCTCGCTTCAGGGTAGCGGCATGGGCGGCCCTGCTGGTTCCGACCCTCATGCCGGGTACCGACGCGGGAGTGGCCCCCGGTCGGCGGTACGCCGGGCCGGGGGCCACCTGTCCGGGTGGTCGGAGCGTGCGGACTACCCCCGCGGTCCGCATGCTCCCTGCCCCATCACCACCCGAAGTTGTTACGGGCTCCGTCCGAGTCGATGAGGGCGTACCCCGGGCTGCCGGGTGAGGCGACCAGTCCCACCGCGGTCCGCCCAGCGCTCCCTCCCGACCCGTAGAACCCTGCGTCACCGAAGGTGAAGATCCCACCGTCGGTGGCCACCAACCAGTAGCCGCGCCCGGTCCGGTCGGCGGCCATGCCCATGACCGGCTTGTTCAGCCTGATGTTGCCGGTGGAGCCGTGGAATCCGGCGTCCCCGAAGGTGAAGATTCCACCATCGGAGGCCACCAGCCAGTAGCCGGCCCCGTCCGGAGTCGAGGCCATGCCCACGATGGGCTTGTTCAGCCCGATGTTGCCGGTGGACCCGTGGAATGCGGCGTCCCCGAAGCTGAACACCCCACCGTCGGAGGCCACCAGCCAGTAGCCCTGGCCGTCGGGTGTGCTGGTGATACCCACGATGGGCTTGTTCAGCCCGATGTTGCCGGTGGACCCGTGGAATGCGGCGTCCCCGAAGCTGAACACCCCACCGTCGGAGGCCACCAGCCAGTAGCCCTTGCCGTCCGGTGTGGCGGCGATGCCGACGATCGGCCGATTGAGGGGTCGGCCGTCCATCGATCCGTAGTCCACCGCCGTCCCGTAGGCCCTGACCGAGCCGTTGGCTCCGACGATCCAGTAGCCCTGGCCGTCCGGGGTCGAGGCCAGGCGGTCGCCACCGGCCAACGCCGACTGTGGCGTGGGACTGGTCACCACCGGAGGTGTAGTTCCACCGCTGGTGGGAGCCGGTGCCACCGTCAGCGTGAAGGACTGGGTGGCAGCGCCGGCGCTGTTGGTGGCCTGGAGGGTGATCGGATAGGGGGTCTCGGTGTTCACGGCAGCCGGGGTGCCGGCCAAGGTGGCTGTTCCGTCGCCGTTGTCGGTCCACACCAGGCCGTTGGGCAAGGTGCCCGTCTCGCCCAGGGAGGGAGCGGGGTACGCGCTCGTGGTCACCGTGAAGGTGCCCGGGGCTTGGGCCACGAAGGAAGCTGCGGGGGCACTGGTAAACGCCGGGGCGCTTCCGGCGAGGATGGTCAGCGCCTTGGTGGCGTCAGGCGAGACCCCGGTGTGGGCCGTCGTGCTGGGATCGGTGGCCTCTCCGCCCTCCACGAGGACACGCGGGGCCATTTGCGGGGGCGTGGCTGCAGCCGCCGCCGGGTGCGTGCCCGCAGACACCAAGGCGGCGGTCAGGAGGCACGCCACGATGGCGGTGGAGGCCTTCGCTGTGGGCTGCCGCACTCGAGTCATGTGAATCGCTCGTCCTTTGGCCGCGTGCCTTCTGCCCACAAAGCCTCTTCGAACGGTAAGCCCAGCGTGGGCTGATCACTACCCTGCAATGTGCGGGGACACCCTGCACTTTGGCGTGGGTCCCCCGGTCGATAGCGGTTCGCCTCGACTCCGGTCCCGGCCGGACACCACCGTGCAATGCGTGACGCTCCTGGTACCGGTAGTCCCCGTCCGGCGATATGGGACCGCTGTCGGGGCACCCTGGGCTCGGATGCCTCCGGTGGCGTCGATAGAGCGGGGGAGCGGCTCCACCAGCGCCAGGGTCCCCTACCCCTGTCTCAGGGGTAGGGGGTTGCTGGCCGTGGTGGCGAGGTGCTGGCGCGTCGGCAAAGTCGGGGGTTCTCAGGGTGCACCTCCGTCCGTACTGTCGTAGCTAACGATGGACACGGACTCACGCGCCGCCGGACAAGCCCGGTCACTCTGGAACGCCCGAGGTGACCTGTGGACATAGTGCTGCTCGCCGGGTCCACCTACCCGCACAGGGCCGGGGGGTCAGCCTCTGGTGTGACCAGTTGAGCCGCGGCGACGCCTCCACCGGCTCAGCATGCAGGCCATCAGGCCTGGGGACGACGCCGTCGTCGGCTGGGACCTGCCTGACAATTGCGATGCATGCCCTGACGCAGTGGGGGACGGGCCCGTCGGTCAGCCACCGCCTGTACCGCTCGGCGGAGCTTCGATCTGCCGCCGGCCGGTTGACCAGGAGGGCCGGAACGACGGGGGAGGCCCAGCTTCCTCGACGCCATCCACCCGCCCTCCCGAGAGGCCACGTTGGGGGGTGCCCTCAGGACGCGGGGATCACTGGTCTCGTGGAACGGCAGTTTCTTCGTTTCGGAGCCGGGCCACAGCTGCCCTCAGCGGCAGCGTCGACCTCGACGACTTCGGCCGGCGGGTGAGGATCGCTTTGCGTTGCTCCATCGGCCTCTGCGTGGGCGTGTTGGGTGCGCTCTTCGTCGGCTGCCCGATCATCGGTCGCCCGCGCCATGCGCCAACCGTTCCATTGCTACTGGTGTCGGTGGCCAGGTTGGGCACCGCCTCGTCCATCGCCCTCCGCTTGGCGTGCTCGGGCCGCATCAACCTCGTCTCGCGAGGTCTGGCGGCCGCCTTTGGCGTGCTTGCCGTCTCCGTGGGTGCCGACCTGCAGCTGTCAGGTCCGATCACCCCCGGAGGAGGCTTCGTCTCCTCGCTGGTGGCCACCGGCTCCGTCACCGTCCTACTCCTCGTCCTGGCCAGGCCGGTACCGACCTCGCCGTTCAGCTATCGATGACCCGCTACCTTCTCCTCGGGGCCAACGGCTCTCTCGGCCGCCAGGTCCACCGGGCCATCCTGGCGACGGGAGCCGCGTACCTGGTGGCCGTAAGTGGTCACGAGGACCTCCCCGGTGAGACGCCCACCTGCCACTGGCGGCACGTTGATATGGTCCGCGCCTCGGTGGAAGACATGGCCCTTCTGCTCGACTTCAGCAAGCCCGACGTGGTCATCAACTGCGTCGGCCGCACGAGCGGCTCCGTCGAGGTTCTGGAAGCGGTCAACGTCTCGGTGGTACGAAAACTCCTCGAGGTGCTGACCCGGATCCACCCGGTTCCCCTGATCCACCTAGGTTCGGCGGAGGAGTACGGTTGTCAGCCCCAAGGCATTGCCATTGCCGAATCGGCCAGCGCCCGTCCGTCGGGCGACTACGGACGGACCAAACTCGTCGCCACCGATCTGATCACCGAGGGAACGGCCAAAGGCGACATTCGGGCCACCGTACTGCGGCTGTTCGATCCGGTGGGACCCGGCGCCCCTGGACACTCGCTGGCGGGCACTGCCCTGCGGGAGATTCGTGGGGCGCTGGCCACCGGCGCCACGTTCGTGACGCTGGGCCAGCTGAACTCCTGTCGGGACTACCTGGCCTCCGCCGACGTGGTGGAGGCAGTGCTCAGGTCTGCCCGCAGCACCGACCTACCGCCGCTTCTCAACGTGGGTCGCGGCGTGCCGATGTCGGGGCGCGCGATGGTTGAGTTGTTGGCGGCCACTGCCGGATTCGACGGGGACATTTTCGAATCGTCCGGCGGTAGAGAGGTCGCGCCACGCATGTGGCAACAGGCCGACGTCGGCCTGTTGCGTCGTCATCTTCACTGGGTCCCCACCACACCAATCGCCGAGGCCATCGGCGACCTCTGGCAGTCAGGGCGCTGAATCATGGGCGGAACCTTCGGGGTCACCGGCCTTGGCGGTGTGCCTTCCACTGCTGCTCGGAGGCCTGAGTACCGAGGCCACGACTCGGCCGCGGTCGCCCGCTGCTCGACGGCCGCCATCTGGCTCAATCGGCCGCCTCCGGCACGCCCTCGGTGGGTGACCTCCGATCCTTCGGGGACCACACGCCACCCCCCAGTGGCAGCGGGATCGGGCACACCCAAGAAGGGCCCACGGACAATGCCCACCCCACCTCGACTCCACCGGTCGGCTGGCCATCGTCCACAACGGCCATCTTCGAGAACCACGACGAGATACGGGCGGGGTGGAGGTCCTAGGCCCTGCCCTGGCCTCCGAAACGGATTTCGAGGCCCTGGTCCACCGGAGAGGGGGTTGGGGAAGGGATGCGTCCTGAGGGAGGCCCTGCAAGTCCAGCCAGGCCCATCGCTCCGATGTGGACCGGCCAAGAACCTGCCAAGACGGTGACCGTCGAGTAGCGAATCCGGGCCCGATCGCTCGGCGGTCCGGTCGGCGTCCGCGCATCCCGCGGTGGCGTTTCTCGGTGGGCGAGGCCTGAGGGGGCCATCGCCGGACAACCCGTCTGGTAGATGCAGGCGGTTCCGGTCTCTCTGCCTGGGGAGCAGCCTCAGACCGCCGACGCCTGGAGGAGGGGGTCGGCGTCCCCCTCATCGGGGTCCTCCCCCTCGTTGGTTCCCTCGCGACCGACCAGCGCCCCGGCGAGCTCGGGCCGACCGTCCACGGCCAGTTTGCGGTAAGCCTTGGCCAGATGGCCTTCGACCGTCTTCAGAGTCACGTAGAGCTCGTCGGCGATCCGCTGGTTGGTCAGCCCGTCGGCGGCCATGCGAGCCACCCGGAGCTCGGCCGGTGTCAGTGATCCTGGCCCGACCAGTCCGAGCCGTCGGGGCCTCGCCCCGGCCGCACGCAACCGGTCACCGGCCACCTCCAAGAGCTGGTGGGCCCCGCACAGTGAGGCCAACCGGGCTCCCTGCCTGAGCACGCTACGAGCCTCTTCTTTGCGGTTGCCTTCGATGAGCGCGGTCCCCAGGTCGACCAGGGCACGGGCCCACTCGAGCCGGGCCGGTGACGCATTCAGCACCTCGACCGCTTCGGAGAGCAGCTCGGTGCGGGTGGCCAGGTTGGGGGCGGCCGCCGCGGCGGCACGGAGCGCGATGCCGGTGGTCCGGGCCGCGCCGAACGTTCTGGCGAGGAGCAGGTTCTCTTCGGCCAGCCGTGCCGCCCGTTGCCACTCGCCCAGGTCGACCAGGGCCACAACGGTCTCGGCGCGCCAGGGCACCATGGCGGGATTGACGATTCCGGCCTGCGCCGCGGTGTCACCGGCCGCCTCGAAGAGCCGGACCGCCTGCTCGGAGTCGCCCCGGGCCGCCAGCAGTCGCCCGAGCTCGATCTGCGATAGGGCACCGAACAGGGAGGGCTCAAGCTGGTCCGGGTCCGTCGAGTGGGCCAGTCGCTCGGCCTCCTCGATCCGGCCCTGCTGCACGAGGATGTCGACGTGCCCGGTGACGGACCGCGGGTCCCCTGTGCGGGTGGCCACGTTCCGAGCCTCGGAGCTCCGGGTGCACTGCTCGTCTGCTTCCACCAGGGACCCCTGCCACAGCAGGGACAGGACCGACAGGACGCGGAGTCGCTCCCCGACCAGGTGAGGGTCGCCAGCAGCCCGGCGGGCCTGCGCCGCTTTGAGCAACTCGTCCACGGCAGCGAAACGGTCGGCGCAGAGCAACCCGAACAGGACGGTGGTCTGCACCCGTCCCATCAGGGGATCGTCGCTCACCAGCTGGTCCACGTCGATGAGCTGCTCGAGCGCGGCCGCCACGTCGTCCACCCTGAGTACGGTGGAGGACAGCACGTCACCGAGGGTCACTGCGGACCGGGCCAGCCGGGTCATCGCCGTCTCCTCCCCTCCCGGCTCGGCCAACAGGTCGCGTAGCCGGTCCAGGCATTCGGTCCGCTGGTCGGGCCGGGTGAGCGCCGAAGCCAGCATCAGCTCCAACTCGATGCGGAGGTCGTGTTCGACCTGTCCGAGCCGGGAGTGCAGACCTTCGAGCACCGCGAGCGCCTCTGCGGTCAGGGTCGGATCTGTGCTGACGCGGCTGTAGAGGTCGAGTGCCACCCGGACCAGGGCCGGTCCATCGGACCCGTTCAGCTCCATGGCCTGCTGGAGGTGGGCCAGTGCCGATGCCCCCCGCCCGGCCAGCTCCGCGGCGGCCAGGTCGAGGTAGAGGTCGCTGCGGCGCTCGGCGACTGGGTACTCGGTCACCGCTCGATCGAGACAGCGAAGGGCGAGGTCACTCGACCCTGTGGCCAGCGCCCGTCGACCGAGCCGGTGTAGCCACTGGGCGATCACCGTGGACCCCACCACCTCGGTGGCCAGCAGGTGCTCGGCCACAAGAGCTTCGTCGGCACCGTTGGCCTCGAGGAGCCCGGCGGCTTCAGCGTGGAGCTCGGACCGTTGGGCCCTCGGGATGTCGTAGTACACGGCCCAGCGGATGACAGGGGACGTGAAACGGGACGGCCGGCCCGGGTGCAGGAGCTCGGCCTCTTCTGCGGCCTCGGCCGACCGCTCGGCGGTCGCGGCGTCGACGTGGGCCAGCTCGCGGGCCACCAGGGGATCGGCGGACTCGCCGAGAACGGTGCAGGCACGCAGGAAGTCGACTGCACCTTCCGGTAGCTGGCTGAACCGGCCCAGCACGTACTGGGTGACCTTCGGGGCCCGGACCTGTTCGATCGAGCCGGCCAGGCCGGCAGATGGACGCACGCCGTTTCTGAGTAGGGAGGGAAGGAGGGCCTTCAGCAAGAATGGCGATCCTCCGGTGGCCACGGTGTATCTGGCTACGAACTCGGGGTCAGGCTCCTCTTCGAAGAAGCCGGCCAGGATGGCCTCCACGCTGGCCGCCTGCAGAGGCTCGAGGACGAACAGGCGGGTGTCGGGCTCGGTGAGCAGCCCATCGATGGGTCGTAGGCCGACACCGGGATGCAAAGGGCGGGCGCTCACCACCGACCAGATCTGCTGATGGTCGAGACGGCGGACCAAATAGCGGAGGGCGTCCAGGGTGTCCGGATCGGCCCGGTCGGCGTCGTCGATGGCGAGGAGCACGGGGGCCGCCCGGCGGAGCCGAAGCACCAAGCGGTGGAATAGGGAGGCGATCTGTGCAGGGTCGGCGGGCAGACCCTGGCGATCGCCCAGCAGTTGCTCGATCGTACGGGCCTGCTCCTGTGTGGACTCGTCGTCTGCGGCCAAGGCCTCGGCCGACTCGACGAGCCGTCCCAGCACGGCATACGGGGTCTGCCGCTCCACCTCGCCGCCCTTGGCCCGCAGCACGAGGCAGCCCGCCCGGCTGGCCAGATCGGCTGCCGCGTTGATGAGAGCGGTCCGGCCTGATCCCCCCGATCCTTCGATGGCGATGCAGTGGCTCGGTACGACCAGAGACCCCGTGAAGAGGGCCTCGAACTCGTCGAGGAACGGGGCCCGCTCAAACAGTCGAGGACCACCCGATCCGCGGGAGCGGCGATCCGGAGACGCGACGGGGGCCCCGGTCACGGCCGGGCACCCTGTCCACCGGGACCGGTCGACGAGCGGACGCGGCCGCCCATCAGCCGTGGATCTGCTACTACGAGATGGCTTTGCACTTGAAGCAGCCCTTGCCCCTGCTGGATCACTTGCACAGTGGAAATTACATGGTGAGCCGCCCTCTACGAGTGGTGGCCGAACCACTCAGAGCACCCACTCAGCATGGTATGGCACGGAACGCGGTTAAGGCAACGGGCGGGTGCTGGCTCCCGGGGGCGTCCGCGGGTCGTCCGGGGGATAGCGTTCGGGCGGTGAGCGCTCCCCGAGAGGGCAGACCAGGTCAAGGGGGCCGACCTGGCCTACGCCAAGTGCCGCCGCGGTGAAGGACGGCGAGTCCCACCCGACGGACGAGCAGTTTGCACTGGCCGTGGATCTCGGGACCAGTGGACTAAAGGTCGGCCTGGTCTCGCTGGGCGGGGGGATCGCCTGGTACGAGCATGCACCACTCTCGACCCACGGGGACGGGGAGTCCGCCACCCAGGACGCCACCGGGTGGTGGAAGCTGGTCCGAGAGGCGGCGACTCAAGGGTTGGCCTCGGGAGCCGTGCCCCCGTCCCAGGTGGTGGCCGTCAGTGTGACCGGCCAGTGGGCCAGTACGGTCCCGGTCGACCATCTGGGTCGGCCGGTTGGTGAGTGCGTCCTGTGGATGGACGCCCGCGGAGCGCCCTGGTCCCGGGAGATCATCGCCGGACCCGTTTTTGGCTACTCGCCCCTGGCCGCTCTGGCGTGGATCAGGCGGTCGGGTGGTGCCCCCTCCCCCTCGGGAACTGACCCCATCGGCCACATGCGGTTCCTGCAGGCCGACGAGTCGGTCCGTTCCGTTGGGCCCACAGCCCGCTGGTTCCTCGAGCCCGTCGACTACCTGTCCATGTGCTTCACCGGTGTGGCGGCCGCTTCACCCGCCTCCATGATCGGCGCCTGGCTCACCGACAACCGCCACCCCCACGGACTGGGCTACGACCCGGTGCTCGTGCGCCGCTCGGGGGTAGACCCGAGGCGGCTTCCACCCCTCCGGCGCACCGGGTCGGTGATCGGCACGGTACGTCCCGGCGTAGCCGCAGAGCTCGGGCTTCCGCCTGGCGTGAAGGTCGTCACGGGCACGCCCGACCTCCACTCCGCAGCCTGCGGTGCCGGTGCGGTGCTCGACTACGAGGCCCATCTGGCCGTGAGCACTAGCGCCTGGATCGGCGCCCCGGTGCCGTTCAAGAAGACCGATGCCATCCGGCAGGTGGCCAGCGTCCCCGGGCTGGGGCCGGGGGGCTACCTGATAGCCGACAACCATGAGACCGGGGGTGCCTGCCTCGACTGGCTGTGTGGCGTCGTGCCGGGCCTGGTCGACAGCTCCGGCCGGCCCGACTTCGAAGCCGCCACTTCCCTGGCCGCCTCGGCGGCGCCCGGGGCGGCCAACGTGCTGTTCACCCCGTGGCTACGGGGCGAGCGGTCGCCAGTTGACGATCGGCACGCGCGAGCTGGATTTCACAACCTCTCCTTGACCACCGGGCGGGCCGATCTCTGCCGGGCCGTCCTGGAGGGTGTGGCCTTCAACAACCGGTGGCTCCACGAAGCAGTGGAGCGGTTCGCCCGGCGTCGGCTCGGTCCCCTGCGCATGGTGGGTGGCGGCGCCCAGTCAGCCCTGTGGTGCCAGATCCACGCCGATGTGATGGACCGGACCATCGAGCGGGTTGAGGCACCACTGCTGGCCAATCTACGGGGGGCGGCTGTCTTTGCCGGCATGGCCCTCGGAGCGGTCCGGCCCTCCGAGGTGCGCGGCCTGATCGAGGTGGAACGGGTGTTCCGACCGGACCCGGCCAACCGGGCGGCCTATGACCACCTCTTCCAACAGTTTCCCAAGCTGTACTCGGCCCAGCGGACCATGTTCTCCCGGCTCAACCGCCGCCGCCTACCAAGCCGGTCGGAATGAGGGAGTTACGGCCCACGTGATGGGCGGTCACGCTCCTGACTACCATGGCGTTCGGCTCGACGCCCAGGAATACCAGAGGGGGACATGTGAGACAGGCTCGACGGTGGGGACAGCTCGGGGTGGTGACGGTCGTGCTGGCCTCACTGTTGACCGCCATGTCGGCGAGGCCTTCGGGTGCGGCCGCCGGGGGTGACGACGGTCCGCCGCGGGTTCCACCGCCCACTACCGTGGCCAGTTTCACGGGGCACGGCTCGATCGACCAGGCCTATCTGCTCGGCGGGACGCCGGGCACCACGGCTTTCCTGGTGAACGGTGACCGGCGCCAGGTGGGCAGCGGCACGATCGACAGTCAGGGAAGCCTCATCATCCGCAACGTGCGTCCCGGGCCGGCCTATACATTCCGGACCGTAGCCGGCCAGGTGGTCGCCTCCACGCCCCGCTTTCAGGTCCTCTCCCCGCACGAAACCCCACCGGATTCGTTCTACTCGGGCCAGCAACTGGTCGAGGGGCTGAACTACATCACCATGCGAGACGGGGTCTCGCTGGCCGCCACCGTGCGGTTGCCTCCCGGCAAGACCCTGGCCGACGGGCCGTTTCCCACCGTCATCGAGGAGTCGGGCTATGCCATCGCCGCTCCCCACAGCCTGCTCGATGCTGAGTTGGGCCTCAACGGGGAGACCATGTCAGACCCACTCGTGCCCGACTCGGCCACCATCGTCGGATCGCTCCTCGCTCCTGTGCTCGGCTTCGCCACCATCAGTCTCCAGATGCGGGGAACGGGCTGCTCGGGCGGGGCATTCGACCTCTTCGATCTGCCCACCACCTACGACGGCTACGACGCCGTCCAGATCGCCGCGGCCCAGCCGTGGGTGGCCAATCACAAGGTCGGCATGGTGGGCATCTCCTTCTCGGGGATCTCCCAGATGTTCGTGGCCGGGACCCGACCTCCGGGCCTCGCCGCCATCGCCCCCATGAGCCTGACCGACGACCTCTACTCCACCGGCTTCCCCGGTGGCATGTTCAACAACGGCTTCGCCGCGTCGTGGCTCGCCCAGCGCCAGGCCGATGCCGCCCCGGCCCCGGCGGGCGGCCAGGCCTACGCCAAGGCCCTCATCCAGCAGGGGGACCGGCAGTGCCTGGCCAATCAGGCACTCCACAGCCAGACACAGAACATCCAGACCCTGCTCAGCCAGGCCAGTCACTACGTGCCCTCACTGTACGAGCAGCGGGCCCCGGCCACGTGGGCCAGATGGGTCAACGTTCCGGTCTTCGTCTCCGGTGCCTTCCAGGACGAACAGACGGGGGGCCAATGGCCGGCCATCATCGGGGCCCTGGCTCACGATCCCCAGGTCTGGGCCACCATCACCAACGGCACACACATCGACTCGTTGGGGCCAGGTGCCATCACTCGTTGGCTGGAGTTCCTCGACCTCTATGTGGCTGACCAGGTGCCTACCGCATCGCCCACACTGGGCTTCGTGGCGCCGCTGATCTACGGTCAGGCGGCCGGTGCGCCATCTGGACCCGTCGACCCGGTGGCATACACCAACGAACCCAATCTGGCCGCCGCCCGGGCTGCCTTCGAACAACAGCCTCGGGTGCGGGTCCTGTTCGACAACGGCGGTGGGAGCGCCGGAGCCGGAGCTATGCAGCCGGTTTGGAGTCAGGACTACACCGCGTGGCCACCACCGCAGGCCACGCCGACCACCTTCAACTTGGGGGCCGCCGGGTCGCTCTCGCCGAACTCGGCACCTTCGGCCACCGTCTCGTTCCAACCGGATCCGTCGGCACGACCGGCGGACGATCTGCCCACCGGGAACGCGTGGGCTGCTCTCCCGCCGTACCAGTGGGTCCCGGCCCAGGGCACCGACGGGCTGGGGTTCATCTCCGCGCCACTGGCCCAGAACTTGGTGGCGGTGGGTCCGGCCAGCCTGAATGTCTGGGTCCAGAGCACGGCGGCCGACACTGATCTGCAGGCCACTATCTCCGAGGTGCGTCCGGATGGGAAGGAGCTGTTCGTCCAGACCGGGGAACTGAGGGCCAGCGATCGGGACCTCAACTGGTGGGCGTCTACGGCCACCGATCCGGTTCCCACCTATGCGGCGGCCGACCCGCTGCCCGCAGGACGGTTCACCGAGGTGCGGATCCCCATCCTGCCCTTCGCGTACGCCTTCCGGACCGGCTCGAGGATCCGGGTCTCGATCACCGCCCCGGGTGGCGACCGGCCGGCCTGGCAGTTCGCCACCTATCCGACCGGTGGCTCGGTCACCGATACCCTCGGACTCGGAGCCGGACACCCTTCGGCCTTGGTCCTGTCGGCGGTGAATGGCGTCACCGTGCCCGACGCCCAACCGGCCTGTCCGTCCCTGCGGGGCGAGCCCTGCCGAACCTACATGGCTGCCGCCAACGGAGGATGAGTTCGGCCCCCCCGGCGCCCGACGACCCACCCCCCACCTTGTGACACTGCGCCCATGGGGCGACCATCTGCCACCGGGCCACCGCCGAGCCGGGGGTGACCTCGCCTCAGAGGGCACCTTGCTGCGGGCCTGGGCCCGGCGCTGGGCCGAGGCTCCTTCCGCCCCGCTCTGGCTGGAGTCCGGCCGGCCCGGGGCGGTTGCCTCCGGAGACCACCCGGTGGGCCGGTGGTGGAGTGGGGAGGAATTCGAGGAGGCCACCCGTCGGGCCGCTGGGCGGCTTCGGTCTGCCGGCCTGACGCCGGGCGACCGGGTGGTGTGGTCGACGCCATCATCGGTGGCTGCGTTGGTGGCCCACGTGGGCGCGTTGCGGGCCGGTCTGGTGGTGGTACCGGCCAATACGGCCTACTCGGAACGTGAGCTCAGTCACATGGTTACCGACACGGGGGCGTCAGCGGCCATCGTCACCCGACCGGACCAGGCCGAGTGGGTGCGGCGTGCCGCGCCCTCGAGCATCGTGGTCTGCGGACCCGAGTTGGACCTTCCCGACGGCGATCCGGGGGTCCTCGACGGGGCCCGGCCGGACGACCCTGCTCTGATCTGCTTTACGTCGGGCACGACCGGCATGCCCAAGGGAGCCGTTCTACGACACCGGAACCTCCTGGCGGCCACGGTGTCGGTGACAGCGGCGTGGCGGTGGACGTCCGAGGACCGGCTCATCCACTGCCTTCCCATCTTCCATGCCCACGGGTTGGCGGTCGGCGCCTACGGCACACTGCTGGTCGGCGCCTCGGCCGTTCTCATGCCCGGGTTCGACCCGGTCAGCGCCACCGACGCGGCTGAGGACCACCAGGCCTCGTTGTTCTTCGGGGTGCCGACCATGTACCACCGACTGGTCGATTCGGGCCGGATCGGTCGTCTGTCCGGCCTCCGTCTGTGCGTGTCGGGATCAGCGCCACTCTCGGGCGAGCTGCACGCCGAGGTGCGGTCGGCCACCGGCATCGTCGTCCTCGAACGCTATGGCATGACCGAAACGCTGATGAACGTCTCCAACCCGGTTGAGGGCGAGCGACGCGTGGGCACGGTGGGATTCCCACTCCCCGGCGTGGAGGTTCGTCTGGCGGACGACGGCGAGATCCTCGTGCGCGGCCCCAACGTCTTTGACGGGTATTGGCGACGGCCCGAAGCCACCGCGGAGGTGTTCGTGACGGCCGAGGACGGAGGCACGTCCTGGTTCCGGACCGGAGACCTGGGGGAGGAGTCGGATGGCTACCTGACCATCAGGGGACGGTCCAAGGACCTGATCATCTCAGGAGGGTTCAACGTGTATCCCACCGAGGTCGAGGAAGTGCTGGGCGCTCACCCCGGTGTCGCCGAAGTAGCTGTGACCGGCACCCCGTCGGCGGAATGGGGCGAGGTGGTGACAGCATGGATCGTGGCCGACGGCCGCGCCCCCTCGGTCGAGGAGTTGGCCGTGTTCACCGCTCACACGCTGGCCCCCTACAAGCGGCCCCGCGTGGTCCATGTGATCGAGGCACTGCCCCGCAACGCCCTGGGCAAGGTGGTCCGGGGCCAGCTCACGGAGTGAGCGTCGCCCCGGTGACACCACGAGTTGGGTGCGCGCAGGCCGGGCATGGTGCAGTGCGACGGGGACGCTTCTCGTCCCAACCCGCCGATCCCGTGCAGAAGTCGTTTGCCTGGGCCGCGACCGGGAGGGATCAGGCCTGGAAGTCGCCTACCGAGATGCGCAGCTTCCGGATGATCCGCATGAGGCTTCGGAGATCGGCCGTGCTCAGTCCGGCGAGGCCGAAGGCCACCTGATTCACCGCTGCGGTGGCCCGCTCGGCCAGTGAGCGGCCCTCGTCGGTCAGCTCGGCCAGGGTGGTCCGGCCGTCGGTGGGATGGGGCAGGCGCCGCACCAGTCCCTGCCGCTCGAGGCGGTCGATGATGTTGGTCACGCTGGTCGGATGGATCATGAGGCGCTGCCCCATCTTCCCGAGCGGGAGCACTCCCTCGCGGCTGTGGAGGAGGAGCACAAGGCCTTCGTAGCGGGCGAAGGTCAGCCCGAACGGTCGGAGCGCACCGTCCACGGCAGCCAGCACTACCTGCTGGGCCCGCATGATGGAGGTGGCCGCAGCCATGGCGTCACTGACGTCTGGTTGCCACCGAACCGACCATTGGGATCGGGCCTCGTCAATGGGGTCGAACGAGAGAGGTGGGCGGGGCACTCGTCGCTACCCAGCCGATCTGGAGTGCGGAGCATGGATACGCTGGGGACGACGATGACCGCACTGACCCTCGAGGACGACCGTGGTGACGTCGTGCGGCTGGACCGCCCACCCAGCCGGGTGGTCTCCCTCGTGCCCTCGCTGACCGAGGCCCTGGCCACCTCCGTACCGGACCGGCTGGTTGGCGCCACCGTTTGGTGCACCCACCCACCCGATCTCGATGTGGCCCGTGTGCGCGGGACGAAGAACCCTGACCACAAGGCCATCGCCGAGCTCCAACCCGACCTGGTGGTGGCCAACCAGGAGGAGAATCGGCGGGTCGATGTGGAACGGCTCCGAGCTGCAGGCGTACCCGTGTGGGTGACCGTGGCCGAGTCGGTCGACCAGGCCCTCTCGACGCTCCGTCGACTTCTGGTCGACGTCCTCGTTGTCGACGAGCCGCAGTGGTTGCGGGAGGCCACAGTCGAGTGGGGGCGTCCTCCCGGACTCCCGGCGCTGCGGGTGGTGGTGCCGATCTGGCGGGATCCCTGGATGGTATTGGGCTCCCAGACCTTCGCCGGAGACATGGTGGGGCGCTTGGGACTCCGGCACCTCTTTGCAGGAAGCACGGACCGGTATCCGAAGGTTGCTCTCGCCGACCTGATCGACTGCGAGCCGGATCTGGTCCTGCTGCCCGACGAGCCCTACTCCTTTAGCGCCGAGGACGGCCCGGACGCGTTCGCCGGCATCCGCTCGCTGGTGGTGTCGGGCCGGGATCTCACCTGGTACGGGCCGTCGATGGCCACCGCTCGTGGCTCCCTCACGGCCCGGATCGGCGCTGCGCTCGAGTCGGGATGACCGGCCCACAGGGTCTCGTTCAGACGTTCCGGCGGTAGGCCCCGCCCACCTCGAAGAGGGTGCCGGTGATCTCGCCCAGCGTGGCGTGGCGCACCGTTGCCATGAGCTCGGCAAAGACGTTGCCACCCTCCAGTGCTGTACGGCGGAGTGCGTCCAATGCCTCGTGCCGATCGAGTCCGTGCCGGCTCTGGTAGTCGCGCAGCCGATCCAGCTGTCGCCGCTTCTCTTCCTCGGTGGAGCGGGCCAGTTCGATGGGCTCGGTCGGACCTCCTTCCTCGGCAGGGCTCGTGAAGGTGTTCACCCCTACGATGGGCAGCGACCCGTCGTGCTTCTTGTGCTCGTAGAGCATGGAGTCGTCCTGGATCCGGCCCCGCTGGTAGCCGTTTTCCATGGCCCCCAGCACACCACCGCGCTCGCTGATGCGGTCCAGCTCGTCGAGGACTGCCTCCTCGACGAGTTCGGTGAGCTCCTCGACGATGAAGCTTCCCTGGAGCGGGTTCTCGTTGAGGCTGAGGCCCCACTCCTTGTTGATGATCATCTGGATGGCCAGGGCCCGACGGACCGACTCATTGGTGGGGGTGGTCACGGCCTCGTCGTAGGCGTTGGTGTGGAGGCTGCTGGCATTGTCGTAGATGGCACACAGGGCCTGCAGAGTGGTGCGGATGTCGTTGAACGCCATCTCCTGGGCGTGGAGCGACCGGCCGGAGGTCTGGACGTGGTATTTCAGCTTCTGGGAGCGTTCATTGGCCCCATAGCGCTCCTTCATGGCGATGGCCCAGATGCGGCGGGCCACCCGACCGATGACGGTGTACTCGGGATCCATGCCGTTGGAGAAGAAGAACGAGAGGTTGGGGGCGAAGTCGTCGACGTCCATACCCCGGGCCAGGTAGGACTCAACGTAGGTGAAGCCGTTGGCCAGGGTGAAGGCCAACTGGGTCACCGGGTTAGCCCCGGCTTCGGCGATGTGGTAGCCGGAGATGGACACCGAGTAGAAGTTGCGGACGTTGTGGTCGATGAACCACGCCTGCATGTCGGCCATCACGCCGAGGGAGAATTCGGTGGAGAAGATGCAGGTGTTCTGGCCCTGGTCCTCCTTCAGGATGTCGGCCTGGACGGTGCCTCGGACAGTGCTCAGGACCTCGGCAGCGACAGCACCGGTCTCGTCGCCCCTGGCCGGTCGGCCGTGCTCGGCTTCGAAGCGGTCGAGCCGCTGATCGATGGCGGTGTTCAGGAACATGGCCAGGATGGTTGGGGCCGGGCCGTTGATGGTCATCGACACCGAAGTGGTGGGATCACACAGATCGAACCCGTCGAATAGGGATTTCATGTCGTCAAGGGTGGCGATGGACACTCCCGAGGTGCCGATCTTTCCGTAGATGTCGGGACGCTCGTCGGGGTCGAAGCCGTAGAGCGTCACCGAGTCGAACGCGGTGGACAGCCGCGTGGCCGGCTGGCCCTCGGCCAGCAGGTGGAAGCGACGGTTGGTGCGGAAGGCGTCACCCTCTCCGGCGAACATTCGCGCCGGATCCTCTCCGTCACGCTTGAACGGGAACACGCCGGCGGTGAACGGGAAGTGCCCGGGAAGATGCTCGGCCCGAAGCCAGCGCACCAGCTCCCCGTGGTCGGTGATTCGGGGCAGGGCCACCCGGGGTATGCGGGTACCCGAGAGGGAGGTCCGCCACAGGGCAGGCTGCGCGCCGGTGGGTCCTTCGTCGCCGTCGTAGCTCAGCGTGGCGCGTAGGCGGCCCCACTCCTCCAACAGCCGGCGAACCTCGGGATCTCGGTCGGCCTCCATCTGCTCGGCGAGACCCGCCAGGCCACCAGTGTCGACGCCGCGCTGGCGGGCGAGGGACAAGGCGCCGGCCACCTGGTCGGTGTGCCGGGCATCTTCGGCCAGTCGCTGACTGGTGGCGTGATAGCCGTGCACGGTCTCGGCGATCTCGGCCAGGTACCGGCGACGGTTGGCGGGGACGATGGCCGAAGCATGGGTCGACTGCCGGCCAACCGCCGGTGGCAACACCCCCTCGCTGGCAACTAGTCCCTCGATGATCAGCTGTCCCTTCAGGTGGTGGAACAGGGCGGAGACCCCGTCATCGTTGAACCGCGAGGCGATTGTCCCGAACACCGGCTCCGACCCCGCGGCATCGGCGGCGCCCCGGTGGTCGCGACCCCATTGTCGGCATACCTGCCGGAAGGCGTCGTCGGCCCCCCGGCGGTCGAACTTGTTGATGGCCACCACATCGGCGAGCTCGAGCATGTCGATCTTCTCGAGCTGAGAGGCGGCGCCGTATTCGGGGGTCATCACATAGAGCGATACGTCGGCGATGTCAGTGACGGCCGCGTCGCCCTGGCCGATGCCGGGGGTCTCCACGATGATCAGGTCGAAGCGGGCCGCGGCACACGCCGCCACCACCAAGGGGAGTTGGTCCGGCAGTTCGGACGTGGATCCTCGGGTGGCCAGGGAGCGGAAGTAGATGCCGGGGGCGTCGATGGCATTCATGCGGATGCGGTCCCCGAGGAGAGCGCCCCCGCCCCGGCGACGGGTGGGGTCGACGGCCAGCACGGCGATGTCCATCTTGTCCTCTTGATCGAGTCGGAACCGCTGGATCAACTCGTCGGTCATGGACGACTTACCCGAGCCCCCGGTTCCCGTGATCCCGAGCACGGGCGGTCGGCTGTGCTCGAAGCGGGTCTGCAGCGACTCGGCCACCGACCTGTCGAGGGCGCCGTTCTCAATGCAGGTGATCCACCGGGCCAAGGTCAGGTGGTCGCCAGTCTCCAGTGCTTCGACCGAGCGCGGTGGATCGGTGGACAGATCGAGGTCACACTCCTCGATGAGTTGATTGATCATGCGCTCGAGACCGAGCCGCTGGCCGTCGGCCGGCGAAAAGATGCGTTGCACGCCGTAGGCCTCGAGTTCCTCGATCTCCGAGGGCACGATGACTCCGCCGCCTCCGCCGTACACCTTGACGTCGCTCCGGCCCTCGTCGCGCAGTCGGTCGACCAGGTACCGGAAGTACTCCATGTGGCCGCCCTGGTAGGAGCTGATGGCCACCCCCTGGACGTCCTCGGCGATGGCGGCTTTCACAACCTGGTCGACCGATCGGTTGTGACCTAGGTGGATGACCTCGGCGCCCTGGGACTGCAGGAGCCGCCGCATGATGTTGATGGCTGCGTCGTGACCATCGAACAGGCTCGCCGCCGTCACGAACCTGACCGGGTGCACCGGGCGATGGAGCTCGGTCATGCCTCGGCCAGCGGGAAACTGTGCCACGACGGGGCGGGGAAGCACTGCACTCTCCGATATTACTACTACGTCCTACTAAATGTCCACGAAACGGCGGGGACTTGGCTCCCGGCCCAGGCCAGCGGGGTCCGGCTGTCAGCTCGGCGATAGGGTCCCGTGTCAGCAGAAGAGCCCACGATGAGGAGCAGGCATGGAGTTCGAGGAGATCCAGTACTCATCGGCCGAGGGGATCGCCACCATTACCCTCAACCGGCCGGACCATCTGAACGCCTTCACGGCTCGCATGGTGGACGAGCTATTGGCTGCCATTGACGAAATAGACCGGGACGATGGAGTTCGTGTCGCCATCCTCACCGGGGCGGGAAGGGCGTTCAGCGCCGGAGCGGACATGTCCTCGGGCGCACAGACCTTCGACTACGACGACGCCCGGAGCGGTGACGCCGTCGGAGCTGAGCGAGTCTCCTCGGCGCAGGCACCTCGGGACGGCTGTGGTCGGATCACCCTGCGCCTGTTCGACTGCATCAAGCCGGTGATCTCGGCGGTCAACGGCGCGGCCGTAGGTATGGGGGCCACCCTCCTTCTGGCGACCGACATTCGCATGGCCTCCGAGAGCGCCCGTTTCGGATTCGTCTTCACCCGCCGGGGTATCGTCCCCGAAGGGGCGTCGACCTGGTTCCTCCCGCGATTGGTCGGGGTGGCCCAGGCCGCAGAGTGGCTGTACACGGGCCGCCTGTTCGATGCGGAGGAGGCCCTCGCTGGCGGTCTGGTCCGAAGTGTCCACCCCGGGGGCGAACTGCTGGATGCAGCCGTGGCCCTGGCCTCGGAGATCGCCACGACCGCCCCGGTCTCGGTCGCTCTGACCCGTCAGATGCTCTGGCGACTGCTCGGCGCTGAGCATCCGATGGCCGCCCACCGGGCAGACTCCCGAGCGGTCTACGCCACCGGAGCGGGACCCGACGCCCGCGAGGGTGTCCTGTCGTTCCTCGAGAAGCGCCCGGCCCACTTCACTGGTCGGCCGTCGAGCGGCCTTCCGGACGTGTTCCCCGACTGGGTCGACCCCGAGTACTTCTGAGGGCCAGGGCGACAGGGCGATGGACACCAACGACCTGACCGGAGCAACCATCCTGGTCACCGGTGGAAACTCCGGGATCGGTCTGGAGACCGCGGTCGCTCTGGCCTCCCTGGGGGCCGAGGTGATCATCACGGCTCGCCATCCCGGTCGGGGGGCGGCGGCAGAAGCCAGCATCCGGGGCCGGACGGGCAACGGGCGGGTGGTCGTCCTTCCGCTCGACCTGGCCTCCTTCGCCTCGATTCGGTCATTCGCCGACGCCTTCCTCCACCGGTACGAGCGGCTGGACGTCCTGATCAACAACGCCGGCCTGGCTCCCGACGGTCGTCGGTGGGAGACCGCTGAAGGCTTCGAGGCGACGTTCGGAGTGAACCACCTGGGCCACGCCCTACTCACCCACCTGCTCCTCGAACCACTGTCGGCCGGTGCCCCCAGCCGGGTGGTCGTGGTGTCCTCGAATGCCTACCGCGCCGCGCCGCAGGGAATCTGCTTCGATGATCTGCAGCACGAGCGGGAGTTCCACTCGCTCCGGGTCTATGCCGAGTCGAAGCTGGCCAACATCTACTTCAGCCTGGTGTTGGCCGAGCGCCTGGCTGGCTGCGGGATCACCGTCAACGCCCTCAACCCGGGCTACGTCGCCACGGCCCTGGGCCAGACCCGACCCGAGGACCGGGCCCGAGCGGTGGCTATGCCGGGGGGCTCGGGCGGGATCGAGGATTCGCTCGGTCCGCTGCCCGAACCGATGAGTCCGGCCGAAGGCTGCCGGACCTCGGTGTTCCTGGCCACCTCCCCGGAGGCCGAAGGGGTGACAGGTGGCTACTTCTCGCGGAGCCGGCTGGTCCCTCTCACCGAGGTGGGCTCGGACAGGGAGGCGGCCCGGCGGCTGTGGGAGGCGAGCGAGCTGCTGATTGCCGAGCACTCGGCCTAGTGGAGCCCGGTCGCCGCTTCGATTGAATCAGTCTCCACCTGCTAGAACGTCCCTGTCCGTCGTTCGACGCCGACGGTAGGGAGGGTTCAATGACAGACATCATGCAGGGTGTGCGCATCCTCGAAGTTGCCGAGCACACCTTTGTCCCGGCCGCCTCGGCCGTGTTAGCCGACTGGGGTGCCGAGGTGATCAAGATCGAGCATGTCGAGCGCGGCGACGCCATGCGCGGGCTCGCTTCCAGCGGAGTGATGTCGATGGGCGGAGACGTGCACGTGCTCCTTGAGCACTCCAACAGAGGGAAGAAGAGCATCGGTGTCGACCTAACCACCGAGAAGGGCGTCGAGCTGGTCTACAAGCTCGCCGCCACCTGTGACGTCTTCCTGACCAACAAGCTCCCCGCCGTCCGTAAGAAGCTCCACATGGAGATCGAGGACATCCGGGCCCACAACCCCAATATCATCTATGTGGCTGGAACAGGAGGTGGTGAGCGCGGTCCCGACGCCGACCGGGGCGGCTACGACTTCCTCAGCTACTGGTGCCGTGGGGCCAGCGCAATGGGGTGCACCCCGCCGGACGCCGAGAACCTGACGATGCAACCGGCCCCCGGCTACGGGGACTCCATCGGAGGCATGACCATCGCCGGTGGGATCATGGGAGCCCTGTTTCACCGAGAGCGCACCGGCGAGGCGACCTCGGTCGATGTGTCCCTACTCGGTGTCGGACTGTGGGCGATGAGCCCAGCCGTGGCCCTCTCGCTCCAGATGCAGTTTCCGTGGCGTCCGCCGCCCACCTCCGGCGGAGGGGGCGGGGGAGGTCCCGCCAATCCGCTCGTCGGTACCTACAAGACCGAAGACGGCCGGTACTTGGCCCTCACCTGTCTCCAAGGGTTCCACTACTGGCCCGGCGCCTGTCGGGCCATTGGCCGTGAGGATCTCATCAGCGACGAGCGGTTTACGTCGCATGACCTTCTGGCCGCCAACGCCACCGCTGCGAGGGAGATCCTGACCGAGGTCTTTGCTTCGGCGGCGCTGGCCGAGTGGAGGGAACGATTGGCCGACTTCGAGGGGCAGTGGTCGTTCGCCCAGGACAGCCTGGAGGTTGCCACCGATCCTCAGGTGGAGGCCAATGGCTACATTGGCGAGACGCAGACCGCCGCTGGAGTCCCGTTCCAGTTGGTCACGACACCGGTGCAGTTCGGTGGCAGTCCGGCACCGCCGAAGCGCGCGCCGGAGTTCAACGAACACTGCGAGGAGATCCTCTCCAGCATCGACTACGACACCGACACGATGCTCGAGCTGAAGATTGAAGGGGTGATTGCCTGAGGATGACCGGGCGGTCCAGTCCGCAGGTGTGCGGGTGCAGGAATTGCTATCGAACGAAACCGGTCAGGCGGGGGCTGGCCTGGCTCCCCGCACCAGTCGGCCGGGAAGTGCACCGGTCGGCGAGCCATGGCGGTAGGTGACTTGCCCGGCGACGATGGTGGCGTCGTAGCCGGTGGCCGGCTGACCTAGTCGGCCACCTCCCTCGGGGAGGTCGCGAACCAACTCGGGTCGGCGGAGGTGGAGGCGACCGGGATCGATCACATTCAGATCCCCTCGGTGCCCGACCCGCAAATGTCCCCGGTCATGGAGCCCCACGGCTGATGCCGCGTCCGAGGTCAGTGCCTTCACCACTGACTCGACCGGCATGGGTCCTCCGCGTAGATCGGACCAGCGCTCGAGCATGTAGGTGGGCAGACTGGCGTCGCAGATGATGCCGCAGTGGGCGCCACCGTCGCCGAGGCCAAGGATCGTCGATTCACTGGCCAGCATGGCCTCAACGGCGGCGATGCTGTTGCCGGAGAAGTTGGCGGCGGGCACGTAGAGCAGGCCACCCCCGGCTAGATGGTCGTAGGTGAGGGCCGCTGGGTCGACTCCTAGCGCATTGGCTCGGGACAGCATGCTCTGGCTGGCCGATGGCTCATAGCCATCAGGATTGTCGTAGTCATACATCAGGGCGAAGTCCGACATCATCGCCGCGGCCGGTCCTCGTGCCCCCCCAGGAAACTCCGAGAGGATCCGACGACGACGTTCGGGTGTCATCAGCTCTCGCCGCCGCTCTGGATCGGCCCAGTCGGCGATTTCGAGGTAGCTGTCCGTGGCCATGAACGGGTTCCGCGCCACGTCGAAGCCGAGGATGAGACCGATGGGACGACCACTGACCTGACCGGTGATATCCACCCCGTCTGCTCTTGCTGACTCGATGAGGTCCAGCACGCGGCGCCAGCGGTCCGGGACATGGTGGAACTGGATCAGTGACGTTGACATCGGTCGCCCGGAGGTCTCGACCATCTGGCGGAGGATGGAGAACTCGGCGTCCACGTCGTCGAAGTCAGAGATGACCTGCAAGACACCCATGTTCACCTCGCCGAGGCCATCGGCGATGCCCACCAGTTCGCCAGATTCGGCAGCCAGGCTGGGCGTAACGGTACCGTCCGAAGCGCGATGGTTGAGGCTTCTTGACGTCGAGAATCCGAGGGCCCCGGCCAATACCGCCTGTTGGGCGAGGAAGCGCATCGTGGTCACCTCGTCGGTGGTGGCCGGCTCACGGGCCAGGGCGCGGTCGCCCATCACGTAGAGCCGAAGCGGAGCATGGGGAACCTGTGTGGCCACGTCCATGTCGAACTGGCGTGCGTCCAGGCGGTCGAGATAGTCCGGAAATGACTCCCAGTCCCAGGGCAGGCCGGCGGACATCACTACTTCGGGGATGTCCTCCACGCCCTCCATCAGGCTGATCAGTCGGGCGTGGTCTTCACTGCGACAGGGAGCGAAGCCGACCCCACAGTTGCCAGTGACCACTGTTGTCACGCCGTGTTCTGACGAGGGAGCAAGCCGCGGGCTCCACGTGGCGTGGCCGTCGTAGTGGGTGTGAATGTCGACGAAGCCAGGGGTGACTAGCCGGCCGGTGGCATCGATTTCGACGTCCCCCATGCCGCCCACGTCGCCTACTCCGACGATGCGATCGTCGGCCACAGCCACATCCCCAACGAAAGGTTGACCGCCCGTGCCATCGATGATGGTGCCCTGTCGGATCACCAGGCTGTATCGCACTGTCACCCCCTTCGGTTCGGACGGAGTCGGTAGCGAACCGCTCCGGCTCCGTCGACCAGCCGGACAGCGGTCCCCATCAGGCCGACTCGGCGATCCGGTGCACCGGAACGTGGGAGTACCCAGCCACATTGGACATCTGCACCCGCCTGCACCGGTCCTCATCCACGGCGAAGGAGGGCCAGCGTTTGGCCAGCTCCTCGATGGCCACGCGGCTCTCCATCCGGGCCAGAGCTGCGCCCAGACAGCTGTGGATGCCGTAGCCGAACCCGATCGACAGACTCGGGGCGCGGTCGATGATGAAGTCATCGGGTTGGTCGAAGAAGCGTTCGTCGCGGGTGGCCGACCCGGTGACCAAAATGGTCGGGAAGCCGGCAGGAATGGTGACCCCGCTGACCACGGACTCCTTCACTGAGAAGCGCCCTTGGTACTGCGACGGCGGGTAGTAGCGGAGGATCTCCTCCACCGCTCCCGGGATCATCGCCGGGTCCTCGATGATCTTGCGGTACTGGTCGGGGTACTTATGGAAGAGGTAGACGGCGTTGCCGATGAGCTTGGTCACCGTCTCGGCCCCCGCTCCCCCCAAGAGCCCGGCGAACCCGGCGATCTCGTCGTCCCCCAGACGGGTCATCTGGCCATCGCCCCGATCCACCTCGACCTGGGTCAGCCTGGTGATCATGTCGTCGCCGGGGTGCTTGCGCTTCTCCTGGGCGAGCTCGTACCAGTAGATGCCGCTCTCCAGCTGAGCCTGTTGGCCCTCGGGAGTGGGATCCATCTGACCGGGCTCCCGGTGGAGGCCGATGTCCAGCCAATGGCGGATCTGTTGGCGCTCTCCTTCCGGGACACCCAGCATGCGCGAGATGATCTCGACCGGGAAGAGGGCGCTGAAGTCGGCGACTGCGTCGAACGCATCGGCATTGTCGTACGTCGAGAGGAACGAGGTGACCACCTCCCGGACCATCGGCTCCAGGGCGTTCATGGCTCGGGGGGTGAAGACCCGGCTAACCAGGGCACGCAGCCGGTCGTGCTCCGGTGGGTCCATCATGATGATGGACCGGTACATCTTGATGGTCTCCTGGTCGGTGTTCAGCGTGGACAGGTCCACGCCGTGAGCGCTGGAGAAGGTCGGCCACTCCTTGTGGGCGGCGCAGACGTCGTCGTATCGGAAGAGGGCCCAGAAGCCGTACTTCTCATTGAACAGGACCGGGGCCTCGTCGCGGAGTCGCCGGTACAGGTCGTAGGGGCCGTTGAAGTACTCCTCGGAGAACGGATCGAACTCGAGTGCGTTCTCCTGCGGCGTCGTACTGGCCATGTGGGTCCCCAATCCGGTGCGGGCTGTCTCTACTGTTACGCGAGGCTAACCGGCATCGCAGCGGTCGCGCCTCGGGTCAGGCCGACGGTTCAGATGTCGCAGTGCGTCAGCATCCCTAGCGGGAACGTGACGGCAGACCCGAGGTGGGGGACACTGCCGCCGGACGGGGTTTCGGGACGTTCGCATTTCCAGTTGAACGGAAGGAACCGCTGAGCGACGCCAAGCACGTCCGGAACGCCGTGGCGCGATTCGATCAGGTTGAGGGCGTCAGCGACGTAGAGCGGGACAAGGCATGGAAGCGCATTCGATCTGCAGCCAAGAAGTTCGACGTCCAACCATCGGCAAGTGACTGGCGCGACCGCTTCAAGGGTGGCAAGGCCAAGAAGAGGTGAGTGACCGTCGACTACTCGGTGTATCCCTTGTGGCGGGTTCGGGAACCTAGGGGTGGGGACGTGCACCGGCAAGAAGTGAGAACACCTCGATCATCGGAGCAGTACGGGAGACCGGGGAGCCCTGCCCGCGGAACAGTCCGGTATCGGACTCCCGGATGCAGGTCCAGGCGTACTCGCCGAATTCCGCGGCGATCCGTCGGCAGGCGGGATCCGGCACGAACTCGGCGAACAGCAGGAGGTTGCGGAGATAGATGGCGGGAAACGCTGCCTCCTCAGCGAGAAGTCGCTGAGTCGTGAACTGCGCCATCGAGGCCTGGGCTGTGGCCGTTGCGTCGTCCAGGTAGAGGCGGTTGCCGGTGAGGCGGTAGAGAAGGACGCCTGCACCGATCATCGTTCCTTGGTTGTACGACCAGACGGAGGGGTCCACGTGGCCGGAGGGCGTGATCCGGTCATGGTAGAGACCATCGCCTCCCCTGAGGGTCCCTTTCGTCCAGGCGTAGATGCGCTCTGCCCACTCGAGCCAGCGATCAGATCCGGTGTGCCGATAGGCCAACGCGGCCAACTCAACGGTCGGAGCGTTCGAACACGTATTCCTGGTTTCACTCGCCTCCGCCAGCTTCCAGCGGATGCCACCCGGGCTCGCCCAGCCCGCCGCGCCGGACCACCCGGTGAGCACCAGTGCGAGGGCCTCCTCGGCGATGGCCAGGTGGACCGCTTGGAGGCTGTGTCGAAAGTGGAGGAGCGCCGCAAGTCCGATCCACGCGTTGTCGTCATAGAACACCTCTGACGTGGCCCCCGGGAGCGCCCGTACGGCAGACCCAAAACCGGGCGCACCGAGGCGCCGTCGGTAGCAGCCAACCGACTTCGCCATCCCGGCCGACACGACACGGGCTGCGTCCTGGCCTGGCAGTTCGGAGAGCGTTTCGATCGCAGACCAGGCGCAACTGAACGGCCACGCATGGTCGAAGTGCCAGATAGAGACCCTTCTGGTCCCGAACAGCGCCCGTCGCCTGTTGTACAGGTCTGCACGCACAATCGCCTGAAAGGTCAGTCCGGCTCGCCCCAGCCACATGTTCTGGTCCCCGACCTCGGGCCCAGCGTCGTCCCCCTGTGGGGAATCGGCCGCAGTTCTCCTTGCCTCAGGTCCGTCTGATCGAAACGTCATTCCCCCCTCTTGCTAGCCGTGTCCACGGTCGAGTGCACTCTGTCACTCGGTGGATGGACAGCTGAGTGGAATCATCCCTCGCGATCGGAGCCATACTTCGAGGACAATCAGCTCTTCGACGTGCCGAACAACCCGGGTGAGGCCGGGGGTGACCACCGATGCCTGCGTGCGCCTCGTCGCCGCTCAGGGGATAGTGGGTTGTCCCCCGCCAGTGGGCAGCGACGACGGCACCACCCGACATCAGGCCGGCCACAGTCCCGTTAGTCACCTCGATCAGGGCCATCCGACCGAAGTAGTGGGCCAACTCGCTGAGCACAATGGGATCGAATGCGCTCTCCGGCCAGTCTTCGGGTATCGGCCGGAATTCGACATGGGCCCCCGGCCACGATGCCAGTCGATGCGACGCGCGCTCGAGCGGCGTGGGCAGCAGATCGGTGCACAACAGCCGGTCGCAGCGGGGAGCGAGCAGCCGGCTCAGGACGCCTACCGAGCAGCCGGGCTCGAAGCACGAGTGGTGGCGCTGGCTGGGCAGGGCTGCCACGGTCAGCGTGTACTTCTGTTGCTCGTACCAAGAGGACTCGAATTTCCACGGGTCCGGGTCCACCTCGTACATCGTTAGAACAGCTAGAGCACCTCGGCGATCATCGTCTCCGAGGCGGCCACCTGTGACTGATCGAGAAGTTCGGCTTCGTGGCGAGCGGAGCCTTTGCTCTTGAGTATGACGGAGCCGGTCGCGATTCCGATGACCACGCTGCTCAAGGCGATGGTGAAGGCCAATCGGTAACCGCCGTCGAGCGCCCTGGAGAGCGAACTGCCGTGGGCCAGGAGGGTGACGGTGCGGCTGCTGGAGACGGCTCCGAGCACTGCCACCGACAGAGCTGCCGACACCTGCTGAGAGACATTCACGATCCCCGATCCGATTCCAGCGTCAGCGGCCGGAACATTTGCCAGGGCCATGCTTAGCAAGGGGGTGAATGCTGTCGCCGCCCCCAAGCCGACGAGCAGCACAGCCACGAAGAGATGTGGAAAGTAGGCGGTGTGCTCACCGGAGGTAATGAACAGGACGAGGCCCCCGCTCAGGACGGCGAGACCGATGAGGGTGGTCAACTTCGGGCCCAGCCGACCCATGATGCGAGTTGTCACTCCGGCGGACATCAGCGCTACGGACAGCGTCTGGGGCAGGAAGGCCAAGCCGGTCCGGATCGGGTCATAGCCAAGAATGTGCTGGAAGTACAGGACGCCGATGAAGAAGGTGCTGTACATGCCGATGACCATCAATCCTCTCACCAGGCTTGAACCGAGCAGTCCTGGTGAGCGCATGACGGGAAGGGGCATCATCGGAGTGGCCAGTCGACTCTCCAGGACGACGAAGGCGGCGAGGACGACGATGGCCGTCGCACCAAAGCCCAAGGTATGGGTCGACGACCAGCCGTACTGACTGGAGCTGACGATCGCATAGACGGCCAACATCAGTCCGGCCGTGCTCAACGCGGCCCCGGCGATGTCCAGCCCAGCGCGAAATCCGATGCCAGCATTTTCCTCGATCAGCGTCGCACCAGCGACGAATGTGGCCACGCCGATGGGAATGTTGATGAAGAAGATCCAGTGCCAGCTGAGGGCCTGGGTCACGTACCCGCCGATCAGGAGTCCGAGCGATCCACCGCCGACGGCGACGATGATGTACGAACTCATGGCCTTGGCCCGTTCCTTGGGGACAGGGAAATCGGCCACGATGATGGCCAGGATGACCGAGGAGGACAGAGCTGCGCCCAACCCTTGGACGAATCGCGCCGAGATGAGCAAGACCTGGCTGTCGGCAGCGCCACAGGCCAGTGAGGCCAGGGTGAAGAGCGCCACGCCGATCAGGAAGACCTTCTTGCGACCGAAGAGATCGCCCAGTCGGCCGGCAAGCAGAAGCGCGCCGGCAAACGTGATGAGATACGCATCGATCACCCAGGCCAGCGTGGCCTGCGAGAATCGCAGATCATGCTGGATGGTCGGCAAGGCCACGTTCACAATCGTCTGGTCCAGGATGTTCATCAACATCGCAAAGCAGACGACGATGCAGCGCGATCCATCGGCGGCGGTCATGAACGAAGGATGCGAGGGAAGCGGGAATGGCGGCCTCCATGGTCGCGCTGTGATTCGGTTCGAACATTGATAGTCACTAACATAGTGAGTGTCAAAATGACGGGATAATGGCTGCATCGGCTATAATCCGATCTATGTCCGCCACGACGACACCCGGAGTAACGGTGTTGTTGACCCAGCTGTCCCGAGTCGTCTATCGCCGTACCTCCGAAGACCTCCTGGGCATGCGGATGAAAGAGTTCGTCATGCTCGCCCATCTTCGCGAGCACGCTCCGATCCCGCAGCAGGATCTAGGTGAGATGTTGTGCGTCGACGCCAACAACCTTGTACTCCTTCTCAACGAAGTTCGAGTCGAGGGGATTTGCCTATCGGCGCCGCGATCCTACGGATCGCCGTCGCCACCTAGTCGAGATCACCGACGATGGGTTGGCCGCGTTCGAGAGGGCCGAACGTGGGATTGAAAGTGTGGAAGACGAGGTGCTGGCCTCCCTCACCACCCGGGAGCGAGCTGAGCTCCAGGGCTTGCTGACCAAAGCACTCGAAGGAGACTCCGGGCCGGGTTGATCGCTCACCGAATCGCTGTGGCCGGCGATACCTCGGATTGGCCCGCAATCCGTGAGAGCAGGTTGCCGACCTGGGGTCCCGGTCTCCACTCCGGAGGCCGAGTGGCCTTGCGCCTGTAGGCGTGCCAGACCAATATTCTCCGCGGCCGAACCAGGTCGACCCTGTGCCGAGTGGACATCACCGGGGGTTGACGGTAGCAATTGGGGAATGACCGGGGGGGAGGCCAGCGGGGGTTCGGTTCTCGCGGCGCGTGATGAGCCGAGCTGCGAGCAGGATTCGTCGTCGACAGAAGTCCCCAGTCCGTTGGACGATGTGGCGGCCACCGGCCGCATCCGGGAGTTCATCCCCCTGGCAGTGGCCCTGGCGGCGTGCACCGCGGTGTGGACCGTCCTCTTCATTTTGAGGGTTCGGGCCCACCAGCCCAACATCGACGACTATCTCTATGCCCATGTCAGCTATCAACTGGTGCACCCGTCATTGTTCGACGTGTTCAGCCAGTTCTTCGACACCAGTCCCACTGCCCCTCTGGTCCCACTTCTGGCCGCACTCCTTACCGGCGGCAACAACGTAAACAGCATCGTCGTCATGCAGCTTCCATTTTTCCTCCTGCTGGTTTCGGGCCTGGTTTCCGGTGGCGTGGATCCTCATCACGTTTGCCGCCTTGTCTGTGAGGCCCAACACGGGAACGGGGTTCGGAACTCCGGTGCTCGCGGTGGCCATGGCGATGACAGGAGTCGCTCTGCTGGCCCGCCCTCGCCCTCCCGCGCTTTGCGGTCATCGCTCTCTTCGTCTCTGTCCTTGCGCTCGTGGTGTTTGGCATCGCAGCCGAAGTCGCAGGTGGGGACAGTCAGGCCTGGCTGGGACCACCGTACCGACAGCAAGTGCTCGCCGCCGGTGGGACCCGAACGACGAATCTTGAGCGGGTCACCGATCAGGTCGCACGGGCGATCGGCAGTACGCCGACGGTCATCGGTCGCAACGATCCACTGGTGAACGTCAATGGACTGGCGTGGGCCCTGCGGGGAAAGGCCACCCATCTGCTCATCCCTCCGTACGGGTCGGGGGGGACAGCGACCGCCATTACCGAGCTTCGGCATGCGGGTGCCTTCCTGACCGGTTCGGCGAACAAGAATTTCCAGACTCTCGACTAAGCAGAGTGCGGAGAGCGGCGATTGCCGACGGCTACCGGATCGTGCGGGAATGGACGGTCGTAGCGGACAATACCGTCGTTCTGATGGAACGTCCCGGGGTTGGCCGGCTACCTCTGGCGACCCACGTCGGAGCGTCGTCCACAGAGCTGGTGGGCCTGCATCAGGGCTCAACGCTGTCCAAGTCCGCCCTCTTGTTGGCTGATGCCAGAGATCCGCAGGGCGTTGGGTCATTGACCTTCGAAGTGACGGGCTCCACGCTCGCCCATCCGCTGATACTCAGGGCAGCGCCATTCCCGTACGGGTGGGTCGGACTGTGGGACACGACTGGAGTGGTGAATGGGAAATACTCCATTCGCAGTGTGGCCACGGGTCGCGATGAGGCGGTCGTAGCCAGTGTCCCGGTACGAGTCACGGTTTCGAACTGAGGCCCCTCGGCCCAGTGCTGAACTACGCGGCTCAGTTCCTGTGGTGATGCGGGGCCGAATCGCGTGATGGTTGCCGCACGGCAGCCACAGATCGGCGATGCGGGGGTCAGCAGGAAGAACGCCGCCAGCGATGTAACGGAGTGCGGCGCACGGCTCGGTCGGTCACACTCACGTTCGCATTCTTCGTCCCACACCAGCGGAGGGAGTGGGATTCGAACCCACGGAGGCTTGCACCTCACGGCTTTTCAAGAGCCGCGCATTTGTCCGCTCTGCCATCCCTCCGAGCGCCTGCAAGGGTAGTGGCTCCCAGTCCCGGTGCTTGCCCACGGCCACCGGTGGCGCCCCGGTGCAGGTCTCGGCCGCCCCTCGCGTCGACCCGACCTCCGCCCGCAGGGAGTCGACCCAGGCGCCCGCCGCCGTCCACGACGTCTCGGCTTCGCGACGGAGCGCGGGGGCGGCTGGACCGGCGGCTGGATACGAGCCGAGGAATTTGACTCCGGCCAAGCTGGCGTGAAGGTCGCGCAAGCAGTCGCCGACCACGGCATCGGCGATGTGGCCCTCGAAGTCGATGATGAAGCAGTAGTCGCCCGAGAGCCTGCTTGGTGGGCCTCGACTCCAGCTTGGACAAGTTGATGTTGCGGGCGGAGAACTGGCCGAGGATGCCGTGGAGGCTGCCGGGGTGGTCGGCGCTCTGGAAGCAGGCGATGCTGGTCCGGTCGTGCCCGGTGGGGGAGGGGATCCCCGTCCGGGCCAGGGACGACGAACCGGGTCTGGTTGTCCGGGTGGTCCTCCACGTCCTCCACCAGGATGTCCAGCCCATAGAGGGTGGCCGCCAGCCGCGGGGCAATGGCAGCGGTGGGGCGAGCAGCCATGGCCGGGTCGTGTTGGCCTACTAGGCGTGCGGCGTCCGCGGTCGAGTTGGTGGCCAGCACTTCTGCCGATGGCAGCTTCTCGTTGAGGAAGCGGCGGCACTGGGCCGTGGCCATCGGCATCGACGCCACCCGCTCGATCTCGCCCAGTCCTGTTCCGGGAGTAGCCATCAGGTGAAGATGGATGTCCAGTACGACCTCTCGCTGGATGCGCAGGTCGAAGTCGAAGACCAGGCTGTCGATGATGTCTCGGACCGTGCCCTCGATGGCGTTCTCGAGGGGGACGAAACCCAGCTCGAATGCGACCGTCCCGGACCGAGCTCAAGCACCTCGACCAGCGATCCGAGCGGGGTGATCTGAGCCGTGCCGTAGTCGGCTTCGCCGAGGAGGGCCTCCTCGGTGAAGGTCCCCTCGGGGCCCAGGAATCCGATGCGCGCTGGGCTCGGGCTCGCGGGGTCTGAGGATGCGTCCGGGGCCATACCCAGGCAGGATAGTGAACATCATGGACGAACCCGGACTACAACGCCTACTCGCCGACGTGCGCTCGGGGGCCGTTTCTCCCGACGATGCCCTTCACCAGCTCCGCCGGCTCCCCTTTGCCGACCTGGGCTTCGCCAAGGTCGACCACCACCGTTCGCTCCGCCAGGGGCTACCCGAGGCGGTCTACGGCCAGGGCAAGTCGCCCGACCAGTGCTCGACCATCGTCGGCGAGCTGCTGGCCGAGCGGTGATGGGCCAGTGATCCTGACCCGTGCCGATCAGGGCCAGGTGGAGGTCGTGAGGGCCGAGCCACCCCGGATGGGATCCGGACGGTGACCGGGCCGGCCACCGGAGCGGACCAAGTGCGTGGGGAGCTCTCGGTGATGATCTGGCGTCCGGCTCAACGGCGTGCGGCGCGGACCCTCGTGGTCACGGCGGGCACCTCGGACCTGCCTGTGGCCCGTGAGTGCCAGGCCACGCTCGGCGCACTCGGCCTCCGCCCCACGTTGCTGGCCGATTGCGGCGTGGCCGGTGTGCACCGACTGCTTGGCGTCCGCCGACGAGCTCGCCGAGGCTGACGCCGATCGTGGTGGTGGCCGGGATGGAAGGGGCGCTGGCCAGCCTGGTCGGCGGGATCACGCCCGCACCGGTGGTAGCCGTTCCCACCAGCACGGGGTACGGGGCGGCGCTGGAGGGGGTGACCGCCCTGCTGGCCATGCACGCGCTCTTGCGCCGCGGGCATCACCGTCGTAGGCATCGACAACGGCTTCGGGGCCGCCTGCGCCATTGCCCGGATGCTGCCATGAGCGGGAGGGCGTCGTGAACCCGACTCGACCGGACGCACGGCGGGGTGGCTCGCCGTCTGGGCGGAGCGCGACGTGGCCTGGTTCCACTGCTTCGCCGGGATCGCCGGGGACATGGCCCTCGGGAGCCTGCTGGATGCCGGGGCCGACCTCGGCCGAGGTGTCGGCACTCCTGGACCGACTGCCTCTCGGGGGCTGGTCACTCGACATTGAGCCGGTGCTACGCGGAGGTATCGCCGCCACCCGGGCGGTGGTGAGCGTGGAGGACAGCGTGGTCGTGCGGACCCACGCCCACATCGTGGGGCTGATCGGCGAGGCCCGGCTGCCCGAGCGGGTCACCCAGCGGTCCCTGGCCACATTCGCGGCACTGGCCGATGTCGAGGCCAGGTTGCATCGACGTCCGGTGGACCAGGTCCACTTCCACGAGGTCGGTGGCCACGACACCATCGTGGACATCGTGGGCACGGCAGCCGCGCTCGAGGTGCTCGGGATCGACGTAGTCCGCGCCAGTCCGGTGGCCACCGGGCTGGGCATGGTCCGGACCGCCCATGGGATGCTGCCGAATCCGGCGCCTGCGGTGGTGGCGCTGTTGGAAGGGGTGCCCACGTGGGGCCGGGACATCCCCGTGGAGCTGACGACCCCGACCGGGGCCGCCCTGCTGGCTGCCCTGTCGCCGGCTATGGACCCATGCCGCCGATGCGGGTGACCGGCCAAGGGTTCGGGGCCGGGGCTCGCGAGAGCTTGACGAGCTGCCCAACTGCACCCAGGTGGTGACCGGGATCGGTGGGCAGACGGTGCGGACGAGCAGGCCGATGCGGGCCAGCCGGTGGCCCACCTCGAAGCCAATGTCGACGATGCCACCGGCGAACAGCTGGCCCATGCCGTCGGGGCGCTTCTCGACGCCGGTGCTCACGATGCCTGGCTCACTCCGGTGGTCATGAAGAAGGGTCGCCCCGGCACGGTGGTCAACGCACTCGTCGATCCCTCCCAGGTGGCCCAACTGCGTGCTGTCCTGCGGGACACGACCGGCTCGCTCGGTGTCCGGGCGACGGCGGGCGAACGGTGGCCCGCGGCCCGGTCGATCGAGTCGGTCTGGGTCGACGGCCAGATGGTCCGGGTCAAGGTGGCCGAGGGGAAGGTCAAGGCCGAGTACGAGGACGTGGCCCGAGCGTCGCGGCGGACCGGTCGGCCACTGCGGGAGATGGCATTTCTGGCCGAGTCCCAGTGGCGACGGGAACAGGCCGGGGAGGGTGCTCCGGGCCCCTGGGGGCCAGGGCAGACCCGCCGGCCTGGACGGCCTGGACGACCCGGACGGGGCGGGCGGCGGTGCGGGAGCGACGTCAGCCTGATCGCGGTCGACCCGCTGGGGTCTTCCCGCTGTGGGAGGGGCGCAAGGGGTGGGCGGCATCAACTGGAGGTCGAGGACGAGTACCGTCTGCCTGCTGGAGGACCGTCCCCTTGGACGGGCGACCTGTTCCCCTCCTCCTGACGTCTCGAAAGGAATCGTCCCATGTCCCGTGTGCGCACGCTCATCGTGGTGTCGCTGTCGGTCGTCGCAGTCGGCTTGACCAGCTGCAGCAGCTCATCCTCCAGCCCTACGACCACCGCTCCGGCGTCGGCCACACCGACCACCTCCGGGCCCCCGACCACGATCCCGGCGGCGGATCTGTCATCGGCGGGAACGACGGGCACCGCACCCACCATCACCGTGCCGGCGGGGAAGCCGCCGACCCGGCTTCAGACGGCCGACTTGATCACCGGCACCGGTCCCGCGGCCAAGGCCGGTGACTCGGTCACCGTGCAGTACGTGCTGGCCACGTATTCGAGCGGCAAGGAGATCCAGTCGTCGTGGACAAGCCAGCCGTTCACCTTCACGCTGGGAGCCGGCCAGGTCATCCCAGGGTGGGACACCGGAGTGGCCGGGATGCAGGTCGGTGGACGGCGGGAGCTGATCATCCCGCCGAGTCTGGGGTATGGGAATCAGTCACCTGGAGCCGGCATCGCCAGAGACGACACCCTGGTCTTCATCGTGGATCTGCTCAAGATCAACTGATCGGTCGACCTCGTCCGCTACAGCGATCCGGTGACGGCGAGAAGCCCGAGGGACACGGCCAACGACAGCGGCACCGTGACCAGGCCGATCGCCACCGCTCGCCGCAAGGGGGGTACTGAGCCCACCGACCGCGCCGTCCGCCACCACAGGATCCAGGCCAGTGACCCCGTGACGAACAGGTTGGGCCCGAGGTTCAACCCGACCAGTAGGGCGAACGGGTGCGGTGGCACCCGCGAGGCCAGCAGCGCGGCCGCCGGGAGGTTGTTCACAGCCACCGTGGAGAGGGCGGCCACCACGGCTGTGCCCACCGGGTTGAGATGGCCGAGCAAGGTGGCTGGCCCGGACCAGGCCCGGCCCAGGGTGCCGAGCGCGAGTGCGAGCCCGAACAGGCCGACCAACACGGGGACACCCAGCACCGCCAGCACCGCCTTGACCCGCTGGCGTTGGGCCACCAGTCGGGCAGTGATGACCAGCAGGCCGACTCCAGCCACCGGCAGCGCCGGGTTGGCCAGGGCGAGGACGAGCACGGTGACGCCCACCACGGCCAGCGCGCCCAGCCCCACAACCAGCGGGGGGGTGGTGGCTTCGGCGGGCGGGGGGGAGCGGTCGAGCCCGGCCTCGGCGGGCGGGGGGCCTGACAGTGACCGACGCTCGGCCACGGCGACCACCGCGGTGGTCATGATCACCGCCCCGACCCAGGGGAGGGCCATATGGCCGAAGAACTGCCCACCGGAGAGGTGGAGGTGACCGAGAACGATCAGGTTGGTCAGGTTGGACCCGGGCAGAAGGAGGCTCCCGGCGTTGGATAGCAGGAGGCACCCAATGAGCAGGGCGGCCTCGCCTTGGCCCCGGCGCCGGGTCGCGTAGAAGAGGACTGGCGTCAGGAAGACCACCGAGGTGTCCAGGTTGAGCAAGGCGGTGACCGCGGCCACCAGCACGGCGGCTCCGGCAAACAGGGCCAGGCAGTTAGGGGCCGCCGCGTCCAGGCGGTGGCCGGCCGCGGCGAAGAGACCGTCTTGGTCGGCGACCAGTCCCACCAGCAGGAGGCCGGTAACCAACACGAACGGCGACCACACCTGCGACGCGGCCGATCGGGCCGCACCGGCATCGAGGACCAAGGCGAGCACTGCGGCGGCCACGCCGACCACGGCCAGCCCCCAGCCCCAAAAGCGGGCGACCAGGCCTAGGGGTGTATCCGATGGGGCTGGCGAGGGAGGGGGATGGACCACGACCGACCAGCATGCCCGACGACGACCGGAGCCAATGGCCCCGGTTGACGACCCGGTTGGTAAGTGGTAACTTACGGTAAGTGACTGCTAACGGCTCGGCTCTCGCGGCACTGGCGGACCCGACCCGTCGGGAGCTGTTCGAACGGTTGGCCGATCACCCCCAGGCGGTGGGGGAACTGGCTGGGCAGGTGGCGGTGAGTCGGCCGGCGGTTTCACAGCACCTGAAGGTCCTGAAGGACGCAGGCCTGGTCACCGACCAGGCCGACGGCAGTCGCCGCATCTACCGACTCGATCCGTCGGGTATCGGCGACCTGCGGGAGTACCTGGACCGGTTCTGGGGCACCGCGCTGGCCGCCTTCAAGGACCGCGCTGAAGGGAGCGCCCGCCAGGTGGGCGAGATGAACTGAAGGGCGGAGAGGCCGTCCCGAGCGAGGAGGTAGCTGATGGCTGCGAGCGACCACACGTCCGTCCGGTCTTCCATCGTGGTGGAGGTGGGCATCGACCGGGCCTTCGCGGTGTTCACCGAGGACATCGGGAGCTGGTGGCCCCCGGACCATCACATCCTGGACGGCGAACTGGCCGAGATGGTCTTCGAGCCCCGAGCTGGCGGCCACGTCTACGACCGCGCCACTGACGGCCGGCAATGTCGCTGGGCCCGGGTCTTGTCGTTCGAACCACCCCATCGAATCGTGATCTCCTGGGACATCAGCCTGCAGTGGACCCTCGAGGCCGATCCGGCCCGTACCAGCGAGGTGGAGGTTCGTTTCACCGCCGAAACTCCGGACCGGACCCTGGTGGAGCTGGAGCACCGGAAGCTCGACCGGCACGGCGAGGGCTGGGAGCAGATGCAGGGCGCAGTGGGGTCCCCGAATGGGTGGGACGCTGGGCTGGTGGCCTTCGCCGATCGGGTGGCAGCTCCGACGCCGATCGGACCGGCATGAAGAGATTCTTCATCCGCCTCCTCTCTCCCCGCCCCGACTTCGCCGTCACCATGACGGATGCCGAGCGGGCCACCATGAACCACCACATCGGCTATTGGTCGGACCTGGCCGCCCAGGGGAAGGTGCTGGCCTTCGGACCGGTAGGCGACCCGGCCGGTCCCTTCGGGATGGCCGTCGTGCTGGCCGAGGACGACGAAGCCGCCGACGCACTACGGAACGGCGACCCCGCCTTGGCCTCGCCGCACGGATTCCGGACCGAGCTCCATCCGACGTTGGCCCTGGTGACCCCCGACGGCCGGTACGACGCCACCTGACGAGGGCGGAGTAGAAGACGGTGTCCGTGGTGACGGGTCGGAGCCCGGCGCGGAGGCCATCGGTCGATCCGATCAGATCAGCCCGGTCCTCAGCGGCGGGTTCCTCACGGTCAACCGGGCGTCATGTGGCCAAAGGGGCCGTGGGCGGTAGGCGGGTGAAGTGAAGGCTCGGTCCGTTTGACCCGGTCTGGGTAGCGCTGATCCTTGCGTGGCCCAGGCCGAAAGCACCCCGGCCGGGGATCGCAGCTCTCGCCGGGCTGGGGCACAATGACCATGCGATCGGGACGGTCCCGATCGGCGGACCAGCGGGGGTATAGGCCCATGCGAGTCTCGGTCCTCGATGACTATTTCGACACCCTGAGGACCCTCGATTGCTTCGGCAAGCTGGCCGACCACGAGGTCACGGTCTGGAACGACCACGTCCAGGACACTGATGCCCTGGCCGAGCGCCTGGCTGCCACCGAAGCCCTGGTACTGATCCGCGAGCGGACCGTGATCCGGCGTCCGCTGCTGGAACGACTGCCCGCTCTGCGGCTCATCAGCCAGCGGAGCGTCTATCCCCACATCGATGTGGAGTCCTGTACCCGACTGGGCATCGTGGTCTCCTCGGACCTGCACCCGGGAACCCCGTCGTACGCCACGGCCGAGCTCACCTGGGGACTGATCATCGCCGCCTTGCGCCGGATCCCCCAACAGGTCGCCTCCATGAAGGCGGGTCGCTGGCAGGACGGTATCGGAGCTTCCCTGGGCGGCAAGGCGCTCGGCATCTACGGCTACGGTCGACTCGGCCGGGTGGTGGCGGGCTACGGCCGGGCCTTCGGCATGACGGTGGTGGTGTGGGGCAGCGACGCCAGCCGAGCACGGGCGCAGGCCGACGGGATGACGGTTGCCTCGGGCCGCCAGGCGTTCTTCGAGCAGTGCGACGTGCTCTCCCTCCATCTCCGCCTGGTGGAGGCCACGCGAGGCATCGTGACCGCAGACGACCTGGCCCACATGAAGCCGACCGCACTCCTCGTCAACACCAGCCGGGCCGGGTTGATCGAACCCGGGGCGTTGGTCGGGGCTCTGCGCCAGGGCCGTCCGGGCCTGGCCGCCCTCGATGTCTACGAGTCGGAGCCCCTGGCGGACGTCGACCATCCGCTGTTGGGCATGGACTCCGTCGTGTGCACTCCCCACATCGGCTACGTGACACGGGAGGAGTGGGAGCTGCAGTTCAGCGACATCTTCGATCAGATCAACGCGTTTGCCGCCGGATCGCCCATGAACGTGGTCAATCCCGAGGCCGTCGACCGGCGCCGATGACGCCACCGGCAGGCCGGGCCGGTACTTCAAGCCGGAGACGGTCCTACTGGGCCTCGGGCAGGGCGCCTTCCGTGGTCCGGCGGTAGACGTTGGTGGTGCGGAGCTCGAAGCCCATGCGCACGTAGAGCCGGTTGGCCGCCTCGCGGCTCGGCCGGGACGTCAGGTCGACCGTTCGGGCTCCGAGGACCGCGGCCCGGGCCACGGCCGCGCTCACCAGGGCCTCACCGGCGCCTCCGCCGCGGGCCGACTCATCGACGACCACATCCTCGATCCAGGCCCGCAGACCGGTGGGCACCCGGAACAGCGCCAGCGTCAGTGAGCCGACCGGAGCGCCGGATCCATCCCGGGCCATGAGCACGATCGACGACGCCGACTCCACCATCTCCTGGAGCTCGGGTCGCCCCGGGGGTGGCGAGGAGGACGACAGCTGTGGTATCAGGTGGGCGAAGGCTTCGACCAGCTCATCGGTCACCTCGGTGGCCTCCGTGACGGTCACCCGGGTGGGCGAGGTCCCGTTCGATCCGGCGTGGTCTGAGGGTGGACTGTCCTGGGGGGGCACAGTGTCGGAGTGTAGCCAGCCACTCCGTGGGCTCCCGTGGATGGGCGGACCCGTGGGCAGCGGCGTCGGGATGGATCAGTGATTCTCGGGATCGCCGCGCCAGATGGGTGAACGCACCGAGTCGTAGAGCACTTCGACGGGGTCTCCGCGGAGCGCCGAAAACACGTGCTCGCCCCAGCGCTCGGCCCCGGCCAGGGGGAAGGGGAGCTTGTTCAGAGCGAACCATCCGACGTCGGCCGTCTCCAACGGGTGGGCCCTGAGCTCTCCGCCGACGGCCCGGCACTGGAACACCAGGGAGTAGAGGGGGATGCGGCTCATGCCGATCCGAAGGCCGTCGAGCACGGCGATCAGGCGGACCACCTCGACCTCGATCCCGGTCTCCTCCTCCACCTCCTTGACCACCACCTCGGCTGCCGAGTACCCCACGTCAGCCCAGCCGGTGGGGTAGAGCCACACACCGGAGTCGGCCCGCTGGACCAGCAGCATCTCGCCCTGGTCGTTACCGACCGCGGCGCCAACGGCCACCTTGGGGGTCACGTAGCCGGGGACTCCCTTCCCCACCGTCCCCAGCCACTCCTCGACCAGGCCCTCGGCGTCCTCGGCGCCCAGGGTGCCGTGATCAACGGCTACCCGGATGTCGGCCGCCACCCGGAGCACCTCTTCGAAGCGCTCCTGTTCGTACAGGGACTCGGTGAAGCCCAGTCCGGTGCGGGCGATGCCGGCCAGGGCCTCGCTCCAGCGGAGCAGCTGCTTGGTCGAGGGAACGGGATCCACTCGTCCGACGCTACCCGCTGCCCACGCCGGGCCGCATCCATCGGGCAGACTGTGGCGTGTCCGTTCGCGAGGATTGCCGTCACTACGTCATGCAGACCACCGCCCACGAGGAGAAACTCGAGCGGTGCCGCGTGGGCGCCAACGAGCAGATCCCCTTTGCCTGCCCGGAGGGCTGCCTGTTCTACGAGCCCCGCAAGGTGTCGGGCGCCGGGTGGACCATCCGGGACACCGAGTAGCCAAGCCACGCCTCAGGTTCGAGCGGCTTCTGCCTCAGCTCTCGACGACATCCCCCAGCAGGTCCACCTGCACCCCTTCGTCCCGAAGCCACGAGACGGCACGGTCGATCATGGCCCCGTCACCGTCCAGCTCGCAGATGATCCACCCGTCGGCCTCGCCCACGTCGGCTCGACGGATGTTCGGGACGATGTCCAGCTCCTTCACCATCCGGGCGATGATCGGCTCCCGCACCAGCTCTCCGGGGAAGGTCAGGCGGACCCGGACGCGGATCATCGGGGCATCCCTTCGGCCGGGCCGGCTGACTGGGGGTTATCGAGGGCCTGGTTGAGATTGCCCGATCGGAAGCCGTCGAGGTCGAGCGTCACATACCGGTAGCCGGCCTCGTGCAAAGCGCTGCTGACCTCGTCCCGACGCGCCACCACCTCGGCCAAGTCCTCGGTGGGGACCTCGATGCGGGCGGTGTCGCCATAGTGGCGGACCCGCAGTTGGGTGAGGCCCAGGGAGCGGAGGGCCGACTCGGCTTCGGCCACCGAACGGAGCGTGCCCAGGGTGACCGGAGTGCCGTACGGGATGCGGGAGGCCAGGCAGGCAGCGGCCGGCTTGTCCCAGGTGCGCAGGCCCAGCTGCCTCGACCATCCCCTGACGGCCGCCTTGGTGAATCCGGCCTCCACCAGCGGAAAGCGGGCCCCGGCCTCTTCGGCGGCCCGCTGGCCGGGCCGGTGGTCACCCAGGTCGTCGAGGTTGACCCCCAGCACGACGGTGGCGCGATGCCCCCTTTGAGGGTCGGCCAGGGGACCCAGGGCCCCCATGAGGGTGGACTTGCAGTGGAAACAGCGAGAGCCGTCGTTGGCCGAGTAGGCCGGGTCGGCCAGCTCATCGGTCTCGACCTCTGCGTAGGCAAGGCCCCACTCCGCGGCCAGCTGCCGGCAGTCGTCCAACTCCTCAGGACCCAGTGACGGTGAAACCGCCGTCACGCAGCGCACCTGGTCGGATCCAAGGGTGTCGGTGGCCACCCAGGCCAGGAAGGCGGAGTCCGCGCCGCCGCTGAAGGCCACCACTAGCGGCCCGATGCGCTTCAGTCCGGCCCGTAGTCCCTCGAGGTCCCCGCCGGAGCCGGGCTCACGCATCCGGCGACACCTGGGAGAGCACCTGCTCGACCGGGGCCACCATGCCGGTCAGGAACGGTCCGAACTCGGCGAACCGGGCGGACCCTTCGTCGAAGCGCATTGTGTAGACGCAGTCCTTCAGGTCGTCGGGGTGGACCCCGAACAGGGTCACCCCCCACTCCCAGTCGTCGATGCCGGTGGAGCCGGTGATGAGCTGGACGATCCTTCCTTTGAAGGCCCGGCCCGCAGCCCCGTGGCCGTACATCATCTCCTTGCGCTCCTCGAAAGGCATGGAGAACCAGTTGGACCCCTCGGTCTCCCCGCGGCGCTTGGACATCGGGTAGAAGCAGAAGGCGGTCAGGCCCTCGGGCGGCAGTTCGGGATAGAGCCGGGTCTGCTTCATCTCGTCAGGAAGTCCGGCGGCGTATTCGGAGACCTCGGTCAGGGACACGTACGAGTCCACCACGACCAGGCCGGCGGCCTGGAGGTCGGACTGAAAGCGGCGCAGGCGCCAATGGTCGGCCCCGAGGGCCATGAATCCCAGGTCTGCCTTATGGCCGAGCATGGCCACCGATACCACCTGGAGGTCGTCGGCCTCCGCCGCCTTCACCGCCTGGACCACCGCCGGAAGGTTGGCTCGGGCACCAGGGCCGGAGGGCGAGGCCTCGGGCAACTTGCAGAACAGGTGGAGCACACCCCAGCCGACCGAGGGAGCGAGGGGTTCAGTCACGGATCCCAGTGTACGGCCGAAACGGACTCGCGAAACGACTGTGGGCCGATGAGCGTGGACTCGACGAGGCCGATCCTGGCCGGAGATGCACGAAGGGACGCCCCGTGGGGGCGCCCCTTCGTGGGACACATGACCGGTCCACTCCCGGAGGAGTGCCTGTCGGGGAGGCCTAGAAGTCGTCCATGCCCCCGGGCATTCCCGCCGAGCCACCCTCTTCGGGCTTGTCCACGATGACCGCTTCGGTCGTCAGGAACAGCGCAGCGATGGAGGCGGCATTCTGCAGGGCCGAACGGGTGACCTTCACGGCGTCGATGACACCGGTCTTGAACAGGTCCTCGTACTCACCGGTGGCGGCGTTGAGGCCCTCATTGGGCTTCTTCAGGTTGCGGACCTTGTCCACGATCACCCCGCCCTCGAGGCCGGCGTTGACCGCGATCTGCTTCAAGGGCTCCTCGACGGCCCGGGCCACGATTCGGGCACCGGTGGCCTCGTCGCCCTCCAGCTTCTCGGCCGTCTCCAACACGGCGGACTGGGCACGGAGCAGGGCGACCCCACCCCCGGGGACCACACCCTCCTCGATGGCCGCCTTCGTGGTAGAGACGGCGTCCTCGATGCGGTGCTTCTTCTCCTTGAGCTCCACCTCGGTGGCGGCGCCGACCTTGATCACGGCCACTCCACCGGACAGCTTGGCCAAGCGCTCCTGCAGCTTCTCGCGGTCGTAGTCGGAGTCGGTGTTGTCGATCTCGGCCTTGATCTGGTTGATCCGACCCTTGATCTCGTCATCGGAGCCTCCGCCCTCGACCACGGTGGTCTCATCCTTGGTCACCACGATCTTGCGGGCTGTGCCCAGCAGATCGAGGCCGACGTTCTCCAGCTTGAGTCCGACCTCCTCGGTGACGACCTGCCCTCCGGTGAGGATGGCGATGTCCTGGAGCATCGCCTTGCGACGCTCGCCGAAGCCTGGGGCCTTGACCGACACGCTCTTGAAGGTGCCGCGGATCTTGTTAACCACCAGGGTGGCCAGCGCCTCGCCCTCGAGGTCCTCGGCGATGATCACCAAGGGCTTGCCCGACTGCATGACCTTCTCGAGCAGGGGAAGCAGGTCGCGGACGGCGGTGATCTTGGAGCCCACCAGCAGGACATAGGCGTCCTCCATGACTGCTTCCATGCGCTCGGGGTCGGTCACGAAGTAGGGGGAGATGTAGCCCTTGTCGAACCGCATGCCCTCCACCAGGTCCATGTCCATTCCGAAGGTCTGGGACTCCTCGACGGTGATGACCCCGTCCTTGCCGACCTTGTCGATGGCTTCGGAGATCATCCCGCCGATCTCGGTGTCGGCCGCGGAGATCGATGCCACCTGGGCGATCTGCTCCTTGGAGTCGGTCTCCCGGGCGATGCCCCGGAGGCTGGCTACGGCGGACTCCACTCCGGCCTCGATACCCTTCTTCAGCGACATGGGGTTGGCGCCGGCGGCCACGTTGCGCAAGCCCTCGTGGACCATGGCCCAGGCCAGGACGGTGGCCGTGGTGGTGCCGTCACCAGCCACGTCGTCGGTCTTCTTGGCCACCTCTTTGACCAGCTCAGCGCCGATCCGCTCGAAGGGGTCCTCGAGCTCGATGTCCTTGGCGATGGAGACGCCGTCGTTGGTGATGGTGGGGGCACCCCACTTCTTGTCCAGGACGACGTTGCGGCCTTTGGGTCCGAGGGTGACGCGTACCGCGTCGGCGAGCTTGTTCATTCCGCTCTCAAGGGACCGGCGGGCCTCCTCATCGAACGTGATCAATTTGGCCATCTGGAGTTCCTCCGTGTCGTTAGCACTCTGCAAGGTCGAGTGCTAATAGCAAACCACGTGCAAGCCTCGCGCGCAACCGCGGGACTCGGTCCGGGGATGGTTCTCGGACACGACTCAACCGGGGCCCCGCGACTCCATCCCTGGTCAGAAGGGTCTTTGCTCCTCCAACACCTCGACCGCTCAGGATGGAAAACCCGCGCGGGCCAGGAAGCCGTCGAACAGCTGCGCGGTCTGAACGTCAGGGTCGCGGCCGTCGCTGGCGAAGCCGGACATGAGGTCGTCGGCCTGGCCACTGCCGAGTTGACCCCGAGCCCGGGCGCTGTCCACCCAGTGGCCGACGATCTCGCTGGTCACTTCCGGATGGAACTGCAGGCCGGTGTGGATGCCGGCGATGAAGGCGTGTAGGCACACGTCGGTGCTGGCCAGGGCCTCAGACCCGGGCGGAGCGGTGAAGGCGTCCTCGTGCCACACGAGCCACGGCCCCGGCGGAATCCGCCTCGGATCCACGGACTCGACGGCCCGCCATCCGATCTCGGGGCGGGTGGCCCGGGTCACTACACCCCCGAGGACCTGGGCCAACAGCTGACCCCCGAAGCACACGCCGAGTACCGGAACGCCCGAACGCACCGAGTGGTCCACCATGGCGCGCTCCGGCCCGATCCACTCCACACCGCCGTCGAGGGTCGACTTGTCCGAGCCCATGACCACGAGGATGTCGAACGACCCGGCCTTCGGAAGCGACCCCGGCCCCCGTTCGGCCCGGTAGACGGCGACCTCCCACCCACGCTGCTCGGCTAGCAGGCCCAGGGTGCCCGGTACGTCGTGCTCGCTGTGCTGGAGGAAGGTCATCCGTGCACTCATCAACCGGGCTCCAATCCGTGAGTTGAAGGCACCCCGGGCTGGGGGGCTCGCCAGCCCCAACTGACCCGAGGGACAGCCATGGTACGGCCAACGCCCGCGCGGATCGCCGCTTGGCACCGGTAGGAGAATCGAGCCCCCACGTCCATGGTGACGGTTCTGCAGGGGAGCAGGCCCCTCTTGTGGTCCGCTGAGTGGTGGGGACACAATTGCACGGGCGGTGATCAGAAGCGTGGTGGCGTGCACCAGGCCCGACCTGCTTCACTGATCCGCGGGAGGAGACAATCGATGACCCAGGTGGAAGCCAGTCGCCGTGAGCGCAAGAAGGCGGCCACGCGGGCCCGAATCATCGAACAGGCGACCGTGCTCTTCCGCCGGAACGGCTACCAGGCCACGACGATCGAGGACATCACCGAGGCGGCCGACGTCGCTCCCCGCACCTTCTACTCCTACTTCGACGCCAAGGTGGATGTGGCTCTGGCGCAGTTCGAGGAGTGGGCCAACCACCATGTCGAGGCCATGGAGTCCCGCCCCGTCGGCGAGACACCGATGGAGATGGCTGCGGGCGCTCTGGAGGAGCTGACCCGATTGGGCTACGCCACGTCGCTACGGCTGCGCGATGCCGACGGTCAGCCCTTCCCTCCCGTGGCTGTGGCTGTTGTGCTCTCCGAGACCGAGCCAGAGGTGGCCGGTCGGGTCTATCAGGTAATGGTCCAGTTCCAGACTCGGATGACCGAACTGTTCCGGACCCGCCTGGGCTATCCCCTGGGGTCCATCGAGCCCCGGATCATCGCGGCGTCGATCACCGCCACCTGGTTCGTGGCCGTCTACGGCTTCGCCGATGTGGTGGCCGGCAACCTCGACCCTCCCTCCACCGACGAACTCGGATTGACCGGTCTTCGGTCCTACTCCGAAGGTCTCTCCGCCCTGTGGGAGGGTCGCCTCACCGACGACTGACGCCGGGGCGTGCGCTTCGAGCACCACGACCCGTCCATCGACCGGATGTAGCAGTTCCTGTTTCCGGGTGCTGCCCAGTCTCATCCCTTCGCCCCCTCGGGAGGCGCCGCCACTCGCTCGGAGGTCACCGCTCCCTCCTCCCGTCACGGGAGGTTCGGCCGCTCCCCGTCAGGACCACGGCTGGCATGCATGGATCGCTCGGCTCCGGGGAAGAGTGCCCGTGAGGAGCTGGCCGCCGAACAGTGGCTCTGAGCTCCCGTCAACCACGGCGCCGTGCGGCGCAGAAGGGAGCGGTATCAGTGAGGAATGTCTGGAAGGGTCTCATCATCGGAGCGCTCACCGGTGCTGCGGCAGGAGCGGTCCTCGATCTGGGAGAGAGCGGCGCCCGCGGCGCCTCGGCTCTGGGTGAGGCGATGGTGCAGCACGCCCCGGAGGTGGCCGATCACCTTCGGCACAGTGTGACGGACGCGGTGTCGGCGGCCTCTGCCCGAGCCCGCAACTCCGAACTGCCGGCTCAGGCGAAGGCGGCGTCGGTGGCCACGCAGGGCAGAGTGAGCGGTGCCGTATCCGATGGCCTGCAGAAGGCCGGTGAGGCGGCCGGCCAGGGTCGTGAGAAGGTGAACCACGTCATCGACCGGGCCAAGGACTCCGTCGGCCCGTCCTGATGGGTGCGGTCGGAAGGGCCGTCGAGCCAGGATCGGGGCCGAGTCGAAGCCAGCAGGGCAAGCCAGTAGTGGCAGGCCAACAGGGAGAAGGCCGACGGGCCGCTCGCCCGGCGACGCGGCTCAGTGCCACCTGGACCGGCGTGGTGGTATCGCTGGTTCTCCTCATGGTGCTCATCGTCTTCATCGCGGAGAACACGCAGCCATCGACGGTGTCGTTCTTCGGCCTCCACGGATCTGCGCCCGTGGCGGTGCTCCTCCTGATCGCGGCCGTCGCTGGGGCGCTGATCGTGGTCAGTGTCGCGGCGGCCCGCCTCCTGCAGCTGCGCTTGGCGGCACGACGGACGTCGCAACCCACGGGAGCGGACGACGCGACTGGCGGGACCGCGGAGGGGAGTGCCACTCCGGTGTCGCCCCCTGCTCCGGCACCCGGCCGTCCGGTGGCGGCCGATCGTGATGCATACGACGCGTCGTCTCGGGGAATGGATCGGGCACACCAACCAGGTGATGCACGCTAACCAGGGGGATTCCGGTGACCACACTCGACACGCCAGCCCGATCAGGACAACCGGAGTCAGCCGCACCAGATCGAACCATCCGCAGCCTCATCCCGGCACGGCTGGATCGGCTGGGCTGGTCTCGGTTCCACACCATGCTCGTGGTGGCCCTCGGCGTGGCCTGGGTGCTCGACGGGCTCGAGATCACGATCGCCAGCAACGTCACCAACCTGATCAGCTCGAAGCAGTCGTTGAACCTCTCGTCAGCCGGCGTCTCCTTCGCGGTGGGAACGATCTACTTGCTCGGCGAGGTATTCGGCGCCCTGTTCTTCGGTCACCTCTCTGACAAGTGGGGCCGGCGGAACCTCTTCATGATCACGCTGGGGGTGTACCTGTTCGGCGGGTTCCTCACCGCTCTCACCTTCGGGCATTCGACCTTCTGGGTCTACTGGCTCTACCTGTCGCGTTTCGTGGCCGGAGCAGGCATCGGCGGGGAGTACGCCGCCATCAACTCGGCCATCGACGAACTGATTCCGGCCAAGTACCGGGGACGGGTGGACATCGCCGTCAACGGCACCTACTGGGGTGGGGCGTTGATCGGCACCGTGCTCACGCTGCTCGTGGTCAACCATCTCCCGGTCAGCTATTCGTGGCGGGTGGCCTTCCTGTTCGGCCCGGTGCTCGGGGTGGTCATCCTCTTCGTGAGGAAGAACCTCCCCGAGAGCCCCCGCTGGCTACTGATGCACGGGCGAGAACGAGAGGCTGAGGCGGCAGTCAAGCGGATCGAGGCGGCCACCGAGGAGTCGGGCGGAACCCTGGGCGATGTAGACGAGGACAAGGGCATCGAGATCACTCCGTCGAACAACATCGGATTCATCGCGTTGGCCCGGACACTGTTCGCCACCTATCCCAAGCGCGCCATCCTCGGTGCCACGTTGATGATCACCCAGTCGTTTCTCTACAACGCCATCTTCTTCACCTACGCACTGGTGCTGACCAAGATCTACGACGTCCCGGCGACGCACACGGCGTACTACTTCATCTTCTTCGCCTTGGGCAACCTGATCGGACCCCTCACCATCGGTCATCTCTTCGACACGATCGGACGACGGCGGATGATCGCCGGTACGTACCTACTGTCCGGGACATTGCTGGCCATCAGCGCATTCCTGTTCAACGCCGGAGCCCTCAATGCCGTGACCCAGACCCTCTGTTGGTGCATCATCTTCTTCTTCGCCTCGGCTGGAGCGAGCGCCGCCTATCTGACCGTGAGCGAGATCTTCCCGGTCGAGGTTCGGGCCAAGGCCATCGCCGTGTTCTTCGCCATCGCCCAGACCTTCGGTGCGGTCGGGCCGTGGCTCTACGGACTGCTGATCGGGAACGGACAGGACCACTTCAAGCTGTTCATCGGCTACCTGATCGGAGCGGGCGTAATGGCCATCGGTGGGGTGGTCGAGATCCTCTTCGGTGTCGCCGCCGAGGGCAAGTCGCTCGAAGACGTGGCCAGCCCCCTGTCTTCGGTGCCGGCGCCCTCCCAGCACCTGTCCAACGTGACCGGCGCCCCCCGGGCCCCCGCAGCCCGGGCCACTGGCTTCTGATCTCCGACGAGTACCGGGCTGCGGTCCATCCACCCCTCACGGCGCCGCGCTGGGTACCCTCGCGTCATGGCCAAACGGATGAAGGCTCGTTCGTATCCAGAAGGTGAGACCAAGGTCAGTCCGCAGCCTGTGCTGACCGGGATCGCCAAGGCATCCCAGGAGCTGACGGTCGCCGTCGAGGACTTTGACCGTCAAGCCGCCTCGTGGTCGCATCAGGGAGACCTGGTCCGCACCTAGCCACCGCCCGTCGGGCGCTCCTCGCCCGGCGGGTAACCGAGGGGCCCTCCCCCCGGAGGATCCGCTGACCGGTTCAAGTCCCAGGTCGGGGGAGGCTGTCCACGGGGGCTGGGGTATGACGGCTCCGACGTCGGGACGACAGTCGCAGGAGAGGTCTGGACAGCAAGAGGAGCAACAGGGGCCAGAGCCCGGTCGACGGGGCGAGGGTGGTAATGGCCAGGGCCGCGCCCATCAGCAGCACAAGCACCAGTGCCTCGTCGATGGTCTGGACCCCCTCGGTCTCCTCTTGTAGCTCCGGCCAATGGATGACCGCCCACTGTTGCAGGAGCCCCGCCAGTGCGGCGATGAGCATGGTCCCGATGTAGATGGCGTGCACCGTGCCGATCCCGTGTTGGGTCGACTGCAGAAGCTCGGTTGGAAACGGGAGGAAGACGATGGCCAACACCCAAACGAACATGCCGGCCACCAGCACGGAGTTGTAGCCCCTCACCCGTTCGAAGAGGTGGTGTTGACCCCACCAAAAGCTTCCGATCACCGCGAAGCTCAGAAGGAAAGCGGTGAGTCCCGGCCAGTGGGAGCGGAGGAACTGGTTGATGTCGGTCTGGCCGATGCCGCTGGCGGCGTCCACGAGGGGCAGGATGAGCAGGGTGATGGCGATGGCCACGACGGCATCGCTGAAGTTGATGAGGCGGCGGAGCCCGTGCTCACTGCGCATAGCTCAGTCTCTCAGGTTGTGGGTGACCCGTCGGTCGGGGATCCACTCCTGACCGGTGAGCCTGACGTGCCGGGCGGGCTACGCTCTGAGCGTCTATATCCCTTGGAACCGCGGTTCCCTCGGGGTGGGCACGGAGAGGTGCGAGAGCGGCCGAATCGGATTCACTGCTAATGAATTGACCTGGGTAACCGGGTCCGAGGGTTCAAATCCCTCCCTCTCCGCTGTGGGTGATGAGGCGAGAATCGGTGTACGGGAGGCTCTGTGCCGAACGTGCGCCGTCCTCATCAGCCCGAGGGCCGGAGGGAGGCGCACCGACGGCCGTCACCGATGCGTCGGTCGTCAGGGACCGGTGACGCTCACGGGACGTAGGCGCCCAGGAAGGCGAGGTGGGCGTAGCCGAACATCGTCACGGCGCAGAGGACCAGGACGGTGATCTCCACTCTCCTGGAGCGGAGGAGAGTGGCCCCGGCCAGGAGCAGGGGGAAGGCGCTGAGGGCGTACCTCTCGAACGAGTCGAGGTTGGAGCCGGACGCCGCCACAGCGACGATGGCCACCGAGTACAGGCCGTACGACAAGGGCAGCCTGGCGAAGGCCACGACGATCAGGATCACACTGACGGCCACCCACGGAAGATGCAGATCAGTACCCACATGGTGTCCCCCGACCAGGTTGACACCGTCGTGGTAGAGGGTGGCCAACGGATCGGTGAGGCCGCCGTGCCGGGTGGGGTCGGTCTGGAGGGTCAGCGGCTCGGTGAAGCTGCCGAACTGGATGCTGGTCCACGTGAGGTAGGTCAGGAGGCCGGCCAGCGGGGCCAGCACTGCCGCCACGCGGGACCACCGCTCCGGCCAACCCGTGGACCGGAGTCCTCGTAGCGCCTCGCACAGGGCGGGGACCAACAGGATGCAGCCCAAGGGGCGGGCGGTGCCGGCCAGGTACCCGACAGCGGCCGCCCACAGCCACCGTTGGTGTCGCAACAGGTAGAAGCAGGACACGGCCAGCAGGATCAACAGGGGGTCCGAGTACCCCATGACCAGTACGAAGGCAGCCGGCACCAGGTTGAGCAGCCAGACGGCCGAGCGGGCCACGCCGGCATCGCCCAGTTCCGACTTGGCCAACAGGTAGAGGACGACACTGGCGGCCAGGGCACTGGCGTTGGCGATGACCGCTGTGACGGCGTCGATGGGCAAGAAGGTGACGTGGTGGATGGCACTGGTCAGGAGCGGGAGCAAGGGGAAGAAGCGCAATCCTGCCGGACCGACGGCGCGGTAGCCGTGGGCGGCCAGGTCCGAGTACCAACCGGCGTCCCAACTCCACAGCCCCGCGTGGGCGTCGGCCACAGCCTTGGCGTTTTGGATGGACAGGTGGGAGACCTCGAACTTGGCCAAGGCCAAGGAAGCCAACACCACCGCCCGCCCGGTCAGCCAGGGCAGCCACGCCGCCGAGGCCGCCTCCCGGAGCCCACTCCAGTCACGGCCTCGAGCGGGAACTGTGGCCGTGTCGGTGTCCAAGGTGGGTTGCAGCCTTTGCGATCCGATCGGGGAGACGCGAACGGCGCCTCCTCCCGGACGTGGGCTGGGCCACATTAGCAAGGTGGCCCAGCCGGACTCAGGGTCTGCCCGGAAGGAGGACGAGGCGTCGACCGGGGTGCCGGAGGACCCGAGACCCGGACACCGGTAGATTGTCCGGGTGGCCGAGCGGTACTGGATAGAGACGTTGGGCTGCCCCAAGAACCAGGTGGACTCCGACAAATTGGTCGGAACGCTGGCGGCGGACGGGTACGAGGAGGCTCGCACCCCTGACCAGGCCGACCTGGTGGTGGTCAACACCTCCGCGTTCATCGAGGCCGCCCGCCAGGAGTCGGTGGACACCGTGCTGGCGCTGGCCGACACCCGACGGGAGGGCGCCCGGCTGGTGGTGACCGGCTGTATGGCCGAGCGCTATGGCGACGAGCTGGCTGAGGCCCTCCCTGAGGTGGACCTGGTGGCGCCCTTCGGCGTGTCGCTGACGGGACGGTCACCGACCGCAGTCCCGACCTTGGCCACCCCGGTCCTCCTCGGGCGCAAGCCTGTTTCGAGCGCCGGGCCGGTGCTGCCGTCGTTCGACCTGCTGAACCTACCCCGCCCGCCCTCGTCGGCACCCTGGTCGTATGTCAAGGTCGCCGAAGGGTGCGACCGCAACTGCGGATTCTGTGCCATCCCCTCGTTCCGGGGCAAGCAACGGTCCCGCCCTGTCGGATCGATCCTGGCCGAGGTGGACGAGCTGGGTGGTCCCGATGGAGCCCTCCGTGAAGTGGTGTTGGTCGCCCAGGACCTGGCATCGTTCGCCCTCGACCGCTCCTCGGGCCGTACCGAGCCCCGGCTGGACGGTCCGGCGGTGGGCGGCAACCGACCCATCGTCGACCTGGTGGAGGCCGTGGCCGGGCGGGTCGACTGGGTGCGGCTGCTCTACCTCTATCCGTCCACCCTCGACGATGCGCTGGTCGAGGCGATCCTGAGTACCGGGGTCCCCTACTTCGACCTCTCCCTGCAGCACGTCTCGCGTCCGTTGCTCAAGCGGATGCGACGGTGGGGGGAGGGGGTGCGCTTTCTCGACCGGATAGCCGCCATACGGGCCGCTGAGCCGACCGCCGCGTTCCGGTCGTCCTTCATCGTCGGCTACCCGGGGGAGACGGAGGCCGATCACGACCGGCTCCTCGAGTGGATCGACGAGGCGCAACTGGACTGGGTGGGCTTCTTCCCCTTCAGCAATGAAGTCGGTACCTACGCCGCCGGCCTCCCGGACCAGATCGACGCCGGCCTGGTGGCCGAGCGGCTGCGTGAGTGCACGGAGCTGCAGGATGCCATCACCGCCCGACGCCGAGACGAACTGCTGGGTGCCACCGTCGAGGTGCTGGTCGACGCCCCCGGCGAGGGACGGACCTACCGTGAGGCCCCCGAGATCGACGGGATCGTGTCGGTGCCCGGGGACCTACCGGTCGGATCCTTCGCCGAGGTGGTCGTCACCGGAGCCGACGGCCCCGACCTGCTGGCCGAGGTGGTTCCGGGCGCGGCGATCCCCGCGGATCGCCCCCGCAGGCGACCTCGCAGCACTCCGGTGGGTACGGCCCGGTGAGCGACGGGACCATGCACCCACCCGGGGGTATGTCGGCAGCGACCACCTTCGGACCGTCGGCCTTGCTGACCCCGGCCAACGGGATCACCGTCTTGCGCCTGCTGGCGACTCCGGTGCTCATTGTGCTGATCATGCTGTGGGGGGCCAGCTGGTTCACCTTCGTGTTCGGCGGCCTGTTGGCCTTCTCCGACGGGATTGACGGCTGGCTGGCCCGGAAACAGGGCACCACGCGCTCGGGCGCCTTCCTCGACCCGCTGGCCGACAAGGTGGCGGTGCTGGGAGCCCTGGTGGCTCTGGTGGCCAAGGGCATCGTGTGGTGGCTGCCGGTGGCCATCATCGCCGTGCGCGAGATCGCCATGTCCGTCTACCGGTCGGTGATGGGTCGCCAGGGCGTCTCCATCCCGGCCCGCAATTCGGCCAAGTTCAAGACCCTCCTCCAGGACATCGCCATCGGGATGTGCCTGGCTCCGCCACTCGCTGGCCACACGTCGATCCTGGCCGCCGCCATATGGGTGGCCACCGCCCTGACGGTGTTCACCGGAGCCCAGTACTTCATCGACGGCCGACAGGCGGCGCGGGCCCGAGCTGCTGGCGGGTCCCCTGGGGCCCCGGGGACCGTCGACGGCACGAGCTCGGCCGCCTGACCTGCCGTGCGGATCGAGATCGTGGCCGTCGGGACCGAGCTGCTCCTCGGGCAGATCGCCGACACCAACTCCATGTGGATGGGGGAGCATCTGGCTGCCATCGGCGTGGCCTCCCACTTCCACCAGGCGGTAGGGGACAACCACGACCGCATTGTCCTGGCCTTCCGCACGGCCCTGGCCCGTAGCGACGGCGTCATCGTCTGCGGGGGGCTCGGGCCGACCCACGACGACATCACCCGGGAAGCCCTGGCCGAGATCATGAACGTCCCGCTGGTGCGGGACCAAGGAGGCGGTCGAGGCCATCCGCGCCATGTTCGGGGCACGTGGGCGGCCGATGCCCGACTCCAACCTGCGTCAGGCCGACGTGCCCCACGGGGCCGCCGTCATTCCCCAGACCAAGGGTACGGCCCCCGGCCTGATCTGCCCGGTGGGCCACAAGGTGGTCTACGCCGTTCCCGGCGTCCCCTATGAGATGTCGGACATGTTCGAGCGGGCCATCGCCCCAGACCTCGTCCGGCGCATGGCCGAGCGGGGAGAGACCACCGGGGTCATCGTCAGCCGGGTCATCCGCACATGGGGCATGAGCGAGTCGGGACTGGCCGAGACCCTGGCCGAGCACATCGAGGGACTCGACGGCGCCCCACCCGACCCCTGGCGGCGGGGCAGGACCGGCTCCGCCTCCGGCCACCATCGCCTTCCTGGCCAGCGGGATCGAGGGGATCAAGGTGCGGGTCACCGTGCGGGCCGACGACGACGCCAGTGCGGCGTCCCGTCTCGATGCCGAGGAGCAGGAGATCCGTCGCATCCTCCACGAGGCCGCCGGTGACGTGGTCTTCGGGATCGACGACGAGGGCATTGAGGACGCCGTGGCCCGCGCCCTCACCCGCGAGGGCCTCACCCTGGGCCTGGCCGAGTCGTTGACCGGAGGCCTGGCTGCCTCCCGACTGGTCAACGTGCCCGGAGCCAGTGCGTGGTTCCGGGGCTCGGTGGTGTCCTATGCGTCGGAAGTCAAGTTTGACGTGCTCGGTGTACCGGAGGGCCCGGTGGTCTCCGAGGCGGCAGCCCGGGCCATGGCCGACGGGGCCCGCTCGGTACTGGGGGCCGACGTCGGGCTGTCCATGACCGGAGTGGCTGGTCCCGATCCCCAGGACGACCGGCCCCCCGGGACCGTCTTTGTGGGACTGGCCCGACCGGGCCATCCGACCGAGGCCTTCTCCTTCACCGTGCCCGGTGACCGGGACCGGGTCCGCCAGTACGCCACCATCGCCGCCCTCGACCTGCTGCGCCGGACCGGTCGGCACCTGAGCGCGAGGCGCCCTGCCCGGGCGCAGCTACTTGGTGGTGGCCCTGGTCGTGGTCGGTCGGCGCTGTGGGACCGGCGGTCGGTGTGACCGGGATGCCCACCGGCGCGAGCTCCACCCAGCTGTTGCCGGGCTGGAGGGTGATCGGGGACGCCGGTCGTCGTGGTCAGGGTGGCCGGCTGGGTGAGGGCACGGCGGGTCCACGTCCCGGAGATGGCCACGCCGTTGCGCAGCACCACCAAGGGACCCGAGCCGGTGGCGGTGACGTCGACCTCGTGGCCGCCTTCGCTGTTCTCCACCCAGGGGCCCGTGGCGGTGGGCACCGTCATGATCACCACGTCGGCCGCCGCCGTCTGGGCGCCGTTGAGCAGCTTGTCCGGCTGACCGGAGTAGAAGCGCAGATAGGTCCCGGCGGCGGCGTTCCACTGCCAGGTCACGTCAGAGGACGACGAGAAGGGGATGTGGACGCTGGCCCCCGAGCCCGCCACCGAGCCCTTGGGCAGCGCGGTCGAGTACTGGAAGATCGGGGCCGGAGGGGTGGTGTCGGCGGGGTCGAGGGCCCACAGGGTCGCCGTGTTCACGAAGGTGGAATACGGGGCCACCCGGCCGGATTGCTGGATGATGGCCGAGCCGTTGCCGCCGGAGTAGAGGTTCTTGTCGATCAGCGGTGAGGCCTGCATGAGGGCGATGACCGGGTCGATGCCCCCGGCATGGACGAAGAGGGGGTCGGAGAACTGGGAGAGGATGCCGGCGTCCGGCTGGCGGGCGGACCGGATGTCGCCGACCAGCGGTGCGCCCTGGCACTGGTACACGGCCAGCAGCCGGGTGATGGCCCCCTCGACCGGCTCCTCGAAGACGACGTCGGCCTGGTTGAGTCCGGAGGACGGCCGGTCGTCGGGATAGTTGCCGATCTTGATCCCGAGAGCCGGCCGGGCCGGGACCGTACCCCCCGGGGCCGGGGCGCCGGTCAGTGGGCAGGTGGGGGCCGGCGCCGGCCGCAGTCGTGGAGGTCGTGGCCACCACCTTGGTGGCGTCGCTCTTCGTTCCCCGTGTGGCCACTACCGCGACGATCACGCCGATCACCACCACGGCGAGGCCCCCGATCACGTACCACCAGGTGCGGGATCCCCCGCGGTCCCTGGACTGCCGGCGGAGCTCCTGCCTGGAGAGGACGGGTGGTCCGGGGCCGGACGCCCCGGCGGGGCAGGCCATCGGTGCCGGGCGGAGACTGGTCGTCAGGCATTGATGGGCGAGGCTACTGCGCGGCGCCCGGCCGGGGGTCGATGCAGACCTGCCGAGGAGTGTCCGTGCGAGTGGATCCCCGGGTCGGTCCGCGAACTACCCCTTGACGGCGGTCGACCCGAGGGATCCATCATCGAACATGCGTTCGGGTCTAGAGTGATCTCGTCGTGCAGAGCAGTCCGCAGTGATCGGCGCCGGACCTCGTTCCGGACCCACCCGAGGACGTGTCACACCCACTCCGTAGGGTCGGCACGGTCAAGTGAATACCGCATCGAGGAGATAGAAGACATGGAACGTGACAAGGCACTGGACATGGCCCTGGGCCAGATCGAGAAGCAGTTCGGCAAGGGGTCGATCATGCGCATGGGCGAGAACCTGCACATGAACATCGAGGCCATCCCCACCGGGGCCCTGGCGCTCGACCTGGCCCTCGGCATCGGCGGGCTCCCCCGGGGCCGGATCGTGGAGATCTTCGGCCCGGAGTCCTCGGGCAAGTCCACCCTGGCCATGCACGTGGTGGCCGAGGCCCAGCGCAACGGCGGCATCTGCGCCTACGTCGATGCCGAGCACGCCATGGACCCGGTCTACGCCAAGGCCATCGGCGTCAACATCGACGACCTGCTGATCTCCCAGCCCGACACCGGCGAGCAGGCGCTCGAGATCGCCGACATGCTGATCCGGTCGGGTGCACTCGACGTGCTGGTCATCGACTCGGTGGCCGCCCTCACGCCCCGGGCGGAGATCGAGGGGGAGATGGGCGACACCCACGTCGGCCTGCAGGCCCGTCTGATGTCCCAGGCGCTCCGCAAGCTGACCGGCACCCTGTCGAAGTCGCGGACCATCGCCATCTTCATCAACCAGCTGCGGGAGAAGATCGGGGTCATGTACGGATCGCCCGAGGTCACCCCCGGCGGCCGGGCGCTCAAGTTCTACTCCTCGGTCCGCCTGGACATCCGGCGCATCGAGACCATCAAGGACGGTGCCGACCAGGTGGGCAACCGGACCCGGGTCAAGGTGGTCAAGAACAAGTGCTCGCCGCCGTTCAAGCAGGCGGAGTTCGACATCACCTTCGGTCGGGGCATCAGCCGCGAGGGATCGCTGCTCGATGTCGGCGTGGAGCTCGGGTTCATCAAGAAGTCGGGCGCCTGGTTCACCTACGAGGGGGAGCAGCTGGGCCAGGGTCGGGAGAACGTCAAGACCTTCCTGATCGAGAACCCCCAGCTCATGGCCGAGGTCGACGAGCGGATCCGGGAGCACCTGGCCAACCTGAATGCCGTCGAGGCCGAAGAGGCGTCAGCTGCCCTGCCCGACGACGGCAGCGACCTTCGTCCCTCGACGACCAGCCCATCACCCTCAGCGAGTAGCCGGACTCGGGATCCACCCCGATCGCCCTACAGCCCGTCGGGTTTCGTGACGAGAAGACTGGGTACCTAGTGCAACCTTCGCCGGCCCGGGACGCGATCTTGCGTCCCGGGCTGCTGCGTTCCTGGGACCATCGCCGGACAGCGCAGCCCCTGCCGACAACGCCGCACCGGCCTGTGGCGACCGCCTCGCTACGCGGCGTTGACGGTGTTGGGTGCGGCGCTCGAGGGAGACCCGGCGCTGTACGTCGTCGCCCAGTTGCCCTGGGACGGGTGGGTCGAGGCTGGCCGGGCCGCCGCCGATCACCGAGTAGACGTTCTCCATCATGCGCAGGAGCGGGGCGGTGACTCCCGGCGTGGCGCCGGGGAGCACGTTGGGGGGGATCAGCGTGCTGTTGGAGAGTGACGTCGACCCAGTTGGCGTTGCCGGTGGCGAAGACCCCACCGCCGCCGGGGACCGTGTACCAGGTCACGTCGGAGTAGTTGCCGCCCCGGTTGGGCACCACGGAGTGGGCGATGATGTCGAGGTTGGTCGGACCTGCACCTCGGGGGACGTAGCGGTCGAACTCGCCCTGCACCAGCGTCGGGGAAGCGCCGGTCCAGGGGCAGCTCGACCCCGGCGAGCATCCACGAGGACGGGTCGGTGATCACCATGTCGGCGTGGGCCCCGATGTCCTGGTAGGTGCTCCCGATCAGCTGGGCCTCGGGCCGGGAAACCGGGGCCTCGGGCCAGTTCACGGTGACCAGCGAGGGGTTCTGGGCGAGCATCGGATCCTCGGCGGCCGACTTGTAGCAGACCTGGTGTCGGTTGGTACCGAGCGGGGACGGCTCGAAGCGGATCTGGCGGTAGCAGGCGTTGGCCCCGAGGAAGGCCAGATTGACGCCGGCGGCCAACGACTGCGCTGGCCCCGTCCCGCATCTCGGCCGACCAGTACTCGTCGTGACCCAGGCTGATCAGGGCCCGGTGGCCGCCGAGGAGCTGGGGCTGGGCGTGGAGGTCGATGTCGGTCCAGTAGGTCACGTCGAGGCCCAGCTGCTCGGCCTGGTAGATCAGCGGGAGCTCGTTGCCGACGAAGTCGGCGGCACCCGCTGGCCCAGTCGTGGTCGTAGGGGCGGTCGAAGGAGACGATGCGGGCCCGGTCGGCGTAGTTGCCACCCGCCGGGATTGTGGGTGTAGGAGAGGGCCTGGTTGCGGTTGCCGTAGTAGAGGCTGTAGCCACCCCACCGGTTGTAGGCCTGCCAGGTGGTGACGCTGTGCTGGATCACGAACGCGGCACGCGATGCGTCGTCCCGCACGCAGAGGGGGACGAACTGCTGCTCGCCGGTGGCGCCCACCAGCTTCAAGAGGTAGGCGCCGGGAGGCCACGTCGCGTCGATGGCCACGTTGAGGGAGGGCGGCCACTGGCACTCGATGGTGTTGACGAACGGGGTGAGGGTCGGCGGCGCCTGGCGCACGCCCGCCACCTCCGGCGACTGCCAGACCAGCCGGCCCCCGATCCCGCCGTAGTAGCCCATGCGGTAGGCCTCGACGTGGAACGACGACGCCTTGGTGTTCACGTGGAGGGTGACGGTGTCGCCGGCTACCGCGCTCACCTGGCTGGCGTACCCCTCGATGTCCCCGGCCGACTGCGGCCGTCGTCACCCACCAGAGATGGCCGGGTTTGGCGTTCTCGGCGATGATCGCCTCCGAGGTGGGCAGCATGACCCCGTTGGCCGATCGGGTCAGCGAACCGCTGGGTTGCACCGGGACGATGGGCCCGTCCGGGACAGGGGTGGTGTCGATCGGCGCGGCTGGCCGCACGGACCCGGGGGGTGGTGCCGGAGGTCGGCACGCCGGGGGCGGGCGTCTCGGCTACCGCCAGGGCGGCCGCCGCGGTGACGGCTCCACCGGCGGCCGTCAACCCGATGAAGGTGCGCCGGGACACCCGACGGCTCGGACCCTTGGCTGTCGTCCCCCGCGCCGAATGGGCATGGGGCTTCCGCTTCAACCGACCCGCCCCGGGATCGGGCGGCGGTGGTCCCGGTGCGGCCGATCCTTCCGGGGGTCCCTTGCGGCGTTCGTCCACGGATCAGGAGGCAGCAGGGACGGCGCGGTCGGCTCTGAGCGCGCCAGTACTCCCGCCCCGGTCGTGGAAGATCACCCGACCACCTTAGTGATCCACGGGATCGGATCGGGGGTTCCCGGGTCCGGGTTCTGGCGCTCGGCCCAGGTCAGGCTTACGCTCAGTCGGTCTGGGGGTGGGGCGCCGGCGTCCGGTCCCCATCTGCCCACCTAGGGAAGCGAGCGGTGCATGCAGTTCGGAGTCATCCCCCCGGTCCGACAGAGCGTCACCGCCGACCCGGCGTGGATCAGCTCGTTCGCCCGACACGCCGAGGCGTGCGGCTTCGAATCGGTGGTGCTGGTGGAGCACGCCGTGGTCATCTCGGACTACCAGAGCACCTATCCCTACGCGCCGTCGGGAAAGATGCCGCTGCCCGACGACTGTCGGATCCCCGACCCCCTGGACCTCATGGCCTTCCTGGCCGCGGTGACCGAGCGGATCACGTTGGCCACCGGGGTCCTGGTGGTCCCCAACCATCAGCCCGTGGTGCTGGCCAAACGCATCGCCACCGTCGACGTGCTCTCGGGCGGACGGGTCCGGATGTGCCTCGGGGTGGGCTGGATGGACGAGGAGCTGTCCGCCACCGGCGCCGATCCCCGCACCCGGGGTCGTCGCACCGACGAGACCATCGCCGCCATGCGGTCTCTGTGGGCTGAGGCCGGCCCGGCCGGGGCCGACTTCGACGGGGAGTTCGTCACGTTCCACCATGCCCACTCCTTCCCCAAGCCGTTCCGCCCCGGCGGCGTGCCCCTGCACATCGGAGGACACAGTGAGGCTGCAGCCCGGCGGGCCGGCCGCCTGGGGGATGGCTTCCAGCCCCTCGGCCTGGACCCCGAGGTGCTGGCCGTCCGGTTGGCTCAGATGCGCGTGGCGGCGGAGGCGGCCGGGCGGGACCCCGACGCCGTCGAGCTGTCCCTGTCCGGCTACCTACCCACCCTGACCGAAGACGAGGTCGCCGCGGCGGAGGCGGCCGGGGCCGTCCGCCTGGTGGTGTCCACGTCGATGTCCGACGACCTGTCCGAGATCCACGACGAGCTGTCGGCCTTCGCCGAGCGGTTCGGGCTCGATGGCCGGTGACCGCCGGGCCGGCGGCGGCCGACGCTGAGCGAGACCACCGGGCGCTGTATGCCCTATCGGTGGCCTACGCGGCCTGCGCCGACGCCCGGGACGGTGACGGGATGGCCGCCCTCTTCACCGAGGAGGGCCAGCTGGTGGTGCCCCGGGTGCCGGTCGACCTCCGTCCGGTGGTGACCCGGTCCGGGCGCGAGGAACTCCGGTCGGTGGCCGGCCTCCTCGCTCGGTATCACCGGACGTTTCACCTGGTGTGCAACGCCCGATTCGAGGTGGAGGGGGACGACGCCACCGGCGAGGTCCAGTGCGTGGCCCATCACGTCACCGCCGCCCCGCCGCCGACCGGGGGAGGGGGTGGCGACGGCCCGGCCGGCACCGACGCCGTCTGGTTCATTCGGTACCGCGACCGCTATCAGCGGTCGGCGACGGCCTGGAGGTTCGCGCGACGCGAGCTCCACCTCCAGTGGGTCGAGGAGCACCCGGTGGCCGTGCTGGGCCCTCCTGGCGAGGACGTCGTCTGAGCCATGGGCCCCTCGTCCGCCACGCCGGCTCAGGGGGCGGGTACGGCCCGAGGGGCGGCCGGGCCCACGTAGCGGGCAGCCGGCCGGATGAGACGGTTGTCGTCGGCCTGCTCCATGACATGGGTGGTCCACCCGACCGTCCGACTGCAGGCGAAGGTCGGGGTGAACATGTCGCGCGGGATGCCGCAGGTGTGCATGACCACACCGGCGAAGAACTCCACGTTGGTGTAGAGCCGGCGTCCCGGCTTGAGCTCGGCCAACACCGCCACCGTGGTCTGCTCCACCTGCTCGGCGAAGTCCACCAGCTCGCCCCCGAGGGACCGGGCCACGTCCCGGAGGAAGGTCGAGCGGGGATCATCGGTCTTGTAGACGCGGTGGCCGAAGCCCATGATCCGGTCGCCTCGGATCACCGCCTGGCGGATCCAGGCCTCGGCCCGGTCAGGGGTGCCGATGTCGTCGAGCATGTCGAGGGCCCGGCTCGGGGCTCCACCGTGCAGGGGACCCGAAAGGGCCCCGATCGCCCCCACGATGGCTGCGGCCAGGTCGGCCCCGGTGGAGGCGATGACCCGGGCGGTGAAGGTGGAGGCGTTGAAGCCGTGGTCGATGGTCAGGATGAGGTACTGCTCGACGGCCCGTACGTGGTCCGGCTCCGCCTCCCGGCCGGTGAGCATCCACAGGTAGTTGGCCGCATACGACAGGTCCGGGCGGGGGGGAATGGGGGTCAGGCCCTGGCGCAGGCGGTGGACGGCGGTGAGCACGGTGGGCACGACGGACCCGACGCGGAGGGCCTGGGCCCGTCGCTCGTCCGAGCCGGTGTCGAGGCCCGCGGGCCAGCCCAGCTCGGCTCCGAGCAGCGAGACCGCGGTCCGCAGGGCGTCCAGTGGTGAGCTGGTCGAGGCCACGGCGGGCAGGAGTGCGGCCAGACCCGGTGGGAGGTCCCGGAGCCGGGCCGTCTCGGCGGCGAAGGCGGTGGCACGTTGCCGGTCGGGAAGGGCCCCGTCCACGAACAGGAGCCACACGTCCTCGAAGGAGCGGCGGGCAGCCAGCTCGGTGGCCGAGTACTGCCGGTAGTGGTAGAAGCCCTGCTGGCCGCGGACGTCGCCGACCGAGGTCTGGGCCACGACCACGCCTTCCAGGCCGCGGGGGACGTCGGCGCCGGACTCGCCGGCCGGGCGGAGCTGGGCCACGGTCAGCAGGTCGCGGAGGGAGACCACGCCGACCAGGTCCCCGTGGTCGACCACGGGGAGGTGGCGGTAGTGGTGGTGGGTGAGGCCCGACCAGGCCGCGTCCACCTGGTCATGGACCCCGACGACGTCGGGGTCGGCGGTCATCCACCGGCGCACCGACTCGGTGCGGGGATCGGTCGCGGTGGCCGCCGCCCGGAGCAGGTCGCGCTCGGTCAGGATGCCGACCACACCCTCCTGATCGGTGACCACCACCGCACCGATCTGCCGGCGGTCCATGAGGGAGGTGGCTTCCGCCAGTGAGGCGTCGGCGGGGCAGGTCACCGGAGGGGACGACATCAGTTCCTCGACGGCGGTGGGCATGGGGCTCGCTCCTTGTCGTGGGGTGCGCCGGGCGGAAGCTCCGGCCCCCCGGTCCAGTGTGCCCGCCCGGACTCCCGCTGTAAATATTGATCAAGTCAATGTAACTAGGCCAGCGGTTCGTCGGCGGCGGGGCCGGGGGTGGATTGGTTACGTTGGGGCGGCCGGCGAGCCGAGGAGCGCGGCGGAACGGATCCCGAGGGAGAGGACCTGCGACCATGGCGATCGGCCTCAGGCGCCCGTGGGACGCCGTCGACTTCGACGAGTTGGCCCGCCTGTTCCCCCCACCGCCCGACTACTTCGAACGGGCCTGGTTCGCCGCGCCCGAGGAGATCGACCGGGTCAAGGTCGTCCGGGCCCGGCACCGGGCGGAGCGGGCCCGCCGCGTCCCGTTCTTCGCTGACCTGTGGGAGGCGCACGGGTTCGACCCCCGTGACCTTGCCGGTGCCGAGGACCTCGACTCGTTCCCCACCTACACGGTGGACGACCTCCGGCGCAGTGTGGAGGAGCACCCGCCCTACGGGAACTACCAGGGGGTGTCGGTCGAGGACGCCCTCCGTGAGCCGTTGAGGATCCACATGTCCGGCGGCACCACCGGGGAGCCCCGTCCCACCCTCTACACCCAGTGGGACCGGGGCGTGTCGGGTGTCCTGAACGCCCGGGCCATCTACCTCCAGGGCGTGCGTCCCGGGGACGTGGTCATCAACAGCTGGGCCTACGGGCTGCACAACGGGGCCTTCAGCTTCGACGAGACCCTGCAGCGGTGGCTCAACTGCCTGGTCATCACGGCTGGCGCGGCCACCGTGACCAGCACCCGCAAGCAGGTCGAGTTGGCCCGCCGGTTCCAGGCGGCGGCCATCCTGACCACCGGGGACTACCTCCTCCGGATCGCCGAGGAGGCCCAGGCCATGGGTCTCGACGTCCGGCGCGACCTGTCCATCCGGGCGCTGGCCACCAATGTGGGCCAAGAGGGTCGACTGGAGGAGCTGTTCGGGCTCACCGCCCTCGCCACCTACGGGTTCCACGAGGTGGGCACGGTGGCAGTCGAGTGCCCCGAGCAGGACGGCCTGCACATCTTCGAGGACGCCTTCCACGTGCGGGTGGTGGACCCCGAGACGGGTCGACCGCTGGCCGACGGCGAAACCGGGGCGCTCGTGGTCAGCGAGTTCTACAAGACCGGCAGCCCGCAGCTGGGCTACAACATCATGGACCTCTCCTTCCTCTATCCGAGGGAGCAGTGCGCATGCGGGAGCTGGCTCCGGCGGATGGGGCGGTTCGCCGGGCGGGGGGACACCATGGTCAAGCTGCGGGGGGTCAACGTGTGGCCCGAGGGCATCGGGGCCATCGCCACCTCGGTGGAGGGGACGGTGCCCGACTACGTCGTCCGGGCCGTCACCGTCGGCGGCCGGGACGAGCTCGTCGTCATGGTGGCCAGTGACGCCGACCCGGCCCGGCACGCCGCCATCGCCGCCACCGTCGCCGGGCGGCTACGCGACCAGCTGGGGGTGCGGATCGGGGTGGAGATCGTGGCCCCGGGGTCGTTGGACGCCCTCACCGGCCAGGACCGGGCCAAGGCCAGGCGGTTCGTGGACGACCGGGCATCGTGACCGCGGGCGAGTGATGGAGTTCTCCTGTTCGCTACCCGTCCTCCGGGACCGCACGGGCCCCGATCCCTACCGGGCCATGATCGACCTGGCCGGGGTGGCCGAGGCGTCCGGCTTCTCCACGGTGACAGTCGGCCACCACCACTTCATGGCCGAGAACCTGAGCGACCCACTGACCGTGCTGGCTGCGGTGGCCGCCCGGACCGATCGGATCCGGGTGGGCACGGGGATCTTCCAGCTGCCGGTGCACCACCCCCTTCGGGTGGCCGAGCAGGTGGCCACGCTCGACGAGCTGTCCGGCGGCCGGGTGTCCCTCGGGGTCGGCCTCGGCTGGTGGCCGACCGAGTACGAGGCCTTCGGATCCGTGTTCGCTGAGCGTGGCGCCCGCATGGACGAGGCCCTCCGGATCCTCCCCCTGGCCTGGTCGGGCCGGCCCACCTCGTTCGCCGGCCGCTTCTACCGGTTCCCCGAGGTGACCGTCCGCCCCCGCCCCGTCCAGCGTCCCCACCCGCCGCTGTGGGTGGCCGGGGTGGCCGAGCCGGCCGTGCGCCGGGCGGCCCGACGGGGCGACGCCTGGATCGCCGGCCCGGTCCAGTCCCTCGACGCGGTGCGGTCCTGCCTGGCCGTCTACCGGGCCGAGTGCGCCGCCCTCGGCCGGTCGCCCGAGTGGATCCTGCGCCGGTACGCGTGGCTCGGCACCGACGAGGAGCAGGTCCGCAGCCAGGTCCTGCCGAGGTATGTGGACGGGCTCATGGCCCACTGGAGGGAGTCGGTCGAGGAGCCGGCCGAGCGGGCGCTCTTCGACCGCATCGATGCCGGGGAGACGGTCGGTCCCGAGGAGATCGCCGCCGACCGCCTGCTGTGGGGCACCCCGGACCAGGTGGTGACCCAGATCCAACGGTACCGACGGGTGACCGGGTGCACCCACCTGCACGTCGCCTTCGGAGCCGGCCTGCCTGCTGATGCCGCGGGTCCGTCCGGCCTGGGCGACGCCGTGGAGATCGGGGCGATGATGCGGCGGTTCGGGAGCGAGGTCATCCCCGCCTTCCGGTGAGCCGGTCCCCACCGGGTCCGTCGCCGGGCAACGTTGATCAACTCATGGTTGTCCCTCGGTCGTAGGCTGGCCGGGTGGACCGCATGCTGGAGAGCGACGAGGCCGCTCGCCGCCTCGGCATCAAGGTCGCCACCCTCTACGCCTACGTGAGCCGTGGCCTGCTGGTCTCCCACCCGGCCCCCGAAGGGCGCAAGCGCCTGTTCGCCCTCGACGAGGTGGAGGCGCTGGCTCGCCGTTCGCGCCAGGGCAAGACGGTCGAGACCCGGATGGTCACGATCACCACGGCGGTGACCCAGCTCACCGACGACGGGCCGCTCTACCGGGGGGTCCGGGCCACCGACCTGGCCACCACCGCGTCCTTCGAGGAGGTGGCCGAGCGCCTGTGGGGGGGACCGGACGGGGCCGAACCGCCCGAGGGTACCGAACCCCGGCTGTCCGACCGGTGGACGCCGGTGGACCTCGGGCCACCCCCGGACCTGGGGCCGTCGGACCGGTTGCGCTGGATGGTGGTGATGGCCGGTGCCCACGACCGGCTGCGGTCCGACCTCCGTCCCGAGGTCGTCACCCGCACGGCTGCCCGGATCGCCGCCTCGATGGTCGATGCCCTGCCCTGGCCCACTCCCACCTCGTCGTCCCGACCCGAGGTCCCGTTGGTGCTCCCGGACGGCCGGGCGCGGCCCCACGCCGTGGCCGCCCGGTTGGCGGCCCGCCTGACCCCGCGGCCCGACCTGGCCCTGGTCCGAGCGGTCAATGCCGCCCTGGTCCTGTTGGCCGACCACGAGCTGGCCACCTCGACGATGGCCGTACGGGTGGCCGCCTCCACCCGGGCCGACCTCTACGACGCCGTGCTGGCCGGCCTGGCCACCCTGGCCGGACCCCTCCACGGCGGGGCCAGCCAACAGGCCTACTCCCTCCTACTCGAGGCCAGTCGTCACGGGGCCGAACGGGCCCTCGACGACACGTTGCGGTGGCAGGGCGTGCTCCCCGGCTTCGGGCACACGGTGTACAAGCGCGGCGACGCCCGATGCACCGTGTTGCTGGCCCTGTTTGAGGAGCTGGCCCCACCCGAGGCCGTGGCGACCGTCGGGGCCCTGGTGGCCCTGGCCGCCGAGCACGATCTCCCCGCCCCCAACGTGGACCTGGCCCTCGCCGCCGTGGCCTGGGCCGCCGGGATGCCGCCCGACGCCGGGAGGACCCTGTTCGCCGTGGCCCGGGTGGCCGGCTGGGCGGCCCACTATCTCGAGGAGTTGGACGAGCGCCCGCTCCGCTACCGGGCGCGGGCCGTCTACGCCACCCCCGGGTAGCGGGCGGACCGTCGATGTCCTCGGGGCATGCCATGCCCCGAGCCGCGTACGCTCGGGGCATGACGCTCCCCGCCCCCCATCCCGACCGGACCTGCCTCGTGACCGGAGCGTCCTCGGGGATCGGCGCCGAGATCGCCCGCCTGCTGGCCGGCCGCGGTCACGGGGTCACCGTGGTGGCCCGCAGCCGGGAGAAGTTGGAGGCCCTGGCCGACGAGTTGGGCTCGCAGTTCGGCGTACGCGTCGAGGTCATGGTGGCCGACCTCACCGACGAGGGGTCCCGAGCCGGCCTCCCGGTCGAGGTCGAGGACCGCGGCCTCCAGGTCAATGTGCTCGTCAACAACGCCGGGCTGACCACCATGGGCCCGGTGTTCCGGTCGGACCCGGCCCGGGAGCTGGCCCTCGTCCGGACCGACGTCGAGGCGGTGGTCCACCTCTGCTCGGTCTTCCTCCCGGGCATGGTGGAGCGTCGCAGCGGCGCCGTGCTCAACGTGGCCTCGACGGCGGCGTTCCAGCCCCTCCCAGGGCAGGCCGCCTACGGGGCGTCCAAGGCCTTCGTCCTCTCCTACACGCACGCGCTGCGCGGCGAGCTTCGACCGACCGGCGTCACGGCCACCACACTGTGCCCGGGCCCCGTCGAGACCGGGTTCGCCGAAGCGGCCGGGATGACCGATGCCGAAGCCTCCGAGGCCCTGCCCAAGGTGATGTGGGTGCCGGCCGCCGAGGTGGCCCGGCAGGCGGTGGCCGGGCTCGATGCCAACAAGGCGGTCGTCATCCCCGGCCTGACCAACCGGTTGGCGTCGACGTTCGGCTGGCTGTCCCCACGGGGGATGCTGGTCCCGGCCCTGGCCAAGCGCCATCCCTCGCTCCGCGCCTGACCGGCCCGGGACACCGGGGCCGGTCGGGGCGGCCTCGGTGGCCGGGATGCTCGATGTGGCTGCCGTCCTCGTCTTCGTGGGCATCGGCCGGACATCCCATGACCACGGGATCTCGCTGTCGGGCATGGCCAGCACCTCCTGGCCCTTCCTGGTCGGACTGGCCGCGGGCTGGGTGATCGGCCGGGCGTGGCGCCGGCCGTTCGAACTGGCTCCGACCGGGGTGGTCGTCTGGCTCTTCTGCGTGGCCGTGGGAATGGTGGTGCGAGTGGCGGCCGGCCAGGGGACCGCGGTGGCCTTCGTGGCGGTGGCCCTGGGCTTCCTGGCCCTCGAGCTACTGGGTTGGCGGGCTCTGGCCCGGGTCGGCAGCAGGCTCCGACAGGACCGCCGGTGAGCCGGCCCACCGGACCGGTTGGCCGGTAGGCGGGGAACGGGCTACGGCAGTATCGGCACGCCGGCGCCGGACCTGTAGCGAATTTCTGAATTCTTTCTCCGACCGTCCACTATTCGTCCTGTCGGCGTTTATACGAGTAATTCTCATATGAGCCAAAAGGATGCAGATCCGAGAGTCGCCGCAGGTCAGCGTGCTCGGACGGTTGGCGTCACGCCTTCCCGACCGCGATGGTCTTGGTCTCCAGGTACTGCTCGAACCCCTCGGTCCCGTTCTGTCGACCGATCCCGCTGGCCTTGTAGCCCCCGAAGGGGGACCCGGCGCTGTAGTACACGCCGCCGTTGACCCCGACCGTGCCGGCCCGGATCCTCGACGCCACCGCCAGCGCCCTCTCCTCGGAGGCCGAGGTCACCCCACCGGACAGGCCGTACTCACTGTCGTTGGCGATGCGGATGGCATCCTCCTCGTCCTTGAAGGGGATGATCACCAGCACGGGGCCGAAGATCTCCTCCCGGGCGATGGTCATGGAGTTGTCCACGTCGGCGAAGAGGGTGGGCTCCACGAAGTAGCCCTTGTGCAGATGGGCGGGCCGGTGGCCCCCGGTGACCAGGCGGGCCCCCTCGGCCACGCCCTTGTCGATGTAGCCCAGCACCCGGTCCCGCTGCTTGGCGTTGACCTGGGGCCCCTGGACGGTGCCGGGATCGGTGGGGTCGCCGTAGGTGACCTGCTCCATGGACACCTTGGCCAGCTCGACCGCCTCCTCGTAGCGGGACTGGTGGACGAGGGTCCGGGTGAGCATGGCGCAGCCCTGTCCGGCGTGCATGCACATGAAGCCGAAGAAGGCCATCTTGGTGGCCACGTCCCCGTCCTCCAGGATGATGTCGGCCGACTTCCCGCCGAGCTCCAAGAAGAGCCGCTTCAGGGTGGGGGCACCGGCGGCCATGATCCGCCGGCCGGTGGCGGTGGACCCGGTGAACGAGATCATGTCCACCCGCGGGTCGGTGACCAGCTGCTCGCCCAGGAGGTGGTCCGACGACGGGACGATGTTGACGACGCCGGCCGGGATGTCGGTGTGCTCGGCGATCAGGCGCCCGATTCGGGTGGCGCTCCAGGGCGTGTCGGGGGCGGGCTTGATGACCATGGTGTTGCCGGTGGCCAGGGCTTGGCCCAGCTTGGCGATGATGATCTCGAAGGGGTAGTTCCAGGGCAGGATGGCCCCGACCACGCCGACGGGCTCCTTGACCACCTTCAGCCAGCTCGGTTGGCCGAAGGCGTTGTTGTCGGGCAGGCGGCGCTCCCAGGCGAAGTGGTCGATCTGCTCAGCCGGCCACAGCAGTCCGTCTTCGAGGGGCGCGTCGAGCTGGGCCATGTACGTCACCATGACCGGGGTGCCCACCTCGGCCACCAGCTCGGGACGGAAGAGCTCCTGCTCGGCCACGATGGCCGCCTGGAGCTGGCGGAGGCACTGTTGGCGGAACGAGCGGTCGGTCGACCACTCGGTGGTGTCGAACGCCCGGCGGGCCGCGGCGATGGCCCGCTCCATGTCCGCGGCCGTGGCATCGGTGGTCTGGCCGATCACTTCCTCGGTAGCGGGGTTGATGTTGTCGAAGCCGGTACCGGCCGACGACTCGACGAGCGCTCCGTCGATCAGCATCCGGAACTCGCTGCCCAGATCGGACTGCGTCTTTGACGAGGCTGTGGTGGTCATGACCCTCCCTGGTGTGGTTCGTTCCCCCGTTGTCCCCGCGGGGCGGTGCCGTGTCGATGACCCGGCCGGTGGTGAGGGGCACGGACAGAGCGCATCCCCTTGGAGTGATCCTAGAGCCCGCACCCCGAGAAGGACATTTCCAGCGGCCGGAGCTGGGGCGACGGGTGGAGCGACGGGCCGGCCCGGCGGCCCCGGCCGACCGGTCGCTCGGAGATGGGCGTATGTGACATCATGAGAACGCCAATTTCGGGGCACGAGGAGCGGCACATGGACGAAGCAGCGGTTGCATCCGACGAGGACGGCGGCGAGAGCCCGTTCGCCTCGATGGACCCCGAGACGGCGAGGCATCCCCAGCCCATGTTCAAGGAGCTGAGGGACGCCATGCCGGTGATGCCCGTCGAGGGCGTGGGCGTGGTGGTCACCCGCAAGGCCGAAGTCGACGAGGTCTTCCGTCACCCCGAGATCTTCTCGTCCAACGCCGACGCCGTGGACCTGAAGAACCACCGACCCATGATCCCGCTCCAGATCGACCCTCCGGAGCACAAGAAGTACCGCAAGATCCTCGACCCCATCTTCGCCCCGCGCCAGATGGCCCTCATCGAGGACTCGGTCACCGAGACGGTCAACGGGCTCATCGACGGGTTCATCGGCCGGGGGGAGATCGACTTCGCCAAAGAGTTCTCGGTCCCGTTCCCGTCCCAGGTCTTCCTCACGCTGTTCGGCCTCCCCTACGAGGAGCTCCCCCGCTTCCTCACCATGAAGGACGGGATCATCCGCCCCGAAGTGGTGACCGGCAGCCGCTTCGGCAGCAAGGCCGCCACCGACTACCAGGAGAAGACCGCCGACTCGGTTTACGACTACTTCAACGAGATCCTCGACCAGCGGGAGCAGAAGCGGGAGGACGACATCCTCAGCCGGTTCCTCGACGCCGAGGTGGACGGGGCCAAGTTGACCCGTGAGGACATCCTGGACATCTGCTTCCTCTTCCTGATCGCCGGGCTGGACACGGTCACGGCCACCCTTGACTGCATGTTCGCCTACCTGGCGGCCCATCCCGACCAGCGCCGGCAGATCGTGGACGACCCGGGCCTCATCCCGGCGGCCATCGAGGAGCTGCTGCGTTGGGAGACCCCGGTCATGGGGGTGTCCCGCGTGGCCATGGAGGACACCGAGTTGGCCGGGTGCCCGGTCCACAAGGGCGACAACGTCATGGCCATGATCGGCTCGGTCAACACCGACGAGTCCGACCTGCCCGACGCCGACGTGGTCCGCTTCGACCGCGAGGTCAACCGGCATGTGGCCTTCGGCGGGGGAGTCCACCGCTGCCTCGGCTCCCACCTGGCCCGCCTCGAGCTCCGTGTCGCCCTGCGGGAGTGGCACCGCCGCATCCCCGACTACTCAGTGGTGGACGGCCATGAGCTCATGTATACCAGTGGCATCCGATCCATCGACTATTTTCCGATGGTCATCGCTCCGACCACCTGACCGGCACCACCGGTTCTCTCGATCCCGGTAGCGTGACCGGCCCGCGGGCCGCTCTCCATCCGACCCCGTTCCCACCCGACCCGTCCAATCCGAGGAGCAGCCATGCAGTTCACCAATCGATCCGCCGTCGTCACCGGGGGAGCCGGAGGCCTGGGAGCCGCCACCGTGCGGCGGCTGACCGCACTGGGCCTGCAGGTCGTGGTGTTCGACCGGGCCCTGGATGCAGGTAAAGCCCTGGTCGAGGAGTTGGGCAGCGGGGCTGCAGTGGGAGGGGACATCAACAGCGACGATGACGTGAACGCGGCGTTGGACGCGGCCACCGCCCTGGCCCCGCTGGCTGTGCTGGTCAACGTGGCCGGCGGCGGCGCAGGCGGCCGGACGCTCTCCCACGACGGTGAGCCCATGGACATCGAGGCCTTCCGGTTCACGATGGAGCTCAATACCGTGGGGACGTTCAACGTGACCCGGCTGGCCGCGGCCCGGATGGCCACCGCCGACCCCGACGAGTTCGGGCAGCGGGGAGTGGTGGTCAACACCGCATCCATCGCCGGCTACGAGGGCCAGACCGGGCAGGTGGCCTACGGCGCCTCCAAGGCCGCGGTGCTGGGCATGAGCCTGCCGCTGGCGAGGGACCTGGCCCCGGTGGGCATCCGGGTCTGTGCCATCGCTCCGGGCACGATGGGCACGCCCCTCATGGAGAGCGCCCCCGAGGCCCTGAAGGAGAAGCTGGTGGAGAGCATCATCTTCCCCAAGCGCATGGGCCAGCCCGACGAGTTCGCGCGGCTGGTGGAGGCCATCGTGACCAACCCCTACCTCAACGGCGAGAACATCCGCCTCGATGGGGCGCTGCGCTTCCCACCCAAGTAGGGGCGGTCGGCCCCGAGTCAAGGTCAGAGGCGGCTCAGGGCCTGCTCGAGCTCGGCGGCGGTGTCCGGGGCGAACCCGCCGGCGCCGGACCAGTGCACCGTGCCCCGGGAGTCGACGGCGAACAGCGCCACCGTGGAGCGGTCCCCGATGCCCAACGGCGTGGTCAGTCGGCTCCGGTCGCCGTAGACGGTCAGGGTACGCCGCAGCACGACGGGATCGCCGATGGCCGTGGCCATCCCCCCGTCGATGACGCCCCGCACCGGGGCCCACATCCGACCGATGGTGGGCAGCTCGTAGAAGCGCAGGCCCGGATCAGCACCAGCGCGGTCCTCGAGCCACGGCACCCACGAGTCGACCAGGGCCTGGTGCCTCCGCTGAAAGGCCACGATGACCACGTTCCTCTGGCCCGCGAAGGCGTCGGGGAGCAGCACGTCGCGGCCCTCGAGGTCACGGGCGCGAACCCTGGGGAACCCGACGGACCGCGGCATGGGGCGATCCTACGGTGCGGGCTGGGCCCGACCGACCGGTGGCCGGGTCGGGAGAACGGCCTCAGAGGATGGCGCCGGAGTCCTTGTGGGCGATGATCTGATCCCAGTCCAGTCCCAGCTCGAGGAGGATCTCCTCGGTGTGCTGGCCGTGTTCGGGAGCGGCCACCAACTGGTCGGCGGTCTCGTCCATCTGGACCGGGTTGGCCACCAGGTCGTAGGACTTGCCGTCGGCCCGCTCCACCCGGGACAGGTACCCGTTGGCCTTGACCTGCACGTCGTCGACGAGTTCGCTGGCCATCTGACCCGGGGCCCAGACGCCGGACAGGGTGGCCAGCGCCTCCTTCCACTCCTCGAAGGTCCTGGACGCGAAGACCTCGTCGATGACGGCTACACACTCCTTGCCGTTGGCGTAGCGGGCCGCACCGTCGACGAACCGCGGGTCGTCGATCAGGTCGGGCCGGTCGATGTGCTCGCAGAAATCGGGCCAGAACCGGTCGGCCTGCAGCATCATGAGGGTGATGAAGCGACCGTCACTGGTGCGGTAGTTGCCCACCAACGGGTTGGGCGAGGAGCTCCGGTCGAACTTGGGCATCGGGTCGCCGCCGTAGAGGCCCGAGGCCACGATGTCCGGCGAAAGCTGCCACATGGCCAGGCCCAGGAGGGAGACGTCGACGACGGGGGCCACGCCGGTGGTGGCCCGCTGCAGGAGGCCCGCGGCGATGCCACCGGCGATGGCCATCCCTCCGGCCAGGTCGCCGAAGGCAGGACGGCCGCCCACCGGCCATTCGCTGTCCGCCGGGGTCAGGGCGTTGGCCACCCCGCCACGCGCCCAGTAGGTGGCCCCGTCGTAGCCGCCCTTGCCGCGGTCGGGCCCGTGGGGGCCCTGGCCGGTGCCCCGGGCGTACACGATGTCGGGGTTGACGGCCCGGATGCTGTCCACGTCGATCCTGAGCCGCTCCAGGGTGTCGGGCAGGAAGCTGGTGAGGAAGACGTCGGCCGTCTCCACGATCTTGTACAGCAACGCCCGACCGTCGTCGGTGCTGATGTCCAGCCCGATGCTCCGCTTGCCCCGGTTGGGCTGCTCGATGATGTAGTTCACCGCGCCCGGTCCCCCGGGGACGAGACCCATGGAGATCAGTCCCCGCTGGGGGTCGCCCCCCACCGGGTGCTCGACCTTGATGACGTCCGCTCCCCAGTCGGCCATGACCGCTCCGGCCGCCGGTACGAAGGTCCAGGCGGCGACTTCGAGCACGCGAAAGCCAGCCAACGCATTGGCCATGACGGTGTTCCCCCTTCGGGTCGGTGCGGTGCAGCCGCCGTGCAGCGGCCGCCCGAATGGTTAGGCGCGGGCCGTGGAGAGGAGGTCCACCGACTTGGTCCCCCGCTTGGAGATGCTGTCCATGTTGCGCGACTTGATGGACACGTCGTGACCCATGGCCTGTTCGCGGAGGGCGCCCACGGTGCAGTGCTCCTTGCCGCCCAGCGTGGTGAACGGGTCGTAGTTGAAATGGCGCATGGCGTTCAGGTGGGTGATCCGATCGATGTCGTAGTCGGACACGTCGTGCAGGCCCTTCATCAACGACTCCGGCGCGGTGGGCCAGGTGGAGTCGGAGTGGGGGTAGTCGCACTCCCACATCACATTGTCCATGTCCAGGAAGCCGCGGCTGGCCACTCCGAACTGGTCGTCGATGAAGCAGGTCAGGACGTGCTGGTTGAAGACCTGGCTGGGGAGGGTGTCGCCGAAGTCCTGTCCGGTCCAGGCGTGGTGGCGGTCGTAGTTGTAGTCGATGCGCTCCAGGAAGTAGGGCACCCAGCCGATGCCCCCTTCGGACAGGGCCACCTTCAGGTCGGGGAATTTGCGCAGCACCGGCGACCACACCAGGTCGGCGGCGGCCTGGACGATGTTCATGGGTGTGAGGGTGATCAGGCAGTCAATGGGGGCGTCGGCTGAGGTGATGACGATCTCCGACGACGACCCGATGTGCATGCACACCACCACGGACTCGTCGCTGCACGCCTTCCAGAAGGGGTCCCAGTGGTCCGAGTGGATGCTGGGCCAGCCCAGCTTGGACGGGTTCTCCGAGAAGGTGACGGCATGGGCGCCCTTGGCTGCGGTGCGCCGCACCTCGGCGGCCAGCACCTCGGGGTCCCAGATGGCCGGGATGGGACAGGGGATGAACCGGCCCGGGTGGGTGCCGCACCACTCGTCGATGTGCCAGTCGTTGTAGGCCTGGATCATGGCCAGGGCCACGTCCTTGTCCTCGGTCCTGGCGAAGGTCTGACCGCAGAACTGGGGGAACGAGGGGAAGCACAGGGAGCCCAGTACGCCGTTGGCGTCCATGTCCTTGACCCGCTCGTCGATGTCGTAGCAGCCGGGTCGGAGCTGCTCGAAGGAGGTGGGCTCGAGGCCGTACTCCTCACGGGGGCGTCCGGCCACGGCGTTGAGGGCCACGTTGGGCAGGACGTTGCCCTCGTACAGCCAGGCGTTGGTCCCGTCCTCGTTGGTGATGAACTTGGGGGCCAAGTCGGCGTACTTGGCCGGCAGCCGGCCGTCGAAGAGGTTGGGAGGCTCGACGACGTGGTCGTCCACACTCACCATCACCATGTCGTTGATCTCCATGTCGAACCTCCTCCTCCGGCCTTCCCGGACCCCGGCACCCAAGGCACCGAGCACGACCTCTGCTGCCCCCGTCGGAAAGAATCATATCCACCGGGAGGTATCCCGTAGTCCCGAGGCGGAGAATGGCGCTTTCGGCGGCGTCCGAAGCCGAGGCGTCGGCGGTCCCACCGACGAAGGCCGAATCACCGGGTGGCGAGGGACGACAGCACGGCGTCGGTGTCGGCGCCGAGCGCTCGCGCCTCGGGAGCCCGACCGTCCCCCGGGTCACGGGGCGGCTCGGCGGTGAGTCCGGCCACCGGCAGGGAGGGCCCGGCCAGGCCGCCGGCGATGTCGGCCATCGAAGCATCGATCACCCAGGCGTCGCCGTCACCGAGGGCGGTGAGGACGGCCACGGCGGAGGCCAGGCCGGTGAGCGGGTCGGCGATGGCGTCGGCACAGAAGCAGGGCCCCTGGTCGTCCCGGGCGACCAGGCCGCCGGCCACGGCGGCGTCGTCCCCGAACGCCACCCGCTGACCCGAGCGACCCTGGCGGCCGTAGCCGGTGATGGACAGCCAGACCCGGGGCCTGCATCTGCGGACCACCGACTCGGGGTCGAGACCCAGCTGGTCGAGGGCCCGAGGGCGTGACCCGCTGATCACCACGTCGGCCCGCGCCACAAGCTCGCCGAGCCGCCGGCGATCGCCTGGCGAGGTGAAGTCGAGGGCGACGGACTCCTTGCCTCCGTTGAGGCGGCGGAAGAAGCGTGGCGGGCCCCGCCGGGCCCCGTCGGGCCGCCCCGTGGACTCCACCTTGACGACCCGGGCCCCGGCGTCGCCCAGCAGCCGTCCGGCCAGGGGGCCGGCCCACAGGGAGGAGAGGTCCACCACGAGCAGGCCGGTGGTGGACCCGACGGCCGGTGCCGAGCGCACCCGCCGGGCCCTGATTCCGTGGATGGCTCCACGGGAGGCCGAACCGGACCCGTTGCCGTCGGAGCCCGCCCCCCGCTCCCCCAGCACCGCCGCCGGCAGTCCCAACAGCCCGGCTCCGGCGCGGAGCTCGTGACCGGGGAAGGAGGCGACGTCGGCGGCCACCGTCGCCCAGTCGCCGTCAGCCACCGGTCGGAACCGGCCCAGCCAGGCCGGCACGAGTTCCCAGTCGTCCGACCGGGCCAGCGACACCGCCACCCACCCGTCGGCCGATCGGAGGAGCCGGGTGCCACCGCCGCAGCTGATGTCACCCCTTCGCTCCAGGCCGGCCACCGCGGCCCGCTCGACCAGTAGGGCCAGGGGGTCGACGGTGACGGTGGGTCCGAGCGCGGCGGACCGGCCGGCCAGCTGGTCAGCCCAGGATCGGACCCCCTCGACCAGGGGGCGGGGAGGACCCAAGGCCGGACGCCCCGGCCGCCCGGTCAGGGCGAGCAGGCCGGAAGCGGCCCATGCCGCCGCGGCCTCGTCGTCGTCGTCGTTCACGGCCCTGGCACCCCGACCCTCGTCTCTGTCAGTTCCTCCCCGCCGGGAGCGCCCGCTCAGTACCATCGAGCCCATGGACCCCATCCGGCTCTCGGGATCGGAGTTCGTGACCGTCCTGCAGACCGGAGAGGCGTTCGAGACGATTGTAGGGCTCGAGTGCGGTGCGGTACTGGTGGAAGGGGACGTGCTCCCCGACGCGTTGGCCACGGGCGCTGTCGGCTCCCTCGCCATGCTGCCGGCCGTGGTGGTGGCGGTGGTCTCCAACCCCCGTGCCCGACGTCCGGCCTGGGCCGACGTGGCGGTCGGGCCCGACAGTGCCGAGCTGGCCGCCACCCTGGAGACGGTGACGGCCAACCCGTTGGCCTCGGCCACGCTCGCCGTGTTGTTGCGGGACAGTGAGCACCGCTCGGTGGCCCAGGGGCTGGTGGCCGAGTCGACGGCCTACGGCCTCCTGCAGTCGGGCCCGGAGTTCGCCGCCTGGCGACACCGGGTGCCGGTCCGGAACCACCCGGGAGGTGAGGGACCGGTCGTCCTCGTGGAACGGCGTGACGCCCAGCTCGAGGTCACCCTCCACCGCCCCCACGTCCTGAACGCCTTCAACGCGGCCATGCGGGACGGGCTGGCCGCCGCCCTGCACGTTGCGCTGGTCGACCCCACGGTGACGTCCGTGGTCCTGCGGGGAGCCGGCAGCGCGTTCTGCAGCGGCGGCGACCTCGACGAGTTCGGCTCCCGGACCGACTCGACCACGGCCCACCTGATCAGGCTGCAGCGCAGCGCCGGCCGGATGCTGGCCGAGCTGTCCGCCCGCACCACGGTCCACATCCATGGGCCGACGGTGGGATCGGGCATCGAGCTGGCCGCCTTCGCCGGGGAGGTGGTGGCCGACCGGGCCACCCGGATCTCGCTGCCCGAAGTCCATCTCGGGCTGATCCCCGGGGCGGGGGGAACGGTCAGCCTTCCCCGCCGCATCGGCCGGCACGCCACCATGCTGCTGGCACTGGGCAGTCCCTGGATCGATGCCGGCACCGCCTTGGACTGGGGCCTGGTCGATCGGTTGGAGGAATGACCCCAGGGAGGCCGGCCGACGCCGGCGACACCCCGTCGCAATTGTCCTCTGGGGAACCTGCTCATTAGGGTGACCACGCTCATGCACTTCTCGGGACGCCCATCATGAACATCGCCATGCTGCTGGACCTGGTCGCGGATACCTTCGGTGACCGGGTGGCCCTGACCGAGGCCGGCCAGTCCACCACCTACGACGAGCTCCGTCGGCTGGCCCGGGCCGCCGCCGCCGAGCTCACCGCCTCAGGGGCCGGCACGTTGGCCTACGCCGACGTCAGCTCGGCTGCGGTTCCCACCGCCCTGTTCGGAGCGGCGTGGGCCGGCGCCTCCTACGCCCCCCTCAACTTCCGGCTGCCGCCCGAGTCGTTGCGCAGCCAGGTGGCGCGACTCGACCACCCGAGGGTGGTGGCCTCGGCTCCCCTCGTCCCCGAGCTGGCCGACCCGCCGGCCATCGAGCGGTCGGCATGGCTCGACCGACTGGCCGGGGCGGACGCCGCCGGGGAGTACGAACCCGACCCGCAACGGGCCGCGGTCATCCTGTTCACCAGCGGCTCGTCGGGATCGCCCAAGGCTGCCCTCCTCAGCCACGACAACCTGATGTCGTACATCATGGACACCGTCGAGTTCGCCGGGGCCGGGGAGGACGAAGCCCTGATGTTGGCCGCCCCGCCGTTCCACATCGCCGGGGTGGCCGCCGTGCTCAGCTCGGTCTACTCGGGCCGCCGCCTGCTGCCCCTGGCCGCCTTCACTCCCGAGGGCTGGCTGCAGGTGGCCCGGGACGAGGGGGCCACCCACGCCTTCGTGGTGCCGACCATGCTGGCCCGGATCGTGCAGTGCATGGAGGCGGACCCCGCCCTCCGGGTGCCCACCCTCCGCTCCATCTCGTACGGCGGGGCGAGGATGGCCGCCCCCATCCTCGAGCGGGCCCTCGAGCTCTTTCCCGACGTCGGCTTCGTCAACGCCTACGGGCTGACCGAGACCTCGTCGACCATCGCCGTGCTGGGACCCGACGACCACCGTCTGGCCCTGTCCAGCGACGATCCGGAGGTCCGCCGCCGCCTGGAGTCGGTGGGCCAGCCCCTGCCCGGGGTGGAGGTGCTGGTCGTCCATGAGGAGACCGGGTCCGAGGTGCCGGTCGGCGACCGAGGCCTCATCCGGGTCCGGGGCCCCCAGGTCAGTGGCGAGTACCTGGACACGGCGTCGGGCGTGGACAGCGGTGGCTGGCTGGTCACCGGTGACGTCGGGTTCGTCGACGAGCACGGATACCTGTTCGTGGAAGGCCGGGCCGACGATGTGATCATCAAGGGCGGGGAGAACCTGTCGCCGGCCGAGATCGAGGACTCCCTGCTGCGGCACGCCACCGTGCAGGCCGCGGTGGTGGTGGGGGTGCCCCACCCCGAGTGGGGGGAGTCGGTGGCGGCCGCCGTGGTGCTGGTGTCGGAGGCCGACGACGCCGACCATGCCGTCATCGCCGAGGAGCTGGCCGTGTGGGTCCGGTCGTCGCTCGGATCTCTGAAGACGCCGAGCCTCATCGTGGTCCGTGAAGAGCTGCCCACCACGGCCACCGGCAAGGTGCTGCGTCGGATGGTGCGGGACGAGCTGGCCCCGCCGGACCCTCCCGGGTAGCGCGTGCTGCCCGGTCCGACCCGATCACCGGTCGGACCCGATCAGTCGGACGGCACCACCAGGACCTTGCCCAGGGCCCGCCGCTCGGCCAGGTCCTCCAGGGCCCGGCCGGCCCCCTCCAGGGGGTAGCGGGCCGAGATGTGCGGTGTGAACCGCCCCGACCGGTAGAGCTCGGTCAGCTCGGCCTGGTCCCGGAGGAAGTCGGCGGGCTGGTTGGCGGCGAACCCTCCCATGGTGAACCCGGTCACCACCACGCCCTTCAGCAGGACGAGGTTGAGCGGGATCCTCGGGATGTCGCCCGAGGCGAAGCCCACGGTGACGAACCGGCCACCCCACGCCAGGGCGCGCAGCGCCGACTCGGCGGCCGGGCCGCCCACCGGGTCGATGACCACGTTGGCGCCACCACCGGTCACCTCCTTGATGCGGACTTTCAGGTCCTCGGTGGTGTAGTTCACCCCGGCCACCGCACCCCGCTCGGCGCACAGGGCCAGCTTCCCCGCCGTGGACGCCGCGGCGATGACCCTGGCTCCGAGCAGTGCGGCCAGCTCCACGGCAGCCAGCCCCACCCCACCGGCCGCCCCGAGCACCACCACCCACTCGTCCGGCTGGACCTGGGCGAAGCTGCGGAGGGCGTGGTACGCGGTGCGGTGGGCCACCCCGGAGGCCGCCGCCGACACCAGGTCGATGGCCGCATCCACCGGCTGCAGGGCACCGGCCGCCACCACCACCTGGTCGGCGAAGGCGCCGAACAGGCACGAGCCCATCACCCGGTCGCCCACGGCCACACCATCCACGCCCGGCCCCACCGCCCGCACGGTCCCGGCGAACTCGCTGCCCACGGTGAAAGGCACCGGGATGGTGACCTGATACTGGTCGGCCACGACGAGGACGTCGGGGAAGTTGGCCGCCGCCGCGGCCACGTCCACCACGACCTGGCCCTCCCCGGCCACCGGGTCGTCCACCTCGGCCACCACCACCGAGGTGGGGCCCCCGTACTGCTCACACCGGACGGCGCGCACGGTCCCTCCTCAGGAGTTGCCGATGACGTGCTCGAGGTGCGCGGCCAGTTTGCGCTCCGCCTCGGCGCGCTTGGCCGGCAGGTGGGCCGTCGGCCACAGCCCGGGCGACGGTTCGTAGTCCTTCAGCACCTCTCGGGCCACGGTGACCTTGTGCACCTCGGTGGGGCCGTCCACCACGCTCATGATGGGGGCCATCATCCACATGCTGCCGAAGGGCATCTCGTTGGACACACCGAGCGCCCCGTGCGCGTGCATGGAGCGCCACACGGCGTCGTGGGCCACCTTGGGGGTGAGGGCCTTGATGGCGGCGATGTTCTTGCGGGTGCGCCGATAGTCCTTCACCTGGTCGATCTCCCAGGCCGTGTAGAGGACCAGGAGCCGGAACTGCTGGAGCTCGGCGTAGGAGTCGGCGATGTCGCCCTGGATGAACTGCTTCCGGGCCAGCAGGGTGCCCTGGGTCTCGCGGCTGAGGACCCGTTCGCACAGCAGGTCGAGCGCCCGTTGGCATGTGGCCACGGTCCGCATGGCGTGGTGCACCCGTCCGCCACCCAGCCGGGTCTGGGCGATGGCGAAGGCCTGTCCGGCCCCGCCCAACAGGTTCTCAGCCGGGACGCGGACGTCCTCGTAGTGGATGAGGGCGTGCATGGCCTCGTCCTCGGACTCGCCGGCCAGGCCGACGTGGCGGGTCATGTTGACCCCGGGGGTGTCCGTCGGGACCAGGAACATCGAGGCCCCCTGGTAGATGCTCACGTCGGGGTCGGTGATGGCCATGACGATGAGAAAGGACGCAGTGCGGGCGTTGGAGGAGAAGAACTTCCATCCGTTGATGACCCACTCGTCGCCGTCCTGGACCGCGGCGCAGGTGAACTGCTGGGGGTCGGAGCCCGCCTGGGGCTCGGTCATCGAGTAGCACGAGAAGACCTCGCCGTCGAGGAGCGGTTGGAGGTACTTCTCCTTCTGCTCCTCGGTGCCGTAGTGGGCGATGATCTCGGCGTTACCGGTGTCGGGGGCCTGGGTCCCGAACACGATGGGGGCCCAGGCCGAGACCCCGAGAATCTCGTTGAGGAGGGCCAGCTTCACCTGCCCGTACCCCTTGCCCCCGAGTTCGGGCCCGAGGTGCGCGGCCCACAGGTCGTGGTCGCGCACCTCCTGCTTCATGGGATCGACGATCGGCCGCAGCTCGTCGTCGAGGGGGTGGAACTGCTTGTGGGGATAGAGGATGTCGAGTGGCTCGACCTTGTCGGCGACGAACTGGCGAGCCCAGTCGAGCTTCTCTTGGAACTCCGGTTCGGTGGAGAAATCCCAGGCCATGGTGGGGTCCTTTCTGTGTTCGCTTCTTCGATTCGAGTGCGCGGATGGGCGAGGGTGGGTGTCACTCGGCCGGTCGGGCCGGTTGCGGCGGGGAGGTCAGTCGCCGCCACCGCTCGGACGGGCGCCCAGGCCGGACAGGAACCGCTCGTTGCACTGGGCGACCTCCCGTCGGGCCGCCTCGGGGTCCTTGGCATGGGCGACGAACAGCGCCGCCCCCGTCCCCAGGGCGGAAAGGAGGTGGGCGAGTGGCTCGAGGGGCTGGGGGTCGAGGACCCCCCCGTCCACCGCGTCCCGCAGGTAGCCGAGGATCTGATGGGTGGGGCCGTCCCCGCGTTCGGACAGCGAATCCCACCCGAGCACCGCCGGCCCGTCGATGAGGACGATCTGACGGTACGCCGGATTGGTGGAGGCGGCGTCGAGGTACACCTCGCTGTTGGCGAGGAAGAGGTCCCAGGCGTTGTGGCTCCCGTCCTCGGACCGCCGGCGCAACGAGCGGGTCACCTCGCCGGTCACCTCCTCGTAGACGGCCCGGAAGAGGTCCTCCTTGTCGCGGAAGTGGTGGTAGAGCGCTCCCCGGGTCAACCCGGCCCGCTGCACGATCTCCTCGGTCCGGGTGGCCTGGAACCCGTCGGAGGCGAACAGCTCGCGGGCCGCGGCGAGCAGGGCTTGGCGGGTGTCCCGGACATGGGCGGCCCGGAGGCCATGGGCCCCGTCGGCTGGCGGCTCGTCACCGGCGGCGGACCCCTCCTGGATCACGTCCGGGAGGCGTTCCACCGCCTGGGAGCTGCTGGCTTGATTCATGACGTATCTAACATACAGAATGTTTCTGTCCGGGGCGAAGTCCACGCACCGGGTCGGGGTCGGCACGGGCCGAGGCCCGTGGGGGAGGAGTCACGTGGAAGAGCTCGACGGGAAGGTTGCCCTGGTTACCGGGGCCAGCCGCGGAGTGGGCGCGGCCACAGCCGTGGCGTTGGCTGAGGCCGGCTGCGACGTGGCCTGTGCGGCCAGGTCCACGAAGGAGCAGCCCCAGCGCACGACGGGCACCATCGACGAGACGGTGGCCCGAGTGGAGGCCACCGGCCGGCGGGCCCTGGCCGTCCCGACCAACTTGGCCGTCGACACCGAGGTGGAGGCCATGGTGGCCGCCACCCTCCGGCACTTCGGCCGCCTGGATATTCTCATCAACAACGCCGCCATCACCTTCATCGGGGACCTCAACATCCCCCTCCACCGCTTCGACCTGGTCATGCAGGTCAACATGCGGGCTCCGATGATCGCCCTTCGCCAGGCGGTGCCGGCCATGCGGGCGGCCGGTGGGGGTTCGGTGGTCAACGTGTCCTCGGTGGCCGCCCTCTACCCGCACCCTTCGCTCATGGCGTACGGGATGTCCAAGGTGGCCCTGGAGCGGATGACCGTTGATGCCGCCTCCCAGCTGGCCGCGGACGGCATCGCCGTCAACTGCTTCCGGATCGACGTGGCCGTGGCCTCTGAGGGGTTCGTGGCCAACACCCCCGGGGCCGACCACTCCGACTGGGAGCCGTCCGAGGTGGCCGCAGAGGGCATCGTCTGGATGGTGCGTCAGCCGACGTCCTACTCCGGCCGCCGGGAGTCGATGTTCGCCCTCCGGGCGCGGGAGGGGATCATGGCCTCGCGAGTGGCCCACCCCACCACGGAGGCGCCTCCGGTCGAACTGACCAACGGGCTGGTGGTGGCCGGCCCGACCACTTTCGTCGAGCCCTACCCCGACGACCCCGCCGCGCACCACCTGAACGAACCGCCCGATCCTGAAGCACCCCAACCCGCATCCCCTCACCCAACAAGGAGTTTGAACACGTGGCAAAGCGCACGCCAGAAGAGGAAGAGGCCATCAAGGCCCGCACCGCGGGACTGGTGCACGAGGAGCGCCTGGGCGCGTGGATGGACACCCAGGACCTGCCGGGGAAGGGTGAGCCGGTGACGTCCTCGTTCATCAGCGGTGGGGCCTCCAACGAGATCTTCGAGATCTGCCGGGGCGACTTCCACGCCGTGCTGCGCCGCCCGCCCCGGGTGGTGCCGAAGGGTCGCAACGAGACGATGCTGCGCGAGTACCGAGTGCTGCATGCCCTCAACGGCACCGACGTCCCCCACCCCGAGGCCTACGCCGCCTGCAGCGACGACTCGGTGATCGGGTCGTCCTTCTACCTGATGAGCCTGGTCGACGGCTGGTCGCCCATGAACATGGACGGTTGGCCGGCTCCCTTCGACACCGACCTCGAGGCGCGCGCCGGCCTGGCCATCGAGCTGGTCGACGGGATCGCCCGCCTCGCCCGGGTGGACTGGAAGGCCCGAGGGTTGGAGGGCTTCGGCAAGCCCGACGGCTTCCACGACCGTCAGGTCGACCGGTGGATGGCCCACCTGAATGCGGTGAAGTTCCGGGACATCCCCGGGCTCGACGTGACCGCTGACTGGCTGAGCCGGCACAAGCCCAGCCAGTGGGAACCGGGCATCATCCACGGCGACTACCAGTTCGCCAACGTGATGTTCGCCCACGGCGCCCCCGCCCGACTGGCGGCCATGGTCGACTGGGAGATGTCCACGGTGGGCGATCCGTTGCTGGACCTGGCCTGGGTGATGAACGGCTGGACCGAACCCGGTGAGGACCGGACCAAGGGGTACGTCGACACCACCGGCATGCCCGGCAGCCAGGAGCTGCTCGACCACTACGCCAAGGTCAGCGGGCGCAACGTCGACGAGATCGACTACTACGTGATCCTGGCCCGCTTCAAACTGGCCATCGTCCTGGAGGCCGGGTACGCCCGGGTGGTGTCCGGCGACGCCGACAACCCGGCCATGGCCGCCTACGAGTACGTGGTGCTCGACACCATGGCCGCCGCCGCCGAGCTGGCCCGGTCCACGCCGCTCGGGCAGTAGCGTCGTCCGAAGCGCGCGAGGAGGCAGTCGATGGGCCGCAGGAACGGGCCGCATCGCCAGTACCTGACGGCAGACCCCGGAGGCCCCACGATGAAGATCGGCATCTCGCTCGGCGTGCTCCGCCCCTCGGCCTGGGAGGAGGTCACCGTCCTCGCCGACCGGCTCGGTTACGACTCGGTGTGGATGCCCGAGCACATGGTCATCCCCGTCCAGTCCGCCGGAAGTCCGTACGCGGGGTCGGATCATCCGCCCATCCCGCCGGGCGTTCCCATCTACGACGTCTTCACCTACCTCGGCTTCCTGGCGGCCAAGACCGAGCGGATCCACTTCGGCACCCAGGTCTACAACATCGGGCTTCGACACCCCTTCACCGTGGCCCGCTCCGTGACCACGTTGGATCTGCTCTCGCGGGGCCGGGTGGAGTTCGGCATCGGGGCCAGCTGGCTCGAGGCCGAGTGGGATGCGGTGGGACTGGACTTCGCCACCCGGGGGCGTCGGGTCGACGAGGCGATCGGGGTGTGCCAGCGGCTGTGGAGTGAGGAGGTGGTCGAGCACCACGGGGAGTTCTTCGACTTCGGCCCGGTCATGTTCGAGCCCAAGCCCACCCACACGCCGGGTCCTCGCCTGCACATCGGTGGCGACGGGCCGGCCGCCCTCCGCCGGGCCGCTCTGCTCGGTGACGGATGGATCCCGATGAACCACACCGTGGAGCAGATCCCCGAGCGGGCCGCCCAGCTGGCCAGGCTGCGCGACGAGGCCGGACGACCCGGGGTGGTGGAGATCACCCTCGGTGCCCCGGGGGTGGGCCTCGACGACCTGAAGGCCTGCGCCGACGCCGGCATCGGCCGGGCTCTGGTGAAGCCCTTCCAGAGCACCAAGGACGCCGTCGAGGGCATCACGCGCTTCGCCCACGAGGTGCTTCCCGAAATCCGGGACTACCCGGTGGCCCTGCCGTCGTGAGGCCCGTGCGCGGCGCCGTCCTCCCTCAACGGTCGGGGACGGCCGCCTCGGGGTCCCGGGGTTAGGCTGCTCTGCCGTGCGCATCGTTCTCGACTCCGACCGGTGCACCGGCCACGGTCGGTGCTACTCCTTGGCCCCCGAGCTGTTCGACAGCGATGACGACGGCCACAGCGTGGTGCTGGCCACCGAGGTGCCCGAGGCGCAGGAGAGCCAGGCCTGGCTGGCTGTCCAGAACTGCCCCGAGCGCTGTATCTCCCTCGAGGAGTAGGGGAGCCGGGACGATGGAGGTCTGGGAACTGTCGGCCCGCGAAGGGATCCGCGACCTGGTGGCCCGGTACAACGCCAACGGCGATGCCGGGCGGTTCGCCCAGGTGCTGGAGCTGTTCGCCCCCGACGCCAGCATGGAGCTGGTGGACGCCACCGGCGAGGTGCGGCGCTACGAAGGACACGAGGCCATCACCTCCATCTTCGCCGGGGCCAAGGCGCGCTGGGACCCCTCTGCCACTGAGGACGCCACGGACCGGCCCCACCACGTCCGCCACTTCGTTGCCACCCACCAGATCGACCTCGAGGACCGGACGCACGCCACCGGGCGGAGCTACTTCGCCGTGCTCATGCCCCACGGCCTCGATCACTGGGGCCGCTACCTCGACCGGTACGAGGAGCGGGAAGGCCGGTGGGTGTTCACACTGCGGCGGGCTCTTGCCGACGGCCGCCGCGCCGAGTCGTCCGTGGACGACACCGACACGAGCCAATTTGACCACGACTAGGGGAGAGACCGCATGTCCGACACCACAGTGAACGGGCCGCTCTTGGAGTTCGACCCCTTCTCGGCCGAGTTCTTCAACGATCCCAGTGAGCTGTACCGCCGGATGCGGGCCGAGGCGCCGGTGTACTTCAACGAGCGCTACGGGTTCTACGCCCTGTTCCTCTACGAGGACGTATGCACAGCCCACAAGGACTGGCCCACGTTCACCAGCACTCATGGCGTCGACCTGTCCATGTTGACCAAGGAGCCCGAGCTGATCGAGCTCTACCGGTCGATGATCATGATGGATCCCCCCCAGCACGACCGGATGCGGGCACTGGTCAGCCGGGTCTTCACCCCACGGGCGGTCGGTGCCCTCGAGCCCATGGTGCGTGAGGTGATCACGTCCTATCTGGAGCCCTTCGACGGTGCCGACCAGTTCGACCTGGTCCAGGACTTCAGCGGCCCGTTCCCGGTCGAGATCATCTGCCGGATGCTCGGTGTCCCCGAAGGTGAGCGTCAGCAGCTCCGTCATCTGCTCGATGTGATGCTGCACCGCGAGCCGGGTCAGATGGACCCGACCCCCGAGGGCATCGCCGCGGGCACGGAGTTCGGCGCCTACTTCTGGGCCCTGGCCGCAGAGAAGCGCCGCCACCCGGGTGACGACATGATCAGTCGCCTCACCCAAGTGGAGGTGGACCGTGGCGATGGCCAGATGACGCAGCTGACCGACGAGGAGATCGCCGGGTTCACCGCCCTCCTCGGCGGGGCCGGGGCCGAGACGGTGACCAAACTGGTGGGCAATGCCGCCGTGCTGTTCCACCGGAACCCCGACCAGTACCAGAAGGTGGTGGAGGACCACGGCAAGATCCCCGGAGCCGTCGAGGAGACCCTCCGCTACTACCCGCCGTCCCAGTACCAGGGCCGGTTCGCCACCCAGGACCGCGAGCTCAGCGGGGGTACGGTCCGTGCCGGCTTCCCCACCTTGCTGGTGACGGGGTCAGCGTGTCGGGACGAGCGCTTCTACGACCGGCCCGACACATTCGACGTCGAGCGCCCGCCCACCCTGGCCGTCGGTTTCGGCTACGGCATCCACAGCTGCCTCGGCGCGGCCCTGGCCCGGATGGAGAGCCGAATCGCCATCGAGGAGCTCACCAGGCGCTGGCCCCGTTTCGAGGTGGACGAGGGCGGCACCGCCCGGGTGACCATGTCCAACGTGGCCGGCTATGCCAGCGTCCCGGTGCATCGGGTGGGCTGAACGGTCCTGGCCCTAGACCACCCCGGACAGCATGGTGGTGATCTGGCCGAGGTCGAAGTAGTCACGCCAAGCGCTGATCTTGCCGTCACGCACTTCGAACGCTCCCATCACGAGCAGCGGGGCCACCACCGCTCCGACGGTGAAGGTGTCGATACGCTCGGTCAGCACCACGTTGTCGCGGACGGCCAGGTGCACGGTCTCGATGGTCATGCTGTCGCACATCCCGAAGAAGCTCTCGATGAACGCCAGGGTGGCATCGATACCGACGGCAGGGTCGAGTGGGATGTTGTGGTAGACGACGTCGTCGGTGAAGTAGGGACGCAGGGCCTCCACGTTGCTGCCGTCGAAGGCATCGCAGAACTCCCGTACGAGCCGTTCGGCTTCCTCGGCACTGTCCACAGCACACCTCCGGTTGGACGAAAGGCACAGGCTAGCCAAGGCGCCGATCAGTCGGAGGGCCCGTTGGGGCGCACGAGCGCGACGGCGGACCCCCGAGGGCCGACGGCCTCGATCAGCAGCTCCCGGAGTACCTCCTCGGAGACGCAGCTGGCCCGCCGATCCATCACCGAGAGGCAGAGGAGCCAGTAGACCGTGCGGCAGCCGGCGGGTCTCCATCGACGCACCACGGCCTTCTCGCGCCGGCATCGCGGGCACCGGAACCGGACGCCGTCCAGTTCGTCACACCAGCTGAGGAGGCCGCGATTTCCGGTGACCGCGGCGTCGCGGGCGACGGGTCGGACCCGCAGCCTCCAGCGGACGTCGGCGACCGACGCCTGGACGGACTCGGCCCGTCTGCCCATGGCGGCCTGCCTTCCCTCGGTGGAGCGACCCCCGTGCGGGGCGCGTCCCCCCAACCTTAGCTGGGTGACAAGGAGTGTTGTCGAGTGGCTACCGAGGCGGCCGGGGGCCGACGTCACCCGGCCCCGAGCCCGTCGGGACGGACCTCAGTCGACGATGGTGATGGCCACCTTGGGGCAGGCCTTGGCCGCGGCGGTGACCTTGTCCCGCAGCTCCTCGGGAGGCTCCTCGTCGAGCACGTAGAGGAAGTCGTCGTCGCGCACCTCGAAGACCTCGGGTGCCGCGGCCATGCACAGCGCATTTGACTCACATAGGTCGAAGTCGACGACTACTCGCATGGATGGAGTGTATCCAAGGGACAAGGCCCAGGTGCTCGGAGCATTGACCGGGTGGGGCACCGCTGACCCGACGCGCCGGTACCGGCCCGGGGCACGGGGTCCGGCCCGCTTCGAGCTACCTGCCGGTCCCCGGGGCCATCACCCCGGCCAGGCACCAGCCCACCAGGTCATCCTCGTCGATGACCCGGGGCGACATCTGCACCCCGAGGATGCGCATGTCGAACACCGAGACGACGGAGTGGATGACCAGCCCGGCCAGCACCGGCACCTCGATGTCGTCCCGGAACACGCCGCTGGCGACCCCTGCCTCGAGGATCTCCGCCACCATGGTGACCTGGGGGGTGAAGATCGCCGAGAACTCCTCGGTACGCGTGTCGGCCAGGTGCCAGGAGAACAGCACCATCCCTCGCGACGAGGAGCTCGACAGGTCGGCCGCTCTGAACATGGTCTTGACCAGAAGCTTCAACATCTCGATCGGATCGGACACGGGTTCGATCCGGGCCCGGATGTCGGCCACGTAGTCCGTCACCGCCTCCTCCACCAGGGCGAGCAGGAGGTCGTCCTTCGTGGCGAAGTACTGGTAGAAGGAACGGAGCGACATGCCGGACTTCTCCACCACGTCCTGCACGGTGAAGTCGGCCTTGCCGGTCTTGCGGATGATCTCGTTCGCCGCACGGATGAATTTTCCGCCTCGGGAGATGGCCTTCTGGCGCGCATCCTTCAGCGAGTGCTCGACGGTGCGCTCCTGCCACTTACTCGATTGGCTCATCTCATCATTTCGCAGTCGGGAGTCGGTCTCGGTCCCCGCCCCCACCGTGGAGTGCGCCGGCCTGCCCGTCCAGGACCGTGAGTATAGAGGCCAATCGTCCCGCAACCCCGGGCTCGCACTCGGCCGCTCGCCACCGTCACCCAGACCGTCGAGCAGGGACCGCGGCCCCCGAAGCGGCCGGACCGGCTGCGGGAGCCAGCGCTGCGGGGACGTCCCCGCCTGCTCGCCGCCGCCCGTCCGGCCGGGTGGGAACGGCTGTTCAGCCGGTCGTCCGCCGGCCGAGCGCTGATGGCCAGCGTGCTAATCTTCACTGCCGATTGGTCGGTCCCCGGGGCCGGGGCACCCAATCCCGACACGAATCACGAGAGCAAAGGGCCAGGGGGTCGAACGGTGAATCTCAAGCCAGGTTTGCGCCTGAGTAGCCAGGTATGCGACACCGAGTTCGTGGTCATCAAAGGCAGTGGCGACCATGTCCTGGAGTGCGGTGGTGCCGCCGCCGTACCGGTGGGCGACCCTGCCGGCCACCAGGGTGGAATTTCCGAGGAGCTGTCGGGAGGCACCCTCTTGGGCAAGCGCTATGTCGATCAAGACGACTCAGTCGAGGTCCTGTGCACCAAGCCCGGTGCCGGCACCCTCACCTTTGATGGCCAGACGCTTTCACTGAAGGAGAGCAAGCCGCTCCCGGCCTCGGACTGAGCGACGGACGATTGCTTCGACCTGGGGTCGCTCCTACATTGTGCAGAGCCACAGTCTCCCCGCGCACCCTCATCCCCGTAACCGACCAGTAGACGGAGCGAATGAACATGGCCAATGTCCACGCCGTCGACCTTGCCCTCTTGGTGTTCCGCTGTGCCATCGGCGGGGTGTTCATCGCCCACGGGGTGAACCACATCATCGGCGGCGGCAAGATCGCCGGAACGGGGCGGTGGTTCGAGAGCCTGGGGATGAAGCCCGGGTGGTTCCACGCCTGGACGGCCAGCATCACGGAGATCGGGGCCGGATTCCTCCTGGTGTTCGGCCTACTCACCGCCGTCGGTGGAGCCGGCGTGGTCGGGGTGATGCTGGTGGCGTGGATCACCAACCATCTGAAGAACGGGTTCTTCATCTTCCGCCCCGGCGAAGGCTGGGAGTACGTGATGGTGCTCACCATGTCGGGATTCCTGCTGGCCACCGTGGGCCCGGGCGAGTGGAGCATCGACAACGCCGTCGGCAGCTCCCTCACCACCCTGTGGGGATGGAAGGGTCTGTTGATCGCCGTGGTGGCCGGGGTGGGCGGTAGTGCGCTGCTCCTGCTGACCAGCTGGAGGCCCGAGCCCAAGGCTTCCGAGTAGGGAAGGCCGCGGGGGTCGGAAACCCCGCGGCGGGGTCACACCACGGCGTCCTGTCCCCGCAGCATCTCGTCCGTCGGGGGGTGGGTGGCCACGATGCCGCCGTCCTTCATCTCGATGATTCGGTGGGCGCGCCTTGCGACCTCGGGGGCATGGGTCACCATCACGATGGTCATCCCGTTCTGGCCCAGGCGACTCAGCAGATCGAGGAAGCGGGTGGTCGACGCGGAGTCGAGGCTGCCGGTGGGCTCGTCGGCGAGGAGGATCTTCGGCTCATTGGCCAGCGCGCGGGCGATGGCCACCCGCTGGCGCTCGCCGCCGGACAGCTCGGTCGGGAGCCGATGTTCGCAGCCGGCCAGACCCACCTCGCCCAATAGCTCGGTGGCCCGCTGCCGGCGCTGGCGGCCTGTCTTCCGGGTGCCGAACATGGGTAGCTCCACGTTGGACTGCGCGGTGAGCTGAGGGAGCAGATTGTGGAATTGGAAGACCAAGCCCACCTCATGGCGGCGGTAGAACCCGAGGTCATGGAGCGTGGCCAGGTTCTTCCCGGCCACGGTGACCGTTCCCGTGGTGGGTGAGTCGATGGCGGCCAGCAGGTGCAGGAGCGTGGACTTCCCGCACCCGGACGGACCCGTGATGGCCACCGTCTCGCCGAACTCCACGGTCAGGTCCACACCGGAGAGCGCGGTCACCTTGCCTGGGTAGACCCGGGTGACCTGGCGCACGTCGACGGCGGGCTCACTCATAGCTGAGCGCCTTGAGCGGTGAGAGGAGCGCAGCGCGGACCGTCGGGTAGAGCGAGCCGATGAGGGTCATGACCAGCGCGGTGAACAGGGCCCGCCAGAAGGCGCCCTCCGTGAAGTTGGGATGGAGGATGCCCTTGAGCTGGGGAAGCTCGGCCAGGGCCGCCGCCACCGCAAAGGACAGGGCCACGCCCAGCATGGCGCCGGCGAGGGCCAGCAGCAGGCTTTCGCTGAGTAGGAGCGACACGGTCCGAGTCCGGGTCCAGCCGATGGCCCGGAGCAGGCCGAACTCCCGAGTCCGTTCGAAGAGGGACAGGAGCATGGTGTTGCCGATGATCACCGCCCCGATGAGGATGGCCAGCACGGTGCTCCCGTTGACAGCTGCCTGGAGGTACACGAGATTGCGGTCGGCCCTTCCGAACTGGGATGCCGTCCGGATGGTGGTCAGTTCCGGCTGGGCGTAGTCGACACGAGCAGCGACCGCGGCCGGCGAGGCGCCGGGGCTCACTTTGACGAAGGCCAGGGTGACGATGCCCGCGACGCGGTTGTAGCCCTGCAGGGCGGGGAGCGGGAACATGGCGCCGGAGTCGCCAAAGGAGTTTCCCGTCCGGTAGATCCCGACGACCGTGTTCGTCGTGCCGTTGGCCTTGAACGGGTCACCGATGCGGAGGCCGAGATTGGCCGCGGCGCGCCAGCCCAGGAGGACTTCATGTGCCGCCGTGGCCGAGTAGGGGTGGCCCTTGATCACCTGCACGCCGAAGGCATCCAGGTCCTCGGGCTGGATCCCGATCTCGATGAAGACCGGGTTGTCGGCGTCGAGGTGTTCGGTCTCGACCAGCACCCCGACCGCCCGGTCGACCCCCGGTGTCTGCCTGAGCCGGTCCAGTTCCTGGCGGTCGATGGTACTGGACAGCGTGTCCGCCGTCCCCTTCTGGGCGACGGTGAAGTCCGCCTTGCCCACCGAGATGATGGCGGCTGCCGACTGCTCGAGACCGCTACTGGTCACGTCGAGCGTGACCACGGCCATCACCGCGATGGCCACCGCGAAGGCCAGGCCGAGTGACCGGGCCTTCTTCGACCAGAGGTTGCGGATGATCAGGGCGAAGAAGGTCACCGGGTACCCCCACCCCCCGCCATCCCGTCCAATCGGTGGTTCGTGGGCACAAACCACATGGTGGCGGACCGGGCGGCGCCCGACCAGGGTCGAAGGTCACTCACGCGGTCAGTGCCTTCTCGACGCCAACTCAGGTGGGGGAGTGGTGCACCAGCACCGGGCAGTGGGCATGCACGACGCAGTGCTCGCTGACCGAGCCCAGGAGCAGCCCGGTGAGCTCCGCATGGCCACGGCTGCCCACCGCCAACAGATCGGCCCCGTAGGACTCCTTCACCAGCAGCGCGGCCGCGGGACTCTCGGCGGCCACCGACTGCACGGTCAGGTCGGGGTATCGTTCCTGGATCGGGCTGATGGCGCGGGCGAGGAGGGTCTCGCAGTCTCCCTGCGGGCTGTACTCCGCGGTGGCGGGCGACCACCCGTACACGGTCGGCCACTCCCACGCCATGACCACCTCGAGCAGCGCCCCGGTCAGAGAGGCCTGGTGGGCGGCCCACTCGAGGGCTGCGGCGGAGGACACCGAGCCGTCGACGCCCACCACGATCCGGTGCCCAGGTGCGCCCTCGTCGGACAGTCCTGCGCCGGATAGTTCCGAGGTGGACTTCCTGTCATCCGGGCCGCGGACCACCACGATCGGCACGCTCGACCGGTGCAGGCACTTCCGGCTCACCGAGCCCAGCGCCAGCCCGCGGAAGCCGCCCAGGCCCCGGGTCCCCACGACCAGCAGGTCCGCTCCGGTGCTCGCCTCGACCAGGATCTCGTCGGCCAGACCCCGGCGGGAGAGCGAGGTCACCGCGGCCGGGGGGACCAGGTCGGCGATGCGGGCGGCGGCCTCTCCGAGCACCTCGTCGGTGGCCTGTTGCTCCTCCTCTGGTGTCACGAAGACGTAGTTCGGTCCGAAGGTGGTGACCACCTCGAGCTCGGCCGCCGTGCGGGCGGCTTGGCGGGCCGCCCACTCGAGGGCCACTCCTGCTGCCTCGGATCCGTCGACCCCGACCACGATGCGGTGGGTGCTGCCCTGGGGGGCGATGGGCTGGTTCTCCGGTCTGGGCAATGTTCCGCTAGGCATAGGTGCTCCTGGCAGGTCGGTGTTCGATGACGGTCCCCCGATCGCCGGCCAGCAGATCGGGGGCGTCCTCCAGCCGGCCGATTACTGCCCGTCGGCCGGTAGTCTCCACGAATCGACAGGCGGCGTCGACCTTGGGCCCCATCGATCCGGTGGGGAAGTGTTGCTCTCGGAGGAATTCCGGACTGCTCCGGCTGATCGGTCGGGCGTCGTCGGTGCCGAAGCCCAGCTGGACGTGGGCCACATCGGTGAGGAGGAGGAGGACGTCGGCTCCGAGCTGACGGGCCAGCAGCGACGCGGTGAGGTCCTTGTCGACCACGGCCTCGACGCCGTGGAGCGCCCCATCGGCGTCCCGTCGCACCGGGATGCCGCCACCACCGGCGCAGATCACCAGGGCGCCGTCGGCCAAGAGGTCCCGGATGGTGGGCATCTCGACCAGTCCCAGCGGCTCTGGGGAGGCCATCACCCGGCGCCAGGACGGACCGTCGTCAGCGATGTGCCAACCCAGGCGCTCTGCCAAGGCCCGGGCCTGGCCCTCGGAGTACACGGGCCCGACGAACTTGGTGGGATGCTCGAATGCCGGGTCGGCCTCGTCGACCAGCGTCTGGCAGAGCAGGCTCACCACCTCCCGGTCGGGCAGTGCGTTCTCGAACGCCTGGAGCAGGAAGTAGCCGATCATCCCCTGGGTCTCGGCGCCGAGTACGTCGAAGGGATAGGGCTGTGACAGCCCTGGGTCGTTGGCGCTCTCGGACGCCAGCAGACCCACCTGGGGCCCGTTGCCGTGGGTCACCACCAGGTCGTGCTGCCTCGCCACCGGAGCCAGGCCCTCCACGGCCACGGCCACGTGCCTCTCCTGGATCTCTGCCGAGGGAGTCTCCCCCCGCTCGAGGAGGGCGTTGCCGCCGAGGGCCGCCACGACGAGCACGTCAGTCGCCCAGGGTGGCCACCATGGCCGCCTTGATGGTGTGCAGCCGGTTCTCGGCCTGATCGAAGACGATGGAGGCCGGGGACTCGAACACCTCGTCGGTCACCTCGAGGGCAGACAGGCCCCACTTGTCGAGGATGATCTCGCCCACCTCGGTGTCGGCGTTGTGCATGGCGGGTAGACAGTGCATGAACTGCACGCCGGGGTTCCCGGTGGCGGCGAGGACCTCGGCACTGACCTGGTAGGGGAGGAGCTGATGGATGCGCTGGTCCCACTGTTCGACGGGTTCGCCCATCGAGAGCCACACATCGGTGTAGAGGAAGTCCGCCCCCTCCACGCCTCGGGAGACCTCCGTACTGATGCCGATACTCGCCCCCGAGCGGGCGGCGAGCTCGGAGGCCAGCGTCCGTACGCTGGGGGCGGGCCAGAGGTGCTCGGGAGCGGCGATCCGGACGTCCATTCCCAGCAGGGCGCCGGTGACCAGCAGCGAGTTGGCCGTGTTGTTGCGGGCATCACCGAGATAGCAGTAGGTCACCCGGTTGAGGCGCTTGGCCGAGTGGTCGCGCATGGTCAGGATGTCGGCCAGCATCTGCGTGGGGTGCCACTGGTCGGTGAGGCCGTTCCACACCGGCACCCCGGCGTAGCGTCCCAGCGTCTCTACGCTCTGCTGGGAGAAGCCGCGGTACTCGATGCCGTCGAAGAAGCGCCCGAGCACCCTGGCGGTGTCCGCCAACGATTCCTTGTGCCCGATGTGGGACTCCTCGGGGCCGAGGTAGGTCACGTGCGCACCCTGGTCGTGGGCTCCGACTTCGAACGCGGACAGGGTCCGGGTGGACGCCTTCTCGAAGATGAGGACGATGTTGCGGCCGACCATCCGCATCCGCTCCCGGCCGGCCCGCTTCTCGTCCCGCAGGACCACGGCCAGATCCACGATGGCCAGGAACTCCTCGGCCGTGAGGTCGGACTCCTTCAGCAGGTTCCTTCCGCGGAGGTCGATCATGGGGACTCCCTTCTCAACGGCACCCGGTTACGCCGGGTCTCGCTCGATCGGGCAGGTCATGCACCGAGGGCCGCCGCGGCCTCGCCCCAGCTCGCTGCCGGCGATGGTGACCACCTCGATGCCCTGCTTGCGCAGCATGGTGTTGGTGGCCACGTTCCGCTCGTAGCCGAACACCACCCCCGGGGCCACGGCCAGGTAGTTGGTGCCGTCATCCCACTGTTCCCGTTCGGCGGCACGAATGTCCTCGTCGGTGGTGAGCACGGTGATCTCGTCGACCTCGAGCACATCGGCCAGGGCGTCCCACAGATTGTGGTTGCGGAGGGTGGAGAGCTGGTCGGCCCGCTCGCCCGGTGTGAGGGTCCAGCTGCGGAGGTGGCGGTCGAAATAGGGGTAGAGGACGAACGTGGACCGGTCGACCATGGACATCACCGTGTCGAGGTGCATGAAGGCATGGCTGTGGGGAAGTTCGATGGCCACCACGGTCGTGGCCTGGCCACTGTCGAAGAGCGCGTGGGCCACCGTCTCCACGGCCATGGGGGAGGTGCGCTCGCCCATGCCGATCAACACGGCACCGTTGCCGATGACGTGTACGTCACCGCCCTCGAGCGTGGCCGGCTGATAGCTGCGATCGTCGTCCCCGTAGTAGGTGACGAAGTCGGCCTCGCGGAACATCGGGTGGAACCGGTAGATGGCCCGGGTGTGGAGGGTCTCGCGCTGTCGGGCCGGCATGGCCATCGGATTCACCGTCACCCCGCCGTAGATCCAGCAGGAATTGTCCCGTTGGAAGAGGTGGTTGGGGAGGGGCGGGAGGACGAAGTCGTCGGTCCGCAGCATCTCCCACTTGAGGCTGTGGGCCCGGAGGGGCTGGAGGTCGGCCTTCAGCACCCCGCCGACGAGATAGCTGGCCAGCTCGTTGCCGTCCAGGCTGTCGAAGAGCCGTCGGACCGACCCCACGAGGGACGGTCCGAGGATCTCTGGTCGTGCAGACCCGGTCGAGGACGAAGGACCGGCCTTCGGGCACCTCTAGGACCTCGCCCAACAACTGCCCGTAGAGGTGGACCGTGACCCCCTTGTCCCGAAGGGCCTCGGCGAACGCATCGTGCTCCTCCTTGGCCTTCTTGGCCCACATGACATCGTCGAAGAGCAGCGCGCCGATGTTCTCCGGCGTGAGTCGAGAGAGCTCGAGGCCGGGCCGGTGGACGATGGCCTGGCGGAGCGTGCCGACCTCCGACTCCACCCGCAGGGTCACGACGGGACCGGCTCGGTGGCCGGGAGCGCGACCGGGGCAGCCACCGCGGCAGCGCCGACACCGTTGGTGCGGGTCCCCGTAGCGCCGAGTTCAGGCAGGTCCACCGGCTCTGGTGTCTCACCGATTCGCTGTCGCCGGGCATTGAGGAAGGCGTAGATCACCAGCCCGGCGAGGATCACGACCAGGGCCTGGTAGACCACCTGGTAGCCGGAGGCGAACGTCACCCACATGGAGAACAGGACACTGGCGCCGGCCACGGTCAGGTCCCGGGCCAGCAGCCATCCGTTCACCCGGCGGCGGCGGGAGACCAGGTAGGTCAGTTGGGCGATGGCCGACATGAAGTAGGGGATGGCCACGGTCACCACCGTCAGGTCGACCAGGTAGGTGAAGACGGTCAGGCCCGAGCTGGTGGTGTACCGCCAGAGCATGAGCAGAGACGGGAGGGCCGTCCCCACCACGATCCCGAACCAGGCTGTGCCCTTGCGGTCGGTCCAGCCAAAGGGTCGAGGGAACATGTCGTCCTGGGCCATGGCCCGGGAGGTCTCGGTCACGATCAGGGTCCAGCCGTTGAGGGCCCCGATGCCGGAGATGACGGCGATGGCGGCGATGAACTTCCCGGCCCACGCCTCGTGGGGGAAGATCGACTGGAAGGCGTTCACGAAGGGTGAACCGGTGTTGATCAACGTGTGGTGCGACACGAGGCCCATGACCACGGCGGTCACCAGCACGTAGAGGGCCGCGCTGAGGGCGGTGCCCAAGAGGGAGGCCCGACTGACATTGATCCGGGGATTCTCCACCCGCTTGGCCGTCATGGCTGCGGCCTCGACGCCGATAAAGGAGAAGAGGGCCACGCCGGCGGCGATGCCGATAGCGCTGTACAGGCTCCCACCCGAGGCGTTGAAGGCCCCGAAGTGGCCGCTCTGGACGAAGAACCACCCGATGACGCCCACGAAGAGCAGAGGTAGGAACTTGAGCACCACGGTGATGTTCTGGAACCAGGCCATCTGGCGGATGCCCACCAGGTTGATGATGGCCGGCACCCACAGGCCGACCATGGCGATCAGCCAGTTCTCCATGCCACTGATGTGGGCCCAGCCGAACAGGGCGTCGACGTAGAACACCCACGACGAGACGATGGCGGCGTTACCGGCCCAGGACTGGATCCAGTAGCACCACCCCACCAGGTAGCCGGCGAAGTCGCCGAACTCGTGACGGGAGTAGGCATAGAGTCCTCCGTCGCTGTTGGGGACCCGCTTGGTGAGCTGGCCGAACAACGTGGCCAGCAGCATGGCCCCCACGGCGATGACGCCGAGCACGATGATGCCCATGGTGCCGGCGCCGGCGATCACCGCGGGCATGGTGAACACCCCGGTCCCGACGATGCTGCCAATCACCAGGCCGGTGGCTGAAGTCAGGCCCAGGGCATGGGCCTTCTGCTTGTTCCTCGGTGAGAGCGGCTGATCGCCGTCAGGTGTGCCGGGACTGCCCGGAGTCGCGGCGGCCGGTCGATCGGTGGTCATCGCCATGGGAACCTCTTCCGTCGATACCGGGCGACCAGACGATCGCCTCTGGGTTCACGGTACGGAAGGAAGCATGCTGCCAGTAGGGGAGAAGGTCCCAAGAGGAACAATGGGGCATCGAGCAGCTTGGTCCGGGCCCCCTTGCACCCGGCGGACGCGCCGACCCGGTCAGAAGGTGGCGGCCCGGCGGGCGTCGTTGTGGGTCCTCGGCCAGGTCAGGCCCCGGGGCGGAGCTGCCGTCCAGGTGGACCCGGGCCTCTGGGCGACGGCCGGGTCATCGCCTCAGGAGCGACGGCCCAGCATGTTGGCGTTGGGGGCCGCCCGCGCCACCAGGTCGGGGACGACCGAGCCGAGCTCGGCGCTGTCCCACCGGTCGTCCTTGTCGGCGGCCGGGCCCTCCACCCACCCCTCGGCCACGCTGATGTGGCCACCGAACACGTTGAACACCCGGCCGGTGATGTCCTTGGACTCGGGGCTGCCCAGCCACACCACCAGCGGGGCGATGTTGTCGGGGTCGTTGGGGTCGAACTCGTCCGGCTTGACGGAGGCGTCGAAGCCACCGCCGAGGTTCTCGGTCATGCGGGTCAGGGCCGCCGGGGCAATGGCGTTGACCGTGACGCCGTAGCGTCCGAGCTCCATGGCGGCGATCACCGTCAGCGAGGCGATCCCGGCCTTGGCCGCGCCGTAGTTGGTTTGGCCCACGTTGCCGTAGATGCCCGACGGCGAGGTGGTGTTGATGATGCGGGCGTCATTGGCCTCACCGGCCTTGGACCGGTTCCTCCAGTACTCGACGGCTGCCCGCATCGGGGCAAACGTGCCCCGGAGGTGGACCCGGATCACCGCGTCCCACTCCTCGACGGTCATGTTGACCAGCATGCGATCCCGCAGGATTCCGGCGTTGTTGACCAGTACGTCGAGCCCGCCGAAGGTGTCGACGGCAGTGGCGATGAGGCGTTGGGCCCCTTCCACGTCCGACACGTCGTCACCGTTGGCGACGGCCTCGCCGCCCATGGCCCTGATCTCTTCGACCACCTGGCCGGCCGGGCCCTCGGACCGTCCGCTGCCGTCCACCTCCGCCCCGAGGTCGTTGACCACGATCTTGGCGCCCTGGCTGGCGAACTCGATGGCGTGAGCCCGGCCGATGCCGCGTCCCGATCCGGTGATGACGACGACCCGTCCCTCATTGATGCCGGCCATGTCTGTAACTCCTCGCTGGTTGTAAGGGCTGCTTGGTACGACTGCTGGTACTAGCGCTGCCTGCCGCGGTACGACTGTTGGCGGTGTCGCCCGTGGAGGCGTCCTGTTGTAACACGCGCCGTGGGGGGTGGTTGGGCGGATCAGACGTTCTTGGGCAGCTCCGAGAACGGGGTGGTCCGGTCCTGGTTGGGCTCCTTCGGGAGGCCGAGCACCCGCTCCCCGATGATGTTGCGCTGGATCTGGTCCGTGCCGCCGTAGATGGAGGGAGCCTGGGCCAAGAGGGCCATCTCGGTGATGATCGGCAGGGTCGGGCTCACCGGTGGCCCCCACGATGACCTCACGTCCCTCGGCGGTGTACGAGTGGAGCATGCCCGACGCCCCGGCGATCCGTAGGCCCAGGTCCCGGGAGAGACGCATGATGTGGCTCATGGACAGCTTGGAGATATTGGGCATTCCGGGGATGTCCCGGCCGGCCTCCTTGGCCGCCTTCATGCGCAGCCCGTTCATTCGCCCGAGCTCACCCCAGGTGTAGAGCTCGACCAGGCCCTGGCGCATGCCGGGATCGGTGGAGGTCCCGTTGCGCTGGGCCATCTCGCGAAGGAGGCGGGGGTCGCTCTGCATGGCCTGGAGCATGGTGGACGACCGGGTCTTCGCTGCCGGCCTTGCCGTTGCCGGCCCGGGCGCCGCCCGACGGGCGAGCCACGAAGTCCCCGACCCGACGGTCGAGGTCGCCGCCTACGGTGCCGGGGACGGCGACGCCGCCGGCACTGTTGCCGCCTCCCGAGCCCAGCCCGGCCCGCTCGTTGGCCAGCGTGGTGTTGGCCGCCGCCCATCCCTGGTTGTCCCCGCCGATCACGGCGTCGTCGGGTACCCGGGCGTCGGTCAGGAACACCTCGTTGAACAGGGCCCGACCGGTCATCTCCCGGAGGGGTCGGATGTCCACCCCGGGTTGGACCATGGCGAAGGCGAAGTAGGTGATGCCCTGGTGCTTGGGCACCTCGGGGTCGGTCCGGGCCAGCAGCATGCCCATGTCGGCCTTCTGGCCGTTCGACGTCCAGACCTTCTGCCCGTTGACGATCCATTCATCCCCGTCCCGGACCGCCCGGGTCTGCAGCCCGGCCAGGTCCGAGCCGGCCGACGGTTCCGAGAAGAGCTGGCACCACGACTGCTGCCCGGTGACGATGGCCCGGACGTAGTGGTCGATCTGGTCCTGGGTCCCGTGGGTGGCGATGGTCGGCGCCGCCAGCATCAGGCCCAGGCCGGCCGGGGCCGCCGAGGGCCCCGAAGGCGGTGATGGCCTGGGCGACCCGCACCCCGTCGTTGCGGTTGAGGCCCTTGCCGTAGGCGTTGGTGGGGAGGATGGGGGATGACCAGCCGGCCAGACCCAGGCGCTCCCACCATTGCCCCACGGTCAGGTCGGGGTCCCACGACCGAGTCCAGCCATTCGTGCAGCTCATCGAGGATCTGATCGGTCGATGGGGTCAGCGCGGTGTCGGTCATCGTCTCCTCCGGGGGCGGCGGCCGTGGTCGGTGGCTGCCCAGGGGACGACGGTAGTGGGGAGAGGGCCTGTTGTGCCATGCTCAGGCGTCCGAGGCGGGCGGGAGCGGACCGGGGTGCACTGGACAGGGACCGGCCGACCGGGGGAGGGTGTCATGAAGACGGTCGAGACGGTGCGGGGCCCGGTGCCGACGTCGACCGACTTGGGCACCACGCTCATGCACGAGCACGTCTTCGTCCTGACTCCGGACATGCTGGCCAACTACCCGGCCGGATGGGACGAGGAGTCGAAGGTGGAGGAGGCCATCGACCGGCTGGCCCGGCTCAAGGCCCTCGGTGTGGACACCATCGTGGACCCCACCGTGGTGGGGCTGGGCCGCTACATCCCCCGGATCGAGCGGATCAACGCCTCGGTGGACATCAATATCGTGGCCGCCACCGGCCTGTACACCTACACCGACCTCCCCTTCGCTCTCCGGTTCGCCGGTCCGGGCACGCCGATGGACGGGGAAGAGCCCATGGTCGACCTCTTCGTCCGCGACATCACCGAGGGGATCGCCGGCTCCTCGGTCAAGGCGGCCTTCCTCAAGTGCGCCATCGACGAGCCGGGACTGACCCCCGGCGTGGAACGGGTGATGCGGGCGGTGGCCCAGGCCCACGTGGCGACGGGTGCCCCCATCACGGTGCACACCAGCGTCCACAACCAGGGCGGCACCACCACCCAACGGGTGCTGGCCGAAGAGGGCGTCGACCTGACCCGCGTGGTCATCGGGCACTGTGGGGACTCCGCCGACATCGGCTATCTGACCGGGCTGGCCGACCGGGGCTCGTTGCTCGGGCATGGACCGGTTCGGGCTCGACGCCATCCTGCCGTTCGAGCAGCGGGTGGACACGGTCGCCCACCTGTGCCGGCTCGGGTACGCCGAGCGCATGGTCCTCTCGCAGGATGCCTCGTGCTACATCGACTGGTTCCCCGCCGGCCTGATGGAGCAGGTACGCCCCCAACTGGCACTACGAGCACGTCGCTCCGGGACGTGCGTGCCGGCTCTGGCCGAGCGGGGGGTCAGCCCCGAGCAGATCAGCGCCATGCTGGTGGACAACCCCCGCAGGTACTTCGAGCGGCACACCGGGCGGCGACGACTGAGTCCGAGTCGAGGGCCGGTACGGTAGCGGGGAGCGAGAGAAGGGCGAGGACGCCATGGCCACCACGGACACCTCCGAGCACGGGTCGAAGGGCGCCCAGGCGCCACCCCGGCGCCCGATCCGGGGCCGGGACCGACGTGGCCGCCACGTTCGAGCGGCTGACGGCGGCCTTCCGTTCAGGTCGCACGCGGCCACCGGCCTGGCGCACCGCGCAGCTCCAGGGAATCGAGCGGATGGTCACCGACCACGAGTCCGAACTGCTCCAGGCCATGGCCGACGACTTCGGCAAGCCCCGATTCGAGGGCTGGATGTCCGACCTGATGCCGGTGGTGGCCGAAGCCGCCCACGCCCGGAAGCACCTGGCCCGCTGGATGCGGCCCAAAATGCACTGGCCCGGGAGGGCCAATCTTCCCGGGCGGTCGTGGACCGTGGCCGAGCCCAAGGGGACGGTGCTGGTCATCGCCCCCTGGAACTACCCCGTTCAGCTGGCCCTGGCCCCCCTGGTGGCCGCGGTGGCCGCTGGGAACACCGTCGTAGTGAAGCCCTCCGAGCTGGCCCCGGCCACCTCGGCGGCGCTGGCCCGGCTCGTCCCCCGGTATCGTCGATCCCGAGGGGGTGGCCGTGGTCGAGGGGGCGGTCGACGTGTCCACCGCCCTCCTCGATCTGCCCTTCGACCACCTGTTCTTCACCGGGAGCACGCACCGTGGGCAGGGTGGTCATGGCCGCGGCCGCCCGTCACCTGTCGTCGGTCACTCTGGAGCTGGGCGGGAAGAGCCCGGTGGTGGTGACCCGGGACGCCGACATCGATGTGGCCGCCCGTCGGATCGCCTGGGGCAAGCTCCTCAACGCCGGCCAGACCTGCATCGCACCGGACTACGTGCTGGTCGAGCGACCGGTGGCCCAGCAGCTGGTCGACGGCCTGGTCCGGTCGATGGGGGCCATGGAGGGCTCCGACCCCCGCCTCACCCGAACCCGCATCGTCAACACCCGCCATCTCGCCCGCCTGGAGGGCCTCTTGGCCGGCGCCGGTGGCCAGGTCGCCACAGGTGGATCGGTAGATCGGGACGAGCGCTGGGTCGAGCCCACCGTGGTGGTGGACCCCGATCCCGGGTCCGCGCTCATGGAGGAGGAGATCTTCGGGCCAATCCTCCCGGTCATCACTGTCGACTCGGTCGTCGAGGCCACCGAGTTCATCAATCGCCGGGACAAGCCGCTGGCGCTCTATCTGTTCACCGGTTCACGGACGACGGAGCGGACCGTCATCGACTCGACCACCTCGGGCGGGGTGTGCGTCAACCACACGGTGATGCACTTTCTGGTGCCCGAACTGCCCTTCGGGGGGGTCGGGGCCAGCGGCACCGGGGCATACCACGGCCGCTCCGGCTTCGAAGAGCTGAGCCATCGCAAGCCGGTGCTCCGACGGGGGGTGCGTCCTGATCTCCCGCTCACCTACCCGCCCTTCACCGAGGCCAAGGAGCGGCTCCTCCGCCGGATTCTCTGAGGGGCGGATCCACAGGCCGGGGCAGGACTCGACCGGCCTGCGGCTCCCGATCGCCCCTCCGACCTGACGGTGGGGGGCGGCCGTCTGCTTGAATGCCTGGGGTGACCGACACCTACCGACGCATGCTGCTTGCCTCTCGCCCCCACGGCCTCGTCGACGAGGCCAACCTCCGTCTCGACGAATCGGCTCCGGTGCCCGAGCCGGCCGAGGGTCAGGCCCTGGTCCGGGTCCGCTACTGCTCCATCGATCCCACCATCCGGACCTGGATGGATGACGCGCCCGGCTACCTGCCACCGATCGCCATCGGTGACGTCGTGCGCAGCGGTGGGGTGGGCGAGGTGGTGGCCAGTCGCAGCGATCGCTACCAGACGGGCCAGTTGGTCTTCGGCATGCTCGGCTGGCAGGAGTACGCCCTGGCTGACGAGGCCGAGTCCGCCTTGACCGTGCTGCCCCCGGGCCTGGACCCCACCGTGGCCATCGGTGTGCTCGGAGTCACCGGCATGACGGCCTACTTCGGGCTGTTCGATGTCGGCCAGCCCAGGCCGGGCGACACCGTGGTGGTCTCAGGGGCGGCCGGCGCCACCGGTTCGGTGGTCGGACAGCTGGCTCGGATCGAAGGTGCCGGCACCGTGGTAGGCATCGCCGGATCGGCCGAGAAGTGCGCCTGGCTGACCGACGAGCTGGGCTTCGACCACGCCATCAACTACCGGGACGAGGACGTGGGCAGGCGTCTCCGGGCCACCTGCCCCGGAGGCATCGACGTCTATTTCGACAACGTGGGTGGGGAGATCCTCGATGATTGCCTGGCCCAACTGTCCATGAAGGCCCGGGTGGTGCTGTGCGGTGCCATCTCCCAGTACAACGAGGACCGTCCCCAGGGTCCTCGCAACTACCTCAACCTGATCATCAAGCGGGCTCGCATGGAGGGGTTCTTGATCCTGGACTACCTGGACCAGTTCGCCGAGGCCCAGGTGCGGATGGCCGGCTGGGTCATGGAGGGCAGGATCCACCACCGGGAGCACGTCGTCGAGGGTCTCGAGCACGCCGGAGACGCCCTCAACCTCCTGTTCAGCGGGGGCAACACCGGAAAGGTGATCGTCCGGCTCTGATCCGGCGTGGAGCATTGACCGCACCGCCCCGCCCCGGTTACGGTCACCGCGGTGGACCACGAGCCGGCCGTGCCGCCCGCCGGTTCCAGCGGGGATGTCCTGTCCCGTCTGGCGCCCGACGTCAGTCTGGCCCTCAACCGCCTGTGGTCCCAGCTTTGGGAGGGGTCCGCTGCCAGCCTGCTGGCCTTGGTCGACCTGCGGGTGGCCGAACTGCTGGACGACCAGGCTGGGGCGGTCGCCGGCCCCCACGTTCCTCCGGTCGCCCCGACCAAGCGGCACGAGCTGTCCCGGTGGCCAACTGATCCGCAGTTCACCACCGAAGAGCGGGCCGCCCTCGGATTCGCCGAGCAGTTCGTGATCGACGTATCAGGAGTCGACGACCGGCTGCGAGCCGAGCTGGGCTCCGCCCTCGGGGCACCGGCTGAGCTGGGCTTCGTAATGGGGCTCTTCGTCCTCGACTACGGCCGACGGGTGAAGTTGGCACTGCTCCGGCTGTTCCCCGACGAGCCACCCCGCAGGACCGGTGCCGCCGGGGGCCGGCACCGGTCAGACGAGCCGGGCGGTCCCGGAGGGTCGGACCTGTTCGGCGCGTTCGACGATCTGTCCAAGCGAATCGCCTTGCTCGATGCCCTCGATCCGGTGACGACCGAGCTAGTGCGACTCCGAGGTGCACGACAGCACAACTGCCGACTCTGCCAGTCGACCCGGTCGGTCCGCGCCCTCGAGGCGGGCGCCGATGAGGCGCTTTTCGATGCCACTGAGCGGTATGAGTCCAGTGCCCTACCCCCGCATCAGAAACTGGCCCTACGGCTCACTGACGCCATCATCACCCAGCCCGGTTCGATCGGACCGGACCTGGTTGCCCAGGCGCACCAGGTCTTCACGTCGGCCCAGCTGGTCGAGCTGGTCATGGACGTGATGCGCAACAGTGGCCAGAAGGTCGCGGTGGCCATGGCCGCAGATGAGCCCCATGTGGTCTCCGGGGTGGAACGGTTCGAGATCACCGCCACCGGAGCGGTGGTCTATCTGGGCTGAGAGGAGGTGCCGGTCGTCGCGGGCCTTGTCAGGCCATTCCGAACGAGTCGGCGAGCAGCTCCCTATCGGCCAGGGCCTGAGCGGCTTGGACGTCGTCGGGTGAGAGGTCGGCCCACCCCACCCCGAAGAGGTTGAGGGCGCCGATGACCGACCCGCGTAGCCTCATGGGCAGGACGTAGACCGAGGCGAAACCCGCTTCGAGGGCCACGGGGGTGAATCGGGGCCAACGGGACCGGGTGGCGACCAGCCTGGGCACGAGTACCTGCCCACCGGAGTGGCAGCAGTCCGGGCCCGGCCCTTCACCGGACTGGAGCTCGAACAGCTCGACCAAGCGCATGGCCTCGCTGGACAAGGCCACGACCTGGAGGCCCCCTCCCGCCACGCCAGCATGATCCCGGCCGCGGACACCCCGAGCGTCTCGACGCGTCGTGCCGCCAGCAACGTGAGGATGTCTACGACGTCGAACTCCTCGACCAGGCTGTCGGTCAGCTCGACGAGCTTCCGGATAAGTGTGTCTGGTTACTGGTCATGGGTGCTCCTGTGACGACCCTCCGGCTACCGGCCGGGCCACGCCGGTCGTCGTGGGAACGATGATCCCAAGGGGTCCTCGTCGAACCGCAATTGGCGGTCGACCACCTGAGCCGCGACCTCGTCGATGGGCAGGTCACGACTCGCGGCGTAGCACAGCCGGACCAGGGCATCGGCCACACAGATCCCCAGCTGCACCGAGGTCATGCCCGAGGGCTGATGGACGATGAGGCGGAGATTGGATCCGGCTCCGATGTGGGGTGAGAGCACCCCGACCGGGGCGTCGGCCTGCATGGTCAGCAGGGTTCGGGCGGCCACCCCGCTCACCACCAGCGAGTCGGCGTGCTGCTCGTCGGTCAGGCTCCCGGGGAGGCGGCGGTAGAGGTTGAGCGCGCCCAGATGGACACCGCCCACGACCAGGGGGAAGGCGAAGATGGCCTGGACGCCGAGGCCGACGGCCGCCGGGGTGAAGGCGATCCAGCGCGGCCTCGCTGGTGCCAGCAGGTCCGGCTCGACCACCGGCACATGCTGATGGTGGGCGTCCAGGCCGGGTCCCTCGCCCAGGGTGAACTGCAGCACTTCGATCCGGGCACTGACCTCGTCGCTGGCGCAGAGTAGTCCCCGGGGCGCATCCGCGGTCATCAGCATCAGGGCCGCCCCGACGGTGCCCGACAGCTCGGTGGCCACCCGGCACAGGCTGGTGAAGGAAGGGAAGCGCCGTCGGTCTGGCCGAGTCGGGCCAGGATCCGCAGGAGTCGATCGGCTGCACGGCTCAGACACGCCCATGGCCAGTCTGGGAAACGTGGTCGCACCATGAGTGGCCGCCCGGTGGGGTGACTCTTGGCATCGTTCCACTCCCACCTTCGGCACAGCCGTTGACGGCCAGCGCAGCCGCGCCTACGTGCGGCGTTGAGCGGAGCCCCGCCATGGTGACTACCAGGGTGAATGCTCTGGCGGCCACCGTAGTCCTCCTCTGGCGCCAGAGGGCGTGCCCGCCGGCGCCAGCCGACCGGGAGCCTCCCTAGGCGTGGCCGGTCGGGTCACGTCGCGAAATTCGGGGAGACTGCGGGCATGGCGTTCGGTCAGCAGTCAGGCCCGCCGGCGACGGCCCGACAGGTGCAGGAGCTGGTTCGGCTTCTGCATGAGGCGGGCCACGTCGATTTTCGTGATGCTCGTGGCCCTCTTGGCTTCACCCAGCGCCAGGCCGGGGGCAAGTTCACCCGCGACGAAGCCGAGGCCTTCATCAGCCGGTTGCAGAATGACGGACCGGTACCCAACGACCCCCCGCCCCCCCGACCGGGTCCGTCCACGTCGGCAGCTCGGTACTCACCGTCGTTGCTGCGGGTGCCCACTGACCTGTTGGCCGCTGAACTCCGACGACGGGGCTGGACGGTCACCGAGCCGTAGCCGGTGGCCGAGTCAGCTAATTCTGTTCTCGGACCTCTTTGGCGAAGCGAGCCGCGAGCTGACGGGACACCCCGAACGCCCGGCCGATCTCACCGATGCTCATGCCCTCCTCCAGGCCGGCAGCCGTGATGGAGACGCGCAACCGGTGCCGACACTCATCGAACTCGTTGAGCAGTTCGGTCATCCGCAGACGGCGCTCAGCGGTGTTCAGCTCGGTCAGGGCCTGGCGCAGGGGCATGCCGCCCTCGAGCAGCTTGAGCCCCTTGGTGAAGCCCTTGCGGCTGTCGAGGATGGCGCTCCGAAGCTCCTGTCCCGAATCCATCAGACGCTGCACGTCACTGACCACGGCATCGCGAGCTTCGGTCATACTCCGATTCTACCCGGGCACAGGGTTCCCGGCCCCGGACTTCGACCCTGTCCTTCTGGGCCCGGGGGCTCCACGGCCGCCGATCGGGACCCAGGGGGCCTCAGGCCTCGACCTGCCCCAGGTCGTGGGCGATGACGACGGTGCCACTGAATCCCTCGCGTGCTTCGGCCTCCCACTCCGACTCCGAGCCCACTGCGGGGGCCGGGACCAGGTGGGTCAGGACCAGCGTGTCCACTTCGGCCCGGGAGGCCGTGGCGGCAGCGTCTTGAATCGAGGAGTGGTAGTCCAGGATGTCCTGGATGCGGCCGAAGGGAATGGCCTCCACCAGCGATCGCCGGATGACGGTCTGCACATAGACATCCGCCCCGGCGCACAGGCGGTCGAGTCCCTCGCACGGGACTGTGTCGCCGGCGATCACCACCGCCTTGCCCTCTGCCTCGATCCGGTAGCCAACCGTCGGTCGCACCGGGGCGTGGTCGGTGGGCCCAGCCACGATGCGCACCGTTCCGTCGTCGTAGGCGAGGCCGTCGCTGACCTCGGTCACCGAACAGGCGGGCTCCCAGTTCAGGTCGGCGTGGTGGGCCGTGCGGTAAGCGATGTCGTCGGACAACATGGACAGTGTCCGATCCACCAGCGCCTGGGATCCGGGCGGACCGACCAGGGGGAGAGGGTTCGGATCCGGTGATCCCACCCAGCGCATGGTGATCACATCATTGAGGTCGGTGGTGTGGTCGCTGTGCAGGTGGGTGAGGAACACCGAGGCGAAGGCTGCCGCCCCGGTCCCGACCGCCGCGCAACGCATGAGCACGCCCCGCCCGCAGTCGAAGAGGAAGTCCCGGCCGCCGGCCCGGACCAGTGTGGCCGGTCCAGCTCGGTTGGGGTCGGGGATGGGGCTACCTGTCCCTAGCGTGACTACTTGCACGGTCTACCGTTTGCCGCCACGGGGGTTCGGATGAGACTCGTTCGGAGGGGCACCTTGGGCATCGTAACGGCCACAGGGCCTCGGCGGCGTCCCGGTCCGGTGGCCAGGACGGCATCCAGGGCGTAGACGGACTCGTCCATCCCGCACTGGCGCCGTCGAACCGGGTTGTTTGCTGGCCCCTGGGTCGACGGCGAGTCCGTCAGAAGCGCTCGCCGAGCCGCACGAAGGAATTTACGTACATGATGCGCAGGGCATCATGGAAGCCCCAGGCTCGAAAGGCATCGGTGAAGCCGGCGGCGCCGGCCTCGAACTGATCCGAGCGGGAAGCGTCCTCGGAGGCCAGCAGCTCGGCCATAGGGGTCCCTCCACGGTTGAGGAGCTGCTCGACCAGAGGGGTCATGCGGCGAAAGGCCTCCTCGGGCCGGTCGGTGTCCATCTCGTAGAAGTGGAGGAATCGAGGTTCGCCCCCTGTGACGTTCTCGTAGGGCGTGATCATGGTGTAGCCGGGCACATTGGCCTCGGCGATGTAGCGGATGTGCACGAAGTCTCCCCAGTCCCGCAGCTCCTGGGCCCGTTCGGGCTCGGTAGGGGAGATGAGTACGAGGGACAGGCCGAGCGTGGGGCGCCCGGTGATCCGGCCCTGGCCCGGACGGGGGTAGTGGTGGAAGTGGAGTCCCGTCACGCCGTCCGGGGTGCTGGGGGCAGTGAACCCCGTGTCCACCTCGTAGACCGCCAGGTACTCGAACTCGGGCAGCTGACGGGGGAGGTCGGCCCGATCGCGATTGGCATTGCGCCACCAGGTGGCGCGCTCAGCCCCGTCCAGGCCGAGGACCTCGGTAACCCGCTGCTCCGTGTACTCCCCGATGGGCCCGTCGGTGGTTTCGAGGTAGAGACCCGGTGTGATCCTGTCCTCCATGGCCTGCGTCGTAACACGGCGCCGATCGAACCGTCAACGACCGACACCGGACAGCCGGCTCGCAACTGGCTGTGAGCCGGGTGTCGCCGGGCGATCCGGGAGCGGCGCGGCGGCGCTCCTGTGCGGTGCCGTCGGGGAGCGACGCTCGCTGGATCAGCGCACCACTGGCGCCGAGGGCCCCCAGGCAAGGCCGATGGCCTCAGCACCAAACCGCCGGCGCCCGCGGGGCACGTGCAGGGGGGCCGGAGCCGTGAGCACGGGAAGGGTCGAGTTCCGGATGATCCGCTCCCTGGTACCCCGACCGAACAGACGGCTCCGGCCGAATCGTCGTTCCGACCCGACGAGGATGGCGTCGCACCGGCGTGCCCGAGCGGCATCGGCGATCACGCGGCCGATGGTGAAACTGGTGGTCGGGGAGACCGAGCCGGAGGCGTCGACTCCCTGCTCGAGGAGTTGGAGGACGGCGCTGTCGACCAGGGCCGTCGCTTGGGTACCACTCAACTCCGCCGATCCCCGTCCACCCGCTAGCACCCGGTTGGCGTAGAGCACGTGGACCGACGCCCCCTCCTCCCGTGCGACCGCGGTGGCGAAGCTCAGCGCCACGGGGGTGGATGGTGAGTCGTTGATGGCCACGAGCAAGTGTCGGAACATAATTGCCTCTTCGGTCCGAGTGGACTCCGCAGCGGTGCCGCGGTCCCTGAAGCGATCGTTTGGACGATAGTAACCCCGCGATGACGGTGCGGTGGTGCCGTGCGAGGCCGCCACTTCGCCGTCCGCCGGCCCAGACCGAACGTGTGGGCGGGGCGAACGGGGTGGTAGTAACGGGACCAGACGGGTCGGCTCGGGCTGCTCGTCGGACAGACTGGTTCGCAGAGGAGACGGTACCAATGGATGAGCACTCGGTAGCGGCATTTCAACTCGCTGGCCAGGACATTCCCTGGCTGTTGCGCCATTGGGCCACGTCCCAGCCGGACAAGGCCTTTCTGATATGGGAGCCCCGGGATGGCATCCATCGTCAGTGGACCTACGCTGAGTTCTGGACAGATGTCCGGAGAGTGGCTGTCGGCCTGGCCGCCCGGGGGGTGGTCAAGGGTGACAAGGTCCTGATCCACGCGGACAATTGTCCCGAGATGGTGGTCGCCTGGTATGCCTGCGCCACCCTGGGTGCGGTAGCGGTGACCACGAACACCCGGTCCGTTCGGGCCGAGCTGGAGTTCTTCATCACCAAGACGGGGTGCGTGGGGGCCATTACCCAGCCTCAATACGCGGCCTTGGTGACTCAGGCTGGCCCCCGCCTGGGGTGGACGGTGGTCACGGAGGACAACAGTGGCGACCCGGCCACTGCCGAGCAGGCCCACGGCCACGACGGGTTCGACTCACTGTACGGGTCGGCCGACGTACTGACCGATCGGGACCCCGACCCGATGGCGCCGGCCGGCATCCTGTTCACCTCAGGGACTACCTCCCAGCCCAAGGCGGTGGTGCACACCCACGCGAACGCCCTGTGGGCCGGGCGCGTCGGTCCGACCAACATCTCCATGGCCCAGGACGACATCTACTTGGTCTTCCTTCCCTTCTTCCACGTCAACGCCCAGAGCTGGTCGTTCTGGACCACTCTCGGGGTGGGGGGAACCGTGGTCCTCCAACCCAAGTTCTCGGCATCACGGTTCTGGGAGGTTGTCCTGAAGCACCGAGTCACCCACCTCTCGCTCATCCCCTTCGTCTACAATGCCGTGGCCGGTCAGCCCATCCCCGCGCACTCGGTGAAGGTGGGCGTGTTCGGGCTGATCGTCCCGGAATTGGAGCAGTGGCTAGGCTTCCGGGTGGTACCGGCGTACGGCATGACCGAGACGGTGATCCATGCCACCAACGACAACCCGGGGCGGATGGTGCCCAAGGGGTCGATGGGCAAGCCCACCCCCGGTTACGAGCTCCTGATCGTTGACCGCGACACGGGCGAGCCATGCCGGGATGGTCGGCCCGGCGAGCTGTGGGTGCGCGGCACCCGCGGGATCCAGCTCTTCTACGAGTACTACGACAATCCCGAGGCCATGGCGAAGAGCTTCACCGCGGACGGCTGGTTCAAGACCGGAGATATTGTGCGCTTGGCCGAGGGCGGCAACTTCGTCTACTGCGACCGGGACGGTGACGTGCTGAAGGTGGGAGGAGAGAACGTCTCGGCCCGAGAGGTCGAGGACGTGTGCCGCCAGGTGGGTGGACTGGCCGATGTGGCGGTGGTGGCGCAGTCCCATCCCATGCTGAACGAGGTGCCGGTGGCCTTCGTCATCCGGGGACCGGACGCAGAGCCTGCCGACGCCGTGCTGGAGAAGGCCATCATCGAGCAGTCCGCGGCCAACCTGGCCGATTTCAAGGTGCCCCGGGCCGTCTATGTGGTCGCGGAGTTCCCGAAGGCCACCCTGGACAAGGTGGCCAAGAACGAGCTGCGGACCCTGGCTGACCAGCGGGCGGAGGCGGTGGCCGAGGGAGGCTGACGTTAGCCCCGATGACCTCTGATGATTGTCGACGCCAGGGGGTCGAAATAGTTTGTGATGGAGCAATAGGCTGCTGACGTGTCCGATTACTGCGGGTGCCCTGCTGGAGGACCGCCCGAATCCCATAGTGCGGACTGCCCTCGTGGCTGGCGAATGTCCTGGGCGCAGGACCCGATGGTGGGCCCGTCGGCTCCACCGGCGAGGCTGCCGACACCGACGGAGTGGCGACGTCCGTGAGCGGGACCGTGCCCATCGCCGATACCACGGACAAGCTCACCGCGTCCTGGCTGTCCGACGTCTTGCGGGCCTCGGGCCATCTGGGTTCCGCCTCGGTCACCGACGTGCATGTCGCCCCCCTCGGGACCGGTCAGATGTGTGACAGCGTCCGCCTGACGCTGTCCTATGACCGGAGGGGCATGGCCCCCACCTCATTGGTGGCCAAGCTCCCCTCGGGCGACGCGGCCACCCGGGAGACCGCCAAGTCGCTGCGCAGCTACGAGATCGAGGTCAGGTTCTACCAGCAGTTGGCCGCGCAGCTGCCGGTCAACACGCCGTCCGTGATCTACGCCGACATCGACGTCGAGTCGTCCTCGTTCGTCCTGGTGCTGCAGGACATGGCCCCGGCCCGGCCCGGTGACCAACTGCAGGGGTGTAGTCCCGTTGTTGCAAAGTTGGCCGTCGACGAGTTGGTCAAGCTGCACGCTCCCCGCTGGGACGATCCGACCCTGTCCTCGCTGGAGTGGCTGTCCGGCGACGTGGAGGCCAGACGTCAGTTCCTGCTGATGCTGTTGCCCTCCCTGTGGGACGGGTTCCGTCAGCGCTACGGGGCCCACCTGGGCACCGAGATCCATCGCGCCGGCGATGCCCTCTTCTCCCGACTGGAGGCGTATCTAACTGCCGATACGCGACCGTGGTCCATCGTGCACGGTGACTACCGGTTGGACAACCTGCTCTTCGACCCTCGACCACACGGGACCGGCGTCGCCGTGGTGGACTGGCAGACCTGCACTCATGGTCCTGCGCTCCAGGACGTCGCCTACTTCATCGGTGCCGGCCTGCATCCTGGCGAGCGTCGCACCGTGGAGCAGGAGCTGGTCCAGGGCTATCACGCCGGTCTCCAGGCCGGCGGCGTGGGCGGGTACAGCTGGGCGCGGTGCTGGCGTGACTACCGTAGGGGCACCTGGTTGGGGCTGGTCATGGCCGTCGCGGCCAGCATGCTGGTCGAACAGACCACGCGCTGGTGACCAGATGTTCCTGACCATGGCCGACCGTCATGCCCGCCACGCCCTCGATCTCGACGCGGTCGACGTGATCGACACCACATCAGTCGGGTGATCGTTCGGGTCTCGTCCGGTGCCCTCCACCCTGCGCTCCGCGCCTCGGCGCCCCAGGTGCTAATCCACTATGGCGAATGCGTCGAGCCCGGCTTCCCACACGGATTGGCCAGGATTCCCCTGTAGGGCGGCGTCGACCAGCATGCGGGCCACCCCGTCGGCTGTGTCCCGGTCCAGGCGGACGGAGTCGGATTGGCTGAGGGCCTCAGCGATATGCCGTCGCGCCTCGGCACAAAAGCCGCTGTTGTTGTCCCGTCGCACCATCTCGACCAAGAGTGGCGCCTCGTTGGCCTGCTTGGTCGTGGCGATGAGGAGGTCCCGCACCGCAGCCAGTTCCGCCCCCTTCACGTTCACGGCAATCGCCTCGGTCTCCACCGAACTCCCGACGGCGTAGTCCATGCACCGCTGGGCCAACGCCCCGATCCCGGGGAAGAGCTCGCGTGCTTCGTCCTCGGGGACACCGCGCCGTCGGGCGAGGTCGGCCGGGTCGGGAACCCGGCCCTCGGCGAAGTCGACCAGAGCGCCTTCCACCAGCGTTCGCTCCGACGGGTTCAGCCGGTCGGGAGGGTCGAGCAGGCCGGGCTCGGTGAGGCCCCAGATGATGCTCCATTGGGACTCCACCACCAGGTCGGCGTCGACCAGTTCCGGCTGGAGCTTGTAGAGGAGGACGAAGCCGTCGCTGGACGCCACGACGGCCCGCACGATCTCCTGCATCGTGCGGTTGGCCTTGGGCCGGCGCCGCAACCGCCGCAGCGCTGTAGCCAGTCCGGCGGTGTAGCCCTCGTTCATCTCTGCGTACATGCTCTGGCGCATGCCGATGATCTCTCGCGCCGCCATGGCCTGAACGTTGTCCTCGGAGGGTTGCGACTCGGTGTACGCACAGGCGGCGGCCTGGACGATGATCGTGGCCAATAGACCCTCCTCCTTGCACGCTTCCATGAAGTTGGCCCTGAGGAAGACCCGGAGGGTAACTCCTATCTCGTCAGCGTCACGGAAGCTCTGCTGGACGGCTTGGAAGACGGCTTGCAGTGTGGTGGCCGTGGCTGTGTCCATGCTGCACACGTAGGAAGTGGCCAGATCGAACGGGGTGCGGCCCCCGACGCCGCCGAAGGCGCGCTTCACGGACCGGTCGACGGTGGAGACATCGACATCGCGGAAGGCGCTTCGCGGCACCGCCCCGCGGCTGTTCGGCCCCCGCATCGCCGGGAAGGCGTTTCGTTCCAGGATCTGGGCCGCTTCACGGGCCAGGCTGGGCCCCGGCGGGCGCCCCCGTGTGCCGGAATTCGGGTCAGTGGTCACGGTGCCCCCGTCGGTCGCTCGGATGAATTACGCGACAGTACTACTGCACAATGGTGGAGAAATTCCGTGGTGCTTTTGAGGAGGCCCTGTGCCACGATGCTCGTGGCGGGAGCCGGATAGTACTCGGCACCCTCGGGTGACTGGCGGGGGGCTCGTGCCCTCCGCCGGGCCCGGGCCCCGGGCGGGGGTCCCAAGGATGCTGCCACGTCATCCACTTCGCTCAACGGCGTCGGCGTATGCGCCGGGAGCGAAGTCGATCGTCGTACCATGCAGCCATGCCGGGTTCCCGACGGGCGGTCGTCGTTCTTGCCGCCCTCGTGGCCGTGGGGAGCATCGTGGGCGCGTTCATCGCCCCGGCCCGCCCGCCCAGTTATTCCACCCAGGACGCCGTGCTCCAAGGTCCCCTTTCGGCCCAAGGTGGCCCTTACCTCACCGACCGCGCCGGCCGAGTCGTCATCCTGCACGGGGTGAACGCCGTCTACAAGCGCGCCCCCTATGAGCTCTACGCCGATCCTGGAAAGCCCTGGAGCTTCACTCGCGCCGATGCCGCCCGCATGGCGTCGATGGGCTTCAACGTGGTCCGCCTGGGGGTCATCTGGCAGGGCATCGAACCTGGCGGCCTCGGGCCCAACAGCCCACAGGTCTGCTCCCCGGGGGCCCCGGGTGACCCTCACCAATTCAACGCCAAAGTGGCGTCGGCCTACCTGGCCCGGGTGGCCCAGACCGTCGACCTGCTGGGCCGGTTCCACATCTACACCCTGCTCGACATGCACGAGGACGTCTACAGCTCCGAGTTCGGGGGTGAGGGAGCTCCGGCCTGGGCGGTCTGCAGTGACGGCCATGCCATCGGCACCCTGCCCGGCCGTTGGTCGAATACGTACAACGATGCGGCCTTGATCGCCTCGGTCCGTCACTTCTGGCTCAACGATGTGGTGGGGGATCTGCAAGGGGAGTACATCCGCTCATGGAGAGCGGTGGCGACCTACTTCGGCAGCAACCCGTGGGTGGTGGGGTTCGATCCCATCAACGAGCCGTTCACGAAGACGCTCCAGGCGGGTACTCCAGAAGTCGCCTCCCACCTCGAGTGCCTCTATACCGGCCGTTCGGATCCGGGGCGCAGCATCATCGACGGATCCGTGCTCGCGCTGTCCCCCGGGCGATCCTTCGGTGGGCCTGATCGACACCCTCCGTCAAGTAGCTCCGGACAAGCTGGTCTTCTTCGAGCCGGACATCTACGCCACCAGGGACCATGCCAATGACATCGGGCCGATGAACTTCGCCGGGTTGGTGTTCAACTTCCACGACTACTGCGGACTTCGCAGTGGGGTGACCGGCAACCCCACTGATCTCAACGCCTGCGCCATCCAGGAGGAGCGCACCATGCAGCGCCGCAGCGAGGAGCGGCCGGACATCGCGTCGGTCAAGCAGCCCGAGGGACCGGCCTGGTTCATGAGCGAGTTTGGCGCCACGACCAGTGAGCCGCTCATGGAGCGACTGACCTCCATAGCCGATCAGCTGGAGTTGGGCTGGACCTACTGGCAGTGGAAGTACTACGACGATCCCACGGGTAGCTCGGCCGAGGCCCTGGTCCAAGGGGACGGGGCCCTCTCGCCGACGGGGACGGCTCTCAGTCGGGCCTACCCCCAGGCGGTGGCCGGCACTCCCATCTCGTACTCCTACGACCCGGGCAAGGCCGAGTTCCACTTCCTGTATGTACCTGACGTCAGGGTGGATGCCCCCACGGTCATCTTTGTGCCCACCGCTCTGGCCTATCCGAACGGATACCAAGTCCAGGTGGTTGGCGGCCGGGTGGAGTCCAAGCCGGGCGCCGACCACCTGGTCGTGGCCGGCGACGACGGTGCCACGTCGGTGTCGGTCACCGTGCTGCCGAGCTGAACCGACCGCCACCGGGATGGTTTAGGGGGGTGTCCTTCCGGGTAGCGCTGACATTGAGGAGGGGGCTAGCTTCCCAACCCGGCCAGCCGCAGCCAATGACCATTCTATGGATAATCGTTCCGATCATGATTGTGGGGGTGCTCATCGCCACCGTCCCCGTGCTCTGGGGGTCTCTCCGGCACAATCGGGCCATGCGAGCCGGACGCATCGAGACGCCTGAATCGGCGCGAGTGGAAGCAGACTTCTGGCACGGGATGCTCGGCCGTCGTCGGGGCCGCCGTGTCGTGTCGACCCCTGAGCTGCTCAGCGACGGAGAAGTGGCGCGGACCGGGGCAAGCCTGGAGGACCGCCACACCGTCGAGGGAGAGTCGGTCTGGGTGACCCCGAGCTAGGGTCACCGCACCGTCCCCCTCCGGAGAGTCAAGGGCCGACGGTGAACAGGAAGCAGCCTCCGGGGGTGCCGCCCCCGGTGCTCACAACGGCAACCTCGGCGCCGTGCACTTGCCGTTCGCCGGCGTCTCCTCGCAGCTGCACGACCGCCTCATGGATGAACCCGTATCCGTGGGTTCTGCCCGCCGAGAGCTGTCCGCCGAAGGTGTTGAGGGGCAGTTCGCCCTCGAGGGCGATGCGGTGGGGGTCGGCCAGGAAGTCACCAGCTTCACCGATCCCACAGAATCCCAGGGCCTCGATCCAGCTCAGACAGTTGAACGTGAAGCCGTCGTAGAGTTCGGCCACGTCGACATCCTTGGGCTGGAGCGACGATCGGGACCACAAGTGAGCGGCCGGTCCCATCGTCTGGGGCTCATGGCTGAGGGTCCCTTGATCCCAGCTCACCCGGTCAATGATCTGGGTCCCGACCGCATCGACGAGCACGGGGCTGTGCCGGAGATCGTGGCTCACCTCCCTGGCCGAGACGACCACGGCGATTGACCCGTCGCAGGGCACATCGCAGTCGTAGAGCCCGAAGGGGGTGGTGATCGTCCGTCCCCCGTAATAGTCCTCCATGGTCAGAGGTTGGCGGTAGATGGCGTCGGGATTGAGGCCGGCATTCTTGCGGGCGTTGACGGCGATCGTGCCCAGGGCATCACGGGTCGTGCCGTACCGGTGGAAATGGTTGGAGGCATTCATGGCAATCCAGTTGGCGGCACTCATCGCCCCGTAGGGGAGTCGCCAGGCCATGAAGTCACCTTCGACGCGGCCGCTACCCCCCGAGGCGGGAGGATTGCGCCGCTGCCGATCGGTCCAGGTCGACTCCCAGACCGTCCGGAAGCAGAGCACGTGACGGCAGAGCCCGGCGGCCACGGCGAGCATGGCTGCCACCACGGAGCCACCCTGGCCGGGGGTCTCCATGCCGCCGTTGAACCAGGTGGGTCGGAGGCGGAGGCTCTCCTCCAGTGCGGTGATACCCCCCTCGGAATGTCCGCCGGCGGCAGCCCCTCCCGGGTACGTTGACAGGCCGTCAATATCGGCCATGGTGAGGCCCGCATCAGCCACCGCCCTGCGGCAGGCGTCGATGGTCAGGCTCAGCGGGTCGACGCCCAGCCGCCGGCCGATCCGGGACATGCCGATGCCGGTGATCGCCACTTTGCTCTCGAACTTCTCGGACGTGGGCATCGGCCGGACATGGTCTCTCGCGATCTCGTCAGCAGGCAGTGGCCCATGCAGGTCTGCTCCAGGGATCGGCGCGAATACCGGCAGCCAAACGTCCTCCACCTGCTCAAACCGTACGTCGACCCGGAGGCCGACTTTGACGTCGGCCGCCTCCACCGCCACCAGGTTGGTGGTGAGCCGCACCCGAGGATCCTCATCGATAGCCACGATGGCGACGATGTAGGGGGGAGGCAGGTCGGGGTGCCAGGTGTGCTCGTTGACGGTGTAGCCAACCACCACACCGGTCCCCGCCACCTCGGCGGGTAGGAGATCGTCCGAACCGCATGTCCGGCAAACCGGACCCGGCGGATGTTGCAGTGCCCCGCAGTCGCCGCAGCGCCGAAATCGCAGGGTGCCGTCGGCTCCCGACGTCCAGAAGAACTCGTTCTCCGGAGTGATCTGGGGAAGGGGGCGGGTCATTCTTGGACGCCCCTGCGCCGATCCCTGTCGCGCGATCGATCATCGTTCACCACGTAGTTCTCCTCCCGGTTGGATCTCGACCGTATCCTGTGGGTACCGAAGGGGTGACGACGGCGGCCACGATGTGGGGTACCTGCAGGCATGTGACGGAAAAACTCGGTAGCGTTCCGGGTGGCGGCACTGCGGCGGATCCACAAGTGCCAAAGCCTAGGGATGGGCGAACTCGGTGGCCCGGTGGCCGTACCGAGACCAAGGAGCGGCGTGATGTCCGAACAACCGGCGGGACCTCCGAGAGGTCGCTTCACCATCGTCTACCTGATCCACGAGGCCTTCCGGCGGGATCTCAGCCGACTGGGCGTCGCCCTCAGATCACCGACGTTGGAGACGGCCAAGGCACGTCAACTGGCGGCACACTGGGAGTTTGTGAACGATCAGCTGCACCATCATCACCAGGTCGAAGACGATTCGCTGTGGCCGGTGGTGCGTCCGAAGCTCAAAGGCCATGACGATGAGCTCGAGGTGCTCGACGACATGGAGTCCCAGCACCTGGCCCTGGCTCCCCGGGACACCGCCGTGTCCGAGGGGTTTGCCGTCCTGTCGGCCAAGCCCGGTGGTGAGGCTGGCGCAACCCTTGCCGACCAGATCGATGAGTTCGCTGCCCAGTTGGCCACGCATCTCGATGATGAGGAGGCCCGTTGCTTTCCGGTCATCGACCGGGCCATGACGGAGGAGGAATTCGAGTCGTTCGGCAAGGCCACGGCCAAGGCCGTTGGAATCCGCGGATCCGCACGGTTCTTTCCGTGGATCTTCGACGGGGCCGACCCGGTCGAGCGGCGGGCGGTACTCAGCATGCCGCCTCCACCCGTCCGGTGGCTCTGCACCGTCGTGTGGGAGCCGCGGTACCGGCGGGAGTCGGCCAACCTCTGGGCCAGCTGACCTCCCAGCTATAGCAATTCGAGGCCGGCTACTCCATCGGCCGATTGAGGTTCCAGTGGCCGGTCCCACTGTGCCGTACTCGTCGTGGCCCGAGAGAGATCAGCTCCACGAGGCCACTAGGCCAGCGGACGCAGAAGATGGGGTTCGTCGGGTGCTTTGCGGGTAGGGCCCTGAGTGAAGCGATCGCACCAAGCGGTCATGAGTGGAAGGAGTGCCCTCATGGGAGCACTTGACGATGCAAAGGGCAAGGCCAAAGAGGCAGTCGGAGACGTTACCGGGGACCGTTCACTGAAGAACGAGGGCAAGGTCGACCAGGGCAAGGGGAAGGTAAAGGACGCGGTTGACAAGGTGGCCGACAAGGTCACTGGAAAGTAGCAACTGAGCAGGCGCAAGAAGGAGCTCCGAAGCGCTACCGCTTCGGAGCTTCTTCGCGCCTCGACTGGGCCCGAGCCAGGTCTTGCTCAACCGATTGCGCCGTGGGCTTCAGTCGATAGCACCCTCGCCTTTCGTCTCCACCCCAATCTTCATCATCTCCTCTTCGTGCTCGGCGACATCGGATCTGGCCGCATCGGTGCTCTTTGCGTACTGATCGTCCGCAGACGCGGCTTCCTGATCGGTCGCCGGCCGGTCGGCCGAGTGCTCCTTGGCCGCCTCGGCTTCGTCCGCTCGGGTGGTCGCTTCATCGGGTTCGGTGTGCCGGTCCATAGGGGCGGTTCTCCTCGGTCGCTTGCAGGTCCTCCGATACCTACCCAGAGGTCTCTGTGGCCAAACCGGCCTTGCCGCCAAGGAGCCACCGCCAACGCTGCTCCGTCGGCCGATCCTCCCCCTGAGCGATCGCCGATGCCAATCGCCACCTGCCAAAGCGGTCACGAGGAAAGCGGCGAGGCCTCCGAGCGGGCCTGCCTGGGCGGGTAACGGTCGGTTGGATCGTCATCGTGGTCCGCCGCCTTCCCGTCCTCTGGATCCGGCCTCGGAGCGCCGGGCGCAGCATCGACCGCCACCTCCTGCTCGGCCGACTCACCGAATCCAACTCTGATGCGCTCGTCCGGCCTGGACCGATTTTGATGGGCGATAGCCCGCAGCATGCGGTCGTCAGCCTCGGTGGGATCATCCTGCTGCAGCCCGCGTGGCCAGATTCTTCGATAGACGACCGGATTGAGCTCGGCCCCGTACAAGGTGATCTTGGCCAGCAGGAACAGAAACGCCACGAGGCCGATGACGATGCCGAACTGTCCGTAGGTCGCCGAGCTATTGCGAACCTGGTGTTGAACCAGCCCCGAGCCGAGGGTGATGAGGAACGTGAACCCGAGCGCGGCGAGTGTGGCTCCAGGGACAAGAGCCCTGAGTGGGACAACCGACAAGGTCAGCGCTCGAAAGGCGGCGGTGTAGAGAACCGCATTGAGCACGACCATGGCCACCAGGAGCAGGACGCGGGGCAGCAGTGTGTGCTGGCCGCCGGTCACCAGCGTGGCTAGTACCGAATTCCCCACGAACGCCGTTCCTATGATGGTCAATCCCGTCAGGCTGCGGACGAGTCGAGCAAGGAAGCCGGGGACATCGACCTGGGGAATGTTCCACACCCGCACCATGGCCCGTTGGGCCGTCTGGGTCACTCCCTGGGCGCCGTAGAGCAGACCAGCGAGCCCTATGACCAACCCGAGCACGCTGCCGTGGAGTGTGGAGTTGGCATGGGCTGGATTGAACTGCGCGCCCACCACTGGAAAGTGGTGCAGTGTCGCCACCAGGTGATGACCCAACGATGCGGCCCCGATGAATCCGAGGAGGGTGATGACGAACAGCAGCAGTGGATAGATGGCGACGAATCCGTACCATCCCAGTCCCACGACGAACTGGTTCAGGGAGTCGTCACCGAATTTCTTGATGACGGCGTACAGCACCGCTGGCAGTCGGTGGGTTCGCTGCCAGCGGTCGGCCCCACCCAGCATTCGGTCCACCGCCTTCACGGCCGACTCCCGGGCGGGTCGGGGGAGACCGATCCTCGGATCAGGGGATCCATGGCGTCCTGCGTCCAGCCCATGAGCTAGGGCGACCGGGGGGACAAGCGCCGGATGCCTCTGGGGAGGGGGCTGCTTCGGGTCATCCGCTCCGACCGGTTGCTGGTGCAGCGTCCGGTGAACAACAGAACTGCCGCGCACCCGATGGCCACTCCGGCGAGCCAGCCCTTCTCAAACGTCCATCCAGGTGACCCCAGTTGTTCGTCGGTAGTCATCTGCAGTGGGTCAGCCGTAGCCATACCCCGGCCATTCCCTGTCGAGCCCCCTGTCAACCCCACCCCTCGCCACGGGAATGATTGGCACGAGGACCCTGTGGGAAGAGCTGCGGATGTGAATCGGGGATCGGAGGCGGTAGCCGGCGCAGGCGAGTGTCTAGCCGCGATGGCTGGCCGAGACACCCCGGTGCGCTGTGCACAGCCAGCCAGACGCTTGGGACGATCGATCGGCCCGCGGGTGGTCCACGTTCGATGCCCGGGTTGACCATGCCGACCTGGCGTCCGCGTGGCGAACCCTCACCCCTCGGTGGGGGTCCAGCGGTCCGGCAGCCTCCTGCCTCCAAACCGCACCGGTCCGGGCGGTGGGCCCTGCAGCGAGCTCACGATTCAACCGCACCCGTGGGCAAGTGGAGCGCCTGAAATTGGATCCCGCCCCGCCCACTGTCCAGGATTCCGGCTCTCTGGATGGCGGACCGCGTCGAAGCCGTGCTCGTCGGCCACAGATCGAGAACGCTTCATGGCAGGCCCAGAACGATCCGGGTAGGTCTGAAACCGAGGAGGAGCGAGAAGATCGCAATCTGATCGAGCTCCTACAGGAGCTAAGGGTGGCCAGCATCGGGGTACAAGTACTGTTCGGCTTCCTCCTCTCCCTACCCTTCAGCACGAGATTCGGGAGGTTGGACCAGCCTCAACAGCATCTCTATATCGTCGTGGTCCTCCTGACGGCGGCGTCCACGGCCCAACTCTCCGCACCTGTTGCCTACCACCGACTCGTCTTCCGCCGACACCGAAAAGCCCAGCTCTTGCGGGCATCCAACCTTCTGGCGCTCACCGGATTGGCGACGGTCGGACTGGCCATCTGCGGCACCGTCTTGCTGATCGCGGGAACGGTTCTCCGTGGAATTGCCGTACCGGCCGTGGTGGCTGTGACAATGGCCATGTATTTGGGCCTGTGGGTGGTCCTGCCTCTTGCAGGTCGGCGCTCCGCCGTGCGCAGTACGCCGCCACCTCCATCGAGCCGGTAAGAGGGCGCCGACCGAAACGTGAACCGGACAGGGCGACGGACATCCCCGGCGCCTCCATCCGGGAAGCCCTCCTATGGACAACTTCCAGTTCGTTTCGACCCGGACGAGCAGGCAGCGAGACGACGGGCGCACGAGCAGTTTCGCTGGTTCTCGGGAGGACGGAAGGTCAATGCCGAGTTGCCGGGCACGGCGGCCTTCGCAGCAGCGTCGCAAAGAGTAACGGAGGACGACGTCGCCGGATCGATCCCGTGCGGGCCCGACCTGGGGACCCATCTCGAGGCAATTCACCAGTTTGCCGACGCTGGCTTCTCTCATTTGGCGCTGGTCCAAGTCGGTGGCGACCACCAACCGGACTTCATCAAGTGGGCCGGTGAGGAACTGCTTCCGAGGGCGCGCGCAGCTCTGGCCTCTATGAGCCGTTCCGACCCTCCCAGGTAAGCCAGACAATGGTGGCGTCGTCGCGTAGACGTCTGTCCTGAAACGCGATCACTCCATTGATCGCGGTGCGAAGAATTACGTCAGAAGGGTGGCGGGCGGCCGACGCCTGTTCGATCACATCCACGAAGCGGTCGATCCCGAATGATTCACCCGAAGGCGATCGGCCCTCGATGACCCCGTCTGTGTAGAAGACGACAGAGTCCCCGGGTTCCAGCCACTCGTCCGCCTCCTCCTTCAATCGGCTGCCGAGTCCCCACGGCAGGGAAGGCTCGCAGCTGAGTGTTGCTATCACCCGGTCACCGCGAACCTGGAGGGGGCGAGGATGGCCGGCATTGATCCAGTTCAGCCGTCCCGACTGCACGTCGAGCTTGGCCAGCTGACCGGTGACGAATCGCTCACCTCCGAAGCTGTCGGCCAGCACCTGGTCAAGTCGGGCGTGGGTGACGGCCAAAGGCTGGCCCTCTCGCCGGTCATGCCGATAGCTCTCGACTGCCAGTGACGAAACGATGCTCGAGGACAGCCCGTGACCCATGGCGTCCATGATGGCGACATCGACCGAAAAGCCGTTGACCGCGTGGTCGAAGGAGTCCCCGCCCACGTCGTAGGCCGGCTCGAGGACGCCGTTAGACGAAACCTCGGGCGTCGTCAGGCGAAGCGGGGGAAGGAGGTCCCACTGGATGCTCGCAGGAAGGCTCATGGCCCTTCGGCGACGCACCAGGTTGAACAGATCGGTATACCTGGCGGCGATAGCGATGGCCGCCCCGACAAACATCCCCAGCTCTTCACTTCGACGCCGTGCCTCGCCGTCGAAAGGGTTGGCCACAGTGAAGGCGAGTACGCCGGTGCAGTCGGACCCCTCGATTATGGGCACCGACACCCGGGTCGTGTCCTTCCGAACCGTTTCGACCAATCGGCGTTCGATGAACGCCTGGCCTTCTGACGTTCCCTCAGTCGCCACACCGATGGGAGAGTCCACATGGACTCCGCGGTCGGGCACGGGGAAGAGGGTCGACTGCTCGAAATCGATCAAGTAGGTGGTCATGTCGTACGCGCCTACCCGTCCGGCCACTCTCGACAGGCTCTCGAGGACGTCCGAGGGAGCCAGCTCGTGCAGAGATCGGAGCGCAGCGCCGAAGTCGAGTTTGTCCACGGTCAGCTCACCAGCTCCCGTGGCTTCGGTGCCCGGCCCTGGAGCGGGCGCATGAGGCCGGTCGTGACTCGAATCCCGAGCAGGGTGGACAGGGGAACAGGGGCGGTTCGGTCATCGATCGGAAGGGGGGAATTGATCTCACGGGGCGAGGCTAGCTGTGTGGGCGCTCCTGGATGCCCTGCGGTCGCGGAACCGGTTTGCCAAACGCCGTCTCCGGGTAGGGGGCGATTCCGCGACGATCGAATGGGAGATGACAATGGCTGACGGGTTGCAGGGAGTCCGGGTCGCCTTCGTAGTGGCCAATGAGGGCGTCGAGGAGGTGGAGCTCACCAAGCCGTGGGCAGCGGTGCGCTCCGCGGGCGGCACGCCGGTGCTCGTTGCTCCGAAGCCCGGCGTAGTCCAGACGATGAATCACCTCGACCAGTCAGCTACCTATCAAGTGGATCTCACCACGAGCGAGGCCCGAGCCGGAGATTTTGATGCGCTCGTGCTCCCCGGCGGGGTGGCCAATCCCGACCAGCTCCGACTGGATGATGCGGCCGTTGGCTTCGTAGGAGATGCCTTCCGCGCCGGGAAGCCCACTGCCGCCATCTGTCACGGCCCATGGACCCTGGTGGAGGCCGACCTGGTCCGGGATCGCTCGCTCACGTCTTGGCCCAGTCTGCGGACCGACATCGAGAACGCCGGAGGGATATGGGTTGATGCTGAGGTCCACGTGTGCACCAATGGCCCCAACACCTTGGTCACCAGCCGAAATCCCGGCGACCTGGAGGCCTTCGACGCCACCCTCGTCGACCTCTTTGGTCAGGCTAAAGCGGTTGAAGCCCGGTGATACCTCGGCGCACCCGTCCACCTGTCGAACAGGACAGTAGGGTGGCCAGGCGAACGGGTGGAAGGCAGCCGAGTCGGCGGCCTTCGCCGACTTCAGGGCAGGCAGGCTAGGGAGGCGAGCGATGGCACAGAGCGCGGGACTGCACGAGCCCCAGGATCAGCTTTCCCCCGAGACCATCGACCGCCATCGGGCCATCGCTTCCATCCAGGAGGAACTGGAGGCTGTGGATTGGTACGACCAGAGGGTTGAGGCCACCAGCGACCCCGACTTGGCCTCGGTCCTGGCTCATAACCGGGATGAGGAGAAGGAGCACGCGGCCATGACGCTGGAATGGCTCCGCCGGAAGGACGCCGTGCTCGACGGACACCTTCGCACGTACCTCTTCACGTCCGGGCCGGTGGTGGAGATTGAGAAGGTGGAGGAGGCGGAAGGCGCCAAAGCGGCGGGCACACCTTCAGGGTCACTCGGCGTCGGGGACTTGCGCACAAGGTCCAAACAGGACCCCATCCGCCTGTAACGGTGCAGCGTGGTCCAAGCGTTGGGTGTCCGGGTACGAACCTCAGGCTGGCTCGAACGGTGAGGTTGGACCCGTCCGTTTGCCTTCCCCATCGGAAAGTTCGGGCGAGAGGGTATCTCCACGGTGGCGAAACTGCAACGTGGCTCCCACTACGTCAACCCGCTCGCCGAGAGCACTCAGGGCGGCCGCGCCGGCCTGGTCGATGGCCGTCAACTGAGTGACATCGACGATGACGTGCATCACCTCGCCCGGCGCCAACTGATCAATTTGGCTGTGGAGGGCCACTGCTGACTCCGCGTCCAGGGAACCGTGCAGGAGCAGCAGCCAGCTGACACCGACGGTCGAGAGGGTGATGGTCAAGCGAGGGACAGCACCGTCGTGCCCGAGCGAGTGACTTTCAGGGCCGATTCTCGCCGAGGTCGATGAAGGACGCCGCCCCGCCGCGTACCGCTCGTCGGGGCCTGGGGAGGGGGCCAACGATCTACCAGCGGTAGAAGCGGTGGCTTCCAGCACTCTCCCCGCGCCCGAGAGCAAAGCCGATGAGCCAAAGGACGAGGAGCACGACGGCTACGACCCACAGGACATGGAGGGCAAATCCCAGCCCAGTGAAGAGCAGCACCACCAGGAATGCGAGCAGAAGCAACATGCGGACAGCCTTCCCCTGGGGGATGCAGGTTCATCCCATCGTGCAGGCTCTTCCCTCCCGTGTCGAGTTCAAACCGACGGCGGCGTGGGGACCGGCCACGGGCCACCCGTGTCGCAAGGTCAACCGGCGGCAGGATGACCTGGACGGAAGTCCGGGGCTGTCTGCACCGTCAGCACGTCGTGGTGGTTGCCGCTACCCCCAGTCAAGGGCCGAACGAGAAGCGCTTGGTGATCCCCGACGCTCCAGCGTTGGATGATGCGCCCTTCGAGCCAGGCGGTGCAATCGGACAGGATGGGGGCACCGGTAACGCCGCTCTGCCATTGGCAGCGGCTGAACTTGTCCACGGAATCGCCACTGGTCTCGGCAAAGAGCGCAGCCAGCTGAATCTGGTTGCGTCCGATGAGGTGCAAGGCAACGGCATCGGAGTGCTCGGAGACAAAATAGGTGTGGTTGACCTTGGAGATACAGATGAGAAAGCGGGGCGGCACGATGCTGCATTGAGTGGCGAAGCCTACGAGGCAGCCGCTTGGCTCGCCCCCTGCCGACGAGGTCGTGACTATGTGCAGCGCGTACTCGGCCTTGCTGGAATACGCCTCCATGGCCGCCGAGATCGATTCATCAGGCACCGGCCGACCAAAGGGCCGGTCGCACCCGGCGGAGCCGGTGACCCGATGCCCGTGACGTTGGCCTGTGGCGAGCATCGGCAGCTCCCCTCCGGGTTCCCTTAGGGGAGGTCAACGAGGACGCAGGCCGAGCGGCCGGTACGCTGCCGTGACCGTCGGCACCGTCCTGGGCGGTGTCGGTGACGCCCCCCAACCTGTCCGTTGCCCCGAAGGGCTGCAGACTCATCCGGAACCACACAGTCGTTCCCTCGTCTGCGCTCGAGGAGATTCCCCACTCGTCGGACAGGGCATCGACGATTCTCAAACCGCGCCCGTGAGGTTCACTGGACTCCGGTGATTGCATCACTGGGGTGCCATCACCTAGATCGCTCACGGAGACGAATATTGCGTGCTCGGATCGGTCCACGACGACGTCGAAACCGCTGGCCGCGTGGACGAGGGCATTGGTTGACAGCTCTGAAACCATCAGCACGACTGAGTCAAGCAGATCGCTCGGTAGATCCGAGATCGCGTCAAGGGCGAATCTTCTGGCTAGGGCGACCGACTCCTCGGTGGCGCCGAACCTCCTCCTGATGGTCATTGGCCTAGACCGAAATGCTCCAGAAGCCCGGTTGCTTCAAGGACTCTGTGCACGATCGGGGAGGGGTGGATCAGTGTCACCTGCCCAACGTCGTTCGATATTTGCACCAACAACGCGATCCCTGAACTGTCCATGAACGTGAGTCCTTCGAGATCGAAGACGACCCGCTGGGGTGAGGCGGCCAGGTACGGTGCAACTCCCGCCTTCGTCGACTCCACGCTCGCCAGGTCGAGCTCGCCGGAAAGTCGAATTACAGGCGCCGAGGGATCATCAAGGGTGACACTCACTTGCACCTCGGGTCGGTCCTCTACCACCATGTCCACCCTCCGGTCGGCGAGCGGGTCTTCCCAGAAGAGCCGGTGGCGCCCGTGTGCGAGGCACTTCGAATGCCGTCGCCGAGCTTGTACGCCAGGCAGCGCGCCTTCGTCACCTTCATCTCATCGTCCTCCTCGCTGGCCCCTCGCCCTGCCCACCCCTATTGGGACAAGTTACCTGGTAGGGACGGGTCTTGCGAGCCACAGTCGAGTGACTGATTCTGTCGCTCGATCCATCTCGCCGACCGCAACAAGTCCCTCGGGACTCTGGTCCTGGGTTGGCGCAGAGTGATCCCAAGGGGATCCGGGAACTGTCAGGTCGTGGCGTTTGGTCCCCCATCCGTGTGGGAATGCGCACGGAGGCAGCAGCATGGAGCGGTTTGCGAGACATCCACGCGGGCGACGACAGCATGGGTGGCTGCTTGTGGAGGAGGCTTCGGCCTTCCTCGCTGGAGGCTTGGACTGTGGGGATGGAAGCGCGCCGGTCTGGTTGCGGCTGAACGCCCTGGCCCATGGTGAACCCATGGCACTGTTGCGTCTGCGCGCTGCTCACATTCGGTCCGATCCCGTGCGATCGGGTTCTTGGGAACACGTCGAGGCCGAGATCCTCGCTGAACTTGTCGACCTGTCTGGTCGTCAGCCCTGGCGTATCGAGCAGTTGCAACGATCGTGCCCGATGTCTCTGGAATTGCGGCTGATGGAGCCCTCCTTCAGGGACCTCCTGCCCACCCGGGTACTGGTGCTGGCGCTGACGAGGCTGCGTGCCCACCCCAGCGCCCTCGAGCACCGGCCTCTGCCACCTGATTCGTAGGCGTACAGGTTCCGAGGCGGGCTTTGACCCGCGCGTCCGATTTGAGTCCATTCTCACGTTGAGTTGAACGGATGGACGGGGGCTGCATCGCCCGGCGAACTGTCCACCGGACTCGTCCATCGGAACGCCAGTACTGCCACGTCATCGTCAGATCCAGCCGGTCCGAGTGTTGCGGTGAGACGCGTGAGCAGTTCGTCAAGGTTGGAGACCTGTTGAGTCGCCGCCCGAACCAGTCGGGCCAACCCGAAGTCGATGCTCTCACCACGACGCTCGACCAGGCCGTCCGTAAAGGCGACGAGGGTGGATCCGCTGGTCAGTTGGAGTGTTGTGGGCGTGTACGAGCCCGGAGCGACTCCTAAAGGAAGTCCCACGTCAGTCGTGATGAACTCGGCCACGTTGCCGGTGACTCGCAAGGGATTCAAGTGGCCGGCGTTGGCCATCATGACCAGCCCAGTGTCCGTGTTCCCTACCCCGAGCAGCACGGTGGAGAGATGACCGTCGCGATTCACATTGAGCTGACGAGAGCACATTCCTAGGACCACCTCGGGCGAATGCCCCTCGGTGAGGTACGCCCGGACGGTGAACCGCAACCTGGCCATGATGGCAGCGGCGCCTACACCCTTTCCTGATACATCGCCAACGGCAAATGCGAAGCGGCGTTCGTCGATCTCGATGAGACTGAACCAATCGCCACCGATCTCCATGCCGTCGGTCCCGGCCAAGTACCGAGAGGAGATCTTGAGATTGCGTACCGACGGATTGCGTTGGGGGATCAAGGCCCGCTGTAACGTCTCTGCGATCGATCGCTGCTCCCCGTAGAGTCCGTCGAGCCGTTGGTAAAGGGACGAAATCGTTGCGGCATCTCGCTCGGCATTGCGTCGTCGTCTGACCAGCTGGTACGTGACGACCCCAGCCCCAGCAGTGAGAACGGCTCCGCCGGCTAGGAGCACCCAGGGAAGGGCGCCTCCCAACGCTCCCCCTAGCGTGCCGCGAGGAGCCGCTACCAACGTGACGCTGGAGTCGCCGAAGGGAATCGACAACCGGACCGCATCACCTCTGATCGGAAGCTGCGACAACGGGAGGTCAGACGTGGCCAGGGAGGCCAAGTTCGTGTTCGGTCCGAGATAGGTGGCGAAGTTCAGATCGGAGAATGCCGAGCCGTTTTCGACGGGGACCACTCGATTGGCAGGAATGGCTCGCTCGGCATAGATGGCGATCGTGGGGTTAGTCGGATCTACGAGGGCATAGGCGATGCGTTGGGGACGATTAGCGGGAACGGCCGCCACTACGAATTCGGAACTCTGCTTGGCCCTTTCGATAAACGACACCGCTTGCCGGGAGTGCGGGGGCATCAGCGGCTTGGCCCCCACCAGAGAGACCGGCTGCCACGTGCCGCCGCTGAATTTCCACAGGACAGCAGCAGCGAACGGTTGCTTCGGTCCCGCGTAGGTGGAGGCGAATTGGTCGAACTGCTGGGTACTACCTCCGGTGGCGTTTTCGATCTGCAGGGTTGTGTCGAGTGGACTCTTCAGGCTGAGGATCGTGGCACTCAGCACGGCCGCGGCCTGCCGGGTCTGCACCTCCAGCAGACGATGTTCATTGTGACGGTTCAGGGTCCATGCCGTCCAAGACACGGAGACGGTGATCAGCAGGCCGATGATGGCCACCACGACGGTGGCTCGAACGGGCGTCAGGCCGCGCTCCTTCGGAGTCACCACGACAGGTGGATCCTCCTCGGTTGCAGAGGCCGGCCGGCCCCGCGGTACTGCGCCTGCTGCCACGCGTCCTCCCGGCATCAAACTGGCGACCTGCGCACGCGACACCTCGGTGCGGATGGTCGACCATCGTGGCAGCCGAAGGCGTCGCGAGCAACTGGATACTCCCACCGAGGGCCCTCGCGTGTGCGTCAGCTCTGGCCATTGCTCGCGTGGCAGGACCGAGCGGAGGAGCGACCGTTCCGGGCACCGGTCATGGCCCCAAAAAATCGGTGGGCAGTGTGACGTTTAGCCGCGTACCAGTTGGGTATGGCGTCCCCGTGGTCCTGTCCCCGTGCCCGGCGTTCGCCCCTTTCCACAGATTGTGGACTCACTGGGGACACGCTGGAAGCGCGGGCGGGGTCGCTGCGGCCCGCACCTGTCTCCAGTCGGCGGAGCGGTCTGGCCGCGCACCGGGACAGTACCCTGGCGCACGTAAGACCCAATCGACCGGCCCCGCCTCGTGGGCCGGCGTGAGCGAGCTACCTGGGCCAGCGGTCCCGGGTCCTCCTAGGAGAGCGAGTCAGCGTGGACGAAGCATTTGAAATTGACGAACGGGACGAGGACGAGTTCGTTCATGTCCTGGTCCGAGGCGAGGTCGACGTGGCGACGGCCCCGACCTTGCGAGAGCACCTTTACGCCGCGGTGGACCGAAGCAGTGGGCCGGTCATCGTCGACCTCCTGGCTGTCACGTTCATCGATTCCACTGCACTCGGGGTACTGATCGGCACGCGAGAGCGGGCTGAACAGCGAGGTACCGGTCTCCGACTCGTTGTGAAGGAGCCCCGCATCATCAAGATCTTTGAGATCACCGGGTTGACAGAGCTCTTCTCCATCGCCCCAACGGTTGCCGAGGCGGCGGCGCCATGAGTTCCTCGGGAGGTGAGTCACTCGGAATCCCCACCACCAGCGAACCGGTTGAGTTGAGCATTCCCGTCGAGTCCGATCTCATCTTGTTGGCGAGGCTTACCGCGGCCACGGTGGCATCACGTGCCGGATTTGACGTCGAAGAGGTCGATGATCTCCGCCTGGCCGTCGACGAGCTCTGCGTACTGGTGGCTGACGGTGATGGCAGCGGCCGACTGAACCTGACGTTCGTCACCTCGGACCAGGGGGTCGAAGTGGCCTGTTCACTACTCAATTCGGGATCCAGCAACGGTGAACGTGCGGGTGATCATGGTGATCGGGACCTTTCCCTCCTGATTCTCGATGCCCTGGTGGACGAGCATGGTGAGGAGTTCGGGGTTGGAGAACGTCGTGGATGGCTACGCAAGCGAAGTGTCCGCCACGAGGGCTCATGACCCCCTCGGTGCGCGATCCGCAGGAGGTACGTCAATCCTTCACGGACTACGCGGATAGCGGCGACGAACGACTGAGAAATCAACTGGTCGAGGAGCACCTCGGGTTGGCCCATCAACTCGCACGGCGGTTCACCAACCGAGGGGAACCCTATGACGATCTGGTGCAGGTGGCGTCGATGGCATTGGTCAAGTCCGTCGATCGATTCGAGCCGGAGCGAGGTGTGGAGTTCAGCACGTTCGCCACCCGGACGATCATTGGTGAGCTCAAGCGCCACTTCCGTGACAAGGGGTGGGCCATCCGTGCCCCCCGCCGAATCCAAGAGCTCTATCTCGCTGTTCGTCCAGCCGTCGAGACGCTCACCCAGGAGTTGGGGCGCCCACCGACGGTGGTCGAGATTGCCCGAAGTGTTGGCGCGAGCGAAGAGTCGGTTCTCGAGGCCATGGAGGCGGGCCAGCGGTACCGGACCGCGTCGATCGATGCCCCTGACCGCCAGGACAGCTCGATGGCGCTCCGGCTGGGGCAGGTCGATTCTGGCTATGCCGGAACCGATGACCGCATGCTGTTGGCCCTCTCGATGGCCGATCTACCCGAACGGGAACAGGCGATCATCAGACTCCGCTTCGTGGACGGACTCACCCAGTCGGAGATCGCTGCCCAAGTTGGCCTCAGCCAGATGCACGTGTCCCGGCTCCTGGCGGCGAGCTTGGCCCAGCTTCGCGAGGCGTTCAATCGGGAGTCGTAGCCAAGAGGCGAGGGGTGGCTCAGGACGAGCTGCTGCCGTCCGGCGCTCTTCAGCGAAGACGCCCTCTGACCATTCGCCGTTGCCTCCCCGGTCAATGGTCAGGGGATGTGGTCCCGCTCGTTCCCTCTCTCGGGTGTGTTGTCAGTCATCAGCGGCGACTTGCCGCTCACGTCGACGGACTTCTGGATGCTCTTTGGAGATCAATCGCATCGTCGAGGACGGGCTCGTAATGAGGTGCTGCAGCCTAGGGAAGCCAGATTGCCATGCGTCGGGGCTACCCGGAACCGGGCCGAACGACGTGCCCGGCGTCAGTTGAGCCCGTGTCCCAAGAGGCCGCGCACATAGACTAGCCCGCCCGACATGCTGGAGATTGTCGTTGGCCACACTGTTCAGCCTGATTCCGAGGGTCACCGGAACGCGCTGATCCTCGTCGACTATCCGCGCCAGGTCGTGGTCGGAGAGTCGGGCCACGAGCTCCGACGTCTGTCGGCTCACGGCATCGTGGTACTCGAGTCGATAGGGCTCCGGACTCCACCCAGACTGTTGCAGCTTCCTCAGGACCTTGGCCATAACCGGTTGCGTCCGAACCGAAGGGGAGGGCGAAGTGGGCCGACCATCCACCGGTGTGCCAGACCTGATCCCGTCTGAAAGCCCTGGCCACCCGGTCATCTTGGATGCGGCTGAGGTGCCAGATGAGCCAGGTGATGGAGTTGGAGGTGGGGGAGGGACGGAAGGCCAACTGCTCGGCGGTCAGGCCGCGAACTGTGGCATCCACTGCACTTCGGACCGCCCGGAACGAGGCGGCTACGAGATCGGTTGCGCTGATCGTCGCCGGACGCTCCTGCACGGCGGGAAATGGCCCAGCCGGACCCGGATCAGTCATGCCGGTCGAGTACCCAGCACGCCGGGATGCGAAACCCAGCCCTGTCCTCCAACCACCATCGCTACGTCACCGAGCGTCGGGGGTGGCGCGTCGGCCAGTGGATGGGAGACCCGTGCCCTAGTCGAAGGGGTGTAGCGAACTCCCCACGGCCCATGTACTGAAGTACTGGTTATTGGCTCCGTAGGCCATGCCGATTGCCACCTTGGCCCCTTCCACCTGGTGTTCGCCGGCCGCACCTCTTACCTGGTTGGCTGCCTCGGCGAATCGCAGGAGACCCGATGCTCCGATCGGATTGCTGGACAACACACCGCCCGAGGCATTGATGGGCAGGGAGCCCCCCAGTTCGGTGGTGCCGTCGTCAACAAGCTTCCAGCCGTCGCCCTCGTCGGCAAGGCCGAACGCCTCGAGCCAGATTGGCTCGAGCCACGAGAAGGGGACGTACAGCTCGGCCATGTCGATCTGGCGGCGGGGATCGGTTATTCCCGCGGCGGCGTAGACGTCAGCGGCGCATTGAAGGGCCGCGGCGGGACGAACCGGGTCGCGGCCAGGGAAGCTCGGAGGCTCCGACCGGGAAGACGATCCAAGGACCCAAGCCGGTGGGCGGCCGTCGGCAGCGGCCGCCCGGCCCCCCGCCTCGTCCGTGATGACTACGGCACAAGCACCGTCGGAGGATGGGCACGACTCCAGGAAGCGGATGGGCTCCCACATCATGGGGGATGCCTTGACCTTCTCCAGAGAGATGTCCTCGATCTTCAGATCCGCGTAGGGATTCTTCAAGGCGTTGAGCCGGTCCTTGACCGCAACCTTCCACCCGATGTGTTCGGGAGCGCCACTGCGCTGGATGTAGGCCCGGATGAACGGAGCGAAAGCACCTCCGGCTCCGAGCGAGGCCCCCTTCCCGCTTCCCAGCGCGAACTGGGCATTGCCCTCGGACTGCTTCTCGAACGCCACGGCCAGTACGGTCCGATGCTTGCCCGCCTGGACGTGGGACGCGGCCACGATGGCCGTGGTGCCGCCGACCGAACCGGCAGTATGCACCCGGAACATGGGCTTGCCCACTGCTCCCAACGCATCGGAAAGGTACAGCTCCGGCTTCATGACACCCTCGAAGAGATCAGGTGCCTTGCCGAGGACGACGGCGTCGATATCGGCCAGTGTCAGTCGGGCATCCTCCAAGGCCCGAAACACCGCTTCGCGTACCAGGCCGCCGAAGGATACGTCGAGCCGTCTGGACTTGTGGTGTGTCTGGCCCACACCGATGACGGCGACTGGGAGGGTGCTCATGGTCGCCCCTCCAGAATGCAGACGAGGTTCTGTTGCAGACATGGACCTGAGGTCGAGTGGGCCAGGGCCCGTTGGCCGCCAGTGAAGATGTGGTCGGCGGCGTAGCCCACACGGCACAGCCCGGTGGCCATGATGGGATTCGCACGAAGTGCCCCTCCGGAGGGGTTCACAACCACGTCTTCCCCCAGCCCGAGCACGTTCCGCAGGAGAAGCTCCTCGTGGGTGAATGCGGCCTGGAGCTCGGCCACCTCGACGGGCCCGTCTCCCAGCCCAGCGGCTTCTGCGGCGATCCGGGTGGAGGGTGATTCGTCCAGCGCTCGGAACGAGGGGTTGTGGCACTCGGTCCGGTGGTCGAAGCCGGTGATGTAGGCAGGCCGCTCGACCAGTCGCCGGGCCCGATCGCCGGTAGCCAGGACCATGGCGGCGGCTCCGTCGGTGATCGGGGGCACGTCATGCCGGCGGAGCGGCTCACGTACGTAGTCCTCGGCGAGCAGCGTGTCGATCTCACCCTTGCCCCGTGCTCGCACGGCCACCTCTGCCATGGCGCGCTCGTCGGCGATCCCCGACGCGATTACCGCCCGGGCCTGGAGGGCGGCGAAGGTCAGGGGATCGGCTCCGAGTGGAGCAAGGAAGTACGGGTCCATCTCCATGGGGTAGATCAGTGCCGGATCGCCCGTCGACGACCGACCAGAGCCGGTCACCACGGCGATCTCGATGTCGCCCTCCTGGAGGCGCAGCCAGGCCTCATAGAGGGCCCAGGCGCCGTCCATCTCGACGTGGGAGTCGCGTTTGGGGGGCCATGCTCCAATGGCGTCAAGGTTGGACACGAACGAGAAGGCCTGGCCGGTGATGTAGTCGCAGCTCCCCAAGCAGGTGAAGTCGATATCGGCCCGAGTGAGCCCCAGCGGTGTGATGGCGTCGGTGATCGCCTCCATCAGCAGCTGGGTCTCCGACTTGTCGGTGTGACGCACCATGGCGGTCTGGGCCCATCCGATGACCGCGATGTCGGTAGAAGGTGCACTCATGTCAGAAGATCCGGTTGACTAGATCGGGGTCGTCGCGATCCGGCTGGCCGTTGGGAATCCAGCCCAGGAGTGATCCCCAACTCCCCCCCATGCCGCCGCCCTCGTCGGCCTCTTCGGCCGGTGATGCCCAGACGGCATCGACCCGTTGGCCGACCCGTATCTGGTCCGCTGGGAGTTCGATGACCGCCGTGTAAGGGATGATTACGTCAGTCCCGTCGAGCAGTACGAAGGCCCGCACAAAGGGTTCCGTCTCCGTCTGGCCCGGGTACTGCACTGGGGTGACGATGGCGAAGTTGGTGATCGTTCCGGTGAGGGGCAGGTCGACCTCGCACTCTGCACCCAGTTCAATGGCATCGATGGGACAGTAGCCTCGGCCGCCGGCGTACACTCGTCCACATGTGGGGCAGCGTAGGCCCAACAATCGGTGCTGGCGCGACGCTTCGGTGGCTCGGTCCGCAGCGTCAGGGACCGGGTTCCGATAAGTGATCGAGGCTAGGTAGTCCATGCGGGTCACTGGCTCAGCGGCCCCGCCGGTGTCTTCGCCTTCGGTCTCGGGCGACTCGCCGGGGACGAAGCAGATGATGTCGTCGATCCGTCCCTCCCGACTTCCCCGCCATCGAGGTGCCACCCGCATCCCTTCGGACATGGCCTCGGGTGAGCCGGCATCCACTGCGTGCAACAGAGGCGTTGTGGCGCCGTCCAGACGTATCAGGGCGAACGAGAAAGCATGATCGAGTGGGTGCTGCACTGACGGCGCGCCCACCCAGGTCCAGGATTCGACGGTGCCGGCTGGTCCCACCTCCACGAAGTCATGGGGAAGCTCGTCCCCGGTGGCCGGATCCCATTCCATCGGCGGCACCAGCACGGAGTCCTGGCAACGAATCCCGAGGATCTGCCTCTCGGTGAGCGCGGTCATGAACGCTCCCACCACCGGCCCCAGGGACCGCTTGTACGGGAAGGTGATGGTACTTTCGATAAAACGGGTCAACGGTCATCCCCTGGGCCTCGCCTGTCGATCAACCGCACGTTAGCGCGAGAGGTATCGTGCGCACCCGGCGACATCAGCCTGCCGGGTTGAAGCCGGTGGCGACGGTCGGCTCCTGGGCTCTGTCTCTGTCGCGGGCAACAGCCGTTCGCTCGCCTGATCGAGGCTTTGGACTGCCCTGCAGGCGGTCAGGCGGCGTTGGTCCCACCGGTATCAGTCGCCCACGGTGGCGTCCCTGGATTGTGCACTTTGAGGGCGACGGGATTCCAACGGTGCCCACAGGAGTGACATCGCCATTCCTGTGGAGACTCGGGAGGAGCCTGGCGGGGTTCGTGGTGAGTCGTTCGAAATGCCGTGCGGGCATCACAGTCAGGGCAGATGATGGTCAGACCGCTGGGCTCCATCTCGTGTACCTCTCCTTCAGCCCCATGCCAACTCGGGACGGGCAGGTGGCCTCCTCGTGAGCAGTTCCCCCTCGGGCTGTGTCCAAAACGTGGTGACCCCGGGAACGTGCGGTCCGAGTCCGAGAACCTCGGCACGCCTCCTACCGGCGCGTCTGGCCGAGGCAGTCCTCCGCACGGTGACACGGGAACGCCAGCTGTCAGTTCGCCGACCAGTCCCCGAGTCGAGGACGTCAGGGGTCGGAGCGGGCATCACCGCCTTCACCGTCAGATCGATCCAGGACCTGCTCTGACTGGAAGCGGAGTCGGTGGAGCCGCGGGAGCGGCGTCATCGGGTGCAGAATTCCCGTCCGGAGCGGCCGAGGCCCAGCACCGCACCCGACGGACTTATGGAACGACACCTGACGCTGAGCCCCTTGGCGCGGATCACGCGGACTGATGGCGCGGAGCTCCACATGAACGCCGCACAGAGGGGCATCGATGCCGCGTGCACCGAAACGGCCACCGCCCCTTTAGTCCGACAGGGTCTGCTCGCGAACCTGTTGCACCTTCATGATCTCTTGCACGTCGCAGTGCTTCTGGGCAGGGAGCCCGAGGGGTGCTGGTGCGGTGAGGACTGGAAGGGTCGTAAGCCGGGTGGTCCGCTCCCTCACGCCCGAGGAAAGCACCCGGGCCAGTCGCCGACGCCGATGGGACCCGAGGATGATGGCTTCGGCTGAGATCTCATCGGCTGAGGCTGCGATCTTCTCGGCGATCCGGTGGTACGGGGCCCTCCGCACGCTGCCGCTGGTGACGATGTCCTCAGCGCGAAGACGCTGGATGCCGCGCACCACGACCTCGGTGGCCTCGGCGTCCGACAGGAGGGGGATGCCCCTGCTCCCCACTTGGAAGGGGTTGACGAAGCAGAGGTGCACTGTCGAGCGGAAGTTCCGGGCCAGAGCGACGGCGAAGCTGAGCGTGATGTCGGTCTGCTCTGAGTCATCGATGCCTACCAGCAGTCGTTGGAACATGACGCCTCACACTGTGGCCACTCGTCCCGGTATCGATGGGCACGGGGTTCCCTAGATTGTTTCCACTAGGTTAACGGAGCCAACTACTGGGCGCACTCCTAAGGTGGTGGGGCTGTCGTTCTGGCCAGACAGGGGCTACTTCGAGCCGAACCGTGGCATCGTCCCGAGGTGCTGTTGGCCCCGCCAGCCATCTGACCCGCCCATCGATCAAGTGCCACCGTCCCGTCACGAGTCGGCGTCACGCCGACCGGTGTCCGCAACGCACTACGCCGGTGTGAACTCTAGGTAAAGCCTGGTGACGCCGCGGAGGATGAATGTGGGGACATAGGTGAACCGACGAGCGTCGGGTGGCCCGTGTCGCTCCTCGGAGATGCGAATGTCTTCGGTTCGGTCAAGAATGCGTTCCAGGCTCACCCTGGCCTCGGTTCGGGCTAGGGGCGCGCCGGGACAGGTGTGGATGCCTCTCCCGAAGGCCAGGTGGTGTCGGGCATTTTCGCGTTCCGGGTCGAACGTCGCCGGGTCATCGAACCGCCGGGGGTCACGATTCGCCGCCGCGTTGACCAACATGACGGTGGTCCCGGCCGGGAGATCGACGCCCCCGACCGTCGTCGGCACGCGCGACAGCCGGAAATCCCCCTTGATCGGGCTTTCCATCCGGAGCGTTTCCTCGATGAAGTTGGGAATCCGATCTCGCTCGCGCCTCAGGAGCTGCTGGAGCTCTCGATCCTCGGCAATCAGTTGGAGGGCGGAGCCCAGGAGACGGACGGTGGTCTCTTGGCCGGCGGCGAACAGGTTGGCGGCGACTCGAACGACATCGATGATCTCGGGGACCGAGCCGTCAGGGAAGGTGGCGGTAGCCAGCCCGGTAAGCACGTCCTCGCCGGGCGTGCGCCGACGATCCTCCACGTAGGCAGTGAACTGCTGGTACAGATATTCAAGGGGAGACAGAGCCAGCGTCTCCTCGCTCGTGCTTCCGATGGCCCCATGGCCTGCCTGGCCGCGGAGCAGGGCTTCCACGAAGCGCGGGTGGTCCTCTTCTGGTACCCCGAGAAGGTCAGCGATGACCAGCATGGCGAACGGGCTGGCGAACTCACCAATGAACTCGCACTCCAAGCGGGAGAGGAAGGTATCCAGCTGGCGATCGGCGAGCCGCCACATGAACTCCTCATTGCCCCGGAGCCGCTTGGGGGTGATCAGCCGCATGAGCAGGGCCCGGTGGTCGGTGTGCTTGGGCGGATCCAGTGTCGGCAGCTGGTCGCTCATGGGAAGCCCGTCACGGTATTCCTCGATCAGGGCGCTGATGTCGTCGCCCTCCAGTGGCACCGGAAGGCCGGGGAATGGTCCGGTTACCGAGGTACACGAGGAGAAGGTGTCGGCGTCGTTGTAGACGGCCATCACCTCCTCATACCCGGTGATCATCACCACGTCGTGATGGGGCTCCCTCTGCACCGGGCACCGTGCCCGAAGGTGTTCGAAGTAGGGATAGGGGTCATCGAGTAGCTGAGCGTCGTCTCGGAAGAAGTCGAGCGCCTCGAAACCGTTTTCCGTCATCGCTGGCCTCCATTCCCCGCCCACCGAGTCCGAGCTCAGGAACAGAGGGGTGGTTTCATTTGCGCAAGTGTTATTCTGCGAAACGGTAAGCCTATTCTTCAAGGGTGGCAAGTGGCAATGCATGGCGAGGATGGTCAGGCTGACAGGCGTGCTAGGTGAGCGACTGCCTGCCGGGGCAATTTCGCCCCACCGGAATGCCGGTGCCACCGTCGCCGTCGATCCAGGCCAAGGCAGTCGGCTCTGAGGGGCAACCGGGTCCGCCTCCTCTACGACCACCGGGCCGGAGCCAGGTCGTCGGTCGACGCGAGGGAAACCGTGGCGAGCGGCGGGGTGGTTCGTGGCCTTCCGTCGGCCCGGGGAGTGGCCCGCCAAGCTCCGGGGAACGCCCAGCTCCCAGGCATGGAGACCTCGGTCGGAGGCTGCGAGTCGACGCCCGGCCTGATCACACCCAGAGCAACCCCAATTTCTCCTGACTGCGACCGAACCTACTTATGAACGGAGCACACCATGGAAGAGACCGCCGATCTCCGGGAGGCGAGGGCCATGCGCCGGGCCATGCTTGGTGACGCTTACGTGGAGGGGCAGGCCGCCGACCCCAACCCGGTGATGGGGGAGTTCCAGGACTACATCACCTCGATGGCCTGGGGGGTCTGGGCTCGGCGGGGGGCCCTCAGTCCGCGAGACCGCAGCCTGCTGGTCCTGGCCATGACGGCAGCCCTGGGACGTATGGACGAGTTCCGGCTTCATGTGGGGGCCGCACCCCAGACCGGTGTCACCGACGCGGAGCTCGACGAGCTGCTCTTCCAGGTAGCCGCCTACTGCGGCGCACCAGCCGGCATCTCGGCCAAGCGCGCGTTGACCGCGGTCCGGGCCGAACGGGAGGCGCCATGACGTCGATAGCCGTCGGCTTCGTCGGCCTCGGGAACATGGGTGCGGCTCTCGCCGCAAATCTCGTCGCTTCGGGCCACCGTGTCCTCGCGTACGACATCGGCGGTCCCGGTCGCTGTCCCGAGGGAGCACGCTTCGCCACCGATGTGCCCGAGGTCGCCAGTGAGTCCGATGTCGTTGTCTTCAGCCTGCCCGACGGGACCGCTTCTGAGCGTGTGGCTGGGGAGGTCATCGTGACGCCGGGTCGCCAGGTCGCCCAGGTGATCGACACCTCGACGGTCGGGGTGCGCAGCGCCCAGTCGATCAACGAGCGGCTGACCGACGCCGGCATCGGCTACGTCGATGCACCGGTCTCGGGGGGAGTCGAGGGTGCCCGCGCCCGCACGTTGACCGTAATGATCGCGGGATCCGACGAGGCGTGCCTGGCCGCTGAGCCCGTTCTCGCCGGGCTAAGCGACCGAAGACGTCGCGTGGGTGACCGGCCAGGAATGGCCCAGGCCCTGAAGCTGGCCAACAACTTCCTGTCGGCGACGGCACTGGCGGCCACCAGCGAGGCCATTGCCTTCGGACTGTCGGTGGGACTGGAGATGGGCACCATGCTCGAAGTGCTCAACATCTCGAGCGGCCAAAGTGCGGCCACGACCGACAAGTTTCCGAACCAGGTGCACACCGGTCGATACGCGTCGGGCTTCGCCAACTCCCTGATGAGTAAGGACCTGGCTCTCTATCTGGTGGCCGTCCATGCCCAGGACGGCCCGTCGGCTCTTGGCCAGGTGACCGCATCGGTGTGGGAAAGGTTTGCGGCAGCTGAGCCTGATGCTGACTTCACCCGGATCTTTCCCTTTGTCCAGGGGTCGTGACTCTCGGGGATCGGCGGGGCATCCGCCGGAGGAGATGTGAAGGCCCCTCCCCAGGCCGTAGCTATCCGGTGGGACGCCATTGCACGGGGATCCACGCCAGTGGAGCTGAGTACGCTGGCGGGGGTGAGCAGAGCGAGCCCGCCTGACCCTTCGATCCACCGGACACGTCCGTGAGTGTCGACACCAGCCAGAACGACGGGGTCATGGTGGCCACGATCGATGACGGCAAGGTCAACGCCCTCTCCACCGAGGTGATCGACGGCATCAGATTGGCGGTCACCACGGCATCGGGACGGGGGTGCCCTTTGGTGATCACCGGCCGGGACGGCTGCTTCTCGGCCGGCTTCGACCTGCACGTGATGCGGGGTGACCAGGACCTGGCCTCTGCACTCTTCGCCGAGGGTGCCCGCCTCTATCGCGAGATCATCGAAGCTCCGGTCCCGGTCGTTGCCGCGTGCACCGGGCATGCCCTGGCCGGCGGTGCGCTCCTCCTGCTGGCCGCCGACTACCGGTTCGGTCAACCCGGTCCCTTTCGCGTGGGCCTCAACGAGGTGAGCATCGGCATGGCGTTGCCCAACTTCGCCGTGGTCATGGCCACCCACCGGTTGGAGCGGCGGCACGTGACGTCGGCGACGATGTTCGCCGAGGTCGTATCGCCTGACCGGGCAGTGGAGATGGGCTTCCTCGATGAGCTGACGGACAGGCCCCTTGCCGCCGCCTGCACCCTGGCCGAGTCTCTGGCCCAGCTGCCCACGGAGGCTTTCTCGGCCACCAAGCGGCGTATCCGGAGGACCCTCGTTCATGAGCTCGGCGCTCTGGACCGACGGTAGACCCCGGCTCGCCGCGCTCTCCGGCCCGGAGCGGTCGTGACAGATCGGGGCGTCGAACGGCAGTCCCTGGGCGATCGCGTCGCCGACCGTGGATCTGTCGATGATTCTTCCAGAGTGAGAATGACGATTCCGGGGGCGCGCAGCGCTACTCGGCCCGGGTTGCTACTGTCAGTCGCCGGCACGGCGCCCATCGGGCAGAAGGGGTTGAGTAAAGAGTCTGGATCAAGCTCGACGGGCGGGGGCGTGCGCAGCATACGGACCGAGGGGACGGCACCGCCCACCCCTCCCTGCGCGAGGCCGCAAACCGATCGACATCTTTCAGAATCTCGTATACGCTCAACGCGACGTTACCGGCTGTTGTGCGGAAGGCCGATACTGACAAAAAGAGAACACCGATCGTGGTGGGCTCCTGACAAGGGGGAAGCAATGAAGATGAGGCGCAAGATTCGGGTCGGGGTCGGGCCTCCTCCTGACAGTGCTTCTTTCCGCTACAGCGCTAGGCGTGAGCACCGCCCAGGCCGGGGCGGCGACCGTCCGCGGCTTCGACGGCAAGACCATCACCATCGGTGGCATGTGGGGGACGGCCAACTTCTCCGGCGCCCAGGTCGGGGCCGAGGGCTATATCAACCAGATCAACAAGACCAACTATCTGCACGGGATCAAGCTCAAGTTCGCCGGCTACGTGAACGACAACAACGACCCCGCCACCGCGCTCTCCGCGGTTCGGCAGCTGGTCAACCAGTACGAGCGTGTTCGCCGTGGTGCCGGACCTCTCGGCGGTCAACCCCGGCACCTACCTCGCCTCCCAGAAGATCCTCTACGTCGGTGGCGGCTTCGACTACAGCTACTGCTCCACCAAGGTGACCACCAGCCTGTGGGGCTACTCGGCCGGTGGCTGCCTGGTGCCTCAGAACCCCCCGGTCGTTTCCAATGCCTATGGGCAGCTCTACAGCTACGTGAAGGCCAAGACCGGCAGCGCGCATCCCACGATGGCCGTCTTCTCCAACGACAATGCGTCGGGTTCCAACTCGGCCAAGACCTCGACGGTGTCGGCAAAGGGTGCCGGGTTCAATGTCGTCTACAACAAGGCGGCGGTGCCTACCACGGCCAGTGACTACACCCCCTACGTCCAGCAGCTGATGACCGCCAACCATGGGAAGCAGCCCCAGGCCATCGGTTGCCAGCTGACGGCCCAGTGCATCCCGATGTGGACGGCACTGAAGAACGCCGGATTTACCGGCACCTACTGGTCGCCGCTCGGGCCCATTCCCGCCCTCTACTCGTCGATGTCAGGGGACGGTCACCATCGCTACCTACAACAATGCGCCGAACCCCGGCCTGACGGCGATGCAGAACGCCATGAACGCCGTCTTCGCCCGGTACCCAGCTGGCCTCGTACTCCAATGTGCCCTCCTACCTGGACACGGCAATGTTCGCCACCGCGGTGCACACCGTGCAGGCCAAGAAGCTGGCCATCACCCCCGCGAACGTCCGGAAGGTGCTGTCCACCATCAAGTGGGGGATCCCCGAACTGGTGGGGCCGATCTCGTACCCGGCCTCGACGGTGGCGGGGACGCCTTACTGCACGGAGTTCCTCTCCTACACCGGTGGTGGCGCCCAGCAGGTGTACCCGTACTCCTGCACTACCAAGGTCTTCAAGGTGACCCCGGCGGCTGAGAAGGCGAGTTGACCGGTCGGTCGTGCCATCGTCATCGGCCCGCGGTCTGCTGACTGCGAAGCGTGAAGCCGGGTCGCCAGGACCGCGGAGAGGGCCGTGTGCGCGTGCGTGTCGTCGGCGGACCGGGTGCCTGAGGTCGTCGGTGGGGCGGGACGGGCCCTGACCTATGAGTGAGGTGGACGTGCGCCCGGCGTCCGGCGGCGCTCCCGCCTCCCGCCGACCCGCCGACGCTCGAGCTCGCCGGCATCGACGTCCGCTTCGGCGGGATCATGGCGGTCGATCCGGCGTCAGTATGACAGGTGCCGGCGGGTCAGGTCTGTGGTCTCATCGGACCCAATGGGGCCGGGAAGACGACGCTCTTCGACGTCGTGTCCGGGGTGCGTCGGCCCGCAGTCCGGCCGGGTGCTGCTCGGAGGGGCAGGACGTCAGCGGGACCGATCCGGTGAAGCGGAGCCGCCTCGGGCGTGCGCCGGACGTTCCAGCGGGTTCAGACCTACGGTTGGTTGACCGTCGAGGACAACGTGCTGGCCGCAACCGAATGGCATGGCGGTGGCGGCGGGCGTCGTCGGTGACATGGTGGGCTGGCATGGCCGCCGGCGGCGGGAACGTGAGCGACGACTCCTCGTCGACGCCGCCCTCGAGCGGTGCGGGCTCAGCGGGGTGCGATCCGAGTTCGCCGGCGTCGCTGCCCATCGGCACGGCACGGATGGTCGAGTTCGCCCGGGCCACGGTCGAGCCGCCGAAGCTCCTGTTGCTCGACGAACCCGCCTCGGGACTCCATGCCGAAGAGGTCGAGCGGCTGGGCCAGCTCATCCAGGACTGTCCGTCGGCCACCGACTGCAGCGTGCTCCTCGTCGAGCACAACGCCGGGTTCGTGATGTCCCACTGCGACCGGGTGGTCGTGCTCAACCTTGGGTCGACGTTGGCCGACGGCACGCCGGCCGAGGTCCAGGGAGACCCCGCCGTGCGCAGCGCGTACCTGGGTCACGTGGTCTGAGAGAGAGGCGGGCGCTCGCTACATGCAGAAGTTCCTGAGCCTGATCATCTCGGGCACGGTCACCGGCGGCATCTACTCGATCATGGCCTCCGGGCTGGTCCTGACCTATACGACCTCGGGGATCTTCAACTTCGCCCAGGGCGCCATCGCCTTCGCCGTGGCGTACTTCTACTACCAGCTCAACACCGGCGGCATGCCCATCGTCCCGGCGGCCATCCTCTCGATCCTCGTCTTCGCCCCGCTGATGGGCTTCGCCCTCGACCGGCTGCTCCTGCGACGCCTCGGCGAAGCCCCGGTCTACGCCCGGATCGTCGGCACCATCGGCCTCCTCGTCGCCATCCCCAACTTCATGGAGTGGGTGGTGGTCACGATCGGCAACAACATCTTCCACATGGGGTGGGTCGGGAACAAGGCGAGCAACCAGGGCCTGCTCACCCCGGGACTGGGGCCGACCCCGCCCAAGGTCTTCCACGTGATGGAGCACGTGGCCCTCACCTCGGACCAGCTGGCGGTGTTCGTGGCCGCGCTCGTCGCCGCCCTGGCGCTGTGGATCGTGCTCCGTCACACCCGGATCGGCCTCGAGATGCGTGCCGTGGTCGACCGCCGTCATCTGGCCGGCCTGAAGGGCGTCAGCGCCGGGAGGACCTCGGCCGTGGCCTGGGTGCTCACCACCGTGCTGGCCGGCCTCGGTGGGATCCTGATCTCCCCGCTGTTCATTCTGGACCCCATCGTGTTCACCCTGGTGGTGCTGGGCTCCCTCGCCGCCGTGGTCCTCGGCGGGTTGCGCTCGATCCCCATCGCCTTCGTGGGCGGTGTGCTGCTCGGCATGGTCCAGAACCTGGTGGCCGGGTACTCGACGGCATACCCCGGGTTCATCGCCAACCTGAACGGCCTGTCCAGCGCGGTGCCCTACGTGCTGGTCATCCTGCTCGGGCTGGTCGTCGGGCGCGACCGCTCCCGGCAGGCCGGTTCGGTGGCCGAGGACAGGCCTCCGAGCGACCACCGGGCCGGGATGTCCGCCGCCCGCCGGTGGTGGCCGTGGCTGACGTTCCTGTTCCTGCTCGTCGGCTACTCGCTGCACTGGTTTCCCTCGTGGTTCCAGGCCACCGCCACCGCCCAGACGGCGATCGCCCAGGGACTGGCCATCTCGATCATCCTGTTGTCCTTCATCGTGGTGACCGGTATGGGCGGGATGGTCAGCCTGGCCCAGGCCACCTTCGTCACCGCCGGCGGTTTCGCCGCCGGGTGGGCCCTCAACCACAACTGGGGCGTCAACCTCCCCCTTGTCGCCTCGCACGGCCAGCTCAATTTCTTCTGGGCCGTGGTGATCGGCGCCATCGTGGCCGGCGTCATCGGGGCCCTGATCGCCTGGCCGGCCACGCCGGCTCGGCGCCGTCTACCTGGCCATCTGGTCGTTGGCCGCCTGCCTGTTCTTCAGTCTGGTGCCCTTCGACACCCAGGCCATCGGGAACGGCCAGTCGGGCTGGAACATCCGGAGCCCGGCCCTCGACCTCTTCGGATGGCAGCTCAACTTCGCCAACCTCAACGACCAGATCCTCCTGTTCGTGGGAGTCTTCGGGCTGATCACCGGGGTCATCTGGCTGTTCACCCACTCCGGCGACCGGCCGGGCCACCCTCGCCGTCCGGAGCTCGCCGACCGCGGCGATGGCCGCCGGCATCCGGGCCAACCGCAACCGGATCCTCGTCTTCGCCCTGGCGGCAGGGATCGCCGGGATCGGCGGGGTCATGCTCAGCCTGTTCTCGTTCGCCGCCTCCAACTCGACGGCCCCGCCGCTGGACGGGCTCACCTGGTTGGCCTTCGTGGTGGTCTTCGGGGTGCGGCGACCGGGCGGCGCCCTGCTGGCCGGACTGGCCGTGGCCGCTGGGACGCCCGCTGCTCAATCAGGTCACCAACTGGCTCCCGGGCCAGACGTTCAACACCCTCATCTCGTCGCCCTACTTCCTCCCCATACTCTTCGGGATGGGCGCCATCTCGCTGGCCCAGGAGCCCGACGGGATCCTGGCCATGCGGGGAAGCAAGAAGCTGGCCCGGCGTCGGGCCCGGGCCAAGCGAGCCGAAGCGGGGCCGGCCGCGCCGACCGGCGCACCGCGCCGGCCGACGCGGCGAGCGCGAGGGAGCCGGTTCGTTCGAGCCCGAGGCCCCCCCGATCACCCTCCCGGTGTCCCCGGACGCCGCCCTGGCCGTCCAGGGAGTGGTGGCGGGCTACGACGACGCCGAGGTGCTCCACGGGATCGGGCTCGAGCTGCGGGCCGGGGAGATCGTCGGCCTGCTCGGCGCCAACGGTGCGGGAAAGTCCTCGCTCTGCGCGGTGATCGCCGGTCTGCTCGAAGCCGACGGCGGGCGTCGTCTAGCCTGGGCGGGACCGACCTGACCACACTGCCGGCCTTCCGGCGGGCCCGAGCCGGCCTCGACCTGGTACCCGAGGCCCGGGGCATCTTCCCGGGCCTGACCGTCGAGGAGAACCTGTCGCTCGCCCTCCCGGACGAGGCGGACCGCAAACGCGCCTACGCCCGGTTCCCGGTGCTGGCCGAGCGCCGTCTGCAGGTGGCCGGCCTGCTGTCCGGCGGGGAGCAGCAGATGCTCAGCCTGGCCCCGGCCCTGGCCAGGCCACCGAAGGTCTTCATCGCCGACGAGCCGACGCTGGGGCTCGCCCCGCTGGCGGCCGAGGTGGTGATCCGGGCCATCGTCGAGCTGCGTGACAAGGGGACCGCGGTACTGCTCGTCGAGGAGAACGCCGAGAACGCGGTGGCGGTGGCCGACCGGCTGATCTTCATGGAGCTCGGCACCATCACCTGGGCCGGGCCGGCCAGCTCGCTCGACGTGGACCAGCTGTCCGCCGTGTACCTGGGCGGCGGCCAGCCGGCGCCGGTCGGCGTGGCCGACGCGCGGACGGGGGTCCCGGTCGGACCGGCACCCGAGGGCCCACCGGACGCCCCGTAGGGGCCGGTGCCGCGGCCGGCGACCGGGCCGCGCCGGTGGCCGCGGGTCCGGGGCCGGAGATAGGATCGTTACGCAGTTCGAAGAACAGCATTCTCGGAGGGAAGCCATGCACGAGGTTGATGACCTCATCCTGATCAGCGTCGACGACCACGTCATCGAGCCGCCCGATCTGTTCGTCGGGCACCTCGATGCCAGGTACCAGGACCGGGCGCCCAAGCTCACCCGCAACGCCGAGGGCTCCGACGTCTGGACCTTCGGCCAGGTGGTCATGGAGACCGCCGCGCTCAACGCCGTGGCCGGGCGACCCAAGGAGGAGTACGGACTCGAGCCGCAGAGCCTCGACGAGGTCCGCCCGGGCTGCTACGACGTGCACGAGCGGGTGAAGGACATGGATGCCGGGGGTGTGCTGGCCTCGATGAACTTCCCCTCCTTCCCCACCTTCACGGCCCGCGTCTTCGCCAGCGACGACGCCGACCTCTCGCTGGCCCTGGTGCGTGCCTACAACGACTGGCACATCGACGAGTGGTGCGGGGCCTACCCCGAGCGGTTCATCCCCATGGCCGTCCCGGTGATCTGGGATGCCGAGCTGACCGCCGAGGAGATCCGCCGAGTGGCCGCCAAGGGATGTCACTCGCTCAGCTTCACGGAGAACCCCGCCGCCTTCGGCTACCCCAGCTTCCATGACGAGTACTGGGACCCGGTGTGGCGGGCATGCTGCGATACCGCAACGGTGCTCTCCATCCATCTCGGGCTCATCGGGTAGCCTGTCCATTCCCGCCGTCGACTCGCCACCCGACGTGATGATCACGCTGCAGCCCATGAACATCCAGTCGGCGGCGGCCGACCTCCTGTGGTCCCGGGTGCTGAAGAACTTCCCCGACCTGCGCATCGCCCTGTCCGAGGGCGGCACCGGGTGGGTGCCCTACTTCCTGTCTCGGGTCGACCGCACTTTCGAGATGCACCGCGCCTGGACTCTGCAGGACTTCGGCGGTCGCCTCCCGAGCGAGGTCTTCCGCGAGCACTTCCTGACCTGCTTTATCAGCGACCCGGTCGGCATCCAGCTGCGCGAGGCCATCGGCATCGACAACATCGCGTGGGAGGCCGACTATCCGCACAGCGACTCCATGTGGCCCGAAGCGCCCGAGGAGTTGCAGGCCGAGTTCGCCAGGTACAACGTCCCTGACGGCCAGGTGCGCAAGATGACCCACGAGAACGCCATGCGGTGGTACTCGTTCGACCCCTTCTCCCGTATGGCCAAAGAGGACGCCACCGTGGGCGCCCTTCGACGGCGGGCGGCTGGCCACGATGTGTCGATCATGTCCCGGAGCACCCGGGTCCGCACCGCCGACGAGAAGCTCGAGGGTTTTCGTATCCGGGCCCGTCGGGCGGTGGCCGCCGCCGGTTCTTGACGCGGCCCGAAGAGGGATCCGTTCAGGGGCCGGGTGAGGCGTGCTCGATCGCCTCGGCCCGCGTCCGCAACCAGTCGCCCAGGGCGGAGCCGGCGTCGAGTACGTGGGATTCGGTGAGCGTCCGAGCCGCCGTTGCGTCGCCGCGGTCTATGGCTTCGAGCAGTACGGCGTGATCGGCCCGGCTGCGTCGGACCCGTTCGGGAAAGAGTTCGAAGTAGCTGGCCGGCACCACCCGGACGGCCTGCCGGAGGTGGGTCAGCAGGCGCGGCGAGCCAGAGGCGCGGTTGAGGGAGCGGTGAAAGCTCCAGTTGGCGGCCACGACGTCCTCGGCCTCGACGACTGCCAGCGCCAGCGAGTGCAGCTCGTCGAGCTCGGTTCGGGTGATGCGCTCCGTGGCCCACTCGGCCGCCTTGCCGGCCAGTGTGGCCAGGACGGCGAAGTTGTCCACGGCGTCCTGAGGGCTGATCCCGAGCACGGTGATGCCGCTGCGGGGGGTGACCGACACGAGACCCTCGTACGACAGTTCGAGCAACGCCTCCCTCACCGGAGTGCGGCTGGTGCCGAACTCCTGGGTGATCTGGTCGAGATCCAGGCGAGCGCCGGGTGCCAGCCGGCCGGTGAGGATGCGGTCGCGCAGCTCGCCTGCGGCGCGGGCCCGGACCGTTCCTCCGATCGGCTTGAAATCTGACATATCACATACTACATTTCAAATGAACAGCGGCGCCAGCATGCAGTGAACGGGCCGTTGAGAACGCAGTAAAGAGGAGCGTGTCAGCGTCCATGGCAAAGCGACAGATGTCCTTGGTGGGGTTCATGCAGGCGGGAAGTACGACCGTGTACGCGGGCTCGTGGCGCCATCCTGCCACCGAACACGGATTCCTGACGGCCAACTACTACGCCAAGTTGGGTCGCACCCTCGAAGAGGGCTGCTTCGACATGATGTTCTTCGACGACCGATTGGCCATGCCCGGGATCTACGGTGGGTCAGTCGCCGATGCCGTGCGCCTGGGGGCCCGGCCGGTCAAGCTCGACCTCAGCATCGTGCTCGGCATCGTGGCGGCGGCCACCGAACGGATCGGCCTGGGCGCGACCTACTCGACGACCTACTACTCGCCGTTCCATGTGGCCCGCACCTTCGCCACGCTCGATCACCTGTCGGGCGGTCGGGCGGCATGGAACATCGTCACGTCGGTCAACGACAGTGAGGCGCAGAACTACGGCCTGCACGAGCACCTTGACCATGACGCCCGCTACGACCGGGCGGACGAATTCTTGGAGGTGGCGACCGGGCTGTGGGACACCTGGGAGGACGACGCCCTGATCCTCGATCGCGCCAGCGGCACATTCGCCGATCCCGACAAGGTCCACGAGCTCGGGTACAAGGGCGAGTGGTTCAGTGCCCGTGGGCCACTCACGGTCCCGCGGTCCCCACAGGGGCGACCCGTTCTGTTGCAGGCTGGATCGTCGGGGCGGGGCCGTGAATTCGCGGCCCGATGGGCCGAGTTGATCTTCACCGGGGACCCCGGCCTGGAGGTGGCGGTCTCGCACTACAAGGACCAAAAGGAAGCCATTGCCGAAGCCGGCCGGGACCCGCACTCGGTGAAGATGCTGCCCATGGTGTACACGGTCGTCGGCGAGTCGCACGCCCATGCCGAGGAGCGCGAGGAACTCTTTCTCCACTCGCTGGTCGATCCTCAGGCATCGCTGTGCCTGCTGTCGGAACTGATGAACTACGACTTCTCGGGGATCCCGCTCGATGCCCCGATCACCGACGAGCTCATCGAGTCGGTCTCGGGAATCCGGGGCCTCGTCCAGAACCTGAAGAAGCACATCGGCGGCGACACCGTCACCCTTGGTGACCTGGCCGGGCACCGGGCCACCCTCCTCCAAGGTCCGCGGTTCGTGGGTACCGGGCCCGAGGTGGCCGACCAGATGGAGGCGTGGATGGAGGCCGAGGCGTGTGACGGCTTCACGGTGGCCGCCACCCACTCGCCCGGCGCCTATGAGGATGTCGTGCGGCTGGTCGTGCCCGAGCTCCAGCGGCGCGGGGTGTTCCGTGACCGGTACACCGGTGACACGCTGCGTGAGAATCTGGGCCTGGCCCGTCCAGAAGCGGTGGTCCATGACTGACACGACGGGGCCGCTGCACGGGATCCGGGTGGTCGACGCGGCCACCCTGGCCGCCGGACCCCTCGTGGCCACGGCCATGGGTGAGTTCGGGGCTGACGTCATCAAAGTGGAGCAGCCGGGCGTCGGCGATCCCCTTCGCACCTGGGGCGACCGCAAGGACGGGATCGGCCTGGTCTGGAAATCCATGAGCCGGAACAAGCGCTGCGTGACCTTGGACCTGCGCCAGGAGGACGGCCAGGACCTCTTCCACCGACTGCTCGACGAGAGCGACGTGCTGGTGATCAACAATCGCCCGAGTGCCATGGCCCGCTGGGGGATCGCCTACGAATCGGTGCACGAGCTCCATCCTGAGCTGGTGATGCTCCATGTGAGCGGCTACGGACGTGGGGGCCCGAAGAGCGACCGGCCCGGGTTCGGGACCCTGGCCGAGGCCATGAGCGGCTTCGCCCACCTGACCGGGCTGCCGGAGGGACCGCCGACCCTGCCGCCGTTCATGCTGGCCGACGGCGTGGCCGCCCTGGCCGGCACGTACGCGGTGATGATGGCGCTCTACCACCGGGACGTGCACGGGGGTGGCGGTCAGCTGGTCGACATCAACCTCATCGAGCCGCTGGCCCGACTCATCGAATCGGCCACACTGGCCTACGACCAACTGGGCGTGATCACCGGGCGGGTGGGCAACCGGTTCGACGCCAGCGCCCCGCGCAACGCCTACCGCACGTCCGACGGCAAGTGGCTGGCCCTTTCGAGCGCCTCGCCCAACATCGCCGTCCGTGTGTATCGGGCCATCGACCGCCCTGACCTGGCCGACAACCCCGACTACGTGGAGCCGCTCGCCCGCCAGCAACGTGCCGGAGAGATCGACCGTTTGGTGGCCGACTGGGTGGCCGACCGCACATTGGCCGAGGCCATGGCCACGTTCGAGGCGGCCTCGGTCGCCGCTGCACCCATCTACGACGCCGAGCAGCTCCTGGGCGACGAGCACCTGCGGGCCCGGGGCACCTTCGTCGCCATGGACGACCCTGATCTCGGCGCCATGCGCGTGCAGGCACCGGTGGCCGTCCTGACCGAGACGCCCGGGCGGGTCACCCACCTCGGCCGCCATCTGGGTGCCGACACCGAGACCGTCTTCGGCGACCTTCTCGGTGTGGGCCCCGACCGCTTGGCCGCCCTTCGGGCGTCCGGCGTCATCTGACCGCGTCGATCAGGAGGAAGCCGTGCGAGAACCCCGTGCCCGACGATCCGAGCTGGCCACCCCGGCGAGCAGCGAGCGGATGTGCGAGAAGGCGGCCCGCTCCGGTGCCGACCTCGTCTTCTTGGATCTGGAAGACGCCTGCGCACCGGTGGCCAAGGAGGCGGCCCGGGGCACGGCGGTGGCCGCCCTTACCGATCTCGACTGGGGCCACACGGTCCGGGCCGTCAGGGTGAACGGCCTCGATACGCCGTGGTGTCACGGCGACATCATCGAAGTGGTCACCGGTGCCCGCGAGGCCCTGGATGTGCTGATCGTGCCCAAGGCCCGCTCGGCGCGGGATGTTTGGTGGGTGGACGTGCTGCTCACCCAACTCGAGACCAAGCTGAGCCTGACCAAGCGCATCGGGATCGAGGTCCTGATCGAGGAGGCCGAGGGTTTGTCCAACGCCCCGGCCATCGCCCGAGCCAGCGACCGGCTCGAGGCCATCATCTTCGGCGCCGGCGACCTGTCGGCGTCGCTGCGGGCCCGGGTGGACGGAAACTTCGACCCGATCAGTGAGTACCCCGGCGATTTCTGGCACTTCGCCCGGGTGCAGGTGTTGGCCGCGGCGCGTGGCGCCGGCATCGATGCCATCGACGCCCCCCATCCGGCCTACCGGGACCCCGAAGGGTTCCGGCGATCGGCGGTCCACGCCAGCTTGCTGGGATTCGACGGGAAGTGGGCGATCCACCCCGACCAGATCGCCATCGCCCACGAGGTGTTCGCTCCCACTGCCCGCGAGGTCGAGGAGGCTCGATTCTCTATCGAGACGTACCGGATGGCGGAGGCCGACGGTGTGGGGGCCATCGGCCGGGACGGGAAGCTGGTCGACGCCGCCCACATGCGGCTGGCCGAGAATGTCTTGTACAAGGCCGCGCTGTCCGATGGGGGCGGTCCGGACTCATGACCGAAGGGGTCGACGCCATGGGTGACGATGGAAGGAAGACGTACAAGGTTGTCCAGTGGGCCACCGGGAATATCGGGACCCGCTCCCTGCGGGGGGTGATCGAGCACCCCGACCTGTCACTGGTCGGGCTCTATGTGTACTCGGGGGACAAGGTCGGCACGGACGCCGGCGAACTGTGCGGTCTCGACCCCACCGGCGTGCTGGCCACCAACGAGATCGAACAGATCATCGGCCTTGGCGCCGATTGTGTGCTGTACATGCCCCGGGCCGGAGACATCGACGATGTGTGTCGGCTGTTGGCATCCGGGGCCAACATCGTCACCACCCGGGGCGAGTTCCATCATCCGGCCGGCATGGACCCGGAAATCCGGGAGCGGGTCGAGGCCGCGTGCCGGGAAGGTGGCGCCTCGATTCACAGTACCGGCAGCAGCCCGGGCTTCATCTCCGAGGCCGTCCCCTTGGTCCTGAGCTCGATCCAGCGAGAGCTCGAGAGCCTGGTCATCGAGGAGTTCGCCGACCTGTCCAAGCGGGACTCGCCCGAACTCCTCTTCGACCTGATGGGTTTCGGTGCCGATCCGGCCGCCTTCGACCCTGGTCGCTGGTCGCACGGCGCGGCGAGCTTCGGGCCGTCCCTGCGGCTGGTGGCCGATGCGCTCGGGCTCCCGCTCGACGCCATCGAGGCGACCGGCGAGGTCGCTGTGGCCCGGGAGACCACAGAGATCGCCGCCGGCCGGCTGGAGGCCGGCACCGTGGCCGCCCAGCGTATGCGGGTGACGGGCATACGGTCCGGACGTCCGCTCCTCACCTTCATGGCCAACTGGTACTGCTGCTCCGACGTCGAACCGGCCTGGGACCTCGGAGCGACGGGCTGGCGACTCACCGTGTCCGGCGACGCTCCCCTGAACATCGAGATGCGCTTCGCGGTGCCGCTCGAGGAGATGGCGGCCTACTCGCCCGGCTACACGGCCAACCGCGCCGTGAACGCCGTCTCGGTGGTGTGTGGGGCGACGCCGGGTATCCGCACCTCCGTCGACCTGCCCCAGATCATCGGAACCCTGAGGGATCCGGTGGCGACCCCGGGGACGGCATGAGGCCGGGGCATTGGCGGCGAGGGGACTGGGGACTGTGACGGCAACGCCGGGGCGCCGGTGAGGCCGCTGCCCGAGCTGACGCCGGCCACCGAGTGGTTCTGGACCTCGGGGGCCGACGGTCAGCTGCGGGTGCAGGGTTGTATGGAGTGCTCGTCACTGGTCCACCCACCCGTGCCCATCTGCCCGGTGTGCCGCAGCCGGGCGTGGGAGCCGAGGGTCGTGTCCGGTCTGGCCACGGTGATCGGGTTCACCGTCAACCGGCACCAGTGGCACCCGGACTTCCCCCCGCCCTACGCGCTGGCCGTGGTGGCGCTGGACGAGGACCCGGGGGTTCGGCTCACCACCACCATCGTGGGATGCGAGCCGTCCGAGGTGGCCATCGGCCAGGAGGTGTCCGTCCGCTTCGAGCAACACGACGATGTGTGGCTGCCGGTCTTCGCCCCGACCGGGCTGCGCCGATCCGACGATCCTGTGGCCGAACCCGAGCGGCTCCGTCCGAGGAGACCACTGCACGAAGAACGGTTCGAGCACCGCTCGGTGCTCACCGGTGTGGGCCGGTCGGCCCTCGGGCGACGGCTGATGGTCGATCCGCTCTCGCTGACCATCGACGCCTGCCTGGAGGCTGTCACCGATGCCGGACTGGAGTTGGCTGACATCGACGGGCTCTCCACCTATCCGGGCGTGGCCGGCATGGGAATGAGCGAGGGAGGGGTGACTGCGGTCGAGGAGGCCCTGCGGCTCCATCCCACGTGGATCAACGGGGGTGGCGAACTGCCCGGTCCCGGGGGAGCGGTGGTGGCCGCCATGTTGGCCGTGGCGTCGGGGCTCTGCCGACACGTCCTGTGCTTCCGCACCGTCTGGGAGTCGACCTTCTCCGCCCTGCGCCTGGGCGGCCCCGCCGGGCCCCGCTCGTCGGGTCCGTCAGCCTGGCGCGCTCCCTTCGGAGCCTTGTCCGCCGCCAACTGGATCGCCATGAACGCGCAGCAGTACCTGCATCGCTACGGTGCCCCTCGGGAGATGCTCGGCTTGATCGCCCTCAATGGGCGGGCCAACGCGGCCCGCAACCCGGCTGCCATCTACCGGGACCCGATGACCATGGACGAGTATCTCTCGGCACGACCGATCACCACCCCCTTCGGCCTCTACGACTGCGATGTGCCCTGTGACGGCTCGATCGCCGTCGTGGTGTCCGACGCGTCCACCGCGGCCGACCGCCCCCGGCCGGCCGTTCGGATCGAGGCGGTGGGCACGCAGATCCTCGAGCGTGTCTCCTGGGACCAGGGCACGATCACCCACGAGCCGCAGGTGCTGGGCCAGGCCGCCCATCTCTGGTCTCGGAGTTCCCTGCTGCCCGGCGATGTCGACCTGGCCCTGCTCTACGACGGCTTCACTTTCAACGCCATCTCGTGGATCGAGGCACTCGGCTTCTGCGACTTCGGGGAGGCCTACGACTGGCTGGACGGCGGTCGGCGCATTGCCCTCGATGGCCAGTTGCCGGTCAATCCTCACGGGGGGCAGCTCTCCGAAGGGCGGACCCACGGCTTCGGCTTCCTCTACGAGGCCATCCAACAGCTGCGCCACGACGCAGGAGCCCGGCAGGTGCCCGAGGCGGAAACCGCGGTGGTCACCTCGGGTGGCGGCGTGCCGTCAGGCGTACTGCTGTTGCAGCGACTCGACCACTGAAGAAGCGGACCGCCGGATCCCACCGCCCTTTGGCACGAAGGATCCTCTCTTTTTCCGGAAGCGGTCCATCCACATCGACAAAACATCGTTTTCAGAGTAACTTCGCTGATCGGCGTCGCCGCCGCGTCGCCGCCGAGGCCACCGAGTAGGGGAGTAGGGCAACCATGTTGCTGGCGCTGAGTTCCGACCAGGAGCTCTTCACGGAGACGACGGCGAAGCTGCTCGACGAGCTGGTCCCTGTCGGCGAGCTACGGCGCCTGCGGGAGGACCCGGTCGGCTTCGACGCCCAGTACTGGCGTCGGGGTGCTGAACTGGGCTGGACGTCCCTGCTGGTCGGTGAGGAGCACGGCGGCGGATCGATCGGCGACCACGGCATCGTCGACCTCTCCCTCGTGGCCTTCGAGTTCGGTCGGCACGCCGCCCCCGGGCCGCTGGCCGTGGCCAACGCGGTGGCGGCCACCCTCAGCGAGACCGGGCACGGTGTTGACGGGGTCCTCCTCGGGCTGCTGTCGGGAACGTCCCTCGCCACGTGGTGCTTCGGCGAGCCGGTCCCGGGCGATCGGCTCGGGACTGTCGCCCTCGACATCCGCGTGGAGGGCGACGAGGTGGTGCTCAACGGGGTGAAGCGCCCGGTCGAGTCGGCTGCGGTCGCCGACCACCTGCTGGTCACCGGGCGCACCGGGGAGGGCCTCACCCAGGTACTCGTGCCCGCAGGCACGAAGGGGGTGACGGTGACCCCAATGGAGTCGGTCGACATGACCCGTCGCTTCTCCGTGGTCACCTTCGAGGAGGTCCGGCTGCCCAGTACCTGCGTCGTCGGGGACATCGGCTCGGCCGACACCCAGGTCGCCCGCCAGCTCGAGTGGGCCCTGGTCGTGGCCTGTGCCGAGTCGGTCGGGGCCATGCAGACCGCCTTCGAGATGACCGTCGAGTGGGCCTTCGACCGGTACTCCTTCGGTCGGCCCCTCGCCTCCTACCAGGAGCTGAAGCACCGGTTCGCCGACATGAAGACCTGGCTGGAGGCCAGCCACGCCATCGCCGACGCGGCCACCTCGGCGGTCGCCGAGGGGTCGCCCGATGCGCCCGATCTGCTGAGCACGGCCAAGGCCTTCATCGGCGACTACGGCAGCGAGCTCCTCCAGGACTGCGTCCAGATCCACGGTGGGATCGGGGTCACCTTCGAGCACGACCTCCACCTCTACCTCCGCCGCCACACCCTCGACCGGGCCATGTTCGGCACCCCGGCCGACCACCGCCAGCGCCTCTGCGCCATCGTCGAGAGTCAGGAGGCCGTGGCGTGAGCACCCCGGAGATCGAGGACCTCGAGACCTTCCGGGCCCGGGCCCGGGCCTTCATCCGGTCCACCCTCGCACCGATCGACCCGAGCCAGTCGATCGGTCCCCTGCGCAACGAGCGGACCGACGAGGAGGAGCTGGCCGCGGTGGCCCGGGACCGCGAGGTCCAACGCATGCTGTTCGACGCCGGTCTGGCCGGCATCTGCTTCCCCAAGGCGTACGGCGGACAGGGACTCACCCCTGAGCACCAGCGGGCCTTCAACCATGAGCTGGCCGGCTTCGAGTACCCGTCCCGGCTCCAGGCCCCCACCCTCTCGCCCTGTGCCGCCGTCCTGCTCGACTTCGGGACCGAGGAGCAGAAGCTGGCCCACATTCCGGCCATCTTGAAGGGCGAGGAGATCTGGATGCAGTTCCTGTCCGAGCCCAGCGGCGGCTCCGACGTGGCCGGGGCCCTGACCAGTGCGGTCAGAGACGGCGAGGAGTGGGTGCTCAACGGCTCGAAGATCTGGACGACGGGAGCCTGGTGGTCGGACTGGGGCCTCTGCCTGGCCCGGACCAACTGGGACGTCCCCAAGCACCGGGGGCTCACGGTGTTCATCCTGCCCATCCGCCAGCCGGGCCTCGACGTCCACCGCATCGAGATGCTCAACGGGTCCAAGGAGTTCTGCCAGGAGTTCCTGACCGACGTGCGGGTGCCCGACTCCGACCGGGTCGGAGACGTCGACGACGGCTGGACCGTCGGCACCCGGTGGATGTTCCACGAGCGCATGCTGACCAACTCGCCGCTGGTCACCGTGCCGGCGGGCATGACCCATGGCGGGCGGCAGCACGCCCATGATCGAGATGGCCAGGGACGCGGGCCGCCTGGACGACCCGCTACGTGCGCGACCTGGTCGGCGAGGCCCACATGCTCGAGGTCGTCGACCGCGAGCTCCGGCGGCGCATCGGCGAGGGGATCGCCACGGGCGCCATGCCCGACCAGTCGGCGGCCATCGGCCGCCTGTTCAATGGCGTCACCACGGCCCGGATGCGGAGTATCGCCTTCGAGATCGCCGGGGCAGCCGGTGCCGCCTGGACCGGGACGACGGCGAACTGGCCTTCGCCGGGTCGGACTTCCTCATGCGTCAGGTGTCCTGCATCGGGGGCGGCACCACCGAGATGGCCCGCAACGTGATCAGCGAGCGGGTCCTCGGCATGCCCCGGGAGCGCTCCTGGACCGGGACGTGGCCTTCCGCGACGTGCCCCGCAGCGCATCATCCCGGCCGTGAGTCGACTCCCAGCACCCGGTCGGGGTGACCGCCGACTGACCGTCCCACGCCCACTACCACTGGAGAGTGCCATGCCTACATCGAGGCCGACCATGGGCCGCTGGTTCGAGGAGCTGACGCCCGGGCTGGTCATCGACCATGCCGTGACCCGCACCATCACCGAGGCCGACAACACGCTGTTCTCCGTGCTGACCATGAACGCCCAGCCCCTCCATCTCGACGAGTCGTTCGCCGCCACCACCGAGTTCGGCACCCGCCTCGTCAACAGCCTGTTCACCCTGTCGCTCCTCATCGGGCTGTCGGTGTTCGAGACCACGCTGGGCACCACGGTGGCCAATCTCGGGTTCGAGGAGATCGCCTTCCCCGCTCCGGTGATCCCGGGCGACACCATCCATGCCCAGACTGAGGTGGTGTCGCCCGGCCGTCGGCGTCCCGGCCCGGCCAGGGGATCGTGGTCTTCGAGCACCGGGCGTTCAATCAGCGGGACGAACTCGTGGCCCGTTGCCGTCGTTCCGCCCTCATGTCCCGTCGACCGGCGTGACCACCCGCTGGCGGAGTGTGCTGTTTGTCCCGGCCAACCGCCCGGACCTGGCCGCCAAGGCACCCCGCTCTAGACCCGACCTCGTCGTGCTCGACCTCGAGGACGCGGTACCGCCTGCGGCCAAGGACGAGGCCCGCGCGCTCCTCCCCGAGGTGGTCTCGGCCCTGCAGGGTGTCGTCGCCGTGACCGTGCGGGTCAATCCGCCGGGTACCCCCTGGTTCGCCGCTGACACCGCCGCCCTGCCCGAAGGGGTGGAGGCGGTCGTGGTGCCCAAAGTCGACTCGGTGCCCACGCTGGCCGACGTGGCCACGGCCGTCGGCGGTCGCCCTGTGGTCGCCGGCATCGAGACGGTGCGGGGGGTGGCCGACGCCCGTGAGCTGCTCCGGGCCCCCGTCGTCGCCTGCTACTTCGGGGCCGAGGACTACGTGGCCGACCTCGGCGGGGTGCGCACCGAGGGCAACGCCGAGGTGGCCACGCCCGCTCGTGGGTGGCCATGGCGGCCCGGCTGGCCGGTGTGGTCGCACTGGACATGGTGACGCTTCGTTCGGCGACGACGACGCGCTTCATGCCGAGGCGGCCGAGGCCCGGGCCCTGGGCTATGCGGGGAAGCTGTGCATCCATCCCGCCCAGGTCACTCTGGCCAACGAGGCGTTCCGTCCCTCGGACGAGGAGGTGGGATGGGCCCGGCGCCTGCTGGCCGCCTTCGAGGAGGCCGGCGGCGATGACCATCGGGTTCGAGGGTCTGATGGTGGACGAGGTGGTGGCGGCCCGGGCCCGGGCCATCCTGGCCAGCGCCGGAGCCCACGGATGAGCGCCGATCCCGAGGTCATCTGGGACCCCCGGACGACGTGGGCCGGTCGACGGTGGTGGGCCGATACCTGGACTGGCTGCGGGAGGAGCGGGCCCTCGAGTTCACCACCTATGGCGACCTGTGGCAGTGGTCGGTGGACGACCTCACCGGTTTCTGGTCGTCGATCTGGTCGTTCTTCAACGTGCAGGCCCCGGTTCCCTACGAGAGCGTGCTGCGCCATCCCGCCATGCCCGGCACGCAGTGGTTCCCCGGGGCCCGGCTCAACTACGCCGAGCACGCGCTGGCCACCCGTGGCGACGGAGTCGCTGTCATCGCCCGCTCGCAGTCCCGGGACGAACGTCGACTCAGCTGGGACGACCTGGCCGACCAGGTGGCCCGCTGCCGGACCGGCCTGCTCCGTCTGGGCGTCGAACAAGGGGACCGGGTGGCTGCCTACCTCCCGAACGGCCCCGAGGCTCTGGTGGCATTCCTGGCCACCGCCAGCCTCGGTGCGGTCTGGTGTTCGTGCCCACCCGAGTTCGGGGTGCGTAGCGTGACGGACCGGTTCGGGCAGCTCGACCCGGTGCTGCTCTTCGTAGTCCGCTCCTACCGGTACGGGACGAAGGTGATCGACCGCTCCGGCGAGGTCGCCGCCATCGTCGATGCCCTACCCAGCGTGCGGACCGTGGTGGACGTCGATGACCAGTGGGACGACCTGGTGGGAGAGCCGGGCGAGCTGGCCTTCGACCCGGTTCCCTTCGACCACCCCCTGTACGTCCTCTTCTCGTCGGGGACCACCGGGCTGCCCAAGGCCATCGTGCACGGCCACGGCGGGATCCTCCTCGAGCACCTGAAGTCGCTGGCCCTCCATCACGACCTGGGCCCCGGCGACCGCTTCTTCTGGTTCTCGACCACGGGATGGATGATGTGGAACCTGCTGGTGTCCGGGCTCTGCGTCGGGTGCACCATCGTCCTGTTCGACGGTGACCCGGGCTGGCCCGACCGGGGCGCCTTGTGGCGACTGGCCGCCGAGACCGGGGTCACCGTCTTCGGGGTCAGCGCACCCTTCCTCCTGGCCTGCCGGAACGACGCCCTCGAACTCGGCACCGTGGGTGACCTGTCGAGGATCCGGTCGGTGGGGTCCACCGGCGCCCCGCTGCCGGCCGAGGGCTACCGATGGGTGCACGACCAACTGCCAAAGGTCTGGTTGACGTCGGTGAGCGGTGGCACCGACGTCTGCACGGCCTTCGTCGGCGGGAGTCCCCTCCTGCCGGTGGTGGCCGGCGAGATCAGCTGCCGCTACCTGGGCGCCCGGGTCGAGGCCTTCGACGATGCCGGCCGCCCACTCGTGGGAGAGCAGGGTGAATTGGTGGTCACCGCCCCCATGCCGTCCATGCCCACCGGCTTCTGGGGTGACGACGGCAGCCGGCTCGTGGACGCCTACTTCTCACGGTTCCCCGGGGTCTGGTGCCACGGCGACTGGATCACCATCACCGACCGGGGATCGTGCATCATCACCGGCCGTTCGGATGCCACCCTCAACCGGGGGGGCGTCCGATCGGGCACCAGCGAGTTCTACGCGGTGGTCGAAGCCATTCCCGGCATCACCGACAGCCTGGTCGTGCACCTCGAGGATGCCGCGGGAGGTGCCGGCCGACTGGTCCTCTTCGTACAGCTGGACGAGTCCACGGTGCTCGACGGCCGGCTCCGGGCCCGCATTGCCGGTGACCTCCGATCAGGGCTCTCCCCCCGGCATGTGCCTGACGAGGTGCACGAGGTCCCGGCCATTCCCCGGACCCACTCGGGGAAGAAGCTGGAAGTGCCGGTGAAGCGGATCCTCGCCGGCTCAACGGTGGCCAGCGTGGTGAGCGTCGGCGCCCTGGCCGATCCCGGTGCCCTGGACGCGTTCGTCGAGATCGGCAGTCGTCCCGATTGATCCCGATCCGGCCGGCCGGGCGAGCGATCTCAGCCGACCGGCCAGGCCAGCGACTTGACCTCGAGGTATTGGTCGAACCCGGCGATCCCGTTCTGTCGACCGATCCCGCTGTCCTTGAATCCACCGAAGGGGAGGTCGGGCCCATAGATCATGCCGCCGTTGATGCTCACGGTGCCTGTCCGGATCCGTCCGGCCACGGCGAGGGCCCGCTCCAGCGAGCCGGAGTTCACGGCGCCGCCCAGTCCGTACTCGCTGTCATTGGCGATCCTGACGGCATCGTCATCGTCCTCGTAGGGGATGACCACCAGCACGGGTCCGAAGATCTCCTCACGGGCGATGGTCATCGAGTTGTCCACCCCGGTGAAGAGCGTCGGCTCGACGAACCAGCCTCTGGGCTGATCTGACGGACGACCGCCGCCGAGGGCCAGGGTGGCGCCCTCCGCGACCCCCCGCTCGATGTAGCCGAGGACCCGGCTCCGCTGCTTCTCGGAGATGAGCGGGCCCATCATGACGTCGGGACGTTGGGGATCGCCGTAGGGGACGCCGGCCAGCATGGTCACCAAGAGCTCGACCCCCTCGTCGTAGCGGGTCCGGGGCAGGAGCATGCGGGTGGGGATGGCACATCCTTGACCGGCATGGGCACAGACGGCGAGCCCGGACATCATGGCCGTGGGGAAGTCGGCGTCGTCCAGGACGATGGTGGCCGACTTGCCCCCGAGCTCGAGAAAGAGCCGCTTCAGGGTGGCCGCCCCCTTCTCCATGATCCGCTTCCCCACGCCGGTCGAGCCGGTGAACGAGATCAGGTCGACCTGCGGGGAGAGGGTGAGCTCCTCGCCGACCATGTGGTCGGACGAGGGGACCACGTTGACCACGCCGGGCGGGATGTCGGTGTGCTCGGCGACGATCCGCCCGAGCAGCGTGGCGTTCCACGGCGTGTCCGGCGCCGGCTTCAGAATGGTGGTGTTGCCGGTGGCCAGCGCCTGGGCCAGCTTCGTCACCGAGACCTCGAAGGGGAAGTTCCAGGGCACCACGGCCCCGACCACGCCGACGGGCTCCTTGACGATGCGCCGGGAGTTCACGTTCCCCCGGAAGTCAGGAGCGTCGGGAAGGTCGGTCTCCCAGGCGAACTCGTCGATGAGCTGGGCCGGATAGGTGATGGCTCCATCGAGCGGAGCGTCGAGCTGGGGTCCGAAGGTCAACATGCGCGGGCAGCCCACCTCGAGGATGAGCTGCTCCCGGATCTCCTCGCGCTCGGCCACCAGGGCCTGATGGAGCTGCTCGAGGCAGTGCCGCCGGAAGGACCGGTTGGTCGACCAGTCGGTGTCATCGAACGCACGCCGGGCCGCGGCGATGGCCCGCTGCATGTCCCCACTGGAGGCGTCGGCCACCTGTCCGACCTCCTCCTCGGTGGCCGGATTCACGTTGGCGAACGTCTTCCCCCCGGTGGCCTCGACGAGCTTGCCGTCGATCAGCATCCTCGGCTCCGGATTCACCGTTGCTGCCATGCCCGACCTCCTCGTTTCCACCGGCGTGCCGCCATGCCGGGAGCGGAGAAGTGGGGTACCTCAACCGTCCGGCACCGCCTCGGCCTGCGGCTGATAATAGCGTTTCGCAGGATCCGCTGTGCCCGGTAGGATCGCCGGTAGTCAAATTGCAGATTCGACAGATGACCATTTTCGTGGGCGTCCGAGGTCGGCGACGAGGACGCCGGCAGGCCGGGGAGCGGTCGGGCGAACTAGACCGCCTCCACCGATCGGGCCATGCTGGTGCGTGACCGCCGGTGCCCACGGGACCGTCCACGTCGCTTCCACAAGGTTATGAGGAGAGTTCCAAGATGCAAGATGCAGTGATCGTCTCGACGGCGCGCACTCCGATCGCAACGGCATTCAAGGGGTCGCTGGTCGACGTGGACGCCTTTGACTTGGCCACGCACGCCATCGCCGAGTCGGTCCGACGGGCGGGAATCGATCCACTGCTGGTCGACGACGTCGTCCTCGGGGAGAGCCTGTATGGCGGCGGTGACATCGCACGCTACTCGGCCATCGAGGCTGGTCTCGTCCATGTGCCCGGCGTGGCCCACAACCGGCACTGCGCTTCCTCGCTGGCCGCCGTCCAGAGCGCGGCCGCATCGATCCGGGCGGGCATGGACCGTGCTGTCGTCGCCGGCGGCGCGTACTCGCAGTCAACCTCGCCGCGTTCGACCCGACGGGTCCCCGGTACCGATGACTGGTCGGACTGGATGTCGCCCAGCCACCGGGACACCCCCGACGCCCCCAACATGGACATGTCCATCACCGTGGGCTGGAACGCGGCAGTCAGCGCCGGGGTCACACGCGAGGAGATGGATGCCTGGGCCCTGCGATCGCACCAGCGGGCGGTGGCCGCCATTGACGCCGGGTCCTTCGAGGCGGAGATCGCACCGATCGAGGTCTCCCGTCGGGACGGGACGACATTCACCTTCGCCGTCGATGAGCATCCCAGACGGGAGACCAGCCTGGAGAAGCTGGCCTCGCTGAAGCCGCTGCACCCCGAGATCGAGGGCTTCAGCATCACCGCCGGCAACGCCGGGGGGGTCAATGACGGCGCCGCGGCCATGCTCATCGTCGACCGAGCGCTGAGCGAGGAGCTCGGACTGCCGCCGCTGGCTGTGGTCAAGGCGTGGGCCTCCGCCGGCGTCCCTCCCCATGACACCGGTCTGGCCCCGACAGTGGCCATCCCCAAGGCCCTCGACCGGGCTGGGCTCACCGTCGACGACGTTGCTCTCTGGGAGATCAACGAGGCGTTTGCCTCGATGTGTGTGGCCACGACGCGGATCCTGGGCATCGACGAGTCCATCGTCAATGTCCTCGGGAGCGGTTGCAGCCTCGGCCATCCCATCGCCATGACCGGGGCCCGGATGGTCATCTCCCTGGCTCACGAGCTCCAGCGCCGGGGCGGCGGGACCGGGGTGGCGGCCATGTGCGCCGGTGGGGGCATGTCCACGGCCGTGGTGCTCGAGGTGCCGGCGCCCTGAGCGGCATCCGGCTCCCCCGGCTGGGGCCCGGTCAGGGCGGCGGCGCGGCCGGGGCCACCGAAATGGACTTGACCTCGAGGTAGCCCTCCAGGCCTTCGCGCCCGAGCTCGCGCCCGATGCCACTGGCCTTCATGCCGCCGAAGGGAGCCGCCGGGTCCATGCTGTAGGGCTGGTTCACCCCGAACGATCCGGTTCGCACCCGTCGGGCCACCTCGAGGCCGCGATCGACGTCGGTCGTCCACACCGACCCGGACAGGCCGTAGTCGGAGTCGTTGGCGATACGGACGGCGTCGTCGCCGTCGCCATAGGGGATGATCGACAGCACCGGGCCGAAGATCTCTTCCCTGGCGATGCGCATACCGTTGTCGACGTCGGCGAACAGTGTCGGCCGTACGTACCAGCCTCGGTCGAGGCCCTCAGGCTGTGCCGAGCCACCCACCACCAGTCGCGCCCCGTCCTGCTCGCCACTCTCGATGAATCCGCGTACTCGCTCCTGCTGCCGTCGGGTGACCAGAGGGCCGATCTCCACGGTCCGGTCGGACGGGTCGCCCATGGGAAGCTCCTCCACCATGGAGGCCAGTGCGTCCAGGTACTCGTCGTACCGCGACCTCGGCACCAGCACCCGGGTCTGGGCCACGCAGGCCTGACCGCTGTTCATCAACCCGGCCACCCGCACCCCCTGGGCCACGGCATCCGGATCGGCGTCGTCGAGGACGATGGCCGCCGACTTGCCGCCCAGCTCCAGGCTGACCCGGGTGAGCGAGGCGCCACAGGTGGCGGCCACCTGGCGTCCTGCGGCCGTCGAGCCCGTGAAGGCGACCTTGTCTACTCCGGGGTGACCGACCAGGAGCTCCCCGACCTCACGGCCGCCGGGAAGGACGCTGACGAGGCCGGGTGGCAGCCCGAGTCCGTCGACCAGCTCAGCCAGTAGCAGTGCGTCGAGGGGTGTCTCGGGTGCGGGCTTGACGATGATGGGGCAGCCGGCCAACAGGGCCGGCGCCAGCTTCCCGGCGATGAGGAACTGGGGCATGTTCCACGGGACGATGGCCACGACGACACCGACGGCCTCCTTGCGCAGGATCAGGTCCTCCCCGTAGGCCCCGGGGCGGGTGCCCTCCCACTCGTAGGCCGAGGCGATGTCGGCAAAGGTGTCGAGCAGCATCATGGGCAAGGTGGCCTGGGCGAATCTCGAGAAGGAGGCCGGGGCGCCCATCTCGGCGGTGATCAGCTTGGCCATCTCGCCGCGCCGGGCGGCGTAGTCCTCGCTGAGCCGACGCACGGCTTCGACCCGGTCCGTCGGGTCGAGCCGGGGCCAAGGCCCCTCGTCGAAGGCGAGCCGGGCAGCAGTCACGGCACGGTCGACGTCCTCGGGACCGGCCACCGGCACCGAGGCGATGGTCTCCTCGGTGTGGGGGGAGACGACGTCGATGGTCTCTCCGCTGGTCGGTGGCGACCACGCTCCTCCCACGTACAGCCGTCCCGACGATGCCATCGACCCTCCTTCTTCGACAAACTGCTTGCGCACAAGTGAAACTAGCATTGCACGAAAAAAAGAAGTAGGTTCTCTTCTCGCCAGCCCCAGCATAGGGAGGACAGTAGGCATGCGCATCGGCTTGATGGTCGGCCCTGAGCGTGGTCGATACCGGACCAAAGTGGAGCGGCTTCAGGCCGACGCCCGCTGGGCCGAGGAGGCCGGACTGGCCACCGTCTGGGTCCCGCAGATCCCCGACGAGTTCGACGCCCTGACCGCCGCCACCGTCATCGGCGCCGAGACGTCCCGAATCGAGATCGGCACCGCCGTGGTGCCGATCCAGCCCCGGCACCCCATCGCCCTCGCGCAGCACGTCCTCTCGGTCCAGGCCGTCTGCGAGGGGCGCCTCGCCATCGGCCTGGGCGTCTCCCACCACTGGATCATCGACGAGATGTTGGGACTCCCCTATGAGCACCCGCTGGCCACCATGCGGGACTACCTCGACGTGCTCGACCAGGCCCTGTCCGGCCCAGGCCCGATCGACGTCGAGAACAGTCGGTTCTCGATTCACAACCCCCTCGACATCACCGACCTCAGCCCCACCCCGGTGCTCCTGGCCGCGCTCGGCCCCCGCATGCTGCAACTGTGCGGCGAGCGCACCGATGGGACCATCCTGTGGTTGGCCGATGAGCGGGCGATCGGCACCTACATCGTCCCCAAGCTGACCAGGGCCGCCGAGGCCGCGGGCCGGCCCAGTCCCCGGGTGGTGGCCGGCGTCCCGGTCTGCCTCTGTGGTGACCACGAGATCGACGTCGCCGTGGCCCGGGCCAACCGGTTGCTGTCCGAGGCCGAGGTCTCGCCCAACTACCAGCGGTTGCTCGACCAGGGCGACGCCCAGAGCGTCGGTGACATCCTCGTGGCCGGCAGTGAGTCGACCATCAGGAAGCGCCTCCAAGGGTTTGCCGACGCCGGCGTCACCGATCTGTCGGTGCGAGTGGTGCCCATAGGGCAGGGCCGAGACGAGCTCATCAGCTCGTCCCGGCGCACCCGGGCGCTGCTGGCCTCACTGGCTACGGCTCTGTAGGCCGTCTACCCCCGCTCACAGTGGCGGCAGGGGCGGGAGCTGCCGGCTGGCCAGGAGTTGGCGACCCAGCTCCCGGGTCAGCGCGCGGGCGGTGCCGAACAGCTGGTCGAGGACGAGGGCACGACCTACGAAGTGGTGGAAGTCGTGCTCGGTGGTGAACCCGATGCCAGCTAGTACCTGTTGGCAGTGTCGAGTCGCCGTTTTGGCGCTGCGCCCGGCCAATGCCTTGGCCGTGGCCGCCGCCGCCGGCGTTCCCTCGTCCCAGGCGGAGCTCAGGGCGGCATCGGCCGACTCGACGGCCACCAGCGTGTCGGCCAGCCGGTGCCGGACCGCCTGGAACATGGCAATGGGCTGCCCGAACTGGATCCGCTCCAACGCGTGTTCCCGGGCCAGCTCGAGCATGGCCCGAGAGGTGCCGACCAGCTCGTGGCCCACGGCCAGCTGGGCCCGGGCGACCGCTTGATCCCAGTGACCGGCCTCGAGGAGGCTTGGGGTGGTCAGGGGCAGGTCCTCGCCGGTGACCTGGAGGAGTCCGAGTCGCGGGTCCACTCCGTGCACCGGTCGGAGCGCGAGGTCGGCGGTGGCGACTTCGAGGGTGAACGTTCCGTCGTCGGAGCTGGCCACCACCCAGGCGGTGGTGGCATCGATCAACGGGGCCTGGGCCACCCCGTCCACGGTGAGGCCCTCCCTGACGATCCGGCCCGGCGGTCGCCAGCGACCGAGGGCGGGCAGGACCGTGCCGACTGAGGAGTCGGTCTTCACGCCGAGTGCGTCACCGAGGACCGAGCCCAGGGCCGAGGTGCTGGTGTTGGCTGCGCCCACCTGCTCGAACAGGGACGAGACGGCCAGCCTCGGGTAGGCGGACAGAGCCTCGGGCCAGCCGATCTCTGCCAGGGTCTGGTCCAGGGCTGACCCGCGGGCCGATGCGCAGGCGTGGCGGAGGGAGCTCTCGAACAGCGAACGCTCGTCGTCGTCCATCAGTGGCCCGTCCCCAGATCGAGGAGTCGCCGGGCGATGATGTTCCGCTGGATCTCGGCCGTCCCGCCGTAGATGGTGGCGGCTCGGGAGTAGAGGAACTCGCGTCGCCATCGGTCGCTGGCGGGGTCGTCGCCGGCGACCACGTCGGCACCCAGTCCGTCGGCCACGAGGTCGAACACGGCCTGCTCGGCCGTGGCCACCAGGACCTTGTCCACCGAGGTCTCGGGGCCGAGGTGCTCGCCTCGGGCCAGGCGGTGCTGGGTCGACCGCGAGCGGGCCCGCAAGGAGTAGAGCAGTTGGGCCACCTCGCCCACGGCGGCGGGTTCGAGGGCGTCGGGGGGGACGGTGTCGAGGAGGCCCTGCAGCCGCCGATGGAGGTAGGCGGCACGGTGCCACAGGGCGGTGCTCCGTTCGAAGGGGAGCAGGTCCATGGCCACCGCCCAGCCCTGGCCCTCCTCGCCGAGCGTGCGTTCGACGGGTACGACGACCCCGTCGAAGAAGACCTCGGAGAACTCCGGGGCGCCGTGCATGGTCTCGATGGGCCGCACGTCGATGCCTGGGCTGTCCATGTCCACGAACAGGGCGGTGATCCCGCGGTGCGCCGACTCGACGGTGCCGGTCCGGGTGAGGAGCACGCAGCGGTCGGCGTACTGGGCCAGGCTGGTCCAGACCTTCTGCCCGGTGACCCGCCAGACGCTGCCGTCCCGGGTGGCCCGGCAGGTAAGGGCGGCCAGGTTGCTCCCAGTGCCCGGCTCGGAGAACCCCTGGCACCATGTCTCGTCCCCCCGGAGCAGGCGGGGGACCATCCCGGCGGCCAGGTCCGGCACGGCGTAGTCGATCATCGTCGGGGCCAGCACCTCGGTCATCGAGTAGATACCCGGCTCGACCAGGTCCCGTGAGGTGAGTGCCTCGCCCAGGTAGGCGCGCAGCAGTGGTGAGCCTCCGAGCCCGCCGACCCGTTCGGGCCACCCCCAACGCATCCAGCCGGCGTCGTAGGTCAGCCGCTTGACCAGGGCCAGATGATCCATCTGATCGTCGAGCGTCTCGACGGCCCCGGGCCCCGGGGTGAGGACGGCCAGGTGCTCGTCGAGCCACGCGTCCAAGGACGACCGGAACTCGGGCAGCTCCATCAGGGGGCGGTGGGGGCGGGCCGGGTCGGGTCGTGGGCCCGCCCCGAGTCCTGGGCCCCGCTCTTGCGCAGGAAGGTCATGGAGCGGGTCTGCAGTCGCCACCCGAGTTCGGTGCGGCGGTAGGTGTCGGTGTAGTAGCCGATGCGCATGTCGTGGGTCCGTTGGTCGACGAAGCAGAGGGGTTGCTGCCCGGTGCCCTGGTCGCCGTCGAGCTCCAGCACGGGAGGCCCCACCATGAACAGCCCCTTGGGCGCGGCTGCCACCAGGGTGGGGAAGTCGGCGAGGGGATAGATGTCACCGAAGGCGCTGTAGGTACCGTCCGGCGTGAATACCTCCATCACGGACTCGACGTCGTCTCGGGTCATGCCCACGGCATAGCGCGCCAGCAGCTGCTGGAGCTCGATGACGTCGGCGATGGGCAGTGGTTCCATCACCCCTCCTCGTAGCCGTAGGCCACCCGCACCAGCGGACTGGTGGGCAGCGCCTGGCAGGTGAGCACCCATCCCTCGACGACCTCGTCGTCGGTCAGGGCATTGTTGACATGCATGGTGGCCGTCCCCTCCAGCAGGCGGGCCATGCACGTGGCACAGCTCCCGGCCTCGCAGGAGAACGGAGGGGACATGCCCATCTGGCGAGCCGTCTGCAGGATGGTTGTCCCGGGGCGGTACTCGGTGGACTCCGTGCGGCCGTCCAGCTCGATGGTGACCCGGGCTTCGCCGGGGGCTTGGTCGCCCACCTCGACCTCGGGGACCCAGGTCTCGGGGGTGAATCGCTCGATGTGGATCCGGCCGGCATCCACGCCGTCCTCCACCAGGGTGCTCTCCACGATGTCCATGAATGGCCCGGGGCCGCAGATATAGAACTCGGGATCGTTGGCAGCCTCGGTGAATCGACGGATGGCCTCCGAGCTGATGAGCCCCTGGTCGACGTCGAGGTGGTGGCGCAGGGTGAACCGGGGGTCGTGTCCGTTCCTCAGGACGTCGAGCTCGGAGCGGAAGATGATGGCGTCCTCGTCACGGTTGGCATAGAGGAGTGCCGCCCGTCGCGACGTGGTGGCCAGTGCCGTCTTCAGCAGGGAGAGCACCGGGGTGATGCCGCTGCCGGCGCTGAAGGCCATGATGTCGCCGGCGCCCTCTCCGAGACTGAAGAAGCCGGCCGGCCGAGCCACCTCCACCAGGTCGCCGGGAGCCAGATGGTCGTTCATCCAGTTGGACACCGCGCCGTCGGGCGTGCGCTTGACCGTTACCCGCAGCTCACGATCGACGGCCGGGGAGGACGACATCGAATAGCAGCGGATGTGGGGTATGCCGCCCACCCACACCCGGAAGGTGCAGAACTGTCCGGATCGGTAGGCGAAGGCGCGACGGAGCTCACCGGGCACGTCCAGCACAAAGGAGCTGGCTTCGGCTGTCTCACGGACGACGTCGGCCACCCGGAGCGTGTGGTACCCGTGGTCGGCCGGCACGCCCGGGGCATCGGCCAGAGGTTCCGAGAGTGCCATGTTGACAAATGATAACGAAGTTCTCCTAGACTGGCAACGCAGCTAGGAGTGGGAAATCCGGCGATCCGCACGGGGACTCTGAGCTGCGCAGAAGCGCCACCGGGCGTCTAGGTCCCGGGTCGCTGGATCCACAGCCGGAGGAGGTCGAGTGGGGGAGTCGAGCAGTGCCATGGGTGGCCGATGGGGCCTGCGGCCCGCGCCCGAGCCATTGGCCCGGCAGTATGTCGCAGCCGGCCATTGGACCGACGCCACCCTGGGCCGGATGGTGGCAGACGGTTTGGCCGGCATGGGCCGGGAGGTGTTCGAGGTCCACTCCCGTACCCGCCCGTGGAAAGGAACCTTCGCCGACGTCGACCGTGCGGCCAGAGCACTGGCCTCGTCCCTCAGCGCCCGGGGGGTGGGGCCGGGGGCGGTGGTGGTCATCCAGTTGCCCAACTGGTTCGAAGCGGGCGTCGCCTTCTGGGCGGCGGCCTATCTCGGGGCCGTGATCGTCCCCATCGTGCACTTCTACGGGGCCAAGGAGGTCGGCTACATCCTCTCGGCCACCTCGCCGGATGTCGTGATCACCGCAGAATCGTTCGGGCACAACGACTACCTGGCCACCTATACCGAGTTGCTTGGAAGGCGGCCGGTGCCTCTGTGGCTGGTGGTGGGCGAGGCCGCACCGTGGGCACTGCCGACCGGGGCCACGTCGTTCGCGTCGATGCTCGACGCCGACCCCATCGGTGGTCCGACCGACGTACATCCCGACACGCCGACCATCATCGGATTCACGTCCGGCACTACTCGTGACCCCAAGGGGGTGGTGCACTCCCACCGCACGATCGGATGCGAGACGCGCCAGCTGGACTATCTCTTTCCCAAGGGTGGGCCTCCGCAGATCACCGGGGCGCCGGTCGGTCACTTCATCGGCATGCTCAACGCCTTCCTGGTGCCCCTGCTCCGCGAGCGACCCGTGCACCTGCTCGACGTGTGGGATCCCGGCGAGGTACTGCGTCTGTTGGACGAGGAGGGCCTCGGGGTCGGGGGTGGGGCCACCTACTTTCTCACCAGCCTGCTCGACCACCCTGCCTTCACGCCCCGTCACGTGGCCATGATGCCGTTCGCGGGACTGGGCGGCTCGACTGTCCCGGTGGCGGTCACCGAACGAGCCACCCGCCTCGGGATCAAGGTGTTCCGCTCCTACGGGAGCACCGAGCACCCCTCGATCACCGGCTGCCTCCTCGATGACCCTGAGGAGAAGCGCCTGACCACCGATGGCCATCTCCTTCCCGGTGTGGAACTTCGCCTCGAGGAGGACGGCGAGATCGTCACCCGGGGGCCGGACTGCTGCGTCGGCTACACGGACGCCAGCTTGACCGCTGCCGCCTTCGACTCCGACGGTTGGTACCGGACCGGTGACGTAGGAGTCCTCGACGAGGACGGCTACCTGACGATCACCGACCGCATCTCGGACATCATCATCCGGGGCGGCGAGAACATCAGCGCCCAGGAGATCGAGGAGCTCGTGGCGACCCTGGACGGGGTGGCCGAGGTCGCGGTGGTAGCCGAGGCCGACGCCCGCTTCGGTGAACACGCCGCGGCCGTCGTCAGCGTGCGCCCGGGCGCATCCGCTCCGACACTCGACGAGCTGCGCAACCATCTGGCCGCCGCAGGCCTGACCCGTCAGAAGTGGCCCGAGGCCATCTATGAGGTCGAGGAATTCCCGAGGACGGCATCGGGCAAGGTTCAGAAGTTCCGGCTCCGAGAGCTCCTCAGCGAGGGATCGCTGGGGACTGCTAGAAAGTGATAACTGGATTCTGGAGGGGCAATAGCGCTCCTCTAGCAGACGCGCAATGAGAAGGAGAGCCACATGACCGTGGTCACCGCGGAGAGGCTCAGCGCCACGGTGGGCGCCGAGGTCGTCGGTATTCAACCCCGGCAGCTGTTGGAGGACGACGGGCTGCCGGTCTGGACGCTCGAGGCCTTGGAGAACCACGGTGCCCTGATCTTCCGGGACCTGCATGTCGACGACGCCACCCAGGTCGCCTTCTCCAAGAAGCTGGGTCGGGTGGAAACCTTCGGTTCGGGCGAGCATCCTGAGATCTTCCGGGTCACGCTCGACCCGACGAAGAATCGGGCCGCCGCCTATCTCCGGGGAACCTTCGACTGGCATATCGACGGCTGTACCGATGACGTCCCCATCATGGCGACCCTGCTTACTGCACGCGCCGTGGCCGCCAGCGGGGGGGAGACGGAGTTCGCCAGCACGTACGCCGCCTACGACGACCTCACCGACGAGGAGCAGGAGCGCTTCGGTTCACTCCGGGTCGTCCACAGCATCGAGGCCTCCCAGCGCCTGTTCAACGACGATCCCTCCCCAGAGGAGCTGGCCGTGTGGCGGTCCCGGCCGTCGAAGGTGCACCCGCTGGTATGGACCCATCAATCGGGCCGCCGCTCGCTCGTGCTCGGGGCTACAGCCTCTCATGTGGTCGGGATGGATCCCGAGGAGGGAAGGGCACTCCTCGACGATCTTCTGGCCCGGTCGACCACCCCCGATCGGGTCTACCGGCACGAGTGGGCCGTCGGGGACATGGTGATCTGGGACAACCGCGGGGTGCTGCACCGAGCCTGCCCCTACGATCCGGCCTCGGCCCGGGACATGCACCGGACGACCCTCAGCGGTGACGAGGTGATCCGATGACGGCCACCCGGGTGGCCATCGTCACCGGGGGTGGTTCGGGGATCGGGTTGGCCATCAGCCGGCGCCTGTCGGCCGACGGGAACGCCATCGCCATCTTTGACCGCGACGGGGCCTCGGCCGACGCCGCGGCCGCCGAGATCGTGGCCTCCGGCGGCAACGCTGTGGGCCTCACCGTCGATGTGACCGACCGGTCCCAGATCGACCAGGGCGTGCTCGATGCCGGCCAGCGATTCGGGGGACGCCCGACGGTGCTTGTCAACAGCGCGGGACTCGACGGCTTCGACCCGTTCCTGAAGATCACCGCCGAGAAGTGGAACCGCATCCTGGCCGTCAACTTGACCGGGACGTTCGACTGCTGCCAGGCCGTCGCCCCTGGGATGATCGAGGAGCATTGGGGCCGCATCGTCAACATCTCGTCATCGAGTGCCCACAGCGGCCAGCCCATGATGACCCACTATGTGGCGGCCAAGGCGGGGGTGATGGGCTTCACCAAGGCCCTGGCCCTCGAGTTGGGACCGAAGGGAATCACCGTCAACACCATCCCCCCGGGTTCATCGACACCCCCATGCTTCGCAAGTCTGAGGCGGGTCTGCTGGGCGAAGGCGTCGAGCACCACGCCGCCCTCACCCCGGTGCGGCGGGTGGGGACGCCGGAGGACATCGCCGCCGCGTGCTCGTTCTTGGTCAGCGACGAGGCCAGCTACATCACCGGCCAGGTGATCGGCGTGAACGGCGGACGGAACACCTGATGCCGCGGATCCCGCCGCTCCCCCCGGGCGAGTGGCCACCCGAGATGAGGGAAGCGTTGGCCGCCCTGCGTCCGGCCAATCCGCGGCACCCCTTCCCCGTCCGCCGTGAGGGTCGACCCAAGGGACTCAACGTGCTCGGGACGCTGGCCCAGCATCCCGAGCTGGCCCGGGCGTTCCATACGTTCAACGGGTACATCCTCTTCGCCTCGACACTTTCCCCGCGTCAGCGCGAACTCCTGGTGCTGCGGGTGGCGTCGGTGCGGGGTTCGGACTACGAGTGGGAACAGCACGCCGTGCTCGCCGGGGATGCCGACCTCACTGAGGACGAGGTCGCCCGTATCGCCGAGGGCCCCGATGCACCCGGGTGGTCGCCACTGGACGGGGCCATGGTGCGGGCCGTCGACGAGCTCATCGCCGACGGCCGGATCAGCGACGCCACCTGGAAGGTGCTGGCCGGGGAGCTGGATCAGCAGCAGCTCATGGATCTGGTCTTCACGGTGGGGGCCTACGAGGTGTTGGCCATGGCCCTCCGGAGCTTCGGCGTCGAGCTGGACGATGATCTAAGGCGGAAATGATCTTCTGTTTTTTACAGATTACTGCTATCATAACGACGGTACGACCGGACCTGGAGGAACGATATGGCGCATTTCACGAAGCCGGCTGAGGGCAGCTGGACCGAGCACTACCCCGAGCTCGGCACCGGACCGGTGTCCTATGAGGACTCGATCTCCCCCGACCACTACGAGCTCGAGCGCAAGGCCATCTTCGCCCGCACCTGGCTGAACGTCGGGCGAGTGGAGCAGCTCCCCCGGAACGGCAGCTACTTCACCAAGGAGCTCGACGCGGCGGGGACCTCGCTGGTCGTCGTCCGGGGCAAGGACGGGGCGATCCACGTCTTCCACAACATTTGCCGTCACCGGGGGAACAAGCTGGTCTGGACCGACTATCCCGGCGAGGAGACCAGCGGCACGTGTCGCCAGTTCACCTGCAAGTACCACGGCTGGCGCTACGCCACCGAGGGCGATTTGACCTTCGTCCAGCAGGAGTCGGAATTCTTCGACCTCAACAAGGACGACTACGGCCTCGCCGGCGTGCAGGTGGAGACCTGGGAGGGCTTCATCTTCGTCAACCTCGACCCGGAGAACACCACGTCACTGCGGGAGTACCTCGGGAAGTTCGGAGACGGCATCGAGGGCTACCCGTTCGGCGAGATGACCCAGGTCTACAAGTACCGGGCCGACGTCGGCGCCAACTGGAAGCTGTTCATCGACGCCTTCGCCGAGTTCTACCATGCGCCAATTCTCCACGCCAAGCAGGCCACCGCCGACGAGTCGCGCAAGCTGTCCGGCTACGGGTTTGAAGCGCTGGCCTACGAGATCGACGGTCCTCACGGCATGGTGTCGTCCTGGGGAGGCATGTCGCCACCGAAGGACCCTGACATGGTGAAGCCGATCGAGCGCGTCCTGCAGAGCGGTCTGTTTGGTCCGTGGGCCAAGCCTGATATCGAGGGCCTGGCCGAACTGCCGGCCTCGGTGAACCCCTCTCGCCACCGGGCCTGGGGGGTCGACTCCTTCGTGTTCTTCCCCAACTTCATGCTGCTCATCTGGGAGCCGGGCTGGTATCTCACCTACCACTACTGGCCGACCTCCTACAACTCCCACATCTTCGAGGGGACGCTGTACTTCGTGCCCCCGAAGAGCGCCAGTGAGCGCCTGAAGCAGGAACTGGCCGCCGTCACCTTCAAGGAGTACGCGCTCCAGGACGGCAACACCCTCGAGGCCACGCAGACCATGCTCGAATCCCGGGCGGTGACCGAGTTCCCCCTCAACGACCAGGAGATCCTGCTCCGCCATCTCCACAAGACGGCCCGAGACTACGTGAGCGAGTACCAGCAGAAGTTCGCCACCCCCGTTCGCATCTCCAACGCCTCCTAGACGCACCCAGATACGGACGGATGACCGAATGAGTACGTTGCCCCCCGACTTCGCCGACCTCGAGCCCTTCACCAGCTGGTCGCTCAAGACCGAGGCGCAACGCTACGAAAAGCGACTGGCCAGCAGCATGGACGAACTCCAGGCCTTTTACGACGCCGCCTTCCCCCGACTCGGCGAGGCCATGGCCTACCTCGACCGCCTGGACTTCGACGCCCTGCCCGACGACGCCCGGGCCCTGCTCTGGCTGTGCTACTCCCTTGTGAATGCCTCCTTCCCGGTGGAGGTCTGGCGTCAGCCGAGGGTTCCCGACAGTGGCGCGGCCAGCATGGACATGCTGGTGGAGCCGGCCGTCTAGGGCCTGTTCCAGTCCCAACCAGCGGCTCGGGGTCCCTCCGCCAGACGGTCACCGCCCGGCGTCGTAGGTCGTCGGTAGTGAGTGTTCCCTCGGGTACGCTCTCCCCAGTGATGAACGACGAGGTGGCCACCGAGGCGATCGAGCCTGCCGGTCTGAGTCGGCGCGACCAGGCGGTGGCCCGATCGCTTGATTCCGCTCGGCTCCGCGCCGAGAGCCGGGTCCAGCGTTTCCTTGACGCCGGCGTCCGAGCTCCTCACCTCACGACCGGGCCGGGACTTCACCGTCCAGGAGGTGGTCGAGCGCTCCGGCCAGTCGCTGCACAGCTTCTACCAGTACTTCGGGGGGAAGCACGAGCTGCTCCTGGCCCTGATCGAGGAGTCCGTCCGGACGGCCACCGACCACCTCCGGGTGGCCATCGCCGACGAGGATGAGCCGATCGAGCGCCTCCATCGCTTCGTGCTGGACTACTACCGCATGTGCCGTCCGGCGGAACAGCCCGCCAAGGAGGTCAAGCAACAGGGTCCGCTGGGCATGGCCGAGTTCGCCCAGCAGCTGCTCACCGAGTACCCGAAAGAGGCCGCTCGCGTCTTCTCGCCGCTCGTGTCCCTGTTCGAAGAGGTGCTCCAGGACGCGGTGGCCGCCGGGTCTGTGCGCTCCGGTCTCCGCCACGGCCCCATCGTGGGCATCGTTCTCGAGGTGATCATGTTCAACACGTTCTCGTCGACCATCGGCGGCATGTCGCTCCGCGACGCCGAGGGCGATTCGGCCGAAGACCTGTGGAACCTCATCATGCACGGCATCGGGACCGGCACCGCGACCTGAGTCGGATGGGCCGGCTCGCCCGCTACACGGCCTCGCTGTCGTGGCGGTACACCTGACCGCCCTTCATCACGAACCTCACGTCTTCGGTGACGCCGATATCGGCCAGCGGATCCCCAGGCACGGCGATGATGTCGGCCAACAGCCCGGCCTCGAGGCGGCCCCGGTCGTCAACGTCGATGAGTTCGGCGGCCACCGTGGTTGCCGCCCGAATGGCCTGGAGCGGGGTCATGCCCCGATCGACCAGGGCCACGAGCTCTTTGGCGTTCTTCCCGTGGGGGATGGCCGGCGCGTCTGTCCCGCAGGCGATCCTGGCCCCGCGCGCAATGGCCTTGCTGATCGTCTGCTTGGCCCGGGGGAACACCTCGGCCGCCTTGGCCTGCAGCTCGGGAGGAGCATGGGACACGTCCATCCCGTCGGCCAGGTAGGTCGTCGGCACGAGGAACCGCTCCAACTCGATGAAGCGGTCGAGGGTCTCGTCGCTCATCAGCGATCCGTGCTCGATGCAGTCGATCCCGGCCTCCAGCGCGGCCCGGATCCCGTCGTCGCCGTGGGCGTGGGCGGCCACTCTGAGGCCAGCCCGGTGGGCCTCGTCGACGATGGCCCGTAGCTCCTCGTCGGAGTACTGCTGGGCGCCCGCCGGCCCGGTGTGGGACATCACCCCACCTGAGGCGCACACCTTGATGAGCTTGGCTCCGTACTTGATCTGGTAACGGACGGCCTTGCGCACCTCACTGATGCCGTTGGCGATGCCCTCCTCGACCGTCAGGGGCATGATGTGGGGGGCGAGGGCCTGGAACATGGTGGGGTCGAGGTGGCCCCCGGTCGGGGTGATGGCATGGCCGGCGGGGATGATACGCGGCCCTTCGAACCAGCCGAAGTCGATGGCCCTCATCAGCGCCACGTCCAAGAGCAGTCCTCCGGTCTGGATGAACAGGCCGAGGTTGCGTACGGTCGTGAAGCCGGCTCGGAGGGTCCGTCGGGCATTGGCCACGGACCGCAGGGTGCGGAGGGCCGGATCGTCCTGGACCGCGTTGAGCGGGCTGCGATGGTCGGGTCCGCCCAGCAGCAGGTTGACCTCCATGTCCATGAGCCCGGGGATGAGGGTCAGGTCGCCGACGTCGACCTCGACCGCATCGTCGGGCATCGAGCTCGGAGCCACTTCGAGGATGCGCTCCCCTCCGATGAGAAGGCTGCCGGGGGACAGCAGCTCACCGGTCACCACGTCGAGCATGCGTGCGCTGCGCAGGTGGATGTGCTCCGGGGTGCGAGGACGGGCCATCGGGTGCTCTCCTTGGTGGGCGAAAGTGGAATTGTCACAAAAGCAATACAGCATTGCCTAATTTCAAGAGTTCACCTATCGTAGCAATCCGTTGCGTCCCGTTCCCGGGGCGGGGGGAAGGTGAGATGGCAGACGAACTCGGTACGTCGATGCTCCGACTCGAGCGAGCCGGGCCCATCGCCTGGTGCGTCATCGACCGACCGGAAGCCCGGAATGCCCTCACCCCGGCCATGTACTACGGGGTCAAGCGGGCGGTGCACCTCGTCAACCACGACCCTGATCTCGCGGCGCTGATCATCACCGGCACCGGCGACGTCTTCGCTCCGGGGGGTGATCTCGGCGGCCGGTCCGAGGCCGGGGAGGCGGTCCCCGACTACGTCGGACAGGACATCCTCCCCTTTCTGGCCATCCGGGACAGCCGGGCCCCGGTCATCGCCGCGGTCAACGGGATCTGCCAGGCCGGTGGCCTCCTCATCGCCATGATGGCCGACATCGCCGTGGCCAGCGACCGGGCCACCTTCCGAGTGCCGGAGCTGCTGCGGGGCATCCCCGATGCCACCTACGCCGCCGCCCTGCCGGCTCACGTGGGCCTGGCCGTGGCGAGGGACCTCCTGCTGTCGGCCCGCCGGTTCGATGCGGCCGAGGCGCAGCGCCTCGGGGTCATCTCGCGTGTGGTCCCTCACGAGCAACTACGAGCGGCCGCCGCAGAGGCAGCCCACCAGGTGCTCCAGACCGCCCCCGACGCGCGGGTGCACGTCAAGCGGATGCTCAACCAGCGCTACGGCGACATCGACTACCAGACCATGTTCTGGTCCCTCGACCACTCCGACGAGCCGCGGGAGGGCATGCGGGCGTTCATGGAGAAGAGGTCTCCCAATTGGGTTCCCCCGGAGCCGAACCCGTAGGCTCCATCACGGTTGGACGCGTGGGGCGATCGGGTTGAGAATGGCAGTTTCTTCAGGCTAGAGTCATCATTGCCGCTGCACGGTTGTCTGGCTCTGTCTGTCGGGCGTGCTGGTTTCGGCAGCAGTTCGGGAGCGCGCGGCTCGGCCGTGCCCACCGTGCGGACGATCGTCGGAGGTGGAGTGTGACCGCAGTACTGCAGGGCGTCCGGATCCTCGAGGTGGCCGAGCACACCTTCGTCCCCGCGGCCTCCGCGCTGCTGTCTGACTGGGGCGCCGAGGTCATCAAGATCGAGCACGTGGAGCGGGGCGACGCCATGCGCGGCCTGGCCTCCTCGGGTCTGGCCATCGTCCCCAACGACGTCCACGCCCTCTTGGAGCACTCCAACCGGGGGAAGAAGAGCCTGGGCCTCGACCTGACCTCGCCCGACGGTCTCGAGATCCTCTACAAGCTGGCCGCCACCTGTGACGTGTTCCTCACCAACAAGCTGCCCACCGTGCGGCAGAAGCTGCAGATCGGGGTGGAGGAGATTCGCGCCCACAACCCGGACATCATCTACGTCCGGGGTACGGGCCAGGGGGAACGTGGACCGGACGCCGACAAGGGCTCCTACGACGCACTGGCCTTCTGGGCCCGGTCCGGGGTGGCCATCGGGGCCAAGCGGCCCGAGTACGACCTGATGCCGGTGCCACCGGCTCCGGGGTTCGGGGACTCGATCGGGGCCATGACCATCGCCGGTGGAATCATGGGAGCCCTCTTCCATCGAGAGAAGAGTGGTGAGGCCACCGTCGTCGACGTCTCGTTGCTGGGCGTGGGCATGTGGGCGATGGGGCAGGCCATGGCCCTCTCCCTCGTGCTGGACACGCCCTGGACCCCGCCGCCGGCCGACCGCATCGGCTCCAACCCGCTGTCGCGGAACTACGAGACCAAAGACGGCCGGACCCTGGCCTTCACGTGCCTGCAGCCGGCCAAGTACTGGCCGCCGATGTGCGAGGCGGTGGGCCGACCCGAGTTGGCCACCGACCCTCTCTTCGCCGACTACCAGTCGCTCATGGCCAACAGCGCCGCCGCCGTCGAGATCCTGACCGAGGTGTTTGCCTCGGCCACCCTGGCCGAGTGGCGGGAGCGGCTCGACTCGTTCAGCGGACAGTGGGCCGTAGTCCAGGACACGCTGGAGGCGGCCGCCGACCCCCAGTCGGTGGCCAACGGCTACATCCAGGACTGCCAGACGGCCACGGGCACGCCCTTTCAGCTGGTGGCGGCGCCGGTCCAGTTCGACGAGGAGCCCGCCGCACCCGGGCGGGCCCCGGAGTTCAACGAGCACGGGGATCGGATCCTGGCCGACATCGGCCTCGACGAAGATGCCATCATCGACCTGAAGATCCGTGGGGTCGTAGCGTAAGGGCTTCGACCACTAGACAGGAGAAGCCGCATGTCGCTCTTTGATGCCTTCCGCTACGACGGGAAGCGGGTGCTCGTAGTGGGCGGGGCCACCGGCATGGGAGCCGCCGCCGCCGAGCTGGCCCGTGACGCCGGGGCCGAAGTGGTGGTCATGGACGTCGCCGAGATCACCCTGGCCGGCATCAAGCCCATCCACGTCGATCTGGCCGAACGATCGTCGATCGACGCGGCCATTGCCGAGTGCGGCGGTCCGGTGGACGTCCTGCTGGCCTGCGCCGGGGTGGCCGACGGCACGCCGGGCATCGAGCGGATCAACTTCATCGGCCACCGGCACCTCATCGACACACTGATCGCCGGCGGCATGCTCGGCCGGGGTTCGGCCATCGGGATGATCTCGTCGGCGGCCGGCCTGGGCTGGGAGGCCAACCTGCCCGAACTCCAGGAGTTCCTGGCCACCCCGGACTTCGACAGCGGCGTGGCCTGGGTCGAAGCCCACGGCAAGGCGGACTACATGTCGACCAAGCAGGCCATGTGCGCGTATGTGGCCAGCCGGGCGTTTCCGCTGCTGCAGAAGGGCATCCGGATCAACGCCATCTGCCCGGGTCCCACCGACACGCCGTTGGCCCGGGCCAACGCCGAGATGTGGTTGGGCTTCGGCTCCGACTACCGCCAGGAGTTGGGGATCGAGGTCTCCACCCCCCTGCACCAGGCCTATCCGCTGGTCTTCCTGTGCAGCGACGCGGCGACCGTCATCACCGGGATCACCCTGGTCACCGACGTCGGATATATGAGCTCGGGCATGACCGGCTCCTTCCCTGGGGCCACGGCCATCGCCAACATGCTCCTCAACCGATGAGGGCTGCCCCTGGCGCTCCATTCCCCTCCTGGAGCCGGAGGGCCCCCGGGATGTCGGTCAGACCGGCGGACGGGGAATGACGGCTACCGACGGCACATAGGCACTGGCCCCGCACCGCAGCACGTTGTCGACCACGCGGACCAGCTCATCGACCTCGATGAGCGACCCGCTCAGCAGGTTGCGTGCCTGCCAGATCGGATGGAACTCTGCGGCGAGGTCCCAATCCCACTCATTGGCGAACTCGGTGCCCGAGGGCCCTTCACCTCCGGCACAGTCGCCCACGATGACGCGGGTGAAGCCTACGGCTGGGTGCTCGTTGCGCCACGCTTCGATCATGGTCTCGAGCGCCGCCTTGCTGGTGGCATAGGCCCCGAGGCCGTGCCATGGAGGGGTGAAGGAGGCGCTGACCGAGGACAGGTAGGCGGCCACCCCGCGGGTCTTCGTGAGGTGGGGCACGGCTGCGGCGGTGATCAACGCCGCACCCACCACGTTGGTGTTGAGCGTGTTCCGCCAGGTCTCCCCGCTGATGTCCACCAACCGGCCCAGGGGCCCCACCCCGGTGGCGTAGACGAGGGCGTCGATCCCGCCCAGTCCAGCCGCCGCCTCCTCGATGGCCGACGCGGCACGACTGGTCGTCGGTGACGTCGCAGACGATGGCCAACGAGCCGGGTCCGGCCTCCTTGGCCGCATCGACGAGGCGGTCCTGGCGCCGGGCCAGGAGGGCAACGGTGGCCCCCTGGCGTCCGAGGCCGACGGCCAGTGATCGGCCGAGACCACTCGAGGCACCGACGACGACTGTATTCATGATGGGGACGTCCTCTCTTACCGGCGACTGCTCAACTTAGGCCCTGAGGCCCCCGAACGACTCAGGGGGTGACCACCGGCAGCTTGTCCCACCCGCGGACGGTCGATGTCCGGGTCTGCACGGCGTTGTCCCAGTCGACCTCCCAGGTCGGGAACCGTTGCAGCACCTCGTCCAGGGCGATGCGACCTTCCAGCCGGGCGAGCGCCGAGCCGAGGCAGAAGTGGATGCCGTACCCGAAGGCGAGATGGTGGTCGATCGTGCGATGGATGTCGAAGCGGTCGGCATCGGGGAAGTGGCGATCGTCGCGGTTGCCCGATGCCGTCAGGAGCAGGAGGGTGCTCCCGGCCGGGACGGTGACCCCGTGGTGCTCGACGTCCTTGGTCACGTAGCGGGCCTGCACCGGTGAGGGCGACTCGTAGCGCAGCAGCTCCTCGATGGCGTTGGGCACGAGGGAGCGGTCCTCCGCCAGTTGCCGGCGCTGGTCGGGATTCTCGGCCAGCACCTTGCCGGTCCAACCGATGAGGCGAGCCGTGGTCTCGTTGCCGGCCGCGGCGATCAGATTGACGTAGCCGAGCACCTCCTCACGGGTGAGCCGGCGCACGACCCCGTGCTCATCCTCGAACTCGGCCTGCAACAGGTCGGTCATCAGGTCGTCCGAGGGATGTGAGGCCCTCCAGTCGATGTACTCGGCGAATCCCTCGGCGGCGTTGAGCCCTTCGCCGAACGCCTTGTCGAAGTCGGGCATGCCGCTCTCGGTGAGGCGCAGCCCCTCGTCGATCCGATCCCGGATGGCCTCCTGGTCGGCCTCGGGGATGCCCAGCAGCATGCCGATCGTGCGCATGGGCATCTGGGCGCCGAGGTCCTCGATGAAGTCGAATCCACCCGTGCCCACCAGGGGGTCGAGGCTACGGGCGCAGAAGCCCCGGATCTTGGGCTCGAGGTCGTTGATGTTGCGGGGGGTGAACACCCGGGACAGGAGGCGGCGATGGATGTTGTGCGAGGGGGGGTCCTCGAAGATGATGGACCCGGGCGGCAGCTCCACATCGGCCTTGATGATCTCCAGCAACGTCCCCTTGCTGGAGATGTAGGTCTCCCACTCCTTGGAGCACCGATCGACGTCGTCGAACCGGCTCAGGGCGTAGAAGTCGTAGCGCTCGTTGTAGTAGGTGGGCTGCTCGTCGCGCAGCCGCCGCCAGACTGGGTACGGGTCCGTGTCGATCTCGAAGTCGTACGGGTCGTAGTAGATGTCGGATTCCATCGTGGTCATCGCTGTCCCCATCGCTGTCCGTCGGTCGTCGGAGCAGAGCGCTCCGACCGCCCCCGAGTCCGTACGCACCGTGCCGGTGGTGCGTGGCGCGCCGACTGTAGACCAGCCGACAAAACCAGCATGGCACAGAAAAAAGAAGGTCGTTCTCGGTTGGCGACCCAACCCCGGGACGTAACCAGGCCGGCCCGCGGCTACTCGAAGCAGATTCCCCCCTGACCTGGGAGGATTCGATCCGGCTCCTACGGGCTCCTGGGGAACCGGATCGATCTGGCGGTGGCGGAGCCCCTCAAAAAACGGTACTCTCCTCGCTACGCAGGACCATTCTCATCCGATGCGAGACGACGGAAGTGGAGTCATGTCGAGGCGAGCGCCGAGCACCCTCCGGTTCGATCAGGACGACCAGAAGCAGACCGACGGGACAGGCGCCCGATGAACCAGCCGGACGGCGGGACGCGGGCCACCATCCCGGCCATCACGGCGGCGGCCGTCGCTCGGTTCGGCGACCGCAGCGCCATCGAGGACGGGGATACCCGGCTCACGTACGCCGAGTTGGCCGACAGGGCCCGAACCTTCGCCGCTGCCCTGGTGGCGTCGGGCGTCGAACCTGGCGACCGGGTGGCCGTGTGGGCCTTCAACTGCGCCGAGTGGGTGGTGGCCCTGCTCGGGCTGTCCCAGGCCGGCGCGGTCCTCGTGCCGATCAACACCCGGTTCAAGGGAGGCGAGGCCGCCGACATCCTGGCCCGAAGCCGGGCCCGCCTCCTCGTGACCGTCACCGACTTCCTCGGGACCGATTACGTGTCCATGCTGCGGGCCTCCCCAGGCGATCTCCCGGCACTCGACACCGTCGTCGTCGCCCATGGCCCGGTGCCCGAGGGGGCCGAGTCGTGGGCAGGGTTCATGGCCCGGGCCACGCCGGCGCACCGAACGGCGGCCGACCGGCGCGGCACCGAGATCGGTCCTGACGACCCTTCCGACATCCTGTTCACATCGGGGACGACCGGGGTGCCCAAGGGCGTGGTCATGACCCACGGACGGACGCTCCGAGTGGCCACTGACTGGGTGGCCATGACCGGACTCAGCGCCGAGGACCGCTACTTGATGGTCAACCCGTACTTCCACATGTTCGGACTGAAGGCGGGGATCCTGGCTTGCTTGGCCAGCGGGGCCACCATGCTCCCCGAGCCGGTGTTCGACGTGGACCGGATCCTCGCACGGGTCGATCGGGATCAGGTCACCGTGCTGCCCGGACCGCCAACCCTCTACCAGTCGATCCTGGACCACCCCGAGCGCGACCGGTACCGGCTGTCGACCCTGCGGGTGGCCGTCACCGGGGCGGCCGACATCCCTGTCGAACTGGTCCGCCGAGTCCTCAAGGAACTGCCCTTCACCACGGTGATCACCGGCTACGGGCTCACGGAAGCCGGCACGGCGGCGGCGACCTCCCGGGGGACGACGTCGAGACCATCGCCACCACGGTGGGTCGGCCCCGTCCGGGCTTCGAGCTCCGGATCGTGGGCGACGACGGCGACGTGCCGACCGGCGAGGCCGGCGAGGTGGTGCTCCGCGGGCGGGAGCGTGATGGCCGGCTACCTCGATGACCCCGAGGCCACCGAGCACACGCTGTCCTCCGACGGGTGGCTGCGTACCGGAGACATCGGCGTGATCGACGAGGCCGGCTGCCTGTCCATCGTCGGCCGGGTCAAGGACATGTTCATCGTCGGTGGGTTCAACGCCTACCCGGCGGAGATCGAGAACATTCTGCTGCGCCATCCGGACATCCGTCAGGCCGCGGTCATCGGCATCCCCGACGAGCGCCTGGGTGAGGTGGGGATGGCGTTTGTGGTGACCGGCTCGGGGACCGGCTCACCGGCGGACATCATCGAGTGGAGCCGGGGCCAGATGGCCAACTACAAGGCTCCCAGGGTGGTGGCCATCGTCGACGAGATCCCGGTCAATGCCACCGGCAAGGTCATGAAGGACACCTTGCGCCAGTTGGCTGCCGACCACCGCGCCGAGGCGACCGGGTGAGCCCGGAGCCCACATCGGATGGCCTCACGGCCTTCGCCGGCCTGCGGGTGGTGGAGATGGGCGTGTGGGTGGCCGCCCCGTCGGCCGCCGCATTGCTGGCCGACTGGGGTGCCGACGTGATCAAGGTCGAGGCGCCGGCCGGCGACCCCATGCGCCAGGTGTTCGGGTCCCTGGGCATCGAGAGCGATATGCCCAACCCGGCCTTCGCCTTGGACAACCGCGGGAAGCGCAGCGTCGTCCTCAATCTGCGGGAGGATGAGGGTCGGCGCCACCTGGAGGAACTGTTGGACACGGCGGATGTCTTCGTCAGCAACCTGCGCCCTGACTCCCTCGACGGTCTGGGTCTGGCGCCCGCCGCCACTGTGGCCCGTCACCCCCGCCTGGTGTACTGCAGCATCAGCGGCTACGGGCTCCGGGGTGACGAACGGGACCGTCCCACCTACGACATCGGGGCGTTCTGGGCCCGTTCGGGCCTGTCCGTCCAGATGGCCGACTCGGAGGGGAACCCGCTCAACGCCCGAGGCGGTATCGGTGACCACATCACCGGCCTGGCCGCCCTGGCCGGCCTGCTCGCCGCCGTGATGGAGCAGCGGGCCACCGGTCGGGGTCGGGTCGTCGAGGCCTCACTGCTCCGGACGGGCACCTACGTGCTCGGGTGGGATCTGGGCTTGCAGATGACCCTGGGCAAGGTGGCCCGGGCCGAGCCGAGAGACCGGAACCAGGCCCCGCTCATGAATCCCTACCGGGCCGGCGACGGACGCTGGTTCTTCTTCACCGGTCTGGAGGCGGCCCGCCACATCCCGGCCGTGTGCCGGGCCCTGGGCCGCCCGGACCTGCTGGACGACCCGAGATTCGCCGACGCCGGCGCAATCCGCCGCAATCGGGCCGAGGTGATCGCCCTGCTGGACGAGATCGTGGCCCAGCATCCCCTCGACGTCTGGGCGGAGCGGTTCGACCAGGAGGGTGTCTGGTGGGCGCCGGCCCAGACCCCGGCCGAGGTGGTCGAAGACCCGCAGTTGCTGGCCAACGACGGGATCGCCGAGATCGACGGCGGTGCCACCGGAGCGGTGCAGCGGTCGGTCAACGGACCGATCACCTTCTCCGACGTGGACGTCCGCCGCTACGCACCGGTCCCCGCGCTCGGCCAGCACACCGAGGAGGTTCTGGCCGAGCTGGCCGATCGGGCACAGTCCCGGCCCGGAGCAGCCCCCTAGTTTCGGGCCCGAGCCAACAGGCCCCGGGCGATCACCAGCCGCTGGATCTCGTTGGTCCCCTCACCGATGACCATCAAAGGGGCGTCGCGGTAGTAGCGCTCGACGGGAAGGTCCGTGGTGTAGCCGACGCCCCCGTGGATGCGCATGGCCTCGGTGGCCAGCTCCAGCGCCGTCTCGCTGGCGAAGAGTTTGGCCATCCCGGCCTCCACATCGCAGCGGAGCCCGGCCATCTTCCGCTCGGCGGCATTGCGGGTCAGGAGGCGGGAGGCCTCCAGGCGGGTGGCCATGTCGGCCAACTTGAGCTGGATGGCCTGGTGCCCGGCGATGGGCTTGCCGAAGGTGCTCCGCTCTTGGGCGTAGGCGAGGGCGGCGTCGAAGGCGGCGCGTGCCACCCCGACCGCCCGGGAGGCGATGTTGATGCGTCCCACCTCGAGCACACCCAGGATCTGGGGTAGGCCCCGACCGGCCTCGCCGATGAGGTTGGCGACGGGGACCCGGTGGTCGGTGTAGGCCATCTCCACGGTCTCGACGCCCCGGTAGCCGAGCTTGCCCACGTGCTTGCTCACGGTGATCCCTTCGAAGCTCGGCCCGGGCTCCTTTTCGACGATGAAGGCGGAGATCCCCTCCTCGGTGCGAGCGGCCAGGGCGACGACGCCGGCCCGCTCGCCATTGGTCACCCACGCCTTGGTGCCGTTCAGTACGTACTCCTCCCCGTCCCGACGGGCCTTGCAGGCGATGTTGCGGGTGTCGCTGCCGGCGTCCGGCTCGGAGAGTGAGAGGGCACCCCGCCGCTCGCCGGTGGCCATGACCGGCAGGAACCGCTGCTTCTGCTCTTCGGTGCCATGAGCCATGAGGAGGGTGGCCGCCATGGTGTGGGTGTTGATCACCCCGGTCAGACTCATCCACCCGTAGGCCAGCTCCTCGATGACGCCGATGTAGGTCAGCAGGTCGAGGCCGAGCCCGCCGTAGGCCTCGGGGATGGTGATGCCGAAGAGCCCGAGGGTGCGCATCTGCTCGATGATGTCGGCGGGGAATCGGTCCTCATGCTCGAACTCGGAGGCGACCGGGATGACCTCGCGTGCGACGAACTTCCGGACGGTGTCGATGATCTCCTGTCGCACGTCGTCGCCGGTGGTGCCGCTCGCGTCCGTAGTCTGCATAACCGGGAAGTGTACCTCTGGTAAATGTTGACGGTCGATCTCAATTTGGAGAAGAATGTTTCCAATGGGATCGGCACTGCTGCATGAGGCGCTCCAGCAGGCCGCGCACCGATTCGGGGATCGCGACGCACTGCGGAGTGGGGACGAGCGCTGGTCCTTCCTCGACCTCGAGGGAATCAGCAACGCCTTCGCCCGCCATCTGGCCGCACGCGGCGTCGGCGTCGGTGACCGAGTGGCGCTGATGATGGCCAACCGCATGGAGTTCGTCGTCGCCGTCCACGCGGTGAGCAAGCTCGGTGGGGCGGCCGTCCTGGTGAGCCCGGCCTGGAAGCGGGCCGAGGTCCAGCACGCCCTCGACCTGACCGGGCCCGTGCACGCGGTGGCCGACGGTGACACGTCTCCGCTGCTGGTCGACTGCCTGGGCGCCGACGCCGTCACCGACCTCGACGACCCCGCACCCGACCCCTTCGCCCACAGTTGGGCGTTCACGGCGGCCCCCGCCGTCGAGGCCGACGACGAATCTGTCCTCGTCTTCAGCTCGGGGACGACGGGCCTCCCCAAGGCCGTCCGCCACACCCATGCCTCGATGGGTCTGGCCACCGAGCACTGGGTCACCGTGCTGGGGCTCGGCCAAGACGATCGGTTCCAGGTGGCCACGCCCCCTTCCCACATCCTCGGGCTGCTGAATCTGCTCGCCGCGGTGTCCGCCGGCGCCACGGTCCGACTGCACCGGCGGTTCGACCTCGACGAGGTACTGGCACGGATCGCCAGCGAGCGGATGACCCTCGAGATGGCCGTTGCACCCATCGCCTTGGCCTTGGCCAACCATCCCCACCTCGAGGACCACGACCTTTCCTCCCTCCGCTACATCATGTGGGGAGCTACACCGGTCACCGAGAGCGTGGCCGAGATCGTGACCGAGCGGACCGGCGTGCGATGGCTCCCGGCCTACGGGGCCAGTGAGGTGCCGGTGATCGCCGCCAACCCCGTGGACCGCCCCGACCAATGGCGGCTGGACTCCGCCGGGTTGCCACCGGCTGGCGTCGAGCTCAGGGTCGCCGACCTCGAGACGGGTGAGGTCCTGCCCAGCGGGGAGGTCGGGGAGATCCAGGTGAGGAGCCGGTCGGTCATGGCCGGCTACCTGCCCGATGAGGCCACCACCGACGCGTTCGCCGACGGCTGGTACCGGACCGGCGACGTCGGGTGGCTCGAGTCCGAGGGCTGGGTCCACCTGACCGACCGCTCGAAGGAGATGATCAAGGTCAACGGATTCCAGGTGGCGCCGGCGGAGGTCGAGGCGGTGCTGCTCCGACACCCGGCCGTGCTCGACTGCGCGGTGTTCGGCGTGGCCGACCAGCGGGCAGGGGAGGTGCCGGCGGCCGCCGTCGCCCTTTCCTCACCGGTAACCGACGGTGAGCTCCAGGCCCTGGTGGCCGACTCGCTGGCCACCTACAAGCGTCTGCACTACCTGGTGGTGGTGGACGACATTCCGCGCCTCCCGTCGGGCAAGGTCCTGCGCCGCACGCTCCGGGACGAGTGGTCGGCCAGGCTCATCGCCGGTGGGGGGACCGACTGATGGATGTCCGCTTCTCCCCGGAGCAACAGGCCCTTCGGGAGTCGGCCGCCCGGTTGGTCGATCAGCTGGGTCCCCACGCCGTCGGCGAGCTGGACGACCCCGAACGGTCGGCCAAATTGGACGCGGCGGTGACGGCGTCCGGGTGGCGGGAGCTCCGGAGCGGCATCGAAGGCGACGAACCGGTGGCGTCCGGTGTAGAGGTGGGTATCGTCGCCGAGGAGCTCGGCCGCGGCCTGGCCGACGTGTCGTTCTTCGGCCCGACCCTGGCCGGGGAGCTCCGACGAATGGGCGGCGCGCCACCCGGTGCCGAGATCGAGACCGTGGCCCTGAGCGGTGACCTCCTCTCGATGGCTCGGGTCATCGACGGCCGGCTCCCGTCGGCCGTGGCCGTCGATGCGCAGGGCTCGACCCACGCCCTCGTACTGGTACCGGGTCCCGAGGGGGACCGCCTGGGCCGGGTCGAACTGGACCGGTTGCCGGCCGGTCTCGACCTGACCCGTCCGTCGGTAGCCATCGAGGGGGCGTCCGTGGTCCCGGTGCCCACCGATCGACCGATCAGCGCCGACCAACTGACCCGGTGGACCGCCCTCGGAGTGGCTTTGGCCTGCGGGGACCTGGTGGGGACCATGGCAGGGGCCGTGCAGTTGGCCAGCGCCTACGCCGCCGAGCGGCGGCAGTACGGGGCCCCCATCGGATCATTCCAGGCCATCCAGCACCTCCTGGCCGACGCCTTCGTGCTCTCCGAAGGTGCCCGCAGCGCCACGCTGCACGCCGCCTGGGCCGTGGACGCGCTCGATCCGGCCGACGCCCTGGCCGCGGCATCGGTAGCCAAGGCCTACTGCGCCCGGGCGGGGCGCACGGTGGGGGAGACGGCCATCCAGGTGCATGGCGGGATCGGCAACACCTGGGAGTGCTTGGCTCACGTCTACCTCCGACGGGCCCTGCTGTCGACCGAGCTGTTGGGCGACGCGGGCGTCAGCCTCTCGCGGGTGCTCCGGCACCGGGGCATTGGGAGCGCCGATGGACTTTCGTGACTCCGAGCCCGAGGCGGCATTCCGACTGCGGTTGCGGGAGTGGCTGGCCACGAACAATCCCGGGCTCCCCACCTCGTCGACCGACGACAAGTACTGGGCCGGCATGGCCGCTTGGCACCGGTCCCTCCACGACGCCGGCTTCTTCGGCATGTCGTGGCCCAAGGCCATCGGCGGCCAGGAGCTGCCCACCGTGTTCGAGGTGATCGTCGACGAGGAGCTGGCCGCGGCCGGCGCCCCGCCCCGGCCGAGTCTCGGCTACCTGGTCCAGGGCATCCTCGAGCACGGCAGCGCCGAGATCAAGCAGCGGTTCCTCCCGGGCATCGTCAACGGGCGGGACCGGTGGTGCCAGGGGTTCAGTGAGCCCGATGCCGGCTCTGACCTCGCCTCCCTGCGCACCCGGGCCGACCGGGACGGCGACGAGTTCGTCATCACTGGCCACAAGGTGTGGACCAGCTACTCGGATGAGGCCGAATGGTGCCTGCTCCTGGCCCGCACCGACCATGACGTCGCCAAGCACCGCGGCATCTCGGCGTTCGCCGTCCCCATGCGGCAACCGGGCATCGAGCAACGACCCCTGCGGATGATCAACGGGGTCACCAAGGAGTTCGGCGAGGTGCTGTTCGATGGCGCCCGGGTCCCTGCCGTCAACATGATCGGAATACCCGGAGAGGGCTGGCCCCTGGCCATGACGGTGGTGAGCCACGAGCGGGAGCCCGGCGAGCTCGGGTACGTGGCCCGGTACAGCAAGGTGGTCAACGACCTCACCCGGAGGGTCCAGGCCGACCCCGGCCGCTTCCGACCCGAGCAGGTCCGTGACCTCGCCTGGGCCATGGTCGAAGTCGAGATGCTGGGCCTCCACGTGCGCCGGCGCCTGTCGGACCGGCTGGACGGGATCTCCCACGGCCCGGAGGGCTCGGTCGACAAGCTGCTCATGACCTGGACGGAACAGGCCGTCGGTCACGCCACCCTCGGTATCGGAGGGATCGCCGCGGCCGGGGGGACGAGACGTCCCTGAACACCTATCTCTACAGCCGGGCCCAGAGCGTCATGGGGGGGACGTCCCAGATCCAGCGGAACCTGGTGGCCCGACGCATCCTCGGCCTGCCCACCTCATAGCGAGCAGTGCTCGCCGATGGCCTCCGGCCGCCGCCGACGGCGCGCCACCGCAACGGAAACACCGTTCTGGATGGAAAAGATCGATGCTATCGTCACAGGGCCGCGAACGGGGAGGAGCCACCCATGACTACCTACGACGTGCCCGATGAGCTGGAGGTCCGGATCGAGGGGCCGGTGCGGGTGGTCACCCTCAATCGACCTGAGCAGCTCAACGCCACCAACCACGAGCTCCACCGGGGCCTGGCCGGACTCTTCCCGCAGATCGACGCCGACGAGGACGCCCGTGCCGTGGTGCTGACCGGCAACGGCAAGGCCTTCTCGGCGGGGGGCGACTTCACCTATATCGACGAGCTCTCACGGGATGCCGGCATGCGCAAGGAGACGCTGGTCCATGGTCGACAGATCGTGACCGGCATGGTGGGATGTCGGGTGCCGATCGTGGCCGCCGTGAACGGCCCGGCCGTCGGGCTGGGGTGCAGCCTGGTGGCCCTGTCCGACATCGTCTTCATGGCCGAGAGTGCCCACCTCGCCGACCCCCATGTGCTGATCGGCCTGGTGGCCGCCGACGGCGGGCCGGTGACGTGGCCCCTCATGATCAGCCTGCAGCTGGCCAAGGAGTACGCCCTGACCGGCGACCGCATCCCGGCCGAGCGGGCCGCGGCGATCGGACTCGTCAACCACGTCTGTGCCGACGGCGACGTGTTGGAGCGGGCCCTGGCCTGTGCCCACCGGATCGCCAAGCTGCCCCAACGGGCGGTCGAGGACACCAAGCGAATCCTCAACCTCCACCTCGAGCGGGCCGTCGTTGCCACCCTCGACTTCGCCCTCAGCGCCGAGGACCGGTCGTTCGTCTCCTCCGAACTCCGGGCCAACCTCGATCGACTCCTGCCGTCGGAGGGCCAGTAGCGCGAGGTGGCGGGTACGTCGGAGGCGGAGGACCCGGGGGGCGTCCCCCATCCAGAATCCCGTTCTCTCCAGATGAACGGGACGGCACCGCTCCATGAGATTCACGTATCTTCCCATATCGGGTACCCTTTCTCTAGTGACCAAGCACGAGTTGTCCGCCGAGCCTCTCGAGCCCGACGGCCTGAGTTGGCGGGAGCAGGCGGTGGCGCGCTCGCTCGACTCAGCCCGGGTGCGGGCCGAGACGAGGGTGCAGCGCTTCCTCGATGCCGCCATCGAACTGTTCAACTCCGGATCCGGGAAGGACTTCACCGTCCAGGAGGTGGTGGACCGCTCGGGCCAGTCGCTCCGCAGCTTCTACCAGTACTTCGGGGGAAAGCACGAGCTCCTGCTGGCGCTGTTCGAGGAATCGGTCCGCTCCACGACGCAGTACCTACGGGAGCGGATCGCCTCGGAGGACGACCCGCTCGAACGCCTCCACTGCTTCGTCGTCGAGTACTACCGACTGTGCCGCCCCAGCGACGAGGACGCCACCGAGGCACTGGGACGGGCGCCGTTCATGGCCGAGTTCGCCCAGCAGCTGCTCACCGAGCATCCCAAAGAGGCGGCCCGGGTGTTCGCCCCTCTGGTGACCTTGTTCGAAGAGGTCCTCGACGACGCCGCCACCGCAGGATCGGTTCGGACCGGCCCGCATCACGGGCCGATCGTCGGCGTGGTCCTGGAGGCCATCATGTTCAACTCATTCTCGTCGACGATCGGCGGTGTCTCCGATCGGCCCAACGGCGAGAGCTCGGCTGAGGACCTGTGGGATCTGATCTTCAACGGCATCGGTACCGACACCACGGCGTGACGGTCCGCGCTCCCTCGTCCCGGCTGACTTCCGGGTCCACGGCTGGTCTCGGGCCGGGGCGCCACCGGCCTCGACCGTCCGCCCCGGCACCGTCGCCACCACGGGGGGCGGCGTGAAGGCCGTGCGAAGTATCGACGGGGGAGTGGCCGTCGTCGATGTCGACGAACCGCCCGGTATGGGCGAGGTACTCGACATGAGGGCGACCAGCATCTGTGGGTCGGACCTGAGCTACATCCGCTTCGGCAGTCGTAACATCCTGGGCCACGAACTCGCCGGCGTGCGGGCCGACGGCACCGCTGTGGTCGTCGAAGCCATCTACGGCTGCATGGCATGCGACCAGTGCGCCCGCGGTGCCTACAACCTGTGCCCCACCCATGGGCAACGGGCCCTCGGCATCACCGCCGACGGCGGTATGGCCGAACAGTTCCGGGCTCCGACGGCCCGCCTGGTCCCGCTGCCTTCGGGGCTGGCCGTGGACGATGCGCCCATCGTGGAGCCAGCCGCGGTGTCCTGGCACGCGTTGCGCCTGGCCGACACCCGCCCGGGCATGCGGGTGGCCGTGATCGGCGCCGGGGCGCTGGGGCTCCTGGCCGTCTCCGGTGCCCGACGGATGGGCGGCGAGGAAGTCGCCCTGGAGGCGAGGCATCCGCACCAGCGGGAGGCCGGCGAGCGCGTGGGTGGTCGTATCGGAACCGAAGGCCTCTACGACGTGGTGGTCGAAGCGGCCGGCACGCCGGCGAGCCTGAACCGGTGCGGCGAGCTGGTCACGCCGGGCGGGACCATCGTCGTGCTCGGGGTGCACTTCGGACCGGTCCAGCTCGACTGGATGCCGCTGTTCCACCGGGAGGCCCGGGTCATTCCGTCGCTCGGCTACTGTGCCCACGCGGGAGGTCGCGAGATGGAGGATGCGGCGGCGATGCTGGCCGAAGACCCCGACATTGCCCGAACCTTGATCACCCATCGCTTCCCGATCGCCGACGCGGCCGAGGCATTCCGGGTGGCGTCGGACAAGTCCAGTGGTGCCATCCGGGTGGTGATCGAGCCATGAGGGCCGAGGACCAGTTCCACGCCGGCATCGTTGTCGACAACCGCGAGGAGGCGCAGGCTGAACTCACCGAGCTCTTCGGCTACCAATGGTGTGAGCCGATCGCCGTGGCCACCCCGGTGACGCTGCCCGAGGGTGACACGGTCATCGATCTGGAGTTCGCCTACTCGGTGAGCACCCCACGACTCAAGATGATTCAGAGCATCCCTGAGACGCTGTGGACACCGGTGCCGGGATCGGGGATCCATCACCTCGGGTACTGGTCCGACGATGTCGCCACCGACTCGGCCTTGCTGGCCCGCCATGGCTACGCGGCCGAAGCGACCGGCACCCGGCCGGGGGCCGGTCCCCACTGGGCCTACCACCACGCACCGGGCCGCGTCCGCATCGAGATCGTGAGTCGGCAGCTCCAGACGGCCCTCGAGCAGTACTGGACCGCCGGCTCGCCGTGATCTGAAGGCCGGAGTATGGGCCGCGTCGAGGACCGGTTCCGGGTCCGATCAAGGCGCGAGCGACTCCTGCCGTGCCGGTGGCACCGTGTCCAAGGGGATCGAGACCTCGTGATCGTCGATCCCCTTCACTCGGAGCAACGGGCCCAGGGCGGCGCCCACCAGGGTCACGACTCCCGCCACCAGCATGGTGGTGTGCAGCCCGGTCATGAACGCGGTGTGACTTCCCTGGGTGATAGCCGCGGCCAGCCTCCTCGACGCGCCGGCCGGGACCGGGGCCAAGCCCTGCGAGACGACGGCCCCATCGGCGGTCAGCTGGTGGGCCAGCCCGGCCGGCACGCCACGCGAGAGCAGGTCGGCACGGAGTACTCCGGCCACTGAGGCCGCGAGGATGGAGCCACAGACGGCGGTGCCCAGTACGCCTCCCAACTGGATGGACGTCGTCTGGATACCTCCGGCCACCCCGGCATCGTCCTCGGGCGTGTTGCCCACGATGGCGTCCGTTGCCGACGTCACCACCAGGCCGATACCCAGCCCCAGCAGGACAAACGGCGGCCACAGATGCAGGTACGAGGAGTCGACCTGCAGCAAGAGGAGAGAGAACAGTGCCACCGACGAGGCCAACAGGCCAGCCGTGATGGGGAGCCAGGGTCCGAACCGGTCGGTGAGTCGCGCCCCCACCTGCCCGGCGAAGGCGAAGGTGACGGTGAGGGGCAGCAGGCGGAGCCCCGCACCGACGGGGCTGAACCCGTGCACGCTCTGGAGGTAGAGGGAGACGAAGAACAGCACGCCGAACAGGGCGAAGAAGTTGAGCAGGACGATGATGGTGCTGATCGATACGGCCCGCTGTCGAAAGATGCGCAGCGGTATCAGCGGATCGCCGCGTAGTGCTCGATGACGGTGAAGCCGATCAGCAGGGCCAGTCCCAGGCCGATCAGCCCGATCGTCCTTGGTCGACCCCATCCCCAGCCCTGGGCGTTGATGAGGGCGTAGACGATGGCCAGCAGCCCGAGAGCCAGGGTGATGACCCCGGGGACATCGAAGCGTTGGCGGATGGACTCCTTTGTCTCATTCAGCACGAGCGCCCCCACCAGCACGGCGACGGCCCCGATGGGTACGTTGATGTAGAAGACGCTCTCCCAGGAAAAGTGCTCGACGAACAGTCCGCCGATGATGGGGCCGGCGGCGGTGGCCGTGGCCGACGCGCTCACCCAGATGCCTACTGCCCGATTGAGCTCGTCGGGTGGGAACCGGCGCGCAGCAGGGCCAGGGTGTTGGGCAGGAGGAGGGCCCCGAACGCCCCCTGCACACCTCGGAGCAGGATCACCCCATCGATGGTCCCGATCAGGCCGATGGCCAGCGAGCTCAGGGAGAAGCCGACCACACCGACCAAGAAGATCAGCCTGCGGCCGAATCGGTCGCCGAGCTTCCCGCCGAGGATCAGCAGCACGGCGATGACCAGGAGATAGGCGTTGGTCACCCACTGCAACTGGGCCAGAGAGGCGTGGAGGTCCTTGCCGATGTACGGGTTGGCCACAGCCACCACCGACCCATCGATGCCCACCATGATGACACCCAGTGCCACGCTGACCAGGGTCAACCACGGATTGGCGCGCAGCCTTCCTGGGGACGCGGATCCGGTGGTGACGTCCACGGTCAGGAGGGGGGCTGCACCGATATGACGCATTACGCCATTGTGGCAGATTCTGTCATAATCTGCCAGACTGGGCGTACGGTACGGGGTGAGCGGCGAGTGGGGGAATGATGGCCAGTGGCCTGATCGAACGGAACAAGCAACGGACGCGTCGGGAGCTGGCCGAAGCGGCTGCCAGGCTCTTCATCGAAAGGGGCTATCCAGCCACGACCATCCAAGACATCGTGGATGTGGCCGACGTCTCCCCCCGAACCTTCTTTCGATACTTCCCCAGCAAGGAAGATGTGATCACCGCCATCGCCAGCACCACCATGGACGAGGCGCTCGACCACCTTGCCGGACACGATGAGGGAGAGTCGCTGCGGTCGGTGCTCCGCGCCATGCTCGCCGCCTCCCTGGCCCCGGTGCGGGACGACCCCGACTCGGCGCGGGCGTTCCAGTTCATGCTCCGCGACACACCTGCGCTTCGGGGCCGGTGGCTGGAAGAGCAACGCAGGAGCCGCGACCGATTGGCCGAAGCGCTGGCCCCGTGGTTCCCCCCAGGGGGCCACCCACTGGCCCCCCACCTGGTGGCCGGAGCCGCCCTCCTCGCTGTCGACGAGGTCATGAGCCTCTGGGCCGACGACCCCTCCGCCACCGACCCCCTGGGTCTGCTCGACAAGGCCTTGTACATTCTCGACGGTCCGCTTCTGCTCCCGGGGGGCCGGTGATCCCGGCCGAGCCCGGCGGGCCGACCAGATCGGGTGGGGAGTTCGGGGAAGGTTGACGGTGCCCGACTCCTTTCACCCCGATCTGCGCGGTGTCGCCCGATGGCTGCCGCGGGCCGTGGTCAGTCCACGAACCTTGGGCCCGGTCCGCCTGCTGACCGGGCTGTCCGCCCGAGCGCCGGCCCGAACCGTGACCGTCGAGCCGGTCGGTGCGGTCTCGGTGAGGCTGCACCTTCCGGTGGGCGTCGATGGTCCTCGTCCGGCGCTCCTGTGGATCCACGGTGGCGGCTATGTGCTCGGATCGGCCGCCCAGGATGACCGGCTGTGTCGGCACTTCGCCCAACAGCTCGGACTGGTAGTCGCAGCTGTGGACTACCGCTTGGCCCCCGAGCACCGCTTTCCCCGACCGTTGTACGACTGTCACGAGGCCTTGACCTGGTTGGCCGGTGAGCCGTATGTGGATCCAGCCCGTCTGGCCGTGGGTGGGGGGAGCGCAGGAGGTGGCCTGGCTGCGGCGCTCGCCCTCCTGGCCCGAGAGCGGGCCGACGTCGCGCTCTCGCTCCAACTGCTCTCCTACCCGATGCTCGACGACCGCACTGCCAATCGGACCGACATCGATGAGCGCCGGTTCAGGCTGTGGAACAACAACGCGAACCGCTTCGGTTGGGAGTCGTACACGGGCCATGCTCCAGGCTCGTCCGAGATCAGTGAGTTGGCCGCACCGGCCCGGTGCAAAGACCTCTCCGGACTGCCTCCGGCCTGGATCGGGGTCGGGACGCTGGACCTGTTCTATGAGGAGGATCGGGCCTATGGTGACCGGCTGCGTGATGCGGGGGTCGACTGCCAGCTGGAGGTAGTGAGGGGCGCCTTCCATGGTTTCGACAGCATTCGGTCGGACGCCGGCGTGGCGTGCAAGTTCCGGGCTGCGCAGGTCGCCGCGCTCAGCGACGCACTGCTCTGAACCTCCGTACCGGTCGGCCTGGTGGCGGTGAGAGGTATCGTCGGCCGGAGCCGGTGACCCTGGCGCATCCGACGGAGGAAGGGAGAGGAAATGGCGACGTACGTGCTGGTCCACGGTGGAGGCCATGGCGGGTGGTGCTATCAGACGCGTGGCCAGACGCTTGGAGGCGGCGGGACACGTGGTGTATGCGCCCACATTGACCGGACTCGGCGAGCGATCGCACCTACTCAGTGCCGATGTCGACCTCGACATGCATATTCGTGACGTCGTCGCCGTGTTGGCCTTCGAGGACCTACGGGACGTCATCCTGGTCGGCCACAGCTACGGGGGCATGGTCATCACCGGGGTGGCCGATACGCGCCTCCGACCGGGTGGGGCGACTCGTCTACCTCGATGCCGCCAATCCGGTCAATGGCCAGTCACTGGTCGACGTGGCGGGGCCGGTCATCGAGGCGGCGCGACCGTCTGGCAAGGTGGTCGACGGCATCGAACTCGTGCTGCTCCCCGCCCCCGGTGCCGCTGCCTTCTATGGCGTGACGGACCCCGACGACGCGGCATGGATGGACGAGCGCCTGACCGGCCATCCCTGGGCATGCTTCGAGCAGCCTCTCGTGCTCACCGACGAGGAGTCCTTGTGGGCGATCCCCCAGTACCACATTGTCTGCACCTCCACGTTGGCCACCCGGGACCCCGAGCTCATGGGCACAGCACGAGCTGCCGGACGGCTCTGGGACATCGACACCGGTCACGACCTCATGATCACCGAACCCGGTCGGGTAGCCGATGCCCTCCTCGAGGTGGCGGAGCCCTGACCTGCTCCGCGTCCCCGCCCCCGAGACATGCGCCGCCCAAGGAGGCCAGATCGAAGAAGGTGCTGTCGACGCGGATACCCGTTTCACCGTCGGCGCTCGTGCGACCATTCACGCGAAGGCCGGCAGCACCTTGTGCTCGAATAGGCGCAGACTCGACCAAGCCAATTCGATAGGCATGCCTCCGCACATCGGATGGAAGAAGGCGAACGGGAACGGGGAATCCTTCTGCTCGGCGATGAACTGATCAGGAGTCACCACCCGATACTGGCCGGTGGCCCGCAGCTCGTCGGTGTCGGACACCGTGTGGTACGGGCTGGCGACGTCATCCTGGGCCTGCCAGGCGCCGTAGGCATTGGTCTCGTGGAGGAAGAAGGGTGCCATTTGGTCCCATCCCTGATCGGGATCCTCGGCCAGGGCCACGGTCTGATTGCCCCCGATGGGGGAGGGGCCGGGATCGGGCCGTCCAAGGCGCTGCACCTCAGCCCGATAGAACGGCCACACCTCCGGTATCGACGGGATGAACCCGTCAGCGATGCGCAGCGGCGCGTTCGGCAGCCACCTTGCTGCTGCCGCCGAGAGCGATAGATGGTCCGCCTGGTCGGAAGGGCGGTGGCGTGATCTGGACGGTACGACCCTGGTACTCGAACGGTTGGCCGGAGAAGGCGGCCCGGAGAACACGGACGGCCTCGGTGACCCGCTTGCCCCGCTCCTCCATGGGGACGTTGAACAGGGCGAACTCCTCGTGGACATAACCACCGGCCACGACGAGATCCACCCGTCCGCGGCTCAGGATGTCGAGGACGATCAGGTCCTCGGCCAAGCGGAGTGGATCGTGGAAGGGGGCGATCAGCGCAGCGATGGTGAACCGGACACTGCTGGTCCGCGCGGCCATCGCCGCCAACATCGGGATGGGGCTGGGCAGGTAGCCGTCCGGTGAGCTGTGATGCTCCGAGACGGCGATGCTGACGCACCCCAGCTCGTCGGCCCAGGCCGCCATGTCCAGTGCCGCGGCGTAGCGATCCGCCATGGCAGTGTCGGCCAGGGCGGGATTTCTAAAATCGAATCGGAGGCCAAAGAGCATGGCTGCACACTAGACCTGGTGCACCGCGCCCTTCCGGTCCATCGGTGGTGGCGTAGGGGTACGTGCGGCGAACGTCGTCAACCGGGGATCGACCCGCAGAGCATGTCAGTCTGCGTCGTCCGGCGGCGTCGCTGGACAACCGATCGCGCCAGCAGTTCCAGGACCGACGCGGTCTCTTCCCAGCCCATGCAGGCGTCGGTCACGCTCTGACCGAAGGTCAGCATCGGGTGTTGACCGGTGTCCAGCCGCTGTTGGCCGGGGACCAGGAAGCTCTCGAGCATCAGGCCGGCGACGGCCGGCTCGCCCGTGCCCACCAGGTCGGCAATCGCAGATGCCACGGCGGCCTGGGCGCGGTGATCCTTGCCGCTGTTCCCATGGCTGGCATCGATGATGACTCTGTCCGGAAGCCCCCAATCGTGCAGGCGGTTGCTGGTGGAGGCAATCATGGCGTGCCCGAAGTTCGGGCCGGCGGAACCTCCACGGAGGACCACGTGCCCTTCGCCGTTTCCCGCGGTTTCGAAGACGGCGGCACGTCCGTCGTCAGTGATCCCGAGGGCGATCTGGGGCGTCGCCACGGCCGCGGCCGCATCGATGGCCACCTGGATGTCCCCGTTCAGCGCGTTCTTGAAGCCAACGGGCATCGTCAGGCCACTTGCCAGCTGACGATGGACCGGGCTCTGTGAGGTCCTTGCCCCGATGGCTCCCCAGCTCACGGCATCTGAGATGAACGGTGCGAGCAGCGGATCGACGAATTCGCAACCCACAGGAAGTCGGAGCGAGAGGATGTCCAGCAGAAGTGCCCTGGACGTCTCGATCCCTTCGCCCACCCGGAACGTTCCATCCAGGCCCGGGTCGTTGATGAGGCCCTTCCATCCTGTGGTGGTGCGTGGCTTCTCGAAGTAGCAACGCATCACGATGCACAGATCTCGATCCAGCGCGGTGGCCACGTCGGCCAACCGCCTGGCGTACTCCAGTCCGGCTACCGGGTCGTGGATCGAGCAGGGCCCCACGATCACCAGCAGCCGGTCGTCAGAGCCGTGCAGGATGGCGGCGACGGTCCGACGCCCCTGAGCCACCGTCTCCGTCCGGGCATCGTCCAACGGCAGCCTGCGGCGGATGTCGACTGGTTCCGGCAGTCGGCGAATGGCCGTCGTCCGGCCGTTCGATCCTTGATCGTGCGGATTCACGGTGTGCCTTTCCGCAAGCCGGTCGACCCAGGCGTGACCGGCTTGCCTCGTTGAGGGGCAAAGCAAAAGGCAGAGGCTGGAAGCCTCTGCCTTGGAGCCGGTCCTGGATAGGTGGGCGCTCAGTGCAGTCGTTTGCTCCGAGGCCCCTCCAGGGCCGGCTCGTCAAACCACCAATAGCAGCGCATAGCCAAAGCATACCGTTGCCGAAGCCCCACCGCCATGGCCGTGGAACGCCTTCGCTGAACCGGACAGCTAGAGCCAAAGGACCCTGGCCGTAGAGGCGCGGAGGGCGCACCATGCACCGTCCGGCCCGAAGTGGCGGCCATCCTGTGTTCTGTTCCCGTCGGCGCGAGCCGCCAGCTTTGCCTGAATGCGTGGCCAGGGCCGGTGATGATGCAATTGAGGTGATGATGCGGTTGACGAGCGACGATCCCCCAAGGCGGCGGTTTTGACAACCCCCGCCATACGGACTGAGGGCCTCACCAAACGGTACGGCGGCGCTGTGGCGCTCGATCATCTCGACCTGGAGGTGGTGCCGGGGGAGGTGCTGGGCTACCTGGGACCCAACGGAGCAGGCAAGACCACGACGATCCGGCTACTTCTGGGCTTGGCCCGTCCCAGCGAGGGTCATGCGCAGATCTTCGGGATGGACTGTGCGCGCCGGCCCACCGAAACCCACCGTCGGCTGGCGTTTGTGGCCGGTGAAGCCAATCTGTGGCCCTCACTCACGGGCGGGGAGACCCTGACATTGCTCAGCCGGGTTCACGGGGCGACCGACGAAACCTATCGTGGCGAGTTGACCGACCGCTTCGACTTCGATCCGACGAAGAAGGTCAGGGCCTACTCCAGGGGAAATCGACAGAAGCTCATACTCATCGCCGCGCTCATGGTCCGGCCCGACCTGTTGGTGCTCGACGAGCCGACCAGCGGTCTCGATCCGCTGATGGAACAGGCGTTCCGCGTCAGCATCCACGAAGCCCGGGATCGCGGCCAGACGGTCTTCTTGTCCTCACACATCATGAGCGAGGTCGAGGCCCTTTGTGACCGGGTAGCTCTCCTGCGTGACGGGAAGCTGGTGGAGGTGGGGTCGCTGGCGGAGATGCAGCACCTCAGTGCACTCACGGTCGAGGCCAGGTTCAGCGGGTCCACGCCCGATCTTTCGGGCTTGGACGGCATCACAGTGGTGGACACGGGCCCGAACATGGTGCGCTGTCATGTCCGGGGGTCGATCGAGCCCCTGCTCCGGGCTCTGGTGGGCACCGGAGTGACAGGACTTCTCAGCCGGGAGCCCTCCTTGGAGGAGCTGTTTCTGGCGCAATACGGGAATGTCGGGCCGGCAACGACCTCCGGTCCGAGTCGGCCTTGACGATGGCCGAGGCCCTGCCCCCGGGCTCGATCCCGACACCCAGGTCGCCTAGGACCGTCGTCGCCACGCTGACCGCTCGCAGGGCGGCGCGTTCGGGAGCGGTCTGGGGCTACATCTTCGGGATCGCCATCGCCTCATCTGCCATCAGCTACACCAGGCTCTACAAGACATCGGCGCAACGCAATGCTCTGGCCGCCGCTTACGGGTCGAACAAGGCCACCGCCAGCCTGTTTGGGCCCGCACCCCATCTGCAGACAGTGGCAGGGTTCACTGCCTTCAAAATCGGTATGACGCTGATGGTCCTCGGCGCGGTCTGGGGCCTGTTGACCAGCACCCGGCTCCTGCGTGGTGAGGAGGATAGCGGGCGTTGGGAGCTGCTCCTCACCGGCCAGACCACCCGTCGTGGGGCAACTGGCCAGGCCCTGGTGGGCCTGGCCGCGGGCGTGGCTACCCTGTTTGCCCTGACGGCCATCATCACGGTGGTCACCGGACTGGACGGCGGTGTTTCAATCGCGGTGCGTCCGGGGGTCTACTTCGCCCTGGCCATGGTGGCCACCGCACTCATGTTCCTGAGTATCGGTGCTGTCACCAGCCAGCTGGCCTCCACCAGGCGGCAGGCGGCCGCCTTTGCCGCCGTGGTGCTCGGGGTGGCCTATGCCATCCGCATGGTCGCCGACGCTGGAGTCGGCCTTCATGGTCTCATCTGGCTATCCCCTCTCGGGTGGGCAGAGGAGCTCCGGCCGCTGACCGCCCCACAGCCGCTGGCGCTGCTGCCGATCGCACTGCTCACTGGCGTCCTCGCCCTCATCGCCGTTCAGCTGGCTGGCCGAGCGCGATGTCGGTGCGAGCGTCATTGCCGACCGGCCGCACACCCGATCACGGCTGAGACTTCTCGCCGGTCCGATGGGACTCGCCGTCCGGCTCATGCGAGCAAGCGTGATCGGATGGGTGGTGGCGATCGCCGTCTCGGGCCTCCTCTATGGGCTGATCGCCAAGTCGGCCGGCGCCACCATCCGCGGCTCGTCCGTCCACAACGTCTTCGCCAGGCTCGGAGTATCGGAAACAGGAGCAGAAGCGGTACTGGGAGTCGGGTTTCTCGTTCTCGCCGTCCTGGTGTCCTTCGTGGCGGCCGGTCAGATCACGATGGCACGGAGCGAGGAGTCCACCGGTCGGCTCGACCACCTCCTGGTCCAGCCGGTCTCACGGGCCCGTTGGCTCGGTGGCCGATGGCTGGTGGCGGTGGGCGTTCTGCTGGTGAGCGGGCTCTGTGCCGGCCTCTTCGCATGGCTGGGGTCGGCGAGTCAGCACGCTGGAGTCGGATTGGCGACACTGCTCAGTGCCGGCACCAATCTCGTCCCGCCGGCCATCGTGATCCTCGGTCTCGGCGTACTGGCCTTTGGGCTGGCCCCTCGGGCCACATCGATCGTCGTCTACGGCTATCTCGGCTGGTCGCTGCTCGTCGAGGTCGTCGGTGGACTCGGAGCGGCCGACCGATGGGTTCTCGATACCTCGGTGTTCCACCAGATGGCCTCGTCTCCGGCGACGCCGCCCGACTGGCCGGCGAACGGGGCGATGGTGATCATAGGCGTTCTGGCCGCGTTCCTCGGTGGGGTTGCATTCACCCGCCGGGACGTCCAAGGTGCCTGAGCGCTCATTGGCCGACGGGACCGGTCAACCCGTCCGAGGGACGGGCACCGAAGTGCTGCAGCCTTCGGAAGGAACTGTGGTCGAAGGAGTTCGCACCTCATCCATGGGGCGAAGGCCTTCGGTCGCCAACGGAGCGGTGAGGAGCCCACGAGCGAACCGCAGGCTCCCATGGGAAGGGGCGTCGACCCCGTTCGTGCCCGGCGCATCGCAGTGGATGGCGTCGGATCCTCCGTAGCGGACCTGTTCACGCCCGTCGACGCAGGTGACGCGGCTGGCCGACTGACAGGGCAGATAGAGAGTCCATCCGAGACCGGGCCCTGAGATCGCCGCGGCGGCACCCGTGTCATAGGTCCAGCCCTGCGAGGAGGCCAGCCCTGACATCATGGCGTTGAAAGCCGAGTCACCGTTGTAGCCGTGTTGGCTCCCACTCTGCCAACCCTCGGCAACGCTGGGATTCCTGGCCGGGGTGGCGGACAGGAACACGCGGGCGCCCGCCTCTGCTGCCATGGTCCCCATGGACTCCATGGTGCGGCGGTAGGCCGACACGATGCTGGAGAGGCTGTATGCGGAATCGGGGTTGTTGATACAGGCGTGGTCGGAGATACCCGGGTTTCCGGTGAATGCGAGCACGACGGCCCGGGGTCGGACCGTGCGAACGGCGCTTCTGAACGACAAGGTCCGACTCCCGAACACCGGTGACGTCCGGTAGCCGGCCCACAGATCACAAGGACTTGCCCCGACGCCGGCCAGGACGACGGTCTGTGCCTGCCGAGGAGTCAGGCCTGTCAGCTCACCGGCCGCCGCGGCGACGAGGGAGTCGCCGACGACGAGCACGACGGGCCTCCCCTGGGCAGGGGAAGCCGACCGGGCGCAGGCGGCGGTAAGGCCCACCGTCGCCAGGATCGCCAGGACGAGGGCCCCCGTTCGAAACCCGCAGTGTCGTTGACGGCCTGGGCCGACGGAGCGCATGGAGACAGTCAACAACTCACGCGGCGTCAGCTTCCAGGGTCGAAAGCCCTTTGTCCGATCAGACGTGACTGTCCACAGCCGCAGCAGAATCCGACCGAGCGAGCCGTCGGCGTGGTTGGGTGGGGGGGCGTCCGCAGCCCTGGCCCGTCACGTCGGACTTCTCACGGGAATCACTCGTGAGGCGCTCAGGCGCGTGCGCATAGGGGCTCGGACCTCGAGAACCCCCTCCACGTACATGGCACTCACCTTCATCTCGTCTGTACCTGCTGGCAGGCGGATGTCCCTCTTGAACACACCATCACGGAGATCTGATCCGGGGACTCCGGCACCATCAGATCGCTCGGCCCGGATGTGCAGGACGTCCGAGGTGATGGTCACCGAGATGTCCCGATCTGCCCGTAGGCCTGGAAGATCGGCCGCTAAGAAGAACTGCTCGTCGTCGCGAAACTCTTCAGCCATGGTGAGCATTCACTCCTTTGTGTCGGAATTTGCGTGGTGCTGTTGGGTTGCTCCGAGAGCCAGCGACCGATCCCGCCGCGTGGTGTGGACCTGCGTAGGGCTAGGAGACAGGATCGACCGCAGGGGTGCCGCTGCCGGTGGTGACAGACCCCGTCGGAGCTGCCACCTTCGGCGAGCGGATGCGGCTCCGGAACACCCAGAAGTTCCACGCCTGGTAGGCGAGTACCACAGGGAAGAAGACGATGGCCACCACGGTCATGACCGTCAGGGTGTACGAGGGACTGGCCGTGTTGGCGACGGTGAGGCTGTAGGCCGCGTTGGTAGTGGACACCATGACGTGCGGGTAGAGGTCGAAGAAGATGGACCCAACCGTCGAGGCGATAGCCAGACAGGCTGCGGTGAAGGCCCAGCCCTCCTGTTTCACGACCGCGAGCCACGCCGCCGCGAAGGCGGCCATGACAGCCACGGCGTCCAGGGGATTGGGAACGAATCCCCTGCCGAGACCGAGGTGGCTCCAGGTCACGAAGATCCATACCAGGATGGCGGCGATCCAGCCGACTCTCCCCGATAGATGACTGATCCGGTCGTGGAACTCGCCGGTGGTCTTCAAACTGAGGTAGGTCGCCCCGAGGAAGAGGCAGACCACGGTCAAGGTGATCCCGGTGAAGAGGCCGAATGGAACCAACAGCCCGAAGAAGTTGCCCGTGTAGTTGTGCGCTCTGTTGATGGGAAGTCCATGGAGGAGGTCGCCCAGTGCCGTGCCCAGGAGTAGTGGGATGAGGGCGCTCCCGGTGGTGAGTGACCACCGCCATACCGCCTGCCACCGGGGATCGTCCACCTTTCTCTGGAACTCGAAGGACAGGCCACGGACGATCAGGGCCAGGAGCACGACCACGAGGGCGAGGTAGAAGGTCGAGAACATGGTGGCGTACCAGCCCGGGAAGGCGGCAAAGATCGCCGCTCCTGCGACGATGAGCCAGACCTCGTTCCCGTCCCAGAACGGACCGATGGAGTTGACGGCGATGCGTCGCTCCACGTCGGACCTTCCGACGAAGGAGTGGAGCATGCCCACTCCGAAGTCGAATCCTTCGAGGACAAAGAACCCGACCCAGAACAAGGCCACGATCAGGTACCAGAGATTGCTGAGATGCATCGTGACGCTCCTAGTAGACGAGGGCAGGAAGACGGTCGTCCTCCTGGTCGGATGGGTGGTCGCCGATGGTCGGTTCATCCTCGGCGGACATCGGTCGTCGATGGCCAGGTGCTTCCGGCCGTAGTGGATCATGAGGTAGCCGTCGGCCACCCCCAAGGCGATATACAGCAGCACGAAGACCGTCAGGCTGATCCACAGATCGGTGGCGGTGACCGACGGAGAGGTCGCGTTGGCCGTCTTCATCAGCCCCTGCACTATCCAGGGTTGGCGACCGCTTTCGGTCAGCATCCAGCCGGCGGTGTTCATGAGGAAGGGGGCCACCACAATCCAGGGCGCGATGCGGAGGAACCACTTGGCCTTCTCCAGCCGGTGGCCACGTAGCAGCCAGACTCCCCATAGCGAGAAGGCCGTCACCAGCGCGGCCAGGTATGCCATGATCCGCATCGACCAGTACTGGATGAACACGTTGGGGATGTAGTCGCCCGGTCCATACTTCTTGACGTCCTCGGCCTGGAGCTGGTTCAGTCCCTTGACCTCGCCGTTGAGGTGGTTGGTGGCCAGCACCGAGAGCAGTCCGGGAATGCTCCAGATCTGGGTCGGCGTGTGATCATTGGTCCCGCCGCCTATCTGGAACGCGGAGAACGAGCAGTGGGAGTGACAGGTGTTCCACTGCGCCTCGGCGGCGGCAATCTTCATGGGTTGGTAGGTCCCTTCGATCACCCCGAGCTCGCTTCCCACGAAGAGCGCCAGGACGATGGTGGGCAGCAGCACGATCGTGGAGATGACCGCGGTCCGTCGGAACGCCTCGACCTCCCGCTTCTTGCGGATCTGCCAGGCGGAGACGGCCAGCATGACGAGGGAGCCGGTAACCAGCGAGGCCAGCAACACGTGCACATAGCTCCACAGGAAGACCGGGTTGGTGAACAGGGCCCATATGTTGTTCAGCACCGGTTGGCCCTTGCTGTTCATCACGTAGCCGACTGGGTGCTGCATCCATGAGTTGGCCGCCATGATGAAGGCCGCCGAGAGCATGGTCGCTCCCGCCACCAGCCAGATGCAGGCCAGGTGGACCTTCTTCGGCAGCCGGTCCCAGCCGAAGATCCACAGGCCGAGGAACGTCGACTCAAGGAAGAAGGCCAACAGGCCCTCCATGGCCAGCGGACCGCCGAAGATGTTGCCGACCACCCTCGAGTACACGGACCAGTTCATGCCGAACTCGAACTCCTGGACCAGGCCGGTTACCACACCGATGGCCACGTTGATCAGCAGAAGTGTGCCGAAGAACCGCGTCAGGCGTCGGTAGACCGGATTGTCGTTCCGGTACCAGGTCGTCTGAAGGAGGGCCACGAGAAAGGCCAGTCCGATGGTGACCGGGATGAACAGGAAGTGGTAGATGCTGGTGGTGGCGAACTGCCATCGGGCCAGATCGGTGGTCATGGTCGGGTGCTCCTGTCGTTGGGTCCGAAGGTGGGTACGGCGATGTGGAGTTCGCGAAGTCCGTCGTCAAGGTCCCGGCAGTCGGTGAGGCACTCGGTCCCGATCTCGTCCCACCAGAGGGCCGAGTACCTTCCACCAGCAGCCATCAGCTGCTCATGGGTACCCTGCTCCACGACCTTTCCGTCATCCATCACCATGATCTGGTCGACGGACTCCAGCCCGGCCAGGCGATGGGTGATCAGGATCAGCGATCGATCATCCACAGCCCGCAAGAGATCGGCGGTGAGCACGTCCGCGGTAAACGGGTCCAGGTGTTCTGCTGGCTCATCGAGTACCAGAATCGGGAAGTCGGCCAGAAGGGCGCGGGCCAGGCCGATCCGTTGGCGCTGTCCCCCCGACAGGCGGGCACCGTGGCGCCCGACCTGGGTGGCGAGGCCTTCGGGCAGGTCGTCGAGCCATCCGGACAAGCCCACCCGGCCGAGCACCTGCCGGAGCTCGCCGTCGGTGGCCTGTCGTCTCCCGATCCGCAGATTTTCGGCCACCGATGTGTCAAACAGGTAGGGCTGCTGATCTACCAGGCCCACGACGGACCGGATGGTATCGGTGGGGTAGTGCTCGACCGAGCGGCCGTTCAGACGAACCGAACCGGCCCGGAGGGGGAGAAATCGGAGAAGTACGGCGGCGAGCGTGGACTTCCCCGCTCCGCTGGGTCCGACGATGGCGATCCGCCGACCAGCCGGAAGCGACAGGTCCACCCCACGGAGAGCGGAGGGTGCGGCGTCCTCGTAGCCGACCCAGATGGCTCGGGCCTCGAGGTCATAGGGCCCCCCGGGCAGGGTGCCTGCATCCTCCGGCTCCGGAACGGGCGGTTCTGTGTCGAGTACCGCGAACAGGCGGGCCGCGGCCTGCCGGGCCCGCTGGAGCGCCTGGGTGGCCACTGGCAGTCCCACGACGAGTTCGAAGGCAGCCAGTGGGATCAATGTGATGACCGCCAGCTCGGTGCCGTCGAGCTGGCCACTGGACACCGCACCCACCCCTACGGCCAGGCAGCCCCATGACGCCATACCGGCCAGGAGGGTGTTGAGGGCCAAGCCGACGCCGGCGGTTCCTGCCGAGCGGGTGGCGATGGTGGTGAGCATGGCGTCATGCGACCGGACGGCAGCAACTTGCGATCGGGCTGCGCCGAAGGCCACCAGTTCCGGTGCCCCGTCGATGAGATCCACCACAGACGCCGTCAGGTCGCCACGGCAGTCGGCGAACCGTGCCTCACGGCGGCGGGCCAAGGTGGCGGTAAGCCACGGGACCACGGTGGCTGACAGGATGAGGGCCACGGCCAAGATCAGCCCGGCGGCCGGCAGCATCCACGCCATGACCGTCACGGTGACGGTTCCGGCCACGACGGCGATGGCGAAGGGTGGCAGGATCCGGATGACGAGATCCTGCAGTGAGTCCACGTCCCTCACGATGCGGGCCAACAGATCGCCGTTCCTGAACCCGGTCAGGCCCGTCGGTGCCAATTGCTCGAGGATGTTCGTAGGTCCGGACCCTCGAAGTCGGCGAGAAGGCGGAAGGCAGCATCGTGGCCGCTCAGACGCTCGCCGTACCGAAAGAAGCCTCGGGAGAGCCCGAAGAACTGCACGCCCACGATGGCTACCCCGAGCGCGGCCTCACTCGGGTGCTGGGCCGCCCGTGAGATCAGCCAGGCGGCGGTGCCCAGCAGCCCGATGCTGGCCGCCACGGCTCCGGCCCCCAGGAGGGAGGCCGCCACGATCCCCTTGGTGGCGGGGCGGGCGAGGGCCAGTGTGCGACCGACCGGTGCCAGTGCCGAGCCCGGGGACAGGGAACTCTGCACCTCGATTGACCTGGTCATACCTGGACCTCCAAGGCGGGGGCCAGCTGGATGACGCGGTCGGCCATGGAGAGCAGCGACGGGCGGTGGGCGGCCATGATCACCGTCCGTCCGTACATCAGCCTGCGGACGGACGTGAGGACAGCTTCCTCGGTCTCGCCGTCGAGGTTGGCGGTGGGCTCGTCAAGCAAGAGGAGGGGAGAGTCCCGCACGAATGCACGGGCCAAGGCCACACGCTGGCGCTCGCCAGTGGACAGGCCAGCGCCTCGCTCTCCCAAGCGAGTCGAGAGACCCTCGGGCAGGCGGTCGACCACGGGCGTGAGACCGGCGGCCTCCATGGCTGAGGCCACATCTTCATCAGTGGCGTCTGGTCGGCCCAGCCGTATGTTGTCGGCGATCGAACGAGCGAATAGGTGGGTCTGCTGGGGCACCCAGGCGATCGTTCTGCGCCAGGCATCGGGGTCCAGGGTGGTCAGATCGATGCCTCCGAGCTCGATGCGCCCATGTCCGACGGGGACGAAGCCGAGCAGCGCACCGATGAGCGTGGACTTCCCCGCCCCACTAGGTCCAGCAACAGCCACTACCTCGCCTGGATGGATCGTGGCCGAGATCTCATGGAGTGCCGGCAGCAGTCGACCTGGATAGGTGACCTCCAGGTCGGTAATCGAGATGGGGACCAATGCGGGATCGGGGACGTCCGTGTCGGTTCCCCTGGCCGGCAACCGTCGCTCGAGCACCTCGAAGACACCTTCCGCGGCCTGCATGCCCTCTGCGCTGGCGTGGTAGCTGGTGCCCAATAGGCGGAGCGGAAGATAGGCCTCGGGAGCCAGGATGAGGACGAAGAGCGCAGTGGCGAGGGAGACATGGCCATCGAGGAGGCGAAGCCCGACGGCCACCGCCACCAGCGCTACCGAAATGGTGGCCAGGAGCTCGAGGATCAGCGAGGAGAGGAAGGCCACCCGCAAGGTCGCCATCGTCGCCACCCGGTAGCGGCTGGTGATGTCCCGGATGGTGGCTGCCTGGGCCTTGGCCCGGCCGAAGACCTTGAGCGTCGGAAGGCCGGATACCACGTCCAGGAAGTGGCCGGCCAGCCGCTGCAGCAGGGTGGCCTGCTCATCCATCCGATCCCTGCTCGACATGCCGACCAGGGCCATGAAGAGCGGAATGAGTGGGACGGTCAGGGCGATGATGAGGGCCGAGATCCAATCGATGCCGGCCACCACGAGCAGAATGGCTACTGGCACGATGACGGCCAGAAAGACCTGAGGCAGGTAGCGGGAGAAATAGTCGTCCAGCGCGTCGATGCCGCTGGTGGCCAGAACGGTGAGTTTCCCCGGGTCCTCCTCGGTCCAGTCCCGCGGGCCCAAGCAGAGCAACGCGTTCAACGAGGTCGGTCCGCAGATCCGATTTGGCCGCGGCGGAGGCCTTGTCGGCGGCTCGCTCGGTGAGCCAACCCACGGCGGCGCGGGCGAGGATGACCAGTGCCAGCAGGAGGAGGGAGCCCCTGAGTTCGCCCAGGGCCTTGTGCCGGATGAAGGCGCTGGAGATGACCGTGGCGAGCAGCCAGGCCTGCGCAAGGATCAACAGGGCCGTGAGGCCGCCCAGGCCGACCGAGGCGACGAGAAAACGTCGAGTCGACCGCGTGGCCTTCGAGCAGTCGGGGATCCACGGGTCCGGAGTGGGACGCGATTGACTTCGGCGCAGGCGGGGAGGCAGTGCCCCCGTGACTGTGACCGTGGGGGCAGGAGCCGGTGGTCGCCACTAACTCTTGCGGCGCCGCTCAAGGAAGCGGAGGATGGTGGCGTGCTTCTTGGTGTCGAGCATCATGAGGTCGATCACCAGCATCCACATGGTGGTGTCGGCATAGGGCCGGAGCCGGCGCTTTAGGCGCTGGAGTGCCCGATAGTCGTCCTCTTCGGCCTTCCGGAGCCGCTTGGTCTGATCCAAGAGGGCACCGCTGATGGCCCGGGGTGCATGAGGGAGGGCCGACGCCGGCGGTTCCACCACTCCCCAGGCCATTCCGTTGCTGAGCTCGGCGAGCAGCCGGTGGTGCCGACGCTCATCTTCGAGGATCAGATTGACGAGATAGCGCACTCCCTCGTCGGGAGAGGAACTGGCCAACTCCTCATAGGTGGCCAACATGGCCCCCTCCTCGGCACCGTGCCGTACGACGAGTTCCACAAGTTCTCGCGTGTCGACGCTAGCTCCAGTAGCGTCCAGACCGAGGACCGCACTGTCGAAGGTGGCCTCGCCCTCCACTGGGCTCTCTAGCGTGAGACCCGCAGTACTCCCTGGGGTTCCCGCGGCGGCAACGGCATCAGACCGGTCCGACTGGACATCATCGCCCTCAATCGCCTTTGGCACCATGCCGTCCTCCTCATCGTGAGCGTCACTGGTCCAATCTTCGTGAGGGCAGGCGGCATTCAGTAGGGCCGAATGTCACAGGTCGGTGGGCCGTCGCGCCGAACGAGGGGATGCCTACCGGCGGTCAGCTCTCGGTACCCGAGAGCTGGTGAGCGACGTCAGGGAAGAGCCGCCCGCTCATCTTGGTGGTACCCAACCGGAGGTTGTTGCCCGGTCCTGCCGATTCGGACCAGCCACTGCCCCGTGGCGCCCGGGCATCGTGGTCTCGTACCGGCTTCGCGACGCCTTGGACCAGCACGCTCCACCAGGAGCCTTCCTCGCGATCGTACCCATCGGCCTGGAAGGCCACGACGGAGCCTGTGGTGGCCGATTCGAGTCTGCTGCCCCGGGTGGCGACGAAGTGGACTGACTCGTCGGAGATGGTGAAGTGGATGGGGAGGATCACCGGAAGGGCATCGATGCTCAGGCCGAGCCGCCCAATGGGCGTCTGGGCCAGTCGGGCCAAGCACTGTTCCCGCGAGAGGGTGACGACTGGGGACGAGTGGCGGCCATCGGCTTCCATCAAAGACACCCTGATCGTTGAGATGCCGCTTTTTCAGGGCCGAAAGTCCCTAGACGGGTTCGTTGACCAAGACCGCGGCACCATTCACCCGGTCGTGAGCCAGATCCTTCAGGGCTCGATTGGCCTCATCAAAGCCATAGGGCACGGCAGAGACCTGCACCGGTATCCGGGCCGCAGCTTGGAGGAATTCTCCGCCATCGCCTCGAGTATTGGCGGTCACGCTGCAGAGCGTCCGCTCCTCGAAGAGATGTTGCTGGTAGTTGAGCTCAGGGATGTCACTCAGGTGGATTCCGGCAATGGCCAGGACCCCGCCACGGTCGAGCCCTGCCAAGGCGGGGAGTACCAGCGTGCCAACCGGAGCAAAGAGTATGGCGGCGTCGAGGGGTTCGGGGGGGGCTGCATCGGCCGGACCTGCGCTGGCCGCGCCCAGGTCGAGCGCAAGCCTCCGGGCTTCCGGGGCCCTGGTCATGACATGGACGCGTGCTCCCTCGGCCATGGCGATCTGAGCCGTGAGGTGAGCCGACCCTCCAAACCCATAGATTCCGAGTCTTCCGCCGGGCGGTAGCTGTGAGCGCCGGAGGGCTCGGAAGCCGATAATGCCGGCACAGAGCAGGGGGGCGGCCTGTTGATCGCTGAACACATCGGGAATCGGGTAGACGAAACTCTCCTCCGCGACGATCAAGTCGGCGTAGCCGCCGTCGACATCCCACCCGGTGAATCGTGGGCTGAGGCAGAGATTCTCGCGTCCGCTCCTACAGAATCGACAGCGCCCACAGGTCTGCCCGAGCCACGGCACACCCACTCGGTCGCCAATCTGGAAACGCGTGCAGTCCCGGCCTAGCTCCTCCACCAGCCCGACCACCTCGTGGCCGGGAACGACCTGGCCGTGTCGGGGACGAAGGTCGCCCTCAGCCAGGTGGAGGTCGGTGCGACAGACCCCACAGGCCCGAACCTTGACCCGCAACTGTCCCGGTCCAGGCTGTGGATCGTCACGGTCGATCCTCCGCAGGGGATGGGAGTCGACGGAACCGGGAGTGTCCACAACCCATGCGCGCATGGTTGCACAGTACCCAGCGCGGGGCCTGCAGTCTTCACGAGATCCTTGTGCCGGGCCCGGGACGGTGCCGGGATCGCGCGGAATCCGGCAGGTCCGGGGAGTCGGAGTGTCGTCTGCCGTTCCGACACCCCGCGTCGGCTAGGACGGGATCGGAACCTGCCAGACCAGCTCGGACCCTCCGGCACTGGGACGTTCGATACTGAACTGGCCCCCCAGTTTTTCCGCTCTCCGCCGGAGATTGCCGAGCCCAAGGCCTCCCGACTCCACGTCGGCATCGGAGAAGCCGCAGCCGTTGTCCATGACTCGGAGCCGACACTGATCGGAGGACACGTCGATGGCCACCGTTGCGGCCGTCGCAGCAGCGTGGCGGCCAATGTTGGTGACGGCCTCGCGGATCACAGCAAGGAGGTTCTCGTGCACGTTGTCAGGAACTGCGATGTCGACCGGACCCTCAAACGATGCCTGGATGGCGAACCCCACCACCGCGCGAAGGTCCCCCACCAAGGACAGGACCTCGGACCGGAGACTCCGACCCATTTCCGCGGAACCGAGCTCGAAGATACTGGTTCGGACCTGTCGGATGGTGTCGTCCACGTCGGTGATGGCGTGGGTCAATCGCTCCACCTGCAGGTCACCGGATGGATTGGACACCATGCTTTGTAGGGACAGGCCGATGGCGAACAATCGTTGGATCACCGTGTCGTGGAGGTCACGAGCCAGTCGATCTCGCTCTTCGAAGATGGCGACTTCCTGGACCCGGGCGTGGAGGCGGGCATTTTCGATGGCAATCCCGGCGGTCAGCGCCAGAGCTCCGATGAGGGCTTCGTCGTCAGAGGTGAACTCTGACCATCCCACCTTGTCGGTCAGATAGAGGTTTCCGTACGTCTCGCCGCGAACGGTAATCGGCACACCGAGGAAGGAGGTCATCGGGGGGTGGTTCGGGGGAAAGCCGAAACTTGCGGGATGAGACTGCAGCTGGGCGGTCCGCATGGGTCGCGGATCGGTGATCAGGAGCCCCAAGACCCCTTGGCCGGTCGGCCGGGGCCCGATCCGCTCCTCCTCTTCGGGGGTGAGTCCTACGGTCAAGAACTGCGACAAGGACTCACCGTCCTCACTCACGACGCCGAGGGCTCCGTAGCGGGCGTTGGTCATCGACTGGGCCTCGACGACAATGTGGCGGAGCAACGTGGCCAGATCGAGATCGGCTTCGAGAAGGAGCGTCGCTTCGAGCACCCTGCGCAGTGTTACGGGATCTTCTATTGATCGATAGGGCACGATGCCTCCGACGACCACTAGCAGCTATTATCCAGCAGGGCGGCCTGTTACAGCAGGCTAGCGCACTATTAGGGGCCATTTGGCTAGGGGCCATTTGGCGGGTCAGAGTCCATGCGACATCGGGAGCAACGTTGAGCAGCATCAAGGTCTTCCTCCTCGATGACCATGAAATCGTGCGTACGGGACTCCGCTCACTTCTGGAGGCCGAAGACGACTTCACCGTCATCGGCGAGGCGGCGACGTGTGCGGAAGCACTAGCGAGAATCCCGCCAACGCACCCGGACGTGGCCATTTTGGACGTCAGACTTCCCGACGGCAGCGGAATCGAGGTCTGCCGGGAGGTCAGAGCGAGTCAGCCGGACATCGCCTGCATCATGCTGACGTCCTATGCCGACGACGAGGCACTGTTTGCAGCCATCATGGCTGGTGCTGCCGGCTACGTTCTGAAGCAGGTGGGCGGGAGCAACCTGGTAGACGATGTGCGTCAGGTGGCCAGTGGAAAGTCTCTGCTCGACCCGGTCTTGGTCGAGCGAGCGGTCGAGCGGCTACAGGCGAGGCCCAATGAGGACCCCCTCTTGGCCGCCCTGACGCCCCAGGAGCGCCGCATTCTCGACCTGGTGGCCGAAGGACAGACCAACCGCCAGATCGCCGCATCGCTGTTCTTGGCTGAGAAGACAGTGAAGAACTATGTATCCAACCTCTTGACCAAGCTGGGGATGGAGCGGCGCACCCAGGCGGCCAGTTACGCAACCAGAGTGGCCGAGCGCGCCGCTCAGACTCGCCGCAAGGACGAGACCGGCACCTGAGGTGACCCCGCGAGGGGAGTGAACGACAGCCCTGGCTGGGCGCATCTGCGGGGCCGTTCCTTGGGGTCGGTGTCTGCAGTCAGACCCCATACCGTGCGTGGTGACCTTTGGCCCTACTACTCCAGCCGGCTACGGCATGTACTGGAGACAGCGGGAACGAGCGGGAGGTTGTCATGAAGTACGCCACGAACCACAAGACCAGCACTAGGGAGCGGTCGACAGCCGCCGTCTTCAGCCCTTACTTCATCGAAGACATCGCCATGACCCCGAGTGAGTTGGCTTGGACCCGGCAGCACGATGTGATGGTGGTCACCCCCCGATAGCTGGGAGCCACCCCAGGCAAAGGATCTAGCGATGACGGCACCTCAGGAGCGTCCGGCAACCGAGCATCGTCGGATCGCAGTGGGCGTCGACGGGTCCAGTCATTCCCGAGCGGCCCTCAAATGGGCATGCGACGAGGCGGAGCGGCAAGGCTGTCTGCTGCACGTCCTGTTCGCCGAACTCGGAGGGCCACACAATCTCCCGTCTTGGTACGAGGAAGGACAGTCCGTGATCTCTCCCGGCCAGGCGGTACTTGACGACGCCTTCGGACTTGCCGTCACGCGGCAACCGTCCGTGATCGTCGAGGCCGAGTTCGTGGTCTCGCCCCCTGCGCTCGCTCTCACCGTGGCCAGTCGAACCGCGGATCTGCTCGTCGTCGGGGCACGGGGCAAGGGAGGATTCGACGAACTGCTCCTGGGCTCGGTGAGCGATCAATGTATTCAGTACTCCCACTGTCCGGTGGCCGTCGTCTCCGAGGACCCCGATGACAGACGGGCCCGCGAGGTCGATGCCCGCATCGTGGTGGGCATCGACGGATCCTTCGGATCTTCGCAGGCCCTCCGCTGGGCACTGCAGGAGGCGTCGGTCAGGTCGGCAAGTGTGGAAGCGCTTCACGCCTGGCAGTACCCACCGATCGGTTCCTTCGTGCTCGGTCCTCCCCAAGGCTTCGAGGCCGCGGGGCGGGAGATCGTTGACGGTGCTCTCGAATTTCAGGGAGCGATGGGCTCCCGACGTGCCCTTCTCGGCGCACGCCGTCCTGGGCGCTCCTGTCCCATCCCTGCTGGACGCAGCCGATGGCGCCGAGCTCCTCGTTCTCGGGGCCAAAGGCCACGGGGGGTTCAAGCACGCTCTGTTGGGTTCGGTGGCCCATCAGTGCGCCCGACACCTGCGCGGTGCCGTCGTCGTGACCCGGCCATCGATGGGTCCGGATCTCTCGGGGCCGTCAATGACCGAAATCGACCGATCGGTGGGCGTGCCGGGCCAAGAAGTCGACCCATCGGAGAATGACATGCCGGTGAATTCGGATGGCTAATCAAGTGGATGGCGTTGGGGATCTCGGTCGCCGAGTACAGGAACGAAGAAGCGAACTGGGCCTCAGCGTCGTTGAACTGGCCCACCGGGCCGGCATGAGTCCCACCTATGTGCGAGTGCTGGAGTCCAGCCCGGCCTCCCAGCCGTCGAGGGCGGCCCTGTGGAAGCTGGCTGCGGCGCTCGACACCTCCATTGACGACATTGCCGGCGGAGGCAAGGAGACGCCGCCCGGCCGGCCCCAACCCTCGGCCCGACCAGCCATCGAACACCTGGCGGCTGACGAGTGCATGACTCTGATCGCTCCGGGCGGCATCGGGCGTTTTGTCTTCGTCGACCAGCGGGGACCCGTGGCGTGGCCCGTGAACTTCCGTATGCTCGACGGTGACGTGGTGTTCCGTACCAATTCCGGATCCTCCGCGCTCGAAGCCTTAACCGAAGGTGAGACGTCCTTTGAGGTGGACCGGGTGGACGACGCCTTGACTGAGGGGTGGAGTGTGCTCTTGACCGGACCGAGTCATCTGATCGTCGACCCCATCGAGCAGGAGCGCGTTCGATCGATCGGGACCACACCGTGGGCTGGTGGCGAACATGATGCCTTTGTTCGCATGGAGCCAACGACCATTACCGGTCGGCGGATCCGACAGCTGTCCTTTCGTGGCTGACAACGGGCCGGGTTCCGAGACGGATGAGCCCGATAGCTATCCACGGGAGCTGGTCTGGGACCTCCAGACGACAGGTGGGGTCACGGTGCATCTACGGCCCATTCGACCCGATGACGCTCCCCGCTTGACTGACTTCCATGAGCACCTGTCAGCCCGTTCGGTCTACCTTCGATACTTCACCGTGCACACGAAGCTCTCGGAGACCGAACTCGACCGGTTCACCCACGTCGACTACCTCGATCGCCTGGCCCTCATCGCCGAAGCGGAGGGCCGATTGGTGGCGGTGGGACGCTACGAGCGCATTCCCGGGACTCCCGAGGCCGAGGTGGCGTTCATCGTGGCCGATGATTTCCAGCGCCAGGGCATCGGTACCCGTCTCTTGGAACATCTGGCCACGGCCGCCGTGGCCAACGGGATCACGGAGTTCTCGGCACAAACATTGGCCGAGAACCGATCGATGATGGACGTCTTCATCAACTCGGGATTTCCCGTGACCTCGACGACAAAATATGGAACCGTAAGTGTTCGATTCCCCATCGATGGCCCCGGCCGCCGGGTTCCCCGACGCCCCACCTGACCCCGTTCGGCTAGCGACGCCATCGATTGGTGTATCCCCGCCGGGGCCTGACACCCCGCCGGGTGTCGACCGTCGCAGCACGATGGTCGGGGTTCAAGCCAACTCGGATGGGCGCATCGGATGCCGGGCCAACGTCCGGTCCTCAGCTCATCTGGGACCAGCTGTCCCCGGGTACCTCGACGTTGATGATCTCCGGAGCGGCCGAGAGCCAGCGGGGCATCTGCTCCATGGCCGACTTGAAGTGAGCCGACTCGACATGGGCATCTCCCGATTCGCGGTCACGGAAAATCTCGATCAGGACCCACAGATTGGGGTCGTCAGCACTGCGGTACCAGTCGAATGAGATGTTGCCGGGCTCTGCCCGGGTCGACTTCGTGAACTCTTCCACGAGGGAAGGCCACTCATCCGCGTATTTGGCACGAACTGGCTGCTTGACGATGACGACAATCATCTGAACCTCCTCTGTCGAGACCCTTGCCATTGATGCACTATGCGGTCAGCCATGGATGACCCCTCACTGGTCGAGCAGATCGGGCTGGATCTTCACGATCCACTCGTACAGCGGCTGGAATGCCCGCCATCCCGCCATCGGGGGCCCGACCTGTGGAGCGGTCTTCTCCGCCTGCGCAGGGTCGATACGGACGGGCCGGCCTGCCGCCTCGGCCAACAGTTGGGCCTGACACGAGCGCTCCATTGTGATGAACCACCAGGCGGCCTCGTCGACCGACGTCTGCCCGACGGTCAGCAGTCCGTGGTTGGACAGGATCACGGCCTTGTTTTGGCCCAACGCGTCGGCGACCCGCTTGCCTTCGGCCAGTTCGAGCACGGCCCCGGTGTAGTCCTCGAATACGGCATGATCGCCGTAGAACGCGCACGAATCCTGCGTCAGTGGATCGAGCGGACGGCGGAGCGTAGACCACGCCTTCCCGTGAACCGAATGGGCGTGCGCAGCCGAAACGACGTCCGGGCGGGCCGCGTGGATCTGGGAGTGGATGGCGAATGCAGCCGCATTGACCGGCCAGTTTCCGTCGACGACGGTTCCGTGGTCGTCGACGAGGATGAGGTCTTTGACGCGAACGAGCCTGAAGCTCATCCCGAGCGGATTGACCCAGAAGTGGTCAAGTAGTTCCGGATCCCTGACGCTGATGTGGCCGGCAAGTCCTTCGTCGAAGCCGAACTGTCCGAAGAGCCGGAGCGCCGCGGCCAGGCGCTGCTTGCGGTGGAGGCGTTCGTCCTCGGCGTGCTCGAAGCTGGGGAAGGACGGTGGGAGTCGGTCTGACGGCATGGCGAATTCCTAGGGCTGCGTCGAGATTACGGGCCAGGCGAGGAGAGGCCACCCGGGGTTGAGTCTGTCTCTCGGGGTCACGTGGTGGCCGACGTCCCCTCGGAGGTGAGCTTCAAGTGGAGCTGGGTCAGGCCGCGCAGGATGTAGGTCGGCATGTACTGGTAGCGGCGGCTTCCCCGGGGCCCATGGTGCGATTCGGAGATGCCGATGTTCGTTGTGCGGTCAAGAAGCCGCTCAATGCTCACTCTCGTCTCCAATCGGGCGAGCGACCCGCCCGGACAGCTGTGGACGCCACGTCCGAAGGCCAGATGTTCTCTGGCGTTGGCTCGGTCGACCTGGAACTCGGACGGCTTCTCGAAATGACGGGGGTCCAGATTGGCCGCTCCATTGACCACCATGAGCGTTGCGCCGGCCGGAATGTGGACACCGCCGACGGTCGTGTTACGGCGGGCGAGCCGAAAGTCACCCTTGACCGGCGCCTCGAAGCGAAGCGCCTCCTCGACGAAGTTCGGAATCAGTTCACGGTGATCCCGCAGGCGCTGCTGAAGCTCAGGATCGTCGCCGATGAGATGCAGAGAGGTCCCGAGGAGCCGGACCGTGGTCTCCTGGCCCGCGGCGAACAGGTTGGCAGCGACGCGAACCACATCGATAACGTCGGGCAGTGTCCCGTCTGGGAACGTCGTCGTCGCCAGCGCGGTGAGTACATCGTCACGCGGTTCACGTCGCCGGTCTTCGATGTAGCCCCCGAAGCGCGTCGTAGAGCCACTCAAGCGGGTTATGGCTCATTGCGTCAGCGGTACTCCCGACTGCGGCGCTGCTCGGACGACGCGCCAAGGCTTTGCGGAATTCCCCATGCTCCTCTTCGGGAACCCCAAGGAGATCGGCTATGACGAACAGCGTGAATGGGTTGGCGTAGTCGCCGATGAATTCACACTCTGCACCCACCATGATCTCATCGATCTGGCGATCGGCGAGTCGCCAAACGAACGCTTCGTTGTCCTTCAACCGCTTGGGAGTGAGCTGGCGCATGACGAGGTGTCGGTGGTCACGGTGTGCGGGTGGGTCCATGGTGGTGAGTTGGTCGCTGAACGGCAACTCGTTGCGGTGCTGGTCGATCAGCCCGCTGATATCGTCACCCTCGAGTGGAACGGGGAAGCCGGGAAACGGCCCGGTCACCGAGTTGCAGGACGAGAATGTGTCCGTGTCGGTGTACACCGCACAGGCCTCGTCGTAGCCGGTGACCATGAAGACGCCTTGATGCGCCTCTTGGCGGATCGGGCACTGCTCCCGCAGCCAGTCGAAGTACGGGTACGGATCGTCGACCAGCTCGTCGCCCCGAAAGAAGTCAAGGGCGTCGTAGTCCACGGTGGCGTCGGTCATGGTGTCCCCTTGTCCGAGGTGACGAAGTTGGCCTTGCGGTAATGAAATCGCCAGGCGTCCCCGTCTCGGTGGAGCACGTCGTCGTAACGGCCGATGAGCTGGATGTCCCACCCGGATTCGCCCAGCAGCACGAATACGACGTCACTGGTCGCCGTGGCCTCGGTGCCGTTCCACTCACCCACCACGGTGTTGAGCACGAGATGCCGCTGGGGCCGTTGCGGCTTCCATCTCGAGTAGGCATCGGAGAGGGCGCCGTGTCCCCGGTGAATGCCCATGCCGGGGATCTCGCAGGTACCGTCGGGGCAGAAGGTGGCGACGACATCGTCGGTCCGACCGTCGTCTAGGGCCTGGGTGTACAGGGCGAGCGCAGTGCGAACGCCCTCAGCTACCTCGGCTTGGGTCATCTTCGTGGACATGGGCTACTTCCCAGAGTCGTCATCGGGTCATCGAGCCGACACCAGCCATCAGAGGCTGATGTCGGCCACGGGGCTTTCGAGAGGGTTCACATTGACTGCTCGTAGGGCCGGCAGCAGCTTGTCGTAGGGGAGGCCGGCGAGGAAGCCGTCGACGGTTCGCTCGAAGTTGGCGATTCCCCCCTCGGCCTGTTCGGACAGGCGCATGTACTCGAACCCGCTGGCATGGAGCCCACGCTGCTGCCGGGGCAGATTCGAGAAGTCCTGGGCAGGGATGGGCGGCCATCGTGGATCGTCGCACTCCCAAGGTTCCGGCGGTGTCAGCCGTTCGGGCTCCTCGCCCTCGGGGAAGCGGGTCAGCGACCAGATCTCCATCAGGGTCTCCTCTGGCCCCAGGGGGCGGAAGCGGTACGAGGAGGCGCTGCTGTACATGGGCAGCACGAAGAAGTGAGGGAAGCAGTAGCCCATGGGCTCGTTGAGTCCCTGCTCCTCGAGCTTGTTGAGGTCGGGGATGGCCGCCCCCGCTTCCCGGTGCCTGAGGACGACAGCGTCGTTCAGCGCCCGATGCCATGTGGACATGGCCAGAGCAGGGTCGGCCGGGAGTTCGATGTCCCGCAGACCCTCGGCGACCCGTACGTCGCTGGCGTGGACCATCCCGGCCATGCCCTCGCTCATCGTGCGGAGGTAGTGGATCTCCGCATCGATGAGTGCTTGGGGGTCGGCCACCCCACCGTTACGGGGTGGAACCCTTCCGGGGATGACGAGCTGAGGATGGGTCTCCACCACGTGGTACTGCTCCATGAAGGCCTCTTCGGCGAGCTTCCAGTTGACGGGGAGACGACACGCATACCACCATTCGGCCCGCATCGACTCCAATCCCCACGCGTCGAGGATGGTGGCGAACGGCTCGATGCACTGCCGGAGGGGAGGAGCGTTGTCGTCGAAGTTGATCCACGCGCACCCGCCCCATGCTTCGCATCGGACGGGCGTGAGGTTCAGGTCCTGCGGATCGAGGTTGTGCTGGGCGAAAGTCTTGGAACGGGTGACGAAGGTATTCGTCCCGTCCGGTCCGTAGCACCACCCGTGGAACGGACAGATGAACCCGCTCTCGCACGTTCCCCGACCCTCGGCCACCTTGACGCCACGGTGACGGCAAGCATTCTGGAATGCCTTCACCCCTCCCTCGTCAGTCCGCACCACGATGACCGACTGGTCGAGGATCTCGTACTCGGCAAAGTCGTTCGCCTCGGGAATCTCCTCGAGTCGGCACGCCATCTGCCAGACCCGTGGCCACAGCAGATCGACCTCCATCTGGTAGAAGTCCGGGTCGAAATAGCGCTCTTTGGGAGCTCGGTCGGGGAACTCCATGGCGTATGGCACCGGGAGTGCCGATCCTCTCCGATCCGCGATCGCCACGCTGGAACCCCTCCTCTGTTGCAGGCGTTTTGGAGAGTGTATACTCACCGGTCGACCGGTCGGTACAATCTTGCGCCGGTGCCCTAGGTGCTTGTCACAGGTCCCTCAGATGGTCACTGGCGAACTGCACGGGTTAGCTGACGCGGAGGCCCATGACATCCCCCGAACCTGCACAGGACCAGCGTCCCGGGCGCCATGTCGCCGACGTGGAGGTGCTGGTCATCGGCGCTGGTGTGACCGGTATCTATCAGCTGTACCGGGCACGTGAGGCTGGATTCTCCGCTCTGTTGCTCGAAGCCGGTGACGGAGTGGGGGGTACGTGGTATTGGAACCGCTATCCCGGGGCTCGGTTCGACTCTGAGAGTTACACCTACGCCTACCTCTTCTCGAAGGAGCTGTTCGAAGAGTGGGAGTGGCAGGAGCACTTCGCTGAGCAGCCGGAGATCGAGCGATATCTCAACCATGTGGTCGACCGATTCGACCTTCGGCGCCAGATGCGCTTCGGCGCCAGTGTCACGTCGGCGATCTACGACGAGACTTCGGGAACTTGGGAGGTGGCGACGGGCAGTGGCGCCGCAGTACCGTGCCCGATTCCTCGTGGCGGCAACCGGCGTCCTGTCGGTGCCGTTCTTCCCCGAAGTTCCTGGACGCGCTGACTTTCGAGGTGAGTCGTACCACACGGGCATGTGGCCGGCGGAGTCCGTCGATTTCGAAGGCAAGCGGGTGGCCGTCATCGGTACCGCGATCGAGCGGCGTGCAGGTGGTCCCGGCCATCGCCGACCCAGGTTGCTTCCCTGACGGTCTATCAACGGTCGGCGAACTGGTGCACGCCCCTCAACAACCGACCGATCACGCGCGAGGAGCAGGCGCAGCTCAGGACGGACTTCGAGTCCATGTGCCAAACGCTGAACACATCGCCCTCGGGATTTCTTCACCTCACGCACGATCGTCAGACCTTTGACGACTCCGACTCAGCGAACGCCTGGCCTTCTTCGAATCCATGTGGAACAGCCCCGGGTTCTCGAAGCTGACCAGCAACTACACCGACCTGACCGTGAACCACGCCGCCAATGCGCTGTGGTGCGAGTTCATCGCGGAAAAGATTCGGGGCATCGTCAAGAACTCCGAGACGGCCGAGAGACTGATTCCCAAGGACCATCTGTACGCCGAGAAGAGGCCCCCCTTCGTGACCGGCTACTACGAGGCGTTCAACAACCCGAAGGTCTCGCTCGTGGATCTCAAGGAGACGCCGATCGTGCGGGTCACCGAGTCCGGAATCGAGACGACCGGAGGGAGCGGGAATTCGACATCATCGTGTGGGCGACAGGCTTCGACTTCGGCACCGGCGCACTGCCTGCGCCTGGGGATTCTGGGCCGGGACGGCCTGGCGCTCGAGGATTACTGGGCGGACGGCCCCAAGACGTTCCTCGGCATCCAGAGCGCTGGCTTTCCGAACCTCTTCTTCCCTGGCGGACCTCATGCAGCGGCCGGGAACAATCCTCGGTACAACGGTGACCAGGTGGACTTCGTCACCGAGACCCTCGTCTACCTGCGCGACCATGGTTACGACACGATCGAGGTCGGCCCCGAGGCCGAGGATCGGTGGACGAAGATGATGGATACCGGTGCGGCGGCGTCGCCCTTCGGCGAGAGCAGCTACTACTTCGGAAGCAACATTCCCGGGAAGCCGCGTCGGTACCTCCTGAACTCGGGGGGGCGACCCAAGCTGTTCAAGGAGATCAGGCGAGTCGTCGAGAACGACTACGAGGCGTTCAGGCTGTCGCGTTCGTCCGAACAGGCCGAAGCCGCCGCCTGAGGTCGGCTGACGGACCCCGCTCAGCGACCCGCCGGTCAGACAGTCGCGACCGGCGTCAGCGGGGAGCCCACGATTCCGGGTATCGCAGCGGGGGTGCGGTGAGCAGGAACCGGCTTCGATTGTGCTCGCGCAACCACGCAGCCAGCTCGTGCAGGTACCACATCTCCCCCAAGGGCACGCCGAGGCGGAAGAGGCAGAGATGGTGGATGGGGAGGAACGAGTGCCGACTCTCGTCGCGGTCCCTACCGGTCAGCCCTCGACCGCGTAGTTGTCTGCCACCAGCGCTGAGATTTGGGAGTCGCTGATCCACTCCAGCAGGGACTCGTCCCTGGCATCCAGGTAGGTGCACAAGGTGTGGATCTTCACCGGGTCGGGCTCGCGGTTCCAGTTGAGGATCTCGGTGGCGAATCCGGTATGCAGCAGGAGGATGTCGCCCGGCTCGACGACAACATTGTCGGCCGTCCATGATCTCCTGAAGCATCTGAAGGTCCACGCCCCGCCAGTCATGTCCCAGATGGTGGGCTAGGTCGACGAGGACGCCCCTCCCTTGGACGCCCTGGTAGGCCATGTGCTCGAGACCGAGGTGGTGGGCGAAACACCGGTGGTTGCCCCCGTCACCGGCAGCATCGGCCTTCGGCCCGACCAGGTCGATCCCAGCGCGGTACCCGTTGTAGTACACCGCCTCTTCAACGCCGTCGCCATCGGCGTCGAATTCGGCGCCGACATGGGCGAGTGAGTCCCACTGCGTCGAGTACTGCAGCGAGAGGGTCACCACATCGTCAGCCCACACATCCACGTATTTGGGATCTCCCCAGTTCTCCATCTGACTCATGCGGATGTTGTAGAAGGTGTCGGGGTCGCCCTGCATGTTCTCGGTCGGGGCCAGCACCGGCGGGTACCGACGTTGGTTCAATGCTGTACCCCCCGGGTAGTCGAGGGGAAGGCTCAGGCAGAAGCTGACACCGGCTTCGACCTCCCGCACGCCCTCCAGCACCTTCTCGGGGGTGAGGAGGTTGATGCGGCCGAGTTCGTCGTCCTCGCCCCAGTCGCCCCAGGTCGACCCCGCTGGGCGTTGCTTCCACCGCTGCGTCACCGTACGTCTCCCTCTGGCCGGGGCGCCCCGCCGGACCGTCTGTCCGCGTTGCCTGTACCGACCGGTTGGTCTACACTCTGGCCGCAGGGTACCGCGTTCGCCCCTGCTCGGTCATCACGATCTTGCGCCTAGGCGCAGGAAGGTCTCAACCATGACAGAGAAGCAACTGGTCATATCCGCCGATGGGCACATCCTCGAACCCACCGACCTCTTCGTCACCCGCCTGCCCAAGCATTTGCGCGACCGCGGGGTTTGGGAGGACGACTTCGAGATCGAGCCGCTCGTCGAAGGCGGGGCCCGGATCTTCCGGCGTCTGCACACCCCGGGATTCGAGGGCTGGACCATCTCACGGTACCGCCAGACTGGCGGGCGGATGCCCGAAGGCGACCCGGAGATGATTATCGAGGATCTCGAGTTTGACGGGGTGGACGTGGGGGTCATGCATCCGAACCTTTCCCTGTTCGGTCTCTATTCCGACGACCATGAGCTGTCCTTGGCCCATGCCCGTGTGTACAACGACTACATCATGGAGCGGTTCTCACCGTATTTTTCGCGCCTTGTCCCCACAGCCCCCATTCCCCTTACCGACGTCGAGGACGCGGTGGCCGAGATCGAACGAGTAGCCGCCGGCGGATTCCGAGCGATCCTGCTCCCGTCGGTCCCGCCCAAGCCCTACTACTCGCGGGACTTCGACCCCGTCTGGGCGGCGGCGCAGGCGAACGGGGTGCACGTGTTCATCCACACCCAGACCGGTGGGGTGAAAGTCAACGATCCCGAAGCCACCACGCTCAAGGTGGTCATGGAGTCAGCTGCCCAGGTGAACCAACCGGTGACCGAGAAGTCGGCGTCAAAGCGGATGGTCACCCAAGCGATCTACAGCACCATCGTCCCCCAGCAGGTCATATGCCAACTCATCGGCGGGGGCGTGCCCGAGCGCTACCCCGATCTCCATTTTGCGCTGATCGAGTTCAACGCCCATTGGCTTGCCTCTCTGGTCGGCAGCATGGACAAGTGCTGGGTCACCGGGATCGGCCAGGACCCCGATTGGTGGCTGGGCTACTGGGACGAATCTCTGCCCCCAGCGGAGCAGAACAGCATGGCCCAGCTGTTCCGTCTGAACGAGAAGTGGCCCTATCCACTGATGCCCAGCGAGTACGTCCGGCGCCAGTTCCACGTGTCCTTCCAGGATGACCCCGTGGCGGTGGCCTGTCGGCACATCACCGGTTTGTCCACTGTCGTGTGGGGGAACGACTATCCGCACGCCGAAGGGACGTTCCGTGGGTCCCGCAAGCTGATGGAGAGGCTGTTCGCCGACGTTCCGGCGGAGGAACGTGCAGCCATGGTGGGAGGGACGCTGGGTGGCCTACTTGGATTCGATGCTCCGGTGACTGCCGGCGCCCCGCGGGCCTAGGACGGCCCCTGCGGGGCCGCGTCAGGCAGACCCACCGACTGGTCATCGCCAAGGCGGCCCTGACCTCCAAGGTCGTATCCGATTCGGCAGCAGCGAAGGACGTGTGGTGGTGGAGGAACTGAGCTTCGAGGGCCGTGTCGCGGTCGTCACCGGAGCAGGACGGGGAATCGGCAAGGCCTACGCCCAGTTGCTGGCTGACCGCGGGGCCAGCGTCGTGATCAACGACCTGGGCGGTGCCATCGATGGGACGGGAACGGACCCCGGGGTGGCATCCAACGTCGCTGAGGCGATCGCCGCCGCGGGGGAGCGGCGATGGCCGACAACAGCGACGTGTCCACCGTGGAGGGCGGCCAGTCGCTCATCGATGCGGCCGTCGAACGATTCGGTCGGATCGACATTCTGGTCAACAACGCCGGAATCATCCGCTGGGCGGGGCTCCCTGACGCCGACCTGGACAATCTCGCCGGGCACCTGGCCGTGCACGTGATGGGATCGTTCAACACCACCCGCGCCGCCTGGCCGCACATGGTCGACCAGGCGTACGGCCGGATCGTCATGACCACTTCCTCCGGGCTGTTTGGCCTACCCGAGAATCTCTCCTATGCGACCGCGAAAAGGGGCGGTAATCGGGCTCGCCCGCAGCCTCAGCACCGCTGGGGTCAACCACGGGATCAAGGTCAATCTCATCGCTCCAGCGGCCTTCACCCGGATGGCCGGCCAGGCCGCATCCGAGACGGACGCGACGGGCGGCGGCGGTCCTTCGCCCTGGATGTCGCCAACTCTGGTGGCACCCATGGTCGCTTTTCTCGCCCATGAGTCGTGCCCTGTCAGCGGTGAAATCTACGCAGCTGGTTTTGGCCGATTCGCCCGCATCTTCATTGCCTCGACCGAGGGCTACGTTCACACGACTCCGGATCCCACCGTTGAGGACGTGGCCCAACACTGGGCAACCATCAACGATGACACCAGCTACTACATCCCCACCGACCTCATGGGATGGTCTGCCGCCTTCATGGCCCACCTGCGCCCCGACGGGGGGCCCTCGGATGCCGGCTGAGAAGCGAGCCGTCGACGGATCGGTCCGCTAGGGACATTCATGGACCTCTCGCTCAACGAATCCGAGCAGGACCTCGTAGACCTGTGTCGTAGCTTTGCCCGAGAGCAGATAGCCCGTCGCGCCCCGCAGGCGTGGGACGAGGCCAGGTGCCCGACCGACCTGCTTCGAGAGATGGGCCAGCTCGGACTGCTCGGCATGCTCATCCCGGAGAAGTGGGGTGGGATCGGGATGTCGACGATCGGATTCGTCGCCGCAATGGAGCAGATCGGACAGGCCGACCAGTCGGTTGCCGCCGCGTGGCAGGCACACGTTACGATCGGCTCGCTGCCCCTCTATCTGTTCGGTACCGACGGCCAGCGGGAGCGCTGGTTGCGCCCTCTGGCCGAGGGGCGCGTGCTCGGTGCCTTCGGGCTCACCGAGCCGGACGCCGGATCTGACACTCGGGGCATTCGGACCCGGGCTGAACGACGAGACGGTGGTTGGTTGATCAACGGCCGGAAGACGTTCATCTCCAATGCGGGGACCGACATGTCGTTCGGGGTGACGCTCCTGGCCCGGATCGAGCCGATCGAGGGCGAAAGGCCAAGGTACGGGAGCTTTATCGTCGAGAAGGAGACGGCTGGCTTCACCATGGGACCGAAGATGCGTGGTATCGGGTGGCGCGGCCTCGACACCCGTGAACTGTATCTGGACGACGTCTGGGTTCCTGAGGATCAGCTCCTAGGCGATCCAAACCTGGGACTGAGTCAGTTCCTGCGCACCCTTGAGGTCGGACGCATCTCGATCGCGGCACTGTCGCTCAGCCTCACGCAGGCCGTCCTCGAACTCGCCACCGCCTATGCGGTCGAACGGGTGCAGTTTGGGCAGCCCATCTCGAAGTTCCAGGCCGTGCAGTTCAAGCTGGCCGACATCGCCACCGAACTCGAAGCGGCGCGGTGGCTGACCTATCGGGCCGCCTACCTTCGGGATGTCGGGCAACCCTTCCTGAAGGAGGCGGCCATGGCCAAGCTCAAGGCCAGCCGGGTTGCGGCCTGGGCCGCGTCCGAGGCCGTCCAGATCCACGGTGGACTCGGGTACATGCTCGAGACGCCGGTCGCCCGCTTCTACTGTGATTCGAAGGTGCTCGAGATAGGGGAGGGTACCAACGAGATCCAGCACCTGGTGATTGCCCGCGCCTTGGGCTGCTGAGTTAGACGGTGACGAGGCGCCGTAGGGCCTCGGCAATGTTGGCGCGATCGGGGAGCCAGGCCCGCTCGAGGTCCGGGGAATACGGCGGTGGCGTCGGTGCGGCCCCGATTCGCTCGATAGGCGCGTCAAGATCCCAGAACCCCTCCCGGGCCACCGTCGCCGCAATCTCCGCACCGATGCCAAACGGAACCACGGCTTCGTGGGCGATGAGCAGGCGGCTCGTCTTGTGCACCGACTCCAGGATCGGCCCGACATCAAGAGGAGCGACGGTCCGGAGGTCGATCACTTCGACGGAGATCCCCTCACCGCGCACGTGATCAGCGGCGGCAATCGCCTCGTGGACCATGCGAGAGACGGAGACGACGGTCACGTCGGTTCCTGTGCGTACGACGGCGGACTTGCCGATGGGGAGGATGTGGTCGTGTGGAGGTCGCGGTCCTTTCATGCCGTAGAGCAAGCGGTTCTCGATGAAGATCACCGGGTTCGGGTCCTGAATGGCGGCGCGGAGCAGGCCGTAGGTGTCGGCTGGTGTCGAAGGCATCACCACCGTCAGCCCCGGAATATGTGCCAGCAGCACCTCCAGGCTCTGTGAGTGCTGGCTCCCCGACGAACGCCCTGCTCCGAACTGAGTTCGAACGGTCAGCGCCATCTCGGCCGCCCCTCCGGTCATGAAGGGAAGCTTGGCCGCCTGGTTGAGCAACTGGTCGAAGCAGACGCCGAGGAAGTCGAGGTACATCATCTCGACCACGGGTCGCATCCCGGCCATCGCCGCCCCCACCCCGAGGCCCACGATCGCCGTCTCTGAGATCGGAGTGTCACGTACTCGGCCTACGAACTGGTCGGCGAGTCCTCGGGTCAGCCCGAAGACGTTCCCTCCGGCGCCCACGTCGATTCCGGCAACGAACACCCGCTCGTCCGCGGCGAGCTCGGCCTCGATGGCCGAATGGATGGCGTCCATTGTGCGGAAGATGGGTGCATCGTCTGGCGGGGAGAGGGCTCCTCCCGGATCGGCCTGGCCCGAACCACAAAGTCGCCCAATGTGGCCGCCTCGGGGTTGGAGAGCCGACGAGCGGCGTCGACGGCCTGATCCAGCTCCTCGGACACCGAGACCTCGAGTGCCTTGATCTCGTCGTCTCCACATCCGGCCGCCCGGAGCTTGTGCTCGTGTGTGAGCAGCGGGTCACGTGCCTCCCAGTCACTCACTTCCTCCGGTGAACGGTAGCGCTGGGGATCACCTTCGTAGTGACCGTGCCAACGGTAGGTCGCGGCCTCGATGAGGGCAGGCCCACCACCCGAGCGGGCGGCGGTTACCTCCTGCTCCATGATCAGTGCGGTGGCCGTGGCATCGTTGCCGTCGACGGCGACGTAGCGGATGCCGTAGCCCGCAGCCCGCTGCTCGAGCGATGCTGCGTGCTGCGTTGCTACGGGCGAGAACTCGGCATAGCCATTGTTCTCACAGAAGAAGATCACGGGTAGCGCCCACACTGCGGCGAGGTTTAAGGCTTCGTGGAACGCTCCTTGCGCTGAGGCGCCGTCGCCAAAGAAGGCCACGGCGACACTGGCATCGGAGCGCAGCTGGCTTGCGGTCGCTGCCCCCACGGCAATCGGGAGGCCTGCCGCCACGATCCCATTGGCTCCAAAGACTCCAAGATTCGGATCAGCAATGTGCATGGATCCTCCGCGACCGCGATTCGTTCCCCGCTCCTTGCCCATCAGCTCAGCGAACATCCCGAGCGGGTCCAGCCCCTTGGCCAGGCAGTGGCCGTGACCGCGGTGCGTCGAGGTGATCACGTCCGCCGCACCGAGTGACCAGCATGCACCGACGGCCGTCGCCTCCTGTCCGATCGAGAGGTGCACGAAGCCGGGAACCTCGCCGTCCCGGTAGAGGGTTGCCACCCGCTCCTCGAAGCCGCGAATCAACAACATTCGGCGGTGCATTTCGAGGAGGTCAACCATCGAGAATGCGGGCGGGGAGGATCGATCGACGGTCACGACTCGTGTAGTATACCGGTCGGTCGGTACAACAAAGGGAACAGCGATGATCGGTGAAATCGAGATCCCCGGATCCTTTCCCAGTCCCGGCGCGGTCTCGGGCAAACGGGTCGTGATCACCGGCGCCAGCCGGGGCCTGGGCGCCCTGCTCGCTCATGCGTTCTCCGGGGCCGGCGCCTCGGTAGCGCTGGTTGCTCGCACGGAGAGGGACCTGAAGGCCGTGGCCGAGGCACTTCCGGGATCGTCACTCGTACTGAGCGGCGACGTGACCGACGAGGACTTCAACGAAGGGGTGGCCGATGCCACGGTCGCGGAATGGGGCGGCGTCGACGCCTGGATCTGCAACGCAGGAATTTCTCCGACGGTGGGCGGTCCACTCCAGACAGAGGCTGCGGTTTGGCGGCGGATCCTCGAAGTCAACCTGACCGGTGCCTTCCTCGGCGCCCGGGCGGCGGCCCGGGTGATGGGTGACGGTGGCCGGCTCATCTTCACTGGCTCCGTCCTCGGGGAGCGGCCCCGCAAGGGGCTGGCTGCCTATAGCGCCTCCAAGGCCGGCCTGGTCGGTGTGGCCAAGAGCTTGGCGCTGGACCTGGCCGCCGCCGGTATCACCGTCAATGTGGTGGCCCCCGGATGGTTCGACTCGCCACTCGCCGACAGCTGGAAGAGCAATCCGAAGCTCTCAGCTGCCATCACCGGGCACACGGCTCAGCGGCGTTGGGGCGCGCCAGCTGAACTGGCCGGTGCCTATCAGTTCCTGGTCTCTGACGCCTCTGCATTTGTCACCGGCACGGTGTTCAGCGTCGATGGCGGATACTTGCTGGTATGAGCGAGCCTCGACGGATCGTGGCCATCACGGGTGCCGGTGGTGCGCTCGGTGCGGCCGTATCGAATCGGCTGGCGGGCGAGCCCTCCACTGACTTGGTGCTCAGCGACGTCAGCGAATCATCGCTCGAAGCGACCCTCGCGGGTCTCCCCGCAGCCGACGGGTCGGTGGTGACGAAGCTCGCCGACGTCAGCGAGTTTTCCGAGGTGGAATCCGTGGTCTCCTTGGCCGTCGACCGTTTTGGCCATCTCGACGTTCTGATCAGCAATGCCGGAGTTCTGGCCCCCAACGGTCGGATCCACAATCTGAGCACCGAAGATTGGGAGCGTGCCTTTCGGATCAACGTTCTTGGCGCCGTCAACGGTATCCGTGCTGCGGTCGCCGTGATGCGCCGGCAAGGTTCTGGATCGATCGTGCTCACCGCATCTGTCGCCGGCCTGACGGCGTGGTCGCATGCCGCTCCTTACTGCGCGACGAAGGCCGCGGTGATCCAGTTGGCCAAGGTCGCAGCTGTCGAATACGCCCGCGACGGGATCCGGGTCAACTGCGTCTGTCCGGGTACGTTCCTGTCTGCGATCCATACGGACCTACCGCCCGAGGCTCTTCAGGCCATGGCCGAACGACACCCTCTCGGGCTTGGATCGGCTGCTGACATCGCCGGCGCCTACTCCTACCTGGCCAGCGATGCCTCGACCTGGACGACCGGATCGGCGATCGTCGTCGACGGCGGATATTCTGCCCCGTGAATGGGACTACTCGTTGGCGTGGAGGTCCGGATTGCTGATGCCGTGCATGAAAATGTCAGCAAAGGGCTTGGCCACGTCCCTGGCCGACAGCGGCCCGCCCGCTTTGAGCCAGAGGTAGGTGTAGTTGTGCATGCCGAGCCAAGCCATGGCGGTGAGTCTCGGGTCCATCTCACGGAACTCTCCCGAATCGACCCCGGCCTGCAGCACGGCCTCGACCCGTCGTTCGTACTCTCGACGCCGCTTTCGGAACTGTTCGGCCCGTTCACCAGTGAGGGCGGGGAACTCGTGCAGGAAGACCCAGACATGGTCCGGGTATCGGTGGATCACGTCGAGCAGCTCATCACCCAGCATGGCCAACTGCTCCGAAGGAGAGCCGCCGGCCTGGGCGACGCGCTCGGCACCGAGCATCACCTCGTCCATCACCCGGTCGTGGATAGCGGCCAGCAGCTCCTCCTTGGAGCCGATGTAGTGGTACAAGGCGCCTTTTCCAAGGTCGTTCGCCGCGCAGAGCTCCATGATGCCTGTGGCGTGGTAGCCCCGTCGAGCGAAGACGGGAGCTGACGTGTCGATGATCACCTCGCGTCGCGCCTGCCAATTGGCCCTGCGTGGGGACCCACCGGCTGATTGCGTCCGTACCATTGGCTGCGAGGTTAGCGGGCCACCTGCCCGGAAGGCCGCTTCGGAGCGGTGTGCTCACGACACAGGCTCTGGGTCCCGGCTCGATCTGGTGAAGGGTGCTCCATGAGCTCTGGACATCTCATGGAGCCGGACATGAACTGGTTCGCCGTACTCGCTCATCACGCGATCCGTACTCCGGAGAAGGCGATCACCGTGTTCGAGGGCGAGGTGACCACCTATGGCCAGATGGCCGAGCGGGCCGTTGCTTTGGCTGACGGTCTTGCCCGACGCGGGGTCGGTCCTGGTGATGTCGTGGCGCTGCTCTCGTACAACTGCCCCGAGTACCTGGAGGTGATCTTTGCCGCCAACTATCTCGGGGCGATCGCCATGCCCATCAACTGGCGGCTCGCCGCACCGGAGGTGAGGTACATCCTCGGACACTCAGGGGCCTCCGCGATCGTCTGCGACCAACCACTGGTCGGCGTCGCCGACGAGGCCATCAGGGGCCCGGAGCAGGGACTGGTGCGAATGAGCATTTCGGCGGTGGATGCGGACCACTGGACCACCCTCGCTGATCTTCGCTCTGAGTTGGGCGGCATGGCGCATGCTCCGATGGCGGCCGACGATGTCCACCGTCTGATGTACACCTCGGGGACCACCGGTCGGCCCAAGGGGGCCATGATCACTCACGCCAACCTGGCTTGGAAGAACCTCGCTCACATCATCGAGTTCGGCTTCACGAGTTCGGACCTCGGACTTGCCTGTGGCCCCCTCTACCATGTCGGCGCGCTCGACCTCACCACCACGTCGCTGATCGCGGCCGGAGCCACCACGATCATCCATCGTGGGTTCGACGCACCGGAGGTGGTGGATGAACTGGAGCGATCGGGAGTGACGACCGTCTGGCTGGCCCCTGCCATGGTCAGCGCCATCATGGCGCTGCCTGGCATCGAACAGCGTGACCTGTCATCCGTGCGGGTCGTTATCAACGGCGGCGAGAAGATGCCCATACCGCTCATCGAGCGGCTCCAGGCCACATTCCCGTCGGCGTGGTTCGCCGATGCGTATGGCCTCACCGAGACGGTGTCTGGCGACACCTTTCTCGATCGGCACAGCATGATCACCAAGCTCGGGAGCGTCGGTCGTCCCTGCATGTACCTCGAGCTCGATATCTGGGATGAGGAGGGACGATCGATGGCGGCGGGGGACCGAGGGGAAGTTGTCCTGCGGGGGCCGAAGGTGTTCAAGGGCTACTGGAGAGACGCCGACGCGACTGCGGCAGCGTTCGCCGGGGGTTGGTTCCATACCGGGGATGTGGGAGTTCGGGACGAAGACAACTACCTCTACATCGTCGATCGTTTCAAGGACATGATCGTCTCGGGCGGTGAGAACATCGCCAGTTCGGAGATCGAGCGGGTGCTCTATGAACATGACGCCGTGCTCGAAGTGGCCGTTGTCGGTCGCCCGGATGACCGATGGGGTGAGGTCCCTGTGGCCTTCGTCGTCTTGCGCCCTGGGAGTCCAGCAACGCCTGACGAACTTCTCGACCACTGTCATGCCCAGCTGGCCCGTTTCAAAGTCCCCAAATCGATCACGTTTCTCGACGCGCTCCCGCGCAACCCGTCGGGGAAGGTTCTGAAGCGCGAGCTTCGAGCTTCTGACTGAGCTCGCCGATTCGGCCTGATGTCGGGCGCACGGGGCCCGACCTGGGCCGGCCCGGCTGCACGGCAACGAGCGCCACCGATGGCGACCGCTTCGCGGGTGCGGCGTCCTACGAGTCGGTCACCCGATGGGCGGGCCGTCCAGGCCGAGCTTGCAGGCTCGATGACATCGCTCAACTGCTGGCGGCGAGCGAAGGCGGCGCGTGCCGCCATAGGTCGCGTTGAGCACTTGGCACCCTCTGCAGATTCCAGGACCGGGAGCCCACCACCTGCGCCACTGCGCTCGGGTACTCAAGGTCAACCCCTTCCACCGACCGGCCGTCGACAGACAATCGACGGGTGGTACTGCCGATGATCGGTCTAGTCATGATCGCCGTCGTTGGTGCGATCCCACGGTGACCCCGGATGCTGTCTTCCGCAGTCGCTCGCGGGCGTCCTCGACTACGGGGGTGTTGGCAAAGTTCTCTCCCGGGCCGGCTCGCTGTGTCCCTACCCGGGAGCCAAGGCTGGCAATCCTCTGGGACGGGGGGACGGAGGCGATTCGGGGTCGTGCAGCCGCGCCGACATCGGGGCGACGGACTACTCTGGCCTCTCGCTTCGGTCGCGGGAATCAGTGTGCTGGCAGAGCGGGGGAATCCAGGACCCGAACGGCCAGGACGACAACGTCATCTCTTGGAGCGGAGGGCAGCATGTGCTCGACGACCTGAGCGCATGCCTCCGACGAAGTACTGGTGCGGAGGCCGGCGAAGACGGTGGTGAGCCGGTCTACTCCGACGTCTACGATTTCTCCTCTGCGCTCTACGAGGCCATCGGTGTACAGGAGGAGCGTGTCCTCGGCGCCCAATGCCATTGAGCGCTCCCGGCGCGGGTGGTCGGAACCGACCCCAAGGAGCAGGTCAGGCGTAGTAGGCATGACAACGACCTCCCCGCCCGCGTGCTTCAGGAGGGGTGGGAGGTGCCCGGCGTTGGCCCACCGCACCGTGAACCCACCGACCGTCTCGGCCCGGACCTCTGCAACCAGGAGTGTGGCCAGCACCCGCAGGTCCAGTGCGGCAATGGATTCGTCGAGCAGGTCGAGAAGACGGGATGGACCGTGTTCTCCGGCGAGGGCGAGACCGCGAAAGAGGTTTCGCAACTGGGCCATTCCTGCCGCAGCATCTCCGTCGTGCCCAGCGACGTCGCCCACCAGTAGCAGGGTCGAGCCGCTCTTGGTCGTGAACGCGTCGTACCAGTCGCCCCCAACCTGCATTGCCTCCGCGGCGGGTACGTAGTGCATGCCGATGTCGAGCAGATCCGAAGTGGGTGAGGAGGTGAGGAGACTGCGTTGTATCGACTCGACCATCTGCTCGAGCTGCTTGGCATTTTCCAGATTGAGGAGAGTCATCTGGATTCGCTCGACCACCTGGGCACATTGCGCAGCGATTGCCTCGATCAAGCCGAGCTCGTCCTCAGCGATATCGCGTTCTTCCCGCCAGGAGACGGCCATGGATCCCAGCAACCGTCCCCTGACTCGAAGGGGGACGTATGCCCAGGCGTGCCGGCCAGTGTCCTCGTAGACCTGAGCCATCGCCGGCAAAAAGGCGATGCCGTCCTCCCGGGTCGGAAAGATCAATCGTTCGCCTGTCCGGGCCACGTGTCGTCCGGGCCACGGACTGTCAAAGGGAGCTCGCTCGTACTTCGCCCTCGCCTCTTCATCGAGGCGATCACTCAAGTAGACGCGCAGTTCGTGCTGGTCTCGGATGATGAGGGCTCCACCGTCTGCCCCCAAGATGGGGAACGCCTTGTCGAAGACGAGGCGGGTCAATCCCTCGAACGAATCGACACCCACCATGTCGATGGCTGCCGAAGCCAATTGCCCTAGCCGGTCGCGGATGAAGTGCTCCGACTCCTGGAGTACCTCGAGTTCGCGGACTCTGGCCTCTGCCTCGATTCTCAGAGCATCTGCCTCCACTGCGAGGCGCTCTTCGCGCTCGGCCCGTGCCCTGAGCGCATCGGTTACGTCGAGTCCGGTGGCTACGATGTAGGCCGCTCCAGCGTGGGTACCGTGGTCGACCACGGGATGCAGCGCCAAATCGACCATCCGAACGCTTCCGTCCCCGAGGAAGTATCGGGTTGTCGTCCGAAGCGAATTTCCAGACGCTATGACTTGGTCGCACCAACGCCGGATGGTCGCGGCCAGATCCGGATCTGGTTGCCACCAGCCGCCCTCCCAAAACGGCCTACCGATGATGTCCTCTCGAACTAGTCCACAGCCTTCGATCGACACCTGGTTTCCATCCAGCACCCGTCCGTCCCGATCGAGCAGACCCGAGAAGAGAAGTGGTGTGTCGTACAGGGCGAGGAACCACCACCTGCCGATCTCTGGGCTTATCGAGAGTCGAGCCGAGCCCCGGGATCCAGCGTCACTTGGAACCCAATGTTCTTCCCCGCCGTACCTAGTGGGCACGTGTTCGCAGGCTCTCGTGGCCGACAATGGTTCGAGAGGATTCCACTGCAGTGAGGGTCGTATCCCCCCCATGCGCTGCATCCGCCCGGCGATGACTCCGTGCGACGGTCACGGCTTGATCGGTGGTGGTCGCAGACCAGGATCTGCGGCTGATGATCGGCCTGGGGGCACGTGCTGCTCGCCTGGCGTAGCCCGGGATGGTCCTCCAAACTCCAATGACATGTCCGTCGTCTCCTTCATGGATACTCGGGTGATCACCGTTTTGGTCGGTCAGGCCAGGGAAACTACCGTTTCGCTGCGTTGGTGGCAATGTTCCGGGAGACTTCCCTTGCCCACCTGGGCACTGCGATGAGTTTCGAGATTGATGCTCATTCGGCTCCGTACACGCCCATTAGCGCGGGGCACGCCACCCCGATGAGTACCGGAATGAAGGTGCCTGCCGGGTTACAAGGGCTGCACGACGCTGTGGCGCCACTTCGATCTGAGCGGCGCTACTGGCTGGTGGGCCCCGACGGGCTGTTCACGTTTGGTGACGCCGACCTCTATGGCTTTGTTCCCGGGATCGGACTTGGACCGGCCGGAACCAGCGTGGATGACATCTCAACGCTCCCATTGTGGGGGCAGTTCCCTCGACCGACACAAGGGCCACTTCATGGTGGGCTCCGACGGGGAGTGTTCGCCTTCGGTGATGCCCAGTACGAAGGATCGTGTCCGGGCATAGGTGGTTGCTCGGGTCAGGCGGTAGCCGTCGCCCCCGACGAGAATGGACACGGCTACTGGGAGGTGGGCCGGAAGTGGCGTCGACTGGTTTCGATCCGAAACTGACCGCTGCCGGCTCCTCGCAACTAGCGCAGCACGCCTGACCGCAGTGGTCTGGGGTCTTCAGCCTTGTGAGGACTGCTGGCTCTCGGCCGCAGTCAACGGTGTCACTTCGGCGTGGTGGGCCATACGCAGTAGTGCGCCAGCGTTCTGGCAGTCGCCACACACGCCCCAGACCCGGAGGTTCCCGTCGTCGTCCAGTGTTGAGATCCGGTCCGGTGATGCGAAAGCGATGAGCGATGTGCCACTCGGATCGGTCTGGCTCCTGAGGAGCCGTCCGTCTTTGGTGCTCCACGTCTGGACGTCGCCGCTGACCGAGGTGGTCACGATGTAGTGGTCATCGGGACTGTAGGCGATGTCAGTCAGCCCGGCGCTGCCGATTAGCTGGAAGAGCCGCCGCCCTGAGCGCAAGTCGAAGATGTTGGCAATACCGTCCCAGGAGGAGACGGCTAGCTGAGATCCCTTGGCGTTGAGGGCCAGCGCCGAGGCCCGGCCGCCGGAGTTGAGCAGGAGCGGTGGCGAGTGGTCGCCCAAGTCGATCCTCCAGATGTGACCGCAGAAGTCGAGCAGCACGTCGACGGTGCCGTTCGTGTTGGTCGTTGCATTGTTGACGCCGCACACCGCCGTGGTCGGGGTGGCAAAGAGCCGGTTGACCGTGGCGTGGCCGGTGAGCAAGTCGTAGGTGCGTAGCAGCGCACCTTTGGTGGTCGCCCCAGCCAAGGCCAGCTCGAGGTAGCGCCCATTGTCGCTCATGCCCATGAAGGCGGGGGTGACGGTCCCCACCGGGCCGATGGGGACATCGGCGAGCGTCCGGACGGGGTGCAGGTGGGCCCCCTCCGACACGGTGACCGTCCACGTGGGACCCGAGCCGTTTGGTGCCGCCACGGCGACGGCCGCTCCCGAGGTGGCGACGATGGCGTTGGGATCGGTACTGAGGTCGTGGTGCTCGATCAATGAACCTCCCGGCCACGCCCAGGTCGCCCACTGGCACGACGGCACGCAGGTTCCCGCGTCGGACATGAGGACCCCCCAGAACGTATGGGCGCTCCAGGCGAGCGAAGCCGGGGCGAGCGCTCCGGTGTCCAGCCCGAACGATGCCAGGCCCGGGCCGGTCGCCCTGTAATGCGCTCGGATCCGTCCAAAGAGGACGCCAGGACGCTCGTGGCGTCGGGGCTGAAGGACACCGCGTCGAGGTCGGAGGTCTGACCGAGGAGCGGAGCCAGCTCATCCCCATGCGACACGGACCAAACGCTCCCCGCCCCGTCCGCCTCCCCGATGGCCAACCGGTCTCCGGTCTGACTGAAGGCCAAGGGTCGATGCCGATGACTCCGAAATGGGCCAAGGTGGACTCCTGCGTCCATGTGGCTGTGTTCCACAACGTAACCACAGTGGTCCGGGCACTCGAGACCGTACTGTCGGCAACGGCCAGCGTGCTCCCGGCTGGATTGGCCGCTACCTCGAGGCCGTCGCCCGGAAGTCCCACGGTCAGTGTGCGGACCACCTGGCCCGTGGAGATGTCGACCACGATAAACGTCCCCGCTTGGGTTCCGAGCGCCATCTCCGAACCGTCGGCCACGAAGGCCACGCCGTCGAGGATGGGGAACGTGGTGCTCAGCACCCGACCGGTCCCGGCGTTCACCTTCCACAGCTCGATCTGGCCGGAGTCGGTCAGGACCGCCAGCTGGGAGCCGTCTTGGCTGAAGGCCATGACCCCGGGGCTGCCGGTGGCCACTGGACCCGAAAGAGAGGCCGGGTTCAGCTGTCTGCTGACCGTGCCGGTCGACGGGTCGACAAGATCGATTTCCTTTGCCACAGCGACGGCGGCCAGGTTTTGGGCCGGGTCGAGGGCGAGCAAACACGAATTGCCCGGGCCAGGGTCTCGTGCCAGGCCACCATGCCGGTCGATGCCCAGTAGGCAGTCAGCTGGCCGCCTACCGCTACGCGCAGAACCAGCGGCTCATCCGCGTCGAATCGGGCCACCGGCTGGCATTCCGTGGACGTCTTGGCAAGCGGTAGCGCTCGCTCGACGGTCGAGTGGTCGAGGGCCCGGCGCGCGGCGTATAGGGCGTCGGGTGTCGGCGACTCCTTCAGGGCCTTGCTGGCAACGAGGACTGACGTCTCGGGGTCCGTCGTGAGCAGGTTCTGGCTCTCGGCGGCCAGCGCCCGAGAGCTGGCAGTGGTCTCGGCGGTGATGGCCTGGCTCCGGGAGATAAGGGCGAAGACCAGCAGGGCGATGGACACCGCTGCAATCGACAGTCCGCCCACGGCAAACCTCCGCTGGCGACGCAGGTTCGACTGCCGACTGGCCAGCAGATAGGAGCGCTGCAGTTCGGTCGGTGGCGGCTCAGCACCAGTCTGGGCCCCGGCCAGCCAACTCTCTGCGGCGGTGAGCTCACGGCCCCTGAGAAGAAAACTGCGGTCACGGCTCTCCCGGTCCCACTCGACCGCCTTTACCAACAACCTGGTGTGTTCCCTGCGGTATTCGAGATCGGTGTCGACGGCCACTACGACCCGATCGACGGAGCGCTCAAACTCGCTGTTGTCGAGGAACGGGATCCAGTTGCGCTCGGCGATGGCGGCGGGGATCTCGTCTTCGGGTACGACCTCGTGGAGGACGGGGACGATGCGCTTGCCGAGCGCAACGGCATAGTCCACCTCGTGCCCGCAGTAGGCCGACGAGAGAGAGGCCGGGCTGATGACGAAGACGAATGCTTCGGACGCTTCGATGGCCCGTCGGATGGCGTCGGGGAAGACTTCGCCGTCGGCAATCGTGTGTAGGTCCAGCCATACGTCTTTGCTGTGTGCAGCAAGCGCATCGCTCAGACGCTCGACGAAGGCGCTGTCCTGTCGCGAATAGGAGAGGAAGATGTCCGCCACGTTGAGCCCACCCTTGTTGCTCGTCGTCCGCCCTTTACAATTGCGCATTGTTGCATCAAGCCGGGTGGTCCATTGGACACAGGTAAATAGGCACCATCGTCACCCCAGGGCCCTATTAGACTTAGTTGGTCGATTTCGACAGGTCCAGATGTCCGAGATGGTGGAGGAGGCAGTGCCCAGGGTCGACTCCGCGTCGTGATAGGGAGCGGAGTCGAGGTTCGCGAGCGGCTGACCAGGAAGAATTCTGGGCCGACTGGGCTCGGCTTGAAAAAATGCGATCGGGCTGGTCCGCCGCACACTACGGCACCCTGACAACGGCGCTTCCCGGGGGCGGGACTGAGAGCCGTACACGGACGGAAAATCGGTCAGGGAGGCCTCGACGGTGAAGCGCTGGTTCCGCCCGGGTCAGGGGAAAGGGCAGATCGATGTCATGGGAAGTCTCGTCATCGAACCTGCCGACATCGTCGGGCAGGTCGCTCGACTGGTCGACGATGCGGGGTGCCCCGGTCCGAGCGGCCTAAGCTACCGGCCATGGCGAACCTCGCCGACGGTTTTGAAGCCGGCGCGACGGGGCAGAGCGCGGAGGCATGGCTCACCCAGGTCCTCGATGCCGAGCGCCGCGGCGAGCTGCTTGCCGAATTCGACCTGGCATCGCGCGGCCTCGAAGAGCATCCGGGCGATCCAGCCCTCCGGTATCGAGCGGTACTGGCGCTGGCCCGCACCGGTTCGCTGGGTGAGGCCGAACGTCAATTTCGATGCGCTCGACCTCGGCTCAATCGGGACGGCTGACATCGCTGCCCTGCGTGCCCGCATCCACAAGGACGAAGCACTAGCCGCCGACGGCGACGAGTGCCGCCGACTTGCTCTGGTGGCGGCCGAGGACTACTGGCGCATCCGGCTGATCACTGGTGGCTACTACCCCGCTATCAACGCGGCAACTCTGACGCTTCTCGGAGGAGATGTCGAGGGTGCTCACCAGCTGGCGGCCGAGGCACTCGTGCTGGTTGCGAGGTCCGGGGAAGCCAACTACTACGCGGCAGCCACTGAGGCCGAGGCCCACCTGGTGATGGGCAACGGACTGGCAGCTGCCGAGGCGCTGCGGCGGGCCGCCGAACAACACGGTGGCGACTTCGGGGCGCTGTCGACGACGCGGCGCCAGCTCCGCCTGGTTTGCAGACTGACCGGCACCGAACCATCGTTGCTTGCGCCGTTGGCCGGACCGGCGGTGGCTCACTTTTGCGGTCACCGTATGACGGGAACGAACGAGGCCGGCCGGTTCCTCCCTGAGCAGGAGGAATCCGTGGCCGCCGGCATGGGCAGCCTCCTCGATGACCAGCCGTTTGGAGCTGCGTATGGGTCCTTGGCCAGCGGGGCCGACATCCTCTGGGCCGAGGCACTGCTCGAGCGGGGTGCCGAGCTACACGTGGTGCTGCCCTTCGCCCTTGACGAGTTCCTGGCTGTCTCGGTGGCCCCGGCTGGGGCCCGATGGGTGCAGCGATGCACCGCCTGCCTCGACCGGGCCTCCTCGGTGACCTGGGTAACCGAGGACGCCTACCTCGGCGACGACTCGCTCTTCCGATACTGTTCGGACAGTGCAATGGGCCTCGCCCTGCTGCGAGCCCGCTTCCTTGATGCCGAGGCGTTCCAATTGGCGATCTGGGACGGGCGGGCAGCTTCCGGTCCGTCCGGTACGGCCGCCGACATCGACCGGTGGGAGGCGACCGGGCACCCGGTGGTCGCCCTCTCGCCCGACGGAGCGGTCCAGCATCGGCCTGCCTCGGCGCATTACCAGGTTGGGGCGAGAGGTGACCTGGACGAGGGAAGAGTGGTCCGGGCCATGCTCATCGGCGATGTCCAGGGCTTTTCGAAACTCCGTGACCAGCAGCTTCTGGCGTTCTCCCGGGAGGTGCTCGGCGGCTTTGCCGAGGTGCTCGACCAGTTCGGCGATGACGTCGAGTACGTCAACACCTGGGGGGATGCCTTCTTCGCTGTCTTCGCCACGGCTTCGATTGCTGCCCGATGCGCCCTCGTCATCCAGGAACGCCTTGCGATGGCCGATCTGGCGGAGGCCGGGCTTCCCGAGCACATCGGCCTCCGGCTGTCGGGCCATGTCGGTCCAGTGTTCCCGATCATCGACCCGGTGCTAAAACGTCGCTCGTTCATCGGTGCGCACGTGAGTCGGACGGCCCGGATCGAGCCGGTGACCCCGACTGGAGCCGTGTACGTGACTGAAGCGTTTGCCGTCGCCTTGGAGCTGGCGGGGGCGAGCGACGTGCGGTGTGACTACGTAGGTCACCTGCCAACGGCTAAGAATTACGGGAAGCTCCGGATGTACAGGGTGCGTCGGCCGACCGTTGCGGGGGAGCGGCCCGCGGTTGCGTCGTAACGGCAGGTGAATTTTCGATACGAAGCCGGGTGGATGTGAGCGTGGGCCCCCCGGGCACAGCATCGCCCAACGTGAGTTCTGAGCCGTGGATGGACGAGTCCTCGCGCAAGCGAAGGCAGAACAGCCCGTCCTCCTGGCCGGCGCTGATCGGGGCAACGGGCGGAGCCGAAATACGAATGCACACCTCGTTACCCGTCTCCAAAGGGGCCTACTTCTGGGCCTTCGCTTCGATCAGTGCCTCACCAGGAGCCTGGGCCCTTTGCGATACCCAAGACCGCCGGAGACACGGCTGTTCTTGCCGTACTTGTGGCACTGCCGTCCTCTCACTCTGTGTCTGGCTTCTTCCCTCGGAGCACGCTCAGCAGGAGTGCGAAAGCGGTGAAGCAAGGCACTAGGACGAATCCCAACGCGGTGTGGTGCCGGAGGGCTAGAGCGAGACCGATCACTCCCAGGGTCGCGAAGAACAGTTCGGGGGTGTCCCCGACAAGGAAGTCCCACCAGAATGTTCCGAAGGCGGCCAGTCCCTGACGCACGCTGCTCATCGTGTTCCTTCCCGCTCGGGGTGTGGACCCAAGGACCCGGCAAGGCCCGCTGGCCTCCCTGTGCGATGCCGTTCTCCGTACCGGTTGAGCGCTAGAACCGACGCCGCCGTGACGGCCCCGAACCAGATGATCAGGCCCAAAATGGCCAGGTCGCTGCCAGGCCAATGCAGCCCGGACCCTTCACCGACCCAGAACAAGCCAAAGCTCGTCAGCATGATGCCGACTCCGAGCTTCATTGAGTTCTCGGGAACTTCGGAGAGCTGGCGGGCCACGATGAATCCGACCACCACGACCGCGATGACGGCAACCAAGGCCGCCACTGCAGCCAAGGGGAGCTGATGGGAGCTCGCTCCAAGGGTGAGCACTACGAGGACGACCTCTAGGCCCTCGAGGAAGACGCCCTTGAACGCCACGGTAAAGCCCATGGCATCCCGGGGGGAGTCGAGGGCGGTGCGCCATCCGACGGTCGGCGGCATGTTCTTGTTTGACGTCGACCCGGCCTCGCTCAACTCAGCCACAGTGGACGCGAAGATGGCATCCTCGTCGTGCAGCGCTTTGTTGCCGGTGGCGCGAAGGATCGCTTTCCGCAACCACTGGAGGCCCAAGACCAGCAGGAGGCCGCCGACCACCACCCTCAGGACGTTGATGGGCACCAGGTGGACCAGGGGGACCCCCACCCCGGCCACAATCACCACGAGAATGACGAGAGCCACGACCGTTCCTTCGAAGGCCGACCGCCACCCACGGGTGGTGCCGGCGGCCAGGACAATCGTCAGAGCCTCCACCGCCTCGACGGCGCTGGCTCCGAAAACGGCCAGGGCGAGGATCAGGTTCGACGAGGTCATTTGGCCACCGCCAGGGCATCCAGGGACGTGACGAGCGGCTCCCGTACGTCACCTACCACGGTCGACGGCTCTGACCCGCTGGGGTTGCTGGACTCGATTGTGGAAAAGGCCATGCAGCCGTTGGACTCGATGGTCAGTCCAACGGTCTCGCCCCGGGCGAACCGGGCATGATGAAAAATCCCGGTGACCTGTGGACCGCCTTCCAACTGTACGGCGTGCTCGTATCCACGGCCGCGAAAGGCCGCGTCGGTGACCGAGCCGACCAGCTGGCAGTCGTCGCTGTGGGGGGCGCAGAAGTGCACCGCACTAGGCCGGATCATGATGCGGATCTTTCCCGCTGCGGTGTCACACGCCCCTCGATGGGCCTCGATGGGGCGCAGGCCCGATCGACTGGAGACGGTGACCTGCACGCAGTCCACCGCCGTCGCCGACCGACCCACTACCTGTCCGGGGAGGTCGGCCGACAGGCCGGTGAACCGGGCCACAAATGCGTTGGCCGGACGGGCGTAGACAGACTCGGGCGTGTCAAACTGCACGAGGGCCCCGTCCTGCAGCACGCCGACTTGATCAGCAAGGGCGAATGCCTCCGACTGGTCGTGGGTGATGTAGACCGCCGTCACCGCCAGGTCGCGGACCAGGGAGGCGATCTCGATCCGCATCCGCTCGCGAAGGTCGGCATCGAGGTTGGAGAGCGGCTCGTCGAAGAGGAGGATCCCGGTTCCACCGATGAGGGCCCGGGCCAACGCCACACGTTGCTGCTCGCCACCCGAGAGCTGTGACGGGAAGCGGTCGCAGCGCGGAGCGAGTCCGACTCGCTCGAGCATCTCAGTGGCACGCGCAATGGCCTCGGCCTTCGGTGTTCGGCTCCTTCGCAGGGCGAAAGCCACGTTGTGGAGGGCGTCGAGATGAGGCCAGAGGGCATAGTCCTGAAAGACCATGGACAGCCCACGACGCTCGGGAGCCAGATGCATGCCCTCGGTCGCCACCGTGGTATCGCCGAGCACGATGGTTCCCGAAGTCAGGTGTTCGATCCCGGCCAGGCAGCGCACCAATGTGGATTTCCCCGACCCGGAAGGCCCCAGCAGCACCAGGAAAGTACCCGGTTCGGCGATGAACGACACTCTGTCCAGGGCGGCGTGAGGGCCGAACCGTTTGACCAGGCCTTCGACCATTATGCGTTCAGCCATGGGCTCCTCCTAGGTGGCGCCATCCTCGAGGCGTGACGATTCGATAGGTCCCGAGCACCAAACCCACCATGACCAAGGCGATCATGACGGCGACCACGCTCTGGGCCATGCCCACCCCGAAGTGATAGTTGGACAGGTTGTCGTTTATCGCCACTGAGGCGGGTGGCTGGCCTGGTGCGTACAGGATCTGGGACACGGGAAGCTTGAGGAAGATTCCGCAGAAGGTCAACAACCAGGCCATCACCAGAGGTTTGGACAGGACCGGCAGCACCCCACGGACCCAGCTGCGCACTAGACCCACACCGTGGGTTCTGCCGGCGTCGATGAGATTCTGCTGGACCTGAGCCACCGACCCCACCAGTACCCGGGCATTGGTGGGCAGGCTGCTGGCAATGTAGGCGATGACCAGCAGCGTGGTCGTCCCGTAGAGCGCGATGCCCAGGGTCGAGAGAAAGGGGAGGTTGTAGGCAAAGATGTACCCGGCGGCAAACACGGTTCCAGGGAGCGCCACCGCTGCAAGCAGCAGGAAGTCAAGCGATCGCGCCGGCTTCTTCCCCCCGTGGCCTACCAGCAGCCGGGCGACGATCAATCCGGCAGTAACGGTCACGGTCGCTGTAGCCAATCCGAAGACGAGCGAGCGGATCAACGGGGCAGCCAGCCCGGAGCCACTGAACACTTGGGCATAGTTGGCCCAGGTCAGACTGGTAATGCCCACGGATCCGCCGTAGTTGGTCAGGAGCGACGCCGTGACCGCGCCTACGGCCGGAACCCCCAGGGCCAAGACGAAGAACCCTCCCGTGAAGGACAGCCCGACCAACCGTCCGATACCGTCGAGATGCCGCCTGACCACCGGTCGGGTCCGACCCGAGAGTACGGCGTAGGACCTTCCACGGAGGGCCTTGGCCTGCAGGGCCAACGGCAGGACCACCGAGGCGACGAGGAGCCAGCCAATGGCTGAGGCCACAGGAAAGTTGGCGGGGAAATTGTCGATGGCGGTGAACAGGGTGTAGGTGGCGAGAGGGAAGTGGGCGTTGAAAGCCAGGGTGGAGGCCACCCCGAAGTCGCTTACCGATTCGGCGAAGACAATCGCCAGCGACGACCAGATGGCAGGGGCGAGGATCGGCGTGACCATGCGGACCGCCCCCTGCCTACTGGCACCGTGGACCCGGGCCGCGTCTTCGAATTCCTGGCCCAATCCGCTGAGGGCAGCGGCAATGGCCAGATAGACGAATGGCACCCCCTTCAGTCCGAGCAGGAGGATTACGCCGAATGGCCCGAAGATGAGGTGCTGGAGAGCGCTGTCCGGCACGCCAAACTGGACGAGCACCCCCCCGGGAGCCACGAGGCGCTCCCACCCGAGCGCTGGCAGCCACGTGGGCAGGAGCAAGACCACCCACATCCCGGCCGCGAAGATCCGTCGTCCGGGGAGATCGGTCCGGCCGAGGAGCCAGGCGATGGGGAAGCCGATGGCCAACGCCAGGACGGCCGAGGTGACGCCGACGATCAGCGAATTCAGTAGTCCTTGGAGGTTCGAGCCGCTCAGGGCCGCCGAAAAGTTGTCCAGCGTGAACCACTGCGAGCCCTGATCGAACAACCGGGGAGAGACGGCAATGGTGAGGAAGCAGGCCACCGGGGCGAGCAGGAGAAGGGCCATGACGATCCAGACGATGGGCAATCCGGCGGCCCGCACCACCGTTGCCAACTGCGATCCCCTCGGTCTCGAGGGAGGCGCGGCCGGCCGGCCAGAGGCCGGCGCAAACCGTTCTGGACTGTCGAGTAGCGCCGTCACCGTCGCTCGAGTGCACCGGCTAGCTCGGCAGTCACGACGTGATGTTCTGAGTGAACCATTGGTTGATTGAGTTCTCCCGTGCTCCCCAGACGGAGGGGTTGATGGTCTGGGTCGTGACCGACGAGAGCTGGGGAAGTCCCGCCTTTGCGCTGATACCCTGCACGACCGGCCAGTACAAGGAGTCGCCGACCGGGTCACCCGACTGCTGGACCTCCTGCCCCTTCTTCGACAGCACGAACTCGATAAATCGCTCGGCTTCGGCCCGAACGGTGGGGCTGGCCTTCTTGTCGATGCCGATGGCGCCGGGTAGGACAGTGGACTTGGGGACGAATGCCACCTTGATGTTCGGGGTCTTCAGCGATGCACCGATGCCGGCCGAGCTTTGGATTAGGGCAACCTTGATAGTCCCCGACTCGAGGGCGTTGAGAGTGACATCGTTGGTCTGGAACACATGCAGACCGTTCTGCTTCAGCTTGGTGAAGTAGGCCTTGCCCTGCGCCTCTCCCCCGAGCTGGTTCATGAGTCCGGCGACGAAGGGGTAGGTGGGGCCGGACACCGCCGGGTCGTTCATGCCGACGGCGCCACTCCACTGGGGCTTCTCGCAGCTCGGCGTACGAGGTGGGTAGTTGGCTAGCGGAGAGTACGCTTGAGTTGTAGACGATGGCGGGCATGAGCGTGAAGCCGGTAGGCACGTAGCTTTTGTCCTTGGGAACAATGGCCTCGCCGATTGAGGTGAACTTCACACTGGGTTCGAACCCTCGATACAGCAGTCCCTGCTGGTCGAGTCCGGCGAATGCCGTGGCGCCGTCGACCCACAGGATGCCCCACTGCGGATTGTTCTTCTCGGCCACCACTTTGGCGAGTAGCGGCCCGGTCGAGTCGTCGTCGAGACGTACGGGGATTCCGGTAGCCTTCTGGAAGGCAGCGGCCATGGCCGAGTCGTAGCCCTCGGCTGCGTACAGCACCAAGGGGACCTTGTTGCTGGAGGTAGTTGCTCCGGCTGATGTGCCGGCAGCGACGACGCTCACGGCCAAGCCCGCTAGGGCCATGACGCCCACGGCGAAGCTTCCTGCCCGACCAGCGAACGGCCTCGACCGGCGCTGTCGTTGACGGTTGTCGACCCAGAGCGTCGGCATCTATTTGCTCCCATCAGTCGTTAGTGCATTCGACTAACGACTGTTAGGAACCGTAAGAGACGAAAGTTACCTCACCCTGATTGACCGGTAAACTAGAAGTGAAATCCCTGTGGACATTTCCGTACCTATGTGAACTCGAAGTCGCCGCGCTATCGATGCGGCTCCTCACCTTCCTCCGCGTAGACCCGGGCGGCGTACTCTTCGAGGGACTGTTCGCATCGGTCGACGGCCTCAGTGGCGGAATCCAGACCAGCTGCCTCGAAGACGTCCCGCTCGCGGATGCGGTCCAACCACCCTTTCAGCTTCACAAAATCAACGTCGTTCTCCTCCAACTCGGCGTAGGTGAAGTGTTCCTCGTCGTACTCCTTCTGTAGCTGGAGGAGAAAGTCCGCACACCGGTCGACGATTTCCTCGTATTCGGCGTCGCGAGCGGCGTTGAAGTCGGCCAGGAGCTGAGTCTGCCCGGCTAGCAGTTTCGCGTCGAACAGAAAGCCAACGCCCCCCATCTCATCAATTTCCGCCCGCACCGAGCGCAGGGCCCGTTCGGCCTGAGGTGAAGCGGGGAGCGCGGCCGACCCGTTCTGTAAGTAGATCGAGCCGAGTCCCTTGAGCTTCCTCCAGACTCCCGCTCGAAGGCGGGTCGGTTCGCTAGGTATGCGGTAGGACAGAACGAGCCAACGGGATGGATCGGGCTGATTCCGCTCGGATTTGCTAGGAGCCGCAGCCATGCTCTCTATCATGCCTGAAGGCCACCGGACTCATGAATTGCAACAATCTCAAGGGTCGTTCCGATCCCGGCAGCCATGCTCCCACGCTCAACGCTTGACCGCACCAACCCGAATTGGAGAACTGATGCAGGTCTCTCTCGTAGATTCGGTGAGCCTCTCGGAGGAGCTGAACCCCTCGGAGCACCAAAGAGGATCCCGCTCATTAGCCGACTGTGTGCTGGGAGCCCAATGCAGCGCTGCCAGCCGCCATCGCTGGCGGTACCGCCGATCTCGACCCTCGGTTCCTCACGGCAACGATGCCTCCACTGGCCTCCCCCGGTCGCCACGCCGTGGGTGGCCTATCCAGGGCTGTATTCGGCTCATTGCCAAAGCACGCACGGTGCAACCTGGCTCCAGGTCACCGACAAAGCTGGGATCGGTGGCACCAGGCCGGTGGTCGCTGAGACCCTCGGATCCACCTGGGGCTACCACCTCGATGACATCAACCTTGCCCTCGGGAACCTGCTCGTCGACGTGGATCTGCAGGAACAGTCCTCTACGGCCCCCCATGGGTAGCCTGGCGGAGGCAGCCAGCGGAGGTCGACGGGTGGGGCCACAGTGACGGGCTCGACCACGGAGATTGCTGGGATTGTCTCCTTGGTGGGCCTGACGGGGGTCGTCGCCAGCCTGTGCTACCTGCACCTGGCGCCGACCGGACTGTCGCCGATGCGCAATGCCGTGAGCCAGTACGGCATCACCGAGTACCGCGTCGGCTACCGGATCGCCACTGTCAGCTTCGGGGTGGCCGGCATCGCCCTGGCCGCCGGCCTCCATTCGGCACTTCCCGCACCTGGTTCGTCCACGGTGGTCATCTGCTTGGCCGTCTTTGCCGCTGGTCGGCTGATCATCAGCTGGTTCCCGATGGATGCTCCCGGGAGCATCCGAACCCCTATCGGACAGACACACGGTCTGATCGCCATTCTCACCTTCGGGTCAGCGGTGTTCGCCGCATTCCGGCTCGGCAGCGTGCTGCGAATCGAGTCTCTCTGGCACTCGCTCTGGCCGGTGTCCTCAGGTCTTGGCGTGACCATGGCCGCCTGTATCCTCGGCATGTTCCTTGGTCGGTCCAACATGGCTTGGCACCGAGCATTCGGTGCAGTCGAGCGGCTGTTCTACCTGAGCGCCATCATCTGGTTCGCCGTCTTCTCTGTTGCCTGCGCAACGGTAAGCAAGTGACTTCGGGACTCAACCAGTGAGACCCGAGCGATCGCCTCCCCGCGCCCCGGCTACCTGAGGGCAGACACCTCTCGGGTGATCGACCTCAGAATGCCACGGGCGTCCCTGAAACGTGGGAGGACGGTCGGAGCCTCCCGGTGGAGGCTACGTGCCAGTACCTGAGACAAGTTGATCGAGAAGCTGAACAGCGTCATTCGGCACTTCGACCACCAGCATGAGGCGATCTGCGGTGATCTCGACGGCAAAAGAGACGAAGGTGCAGCATGCAGTGCAGCCTGACGTTGATGAGATTGATGACGGCCCCGATGTCAGCATCGGGCAAGAGGCTGGGCTTCAGACGATTTGGCGGAATGCGGTCCGAATGTCCCATGTGTCGTTGAAGTACTTCCCGCCATTCGCCAAGTTGAGCCCCGGCTTCGCTGGGTTGGAGCGTGCAGGCAACCGGGATCGTCACGCCTGTGGCGCACGCCTGAAGGAATGCCCCCAAACTGTGCTCCCGATTGCCCTTACGCATGTGATCCATATTGGTATCCCAGAGTCCAGCGCTGGAAACATGCCCGGATGGCCACCGTCTCGTGCATCGCAAGATGGCCGGCGACGGTCGGTGAGACCCGTCAATTGCCGGGGGATCCCCTCGTCAATCGAATTGGGATTGACGGTACTGATCAGACAACGCCCGACGGGCAGGTCAGATCCGATCTGTGCTCGAACGGTCCGGCTCGTGTCGGACGCAAAAGTGCCATGCTTCGCTCGGTCGGGTGCCTCTGTGCGACTGGTCTGAGGTCCTCCCTAGGGTGAGGTTCACCAGGTGCTCCCAGTCAGCTGTCAACCGATCCGGAAGCCCTCGATCCCCGCAGTGCGACCCTCAGCCGGTGGACAGCACGGTGACGAAGTCCCGGATCCAGCCCACCTGACACTGGTCGGCCGGTCGGGTCTGACCGGGAACCCTCGCCACGAGGGGGGCGCCAGGTGTCGCCGCCGTATCCAGCTGCAGGGTGCTGGGGTTGATGTCGAGCTGCATGGCCGTGACCGCCCCGGCACTCAGGAGGGCGCCGGACAGGTCCACCGGGAGGGAGTAGCCAGCCGCGGCATACAGCAGGTTGCCGTGCGCGTCCTCGCCGAGGGCGCTGCGCGGCACCCGGGGGACGTTGCCGAGGGTGTAGCCCCAGTCCTGCCAGGTGCCCACATCGGCAGCCGGCTGGCCGTTCAGGACGAGCGGGGGGAGGTTCTGGCGGACACTCGCTACCGATTCGCCGGGGGTGGGGACGGTCGATCCCCAGACACCGATCTGGGCACCGCCGTTGGCGTCGACGACCAGGCTGGCCTCACCGGTCTTGAGCGGGAGCAGCACCGTTCCGTCTGTCTCGACGCCGCCTACTCCGGCGTTCGCCTTGAACCCCCCATTGAAGCAGGCCAGCAAGTGGGGTTGCTCGGCGGCACTGACCGCCGGACCTGACTCGGGACTGAGCGTCGCTCCGTTGGTGGGCGGCTCCTGGCTGCCGATGTGGAGGTTGTAGCTGACATTGCCGCGGAGGAACCGGGCCACCGTGACCGGGACGCCGTCCGGCTGAGTGAAGACGTGCTCATCGATGGCCACGCCGTGGGGACCCGTGCTGAGCGTGGTCCATCCGGGCTGCTCGGGGGTGAGCGTGGTCGTGGTCGGCGCGACAGTCGTGGGGGTCGTCGACGCGGGTCCGGAGGCCGACGCCGACGAGCACCCGCTGAGCACCAGCGCGACACCTGCCACTACCGCGAACGTACGCCGGGCGCGCTGGAACCTGGTGGCAGACCGATTCACGGGTCCAACGTAGGGAGGCAGCCTGACGGAGGCATGACGGGTGTGGACGACCGGACGGTCCGGGGCGCGGCCGACCGGGCGGTCACGCACCGGCTGACGTGGGTCATCGGAGCCGGCGCCAAGTACTGCTCAACTGCGGTGGCGACTCCCTGGGCGATGACCTGCTGATCAGCCGGAGTGGCGGCGATCGATCCCTCGAACGGGTCGCTCAGGTACAGCGGCTCGATGACCGCCCCGGGCATCTGGCTCGGCGTGGTCAGGTAGCCGGCGAGCGGGGGGCCGATCAGCATGAGGTGGCCGTAGGAGGCGGCCAGCGCGGCGAGGCCTCCCGCGGACGGATCGCCGATGGAGGAGCCGTAGCCGCTGTCGGGGAGCACGCCGTCGTCGGGGATCTGCCATCCCTGGGCGTTCATCGCCGACAGGACGTCACGCTGTAGCAGCGTGGCCAGCTGTTTGTTGGCCGCGGCGAACGGCCGCGCCGTGTCATAGAGCGTGATGGAGCCGGCGTTGGAGGAGTTGGCGCCGGCATCCATGTAGATGCCTACGAGCGCATCGGCGTTGGCCAGGTTGGCGCAAACGTCCCGGGCGGCCACGTCGTTGTGGACCCCGAGGGCCGAGAGGTCCTGCCCGGACCGATCAGCCGGTGTGAGCCGGACCACGGTGGTGTCCGAGGTACGGGACACAACGACCCGGTACCCCTGGGCCCGCAGGAGGTCGGCAGCGTGCAGTTCGATAGCCAAGTTGACCGTCGACTCGGAGACGGCCGTTCCGGACTGGGTGGTCCCGACCCCTCCGGGATCCACCCCACCGTGACCGGCGTCTAGGAAGACCGTGCGGTGGTTGTCACCGTGCGTCGGGCTGAGGGCCATGCAGGCCCCGGCGGCCATGTCCGGCGAGAGCGCCTGGGCACTGGGCGGGCTCGCCGGGGACAAGTGGAACACGGCGTGACCCACCTGGGGTGACACGAAAACGAGCACGATCCATCCACCGACGAGGACCACTGCCAGTGCGGCAGTGCGTCTCCTCCTTCGAAGGACCCTCACCGAAGTTCGTGGTCGCGACTGACGGACCGATTCACGGGCCTACCGTAGGAAGGCAGTCTGACGGGGGCATGACGGCCGGCGTAACGCCCGGGTGGTCCGGGGCTCGCGGAATCTTCTTCGATGGCGGCCCGCTCAACGGCACCTGACTTCCGCGCCCATATCCGAAACCTTGCTCGCCCATCGTAGGGGCCCCTGTGGTGGAACTGGCCGTTGGCTGTGAACTGATGTGGCGGCAGCGTTAACTCATAGGGGACCCACCGAAAGCACTCATCGTGCGCAGAGGGTCCAGACGACGATGAACGATGACATTCGCTCGGCTTCCTACGGTCCAGGTGCTACGTGAGAGCTGACGCGGCCGGCGTCGATCGCGACACCGTCGCCTCCCGGGGTCGCATCAACGCGTGCCCGACCGACGTCTCTCACGGTCATTACATACGTCGGACGCGATGGTGGCCGGATGAGCTCGCGTCCGGTCCCGACGAACCTCGACGGTCACCCCGAACTGCTGGTGAGGGTTCCGAGCCGCGCCGGACGGCCGCCTACCCGACACCGGCGATCGTCCTCCACGCTTGTCCGTTGTCACCTGTGCGGCTGACCATCATCGGCATTGCGGACGCTTCGCAGTGTCTGCCCTCAGTGACGGTCGTCGAAGGCTCTGCCGAGGTGCTAGTCCGTTTGCTGGTCGGACAGGACTCGAGGCCGGGTCGGTCGGACGAGTTCGACTACATCGTCCGGCGAGTGCTCTGGGTCGCCGAGGTCGCATTCGAGCGTCCGCTCGGTACACGGCTGCTGATGGCCGACACGTCGTCGCCGGGCACCGGGGTAGGTATCGGACGCACCCGTCCCCACGGAAGTTTCGCCCGACTGCGAGGAGCCGGTGTCCGGCCAAGGTTGCAATATGCGATCAAAATGCTAGCATATTGCGACATGAAGACTCTCTACCTGCGGAACGTTCCAGATGATGTCGTCGAGAGGCTGGAGCGGCTCGCTGCTCGAGACGCGACTTCTGTTGGAGCAGTGGCGGTAAGGGAACTCGCCGAAGTGTCGCGCCGTGCAGATCATCCGGCGTTGCTCGGATCCCTCCCTGATCTTGATGTGGACGTTGCGACGATCATCAGCGACGTGGATGCTGAACGAGCTGATAGGTGATCGTGGTCGACGCCTCGGCGGCACTAGCTGCACTTCTCAATGACGGTCCGGCACGACGCGCGCTAGGCAGCGAACAGATCCATGCCCCGCACCTCATCGACTCCGAGGTGGCAAGTGGCCTACGCAAGGGGGTCGCTGCTCGCCGGCTGGATGCCGATTCCGGGTGGACGGCCTTGGACGCTTGGCGCCGATTGGGGATCACCCGGTACCCGATCTTTTCACTCCTGGATCGCGTCTGGGATCTCCGAGACAACCTGTCGGCCTACGACGCCTCATACGTGGCGCTGGCAGAACTTCTGGACTGCAACCTGCTTACAGCGGATGCTCGACTGAGCCGGGCACCCGGCTCCCACTGTGCGATCACCGTGGTGCCCCGATAGCCAGATTGTCTTGCTCCTCGGGGATGATTGGTCATGTAACCGGCGTCGTCCTGCATGTGACTCAGGCGGCAGAGCGCTCGCTCAGTGGACGGCGACGCAGTTCCGGCTATTGCCGACAGGCTCGAGGAGGTTCGCCTTCTCGTGGGGCCTCACCGGCGCATCGAACGCTGCATCCGGGACGACGATCCTCGTGGTTCAGCAACGAGATATCGATTGTGAGAATCCTGCGCCAGTCGACGCTACGCCGCCGACGACATCGACACGATCGAACTTTCCGAGGACGTGCGTGGAGCATTTGCTCTCGAGCCGTAGAAGACGGCGTCACCGAAGGAGAACACACCGCCGTCCGACGCGGCCAGCGTGTAGCCCTGCGCACTGGCTGACGGTGCCATGCCGACCATCGGTGCATTGAGCTGCTTGCCACCCATGGATCCGAAGAAGGGAGCGCCGAACGCGAAAATCCCGCCGTCAGCGGCCACGAGCCAGTAGCCGCCCGTCGCCGGATCGGCTGCCATCCCGACGATCGGGGCATTGAGCGTCTTCCCACCCATGGACCCGAGGAAGGGCGCCCCACCGAACGCGAAGACCCCGCCGTCAGCGGCCACGAGCCAGTAGCCGCCCGTCGCCGGATCGGACGCCATTCCCACCACCGGGGCATTGAGACGCTGGCCACCCATGGAGCCGGAGAAGCCGGCGTCGCCGAATGAGAAGACTCCGCCATCGGATGCCACCAGCCAATAGCCGTTGGTGGGTGGGTCCTCCGCAATGGCCACGATGGGCCGATTGAGCTTCATGGCATTGTGCGGACCATAGAACGGGGCATTGAAACTGAACACCCCACCGTCGGCTGCCACCAGCCAATAGCCACCGGTGACGGGATCGGTCGTGATGCCGACCACTCGCTGATTGAGGGGGCGCCCGGCCATGGAGCCGAAGAACGGGGCATCGAAGCTGAATACGCCCCCGTCACCTGCTGCGAGTCGGTATCCGACCGGCTGTATTCCGATGTCGACGTGGAACGAATCGAGGGTATACCAGCCCTCGGCCGGGAGTTTGCTCCATCCGGTCTCACAGTCGTCCACCGCCGTTTCGGTCGCGAGTGGCCGGTAGCGAACGCGGTAGAGCATCGAACCGGAGGCGAGCTCGCGCACGTCGGTCCGCACCAAGAGCTTCTGTCCCTCGAATTCGGTAGTACCGACAGCATGGGCTGTTGTCGCCCCGGCCGGATAGGTCAGCCCGCAGGACCCGCTCGAGGGCTGTCCGGGTCGGTGCTGCCACACCCGGCACCAGTCAGTCACAACAAGCCTCTCTGTGCTCGCGGGCAGGCCGACGATGAGACTGCCGCTCCCGTTACTCGACGAGTCGGTCGAGATCCCGACGAAGTACGGAAGCGCGGGCCTGGCGTCGCCGCTTGCCTGGGCGCGGATGCTGAGATTCGGATCGCTCCGGCCGTTGCACATCTCAGGGGTCGTCGCGGCCGCCGACTCCTTGGCGTGGCCGGCCGTGATGGGAAGCCAGCCCAACGTGATGGTGAGTGTCACCACGACGGCTGCGATGAGCCTGTTCCTCATGGTGCCTCCATGGCCGACTCCGACTCCTCGGTACGCTCGGTCGAGATCCGACGATTCGGGCGGGATCTCAACTCAGAGTGACCGTCACCGAGGTGCTGGTGGGCGCGAACGTCGGCTGGTTGACCGTGCCTGACGCGACGCCGTCGATCGTGATCGACGGATTGATCGTGAAGGTGAGCTGGTAGGTGCCGGCGGGATCGGTCGTCCCTGTGTTGCCACCACCCCAGTTGAAGCCGTAGACGACCGCCCCAGTCGAATTGATCTCCGCCGAAATCGGTCCGTTGTACACCGTCGTGCTGGTGCTCGTGTCCGTGATCGTCAAGGTGGCACCGGGACCCCACACCCTGGTCTGGGCACCCCCGTCTACACCGCTCACGAACGTAGTGCCGTCAGTGCCGTACGTGGCGCTCTGATCCGGGAGGTTCGGGGTGAGATTGGTGATCTCGTAGCCCTGGTACGGGGCGCCCGTGGCGGCCATGTCGAGCAGCCCGACCTCGACGCGGACCGGCTTATCGGCGTGGACGCTCGGTGCGTCCGTGAGGTTCGAGCCCCACTGGGCCGTGACGGTCGCTGCGCTTGCGGTGCTGCAGTACGAGCTCCAGGTCGCTGCGGTCCCCTGCAGCCAGTAGCCGGGGTAGGAGGCCATGCCCACAACAGGGGCATTAAGTGCCTTGCCACCCATCGATCCGTAGAACGGAGCATCACCGAAAGTGAAGACGCCACCGTCCGACGCGACCAGGCTGTACCCGTGTCCGCTCGGTGAAGCGGCCATGCCCTTGACCGAAGCGTTGAGCGTCGTGCCACCCATGGAGCCGTAGAAGCCGGCATCACCGAAGGAGAAGACACCGCCGTCCGACGCGGCCAGCGTGTAGCCCTGCGCACTGGCTGACGGTGCCATGCCGACCATCGGTGCATTGAGCTGCTTGCCACCCATGGATCCGAAGAAGGGAGCGCCGAACGCGAAAATCCCGCCGTCAGCGGCCACGAGCCAGTAGCCGCCCGTCGCCGGATCGGCTGCCATCCCGACGATCGGGGCATTGAGCGTCTTCCCACCCATGGACCCGAGGAAGGGCGCCCCACCGAACGCGAAGACCCCGCCGTCAGCGGCCACGAGCCAGTAGCCGCCCGTCGCCGGATCGGACGCCATTCCCACCACCGGGGCATTGAGACGCTGGCCACCCATGGAGCCGGAGAAGCCGGCGTCGCCGAATGAGAAGACTCCGCCATCGGATGCCACCAGCCAATAGCCGTTGGCACTCCGGGTCGCAGCCATCCCGACGACCGGCTTGTTCAGTGACATCTGGGAACCGTAGAAGGTCGCGCTTCCGAACGTGAAGACACCGCCGTCCCGCGCCGCGAGCCAATATCCGCCTGCACGCGGCCCCTGCGGGCTCTGCGGTGACGACGCACACGCGACACGAAGCGCGGGTGCGCCACCCGCTGTCGAATTCGGGACGAAGACGGCGGGAACCGAAAGGTTGTTGCCGAGTGCCGTCTCACCGCCCCCGCCGCCCCCGCCGCCCCCGCCACCTCCTCCGCCTGACCCTCCTCCGCCGGGACCCGCAGCTCCTGCAGCCGAAACCTGGAGCGACAGCGCAAGTGCAATTCCGCCCAAGAGCGTGAGAATCGTTCGCTTCATGACCAATCTCCTTGTCACGCAACCGTGACTGCAAGGGCGTTTGCCCTGCAACTGCAGAGCAACCCACCCACCTATGCACAACAGTACGAATCGAGGATCGAGAGTCCTAGGGCCTTTGGTCCTTAAACTTCCAGGTCATCAGCCGGAGCAGCGAGCTCTCACAAGGCGCCACCCCGAGTCCGTCCACGTCGGGAATTCGCGGCCATGGAGGCGACCCGGATGCGGGCCGCCGACCTGTTCGCCAAAGAAGCGACCAGGCCGACATCGGCCGTGAGCTCGGGGTATCCACCAGACGGTCTCCGACTGGCACAAGCAATTGCTGGTCGGAGGGAAGCAGGCCCTGAAACGCAGCGGAGAGCCAGGTCGTCCCCGCAAGGTGACCAACGCCGACCTGGCCAATGTGGAGCGGGCCCTGGAGAAGGGTCCGAAGGCCAATGGCTATCCTACGGACCTGTGGACGCTCGTCCGGGTCGCCGAGGTCATCGAGAAGACCACCCGGGTGAAATACCACGCCGGACACGTCTGGAAGGTGCTCCGCCGGATGGGCTGGAGCCGACAACGGCCACCCGCCAGGCGGCCGAGCGCAACGACGAGGCCATCGAGCAGTGGGTCAACGAGCGCTGGCCCAGGGCAAAGAGGGCCAGGAACGCCTGGATCGTCTTCCAAGACGAGAGCGGGTTTAGCCTCCTCCCCTCGGTGAGGTCGACTTGGCCACCCAAAGGGCAGACCCCGGTTCTCACCCACTACTTCAACTGGAAGCGCCTCTCGATGTCCGCCCGCACTGTGCTTCCGACCGGACGGCAGCGACGCCTCCGTCGTCTTCGGCATGCAAGCGGGTTCCCACAACGAAGAATCGATCATGGAGTTCCTCACCGAGCTCCACCGCCATCTGGACGGCGACAAGGTCACCCTTATCCGGGACGGGCTTCCTTCCCATCGCAGCCGGGCCATGCAGGCCTTCCTCAGGAAGCAACACGGAGGTGGCTGGTCGTCGAACGGCTCCCGGGCTATGCCACCGACCTCAACCCGGTCGAGCAGGTCTGGGGCAACCTGAAGGACGGCAGCTGGCCAACCTGTGCCTCGACACCATCGGCGAGGCCGAGGAGATCGTCGACCAGGTCCTCTGCCTGATCGGCAGCGAGACCAGATTGGCCTTCGCCTTCCTCCGTCACTGCGGTCGGAGCAATATCGCGAACGTCATTGGGCAAAGGCTCCGGTCACAACTGCAGAACAACGAGGACACGTCGAAGACGCAACACGTCGCGCCGAACAGCATTCGAGATGTGAACAGCGAGACAAGTGGTCAAGGCAGACACACGCCGGTGCTCACGGGCTGGGCGCCCACTCTCGACAGTTGGTCGACGACCGCGCCCATGGTGCGCACACGTAGCCCGTGTTCGGATCGCTCGTAGAATTCGCGAAGACGACCCCTATGACGGTCCCAGCGGGGATACCTTCGGTTCCGCTCGGTTGTCCTGTGGCCACCAGCGGGCCGCCGGAGTTCCCTGGGACGACGACCCCGTTGAGCTCGTAGACACTGCGGGTGGTCAAGTCCACCCCGTAGATGTCGAGACCCACGGCCCCGAAGCGCTCGTTGACGGCGCCGGGCTCGGCGTGGAAGGAGGTGCCCCCGGGATAGCCGGCGATGGCCCCGGTCGTTCCACGCGCCACGGTCTCGCTGCGGAGCGGCAACGGCGGGTCGCCGAGTCCCGGCACGCGTAACAGCGCAAGATCGAGCCGAGGATCGAAGCTGACGACGCTCGCTCGATGCGAACCCGACCGGTCGTCGACGGTGGTCGTCGATTCGCCGGCCACCACGTGAGCGTTGGTCACCACCAGCCCAGGCTCTGCCACGAAGCCCGACCCCGCCTTCAGCGAGCCGCAGGCCTGACTGAGCACCTTCACCGTCGAAGACCGGGCTAGGGCGGCGGCCGTCTCGGTGCTCTCGCACGTCCGGAAGCGGCGCGGGAGCGACGAGGCCCGGAGGCGGGTTGACGAAGACCACGGGAAGGTCCTGGGTCGAGAGAAATGACTCGATCCGCGCAAAGAGGTCGGGAAGTGTGGGCAGGCGCGGTCGACGGTGCGGACAACGCCCGATCGGCGCACCGCTTCGTTCAGTGAAGGAATGCCGCTGGTCGCCAGGAGGTTCCCGACCAGCCAGATCGCGAGCAAGGTTGTGGTCACGCTCACGGCGACGCCGAAAGCCTGATCCACTCGCCTGAGCGCGGAGCGTCGCAGCGGGCTCCCGAGCCGACGGCCAGCCCATTCCCCGATCGCAGCGAAAGCGAAGGCGCCGCCGAACACCACGCCGAGCGCCAGTACGAGCTGTGCGTTGCCAGACACCCGGTGACCGAAGGCGAGGACGAGGAGCACGCCGACGACGATGCCCGACCAGAACCCACCGATCGTCAGCAATTGCATCAGAGCACCGGCGTGCCAACCCCACATCGCGACCACCACAACGACAGCGAGCGCAACGAGATCGACCCACGTCACGGCTGGGACCGGTGCGACTCAAGCGCAGTGCTGAAAGGCGGGCAGGTGGTCGTCTTGGGAGGCGGCCTCCAGGTTCTTGAAGGCGGCGGTGACGTCGGGATAGGCCGAGACGTTGGGCAGCTGCATGTTGTACAGCACGATGACCTGCTGCTCGACCGCCACACCCAACTGACACGCCGTGGTGCGTGTGGAGGGGGATGTCTGGCCCGTCCCCATTGCCGGCAACGTCATACCGTAGCGACCGAAGAGGCCGGTGAGTGTGGAGACGTGCTGCTGCTCGGCCTCGATCACGTTGGGGAACGGGCGGATCGAGCCTAGGGCGGAGACGACGTTGCGGTACGTGGCCAGCGCTGCCGTCTCGGCCTTGTAAGCGCTGGTCAGCGCAGTCGCAAGGGAAGGGGTCGTGGCGGGAACAGAGGACGTGGTGACGGATCCGGTGCTACCACTCGCTGCAGAGGTGCTCGTCGACGACCGGTTCGGCGAGGACGTGGGCGAACGCGAAGCGCTTCCACTGTTCCCGCCAGTGCCACTGTTTCCACAGGCTCCGGCGAGGACCGCAACGCCAAGCAGGGCGATCAGTGCATATCAGCCAGCGCTTGTTCGCACGTTGACGGTCATCACAACGTGCAAGTTGATCATGCCTGATTCGTTCTCGGCAGGGACCTTTGTCACATTCATCAGGTCCGACGTGGATCACCAGCGTCATGGTTCGGTGTCCAACCGAGCACGTGTGGCGCACCGGACCTCTCATCGGGGCGTACGTAGGAGCGGAGTCCGTGCGGAGAAGTCGATCTTCGAGGTGTCATGGACCCGAGCCAAGACGCGGTTGAGGAGCGGCTCGATGTCGCCTGGGCGGTAGGGCCCAAGGGAAAGAACGGTGAAATCGAGGCCCTCTTGAGTTGCAATTGAACCACGGCGACCGGCTCACGCGGTGGCGTCCCCTCACGTGGTGGGCTTTGAACTGAGCCGGGGCATCCGCCAATAGGTGGGGCCATCGGCGTGATCCTCGGTGTGTTCCTTGGACGAACCCACCAAAGGAGACACCACGGATGGCCCTGGATCAGTCTGTCCTGTCCGAACTGCTCGATGCATTGCCATCACGGCTGATACCTATTCGCAGGTTCGACCCGAGTTGCACCAGGAGGCTGCCAACCGAGTGGCCGACCTGATCCTGGGTACCGGCTCCCGCAGCTGATGGCTCCACTTCAGGAGTTGGGTTGCAGTTTGGTTGCAGTCGCGTCCCTGATCAGAATCCGAAGACCCCCATGAACTGGTGGGCCGTGCGAGTCTCGATCTCGCCACCTTGGGATTAAAAGTTGGCGCTGGTCGATGTCGGGGCTCATCGGGGTTGACCGGTATTGACCTTGGCCTGAACGCACGTTCTCAGCGCTGATCAGACTTCGCGTGCTTTGGCCGGGAGTTGTAGTCACGTTGTAGTCACGGTGGCGGTTTCCAGTCTTGAGCGGCAGGGGTGGAACCGGCTCCCGGAGCACCCCATGGGCGCCGACACGGCCGCATGTACCTAAGCGGGGCTGGCCAACTTGTGGTTTTAACTCACTACGAATTGCTCGAGCGGAACAAGATCTCCATTGTCCGCCTCACGGAGGGCGGCAAGGTACCGCCGCCGAGTTCCCTCGACGTCACCCCGGCCGCCAACTGCCCCCCAAGTGAACGGCGGCTGTTTCAGTGCCTCCATCAGGTAGTCAGCAGCCTGACGACCATGCCGTCCGTTGCCGTTTGGAAACGGGTGGATGGACACGAGGCGGTGATGAAACCGGACGGCGACGCACAGCGGCTCCTCGTGCTCGGCCCAGATCTTGGTATCTGCCACAAGGTCTCGAACGCCAACGGCAATCCGGGCAGGATCGATGCCGATCGATGTCTCGAGCCGCCGATAGGAGCTGGCCCAAGCCCAAACATCGCCGAACATCGCGCGGTGGAGGTCGCGCAGATATTTGTCGTCCAGGAGCGCTTGCAACGTGGGATGTCGCCTCCCCTGACGGGCCCTCAGGATGTTCTCCTGTTCGGCCTCGTTCAGTTCGCTGCGGGTGGTGACGTAGGTCAGCTTCAACCCCTCGCGGTCATCGCCATCGAGTGGGGTGTGGCCGTCACCGAGCGGAAGCAGTGGATCGCCGGGGGTGTTCATCGGGGAGCCGGGGCATTGGGCTGCTCCCACAAGTGGCGCTCGTCGACGAATCGCTCGGCCATCTCCTGCACCAGGGAGTCGAGCACACCGGGCTCAGGAACCTGATCCTCGAGGGCCATGGTGTGAGTGACGGCATCGACCTCGGCCTGCGCTCGCAGGCGAGCCTGGCGTTGAACCATCTCCTCCAGTGGCTCGTTTGGCACAAAGACGTAGCGAACCTGGCAGTTGAGTGCCTGGGCTGCGCGCTCCAGGGTGTCGAGGCGGATGGAGCCGAGCTCCTCGGACCGTTCGATCTGGCTGACCCGTGACTGGGTGATCCCCATCCGTTGGCCGAGCTCGGCCGTGGTCATGCCCAGGGCCTCCCTTATGGCCCGGACCCAGCCGCGGGGCGGCCGCTGACCAAGGTCGAGGCCAACGAGTCGCTGGTCCAGACGTCTTCTCGCGGTACGACGGGGGCTCCTCATCCCAAGCTCCTCAGTAGTAGTAGTAGCTACTTATGCTGTCCTTAGAGTAGTACTAAAAACTACTTATACTCTACTATTTAGAGTAGTTAATCCTACTTGGACTGCAAGGACAGACGGGCGAACTGATGAGGTGAATCGGGAAATGTAGTCACGAACGAAAGTCAAGTGAATAGCTATCGGTCAGAACGTGCCTCTGACCTGGAGATTCAGTGGGCCGTGCGAGTCTCGATCTCGCCACCTTGGGATTAAAAGTTAGCGCTGGTCGATTCCAGGACTCATCGACATCGACCGAAAGTGGCCGTGAGCTGCACCTATGTTCCCTCCGCTGATCAGGCTTCGCGTGCTCTGGCCGGGAGTTGTAGCCACGTTGTAGTCACGGACCGTGGATTTTCACCTGATTGTAGGGGCGTCGACCAGGCCGCCTCCTTAGCTGGTGAGTGGAGGGAGGCCCTTCGCTATCAGGTCGATGCCAAAGACGAGGAGTAGCACTGCCATCACAGCGGCGTTGTGAAACGCAAGCCACTCCTTCAGTGAGACGAGCACGGCCTTCGAGCGCTCACCGCCTAGGAAGTAGTACACAACTGGGCCCGCGACTGTAAAGCTGCCGATTACGACAAACACGATCAGCCCGACGATCGCATCACTCGTTGAGAGTCCAAGCTGCGCCAGACCTGCTGCTGCGGCGATGGTCAGGAGCAAGTTCTTGGGGTTCGCCCCAGCCATGATGCCAGCGCATCCCAGTGCTTTTCCCGGAGAGAGTGCGTCGACTTTCGCCATCCACTTCGGCATCTCCGGCTCGGCATCTGGAGCGGGTCGGTTCCGCCAATTCCGCGCCGCAAGCAGCAATAGGATCACGCCGAACACGATCTTCCCCCATGAGATCGTGTCCGAGGTGGCAGTGCTCGTCGAAGCGTTCGTTTGGTGCGACACAACGTAAGCGATGGTGAACACGACGGCGAGCGTGAGCATCCAGCCGACAACGAACGCAGGACCGTTCACCTTCGCCCGCGACGAGAACAGCATGAGAATCACTGCGATCATGGCGAGGGGGCTGATCGCTACCCCGATCCCGTATGTCAGTACCTCAGCGATGCCTTGGCCCACGGATACCTCCCCGATCTACCTCGCCGACACTCATCCCTCCAGTAACTGCCTGCAACTGATGGCCCCCAGCTCGCATGAGCGAATCCCCGACTGCTCCGATAGTGCCGCTTTCCCCGCCCTACGCTTGTACCATGACCAGCAGCGGGCGGCGGGAACCCTGGGCAGTACTTCCGAAACTCACCGCTCAGGTTCCACACAAAAGAGGTCTATCCGGCGCTCTCCTCGGCCATCTTCTTTTGGGCGTCGGCGAGCGCGCCTTTGAGTGCCTTTACGTGGTTGCCCTCGGCCTCACCGATGACCTTCTGGACCGCCCGTGTTACGGCCGATTCCACTTCCTCGGTGACAGAGTGCGGATAGGCCACGATCAGGCCAGCTCCTCCAATGGGAATGGTCTTTTCGGCCATTTTCTCGACTTGGCTGCCGATCTTCTTGTGCAACGCTTTGCCCCCGACGGCACCGAGCGCAGCCCCGATCGCGGTCGCAGCGAGCAGTGGGGGCGCAAACAGGCCGACGACGAAGCCGATGCCCCCAAGCCCGGCAGCACCCTCCTCGACGGTGTGATCAGTCTGCTCGAGCGAGACGTTGCCTTCGAGGTCCTTGCTCACCACCACCGCACCCCAGAGGCGTTTGCCGCAGGTGAGTACGGCCTCGTAGTCCTCGTGCGCTGCCTCGGTTGACAGGTAGCCGCCTATGAGGACGTCGGTTGTCTCGTCGTCGACCTTCATCAGCGCTCTCCTCTTCGAGTCTCCGGTCATTCCGACAAAGCGTGCGCGGCCTGGCCGGACTTCTCGGCCGCATGCACATCGAGTTCGTCCTGTGCGACCAGGTGAGGGGTGATGTCAAAAACCACCTTCTTCACGGTGCCCGTGAACGCGAAGGGTTTCATGCTCTCGTAGGCACGATCCACCACGCCACCATTGTCCCGGCCGACGTCCATCCCTGCATAGCCCGAAAAGCGGATGGGAACGGTGTGATCCATGCGGCCCTTCCCGACCGGTCGATCATCGACATAGAGAGTCACCTCCCCGCCGGTGGCCGGCTTGGCCTCGTCGGCGGCGAACTCCATTCGCACCGTCACGTCGCCGGATGGTAGGTCCTCTTCTGACACCTGCTTGAAGATGAAGACGCCCATCATCGAGTAGGTGTGGGTGAGCTTGCCATCCATGACGTAGAGCGAGAACCCGCCCAGATGGTCGGCTTCGGCGACGATGACCCCTTCAGCGCCTCCCTCGGGTATCACCAAGTCGGCGGTAATCGAATACGAACGGTTGTAGATCCTCGGGATCATGCCTGAGAGCACATTCTGGACGTCGCCTCGGAACTCGAACTTCGTGTCCTCCGGGATCGGAGGGACGATTCCGAAGAATGTCGACATGGTGGCGAGTAGTGGCAGCACTCTGTACTTCTCCGCCTCCTCCCAGAACAGCTCCTTAAGCTCCTTTACCTTCTCGGGGTGGTCGGCGGCCAGATCCTTGGCCTGGGAGAAGTCGTCAGGTAGGTAGTAGAGCTCGGCTCGTCCTGCATCGGGGTCCCAGACGCCCGGCGCATACGGCTGGACCGCGTCAGGAGTGAGCACCCAAGGGATCCGGTCCGTTTTCATGGCCAGCCACCAGCCGTCCTTGTACATACCCCGGTTGCCCACGGTCTCGAAGTACTGCTGCGTCCGGTGCTCTGGAGCTGCAGCGTCAGTGAGAGTGGCGGCGAACGAGGTGCCATGCATGGGGTCTTGCTCGATCCCGTCGACCGTGTCCGGTTGGGGTATTCCCACCAGTTCGAGAATGGTCGTGGCCACGTCGACAACGTGCGTGAACTGGGTGCGCAGCTCACCAGCGCCTTGAATCCGAGCCGGCCACCGGACAACCATGGGATTGCGGGTTCCGCCGAGGTGGGATCCCACCTGCTTGCCCCATTGAAACGGTGTGTTTCCAGCCCACGCCCAGGCGGCTGAATAGTGGGGGTCCATGATGGCCGCGCCCCACGCATCGAGTCCTCCGTATCGCTCGGAGAGCTGAAGCTGCATCTCGTCGGTCAGCGGGATGCCATTTTGCATGGTGAGCTCGTTGAACGAGCCAGTGATCGTCCCTTCCATGCTGGCGCCGTTGTCGCCCCAGATCCAGATGACGAGCGTGTTGTCGAGTTCCCCCAGCTCGTCGATGGCGTCGATCACCCGTCCGACGTTGGAGTCCGCGTTCTGCGAGAATCCGGCATAGACCTCCATCTGACGGGCGTAGAACGCCTTGAGGTTGTCGGAGAGGTCGTCCCAGGCCGGGAAGGCTTCGTCGCGAGGGGTGAGTTCGGTGTCGGCGGGGATGACGCCCAGCTCCTTCTGTCGGGCGAACGTCTCCTCGCGCAGCTTGTCCCACCCCTGATCGAACTTCCCCTTGTACTTGTCAGCCCACTCCTTGGCTACATGGTGCGGCGCGTGGCTACATCCGGTGGAGAAATAGGCGAAGAAGGGCTTGTGGGCATCCTGGGCACGCACCCCGTGCAGCCATTCGATGGTCTTATCCGCCATGGCGTCGGGGAAGTAGTAGGGGTCTTCTTCGTTGTAGAACTCTTCGGGTGTACCGATGATCTTCTGGTTCTCGGCCAGGCACGGGTCCCACTGACTCGCCCCGCCACCGAGGAACCCGTAGAAGTAGTCGAAGCCCCAGCCGTTCGGCCACCGATCAAACGGACCGGCGGGCCCCTGCTGGCCATCCGGCGTCAGGTGCCATTTACCGAAGGAGGCGGTGCTGTAGCCGTTCTCCTTGAGGGTCCGCGGCAGCGGCGCGCAGTCACGAGGCAGGGTTGCCGAGTAGCCCGGAAAGCCGCCCGCGAACTCACCGACCGAACCGAATCCCACCGTGTGACTGTTCCGCCCGGTGAGCAGCGCGGCGCGGGTGGGTGAGCAGAGTGCGGTCACGTGGAACCGGTTGTAGCGCAACCCCTCCTTCGCGGTCCGAGTGTAGTTCGGGGTCTGGATAGGGCCACCGAACGTGCTCGGATTACCGAAGCCGGCATCGTCGATCAGCACGAGCAGTACGTTGGGGGCACCCTCCGGGGGCGTCGGGTGGCCGATCAGGTTCCAATCCGGCCGCGATCCGTCGAGCGTCCTGTTGACCACTCCTGAGAATTCCGGCCTTCGGATTGGGAGATGGCTTCGATCGGGTTCACTCACTGTCATGATCCATCTCTCCTTGGTCGACGCCGGCTGATCGCCAGTGCCACGGTACGCGTGCGGTGACTTCGCCGGTAGGGCCGAAAGGCCCCCGGTGGGAGCGTGCGACCGCCTTGTCTAGGTTCTGGCGGACAAACTTGGGCTTCGGCGCTGCGCAGGCCTTAGCGGCGATCCCGGCGATCGCCTCGGTCGTCCCTGCGTCCCTCGCGGCGATCGCCGCGGCGCCGCACCCCATGGGTGACGACCGCGGCCGTTCCCACGACCGCTGCCGTCCTGGCGACGGGGGCACCGATCACGCCCCGGCGGGCTCTGCGTACTGGTCGTAGTGGCACAGTCAATCTCCTTCGTCGGCTTCGATCGAAGCCAGGATGGCCTGGATCGGAATACGCCCGTTGGCGATGAGCTGGCCGCCTGATCGCCGAGCGGCGGAGGCGAACGGCGCTGCCCAGGCGTTCTCCCAGACGAGGACTCCAGCAGTCGTTCCCGGTTCCATGGCCGCGGCCAGGTTCACCACGTCCTCGGCCGCCAGGATCTCGGATAGCTGAGTCTCGGTGTTCCGAAGGTCATCGACCGGATCGAGGTCTTCGATCTCCATCCCATCGATGTTGCCGTCCTTGTCCTTCACCAGCACAACCAGATCCAACACACGGATGGTGCCGGCCTCGACAAGTCTTGCCAACTCCGCCGCCATCTCCCCGGTGAAGTGGGAAACGCCTGGTGGGAACTCGACCACCAGATAGTCGACCGGACCTAGTTCATCGATATCGTCATCACGCATGGGCCTTCTCTCCATTCCTCATTCATTGATCGTCCTCACAAGGTGATTCTGGGATGCCGCTCGGTCGGTGGGATTTGTGAAGTGAAGGGGATCGGTCCGGACGGCTGGGGTGGTTTCGTCCCGGCCAGCAGCACAATGCCGACCAGAGCGACCGCCAGCCCCGCGACGGCTGGAGCCAGCTGACCATTGCCGCTCGAGAGCTTCTCCCCGAATATCGTGATCCCGAAGATGACGCTTGCGAATAGGGTGACGGCGTTGCTCGACGACATGGCCGGCGCCAGGATCCCCGTCTTGAGAGCTGATTGTTGAAGAACGAACCCGACGATGGCCGAGACCACCAGGGCGTAGATCTCCCAACTGGTGAGGAGTGCCCCGATACCATTCCCGAGGGTTGCCATGAACTCCTTGGTCACCGAAGCTTGGAGGGCGAAGCCGACGCCTGCTGCTGATCCAAAGAGCAGTGCCTTGGTGGCTCCGGTGCGGTGACGCCCGAGCCGGGCGAGTACGACGATGATCACCGCTCCACCGATCCCGGCCGACCACCAGGCGGCTGCGCTGGGGTGCGAAGTCCCACCGGCGGGAGAGCCCACCGACAGGAAGAGCACGATCCCGGCGATCATGGCGACTGCCCCGATGATCACCCGGCGACTGATCTGCTGGTTGGTGATGCGGGCCCCGATGGGCAAAGCGATGACCAGACTCGTAGCCGTGAGTGACTGCACGACCATGAGCGAGCCCCGGTCGAGGGCAGCGGCCTGGAGAATCCATCCTCCGACCTGGAGCCCACCACCGGCCAGCCACACCGGCCTCTTTAGGATCTGGCCCAGGAATCGTGGGTCGTCACCGGATGCGGGGGCCTCGAGTGTGCCCTTCTGCTGGAGGACGTTGCCGAAGGCGAACGCACCCGCCGCCAGCAATGCCAGGAGATAGACCATCAGATCCTCGTCTGGTCAGTGGTTCTTCATCGGGCCCGGGTGTGGCCCGTGTGACCACTCCGGATCAACGTGCCGGCTCGTTCCGTGAGAGGGATGGAGCAGGGCCTCCTCCGGGTGCACTTGCTCGAGCCTCACACTGACTCGCGGTCACCGCCGTAGACGGCCAGGGCGTAGATCACCAGGAAGGCAATGAAGATGTAGACGAACGCCCAAATCGGGTAGAAAGGCATCCACCAGATGGCGCTGATCCCAGTGATCGCTGCTGCGATGATTCCGAGCCAACGAGCGAACCCCGAGCCGGCCACAACCGCGAATCCGCAGATGATCAGAATGGCCGCCACAATGAGGTCGATCCAGCCGTAGGTCTTCAGGCTGTGACCGAAGATGGCTGCTTCCAGATTTGAAGGCAGGGTGCCGTGGTATGAGAACGCCCAGATGGCGTCAAAAATCTTCATGATGCCGCCCACCACCAGAATGATTCCTGCAAAAAGCAACCAGCCCGCGCCTCGTTCTTCCATGTCTCTGTCTCCGATTTGTGTGGCCATGCCATCCCCGGCATGGGGTTGCCCGCTCGTTGGCTGCGATCTTGCGCCAGCCGCTTCAGCCAAACAAGGGACCTTGGTCACATTCGGCGGCGCTCAGTCGTCGATCTCCTCCCAGATCGCCTGTTCGTCGTGCTCCTCCCAAGTCGCGCCTGGTAGAGCAATCGCCCAGCTGGTCCATGTCCCTACCGGTTTGGCCGGTACGGTTCTGACGCGGGCACGGACGACTGTTTCAGGCGAGAGCTCCACCGGTGAACTCAACGGGGCCGTGGTCATTCCCCAGTGAGTAGGGGGATCGTCGGGTCCCACGCTGAGCGTGATCCCGGGCGCAAGCTCGGCGCTGAACCAGAGGGCGAGCGCGTTGGCCATACCTCGTTCGCGGACCGACAGCAGCACCTCAGCTTCGTGAGGCGCCCCTGCCTGCTCGAGCGTGATCAGGCCGGCGTCTGTCGTCCACAACTGACCCGGTTCGGAGCGTCTGTCTCCCGCCGCAAGATGACGGAAGCTGCCCGAGTAGTGGATCTCATTGAGGGTCTTCGCCACGAGCTCCTCAAGATCGACGCCGTAGGGATTGTCGCGCAAGAAGTCGACCATGTCCTGAAGGTAGGTATCGTGAATAAGTGCTGTCCAGGCCGTGACCGTAGAGGGGATCATGATCCCCTCCGGCTTGAGCCAGCGATCCCGGGCGGCGATGAGTGGAACGAGCATCCCCTCGTCGATCCCGAACCCTCCAAGCCACTCCGACACGATCACATCGACCCGCTCGGGAGGCTCGATCTCCATGACGTCACCCTGCAACACACGGACGGTCTCTCCGACGCCGTTGGCAAGAGCCAACTCGTGGGCAAGCACAGCCATAGTTGTCTGTTCCACTGCATAGACCCTCGCAGCACCGGCTCGTCCTGCCAGCACGCTCAGAATGCCGCTTCCGGCCCCGAAATCAAGGACGACGTCCCCGGGGCGTACGACCGAGTCGATCGCCCGCTTGAATGATTCGGTGCGAATTCGGTCGCGGATCATCGTCCGGTGCACCTCGAACTCGGCATACATCGGGTCCGGCGACTGCTTGATGGGTGTCCGCACAACCTCAATGTAACCCGAACCGCTTTTCGCTCCTTGAGTGCCGATCATGTGCCCAAGGGATCACTAAAGCCGGGACTTCTGGCCCTAGTGCAGCGTTTGGTACGGGATGAATCTGGATGTCTGATCGCATGCCCACGGTCAGTCGAGACCTGAAGGGGGTCACCATGGGATTTCGACGACGGACACGGCGTCGTGCGCTAATTGCCGGGGCGGCGATCGGCCATCATGAGGCAACGAAGAACGCTCAACAGCAGGCCTATGAGGAACCGGCCGACGCAGGCCAGGCGCAGTATGCGCCGCCACCAGCAGATCCGGCGGACGAGCTCGAACACCTCGCTCAGTTGCACTCCTCAGGAGCGTTGACAGACGAAGAATTCGCGGCGGCCAAGGCGAAGGCCATCGGCTGAGTACATCATGTCCGGCCGGTCAGGAGACCGGATTGATTCGACAGAAATGGAAGTTGCGATGAGCGAATCTAGAAAGGCAGTGCTGCTCAAGGCACTGGAAGCCGAGGTCGGTGCCGAGCAGGTCGATCTGCCTGCCCTGTTCACCGACGACGTAGTGGGGTGGTCGCCGTACGCATCGGTATCAGGGCTGACCGCCCTGTCGGAACTCGCCACCCTCCGTGAAGTGGCGTTCTCCAACGTGGTCATCTCCTTCCGGGGGCTCGATGAAGTCGGGAACAAAGCAGTCGCCGAATGGCTCATCGAAGCTGACCGTACGGGGCCGTTGGTGTTGGACGAGGGCGGCGCGATCGCGCCGACCGGGCGCCGGGTCCAGTTGGCCGGCGTCACTGTCGCCGACTTTCGTGGAGACAAGATCCGGTCGTTTCGGACGTACTTCGACGACATCTCGCTCATCGAGCAGATGGTCGACGTCTGACTCCCAGAGCATTGTGACTTTCCAAGTCGAGAACAGGCCCGATCCACTCGATATCGAGTACCTCGAATCGCAGATCCGCCGCGAGGCGTCTGCTGCGATGGGGCTCGGCGAAGAAGTGGACTTGGCCATCTTCGTACGCGAAGCAGGCACAGTGGTCGCCGGCATCAGCGGCTGGACCTGGGGAGACTGTTGCGAGTTGCAGAACCTCTGGGTTGAGCCATCTCGCCGGGGTAGCGGCCTAGCGTCTCGTCTCATCGCAGCGGCCGAAGCAGAAGCCGCAGCTCGCGGGTGCTCGCAGACTATTCACTTCACCTACGACTTTCAGGCCCGGTCCCTGTATGAAAAGAACGGCTACGAACTGGTGGGTTGCGTTGACAATTTCCCGTCAGGCACGAATGTCCTCTGGTACCGCAAGAGCCTCGGGCCCACTGTCGTTTCGGCTAAACCCGGCATGGCGCCCCAGAAGCGCAAGGATTCGTGCTATTTCGCAGGGCCAACCCGCGAAGGTCGTCCGGACACGGTGGACGGTGTGCCGATCTCGGAGGACTGCCCTACGTGTGGCTCGGGCGACGTTCCGTACCTCGTTGTCCGTTCGAGCAGCAAACAGAATGGTGACGGGGTGAGTTGGCGATGTCGCCGCTGTCGGAGCGAGTGGTCAAACAGTCCAAGTGACGATCCACTGCGTCACTCAGGGCAGAAGAGCTCGAAGGACTATGTAGCTCAGCAGACAGGAGAGACGCATGAACGTATCTGAAGTCGCTAAAGCACCGAGCCCCGAAGATACTCAGCAGGCAGTCCAGGAAGCGTTCGGTACCCGCTATTTGCTGAAGTTCTCCGAGGACACGCTCCGTCACCGACCGCTCTGGATCCGGCTAATCATCGAATTCGTCGGCACCTTCGTCCTCGTCACGGTGGCTGCTGGCTCTGGCGTCATCAATCACTACGTGGGAGGCGGTCCGATCAGCAGGACGGCCGCCGTCATTGCCCCAGGGGCCGTCGTCATGGCCATGATCTATGCCCTGGGCCCACTGTCGGGCCTCCATATCAATCCTGCCGTCACCCTGGCCTTTGCCGGACGCCGGGTATTCAAACTTGCCTGGGTCTTGCCGTATCTCGTCGTCCAGTTTGCCGGAGCGGTGCTAGCTGCGCTGTTCCTGCAAGCTATGTACAGTCACGTCTCCTCGGGCGGCAACTATCCCATCGCCAAGCCGGGCGGAGAATGGCGGTCGCTGGTGATGGAGATCGTCCTTACGGCGATTCTGGTCACGGTAATTCTCCACACAGCCACTGGTTATCGAAGCATCGGACATAATGCCGCCCTCGCTGTCGGTTCCACTGTTGCGTTGCTCGGCCTGTTCGCCAGTCCGATCAGTGGTGCCTCAATGAATCCGGCCCGCACGCTGGGCCCCGACATCGTCAGCCTCAACTTCACAGGTTGGTGGATCTACATCATTGGGCCGATCGTGGGCGCAGCCATCGCACTGGCGCTGATCAGCCTGGTTCGTGGTGTTCCTGATCACGAGGAGCGAGAAGCGGCAGAGGGTGGTGCGCTGCCGATGGAGCGGTAGGCATCTGGGGCCGGTGCAGTACCAGCTAACCAACCCAGCGCATGCGAGTCCGAGTGGGCCCGGCAATCTAATGAAGTACGGATAGCGGAAGCCGGATCGTAAGAGAGGAAGTGCAATGGCTGATCATAAGATCGACCACCAGAACGTCGAGGAGCGACGGGCGGAGGGAGAAGGGGCGCGCGTGCGGTCGGCGCTGGACGGCCATGGTCGATGGCGGGCTGCCGATGACCGGCCCGATCCGGTGGCGGTACTCGAGGCGCAGAACCTTACTCGGGAGCCCGACCTGGTTCCCGTCCGCCACGGCCGGATGGCCGCCTCTCCGTTCACCTTCTACCGCGGGGCGGCCAAGATCATGGCAACCGACCTGCGCGACACACCGACTGCTGGCCTGAACGTCCAGCTGTGTGGCGACGCTCACCTGTCGAACTTCGGTGCGTTTGCGTCGCCCGAACGAACCCTGTTGTTTGACCTCAACGACTTCGATGAAACGTTGCCGGGGCCGTTTGAATACGACGTCAAGCGAATGGCAGCAAGCTTTACCATCGCCGGACGCAACAACGGCTTTGCCAAGCCCGACGTCAAGGCTTCAACGATCGCTTCGGTGGCCGCCTATCGCCAGGCCATGGCGCAGTTCGCGGAGATGGGAAACATGGACATCTGGTACGCACGGTTGACTGAGCAAGAGATCCTGAAGGCGATGAAGGCGCTCAAGAAGAGCGAGCTAACGAAGCAAGCGGCCTCACAGGTCAAGAAGGGGGAGAAACGGGCCCTGAAGAGTGCAGAGAAGGCGCATAGTCGCGACAGCATGCAAGCTCTGTCGAAGCTCGGTGAGATGGTCGACGGCCACTACCGGATCATCAGCCAGCCTCCCGTCGTGATCCCCTTGCGCGACCTCGTAGCTATCTCTGAGTACTCGATCAACGAGATGCAGGAGATGGTCCACCGGCAGTTTCGTGCATATCGGTCCACGTTGCAGGAGGATCGCCGCCATCTCCTGGAGCGCTTCGAGATCGTCGACATGGCCCGGAAGGTGGTGGGCGTGGGGAGCGTCGGAACCCGCGCGTTCGTCATCCTGCTCCAAGGCCGCGACGAGCAGGACCCGCTGTTTCTCCAGGTGAAGGAGGCGACAGCCTCGGTACTCGAGGACCACCTCCCCAAGAGCAAGTTCAAGCAGCCCGGTGAGCGGGTCGTCCAGGGGCAGCGGCTGATGCAGGCGGCCAGTGACATCTACCTGGGTTGGTCGAAGGGAGCCGAGGCCGACCGTTACCTGTACTGGCGCCAATTGCGTGACATGAAGGGTTCCGCACTGGTCGAGACGATGACGCCGGTAGTGCTCGGGTTCTATGCCGGCCTATGCGGCTGGACGCTGGCCCGGGCCCACGCCCGGTCTGGGGATGCGGTGGCCCTTTCCGCATACCTCGGTGAGGGCGATGACTTCGATCGGTCGATCGCCCGGTTCTCCGAAGGCTATGCGGACCAGAATGAGCGCGACTACGAGGTCTTCGCGGAGGCAATCCGGGCCGGACGGTTGGATGCCACAGAGGGCATCTGATGGGGGCGACTGCACGGGGCTGTCGAAAGCTGTCTGACGGGATGCCAAGACGATGTGCCTAGGTCGAGCGGGGCGCCGGTCACTTTGATGACGGCGATGGTGCGGCTCCATCTGGTTCACAAGGGAGCCAGCGGACATGGATGACATCCCGATCACCCTCACCAAGAAGTCCCGGTCTGATCCTTGCCTGCCAGCTCTGCCAATCGAGCGTCCGGCGGCGGCACCGCCCTACTTTCACGTGCTTGCCAAGCCCTCGGGCCCCATATGCAATCTGGATTGCAGCTACTGCTTCTTCTTATCAAAGGAGGCTCTCTACCCAGGCGACCGCTTCCGGATGCCTGACGAGACCCTCGAGCGCTATATCCGCCAGGTGCTCGAGTCTCAGGACGATCCCGACGTGACGGTGGCCTGGCAGGGTGGAGATCCCACGTTGATGGGTATTGGGTTCTTCCGCCGGGCCCTAGAGCTGGTCGAGCGATACCGACGGCCAGGGCAGACCGTGAGTCACTCGATCCAAACCAATGGGACTCTCCTGACTGATGAGTGGTGTGACCTTTTCGCCGAGCACAAGTTCCTAGTCGGGATCAGCATCGACGGGCCGCGTGAACTCCACGACACATATCGCGTCGACAAGAAGGGGCGGCCGACGTTCGAAAAGGTAACGCGGGGCCTCGACCTGCTCATGGCCCATGAGGTCGACGTGAACGTGTTGTGTACTGTCAATGCGGCCAATCAGGATCGACCACTCGATGTCTACCGGTTCTTTCGGGACGATCTCGGCGTCCGATTCATCCAGTTGATCCCGATCGTAGAACGGGAGAACGACACGGGCTTCCAGGAAGGCGACCGGGTGACCGACCGTTCGGTGAACCCAAATGCGTGGGGAAGGTTCCTGTCAGCGATCTTTGACCAGTGGATCGTACGTGATGTGGGGACCATCTTCGTCTCCCATTTCGACGCCGCTCTCGCATCCTGGGTTGGCATTCCACCCGGCTTATGCATCTTCAACGAGACATGTGGCAATGCTGTCGCTCTTGAACACAACGGCGATCTCTATTCGTGTGACCACTTCGTCGAACCCGGGTATCTCCTCGGCAACATTGCCGACTCGCACATGGTCGACCTGATGGCGTCTGAGCGCCAGCGAGCCTTTGGAAGCGCCAAACGCGATTCGCTCCCCAAGTTCTGCCGGACGTGCGAGGTTCGATTCGCTTGTCAGGGGGAGTGCCCGAAGAACCGGTTCACTCTCACCCCCGACGGCGAAGAGGGTCTCAACTACCTCTGCGCCGGATACAAGGACTTCTTCACTCACATCGAAGGCCCGATGCAGATCATGGCTGACCTCGTCCGCAAGGGTAGATACGCCGACGAGATCCTGAACGTCTGGAGATCTGCCGTCCGGAACGACCCCTGTCCCTGCGGCAGTGGCCGTAAAGCGAAGGTCTGCCACCAGATCTGATCTCTCTTCGAAGGTGAAGGTGTCTGGAGTGATGCTGTTCGATTTCTTGCATCTCCTAAAGGCGCTCGACGATTGGTAGCCCAGACAGTGCAGAGCGGCATCCGTCTGACTCGGGGAGGAGGGTTTACCTTCGGTTTCTAGGGGGATGATCCAGAGCCCACATTGACGGTAACCCTGGGCGTCAATTGGACCTGCACGTTGCCTGGAGTGACGCCGTGCTGAATGAGGGAGACTTTGAGGCCAGCCGTGCTGGGGTACGGAGGCGGCCCCTCGAATTGAGCGATCACGTTGCCGTGACTGTTGGTCGTGACGGACACGAGCGTCCACCCGGTGGCCCTCTCCCAGCTCTGGGAAGCCGTGGTCACAGCGGCTTCACTGTTGGTTTGCTGGACGATCGTCACCGATTCCGTCGTAAGGGGCACTGCCACGATGACCACCAGGGCGGCGATCACGAAGACGGCATTCCGCCGGTTCAGTGCCCGACTCTCCGCGGTGCCGAGCTGTGGCGTCATCCGATGCACGCCGTAGAGCGCCATGACGACGGTCCCCACTCCAAGAATGGCTGCCACGTTGGTGATGAAGAGCAGCGTGGCACCTCCGGCCTGGCTCCACTGATGTGCCTGCAGGGTCAGACCGACCACGACGAGAGGCGGTACCAGGGAGATGGCGATGGCCACCCCGGGTAGCGTGTCGGAGATGTCTCGCCTCACAAGGGCAATGGAGCCCACAGCCCCCGTGGCCAGTGCGGCAAGGAGGTCGATCAGGCGGGGGCTCACCCGCGAGGCCACTTGGGCATTGTTCTGCGCGTCCACCACCCCGGGCACGACTACTCCGAGCAGCCACCCGATAGCGATGGCGATGACGGACCCCACGATGAGAATCCCCAGCGACCGCAGAAGATTCTTTCGGTCTCCAAGCACCGACGACAACATGGTGCCCTGAATCGGCACCATGAGGGGCGCAACGATCATCGCTCCAATGATCGTTGCCGTTGAGTCGCTCACAATCCCCGCCCCAGCGATGACGGCGGAAAGGGTGATGAGCATCCAGAAACGACTGAGGCGCTGTTTGACCTCAGGCCCGTCAAAGAAGACTGCGTCCCTCATGTAGTCAAGGTCTTGCCGGGCGATGCTGGGCACTGGGGTGTACCTCCTCGGACTGATCAGTGCCACTATGGCTATCGCAGTCCGACTCAGATTTCAGGCAACGGCGCAGTTGCCGAAGAGTTCGTCATCAGTAGGCGACCTTCGCTGACAATGAATAATCACGAATGCGGCAGGTGCTTAATCCAGGCAGGAGAGGCTTGTGACCGCTCCCGGCAGCGTTTGGTACGCCCTGTCTGATCACCATTGAAATGAATGTGGTTTGGGCGCAGGCTGGCGCACAGAGAAAGACACCGCCCGGCTCTTCGTCGAGCCGGGCGGTGTCTCCTGATCGTTTGGCTCTCGGCGACTATGACGCTGACCGTGGCAGCGGGTAGTCACCCCATGGGTGTGTGGCGCCGCTGCTGGCGCCAGCGCATTATCGACGTTGTCAGCACCTTCGCCGAGCTTGATTTCGTAGTCAGAATCTGTTCGTTTAGGAAGCCAGCACCTCCTTCGCCGTTTCCATTGGGGACTGCTGCGGCTCAGTCTTCGGGACGATGGGCCTCAGAAGCGGCCCGCCCCCGATCCCTCCGGAGGCGACCGGGCCACACGGGGTCCGGGAATGGCCCGTAGCCATGCCTGCCAAGACTGGTGGTCACGGTCTGTGTCCATGGCCAGTTTCCAGTCCGCGGTTTTGGCCACCAGATGTCCGCACCCTTCGCGCTGATGTTCAACTCTAGGTGAGCTTCGGGGCACCTCCCCTCTGGCGGGCCTCCTTCAACCGGAACGACTCCCCGGAGGTGGCCACGACGACGCCGTGATGGAGGAGCCGGTCGAGCAGGCTGACGGCCGTGGTGTGCTCGGGCAGGAACCGTCCCCAGTCCTCGAACGGCCAGTGCGAGCCGATGCCGAGGGACCGGCGTTCGTAGGCGGCGGCCACGATCCGGAAGAACAGCTGGGCGCCGGTGTCGTCCATCGGGGCGAACCCGATCTCGTCGATCAGGATCAGGTCCGCCTTCAGGATCTGCTCGACGACCCGGCCGACGGAGTTGTCGGCCAGACCCCGGTAGAGGGTCTCGACCAGTTCGGTGGCGGTGAAGTAGCGGACCCGCCGTCCGGCCTCGACGGCGTGGTGCCCGAGGGCGACGAGCAGGTGGCTCTTGCCCGTGCCCGCCGGCCCCACGAGGCAGAGGTTCTCCTTGGCTGCGATCCACTCGAGGCTGACCAGATAGTCGAAGGTGGCCCGGGGCACCGACGAGGCCTCCACGTCGAACTCGTCGAGTTGTTTGCTGACCGGGAAGGCGGCCGCCTTCAGGCGACCCCGGGCGTTGGAAGCGTCCCGTGAGGCGATCTCGGCCTCGACCAACGTGCGGAGGAACTCCTCGGGCTTCCAGCGCTGGGTCTTGGCCACCACCAGCAGCTCGGGCGACAGCCGCCGCATGGCCCCGAGGCGGAGGCGACGGAGACCGGCCTCGAGATCGGTCGGCAGTGGTGGCGGTGTGGTGGTGCTCACGACTCACCACCGAAGGCGTAGTCGTCGAGCGAGCGCGTCTCTGTGACCGGGAGGTCGACGATGAGTGCATCGCCAGGACCCCTCGGGCGTGGGACCCCAGTCCCCGCCGCCAGGATCGAGCGCACGTCCCCGGCCCGGAACCGGCCGAACTCGACCGCCCGTCCGATGGCGGCCACCAGCGCCTCTTTGCCGTGGGCCGCCTCCAGGTCACACAGCTCGACGAGGTCGCCGGCCAGGGTGGTCACGCCCCGGGCGGCCGCACCCTTGATGAACGCCTCGGCCGCCGGCCCCAAGGCACAGAACGCCACCTCGGCCGGGGTCTTGGGCCTGACCGCCCGGGTGGGCTCGGGCCTCGGCCCTCCGTAGTGGTCGTCGCACACAGCCGTCTCACCAGGGGAGACGAGGTCGTGGCGGGCGATGATCTCGCCCAGGAAGACGATGGTCACCGTCCCGTTCGCCACCACCAGCTCGACCTGGCGGCCGATGTGGGACATGGGCACCGAGTAGCGGGCCGAGCCGAACCGGACACAGCTCAGCCGGTCGACCTTCCGGAGGACCACCTTGCCGATGCGGGCCCGGAGGGACGGCAGGTCGCCGAGCAGCTCCCGTTCGGTCACCAGCCGAGCGGCGGGGACCGCAGCGATCTCGGTGTGCACCTGGGCGTTGACCTCGGCGCACCAGGCCACTCCCTTCTCGTTGGCCTGGGCCAGGTCGGTGACGGACAACCCTTCGGGGATCATGAGGTCGGACTTCACGTAGCCGACCAGGTTCTCGACGATGCCCTTGGACTCGGGGTCGGCTCCCTGACAGAAATCTGGCCTGGTCCCGTAGTGGGTGACGAAGCGCACGTAGTCCGGTGTCGGGATCACCAGCCCGGCCACCGTGCCGCCCTTCAGGCATCCCATCCGGTCGGTGAGGAGCGTCTTCGGCACCCCGCCGATGGTCTCCATGCACTGGGCCAGTGCGGCCATGGTCGTCTCGGCCCGAAGGTTGTCGGCGAAGTAGACGAAGCGGAACCGGCTCCAGGCCAGCACCGCGCAGAACACGAACAGCGGACCGATCTCCCCCCAGTCGAACACCAGCATGTCGCCCGGTGCCCACACCCCGGGCCGGCGGCCCCGGTGGTGGTCGATGCGCCAGGTGGCCTTGGCTTCGGCCACGGCCCGGCGCAGGTTGCGGGCCGACCCCGAGTAGCCGGCGGCCCGGACGACGGGCAGGAGGCGCTTGGCCGAGATCCGGCCCCCGGTCTTCGCCACCCGCTCGGCGATGATGGCGATCACCGGGTCGTAGTTGTGGGCGACGGTCACTTCGTCCGCTCCGGTCGTGCTCGGCCGCTCGGGCCTTCGCCACGGCCCGCTTCACGGTCTTGTCGGTGGTGCCGCAGATTTCCGCTGCTGCCCGGTAGGAGCCCACCTCTTGGTAGGCGGCATGCATGTCCATTCGTTCCCTCGCTGATTTCATGGAGGAGTCCCTTCGGTCGGAGCGGCGGTTGGCTAGCACCGCCACCGTGACCGGCCGAAGGGGCCCTCGAAGTGGATGCTTCAGCGAAGGGTGCGGACATCTGGTGGCCAGAACTGCGGACTTCTCATGGCCACAGGTGCGGACTTCTCATGGCCATAAGTGCGGACTTTCTCGTGGCCACGGACAGTCTGTTTGCTGCGCCCTCGATAGCGGATGTTGCCACTCCGAGGTGCCCACCAGGGTGCGATCCGGTGGCCGGGGCGGCTCAGCTTCCCAGGAGACGATCACCTCGGTGAAGGCTAAGTCGAGCAGATCCGGATCGGCCAGCACTATGGCAAGGAACTCGTACCTTGCCACCACATCGGATCTCACCGCGACCATGACCGGTCACACCGAAACGGGCTGGCGATCCTCTGCGGTGGCGGAGATCACCTGAGCCTCTCCGGTGGGCGACATGGCGGCTTGCTCGTCGGTAGACACGGTGATCTTGCGAGGCTTGGCCCGCTCCGCCACCGGGATCGCGAGCCGGAGATGGGGGAGCCGTTGTCCCGACGGCCGGCATAGACGCGGAGATGCCACACGCCGGGTCGAACCTCGGTCATGGAGCCTTTCACGCCCGAGATTGTAGTCACGGAGTAGTCATGAGAGGCAATCTGGAGGGTGGCGTCGGACCGGAAATACCCTCTGAACTGGTGGGCCGTGCGAGTCTCGATCTCGCCACCTTGGGATTAAAAGTCCCCTGCTCTACCGGATGAGCTAACGGCCCGCCGAGGAGCGTATCTGGTCGATCGCCGGTGTCTGGACGCCCAGTACTGTCCGTCCGGTACGCGGAAGTGCCGACGAGAGGAACGCGAGAACCGATGGAGTTGGACAATCCGGTGTGGTGGGCTCTCCAGGGGTCGCAGCGTCGATTGGGGGTCGTGAGCGGCAACGCGGCCCGGTTTGTCCCGGAGGTCTCGCCCTTCGGGGGATTCGGGGGGGAGCCCGATCGGAGCGACTGGGAGGACCTTGCTTCCCTCACCGGTCCCGGGGCAACCGTGGCCGTCATCTCCCTAGACACAGGGCAGCGTGAGGCCCCGGTCGGATGGGCCGTGGCGTGGACCGGCCCCGGAGCGCAGATGGTGGGGACGGGTGAAATCGGACGCAAGGCCCTACCCGCTCCCCATCTCCGTGCCCCGACTGACTCCGTCGTGGCGCTTGGGTCCGCCGATGTCGAAGACATGCTCAGCCTGGTGGCCTCGTCGCGCCCCGGCCCCTTCTCGTCCCGCACCATCGAGTTTGGGGGCTATGTCGGAATCCGGCGGGACCGAGAGCTGGTGGCGATGGCCGGAGAGCGGTTGCGTCCACGCGGCTACGGCGAGATCAGTGCGGTCACCACACACCCGGACCACCGTCGGCAGGGACTGGCCGAACTGCTCATTAGCACGGTGGCGGCAGGGATCCTGGCTCGGGGCGACGTGCCCTTTCTCCACGTGGCCGCGGACAACACCAATGCCCTTCGACTCTATGAGGCCCTGGGGTTCACCAGCCGGCGCACCGTGTGGTTCACCGTCCTCCAGGTGCCCACCGGGCGTCCTGAAGGGGTCAACGAGTCAGCCCCGGGAGCACGCAGCACCTGATTCGCCCGCCGCACCCCTCCACCCGGCCAGATCCGTGACGGGAAAGTAGTCGCCGGTAGCCGGATCCTGTTCGTAAGGGACCGGGGGCGGGGCGCCGCCGGCCAGATCGGCCACCGCGGCCACCAGGGTGTCGATGTCGCCCCCTGAGGTTCCGAGCCCCGCACTGGCCCGTACCGCCCCGGGGACGTTGCGGTGGTCACCGGCGAGCACCTCCTCGCGGTAATCGTGGACCACCTGGTCTGAGAGACCGAGGAGACGGACGACATAAGGATGGGCACAGAAGCAGCCGTGGCGCACGGCCACGCCGTACTCGGCGCTCAGGCGTGCCGCCACCAGGGCGTGGTGCATGCCCTGGACGGTGAACGCCGCTACGGGCAGGGTGTCGACGTCGTCGCCGGCCCGGCCCGCCGGGCCCCGGGGGCCCAGCAGCCGGACCCCCTCGATGGCTGCAAGCCCATCGACCAGCCGCCCGGCAAGCTCGTGCTCGTGAGCGACGATGGCGTCCCATCCGATCGCCCCCAGCGCCTCGATGGCGGCCCGGACGGCCACGGCTCCGATCACATTGGGTGAGCCGGCCTCCTCTCGGTCCGGCGGTCTGGTCCACACCACCTCGTCCAAACCAACCAGGTCCACGGCCCCGCCTCCGGCCAGGAAGGGATCCCCGGTCTCAAAGAGGGAGCGCGGTCCGATCAGGGCCCCCGTGCCGAAGGGGGCATAGAGCTTGTGCCCGCTGAAGGCCACGAAGTCGGCGGCCGCGGGCAGCGGCCGGTGGGGAGCCAGCTGCGCGGCGTCCACCACGACCGGTACCCCACGCTCGTGGGCAGCATCGATGATGGCGTCGATGGGAGGAAGCCAGCCAGTGACATTGGAGGCCGATGTGACCGCCAAGAGGGCCGGCCGGGTGGTCCCCTCATCGAGGGCCGCGGCTACGGCTTCTGTCGTGAAGGCCCCGACATCGCCGCACTCCACGTATCGACGGGTGGCCACCCGTCCCCACGGGAGCAGGTTGGCGTGATGCTCGACCACCGTGGTGACGACCACGTCGTCGCGCGAGAGGCGAAGGCGGTAGGCCAGGTGGTTGAGGGCCTCGGTGGTATTGCGGCAGAAGATGGCGATGTCTGCGCCGTCCGGATCACGGCCGGCGAAGCTGAGCACTGCTCTTCGGGCCTCCTCGTAGGCCGCGGTGGCCCGTCGCGATCGGAAGCCCGCGCCCCGATGGACACTCGAATACCAGGGGAGAAAGGCTTCGACCCGAGCGACCGCGTCGGGATGGGCTTGGGTCGAGGCCGCCTGGTCCAGCTCGACGGCGGGTCGCTCGGTCCCGTCGAGACAGGGCACCAGCAGGCCGGAGCCCACCAGCTGGGCGAGTGGTTCAGCGGCGTCGCCCGTCGCGGCCGCAGCGGTGTCGGGGGAGGAGGCCACGGTCTCACCTTACGGGTGGACCGATGACTGGCAGGTACGCTCCTGGTATGGACACTCAGGTAGTGGAAGCGTCCGCACTAGCGCGAGCCAGGGAGAGCGCGCCGGGGGCGGAAGGCGCACCGGACGGCCCCGAGGCCACCATCGATGAGGCGGACCGGCTCCTCGACGATGTCGAGGCCGCTCTCACCCGGCTTGACGAAGGTACCTACGGGACCTGTGGCGAGTGTGGGGAGCCCATCGACGACGCTCGACTGAGCGACCGAGCGACCGTCCAGACCTGTGGCGCGTGCGAGGGCGGTGCCACGGACCCCAGCGCCGGCACAGGACCCAGTCCAATCGGGGTCGGGGGCGATGACGAGGCCATCGTCGATGACCGGCCGGACGGAGCTCAGTCTCCCGGACCGGCAGCGTCTGCCTGGTCGGTCCGGGCGTTCCCCGAGGCCTGACCGGATCAGCCGTCTCGTCGCGCCTGCCGCCAGTCGCCTTGGGGCGGGAGGGGGTGCCGGAATAGGCGGGCGGCATTCCCCGAGGCCAGCTGGTGCAGTTCGTCCGTTGGCAGATGCCCGAAGGTTGCCTGCAGCACCGCCTGGGTGTCGGGCCACGTCGAGTCGGCGTGGGGGTAGTCGGTCTCCACCATCACATGGTCCAATCCGATGCGGTCAAGCACCGGCGTGACCGACGGGTCATCGATGGTGCAGAACCAGAAGTTGCGCCCCAGGACCTCGCTGGGTCGGAGGTCCGAGTGCCATGCCCCGGCCTCGGTGCCCGAGGCCGAGTGGTCGAGGACGTAGTCGACCCGGTCCATCAGCATCGGCACCCAGCCGATGCCCCCCTCGGACAACGCCACGGCCAGCCCGGGAAATCGGACGGGCACGCCGGACCACACCCACTCGGCCGCGGCCAGGAGTGCGTTCACCGGAAAGACGGTGGGCAGCAGCTCGAAGGGCGGGTCGGGCGAGGGGAGGGGGGCCCAGGACGATGCGCCGGTGTGCAGGCAGACCACGGTGCCGGTTTCCTGACAGGCTTCGAAGAATCCATCCCAGTGTCTCGTAAAAATGGAGGGAAAGCCCAGTTGGGAAGGGAATTCAGGGAAGCTCACCGCCTTGAAACCCGCCTCGGCGTTGCTCCGCACCTCGGCGGCGGCCAGGTCGGGATCGGCCAACCAAGGGAGCTGGAGCGGGATGATCCGGTCAGGGTACGTGCCGGCCCACACCTCCAGGTGCCAGCGGTTCCAAGCCCGCATGCAGGCCAATCCGAGTTCGGGATCGTCGGATCGCGAGAACACGGCGCCGCAGAACCCGGCAACGAGTGACGGGAAGCACAGGGAGGCCCAGATCCCGGCGATGTCCATGTCCCTCACCCGGGCCTCGATGTCGAAACATCCCGGTCGCATCTGGTCGAAACGAGCGGGCTCCATGCTCCACTCCTGCCGGGGGCGCCCGACCACGGCGTTGAGTCCCACGTTGGGGTAGGCCCGACCTTCGTACCGCCAGGACTGGGCTCCATCAGACCCTTCCGTCACGGTCGGGGCCCGGTCGGCCAGGTGGGCCGGCATCCTCCCCCCGAAGAGATCCGGGGGCTCGATGAGGTGGTCATCGACGGAGATGACCGGGGCGACCAGCACTCGTGCCTCGGGGTCCGGCAGCAGGGTGCTCGCCACGGCCGCCGAGGCTAGCGTCAGGTGCACCCGGATGCCCGGGTCAGACCTGGGGGAGGTCCACAGTGGCACTGCTGACGCACGACCGGACGGTGGAGCTGGCCATCGGCGCATCGATGGTGGCCGGAGCGGAGGGCACCTATCCCGTGGTCAATCCGGCCCATCCCGACGAGGTGGTCCTGGCCGCGCCGGCCGCCTCCTTCGGCCAGCTCGACCGCGCGGTGGCCGCGGCCCGCTCGGCTCAGCCCTCGTGGGCCGCACTGGGATTCCAGGATCGGCTCGACTCACTCCAGGGCGCCTGCGACCGGGCTCTCGAGGTCATCGACCTCGACGCCACCTCGGCCCTCCTGACCCGAGAGCACGGCAAGGTGGCGGTCGAATCGCTGTTCGATTTGGCCACAACCGCAGGCATGATCGGGGGGCTCGCCCCGTTGGCGGCCGACTCCCTCGAGCCACAGCGGATCGGCTACTCCGTGGTCGAACGGGTCCCTCACGGGGTGGTTGCGGCCGTCCTGCCCTTCAACTGGCCGGCCGCGGTCATGGGCAACAAGATCATCCCCGCTCTGCTGACCGGCAACACCGTGGTCGTGAAGGCCCCACCCACCTGCCCGGGGGCAGTGCTGACCCTCGCCGGGGCCATCGCCTCATCGTTGCCACCCGGTGTGCTCAACACGCTGAACGGCCCCTCCGCCGATCTGGGCGCCGCGCTCGTCGGGCATCCGGGGGTGGACATGGTCTCCTTCACCGGTGGAGTCACCGCGGGCCGGGCCGTCCTGGCCGCCTGCGCTCCCCATCTGCGGCCGGCCGTGCTCGAGCTCGGGGGCAACGACGCGGCCATCGTGGCCCCTGACGTCGAGCCCGACGAGGAGCTGGCCGGCCGACTGCTGGCGGCGGCGTTCACCACTTCGGGCCAGGTGTGCATGGCGGTGAAACGCCTGTACGTTCCTCGGGACCGTCTCGGGGGATGGCGTGACGCCCTGGTCGCGGCGCTGTCGGGGACCGTGGTCGGGGACGGCCTCGACGACCGGGTGACCATGGGCCCGGTCCATACCGAATCGGCCCGGGACAGGGTGGAGGACATGATCGCATGGGCCGCCGTCGGGGCCACCGAAGTGGTTCGACCGGCCACCGTCATCGACGCTGGGCATGGCTGGCGCGTGTCGCCCGCTCTGGTCATCGATCCCGACCCCGGTACGCCGCTGGTCGGCGAGGAGCAGTTCGCCCCGGCCCTGCCCGTCCTGGCCTACGACGAGCTCGATGCCGCCGTGGCCGCGGCCAACGACACGCCGTTTGGACTGTGCGCCTCCGTGTGGAGCGAGGACCTCGACCTGGCCGACCGCATCTCGGAGCAGCTGGCGGCGGGAACGGTGTGGGTGAACGCCCACGGGATGGGGGCCATGGACCATCTGGCTCCGATGGGAGGGTGGGGCTGTTCGGGAATGGGCCTTGAGCTCGGTGTCGAGGGCATGGCCGCACTGACCCGCCCCCGGGTCCTCCGCAAGGGGGCCCGATGATGGATCTGCTCATCCGGGGCGGCACGGTCGTGGATGGCACGGGCGCCGCCGGACGACGGGCCGATGTAGGGATCCGTGATGGCCGGGTGGTCACCGTCGGGACGGTCGCCGAGCCCGCGGTCCGGGTCATCGACGCCGACGGCTGCGTTGTCGCCCCCGGCTTCGTGGACATCCACACCCACTACGACGCACAGCTGTTCTGGGACCCCACGGCCAGCCCGTCGCCCCTCCACGGGGTCACCACCATCTTCGGCGGGAACTGCGGCTTCTCCCTGGCCCCGGCCGGGCCCGACCACGCCGGCTACCTGACCCGCATGCTGGCGCGGGTCGAGGGGATGCCCCTGGCCGCCCTCGAAGCCGGCCTGGACTGGAAGTGGGAGTCGTTCGGCGAGTGGCTGGCCAGGCTGGACGGCAACATAGGCGTGAACGCCGGCTTTCTGGTCGGGCATTCGACCCTCCGGCGGACGGTGATGGGCCAAGACGCCGTCGGCCACGAGGCCACCGAGGAGCAGGTGGCCGGCATGGAGGCGGCCCTGCACCGGGCCTTGGCCGAGGGGGCCATGGGACTGTCGACGTCGAGAGCCCCGACCCACAACGATGGCGAAGGCCAACCCGTCCCGTCCCGCTCGGCCTCCATCGGCGAACTGGAGCGCCTGGCCGCGGCGGTGTCCGACCACCCGGGGACCAGCATCGAGATGATCGTGCCCGGCTGTCTCAACGGATTCAGCGACGACGAGGTCGAGCTGCTGACCCGCATCTCGCTGCTCTCGGGCCGCCCGGTCAACTGGAACGTGCTGGCCGTCAGGGCCGAGAACCCCGAAGGCACGGCCCATCAGCTGGCGGCGTCGTCGGCCGCGTCGAGGGCCGGCGCCCGTGTCGTCGCGCTGACCCTGCCGCACACCATGTCGCTGCGCCTCTCCTTCGAGCACGGAGCCATCCTCGACGGACTCCCCGGCTGGCGGGAGTTCTTCGCCACGTCGGTCGACGAGCGGATGGCGGCGCTGTCCGATCCGGAGGTGCGGCGGGCGATGGACGAGCGGGCCCAGTCCGACGAGGCCGGGGTGCTGCGCTACCTGGCCGGGTGGGCCCGGCTGGTGATCGTCGAGACCTTCGCTCCCGAGCAGGAGGAGTTCGAGGGGATGACGGTCGGCGAGGTTGCCGCCCTGTGGGGGATGGACCCGTGGGACGCCATGTGCCGGCTCATGGTGTCTGACCGGCTGCGCACCGGGTTCGCGGTGCCGATCCCCGAGTCGGACGCGGACTGGGGTGCCCACGCCGAGATCTGGCGCGACCCCCGGACCGTCGTCGGCGGGTCGGACGCCGGCGCCCACTTGGACACCATGTGCGGGGCGGTGTACTCCACCTCGTTGCTCGGCGAGGGGGTGCGCCGCCGCAAGCTGCTGTCGATCGAGGAGGCGGTCCACCTGCTCACCGAGGTGCCCGCCCGGCTCTATGGGCTCACCGGGAGGGGCCGGGTCGCCGAGGGGTGGTGGGCCGATCTGGTCGTCTTCGATCCGGAGCGAATCGGCCCCGGTCCCCTGCGCACCCGTGACGACCTCCCGGGTGGAGCCAGCCGGCTGTACGCCGAAGCTACCGGGATGGAGCACGTCCTGGTCAACGGCACCGAAGTGGTCACCGACGACCGCCTCACCGGGGCGCTGCCCGGCCACGTACTCCGGTCGGGCACCGACACCCGGACGGCAGCGCTGTCGTAAGTCGGCCCCCGACGGGTGCCGGCTCGGCAACCCAAGAACCTGTCCTGGCGTGTCGAAACGGGCCCTCCCCGTTCGACGTACAAGGGTAAGGCCGGGACCGTCCCGCCTTTCGAACCGAGGAGTCACCATGCCCCGTTACCTCAGCATGATCCGCATCGACGAGCAGAACGCCCCCTCCGAAGGACCCAGTCCCGAACTCGAGGCCCGGATGGGTGCGCTGTTCGAGGAGATCACCAAGGCCGGTGCGATGCTCGACACAGCTGGGCTCACCCCGACCTCCGAGGCGACCCGGGTCACGTGGTCGGGCGGGGCGCTGACCTACACGGATGGGCCCTTCACCGAGACCAAAGAGGTGGTCGGCGGCTACGCCCTGCTCCAGGTCAAGGACAAGGCCGAGGCCTTGGAGTGGACGAAGCGGTTCCTCGAGTGCCACGAAGACTCGTGGACCGTCACTGCCGAGCTCAGGGAGATCGTCGAGCCCTGACGGGGTCGGACCGGTTGTCCGGCCTCCCGCCAGGCTGGTCTGATGGTCGGTGGTGAAGAGCTCAAGGGAGATCGAAGCGGTCGAGACGGTCGTGAGGATCGAGTACCCGCGGATCGTGGCGCGCGTAGCCCGGATTGTCCGCGACGTCGGCATTGCCGAGGAGCTGGCCCAGGACGCCGTGGTCGTGGCCCTCGAAGGTCTGGCCATCGTCGGGAGTCCCGGAAAATCCCGGGGCATGGCTCACCGCCACCGCCAGACATCGGGCCATCGACCTGGTGCGTCGCCGGGACACCTATGCCCGCAAGCTGGCCGAGGTGGGTCGGTCCCTCGACGAGGTTCCTCCGCCGGAGGCTCCCGAGGCCGACGATATCGACGACGACCTGCTGCGGCTGATCTTCAGCGCCTGTCACCCGGTGCTGTCCTCCGAAGTCCGCATTGCGCTGACCCTGCGGCTCCTCGGTGGACTGACCACCGAGGAGATAGCCCGGGCCTTCCTGGTGGCGGAGTCGACAGTGGCCCAGCGCATCGTGCGAGCCAAGCGCACGCTGGCCCGGGCCGGGGTGCCCTTCGAGGTGCCCTCCGGGCCTGACCGGTCGGAGCGCCTCGCCTCAGTGCTCGAAGTCATCTACCTCGTCTTCAACGAGGGCTACGCGGCCACCGCCGGCGACGACCTCGTCCGGCCGGCGCTGTGTGAGGACGCGCTGCGACTGGCCCGGATCCTGGAGGCCCTGATGCCCGAGGAGGGAGAGGTCCACGGCTTGGCCGCCCTCCTCGAGCTGCAGGCCTCCCGAATGACCACCCGAACCGGCCCTGACGGCGGGCCCGTGTTGTTGGCCGATCAGAACCGCGGCCGGTGGAATCGGATGCTCATCCGACGCGGCCTGGAGGCGCTGGTGCGGGCCGGCGACGGTCCGTACTCCGTACAGGCGGCCATCGCCGCCTGTCACGCGAGGGCGGTCCGCTACGAGGACACCGACTGGGCCATGATCGCGGCACTGTACGACCGGTTGATCGTCCTCACCCCGTCGCCGGTGGTCGAGCTGAACCGGGCCGTGGCCGTCTCGATGGCCGAGGGACCCGAAGCCGGCCTCAGACTGGTGGAGGCGCTGGCCGACGAGCCGTCCCTACGGGGGTATCCGTGGCTGTCGAGCGTCCGAGGCGACCTTCTGGAACGGCTCGGCAGAGGCGAGGAGGCGAGCGCGGAGTTCGAGCGGGCCGCCTCGCTGACCCGGAACGCCAAGGAGCAGGAGCTTCTGTTGGACCGAGCCTCGAGGCCCCGGTCGTAACCCCACGCCCGGCAGGTGGGTGGCGCCTGTGTTCGAATCCTCCGCCCGATCGGCTGGTGGTGCCGCCCTTCGAAATGGCAGGCCAGGGAAGAGGTTGCATTCTCGGGGGACCGGTGGCCGAGGGTGTGCTCCCGCACCGTCCAGCTGACACCCTGGACCCGCTCGATCGCTCCGAGGCTGCTGCCCAGCCGGCGGCCGACCGCTTGCTCCAGGACATTGCCGCGTCCCGCGTCTGGAGAGCCAGGAGGGGTGGGAGGCAGGTCGGGTCCCACGCCTCGGCAACCCGACCTACCTGCCCCTCCCACCCAAACCGCCGCAGTGAACCAGGTGGACCGGGGCCTCTGCGGCAGCACTCAGTCACCTACCCGATTTGTCTGCTCGCAACCCCGAGCGGCGCTCCGGTGCCGACGGGGGCAGGCGACCCTGGAGCGGCCGGGAGGATGTGTGGATCTCCCGCTCGACCTCACGACCTCCGAGTTCTCCGAGGCGACCACGGTCAGGACCGGATTTCAGGGCTCTGATCTGACTGACCTCTGGGGAGGGCAGTAGCTCGGTGGGTCGACCATCGGGACCGACCAGCCACCAGCCCAGGCCCTCGGTGTCTCGGCCGCACTGCCCATCCGGGTGGACGAGACCACGTGAGGCCCTCCCGGCCGCGGTGCCGGACGAGCATGCCTACCCGGGCTTGCTCCCGAGGGCCCTCTCCAGTATGAAGCGGCGATGACGGAGCGCCGTGTCACCGACGAACGATGCCGGTGGGAGATGCTGGTTCAGCACGAGTGGGAGCGGTGCACGAAGCCTCGCCGTCATGAGGGAGCCCACCAGCTGGGGGGCGTGACCATCGGCCGCCGGGCGATCGTGCGGTTGCGCCTCCAGCGGCAGCCGACCGTCCGGCGAGCGAAGTCCAAGCCGTAGGCGCGCTCCCGCCGGCCGATGCGCCGGCCGAGGGCTGATGACTCGGGACTAGCGCTACTTCTTGGTCTCCCAGAAGATCTTGTCGATCTCGGCGATCTGGGCCAACAGGTCGTCGGCGACGGCGACGTCGTTGGTCTTCTTGGCCTCGCCGGCCTTCTTGGTGGCCTTCCAGAACAGGTCATGCAGCTGGGGGTACTTCTCCAGGTGCTCGGGCTTGAAGTAGTCCGTCCACAGCACCCACAGGTGGTGCTTCACCAGCTCGGAGCGCTCCTCTTTGATGATGATGGCCCGAGTCTTGAAGGCCTCGTCATCGGAGTCGTTGTACTTGGCCATCGTTGCCTTGACCGACTCGGCCTCGATGCGGGCTTGAGCCGGGTCGTAGACACCACAGGGGAGGTCGCAGTGAGCATGGACCTCCCGGGGGGCGGACACTTTGTCGATGGTGGCGAGCAACTGGTCTACGAGGCGCATGCGCTTGGTCTCCTTTTCGGGAAGCTTGATCGGGGGCTGGTCCGACTGATTCTGCCTGATGTCTGCCGTGGTACAGACTGGAGCACAGTGCTCCATCCGCTCACCTTACCCAGGTTCTCCGAAGGCCGAACGTGGCCTTCGTGGTGGTTGGGCACCGGCCGATGACGACTCCGGTCGATCCGGCAGCGGGGCGCTGGGGCCAGCTGCTGTGGCTGGCCGTGGTCTTGGCCGGGGCCGTGGCCCTCGTCCGCTACCGTCCGATCCGGCGCGTCGAGGTTGTCGGATCATCAATGCTGCCCGCGTTGCTTCCTGGGGACCGACTGGTGGTGCTCCGGTTTCCCTGGCGGTCGCCCTTCCGGCCAGGCCCGGGTCAGGTCGTGGCGCTCCGCGATCCCCGCCGGGCCGACCGGATCCTCATCAAGCGGATTCGGTCCATCGACCTCCGCCGGGGCACGCTCGAAGTGGAGGGCGACTCCCGTCGGTTCAGCACCGACAGCCGCTCGTTTGGGCCCGTCGCCTGTACCGCCGTGGTCGGCCGGGCTGTCTACCGGTATGGGCCGCCGGGAAGGAACGGCCCTCTGCCCGGGCCGGGGGAGTACCATCGAACGTGATGACCAGCCACGAGGACGAACTCGTCCGGATCCTGACCAGCACCTATCTGGACGGCATGGCCGAGCGAAGTCTCGCCGACATACGGGCCATGCGCACCGAGTGTCAGGAGGCCGAGGTGGCCCTCTCCTACCTGCGTCGCCTGATCCAGGGGCGCCTCGACATCGTGCACACCTACCTCGAACACCCGGGACCGGACGCCTTGCGTGACCTCGGCTCCCTGGTCAACGACCTGCCGGGGATCCTCTCTTCCGGCCCAGGACGGCCCCCCGGCCCCGGACACCTGCCTCAGCTGCTCTCCCCGGACACCGAGGAGGTCGACCTCACCGCCGAGCTCGACGCCGTACTCGGGGCCGACGAGATCGGCACTCTGGCGGAGCTCGACATCGACCAGTTGAACAGCATCGCCGGCCAGTTGGAGGCCATCGAGACCCGGGTGTCCGCCGACCGGCGGGCCCTGCACGAGCGGATCGACGCCCTGCAGGCGGAGTTGGTCGACCGCCATAAGACTGGACGTGCCACGGTCGACGGCCTCCTGAAGTGAGCCGGCCCCGGTGGTGAGGCAGCCGTCCCATGCCGAAGGGACCCAGCTGGTGAACGAGTTGGGCTCCTTCATCCGGGAGCAGCGCAGTTCCGCCCGGCTCTCCCTGCGCCGGCTGTCCGAGCTGGCCGGGATCTCCAACCCCTACCTGAGTCAGATCGAGCGGGGGCTCCGGCGCCCGTCGGCCGAGATCCTCCAGCAGATCGCCAAGGCCCTGCGCATCTCGGCGGAGACGCTCTACGTCCAGGCGGGAATCCTCGAACGCCCGGACGGGGACACCGACTTGTCCCGGCACATCTTCAACGACCACCACCTGACCGAGGAGCAGCGCCAAGCCCTCCTCAGGATCTATCTCTCCTTCCGCCACGAGAATGAGGCGCAGGCCGAATCGAACCAGCCCGACGACTCCGGACCCGATGGGCCGGCCGGCCAGGTGCAGGTCACAGGAGCCGAGCCGACGGCGGCCCCGGTCGGGGGCGACCCGGGTCGGTAGCCGACTGAGCGGACGCTGGCGGTAGGCTCCCGGGGGCATGAGGCGTCTGGCTGTTCTCTCCCTGCACACCTCCCCCCTGGCCCAACCGGGCACCGGGGACGGTGGTGGCATGAACGTCTACGTGCGCGAGCTTTCCTCCGCGCTGGCCCGGGCCGGCGTGGCCTGTGATGTCTTCACCCGGGCGTGGTCCGACGACCTGCCGGCGGTGGTCGACATCGAGCCCGGCTTCCGGGTCCACTTCGTCTCGGCGGGTCCACCCCGTCCGATGGCCAAAGAGGCACTGCCCTCGGTGGTTGACGAGTTCACCGAGGGTGTGCTGAAGGCCATGCAGGCCACCGAGGACCAGGGGACCGAATGGGACGTTCCCTTCGACGCCGTCCACGCCAACTACTGGCTGAGTGGCATCGCCGGCCATCTGATCAAGCACCAACTGAACCTCCCACTGGTGTCCACCTTCCACACGCTCGACCGGGTCAAGGCCGAAGCGAGCCCGGAGGAGGTCGAGGCAGACGCCCCCCACCGGCGGGCCGAGGCCGAAGCCGCCATCATCCGGTGCTCGGACACCGTGCTGGCCTCCTGCTCGGTGGAGGCGGCCCAGATCTCCGAGCTGTACGGTGCCGACCCCTCCCGCATCCGGATCGTGGCCCCCGGCGTGGACCACGCCTTCTTCGGCCCGGGCGACCGCCATCAGGCCCGCCGGGCGCTCGGGCTGCAGGGCGGTGGGCCGCTGCTGCTCTTCGTCGGGCGGATCCAGCCGTTGAAAGGCGTGTCCGTGGCCGTACGCGCCCTGTCCGCTCTCTCCTCCGACCATCCCGACGCCCGACTGGTGATCGTGGGCGGCCCGAGCGGCCCACAGGGCACCGTTGAGGTGGTCCGCACCGAGGCACTGGTGAACGAGCTGGGCCTGGGTGACCGCGTGGTCTTCGTCCCTCCGCAGCCCCACGAGCTGCTGTCCACCTACTACCGGGCCAGCGACGTCTGCCTGGTACCCAGCCGTTCGGAGTCGTTTGGCCTGGTGGCTCTCGAGGCGGCGGCCTGCGGGACCCCCGTGGTGGCCTCCGACGTCGGTGGGCTCCGCAGCCTCATCGACCACGGCCGGACGGGCTATCTGGTGGAGGAGCCGACCCCCGAGGCCTTTGCCGCCTGGGTCCGACAGATCCTGGCCGAGCCGCTCCTGGCCGAGCGCCTGAGTACCGGTTCGGTCATGCGGGCCCGGCGTTACACCTGGGCGCGGGCCGCGCACCTCCTGACCGAGATCTATGCCGATCTCACCGCGGGTCGCCTCGTCGAGTGCTCGTGACCGACCGGTGGAGCGGCATCCTGGGGGTCGACGAGCGGGAAGCGGTCTGCGAGGTGATCGACCGGTGGGGGGCGAGGGAGCTGGCCGATGGGTCCGCGCTCGTGGCCGTTGACCGTCAGGCCGGGGGTGATCCGGTGACCGGGGCGCCCCGGTGGTACCTCCGTCTGCGGGGGGACGAGAAGGAGTTCGTCACGGTCTGGCTCACCCTGCGCCAGCGCACGCTCCACCACGAGACGCAGTTCATGCCGGCGCCCGAGACCAATGTCGAGGCCACGTGGGAGTACCTGCTGCAAGCGGAACGCAGACCTCCTGGGGATGTCCTTCGCCCTGGGACCCGAAGACGCCATCTACCTGGTCGGACGGGTCCCGGTCGAGCGAGTGGACGACGAGGAGTTGGATCGGATCATGGGCGCGTCGTTGGCCTACACCGACGAGTGTTTCCCGACGGCCATGTCCATCGGGTACGAGGGTCGCTACCGGCGCCGTCCGCCATCGGCGCGCCAGGGAACGGGCTGAACGGCACAGGCGCCCCACGCCACCGCCACCTCCCTTCGCCCGGGTAGCCGGGGCCAGGAGCGGACCGAGGAGCCATCGGGAGGTGCGGGGGCCCACTGGTAGCGTCTCCCCGCATGGCACCCAGACTCGTGGTCGTCGGAGGCGGGAAGATGGGATCCGCCCTGCTGGCCGGGCTCATCGCCGCCGGTTGGGCCCCTCCGACCGACCTGGCCGTGAGTGAGCCGGACGAGGCCCAACGCCGACGCCTGTCCGACGCCTACCCCGACCTGCTGGTCACGGACGTCCCGGTGGCCGCCGAGTCTGCGGTGCTGGCGGTGAAGCCCGACGTGGCTGAGGCCGTGGCCCGCACCCTGGGAGCGGTGGGGGTCCGGCGAGTCCTCTCAATCGTGGCCGGCCTGTCCACCGTCCGGCTCGAAGACGCCCTCCCGGCCGGGACCGTGGTGATCCGGGCCATGCCCAACACCCCGGCCCTGATCGGAGCGGGCACGGCCGGCATGTCCGGTGGCAGCGCGGCCACCGGCACCGACCTCGACTGGGCCGAAAGCATCCTCGACGCCGTGGGCTCGGTGGTCCGGTTGCCCGAGCGCCAGCTCGACGCCGTGACCGGCCTCTCGGGGTCAGGCCCCGCCTACGTCTTCCTCGTGGCCGAGGCCCTCATCGACGCCGGGGTGACCGCCGGACTGTCCCGGGACGTGAGCCGGCGGCTGGTACTGGGAACCGTGCTGGGTTCGGCCCGCATGATGGCCGAGACCGACGACGATCCCGGCGCCCTGCGGGCGGCGGTGACCTCACCGGGTGGCACGACCGCCGCGGCGATCCGAACGCTCGAGTTCAAGGCCGTCCGATCGGCGTTCATCGAAGCGGTGGCCGCCGCCACCGAGCGGTCGCGGCAGCTTGGCCGGTGAGCGAGCGCATGCTGAGCCGGACGAGACGCCGGGCACGGATCGTTCGGGCCGTGGCCGCCGCCGTCGTGGCCTGCGCCCTCCTAGCCGGGTGCAGCAGCACCTCCACGTCGTCGACGACGACCACCACCAAGGCCCCCACGACGACGACCTCGGCCCAGCAGGCCGCCCTCCAGGCCAAGCTCCTGACGCTGTCCGACTTCCCGAAGGGGTGGACCCAGGACACGGCGGCCGACGCGGCCAGTACGGCCGGGATCCCCGCCTGCCTGGCCAATGTGGTCGACGCCCACGGTGCAACCACCACGGTCCACGCCGTGTATGTCGGTCCGAGCAGCGGGGCCCAGGCCGCCCTGCAGACCGTCGCCGAGTTCCCCTCCGGCCAGGCCGCCGGCTCGGTGGAGGCGCTGAAGAACGTCTTCCTGTCCTGCAACGGGACGACGTTCACGCAGGGCGAACAGTCGGCCAAACTCTCGACCCATCTGCTCAAGAACCTCCCGACCGGGGAGGCCGGGTTCGCGGCCGAGATGGAGTTGACCGTCGGATCCCAGCATGTCTTCCTCGACGTCTTCTTCGGGGTCAAGGACGATCACGCCACTGTCCTGGTGTGGCGCTCGCCGACCTCGTCGCCGGCCCTCTTCGCCCAGACCGCCGCCAAGGCGATGGACCGGCTCTAGGCCCTGTGGCCCAACTGGCTCGGTCCGGCGATGGCTGAGCCCTCGGGAGTGGGCCGGCCTGGACCCAGGGGTGGTCCGGAGCCGGCCCTGTTCTTCCTCTCCGACTACGGCACGACGGACGAGTTCGTCGGCGTGGTCCACGCGGTACTGCACCGGCTGGCACCGTCGGTGCCGGTCATCGACCTCACGCATCAGATTCCGCCCTACGACGTGGCCGCCGCCGCAGCATTGCTGGTGCGTTCGGGACCCCACCTCGGGCCCGGCGTGGTGTTGGCCGTCGTCGATCCGGGCGTCGGGACGGGACGGAGGGGCGTGGCCCTCGAACTCGGTCCCGGCGGGCCCGCGTGGCTGGTCGGGCCGGACAACGGCCTGCTGGTGCCCCTGGCCGTGTCCCGCGGCGGTGTCCGGTCCGCCGTGGTGCTCGATCCCACCCGCCTGGGTTCACCGGTGGCGTCGGCCACCTTCGACGGGCGGGATGTATTCGCCCCGGCCGCCGCCCACCTCGCCCGAGGCGGGGACAGTGCCGAGATCGGCACGGCGATGGACCCGGCCGATCTTGAGACCGGTCCGCTTCACCGGGTGGCGGACGACGCCCGACGGCCGGTCTCGACCGCCGGGGAGCTGGTGGCCGCGGTGAGCTGGATCGACCGATTCGGCAACGCCCAGCTCGATGTGACCCCGGCCGACCTGACGGAGATCGGCCTGGTCCCGGGGGGTGCGGCGCTCGTCACCGTCGGGGCCCGACCACTGGTGGGTGATGCCGGCCACCACGCGGGGCGGACCTTCACCGGTCGCTGGGTGAGGGCGTTCGGGCAGCTGGAGAGGGGTGAACTCGGACTCATCGAGGACGCCAACGGGCGAGTGGCCCTGGTGCTCGATCGGGAGTCAGCGGCCAGGGCCCTCGCCCTGTCCGGTCCGGGGGTCGAGGTCCATCTCGCCGGATCAGCCGGAGCGGGCCGGGCCTGAACCCCGGGGGCCCGAATGGCACCCGGGCTTTCCGCTGCCGTACCGCGGGTCCTACGATCCGTCCAGTGCCACCCAGCTCGCTCCCTCCACCTCCCGCCTCCCGGCCGACGACATCGGGCGCGGGCGCCCGCCGGATCCCCGAGGCGACGGTGGCCCGCCTCCCCGTCTACCAGCGCATCTTGGAGGACCTGTTGCGTTCCGGCACCACCACCGTGTCGTCTGAACTCCTGGCCTCGTCGGCCCGGGTGAATGCGGCCAAGGTGCGCAAGGACCTCTCGTTGTTGGGCTCCTTCGGGACCCGGGGCGCGGGGTACGACGCCGCCTTCCTGATCGAGCAGATCGACCGCCAGCTGGGTCTGGACCGGGTGTGGCGGGTGGTCATCGCCGGGATCGGAAACCTGGGCCGTGCCCTGGCCCGGTCGCAGGGGTTCGCCGCCCGCAACTTCGACGTGGCCGCGTTGTTGGACACGGACCCGGCCATCATCGGGCAACAGGTCGACGGGGTGGTGGTGCGCCATCCCGATGACCTGCCCACCATCGCCGCCGAGATCCCACTGGCCATCGGGGTCATCACCACGCCGGCCGCCGTGGCCCAGCGGGCGGCCGACACCATGGTGAGCGCCGGGGTCCGGTCGATCCTCAATTTCGCGCCCCAGGTCCTCGAGGTCCCCCCCGACGTGCTCCTTCGCTACGTCGACCTGAGCATCGAGCTCCAGGTCATGAGCTTCTACCAGGCCCGCCTGGAGGATGCCTCCGGTGAGGCCCCCGGCATGCCCGGCATCCGGTCGATCGGGCTGTCCGGCAACGTCGGTGACCGGCGTCGCGGCTGACTGGCGGGAGGGCTCCCGGACCGTCATGCTGGAGGGTCCACCGGATGGCCGTGGGATGCCGGTGCAATCCCGCCTACGCTTGACGGGTGGACCCGTGCCCGCGACGTATCTCCGACGGAGGCTGTGTAACCCAGTGGAGCACCAGGTGCGGCAGGCAACAGAGGGAGTAGGCGCCGGATGTCGGTGATCGTGGTCGGCCTCGAGCAGCGCCATGCACCCCTGGACCTCCTGGAGCGGGTGACGGTCACGGAGAGCGCCCTGCCCAAGGCCCTCGGACGCCTTCGGGACCAGTCCAACCTGTCCGAGGTGGTCATCCTGTCCACCTGCTTGCGGACCGAGGTCTACGCCGTGGTGGAGCGGTTCCATGACGGGGTCGCCGAACTGCAGGAGTTCCTGTCCACCATGAGCGGTAGCCCGGTCGACGCCCTGGCCGAGCAGCTCAGCATCCGGTTCGACGACGACGTCGCCACGCACCTCTTCACCGTGGCCGCCGGCCTCGACTCGGCCGTACTGGGGGAGTCCGAGGTCCTCGGCCAGGTCCGTCGGGCCTGGGAGAAGGCCCAGGCCGAGCAGGTGTCCGGCCCGGTGCTCGGCGCGCTGTTCCGCCACGCCGTGGAGACGGGCAAGCGGGTCCGCTCGGAGACGGCCATCGCCCGTGGCATCACCTCGCTGTCCCACGGGGCGGTGGCCCTGGCCACCCGTCGGCGGCCCGACGGCCTCCGCGGAGCCCGGGTCCTGGTGGTGGGGGCGGGCGAGATGGGGGAGGGCGTGGCCCAGGCGCTGGACGGCCACGGCACGGACTCCGTGGTCCTCGCCAACCGCACCGCTGACCGCAGCGCCGCCGTGGTTGCCGGACTCCCGGACGCGTTGGCCGATCGGGTCCGGACCGAGTCGCTCGACGACCTGGGTTCCCTCCTGGTCTCCTCCGACGTGGTCTTCACCTCGGTGGCGACCACCCTTCCCATCATCGACCGGACGCTGCTCGAAGGGGCGGTGGCCGCCCGGGTCGCCGGGGAGCCCCTCTTGGTGGTGGACCTCGGGGTGCCGCGGAACGTGGAGCCGGCCGCCGCCGACGTGGACGGCCTCGACCTGTTGGACATGGACGTGCTGCGGGCCGCCGTGGAGGACGCCCTCTCCGGTCGTCAGGACGAGGTCTCCGGAGCCACCCGGATCGTCACCGACGAGGTGGAGCGGTTCCGCGTGGCCTCCCGGGCCCGCGATGCCGCCCCCATCGTGTCGGCCCTGCGCTCCCGGGTCGAGGAGGCCCGAAGCGTCGCCTTCGAGCGCCAGCGGGCCCGAAGGTCAGAGCTCACCGACGAGCAGTGGGAGCAGGTCGACGCCGTGACCCGGTCCATGGTGGCCAGGCTCCTCCACCAGCCCACCGTGGCGCTGAAGGATGCCGCCGGCACTCCTCGCGGAGAACGTCTCGTCGAGGCACTTCGAACCCTCTTCGACCTCTAGCCGGTGGTCGGGCCGACCACGCCGTGACCGACCGGATGCCCCTCCGCCTCGCCACCCGGGGCTCACCTCTGGCCCTGTGGCAGGCCCACCGGGTGGCAGCCCTGCTGCGGTCCAGGGGCATCGGCTCGACGCTCGTCGTGGTCGAGACCACCGGCGACCGCCGTACCGATGTCCCCCTTGAGCAGCTCGGAGGGCAGGGGGTGTTCGTAAAGGAGGTGCAGTTGGCCGTGGTGAGCGGCGAGGCCGATGCTGCGGTGCACTCGGCCAAGGATCTGCCCTCGTCGGCCGAGCTGTCCGTGCCCGATCTGATGTTGGCCGCCCTCCCGGAGCGGGGTGACCCGCGCGATCTCCTGGTCGGCGGGAAGCTCGACTCACTACCCACCGGCACGTTGGTGGCCACCGGGTCCGCCCGCCGTCGGGTGCAGCTGGCCAATTTGCGCCCCGACCTCACCTTCACCGGGCTGCGGGGCAACCTCGCCACCCGCCTGGCCGCGGTGGGGGCCGACGATGTGGGTGCGGTGGTGGTGGCCCAGGCCGCCGTCACCCGCCTGGGGTGGTCCCCGCCGGTCGGGCTGGAGGTAGAGATCCTGGATCCCGAGGTCATGCTGCCCCAGGTGGGCCAGGGGGCTCTGGCCCTCGAGTGCCGGGTGGATGACGCTGGCACCCGCGAGGCCCTGGCCGCCATCCACGATGACCGGGTGGGTGCGCCGGTGACGGCGGAGCGGGCCTTCCTGGCGGAGCTGGGCGGCGGATGCACCCTGCCCGTCGGGGCCCACGCCCGGTGGGTCGGCCCCAACCTGCTGCTCACCGGGATGATGGCGTCGGCCGACGGGGTGGTGGTGGTGAGGCACGCCGCGGAGGGGCTCGGGGCGGACAGCCTGGGCCGTGCGCTGGCCCGGTACCTACTGGACGAGGCCGGAGGGAGCGATCTGGCCGGGTGGTTCCCCACCGCCGGCGGCGACGGCAGCGGCACGGGGGTGGCCTGGTGACCGTCTACCTGGTGGGTGCCGGCCCCGGTGACCCGGGCCTCCTTACCCGCCGCGGCGCCGAGCTGCTCGGTGCGGCCGACGTCGTCGTCCACGACCGTCTGATCGCCGGTGAACTGCTGGAACTGGCGCCACCCGGTGCCTCACTGATCGATGTGGGCAAGGTGCCGGGTGCCTCGGAGGCCCAGGCCGCCATCACCGTCCGCCTCATCGAGCTCGGCCGGACCGGCCAGCGGGTGGTGCGCCTGAAGGGAGGCGACCCCTTCGTGTTCGGCCGGGGCGGGGAGGAGGCCGAGGCGCTGGGCAAAGCTGGGATCGCCTACGAAGTCGTCCCCGGGGTGAGCTCGGCGTTCGCCGCACCGGCCGCCGCCGGGATCCCGGTGACCCACCGGGGCCTCGCCACCTCGGTCACCGTGGTCACCGGTCATGTGGGCGACCCCTCAGCCCCCGGGGGTGTCGACTGGTCGTCACTCGGCCGCGCCGGCGGGACCCTGGTGATCCTGATGGCCATGTCCGAGCGGTCCCGTATCGCCGACGAGTTGGTCCGCAGCGGACGGGACGGTGCAACCCCGGTGGCCGTGGTGCACTGGGCCACCACCCACCGTCAGCAGGTCGTCCGGACCACGCTGGGCGGATTGGCCGCCGTCCAGCTGCCCGCGCCCTCGGTCATCGTGGTGGGACCGGTGGCCGGGCTGGACCTTTCGGGCCTCGTGGCCGCGGCCGGAACGGTCGACCAGGCGTCCCCCCGGTGAAGCCCCTGTCGGGCCAAAGCGTGGTGGTCACCCGCACCCGGGCCCAGGCCTCGACCCTGGTGGACCGGTTGCAGCGGCTGGGTGCCGAGGTGGTGGAGCTTCCGGTCATCGAGGTGGAGGAGCCAGCCGACGGAGGCCGTGGCCTGACCCGGGCGGCAGAGCGCCTGGTCTCCGGGGAGTACGGGTGGGTGGCCTGCACATCCCCCAACGCGGTGAGCCGGCTGCTTCGCGCCCTCGGAGACCGGCCCGTTCCTCCCACGGTGCGGTGGGCCGCGGTGGGGACGGGCACGGGGCGGGCGCTCCGGGAAGGCGGCCACCCGGTCGACCTGGTGCCGGAGCGCTCGCTGTCGGACGCCTTGGCCGACGCCTTCCCCGCTGCCGGCCCCCCGGGGCCGACGGGTCCCGAGCGCGTGCTGTTCCCGCGGGCCGAGACCGTGACGGGCGTCCTGGCCGCCGGTCTTCGCGCCAAGGGCTGGCTGGTCGACGAGGTGGTGGCCTACCGAACGGTGGCCGGAGACCCCTCTCCCGAGGCGGTGGACGCCGCCCGTCGGGCCGATGTGGTGGCCTTCACCTCGTCGTCGACCGTGGAGCGGGCCCTCGAACTGCTCGGGTCCGGCGGCGTCCCACCGGTGGTTGTCACCATCGGCCCCGTCACCTCGGCGTCGGCGCGCTCGGCAGGGCTCTCGGTGTCCGCCGAGGCCCAGCCTCACACCATCGAAGGGTTGGTGGAGGCGGTGGTGGGCCTGGCCGGCCCGGCCGACGGCGGCCCTGCCGGACGGCAGCAACAGCAGCAGCAACAGCAGTAGCGGCGATAGGGGCGCGACCCGAAGCTCGCCCCGGTGTCCTGCCGTAGGCTGGCAGGAGTGCCGTCCGACTTCTCCCACCCGCCGAGAGCGGGGATCACGCCCGCGGGATTCCCGGTCAGCCGCCCACGCCGGCTGCGATCCAGCCGGGCCATGCGCCGTCTGGTCTCCGAGGCGCGGCTGTCGGTCGATGACCTGGTGGCCCCTCTGTTCGTGGCTGACGGAGCGGAGTCGCCCCGTCCGGTGCCGTCACTCCCCGGCGTGGTCCAGCACACGGTGGAGTCGCTGACCACCGAGGTCAAGCGACTGACTGCCCTGGGCGTCCCCGGTGTCATCCTGTTCGGCCTGCCCCGACCGGAGGACAAGGACGCCACCGGCTCCTTCGCCCGCCGCCCGGACGGCATCACCCAACGGGCGCTGTCCTCGGTCCGTGATGCCGTGGGGGACTCGGTGGTGCTGATGGCCGACTGCTGCCTCGACGAGTTCACCGATCACGGGCACTGCGGAGTGCTCGATCCGGTCACCGGGACCGTCGACAACGACGCCACCCTTCCGTTGTATGCCGAGGTGGCCTCGGTCCAGGCCGCGGCCGGTGCTGACGTAATCGCGCCCAGCGGGATGATGGACGGCCAGGTGGCGGCCATCCGGGCGGGCCTGGATGCCTCGGGGCTCTCGGGCACCGCCATCCTGGCCTATGCGGCCAAGTACGCCTCGGCGCTCTACGGACCGTTCCGCGACGCGGCCTCGGTGTCCATCGCCGACGGCGGCGACCGGCGGGCGTATCAGCAGGATCCGGGCAACCGTCGCGAGGCCCTGCTCGAGGTGGCCCTCGATGTCGCCGAGGGAGCGGACATGGTCATGGTCAAGCCCGCGCTCACGTACCTCGACGTCGTCGCCGACGTGCGAGCGGTGGTCAACGTCCCCCTGGCCGCCTACCACGTGAGCGGCGAGTACGCCATGGTCAAGGCGGCAGCAGAGCGGGGGTGGATCGACGGCACAGCCGTGGCCCTCGAGCAGATCACCGCCGTGAAGCGGGCCGGCGCCGACTTTGTGCTCACGTACTTCGCCGGCGAGTTGGCCGAGGCCATCGGTGGTTGAGCGGTCGGTCTCGGCGGCCTTGTTCGACCGGGCCGTTCGGGTCATCCCCGGTGGCGTCAACTCGCCGGTGCGCTCGTTCCGGTCGGTCGGTGGCCACCCGTACTTCGTGGCCCGGGGCGAAGGGCCCTATGTCTGGGACGCCGACGGCAACCGACTGCTCGACTTCGTCCAGTCCTATGGTGCCTCCATCCTCGGTCACGCCGACCCGCGCGTGGTGGGGGCGGTCGAGGAGGCGGCCCGCCGGGGAACCACGTTCGGTGCGCCCACCGAGGGCGAGGTGCTGCTGGCCGAGGCCATCGTGGCCCGCGTGCCCGGGTGCGAACAGGTCCGGCTGGTGTCGTCAGGGACCGAGGCGGCCATGAGTGCCGTCCGGGTGGCCCGCGGTTTCACCGGTCGCTCCCGCATCGTTAAGTTCGCCGGCTGCTACCACGGCCACTCCGACGGCTTGCTGGCCGGCGGGGGCAGTGGCGTGGCCACGCTCGGCCTACCCGATTCGGCCGGCGTGCCCGCCGGCGCGGTGGCCGAGACCGTCGTCGCCCCCTACAACCAGGTCCCCGTGCTGGACGAGGGTGTCGCCTGCGTCATCGTCGAGGCGGTGGCGGCCAACATGGGCCTGGTCCCACCCACGCCGGGCTTCCTCGCAAGGCTCCGGGAGGCGTGCGACGCCGCCGGCGCGCTGTTGATCTTCGACGAGGTCATCACCGGCTTTCGGCTCGGTGAGGCCGGCGCCTCCGGGTGGTCGGGCGTCCGCCCCGACCTGTGGTGCTTTGGCAAGGTCATCGGTGGCGGACTACCGGTCGGGGCGTTCGGCGGCCGGGCCGAGGTGTTGGCGTCGCTGGCCCCCGAGGGCCCCGTCTACCAGGCCGGTACCCTCTCGGGGAACCCGTTGGCCACCGCGGCGGGGCTGGCCGTGCTCACCGCACTCGACGTCAGCTCCTATGAGGGCCTGTCCGAGCGGGTGGGGAGGTTCGGTGACGTGCTGGCCCAGGAACTCTCCGGCGTTCTGGCCAAGGCCGGGACGGTGGACGGCGACGGCCGCCAGCTGGAGGCACAGGTCCCGGTGGTAGGGCCCCTGTTCGGACTGTTCTTCGTGCCGGCAGGGAGCGGTCCCATCGCCGACTATGAGGCCGCCGCCGCTTCGGCCTCGACCGGGCTGTACGCCCGGCTGTTCCGGTCCGTGCTCGACCGGGGGGTGGCCCTGGCGCCCGGTCCCTACGAGGTGGGCTTTCCGTCGATGGCCCACGGTGAGGCCGAGCTCGAACACGCGCTGGATGTGATGACGGGGGCGATGGCCGACGTCGTCACCGGATGAGCGCTCGGTAGGCGGGGGTCCACCTGTGGATGATCCTGGACGAGCAGGAGCGATGACCGATCCCGACCCCCGACCCGGGGAGCCGCCGGGAGCAGGGGGCCCGCGGGCTGTGCCCGAGGCCGACGCCTTCCGGTTCGACCAGGTCGACCAGGTGGGTGGAGGGGCCCACGGGCCACCCGCCCGGGAGGGCATGGCCCTGGTCTTCGATGAGCGGGGGATCGGCATCTCGGGGTCGGAAGGGCACGGTCCGACGTACCTGCCCTGGTCCCAGGTGACCGCGGTCACCGTCGGCGACGCTGTCCCTGGCGCGGGAGGCGGGACCGAGACCCCCGTCGAGGTGGAGTCGAGCGCTGGCCTCCTCGGCTACCTCGTCCGGTCGGACCGACCGCAGCCGGTCGCCATGGCTGCCCTGGCTCAGCGGGTGGCCGGCTGGCGGTCGCCGCCGGAGGAGGTAGGGCCGGCGGCCGGACCCCCCTCCGGCGAACCGGTGGTGGCGGCGGCACCACATCGCCCCGCTGCGTCATCACCCGGTGGCGTCCCACCCCGGGCGGTCCCCGACGGACTCCCCGCGGGATTCCCCGAGGCCCCCGGCCTCGCACCACCTCCCTTCGGCCCCCCTGCCTTCGGCTTTCCTGTCGGCTACGGCCCCGGACCGGCGCCGTCACACCCCGACGGTCGTCCGAAGCGGACTCGACGCACCGCCACCTTGGTGGTTGCCCTCTGCCTCCTGGTGGCCGGCATCGGACTGGCCGTGGGCTTGGTGGTGACCACTTCCACCCACGCCAAGACGGCCGGGCCCACACCCGCCACCACCCCGGCGTCATCGGGGGATCAGCGCTTGGCCGAGAAGCTGATGCTGACCCAGGCTGACCTTCCCACCGGCTGGCGGGTGGCCAAGGGTGGGGGGGCGACGGCCAACTCGCCCACGGTCCAGCAGGGCGAGGTCCGCATCACCCACACCCTGGCTCGTTGCATGGGAATCACCGACTCGCAGGCCTCTGTGGTCCTGGGCGGCCAGGCCGCCGATCAGACGGCGCAGGCCTCGTCCCCCATCTTCGTGGCCCCCACCTCGTCCGCCTCTGCCGGGTCGGCCCTCGAGCTCCAATCGGCGGCCGCGGTAGTCCGCACCCACCAGGACGAACAGGACGACGCCGGCCTGTTAGCCAATCCGAGCTATCCCCAGTGTGTGGCCACCGCATCGGCGGCCGAACTCCAGTTGGGCGTCGACCAGACCTCGGGCGGGAGTGATCAGCCAGGGCCGGCCACCGTCTCGACGATCACGCTGCCCGCACCCGACGGGGTCACCCTGACCGGACTGCTCATGGCGTTTACCGTCAAGGCCGGTGCAGCCAGTGTCCCCGTGCAGGTCGAGTCCATCTCGCTGGGCTCCCACCGGGTTGAGGGCAGCCTCCAGGTGTTCGCCATCGGCGGGCAGATCCCCAACGACACCCTGCAGGCCTCGATCGCCACCTTCGAGCAGCGGGTCGCCTCGGGAGGGAAGAGCTCAGTCGTCTGATCTGTCCGAGGGGTGTCACCTCGGCTACCGGTCCGAGGAGGTCGGGCCCGGGACGTCGACGTGAGGCGCGGACGTGGGTAACAATGGAACAACACGACGCCTATTAGCGGGGAGCGAACCCGGCCCGGGGCCCGGCGGGTCGGAATCGGGGGCAGAAATCCTTGCTACCTGCGGTTGGCGACGGCAGGATGACAGGACCGGTGCACGGAGACGGGGAGAGCCCTCGGCAATAATGAGGAGAAGTCCATGACCGTCGGAATTACGGAACTGCCTCCCGAGGGCATGCAGTTGGGCGGCGTCGCCTTGGCCGGCGATGCTGAGCGGGGGACGAAGACCACCGAGGGACTCAGCCTCCTCTTTACGACGGCCGGCATCACCGTGCAGGGCCCCCAGCCCCAGATCGAGCGGCTTCTGGTGTGGTCGGGACTCGACTCGGCTACGTGCCGTGAACAGGTCGTACTGCCCGACGGGCGCAATGCTGCGGTGATGGAGCTCACCTCGGGGGGGCAGTCCATCCGGTTCCTGTTCCCGACCGAATCGGTCACACCGGGACAGGCCGCCTACCTGGACCAGGCCCTCCCGCACTGGTTGGCTCGGTACAAGGGCACGCCACCCGCGCCGGCCACCGTGAACGGCTCCGGCAACGTCCAGGGTGCGGCCGCGGCCCCGGCGAACGGCAACGGGAATGGCAACGGCAGCGGCGCGGCCCCTCCACCGCCGCCGCCGGCGACCGACTCGCCATCGCCGGTCGCTCCGGCCGCCGCAGCAGGGGCTGGCGGTGCCGCAGCCGGCGCAGGGATCGCCGCCGGTGTGTCGTCGGCTCCGGCCGCCGCCCCGCCGCCCCCCCCGGCAGCGCCACCTGCTCCACCGACGACGGGGGCCCCACCCCCTCCGCCCCCTGGCTACGCCGCCACCCCTTCGGCCCCGGCCGGGACGCCACCCCCGCCCCCACCCCCGGGTATAGGGGAGGGCACCGGTTGGATGCCCTCCCCGCAGCCGGCGGACACCTCAGCGTGGGCGGGTCCGCCGGTGGACAGCGACCTTGTCCCGCCGGCCAAGAAGTCGGGTCGGTGGCGGAAGTCGAAGGAGACCCCGGTCTCCCCGCTCGATGCATCGCGCCCGCCGTACGAACCACCGGCCAATCCGGTCCCCCTGACCCAGGCCCCGCTGCCGCCGCCCCCACCGGGTCCGGCGGGCTCACCGGTGTGGAAGCCCCCGGTGGATCCGGTCACCGGCGCGGCGCTGTGGGAGGGCCAGGCTGTCGAACCGGCCGCGCCCGAACTGGCCGCCCCGTCCCGGGGTCGGGCCAAGCGCAAGGCCGACAAGGCGGCCAAGGCCGCCGCCGGGGGTGCCGCCGCCATGGCCGGGGCGGCTGCCCTGGCCCCGTCGACGCCCACCGCGCCGGATACCGGGGCTCCAGGCGAAGACAACCCCACAGTTGCCCAGTTCGATTCGCTCTCCGGTGGCCAGCCTCCCACCGACCCAGGCGAGGTGGCGACCTCCGAGACGCCCCAGGGCAAGCCGCCGGCCCGCAACACCCGCCTCTTGGTACTGCTGGCCGTGGCCCTGGTCCTGGTGATCGTGGCGATCGGCTATTTCGTGGTTAAGAAGAACAACGACACCACGACCACCGCCACCACGGCGCCCGGGCTGTCGGCCACCGCGGCCGATGTCGCTCTGGCCGCCACCATCAACCTCCACCAGAACGACCTGCCTTCGGGCTGGGCTCCGAACACGGCCAGCGGGCAACCGGTGAGACCGCCGGTGGCCCCGGCCGCCGCCCAGTCCCAGGCCACCCGGGCGTTGGGTCAGTGCCTCGGGGTCAGCGCCAGTGTGGCCTCCGGCCTGTTCGCCGGCACCGTGCTGCCCGGGCAGTCCGCGTCGGCCACGTCCCCGGCGTTCCAGAGCCCGACCGACCCGACGGTCCGGATGTACTCCACCACCCGGGTCATGACGACGGCCGGCCAGGCCAAGTCCCTCGAGGCTCCGTTCACCAACGCCAGCTTCGTGTCGTGCTACACCGCGTACCAGTCGTCGGTCGTGGCGGCGGCGGTGCCCGGGGCCACGGCATCGGTGCAGACGGTGCCACTGGCCGCCCCTGCCGGTGTCCAGACCTACGCCTTCCTGACCACCTTGACCATCCCCAACCAGGGGTCCGAGGTCATCGGCCAGGCCTTCATCATCGGCGGCCGGATCGAGTCCACCCTTGAGCCGACGACCGGTGGCGCCCCCGTGCCCACCGACGCGTTCACCCCGGCCTACAACGCGATATCCGGCCGGGTCGGTCTGGCGGTGAACAAGTAGGCCGGCCGTCCCTGGGGAGGGTGGCCCGGGCGCGGGAGCGAGGCCGGGTCAGGCCGCTTCGGGGGTCATGCGGGCGATGACGGCCAGGGCCCGGTAGGCCGCCTCGGCCGGTCCCAGCTCATCGGGCCGGAGCAGGTTGGCCATGATGCGCAGAATCCAGCTCATCAGCGGCTCGGAGTGGATGCCGGTGCCCACGCACAGCTGCATCAGTTCAGGGCGGCTGATCACCCTGATGAAGGCCCGCGCTACCCGGTAGTAGAGGCCGTAGGCGTCCTCCAGGCGGGTCTCGTAGCGGAGGAGCGCTTCCACGCCGTCTCCGCTCAGCGCCTCGCCCAGCGATGCGGCCGCCAGGCGCCCGCTCTCGTAGCCGTAGGCGATGCCCTCACCGTTGAAGGGGTTGATGGAGCCGCCGGCGTCTCCCACCACCAGCGTGGTGGACCCCACCCGCGGCCCGACGGCGAGCCCCATGGGGAGTTTGCCCCCGGTCGGGCGCGCCGAGGGCGGTGGCTGCGGACAGCTCCCACTCCTTCGGTGCGTAGGCCACGAAGTGGTCCATGAGGGTCGAGGTGTTGACGCCCTTCCAACGCTTGTCCGTCGAGAGCAGGCCCACGCCCACATTGACCCGTCCGTCCCCCAGGGGGAAGATCCAGCCGTACCCGGGGACCACCCCTCCATCGCTGTCCCGGATGTCGAGATGGGACTCGATGAAGGTCTGGTCGTGGCCCGGGGACGTGTAGTAGCCGCGTAGCGCCATGCCCATGGGCAGGTTGCGATCGCGGGAGGTACCCAGGGCCCGGCCGAAGCGAGAGTTCGCCCCGTCGGCGACGACCACATAGCGGGCCCTGACCGGCCGGGTGGCCCCCGAGGCCTTGTCCTTGACGACGGCACCCACACAGGGCGGCAGTGATGCCGCCGGCGCGGCGACGACGGCCCCCTCGTCCAGAATGGGCTCGACGGCCTCGGTGCCCTGCCAGACGGTGGCCCCGGCCTTCACCGCCCGCTCGTTCACGATGGCATCGAGGTCGTGCCGGGTGATCACGTAGCCGTAGTTGGGGAAGCTGGGGTGCTCGGGCCAGGGCAGGTCCAGCACCCGGCCGAAGGCGTGGGCCTGCAGTCCCGTGTACCGGTGAGCCCCGGCCAGGGCGCCCTCGAGACCCATGTCGGCGATCTGACGGACGGAGCGGGGGGTCAGCCCGTCTCCACAGGTCTTCTCACGAGGGAAGACCTTCTTTTCGACCACGGCCACGTCCCAGCCCGCCTCAGCCAGCCAGTAGGCGCACGCCGACCCGGCCGGGCCGCCACCCACCACGAGGACATCGTGGACGTGGTCAGAGCCTCCCCGGCCTGTCGGGGTGGGGGGCGTCGGGTCCGGGAGGTCGGCCCGGCCGTCGGGGGAGGTCGGGGATGTGGTGGTCACGCCCCTACATGGTAGGGGCGGCGAGGGCCCGACGGGACGCCGACCGGGAAGCCGATTCCGCAGGGAGGGTGGCGCGGCACGGATGTGCTTGCGGGAAGGGGTGCGTGGTAAAAACAAGTTGCTGTGGACGATTACCTGCCAAATTCTGATCCTCCTCATCCTGGGCTTCCTGTTCGCCGCCGTGTCGTTCGTGGCCTCGGCCCTGATGGCCCCGAAGAAGCGACCGACCGCGGCCAAAATCGCCCCCTACGAGTGCGGCATCGTCCCCAGCATCGAGCCGCCGACCCGGTTCCCGGTCCGCTTCTACCTGGTGGCCATGATCTTCATCATCTTCGACATCGAGATCGTCTTCCTCTACCCGTGGGCGGTGATCTTCCGGCAGCTGGGCTCCTTCGGCCTCGTCGAAGTGGTGGTCTTCGCCGCAGTGGTCTTCATCTCCTTCCTCTTCCTGGTGAGCAACGGGGCACTGACCTGGGGGCCGGCCAAGCATCTGGTCGGAGCCATGCCATCCCGCACCTCGGACTCGACCATCGCTCGGATCAGCGCCGGACCGGGGGGTCCCGGCGCTGCAGGGCCCGCAAGCACCGACCCAGACGCCCCGACGACCGGAGCCCCGGCCACAGCGCCGAGTGGCCCTGGTCGCGCCGCGTAGAGCGAGAGAGGCGGCTCGGCATGGGTCTTGAGGACCTACAGCACAACTTCCTCACCGGTCGACTGGAGGACCTGGTCAAATGGGCCCGGACCTACTCGATGTGGCCCGCCACCTTCGGGTTGGCCTGCTGCGCCATCGAGATGATGTCAGTGGGCGCCGCCGACTTCGACCTGGCCCGGTTCGGCATGGAGGTCTTCCGCGCCTCGCCCCGCCAGGCCGACCTCATGATCGTGGCCGGCCGAGTCTCCCAGAAGATGGCCCCGGTACTGCGCCAGGTCTACGACCAGATGATGGAGCCCAAGTGGGTGCTGTCCATGGGGGTGTGCGCCAGCACCGGCGGCATGTTCAACAATTACGCCATCGTCCAGGGGGTGGACCAGATCGTCCCGGTCGACGTGTACGCCCCCGGCTGCCCACCGACGCCCGAGACCCTCATGCACGCCATCCTCACGCTGCACGAGAAGGTCCGGACCAACGACATCACCCACCGCCAGCCGGTGGCACTGCGGCCCGCGGTCGACGGTCCCGAGGGTGAGACCCTGGTGCACGACGAAGGGGTAGACACCGACGACGCCCGTACCCGGGCCGACGAGGCCACCAACGGGTGGACGCCGGATCGACCCGACGCCGTCCACCTGGGAACGCCCAAGCGCAATCCGGTCATCGCCCGCAGTGTGGGCGAGCCCCTGTGAGCCCGGACGCCGCCATCGTGGCGGACGAGCCCACGGCGGCCAGCGGATCGGGGGGCGGGTCATCCCGAGTCCCCGGGCGGCCCCACCAGGAAGTGGTCTTCCCCACCCGGGAGCAGTACGTGAGCGTGGTGAACGAGTTCAACCGGGACGGATTCGAGATGTGCGCCGATCTGTGCGCCGTCGACTACCTCACCCACCCCGGACGCCACCTGCCCGAGGGCGTCCGACCCGAGCGCTTCGAAGTGGTGGTCAACCTGCTCTCGCTGAGCAAGGCGGTCCGCGTCCGGGTACGGGTCCAGGTTCCCGAGTCCGACGCCGAGGTGGCCTCGATCTTTGAGATCTACCCCGGGGTGGAGGCCATGGAGCGAGAGGCGTACGACCTGTTCGGCATCGTGTTCACCGGCCACCCCGACATGACCCGCATCCTCCTGCCCGAGGACTGGGAGGGTCACCCGCTCCGCAAGGACTACGGGGTCGGCCGGGTGCCGGTCCAGTTCAAGGAGGCTCCGGGCCCCCGATGAGCGATGTGACGACGACGCCCACCGATGATGGGACCGAGGGGGTCCACCCCGACACGGTGCTCGACCCCCCGCTCTCGGGAGACTCGTTCCTGGCCCCGGGACCCGACGGTCAGGCCGAGGGCCTGGTCGCCGAGACCTCCGAGGGACCCCAGGAGATGGCCCGACGTTCCGCGACCGACCCCGGCGAGCTACGCCGTGAGGTGGGCGCGGTGCTCCGGCTGCCCGAGGGCGTGGCCATCGACCCCTCGGACATCGACATCGAGCATTCCGACGACGAGACCATGATCATCAACATGGGCCCCCAGCACCCCTCCACCCACGGCGTGCTCCGTCTCATGCTGGAACTCGACGGGGAGACGGTGCTGCGGACCAAGCCGGTCATCGGCTACCTCCACACCGGGATGGAGAAGACGGGCGAGGAGCTGACCTATGTCCAGGGCTCCACCAACGTCACCCGGATGGACTATCTGGCTCCGCTCCACAACGAGTTGGTGCTCTCGTTGGCGGTGGAGGCCCTCCTCGGAGTGGAGATGCCGCCCCGCTCGGACTGGATCCGCATGCTGCTGGTCGAGCTCAACCGGATGTCGTCACACCTGATGTGGCTGGCCACCAACGGGATGGACATCGGGTCCACCTCCATGATGATCTACGGCTTCCGTGAGCGCGAGATGATCCTGGCCTTCTTCGAGAAGACCACCGGGCTGCGGATGAACCACAACTTCATCCGGCCAGGTGGCACCGCCGCCGATCTGCCCGACGGGTGGGAGGACGACGTCTCCATCATCTGCGACACCGTCCTGCCCCGCACCGATGAGTACGACGAACTCTTCACCGGTCAGCCCATCTTCCGCCAGCGATCCGAAGGCATCGGTCGCATCTCGGCCGAGGAGGCCCTGGCCCTGTCGCTGACCGGGCCCATCCTGCGTTCCACCGGGGTGCCCTGGGACCTGCGGCGGTCCATGCCCTATCTCCGCTACGACGAGGTCGACTTCGACGTGATCGTCGGGACCTACGGAGACAACTTCGACCGGTACTCCATCCGGCTGAACGAGATCCGTGAGTCCATCCGGATCATCCGCCAGATCGTCGAGAAGATGCCGGCCGGTGACTACCGGGTGCAGGACAAGAAGGTGACCCCGCCGCCACGCGGCCGAATCGACGAGTCGATGGAGGCCCTCATCCACCACTTCAAGGTCTTCACCGAGGGCTTCAAGGTGCCCGAGGGCGAGGTCTACGTGGCCGTGGAGTCGCCACGCGGCGAGCTGGGCTGCTACCTGGTGGCCGACGGCTCCCCCAAGGCGTACCGAATGCACATCCGGGGCCCGAGCTTCGTCAACCTCCAGGGTCTCCCCCTCATGATGCGCGGCGGCCTCCTGGCCGATGCCGTAGCCATCTGTTCGACCGTCGACCCGGTGATGGGGGAGGTGGACCGATGACCGATCCGTCCGCACCGACCCCGGTGGCAGCACCCCAGCGGGGCGGCCGCCACGGGGCGGCGCGTCCGAGCCACCTCACACCCGAGCGGTTGACCCGGGCCCAGGAGCTCATCGCCCTGTACCCCGAGCCCCGCTCGGCCCTGATTCCGCTGTGCCACCTGGCCCAGGAGCAGGACGGCTGGCTGACGCCCGAGGCCATGGTGGACATCGCCGCGCTCGTCGGGGTGACCCCGACCGAGGTGCTCGGCACCGCGTCGTTCTACGACATGCTCCATACCGAGCCGGTGGGCAGCCACGTCGTGGCCGTGTGCACCAACATCGCCTGCCTGCTGGGGGGTGCCGGCGAGCTCTTGGAGCACGCCGAGGCCTCGCTGGGCGTCAACGCCGGCGGCACGACAGCCGACGGGGTGATCACCTTGGAGGAGGCCGAGTGCCTGGCCGACTGCGATCGGGCCCCCTGCGTCCAGGTCAACCACCGCTTCGTGGGGGCCCAGACCCCGGAGTCGTTCGACGTCCTCATGGCCGACCTTCGGTCCGGCGCCCGGGTCTCGGACATCCCACCGCACGGGACACTGATCCGAGTCCTCCGGGCCAACGGGTTGGAGGCCGACCCCGGCCGGGTGGCCGCCGAGCGGGCCGCCATGGCCGAGGCACAGGCCGGCCGGGCCGCCCGGGCTGAGGCGGCCAAGGCCGCGGCGAGCAGCGCGGAAGGGCCTTCCTCGTGACCATCACCGATCCGCCCAAGATCGTCACCAGCCGGCTGGGGCACGCCGACTCCCATACCCTCGAGCGGTACCTGGCCACCGGTGGGTACGACGGCTTGCGCAAGGCGCTCGCCATGACCCCCGAGGCGGTGGCCGCCGAAGTGGACACCGCCAGCCTGCTCGGCCGCGGCGGCGCCGGGATTCCCGGCCGGTCGCAAGTGGGCCATGCTGCGCAAGAACCCGGTGACCTACCTGGTGGTGAACGGGGACGAGAGCGAGCCGGCCACCTTCAAGGACCACCTGCTGATCGAGCGGGATCCCCACCAGCTCATCGAGGGCGTGATCATCGCCGCCTATGCCCTGCAGGTCAGCCGGGTGTTCGTCTTCATCCGGGGCGAGTTCGCCCTCGGGCCTGGAACGGGTCCAGGCCGCGCTCAACGAGGCCTACTCCTACGGCGCCGTCGGGCGCGACATCTTCGGTTCGGGGTTCTCGGTCGACGTGGTGGTGCACCCGGGCGCCGGTGCCTACATCTGTGGCGAGGAGACCGCGCTGCTCGGAGTCCTCGAGGGCAAGCGGGGCTTCCCCCGCATCAAGCCCCCGTTCTTCCCGGCCGCCATCGGCCTCTACGGCGAGCCCACCGTGGTCAACAACGTCGAGACCATGTCCAATCTGCCCTGGATCGTCATCAACGGCGGCGCCGCCTTCGCCGCACTGGGGGAGGGCCGCTCCAACGGCACCCGGCTGTTCGCCCTGGCCGGTCACGTCAAGAACCCCGGCGACTACGAGCTGGAGATGGTCAAGACCACGTTCCGCGACCTGATCAACGCCCCGGTACTGGGCGGCGGCATCCCCCACGGCCGGGGGCTGAAGGCGTTCATCCCCGGAGGCGTTTCCGCGCCCTGGTTCGGCCCCGAGCAGATCGACCTCCCGCTCGGCCAGGACGAGGTGGCGGCGGCCGGCTCCATGCTGGGTTCGGGCTCGATCGTGGTCATGGACGACCACACCTGTGCGGTGCGGGCGTCCTGGCGCATCACCAGTTCTTCTCCAGGGAGTCGTGCGGCCAGTGCACGCCGTGCCGGGAGGGCTCGGGCTGGCTGGAGAAGATCATGGAACGCATCGAGACCGGGCAGGGACGTGAGGAAGACCTCGACCTGTTGCTGGACGCCTGCGACAACATCGCCCCCGGGCTGACGTGGCCCCCGCAGCAGACCACCATCTGCGTGCTGGGCCCGTCCATCCCGCTCCTCCATCGGCTCGGCCATCCAGATGTTCCGCGACGAGTTCCTGGTCCACATCAAAGAAGGCGGCTGCCCCTATGAGTGAGCCGTCGTCTCCCCCCAAGGGCGCACCACGGTCAGCACGGCCACCGGTGAGCACCCCGTCGCCTCCGAGGCGGCCACCCCACCGGTGGAGACCGTGACCTTCACCCTCGACGGCCGCGAGGTGACCGCCCGGAAGGGCGAGATGCTGATCGCCGCGGCCGAGAAGGCCGGGACCTTCATCCCCCGGTTTTGCTACCACCCCCGCATGAAGTCGGTCGGGATGTGCCGGATGTGTTTGGTCGAGGTGAGCGGCCCCCGGGAGCCTCCCTCCAGCCCAGCTGCTTCGTGGAGGTCCAGGCCGGGTCCGAGGTGGTGACCGACTCCGACAAGGTCAAGAAGGCCCAGGACGGCGTCCTGGAGTTCCTGCTCATCAACCACCCCCTCGACTGCCCGGTGTGCGACAAGGGTGGCGAGTGCCCACTCCAGGACCAGACCTTGGCCTATGGACCGGGCGAGACCCGGTTCGTCGAGGAGAAGCGCCACTTCGAAAAGCCCATCCCGATCTCCGAGCTCGTCCTGCTGGACCGGGAGCGCTGTATCCAGTGCAGCCGCTGCACCCGGTTCGCCGACGAGGTGGCGGGGGAGGCTCAGATCGACTTCATCGGCCGGGGTGAGAAGCTGGAGGTCAACACCTTCCCCGAGCTTCCCTTCGCGTCGTACTTCTCGGGCAACACCGTCCAGATCTGCCCCGTGGGCGCCCTCACCGCCTCGCCGTACCGGTTCGCCGCCCGGCCCTGGGATCTCGATCAGGTCGAGTCCACCTGCACCACCTGCTCGGTGGGCTGCCGGGTCGCCGTCCAGTCCTCGTCCAATCGGGTGACCAGGCTGCTCGGGATCGACGTCGACCCGGTCAACCACGGGTGGCTGTGCGACAAGGGTCGGTTTGCCTTCGACGCCGTGAACAGCGAGGACCGTCTCGACGGAGCCGCTGGTGAGGAAGGACGGGACGCTGGTGGCCGTGTCGTGGCACGAGGCGCTCCACGCCGTGGCCGAAGGCCTGCAGCGGTCGGTCACCGCCGGGGGGGCCGAGTCGGTCGGGGTGATCGGTGGATCCCGGCTCACCAACGAGGGGGCCTACGCCTGGGCCAAGCTCGCCAAGGGGGTGGTGGGCACCGACTCGGTCGACGCCCAGCTGGGGGACGGCCTGCCTGCCGAACTCGTGCTGGGTCTGCCACGCGCCACCATCGACCAGGCGGCCACGGCCGACACTCTGCTCCTCCTGACCGGCGATGTCCGCGAGGAGCTGCCGGTCCTCTTCCTCCGGCTGCGGTCGGCCGTCGTCGACGGTGACCTCAGCGTGGTCGAGCTGTCGCCGATGTCGACCGCCCTTTCCCAGTACGCCGAGGTCTCGCTCCGCTACGCCCCGGCCGGGTCCGCCGAACTGGTTCGGGCCCTCCTCGACCCCGCGGCGCCCGTCCCCACCGGCACCGATGCCGACGCGCTGGCCCGGGCCCGGGAGCTCGCCGGTGCAGACAATGTGGTGGTGGTCGTCGGCCGCCCCTCCTTGGCCGAGGACGGCCGCCTCGTCGCCGAAGCGGCTCAGATCCTGGCGCAGGCCCTGCCCGGCGCCCGCTTCCTGCCCGCTCTGCGTCGGGGCAACGTCCACGGGGCCCTCGACATGGGACTGGCCCCCGGCGTGCTACCCGGCCGGGTCTCCCTCGACGAAGGGCGCGACTGGTTCGCCTCGGCCTGGGGCTCGGTGCCGGCCGCGCGGGGTCGGGACACCGCTGGGATCCTGGCCGCAGCGGCCGACGAACCGCCTGACGGAAGCCGCATCCGGTCGCTGGTGCTGCTGGGGGCCGACCCGATGGGCGACTTCCCCGATGGCGGCCTGGCCCGGCGGGCCCTCGACGGTGCCGAGTTCGTGGTGGCCGTGGCCTCGGCGCCGGGGGCTGTGACCGACCGAGCCGATGTCGTCCTGCCTGCCGCTGAAGCCCATGAACGGCCGGGCACCACGACCAATATCGAGGGCCGGATCAGCCGGCTGGGCCAGAAGCTGGTGCCGCCGGGACAGGCCTGGCCCGACTGGATGATCGCCGCCGAACTGGCTGTTCATCTCGGCGGTGACCTCGGTCTGGACTCGGTGGGTGACGTCTGGGACGAGATCAACCGCCTGGCCCCCGCCTACCAGGGCATCACCCGGGCCGTCCTGGACGGCCTGGGTGCCGGCGACGGCGTGGTGGCGCCACTCGTGGCCAGCGCGGTCACGCTGGGCCGTCGCCACGCATCCGCCCCGCTCGACCCCATTGCCGTACCGGGTGTGGAGTCGGTGGAGCGCCAGGGAGCCCCGCCACGAGCCGGTCTGGCCGAGTCGCCCACCGCCGGTCTCGGCGCCGTCCGTCCGACGGCGGCTTCGGATGGGGCCGGACCGCCCCGACCGCCGACGCTGTCCGGCCCGATCGAGCTCGATGTGCCCCACGTGGTGCCGAACGACCGGTACTCGCTCCGGCTGGTGGCCTCTCGGGCCCTCTACGATCAAGGCGCTGCGGTCAGATCGGTGCCCGCCCTGGCCGGGCTGGTGGCCACCGCGCCGCTGCGGGCCAACCCCCTCGACCTCGATGAGTTGGGGGTGGTTCCCGGCGGGGCGGTGCGCGTGCGTACGGCCACCGTCTCGACGGTCCTCACCGTGACCGCGGACGACTCGCTTCCCCGCAAGGTGGTGGCCGCAGACTTCAACGTTCCTCTGGATGAGGGGACGGTGGCCGACCTGATCGACGCCTCGGCCCCGGTGGTCGAACTTCGGATGGAGTCTCCATGACCGGCCTGCTCGCCGTCCTCCACCCCCTCCTGGCCGAGGGCGACCCGCTCTACGTCAACGGTGTCGGCTGGGTGGTCTTCCTCATCGTCCTGATCAAGGTGCTGGTGGTCTTCGCCGCGCTGATGGTGTCGGTCATGTTGATGATCTGGTTCGAACGCAAGGTCATCTCGGACATGCAGAGCCGCATCGGCCCCAACCGGGCCGGCCCCTTCGGCATCGCCCAGACCTTGGCCGACGGGATCAAGCTGTTCTTCAAGGAGGACTTGATCCCCGAGCAGTCCGACCGGTTCGTCTTCAAGCTCGCCCCCTACCTGACCATCATCCCGGCCTTCCTGATCTTCGCCATCGTGCCCATCGGGGGCGAGGTCACCATTGCCGGACACACCTTCGAGCTGCAGCTGGCGGACCCGCCCATGGGCGTCCTCTTCCTGCTGGCCATGTCGTCCATCGGCGTCTACGGCATCATGCTGGCCGGCTGGTCGTCGGGCTCCAAGTACCCCCTGCTGGGCTCGGTGCGGGCCTCGGCCCAGATGATCTCCTATGAGGCCGCCCTGGGCATGACCGTGGTCACCGTGGTGCTGATCACCGGCGCGCTTTCCACCCGCACCATCGTCAATTCCCAGGCCGGTCACCTGTGGCAGTGGAACGCCATCCGGCTCGGGGTGGTGCCCTTCCTCATCTTCTTCATCGCCATCATCGCCGAGACCAATCGACCGCCCTTCGACCTGGTCGAAGCCGACTCCGAGCTGGTCGGCGGGTTCGTCACCGAGTACTCGTCCATCCGCTTCGCCCTGTTCTTCCTGGCCGAGTTCATGAACACCATCACCATGTCGGCCATCACCGTGACCCTGTTCTTCGGCGGCCCCGATGGTCCCATCCCGCACATCCCGCACCTCTACTGGCTGTGGCCCATCCTCTGGTTCCTGGGCAAGACCATCATCTTCCTGTTCATCTTCGTGTGGCTGCGGGCCGCGCTGCCCCGGCTCCGCTATGACCAGCTCATGGACCTCGGATGGAAGAAGCTGATCCCGTTGTCGCTGGGCTGGCTGCTCATCGTGGCCGGGTTCGTCATCGACGGCTGGTGGGGGCTCGGCATGGCCGCGGCCGTGGTGGCGGCAGCCCTCCTCATCACCCGGGCATTCGCCATCGGCTCCGGACGCGAGGAGACCCGGGCCATCGTCCCCCAGGTCGGTGTCCGCCTGTGGTCCCGTCCGGCCGAACCCACTCCTCCACAGCCCGTCGCCCCGACGACCGAAGGAGGAGGCACCTGATGGCCGAGTCCGAACCACGATCCGAGCCGCCCCGCCAGAGACAGAACTTCCTGGGCGGCTTCAAGCTGACGCTCGAGCACCTGGGCCGACCACCGGTGACCCGGCAGTACCCCGAGGAGAAGCGGCCCAAGCAGCCCCGACAGCACGGGAGGCACGTCCTCAACCGGTACGAGGACGGCATGGAGAAGTGCATCGGGTGCGAACTGTGCGCCGGGGTGTGCCCGGCCGACTGCATCTACGTGCGCGGCCTCGACAACCCTCCCGACCACCCCGTCTCCCCCGGGGAGCGCTATGGGTACGTCTACGAGATCAACTTCTTGCGGTGCATCCACTGCGACCTGTGTGTCGAGGCCTGTCCCACCGAGGCCATCACCGAGTCAAAGCTGATGGAGTTCTCCTTCACCAACCGCAACGACGCCATCTACACCAAGGCGGAGCTGCTGGTGGACGACGACGGCAAGCCCAAGCACATGCCCTGGGAGGACTGGCGGGAGGGCGACGACCTCCACACCTCGGGGTGGATGCGGGCCACCTCGCCGGCGGGGGCGGCCGAGTTCGAGGGGGAGGTCCAGTGGTCGGGCGAGCTGGGCTTCGGCGTCCGCTCTCCTGAGGGCGGCCAGTCGGTCCACCGCGACGACGCCGCGACCGGCAGCCGACCGCTCCGCGAGACCCTGGAGCGACACCTCATCCCCGCCGACCTGCCCGCCGAGAAGCGTGGGCCGAGAGGGGCCATCGGCCGGATGCTGGAGAAGGCCGAGCGGTTCGCCCCCGGGGCCGGCAAGAAGCACCGCGAGAAGGCCGATGCCGAGTACGCCGCCGCGGTGAGGGCCGGCAACAGCGAACGGGACACGCCCACCGGTCGGGCCACGCCGGCCGTCGACGCGCCAGGTCCGGACAGCGTCTGATGCTGGTCGCACTCGGAGCGGTGTTCACCGCCGCGGTCGGCTCCGGCCACGCCTCGTGGGTGGACGTGGGCACCTTCGCGGTGGCCGCCGCCATCATCATCGCGGGGGCGGTGGGCGTGGTGGTGGCCCGCAACCCGGTCCATTCGGCCCTCATGCTGGTCATGACCCTGTTCGGGGTGGCCGTCCTGTTCGTGCTCCAGCGCGACCCATTCCTGGCCGCCGTCCAGGTCATCGTCTACGCCGGCGCCATCGTGGTGCTCTTCCTGTTCGTCATCATGTTCCTCGGGGTCGACCGGGAGGAGAACATCGCCGCCGAGCCTCTGCGGGGCCAGCGCCCGCTGGCCATCGGGCTGACGGTCTTGGCCACGACCGGGCTGCTGCTCCTGGGCGAAGTGTCCCGGTGGACCACCGGCGCCCCGCATGTGGCCGGCGTTGACGCCGGGAGGCAGTCCAACGTCTACCTGCTGGGGAGATCGGTCTACACCACCTACCTCTTCCCCTTCGAGGCCACCGCCGCCCTGCTGGTCATCGCCGTGGTCGGTGCGGTGGTGCTGGCCCGACGCCCGCCGGCCTCGTCCAACCCGGTCGAAGTCGACCGGTCCGGTGAGGAGCCCGCCGTGCCGGAGGCCTTCCCCGGCACGGGCACCAAGGCCGATGCTGAGGGCGCGGACGCCGAGCCCACCGACCCCGAACCGGTCGGCTCACCCGAGGAGGCCCACTCGTGACCATCAGTGCCGGCTGGTACCTGGGACTCAGTGTGGTCCTCTTCTCCATCGGCGCCCTCGGCGTCCTGGTCCGACGCAACGTGCTGGTGATGTTCATGTGCGTGGAGCTCATGTTGAACGCCGCCAACCTGACCTTCGTCACCTTCGCCCGGCAACTGCACGACATCGGTGGCCAGGTGCTGGTGTTCTTCGTGCTGGTGGTGGCGGCCGCCGAAGTGGTGGTCGGGCTGGGGCTGGTGGTGGCCATCTTCCGCCGTCGGGCCAACGCCACCGCCGACGACCTCCACCTGATGAAGGGCTGACCGGACCGTGCTCCACGTGACCTTCCTGATTATTCTGCTGCCCCTGGTCGGATTCGCCGTCCAGCTGGTGGCCGGCCGCCGCCTCGGCGACCCGGCCGCCGGTGGTGTGGCCACCGCCTTCATCGGGGCCAGCTTCCTGGTCTCGGTCGGTGTCTACCTCGACCTGCTCACCGTCAACGCCCCGGTGCGGACCTACACCCAGAACCTGTGGACGTGGATCCCGGTCGACACCCTGCAGGTCCACGCCCGCCTGTTCGTGGACCCGCTGTCGATGACCATGGTGCTGTTCATCACCGGGATCTCCACCCTGATCCACCTGTACTCCATCGGCTACATGAAGGGGGACAGGGACTACTCCAAGTTCTTCCTCTACATGAACCTGTTCGTGGCCTCGATGCTGATCCTGGTGCTGGGGTCCAATCTGCTGGTCACCTTCGTGGGGTGGGAGGGGGTGGGCACCTGCTCCTACTGGCTGGTGTCGTTCTGGTTCACCCGGGACTCGGCGGCCAGCGCCGGCAAGAAGGCCTTCGTCTACAACCGGATCGGCGACGTCGGCTTCCTGCTGGCCGTCTTCTTGGTCTTCGAGCGGATCCACTCACTGGAGTACACGACCATCTTCGCCAACATCGACAAGATCGGTCCGGGCTACGTCACCGCCATCTGCCTCCTGCTGCTGGTCGGGGTGATGGGGAAGTCGGCCCAGATCCCCTTGTTCCCGTGGCTGGCCGACGCCATGGAGGGCCCGACCCCGGTGTCGGCCCTGATCCACGCGGCGACCATGGTGACCGCCGGCGTCTACCTGCTGTGCCGGATCAACCCCCTACTCCACGCCTCGAGCTCGGCCGCCCTGACCGTCGCCATCGTCGGCGGCGTCACGGCCTTCGTGGCCGCCACCATCGCCTGCGCCCAGCAGGACATCAAGAAGGTGCTGGCCTACTCGACCGTCTCCCAGCTCGGGTACATGTTCCTGGCCATCGGGTGCGGCGCCTACGAAGCGGCCATCTTCTTGATGGTGGCCCACGCCTTCTTCAAGGGCCTCCTCTTCCTCGGGGCGGGCTCGGTCATCCACGGTCTCCACGACGAACAGGACCTGAAGCGCATGGGCAACCTGCGGCGGTACATGCCGTTGACCTGGATCACCTTCGGCATCGGCTGGCTGTGCATCGCCGCGGTGCCGCCCCTGTCCGGCTTCTGGGCCAAGGGTGACGTGCTCGAGAACACCTGGGCCGCCCATCCGGCGCTCTGGGGGCTGGGCCTGGTTACCGCCCTGCTCACCGCGTACTACATGAGCCGCCTCACCGGACTGGCCTTCTTCGGCAAGGACCGCTTCGCCGCCGACGTACCGGTCGACGTCGATACGGACATGCCCGATGCCCACCACGCCGAGGGCCACATCGACCAGCCCCACGAGTCGCCCCGGATCATGGTCATCCCCCTGTGGATCCTGGCCTTCTTCGCCGCCCTGGCCGGCCTGCTGGCCGTGTCCAACAACCATCTGTCCCTGGCCAAGTGGGTCGACCCGGTCTTCGGGTCCAACCTGTTCGACGACCACCTCAGCACCGGGGCGCTCTGGACCCTGGGCATCACCGACGCCATCATCGCCCTTCTCGGCGTGTTCATCGGGCTCCGCCTGTGGATGAACGTGTCCGAGCACCCGCAGCTGGAGGTGCCGTTCCTGCGGAACTCGTGGTACATCAACGAGCTCTACGACACCGTCTTCGGCCGTCCGTCGGCCCGTCTGGCCGCCTTCAGCGCGGATGTCATCGACCCCAAGGTGATCGACGGTGGTGTCAACGGCGTGGCCACCCTGGTCCGACGGTCGGGAGCGCTGATCCGCCGGACCCAGACCGGCTACGTCCGGAACTATGTGCTGGGGATCGTGCTGGGCACCGTGCTCGTCCTGGCTTTCGTGCTCACCCGGATGTGGTGGAGCTGATGTCGTCGACCTCGCACTTCCCATTCCTCACGGTCCTGGTCCTGACGCCGGCCGTGGGGGCTGCCGTAGTGGCCCTGATCCCACCCAAGGCGGTGGCCAAGCGGTTCCACGAGGCCATCGGGGCCCTGGTGGGGCTGTTCACCCTGGTGCTGTCGTTGGTCATCGTCGGCCAGTGCAAGATCGGGTACGGCGGCTACCAACTGGTGTCCGACCACGTCTGGGCCAAGGAGCTCGGCATCCACTGGTCGGTCGGCGTGGATGGCATCTCCCTCTTCCTGGTGGTGCTGACCGCCCTGCTCTTCCCCCTGACGATTCTGGGGGCCCGGGGCCGGCGTGACCCGCGTGCCTTCGTCGCCTGGATCCTGCTCATGGAGGCGGCCTGCCTGGGCAGCTTCGTCTCCCTCGACCTGGTCCTGTTCTTCCTCTTCTTCGAGCTGACCCTGGTGCCCGCCTACTTCATCATCGGGGGCTGGGGCTACGCCCGCCGCGGCTACGCCGCCATCAAATTCTTCGTCTACACCTTCGCCGGCTCGGCCTTCCTGCTCGTGGGCATCCTGGCCGTGGCCTTCCTCCACCAGTCCCAGACCGGGGTGCTGACCTTCGAGCTGCCCGCCCTCATGCACACCCACCTGTCCGGCACCGAGGGCGTCCTGCTGTTCCTGGCCTTCACCGCGGCATTCGCCGTCAAGGCCCCGATCTTCCCCTTCCACACCTGGTCACCCGACGCCTACGCCGAGGCCCCGACGGCCGGGGCGGTGCTGCTGGCCGCGGTCATGGCCAAGCTGGGCACCTACGGGATCGTCCGATTCGATCTCAACCTGTTCCCCCAGGCCACCCGCACCCTCGCCCCGTGGCTGCTGACGCTGGCCACCATCGGGATCCTCTACGGCGCCATCGTGGCCTGCGCCCAGCGCGACCTGAAGCGGCTGCTGGCGTACTCGTCGCTGGCCCAGATCGGGTTCATCGTGCTCGGCACGTTCGCCCTCAACAGTCAGGGACTGACCGGCGGCGTCCTCCAGATGGTGAACCACGGTCTGATCATCGCCACCCTGTTCATCCTGGTGGGGTGGATCTACGAGCGCCGCAAGACGTGGCAGGTCACCGCGCTGCGCGGCCTCCAGTCGCCGGCCCCGGTGATGGCCGGAGTGTTCACCGTGGCCATGCTGGCCTCCATCGGCGTGCCCGGGCTCAACGGCTTCGTCGGCGAATTCCTCGTCCTGATCGGCACCTTCCTGGCCCACCGGTGGTGGGCGGTGGTGGCCATCATGGGAGTCATCGCCGCCGCCATCTACCTGCTCTGGGCCTACCAGCAGGTGTTCCAGGGGGAGCCCACCGAGGAGGATGCGGTGAAGACTCGCGACCTCGGATGGAGCGAGCGGCTGATCATCGCCCCGCTGATCATCCTCATCGTATTCCTGGGCGTGTACCCCAAGCCGGTGCTCGACCGGATCACTCCCTCGGTGAACCAGCTGATCGTGCACATTGACCGGGTGACCCACACCCGTGTCCCGGCCAGCCTGCAGTCCGGCTCGGCCGCGACTGGGTCCCCGGCCTCGGCGGAAGGAGCCCCGTGATGCCCTCCCTGTTGGCAGCGGCGACCTCGGCGGCGCCGGTCATCCACACCCCCAGCGTCGACTACCTGAGCATCCTCCCCATGCTGATCATGATGGGCGGGGCGGTCCTGTTGATGGTGGCGTCCTCGCTGTTGCGGAAGATCCTGGGGGTGGGGGCGGGGACCATGGTCGCGACGGTGACCTCCATCGCCGCCCTGGTGGCCGCCCTGGTCCAGTGGGACCAGGTGATGACCCACGGGCCCAAGGTGACCATCGCCGGGGCCATCGCCTTCGACGGGTTCGACGTGTTCATCCAGATCACGGTGTCCATCGCCATGCTGCTGACCGCCCTCATCGGCGACGGCTATCTGCGCCGTGAGGGCGTGGAGGGTCCCGAGTACCACGTCCTGGCCATGATGTCGGCCTCGGGGGCGATGATGATGGGGGCGGCCAACGATCTGATCGTGGTCTTCCTGGGCCTCGAGATCATGTCCATCGCCCTCTACGTCCTGGCCGCCTTCAACCACAAGCGGGCCGAGTCGGGTGAGGCGGCCCTCAAGTACTTCGTGCTGGGGGCGTTCTCCTCGGCCGTCTTCGTCTACGGGATCGCCCTCACCTACGGGGCCACCGGGTCGACCAATCTGCCCCAGATCGCCGACTACCTGTCCAAGAACGTCATCGCCAGCAACGGGGTGCTGCTCGGGGGTCTGGCCCTCCTGCTGGTGGGCTTCGGGTTCAAGATCGCCGCCGTCCCCTTCCACATGTGGTCGCCCGACGTCTACCAGGGCTCACCGTCCCCGGTCACCGGGTTCATGGCCGCGGTGGCCAAGGTGGGGGCCTTCGCCGCCCTGCTCCGGGTGTTCGTCTCGACGTTCGGGACGGTGCGCGCCGACTGGCAGCCCATCATCTGGGGCCTGGCCATCCTTTCGCTGGTGGTCGGGGCGGTGGTGGCTCTCCTGCAGAAGGACGTCAAACGGATGATGGCGTACTCCTCCATCAACCACGCCGGCTTCATCCTCCTCGGCGTGGAGGCGGCCACCCCCCGCGGGGTGTCGGCCGCCCTCTACTACCTCTTCGCCTACACGTTCTTGACCATCGGCTCCTTCGCCGTGATCACCGTCATGGGCCGCGCCGGTGACACCGGGCACACCATCACCGACTACCGGGGACTGGCCCGGCGCCAGCCCGTCCTGGCCCTGGCCTTTGCCGTGCTGCTGCTGGGACAGGCCGGGGTGCCCTTCACCACCGGCTTCCTGGCCAAGTTCGGTGTCGTCGGGGCGGTGGTCGCCACCCACGGCTACGTGCTGGCGGCGATCGCCATGGCCACTGCGGCCGTCGCCGTGTTCTTCTACCTGCGGGTGGCCGTCGCCATGTACTCGCCGGTGGGCGCGGTGGCCGATCCGGTGGACGATGACGGTCTCGGGGCCGGCCCGGACGGGTCCGGGGTCACCCAGGGGGCCGCGGCCGCCGAGCGGCCCGGGTCGACCGACGGGGTGGCCAGCCTGTCCGTGCTCACCGACGCGCCGCCCGCCGCCGACGTCATCGAGCGCGGGGTGGTGCCCGTGCCCCTGTTGACCTCGTTGGCCCTCGGACTGTGTGTGGGCTTCACCGTGGTGTTCGGGATCATTCCTGAGCCGATCCTGAACTTCGCGCACCAGGCCACCCTGCTCTTCATCTGAGCGGACACCGCTCGGCACCCACGAGTGCCCCGGGCGGGGGTCCCGCCCGGGGTGGTGGTCCTCACCCGTCTGTGGCGTGCCGGGTACTGTCGATCGGGCGGGCGTCCGTCGCCTAGGTGAAGGAGTGCATCATGGCCAGTTCCCCAGCAGGACCGAGTCGGGGGTCGAACGGTCGGCCCTCGGCCAGGAAGTTGGAGACCCGGGAGATCGTCCGGATCGTGGTGGCCGTGGTAGCCCTGATCCTGTTGATCGCCTTCGTGCTCGACAACAGCCAGACGGTCAAGGTCGGATTCGTGTTCTTCTCCGCCCGGGTCAGTCTCATCTGGGTGCTGCTGATCGCCGCGGTACTGGGTGCTCTGGTCGACCGCCTGGTCATCCTGCTCGGCCAACGTCGCAAGAAGGCGGCCGCGGCCAAGGGCGCGCCCTGAGCTCCGTCCCGGTCATCGCCGGGTGGACGGAGCGGGGGAGCCGACCGCCCACGGGGTCGGGTGCGTGCCCAGCAGCTCGGTGACCGCGGTCGGGGTCATTGGCGGCGACAGGAGGAAGCCCTGGCCCTGGTCGCACAGCTCGGCCCGAAGTCCCTGCAGCTGGATCTCGTCCTCGATGCCCTCGGCCAAGGTCACGAGGCCCAGGATGCGGCCCAGCTCCACGAGGGTGTGGACGAGGGCCACGGTGTCGGGCGAGCCGTCCATGCCGGCCACGAACGACCCGTCGATCTTGAGCACGTCGACGGGGAACTGTCGGAGGTAGGTCAACGAGGAGTAGCCGGTGCCGAAGTCGTCGATGGCGATCCTGACGCCCAGATCCTTCAGGCGTCGCAGTCGGGTCACGGTGGTCTCGGCGTCCCGCATCAGCGAGGACTCGGTGACCTCGAGGGTGAGTCGGTCCGGTGGGAGGCCGGCCTCGGCCAGCGCCTCGGAGACGTGCCCGACCAAGGATGACGACTCGAGCTCGCGCACGGACACGTTGACCGACACGGCCATGGCCCGACCCGCCGCCTGCCAACGGGCCGCCTGCAAGCAGGCCTGGCGCAGCACCCAGCGACCGACATCGACGATGAGCCCTGACTCCTCGAGCTCGGGGATGAACTCCATCGGGGCGATGACGCCCTGGGTGGGGTGCTGCCATCGGATGAGCGCCTCCGCGCCCCGGATGCCCTGGTCGGTCAGGTCGACGATGGGTTGGTAGAGCAGGAAGAACTGGTCGGAGGCGGCGGCGGTCTCGAGCTCCGACTTCAAGGCCAGTCGGTTGACCGCCGCGGTCTGCATGGCCGACTCGAACACCACCGAGACGTCCCGGCCCTGGGCCTTGGCCTGGTATAGGGCCACGTCGGCGTCGCGGAGCAGCTCCTGGGCGGAGGCCCGGGAGCCGGTGGCGATGCCGATGCTCGCCGTGACGCTGATGGGGAGGTCCTCGTAGCCGTGGACGACGAAGGGGAGCTCCAGAGCCTGGCGGATCCGTTCGGCGATGGGCTCGGCCCCGGCGTCGAGGGAGATCCCCTCGGCCAGGACGACGAATTCGTCGCCACCCAGGCGCCCCACGGTGTCGTCGGCCCGGAGCATGGCCACGAAGCGGCCGGCCACTGCCTGGAGCAGGCGGTCACCGGCCTCGTGACCCAGGGTGTCGTTGGCGTCCTTGAAGTTGTCGAGGTCGATGAAGAAGGCGGCCACCGGATGCCCCGAGCGACGCGACCGGACGAGCATCTGCTCGGCCCGGTCGAGGATCAGCTGCCGGTTGGGCAGCCCGGTGAGGGGATCGTGGAGGGCGCGGTGGGCCAGCAGGGCCTCGAACTCCTTCCGCTCGGTGATGTCCCGGATGTTGGCCACGTAGCCGGCCACCGACGGACGGTCGAGCTGATTGGAGAGCACGGCCTCCAGCTCGCACCAGCTCCCGTCGGTGCGGCTCATCCGGAACTGGATGAGCACATTCTCGTGGGTGGCGGTGAGCTCGGACCCGAGCCGGTCCCGGACCCGGTCACGGTCGTCGGGATGGATCAGATCGGTGGGACGGATCCCCACCATCTCGGCCGGCTGTCGCCCCAGCAGTGTGGCGATGGCCGGGCTCACATAGGTGCAGAGCCCGTGCTCGTCGATGACCAGGGTGGCGTCCGAGGAGTTCTGGATGAGCGACCGGAAGCGGTCCTCGGACAGCCGGGTGGTGGCCTCGGCCCGTTCTTTCTGCTCCATGGTGGCGCCGGCCATCCGGATCACGAAGACCAGGATGAACGCCCCCATGACCGCCAGGGCGTTGGTCTCGGCCAACGAGAGAAAGCTCGGGAAGACGTGCTGCCAGACGGCCACCTGGCCCACGCCGATGCCCAACAGGCACCACAGGGCGGTGACCCGCCAGACACGGGAGCCACAGCGCGCCACGTTCTCCAGGGCCAGGAAGGCGTAAGCCCCCGACAGGACCGGGCCCCAGCCGCTGAGATAGATGACCGTGGTCACCGCGGCGGCTTGGACGGCCACCCGGAAGTGGAGCCGCGCCGGGCTGGGACTGGAATCGTAGAGGTGGTCGGCGAGCACGCTGCTCAGGGGGATGACGATGAAGACGGCCACCCAGAGCCAGGCCGACTCCCTGGCCACCTCCCCGAAGCGCATGAGTAGGAGCAGGGCGGCGAGGGCGGCCGGCCCCATGAGGTAGGCCAGCTTCCGGGGGCCGAGGGAGAACCGGCTGTCGGACCCGGTAGGGGTGGCCACGGGGGTGGCGGTACCTCGCTGGTCCTCCCGGGAGACGGACATGCTCACCTCGGTGCTGCGGTTGTGATCGCTCTCCTTCAGCTATCGGTTGCAACTGGTGGTGACTTAAGGGAAAGGGGACCCCGGCACCGGCCCTGGGAGTCGGCCTGCGGACGACCCGGGTGGCCCAGGCCGGCACCCCGACGCAGAGGGGAACGGTTCCGGCTCATGCCGACGCCCGAAGCGTTGGCGGGTGGACGATGGGAGAATGGCGGGATGAGACAGGCGACCCCGGCAGAGCGGGCGGAGTTCGGGAGGCAGGCCCGGGCCACCATGCCCCGGTCCAGCCACGGGGGGTGGGAGGCGCCGACGGGGCGGTCGGACCCGTTGGAGATCCTGGCCCTCCAGGCCACCACCCGCCAACCGGACCTGGTGCCCATCCGCTACGGCCGGATGGCGGCGTCCCCCTTCGCCTTCTTCCGGGGGGCCGCCGCGGTCATGGCGGCGGATCTGGCCGCCATTCCCCCCACCGGGCTCGAGGTGCAGCTGTGCGGCGACGCCCACCTGTCCAACTTTGGCGGCTTCGCGTCGCCCGAGCGCGAGTTCATCTTCGACGTCAACGACTTCGACGAGACCATCCCGGGTCCCTTCGAGTGGGATCTGAAGCGCCTGGCGGCCAGCCTTGAGATCGCCGGCCGCAGCCGCCAGTTCGACGAGGCCACCCGGCGATCGGTGGTGAGCGGGGGGACCTGTTCCTACCGCCGGGCCATGCGCGAGTTCGCCCAGATGCGAGACCTGGACATCTGGTACACGCACCTGGACGCCACGCTGATCGCCCAGCGCTGGGGGGACCAGGCCAGTCGCAAGTTGATCGAGAACTTCCAGCGCCGAATGGCCAAGGCCCAGTCGAAGGACCACCTGGCCGCGCTGGCCAAACTCACCCACGAGGTCGACGGGAAGCTTCGCTTCGTCGACAATCCCCCACTGATGATGCCGGCCGAGTCCTTGTTCACCGACGTGTACTCCAGCCAGACCGTGGGGAACCTCTACGACGCCCTGGTCCAGTACCGCAGCACCCTGTCCGGCGATCGGCAGCGCCTCCTCGAGAAGTACGAATTCACCGATCTGGCCCGCAAGGTCGTCGGGGTGGGGAGCGTCGGGACCCGGTGTTGGGTGGCCCTGTTCGTGGGCCGGGATCAGGACGACCCGCTGTTTCTCCAGATCAAGGAGGCCGAGGCCGCCGTCGGCGAGGCGTTCCTCGGGCCGAGTGAGTACTCCCATCATGGGCAGCGGGTGGTCGAGGGCCAGCGCCTGATGCAGGGGGCCAGCGATATCTTTCTCGGCTGGGACAGCTTCACCGGCGACGACGGGGCCAGCCGCCACTTCTACGTGCGCCAGATGTGGGACTGGAAGTTCTCGGTCGACATCGACACCATGACCCCCGAGGCCCTGCGCATCTACGCCGAGATCTGCGGGTGGACGCTGGCCCGGGCCCATGCCCGGTCCGGGGACCCCATCGCCATGGGGGCCTACCTGGGCGCTGGGGACCGGTTCGATCGGGCCATGGTGGAGTTCGCGTCGTCGTACGCCGACCAGAACCAACGGGACTTCGATGCCCTGACCGCGGCGGTGGCGAGGGGCACGGTCGACGCCGTGCCCGGAGTCTGACCGGTTGTGGTCGTGACCCCCGGGGTCAACCCGGGGGGCGCCGGACCGCCACGGTCCAGTCGATGTCGATGGCCCGGTTGGTGAAGATCCGCGGCCGGCCCACCGTGGCGGGCCGGTCGGTGGTCCACTCGGCCGGGGACGCCATGGTGAGGCCGGCCAGACCGCGCAGGGCATCGTCGTAGCCGGAGCGTATCCAGGCGAACCGGCGCCAGCACCGCTCCCTCTGGTCCTCGGGGACCGGGAGCAGGGGATGGAGCCGGTCCAGCGCGGCGAGGTACTCGTCCCGACCCACCGAGATGGCGGGAGCCGGCTCGGACGACCGGGCCACCAGGTCGATGACCAGGGGGGGACGGTCGATGGGCAGCCCGACCGAGCGACCGATGGCCACCAGGGTGGGAAGGCCGTAGGCCAGGGCCAGCATCGGGCCCCTGATCTCGTCGGCGGCGTGGTCCTCGGTGTTGAAGTCCGACGCCGACAGCAGCAGGACCGCGGCGTCGAGCAGGGAGCCCACCGACGCCACCCATGAGTCGTCGGGCCAGGCCTCGGGGAAGTAGCACAGGGCAGGGAAGGCGGTGTGGGTCTGGTCGAGTTCGAGCATCCAGTTGGCTGACGTCCGCCACAGGTCGGGATTGTCGAGGGCGTCGAGGAGCTGCAGGTTGGCGAGCAGGCTGACCGGTGAGGGTGGGGTACCGGCGAACGGCTTCAGCACGGCGATCCCCTTCTCCCGTTCGTGATGGGCCGCGTAGATGGTGGGTAGGTAACTGATCAGGAGGGCCACCAGCCCCAGCCCGATGGTTGCCTCCACGAAGGTCAGCCAGATCCGGGTCGTCCCGTCCGGTTCGGCGAACCCCAGCGTGAACAGCGAGGACCCGCTGATCTCGAACGCTCGCTGGGCGGTGTCGTGGCTGATGGCCCAGAAGACGAACGAGAAGCCGAAGGTGACCGTGAGCATCCAGGCCAGGGGCAGGCTGACCAGGGCCACCGGGGCGTAGAGGCCACGCAGATTGGCCCGCCGCTCCTCGTTCCTCCACTGGTGGACGAGGATCCGGTCGGCCACGGCGAAGACGAACCGGGCGATACGGGTGAATCCGTCGCGCGGGGAGCACGACGGTCTCCAGGGCCGAGATCAGCACGGCGAAGACCAGCACCACCCCGACGATGGCCGCGAGGAGGTGCACGGCGATCATCGGCTCCCGGCTCCTTCGGTCACGGTGACGGCGGCGCAGGTTGGGCAGCGGGGACCGAAGCGGCCCCCCCGCTCCTCAGGTCGGCCGGTGTGGCAGGAAGCCACGCGCTGACCACATAGGTGACCACGACCGCCACGATGACCAGCGGCGCCACACTGAGTCCGTCGCTGGACAGCAGCAGGGTGGGCAGCAGGGTGGACGTCATGGGCAGCTTCAGCATGACGGTGGCCATGGCCCCGATGCCCATGGCCACCGCCGGCACCAGGACCAGACCGGGGAGGTGGGAGGCGGCCACCCCGATGACCCCGCCGATGAACATGGCTGGGAAGATGGGACCGCCCCGGAAGCTGGACAGCGACAGTGCGTAGGCCACCGCCTTGCAGACGGCCAGCAGGACCAGCGCCCCCACGGTCCAGTGGGAGGCATTGAGGACGACTTCGGGAAGCGCCGACTGACCCGAGAAGAGCACGTCGGAGAGACTGTGTCCGGCCACCTCGACGAACAGGATGGCCACTGCCCCGACGCCCAGGCCCATCACCGGGGTGAGGAGCAGCCTCCGCCGCTCGACGATGGGTTGCAGGAAGAGGGCGAGGAGACGGATGGCCGTGCCCAGCCCGGCGGCCACCAGCCCGAAGGCGATGGCCCAGAGGAACATGACCCCGGTGGGGTGGCTGAACGGCGGCAGCCCGGGGATGGCCAGGGAGAAGCTGCCGAACCCGGTGAGCGAGTCGAGGCCGATGAAGATGAGGGTGCCGATGCCGGCGGCCAGGAGGCCGGGCACCAACACCAGGCCGAGCACCGGACCGCCCAACCCGGAGGCCTCCATCAGCAAGAAGGCTCCGACGATAGGTGAGCCCAGCAGCGCACTGATGGCCGCGAAGCTTCCGGCCGAGGCGATGACCACGGCGGCAGTGGGTGGCGCATCCCGCTTGGCCAGGTGGACAGCGAGCGCACCCAGGCCGCCGCCGATGGCGATCAACGGGGCCTCGGGACCTAGCACCACCCCGAGGCTGAGGGTGGCGAGCGAGGCCAGGAACACGCCGGGAAGCTCGGCCGCCGTGGGGGCACCTCCGGCCTTGAACCCCTCGGCCGGCTCGTGGCCAGCGGTGCCGGGGAGGTACTGGATCGTGGCGCCGACGAGTACACCGCTGATGGCCAGGAGGGGAAGCGGCCACCACACCGGCGTAGCGCTGAATCCCAGCTCCTGGGGGAGCGAGGTGAAGAACCAGTTCTGGAGTAGGGCGACCAGCTTCAAGAAGAAGTAGGCCACCGCCGAGATAGGCACGCCGATGAGCGCGGATAGCACCAGGATCTGCACGTAGCTGCGGGAGCGCAGCATGGCCATGGGGTCGGCGGCGACCGCGGCCGCCGCGGCGGTCGGTGACGGTGCCTCGGCTGGAGCTGGCGCATCGGCGGTCGGGTCGGTCGGAGGCGTGGTGGTCATCGGTCGGACCCGCCCGGGGTGGTCGCTGGACCTCCGCCGGCCCCCGGTCGGGAGGCCATGCCGATGATGTTCGGTCCCACTCTGAGCACGGATCCCCTTCCGTCGACGCTGTCTGTGCCGAGGACACTAATGGCCACCGGCTGGCCCACGGTGGGAGTGGGCGTGCCGGCGCCACCTCGGGGCCGCCACGCATCCCCGCCGGCCGGGGAGTGGAGCAACGGGTGGTGCCATGGACGGTCGGAAACAACACTGTGACCAGGAGGGAGCAGGGCAATCACCCCCAAATTGCCTGTTTGGCCGCTAAGGTGGCTAGTTGTCCCCAATCAAGGAGCAACACCGATCATGCTTGCTTACACGTATCCGCTGCTCAGCATCTTCTGGACGATGTTGGAGTTCTTCTTCTTCGTCCTGTGGATCTGGCTGCTCATCTACATCTTCATGGACATCTTCCGGAGCCACGACATGGGCGGGTTCGCCAAGGCTCTGTGGGTTCTGTTCGTGATCATCCTCCCGTTCCTCGGCGTGCTGGTCTATCTCATCGCTCGCGGCGGGAGCATGCACGAGCGGGCCGAGAAGCAGGCCGAGGCCCAGCAGAAGGCCTTCGACGACTATGTCAAGAAGACGGCCGGTGCCTCGGGGGGAGACTCGGCCGACCAGCTGGCGAAGCTGGCCGACCTGAAGGCCAAGGGCGTGCTCACCGACGCCGAGTTCGAGGCTGAGAAGGCCAAGATCCTGAGCTGAGCGACACCGCAGTTGGCCGGAACGGACGGCCCGTCCGTCCGTTCCCACGACAGCCGTTCCCGGTGCTGATGCCCGGGGCGGCTGTCGTCGCGTCCGGCCCCGTTTCGGGAGCGCCCCGGTCGACCCGGATCCTCCCCGCCCGGTGCTCTGGCAACACCTGTTCCAGAAGGTCCCGGCCCGGCCGAAGCACCGCCGATACAGTGGCCCGGTGGCCCCTGACGACGAGCAACCCACTCCCGACGTGCAAGCCCTGCAGCACACGGTCGAGGAGCTGAAGTCGGAGAACGAGCAACTTCGAGAGGCCGAGGCGGCCAAGACGCCCGACAAGGGTCCCCGGTGGCGGCGGATCACATCGTGGGTGCTGGTGGTGCTGGCCTGTCTGCTGGCTGTGATCTCGGTGTTCGTGGTCTTCGCCCGTAACCAGCTACTCAACACCGACGCGTACGTCAGCACCGTGGCCCCGCTGGCCTCCGATCCGGCCATCCAGACCCAGGTGGCCACCCGGGTCAGCCAGGAGCTGATCGCTCGTACCAATCTGCAGGAACGGGTGAAGAGCGCCCTGCCGGACCGGGCGGGCTTCCTGGTGACGCCCATCACCGACGAGGTGCAGAAGGCCACCTACTCCATCACCCTCAGGTTGGTGCAGTCGCCCAAGTTCGAGCAGCTGTGGATCGCTGCCAACCGGGCCTCCCACAAACAGTTGGTGGCGGTGTTGACCGGCACCCAGCAAGGGGCGGTGAGCACGAAGGACGGCAAGATCACCGTCGACCTCGGGCAGGTGGAGCTGACCGTCAAGAAGGAGCTGGCGGCCAAGGGGATCACCGTGTTCAACAAGGTGCCTGCAGTCAAAGGACTCAACTTCGTGCTGTTCCAGTCGAACGACCTGGTCCGCATCCAGAAGCTGGTCAAGTTCCTCAACAAGCTCGCCGTAGTGCTGCCCATCATCACGTTGCTGGGCTTCGCCGGCGCGGTCGTGTTGGCCCGGAACCGGCGGCGCGGACTGGTGCGGGCGGCGGTCGGCCTGGCCCTGTCGATGGCGGTGATCCTGGTGGCCATCGCGGTGGGCCGCAACCAGTACATCGCCGGACTCCAGCCGCCCCAGTCGCCGCAAGCGGCCTCCGCGGTGATCGACACGGTCACGTCGAACCTGCGCGACGCCGTCCGCCTGATCCTGATCCTGGCCGCCTTGGTGGCCATCGGCGCGCTGGTGGCCGGCAACGCCTGGGTCCGGGCCAAGGTCGGCGACATGAAGAAGCCCGGCTGGGCCACCGGTGGTCCGGTCCACGATTTCGTGGCCCCTCACCGCAAGGGCCTCCAGTGGGGAGTCCTGGCCCTCGGCCTGCTGATTCTGGTGATCTGGAGCAATCCCACCACGCTGGTGGCCATCGTGGTGGTCGTGATCACCCTGGTGGCCATCGGACTCGTGGGACTGTTCGCCAGACGACGCTCGGACCCGGCGGCGGCTGATGCCACCGGGACCAGCCCGCCCATCGGCCCCGGGCCCGCCGCCGGGAGCTGATGCAGGACCGGTCCTCCGGCCGCCCGGGGGCCCGGGCGTGGTGGCGGGTCATCGAACCGGTGCATGCCGTCACGTACTTCGCCCCCGAGTCCCACCACGCCCTCGGGGCCGCCGGACTGCGGGGCTTTTGGATGGGGTACTTCGCAGCCCGCATCGCTCCGGTCGGTGCGGTGGGGCCGTCCACGGTGACGGCCACGTTCTTCAACTTCCATCCGTCGATGGTCCGGCGGTCGATCCCCGACGCCTGGTCCTTCGCCGATCCGGCCACCGTGCTGGCGGCCCGCCGCCGGGGGGCGGCGACGGCACTGCGCCGGCTGGACCCGAGCGTGGGGGACCGCGCTCCGCAGCTGGTCCCGTCCCTGCGGCGGGTGAGCGGGTCGGCCGATGGGGCCGGTCGGGTGCTGTTCGGCGCCAACCGGGCCCTGGACGTCGAACGGGATCCGGTGGAAGCACTGTGGCAGGCCTGTACCACCCTGCGGGAGCACCGTGGTGACGGCCACGTGGCCGCCCTGACCGCGGCCGGCCTCGACGGATGCCAGGCCCTGGTGCTCTTCGCACTGTCCGAGCAGCTGCCGGTGTCGATGTTCCTGGACAGCCGGGGCTGGTCAGCCGACGAGTGGGAGGGAGCCGGGGAGCGCTGGAGGGCCGCCAACTGGTGCAGGGTGACCGGCTCACCCCTGAGGGGATCGAGCTCCGTCGCTCGATCGAGGCCACCACCGACGCCCTCGCCGGTGCGGCCTTCGACGTATTGGACCCGGTGGAGGCGGCCGACCTCTATGGGCTGCTCGCCGGCATCGCCGGGTCGGTGGAATCGGGAGGAGTGATCCCCTTCCCCAACCCGATGGGACTGCCGTCTTCCGGGTCGGGCTGAGCAACCGGGCCGTCCCAACGGCATCGGACCCGGTTGGGAATCAGGCAGCCGGTGTGGCCGGGCCCCTGGTCGATTCGTCCTTCCCGTCCCGGGCCTGGCCTCCGTCCCCGTCGCCGGGCTCTCGCTCGTCCTCCCAGCCCCCGAAGGAGGAGGCGATGAACGCCTCCGTCTCCTGTTGCGCAGCCAGTTGCCGTTTCTCTGCTCCCGCCGCCAGCAGGCGTCCCAGCACCGGGATCTCCCAGAGCGACTCGGCCCGCATGATGGCCATCACCACCGGAGCCAGGTGTTCGGCGGTGTCGAAGACGACGTAACGGGGGAGCCACTCGGGCTCGTACTTGGCGTTGAACCGCCACAGCGATTCGATCTGGGCGAAGCTCGAGAGCTTCTTCAGGAACCACCGCTCGGCCCGCTGCATCGTGCCGTCGCCCTTGTCCCCCGACAGGGTAGAGCGAAGGGTGGCGAAGTTCAGGCTCAGTCCCTGGTACCCGCCGCCCCGCAGATACTCGATGGTCGAGACCAGTGCGAAGTCCAACAAGCCGTTGGGGTGATCCGCCGGGTCCCGACGCATCAGGTCCAGTGAGTAGCCGTTGATGCCCGGTGCCGGCACGAACTGGCACATGGCCGCGGCGGCACCATCCGGCCCGCGGACCACGGTCAGCAGCAGCCCGGTGTCACGGGGATCGAACACCCGGCCCAGCATCATGGAGAAGCCTCGTTCGTGCTCACCCTGGCGGCTCAGGCTCATGAGCGTGGCGAGCTCGTCCCGCAGCGTTGCCTCCAGGCGCGAGGGGTCGTGGAACGTCGCTGTGTATCCGTACTTCATGATGCGGTTATGGGCCTGACGCAGCCCTTTCATGCCTCCGCCCGACAAGGAGAAGGACTGCACCCGCACCACGGCCTCGTCGCCCAGGTAGATGTTGTGCATCCCCGAGTCCCGGTAGACCGACAGCCAGTCCTCCCCGGCACCCATCACCGCTGTCACCCACCCGTGCTCGTCGGCGAATCTGCGGAACGCTCCCCATACCTGCTCCCGCTCATTCCGGGGCCCGATGGGGTCAGGCGAGATCAGGCACACGCCGCCGTAGACGGCATAGGCCACCAGGCTGTCCCGGTGGAAGAACCACTGCTTGTCCGAGCGCAGGGCGAAGTAGTCCAGGGTGGAGTCACCGTGGCGGCGGACGATGTCCCGGGCCCGGAATTCGGCGGCTCGGCCTGAGGTGAGCCGGCGGTCGACCACCGGACGGGTGAGGAGGAACAGTGTGAGGGCGATCAGCGAGAGTCCGACGACCAGGAGGGTCGGGGCCAGGAACCGGTCCGCCCGTCGGGGGAGAGCGATGGTGTGGATGCCCACCATCCGCTCGGACACCGCCCAGAGCGCCGTCCACCACGGGATCGTGGTGTGGACGTGGTCCCGATCGATGTTGGTGAAGAGCTCGATCGACGCCGTGGTGAACCCGATGATGCCGACGGCCCCCACGCCCAGGGCGATGAGGGCCGACCGAAGGGACGACCAGTCCGATGAGGCCTGGAAGTCCCGCCGATTGACCAGCAACAGGACGAGGACGGCGATGGCGAACAGGGACTCTTCGACGTCGGCCCCGGCGATGAGGTGGAGCAGGATGGTCCCCGACAGCAGGACCACGGCGACCCGCCAGGCGCGGCGCTGCCCCCGGAGGATCCCCCGGCCGAGGGCGATGAGGGCCAGTCCGGCGATGGCGATGAGGGCCCCGGCCGCCACACTGGCCCGAAGGGGCAGGATCTGCAGTACGGCATGCAGGCGGCCCCGGAGCGGCGGCGTGATGGCGTCGAGGAGGTCGACGATCCCGGCGAAGAGGATGGCGGCGGATGCCCATCGACGGACACGACGGGTCCGCCGATGGGCCTTGCTCAGGTCGGGCGCCGCCGGCCACGACGCCCCCATGGGGTAGGAGGCGACCAGGGTCGGGTGCAGATTCCCGGCATGTCGACCGCGCATGACCACCCGCTCGATGGCACTGGGTGACCGAGGCTCATGGCTCGCCAGCAGCAGGCGCACGTGCAGCTCGGCTCCCGTCTCCAGCTCGACCCAGCTCACCCACTCCTTCTGCAGGAACACGGGAGGAAGGCCCAGACGGGCCCTTCGCTCCTCCACCACCTCGCCAGTGGCGCCCACGTTGGCGTAGAAGCCGACGCCGAGGTGGGTGAGTTCGGACTGAAAGGTGGCGGCCGTGATGAGGCCGGCATAGCCGCGGCCGACCAGGCGACGGGCGGCGTCCCGGGCGGCATCGTTGGCCCCGGCCTCAGGCCGGACGGAGTCGAGGGCTCCGCCGCCGAGGATTGACCACATGCGACGACTGAGCAGCCCGAGGACCACGGCCATCACTCCCAGGGCGACCAGGGCCACCAAGGCCGCGACCAGGATCTGATCCACCGGATCGGCCTGGTGGGCGTGGCGCAGCGCCCGTGCCGGCAATCCTGAGCCCAGGTGCCCGAGCACCCAGGGGGTGAGCGCCACCCGCAGGAGCCCGGCCACCGCGAACGGCACCAGCAACCACCAGGCGTAGCGACCGACCCGCCGGTAGAGCGTGCGGGAGACGACGAATCGCGACAGGCTCGAGGGGTCGCTGAGCCGATTGAGCCCGGCCAGCCATGGAGCGTCGTCGGTCGACTGGGCGGCCAACGAACGCCAGCCGCGGCCCGCAGCCGAATGGCCGACCGCTCCGGGTTTGGCATCCGCTGCAGGATCGAACTCCGTTTCGGGTCCGCTGCAGCCGGGTGCGTAGGCGTGCTCGCCGGGCTCGATCCGGACCACCCGGACTCCGGTGGCCGTCTGGAGGTGGAGGTCGACCGGCCCGAGCTGCTCGACCCCGCGAGCGGTGATGGCGGCGATCACCTCGGGATCGGTGTCGTACCCGGGCTCATGGGTCCCGGTCTGGCGGATGACCCGCCGTTCGTCCTCGGCCAGGAAGCGGTTGAGCGCGTCGCTCAGCACCGGGTGGGCCGCCATCGTGCGAGTGACCTGTTCGAGCGGGGAGCTGCACTCCGTGAGGTCGAACAGGTTGCCGGCAATCACCAGCACCCCCGGCCCGTCCCAGGTGTCGAGGGCGCGAGCCAGTTCCGAGGTCGTCGCCGTGGTGGTGGGCGTGGCGTCGGGAGTGAGGAGCAGGTCGCTGACCACCACCACCCGTCGGCCAAGGGGGACGTCGACACAGACGGCCCCTGGCTCCGCCGAGAACGGAGCCACCGCCCCTTCGCTGGTGGCCACGGTCGGACTTGCCCCGTCGGGAGGCTGGCTGGTCGCAGTCACGGCCCCTCCATCGTAGAGGCCCGCCACCGATAGGCTGAGGCACGTCGAGCAGGGACGTCCTCCCTGTCCACAGGCCAGATCAGGGAATTCCCCTGGTCCGAGGGCTGCGTCCGGGGCGATCTCGGGTGTGACGCCATGGAAGTGCACGGGAAGCGGGGGAGTGATGGCAGACGACAGCGCAGGTGGCTCCGGCGACGACGGCCAAGGCGTTGCGGCCACCATCGAGGACTACTTCTCCGAGGAGCGGGTCTTTCCTCCCTCGGACGCGTTCCGCCACGATGCCGTGCTCGGCGACCCGGCGATCTACGAGCGGGCCGAGGCTGATTGGACCGGGTTCTGGGCCGAACAGGCCGGCTCCCTCGACTGGTTCCGCACCTGGGACTCCGTGCTCGAGTGGGACCTGCCCTTCGCCCGGTGGTTCGACGGGGGCACCCTGAACGTCTCGTACAACTGCCTCGACCGGCACGTGGCCGCGGGCCGTGCGGACACGGTCGCTTTCCACTGGGAGGGTGAGCCGGGAGACACCCGGACCATCACCTACGGTCAGCTGCTCATCGACGTCAGCCGGTTCGCCAACGTCCTGCGTGGCCTCGGAGTGAGCCGAGGCGACCGGGTGGCCGTCTACATGCCCATGATCCCCGAGCTGGTCGTGGCCATGCTGGCGTGCACCCGCATTGGGGCCGTGCACTCGGTGGTATTCGGCGGCTTCTCGTCCGATGCGCTGCGAGACCGGATCCTCGACGCCCAGGCCCGGGTGGTGCTCACCGCCGACGGTGGCTTCCGGCGCGGCACGGCGGCCGGGCTCAAGGCCAACGTGGACGTCGCCGTGTCCGAGTCGCCGTGCGTCGACCACGTGGTGGTGGCCCGCCGGACCACGGTCGGCGACGACGACGCCATGCCCACCATGGTCGACGGACGCGACCACTGGTGGCACGAACTGCTGAGCGGCGAGGACGATTCGGCCGGTGGTGCTCCCGCCGACGAGTGCCCCCCCGAGCACATGGCGGCCGAGGACCTCCTCTTCATCCTCTACACCTCGGGGACCACCGCCGCCCCCAAGGGGATCATGCACACCACCGGTGGCTACCTCACCCAGGTCGCGTTCACCCACCGGGCGGTGTTCGACCTCCATCCCGAACGGGACGTCTACTGGTGTGCCGCTGACATCGGGTGGGTCACCGGGCACAGCTACATCGTCTACGGGCCACTGGCGAACGGGGCCACCTCGGTGATGTACGAGGGGACGCCCGACTTCCCCGAACGCGACCGCTGGTGGTCGATCGTCGAGCGGTACGGGGTCACCATCCTCTACTGCGCCCCCACCGCCATCCGGACCTTCATGAAGTGGGGCACGGAGTTCCCCGAGCGCCACGATCTCTCCTCGCTCCGGGTGCTGGGCTCGGTGGGGGAGCCCATCAACCCGGAGGCGTGGATGTGGTACTCGACCCACATCGGCAGCGGTCGGTGCCCGGTGGTGGACACCTGGTGGCAGACCGAGACGGGGGCCATGATGATCGCCCCCCTGCCGGGGATCACCCCCACCAAGCCGGGGTCGGCCACCTTCCCCCTGCCCGGCATCGGCGTCGAGGTGGTGGACGAGGCCGGCCACCGGGTGGACCGGGGCGGGGGCTACCTCACCCTGACCCGGCCGTGGCCCTCCATGCTTCGGGGGATCTACGGCGACCCCGAGCGGTACCACGACACCTACTGGAGCCGCTTCCCCGACCGCTACTTCGCCGGGGACGGGGCCAAGATCGACGACGACGGCTACCTGTGGCTGCTGGGCCGGGTCGACGATGTGATGAACGTCTCGGGCCACCGGATCTCGACCACGGAGGTGGAGTCGGCTCTGGTCGACCACCCGATGGTGGCCGAGTCGGCAGTGGTGGGGGCCATCGACGCCACCACGGGACAGGCCATCGTGGCCTTCGTCACCCTCCGGGCCGATGCCGGGGCGGCCAGCGAGGACAAGGGGCAGGAGCTTCGGATCCACGTGTCCGAGAAGATCGGGCCCATAGCCCGCCCCAGGACCGTCGTGTTCACCGACGAGCTTCCCAAGACCCGCAGCGGGAAGATCATGCGACGGCTGCTCCGTGACGTGGCCGAGGGCCGCGTCCTCGGGGACACCACCACCCTCGCCGACCCGGCCGTGGTGGACGAGATCCGACGCCTGGCGGCTTCGTCGCCGATCGACGAGTGAGTCCGGGGAACGGCCCGACCAATTGGGCCTGGCGGGACGGACCGATCCACACCCCCGGCGAGGCCGTGGTCTTCGACGTGGACGGGGTGCTGTCCGATGCCGTCGGCCGTCAACACTTCATCGAGCGCGGGCGCCGGGACTGGGACGCCTTCTTCGAGGCCTGTGGCGACGATCCCATCATCGGGGAGCTGGTGCGGGTGCTGGAGCTCCTTGATCCTCGGCTGCAGGTCATCCTGCTGACCGGTCGGCCCATGCGAGTGCAGCCCCAGACTCTGGCGTGGCTCGAGCGCTACGGGCTGCGCTGGGACCTCCTGGTCATGCGGGCCCGGGGTGACTACTCGCAGGTGACCTGGTTCAAGCGCGACAGCGTCGATGAGCTCCGTACCTACGGATTCGATCTTCGGCTGGCCTTCGAGGACGATCCGAACAACTTCGCCATGTTCCACGCCGAGGGCATTCCCTGCGTCTACATCCACTCGGGCTACTACGAATAGGGCGCGTCCGGCCGTCACCGCGTGCGCCGACGGCTGCGGCCGGCAGCCACCCACCCACCCATGAGGGCCAGAGCCGCCAGTCCCAGGGGCGGGGCATCGCCGTAGCGGACGTAGAGCGTCCATCCCACCCGCCGGTCCAGTGTGGCCAGGATGATCTGGGGGGCCCCGAGGACCGACCGCTGGAGGAGCACCCCCCGGTTGGTGATGACCGCGCTGTAGCCGGTCGGTGCCGCCTGCAGTAGATCCCGCCCCTGCTGAACGGCCTGGACCTTCGAGGCGGCGATCTCCTGGGTGGGAACCTGGGCCGTGGCGTAGGACGAGGTGTTGGTGGGGACGATGAGGATCTGGGCACCGGCCCGGACCGAGGACCGGCCCCGGTCGGCGTAGAACACCTCATAGGACACCAGGGCGCCCAGCGGGGCGGCCGGGGTGTCCAGCAGGCCTGTCCCGGCCCCGGGAACGGCGTCGAGCGGCACTGCGGAGAGGTTGCCCAGGTGGGCGAAGAAGCCGCGGTAGGGCACGTACTCTCCGAAGGGGACCCGGTGGACCTTCTCGAAGCGGGCCACCAGCGTCCCGTCGGGCCCCCAGGCCACGATCTCGTTGCGGAACGCCGTGGACGAGACGGTCTCGGTCACCCCCACCACCAAGGTGGCGTGGAGGGTACGGGCCAGGCCGGCGAGTGCGGCCTCCTCGGGAGAGTCGGCCAATGCCACCGGCAGGGACACCACGTCCTCGGGCCAGAGCACCAGAGCTGGCGTCCTCCCCTGATCCTGCTGTTCGAGGACACGGGTCTCGGACTGCTGGGCGGCCAGTACCACGGCCGGGTCGATCTGGGACTTGCGGAAGCCACGGGCCCCGCCGCCCTGGATCGCGGCGGCGGACACCGCGCCCACCGATCCGCCTCCGTCGGGGGCGTAGTCCGCCAAGGCCACCACGGCGAACACGACGACCAGGGCCACAACGCCGGCGGCCAGTCGGGGGACGATCCCGGCCACCGCCCCCGAGAGGACACCCGCCCGCTCGCCTCGGTCCCCGGTATCCACCCGGGCGAAGGCTCGGGCCCGGGCGGCGTCCCGGATGGTCACCGCCACCGTCTCGGTCAGGACCGCCAGTCCCGCCCCACCGAGATAGACGACCAGGGTGAGACCGAGAGGTCCGCCCACCCGGGCCAGCCCGAGCACCGGGCCGCCCGCCTGGCCCAGGAACACCCCGCCGATGGGTAGCCCCCGAACGGCCACCGGGTGCGGAGCGCCTCGGCCAGCGTGAGGGCGGTCGGGAAGGCCAGCACCCGGGCCGCCACCGGGGCTGACGGCACGAAAAGGCAGGCCAAGGCGGTGAACCCCGCTTCGACTGCCATCAGGACGAGTGCCCCTGGGATGGTGAAGGAACGGGCCCACAGCAGCCCGGGCACATAGACGCCCAGACCGGCCAGCCAGCCGGCCCATAGGCGGGTCCGAGGTCGGAGCCCGCCCAGGCGCCAGAAGAGGAGGCCGGCCGAGGGAAAGGCCAGCGCCCACCAGCCCCACGGAGGAAGGGAGAGGGCCAGTCCCACGCCGGACACGACCGCGGGAACGGCCACCCGGCCACGGCGGGGGGTCACGGCCGTGGTCCGACGTTCGGTCATGGCCACCCTCGAGGGTCGCCATCTCGGGGCGTCGGACCGCTGATCGGCCGGGGGCGGAGGAGGGCGAGCGGGGACCCGAGTGGCGACGGGGGACCCGGATGGGCCCGGTGGTCCGTCATGGACGGGGGGACGGCCAACGACGCCCGAACCGCCCGGGCCGCAGCGCGTCCGCTGCCGATGCAGGCCGGGATACCCACGCCCCGGAGTGAGGCACCGGCCACGGCCAGGCCGGGCAGTCCGGCCAGCTCCGCCTCGATGCGGGCGACGCGGAGCAGGTGGCCCACCTCGTACTGGGGAAAGGCGCGGTCCCAACGGGTCACCTGGGTCTCGAGGGGCCGGGTGTCTACGCCAAGCAGCGTGCCCAGTTCGTCGACCACGGCGCCGACCAGGCTGGCGTCGTCCATGGTGGTGTGCCGTTCGTCCCCGAACCGCCCGACTGACGCCCGGATCAGCTCGTCCCCGGGCCGGGCCAAGTGGGGCCACTTCCGATCGAGATAGGTGCAGCCGGTGACCAGGGCCGGCCCTCCATCGACGGTCGAGGTGCGGGGCACGAGGAAGCCCGTGCCGCCAACGGATCGCCGGACCGAACCCGCCGGGAGGGAGAGCGTGACCACGGCCACCGAGGCGTACCGCAGGGTGCTGAGCACGCCGGCCGACACGGGAGCATGGGGGGCGAGGAGCACCGCCGTCTCCGGAGCCGGAGCGGTCAGAATCACACCGTCGACGGTCAGGCTGCCTCCGGCCCCGGGTGCTGCAGGTCCGGGTCCACCGAGGGTCAGCGTCCACCGGTCCGGCCCGTGCCCATGGCCAGGGGCCGGGGCCGGGGCGACGGCCTGGCAGGCTGTCTCGGTCCGGATGGTCACCCCGCGGGCCCTCAGTGCCGCGGCCAGCTCACTGACGAGACTGGCCGTGCTGGCGGCCAACGACCAGAAGACAGGGGCCGACGTTCCGTCGACCCCAGTCGGCGCCGTGGCTCGGGCCCGCGCCACGGCCAGGCGGCGCATCAGGCTTCCGGACTGCTGAGCGGCGGCGATCAGCAACGGAAAGGTGGCCGCCGCACTCAGCTCGTCGGCGTTCCCGGCGTGGATCCCCCCGATGAGCGGATCGGCGAGGCGGTCGACGACGGGGCGCCCCAGCCGTTCACCGACGATGTCGCCGACCGTCCGGTCGCCGACGACCGTATCCGTGCCGAAGTGGGGAAGGAAGTCCTTCAGTACCCGGATGGATTCGGCGGGGCTCAGGATCCCCGAGCGCGCCAGCGGCCACCAGCGGGTGGGCACACCCAGATTGAGGCCATCGGGCATGGGGCGGAGGCTCCCGCGGGCCCAGATGGAGGCGCCCGACGCCCCGACCGGGACCAGCTGGTCGCTCAGGCCGAGCTCGTCACACAGTTCGGTGGCCTCGGGCCGACGGGCCAGGAAGGCGTCGGCGGCCACATCCACCTGCCGACCGGCGAAGGGATCGGAGCGCACCTTGCCACCCAGGCGCTCGCCGGCCTCGAGGACCACGACCTCGGGCACCGGGCCACCGCCGTCTCGGCCGGTCACCAGCTCCCACGCCGCGGCCAGCCCGGCGATCCCGCCCCCGACCACGGCGATGGTCCGGCCGGTCGGGGCTGAACCGTTCGGAGCGGTCACTCTGCCGCGGCTCGACACACGACGTCGGCGAGCACCGCAAGGAAGCGGGGGTCGTCGTTGAGCGAAGGGGTCCGGGCGAACTGCACGCCCACCGACCGGGCCACCTGGTCGGCCTCGATGTCCAGGTCGTAGAGGACCTCGAGATGGTCGGAGACGAAGCCCACGGGACAGACCACGACGGCGGTGGCGCCCTCATCGGCCACCCGACGGATCTCGACCAGCAGGTCGGGTCCGATCCACGGGTCGGCCGTCCTCCCTGCACTCTGCCACGCCACTCCCCAGCGCAGGCCGGGCCGGGCGTCCAGGTTCAACAGGGCGGCGATGTCGGCGCCCGACTCGGCCACCTGGTCGGGATACGGGTCACCCTCGGCCACCACCCGGAGCGGAAGGCTGTGGGCGGTGAAGAATACGGCGACCTGCCCGCGCTCGGCGGGGGCGAGGGCGGCCAGGCAGGCCTCGGTGCGGTCGGCCAGGAGCCGGGCGAACCCGTCGGCCCGGTGCCACGAAGGCACCGCGGTCAGTCCGAGCGCGGGTTCGGCTGCTGCCGCGGCCGCCTCCGCCCGGCGGAAGTACTCGCCCGAGCCCAAGGACGACTGATGGGGGGTGAGCACGATCCCCACCAATCGACTGACCCCGGCAGCAGAGAGGTCGCCCACTCCGTCCTCGATGGTGGGTTCGGTGTACTTGGCCCCGTAGCGGACCACGAACCGACCGGGCGCCCTCGCCTCCAGCGCGGTGGCCACACCTTCCACCTGGGCCCGGGTCCTCTCGGTGAGTGGCGAGGTCCCCCCGATGGCTCGGTACCTCCCCATCAACTCGTCGAGGAGCGCAGGGGTCGGCCGCTGCCCACGCCGGATGGTGGTGTAGAAGGGCTCGATCCCTTCGGGGGTGGCGGGCGTGCCGTGCGCCATGACGAGTACGCCGACCGGCCCGGCTGCCCTCGCGGTCACGGCCGACCTCGGGTGCCGTCGTACCCTGACCGCCGGCCGACCATCACGACGCAACCGACACGCCGGCCCGTCCCTCGGCATGGACCAGCTCCACCACCCGCTCGAGGATGCCCGGGTCGGTCTCGGGCAGCACCCCGTGCCCGAGGTTGAACACGTGCCCCGGCTGGCTGCCGGCCGCGCCCAACACGGCCCGGGTCTCGGCCGCCGCCACCTCCCATGAGCCCAGGCACAGGGCAGGATCGAGGTTCCCCTGCACGGCCAACCCCGGGCCGATCCGGAGCCGGGCCTCGTCGAGTGGGACCCGCCAGTCGACGCCGACTACGGTGCTTCCGGCCTCGGCCATCGAGGCCAGTAGCTCGCCGGTGCCCACGCCGAAGAGGATGGTGGGCACGCCCGGGTGGCTGTCCGCCAGTTCGGAGAACAGGCGCTGCGTCGCCGGGAGGACCAGCTGGCGGTAGTGGGCCGGCGTGAGGATCCCGGCCCAGCTGTCGAAGACCTGGACGGCCGAGGCGCCCGCGTCGAGCTGGGAGCGCAACGAGGCCAGCGCCAGGTCGCCGAGCCGCTCGACCAGCTCGTGCCAGAGCACCGGGTCGCCGTGCATCAGGGACTTGATCTTGGAGAAGTTCTTGGACGGGCCGCCCTCCACCAGGTAGCTGGCCACGGTGAAGGGTCCGCCGGCGAATCCGATCAGGGGCACCCGCAACCCTTCGGCCAGCAAGGCCACTGCGTCGATCACGTACGGCGTGTCGACTTCGGGCTCGAGGGGCCTCAGACGCTGGAGGTCCCTGCGTCCGGCGAAGGGTTCGGCCACCACCGGGCCGGTTCCCGGGGTCACGTCCACCCCGAACCCGATGGCTGCCACCGGGACGACGATGTCGGAGAAGAAGATGGCGGCGTCAGTGCCGTAACGGTCCACCGGCTGGCGGGTGAGGGTGGCGACGAGCTCGGGCTGGGCGATGGCGTCGAGGATGCTGCCCGAGCCTCGGGCCGCCCGGTACTCAGGGAGCGACCGCCCGGCCTGGCGCATGAACCACACCGGCACGTGGTCCACCGACAGGCCACGGCAGGCTCGAATGAACGGCGAATCGTCGAAGGGGACGGGCCCAGGGCTGCGCACGTTGCGGAACCGTCGGCGCTCAGCGGGAGGCCGGACGGGACGGGTCCGGCTCCGGTCGGCTCCCGACCGCCACCCGGCACGGCGATGGGGCTCCTACTGATTCGACCATCCCCCGAGTCTAGGAGGTGGCCGATCCCCATCCGCAGAGCCCGTCGGGTGGCTCCGAGGCCACCCCGTCGCGGGTCGAGTACGTCAGGCATACAATCGAGGGTTCCCCTGAGCCGGATGGGATAGGGAGATCGGAGGTGGGGGTGGACGTAGAGCAGCAGGCCGAGCAGGAGTTCGTGGACATGGCCTATGCCCGCCTCGATGCCATGCGGGGCGACGCCAACGCCATGCTCGAAGGGGTGCTCGACCTGGGCAAGGGGGGCACGTTCCAGTCGAGGACCGAACGGGACGTGATCGTCCGGACCAGCTTGGCGCGCTTGGAGCAACTCGATATCGGGGACCAGGCCCTGACGTTCGGCCGGATCGATCGAGTGCTTGACGGGACGGGGGCGGCGACCAATGGGGCCGATGCTGGCTCCCCGTCGGGGTCCGGACACCCGACCACCGAGACCTTCCACATCGGACGGCTGGCCATCCACAGTGCCGATCACGAGCCCCTCGTGGTCGACTGGCGGGCCCCCATCGCCGAGCCGTTCTATCGGGCCACGGGCAGAGACCCCCAAGGTCTCGTGCTCCGCCGCCACCTGGCCCTGGAAGGTCGCCGGGTCGTGGGCGTCGAGGACGAGCGGTTCGCCGTCGCCGGCTCGGTCCCTGGCCCCGCCGTCCTGAGTGAGGAGGCCGACGGGTTCGGCGGCGAGGGTGCGGGCGAACTGATCATCAGCGACCTTCCCATCGGAGGACCCGCCGCCCTGCTGGCGGCGCTGGACCGGGCCCGTTCGGGTCGGATGACGGACATCGTGTCCACCATCCAGCGCGAACAGGACGAGATCATCCGGGCTCCGTTGACCGGCGTCCTGGTGGTGCAGGGGGGTCCGGGAACCGGGAAGACCGCGGTGGCCCTTCACCGGGCGGCCTACCTGCTGTACACCCACCGGTTCCCCCTGGAGCGTCAAGGAGTGCTGGTGGTCGGGCCCAACCCGCTCTTCCTCCGTTACATCGAGCAGGTCCTGCCCTCCTTGGGGGAGACCGGCGTGACGCTCTCCACGGTCTCGGGACTGGTGCCCGAGATCCGGATCAAAGAGAACGGCCCGGTCGATGCGGCCAGGCTGAAGGGGGATGCCCGGATGGCCAAGGTGGTGGCCCGGGCCGTGCGGACTCGCCAACGGGCCCTGGCCGATGACGTGGCCATCCCGTATGGGGCCCTCCTCCTGCGGTTGACCCGCGAGGACAGTCGCCGCATCGTCGAGCTGGTCCGACGCCGTCCCGGCACCCACAATGCCCGTCGTCGAATGGTCGAGCAGTCGGTGGCCCAGCTGCTGGCCGACCGGGCCCGCCAGACGCAGCAGACCCTCGGCGCCGGGGTCCCAGCATCGGTCACCGCCTTCCCCGGCTACGAGGACCCCTCGGAGTTGGCCGAAGACGAGTTCGACCTCGAGGACTTCACCCGCAAGGTGAAGCGGGTGCCCGAGCTCGCCGACGCCCTCGATCGCATGTGGCCCCGACTGTCGGCTCATGAGCTCCTCCACGACCTCTTCGGCGCTCCACCGCTGATCGCCGCCGCCTCACGCGGCGTCCTGTCCGAGGAGGAACAGCTGCTGCTGCGTCGGCCCCGATCAGCTTCGTTCGAGGACGTGGCCTGGACTCCCGCCGACGCTGCCCTGGTCGACGAAGCGAGGGCCCTGCTCGGGCCGCGCAACGGCAGCGCCGAGGACGGACTGCGGAAGTACGGCCACATCGTCGTCGACGAGGTGCAGGACCTCTCTCCCATGCAGCTGCGCATGCTCACCCGCCGCTCCCTGTCCGGTTCCATGACCGTGGTCGGGGACATCGCCCAGGCCACCGCGCCCTGGGCTCCGACGTCGTGGTCGGACATCACTGCCCACCTGCCCCGGCGCCGGCCGGTACGCTCGGTCGAGCTGACCGTCAGCTATCGCACGCCAGCCGAGGTGCTGGCTGTCGCCACCCGGGTCCTGGCCGTTGCCGCCCCCGAGCTCTCGCCCCCGACACCCGTGCGCCGCACCGAGGTCGAACCGCGGATGATCCCGGTGCGAGGCCCCGACGGGACCTCCTCTGGGGCCACGGTCGGCGATCTGGTGCGGCGGGTGGCCGAGGTGGCCGGCGAGGAGGTGGTGGCCGTGACGCCGGGACGGGTGGCGATCCTGGCGCCCGAGACGCTGCTGCCCGTGCTCGCTGACGCCCTGGCCGCCGCCGAGCTCCCGGTGGTGGACGCCCGGGACATGCGCAAGGGCGGGCTGTCCGAGCCGTTGGTCCTGCTGGCCGCCGACAGCACCAACGGACTCGAATTCGACTCGGTGGTGGTGGTGGAGCCCGGTGTGATCGCTGGCGAGACCGCTCGCGGCCTCCGCACCCTGTATGTGGCATTGACCCGCCCCACGCAGCGGCTCAGCGTGGTGCACCTGGCTCCGCTACCCGCGGCGCTCGACAGCACCAGCTGAGGCTCCCAGAGGTCGTCTCCGGGCCGGCGCCCACCCGCCCGGAGACCCTCGCGGCGTCAGGCGGGGGAGGAGACTTTAGACCGGTCCGAGGCGCAAATGGTGGCTTTCGACCCACTCCGGTACGGCATTCCCGGATCGCCGGCCCGAGTTGGCCCCGCCGGGCGAACATCGACTAAAACTACGGCGTGACCCAGGCCCTTGCCGTCGAACCGGCGGTCCCCTCTCGCCAGCGCCACCGTCCTGACAAGCCGTCCATGCTGGCGGTGGGAGTCATCATTTGGCTCGGCTCCGAGGTGATGTTCTTCTCCTCGCTCTTCGCCGCCTTCTTCACCATCCGGGCCCACGCCTCGGTGTGGCCGCCGGCCGGAACCCACCTCGACACCGTCCGGGCCGGAATCTTCACCCTGATCCTGGTGTCGTCCAGTTTCACCATGCAGAAGGCGGTCTGGGACCAGGAGCGCGGCGACCGTCGCAGCGCCAAGATCTGGGTGGTGGCCACGCTGGTGCTGGGTGCGCTGTTCGTGGCCAACCAGTTCTTCGAGTGGGTCGACCTGTCTCACAACCCGGCGACGAATCCGACGCACACCGCCTATGGATCGCTCTTCTACATCATGTCCGGCCTCCACGGCCTCCACGTGACGCTGGGTCTGGTGGCCATGGGCTTCCTGCTGGTCCGGCTGAAGGGACCCAAGGGGGACCCGGGCGAGACGCCGGTCTTCCAAGGGGTCAGCTACTACTGGCACTTCGTCGACGTGGTCTGGGTCGGCCTCTACGCCTGTTTGTTCCTGCTCAAATAATGGGACCTCGGATCCGCAACCTGCTCCGCGCCCGGGTGGTGGCGCCCGCGGCCCTGGTGGGCGTGGTGGCCATCGTCGGCCTGCTGGCCTTCACCCCGGCGGCGGCCCCGGCCGACAGCACGTCGACCACCCAGGCCGTCGCCCCGATCGGCGCCACCCCGACCCCGATCAGCGCGCCCACCACCACCCTGCCCGGGCTGTCCACCACCGCCACCACGGTGGCACCGGTCAACAACTCGCCGGTGACAGGTTCGGGCGCCGTGAAGTACGCCGCCCCGTCCAACCAGACCGGCCTGTTCTACGTATCGCTGCCGAAGGCCTTCGAGGCGCCGGGCGAAGCCCTGTTCGCGGCCAACTGCTCCACCTGCCACGGCCCCGAGGCGCTCGGGACCAGCCGGGCCCCGAACCTGCAGGGCCTGGGGGCCGGCACCGTGGACTTCTGGGTGTCCACCGGCCGCATGCCCCTGGCCAACTCGAGCATCCAGGCCACCCGGAAGCCGCCGCGGTTCAACCGGCTCCAGACCCTGGAGATCGCCGCGTGGGTGCAGTCGCTGACCCCCGGGGAGGGCGTGCAGGTACCGGTGGTCAACACCAACCACGCCGACCTCGAGTCGGGTAACACCCTGTTCACCCTCAACTGCGCGGCGTGCCACACCATCACCGGGGCCGGTGACGCCCTGGCCAACGGGGCCTATGCCCCCAGCCTCCACCTGGCCACCCCCACCCAGATCGTGGAGGCCATCCGGTCGGGTCCGGGCAACATGCCCCACTTCTCCGAGGGCAACATCACCAACACCGAGGCCCGTGACATCGCCTCCTATGTGCATGGGGTCATCCAGCATCCCTCCAACCCGGGCGGCGTGGGCCTGGGTGGTATCGGCCCGGTCGGAGAGGGATTCGTAGGCCTGCTGGTTGGCGTGGGCGTGCTCATGCTGGTCTGCTTCTGGATCGGAGAACGCACGTGAGCGACGGATCCCCGCGTCTCGAGGGGCCGCTCCCGCCGGCCGCTCTGGACGACCCCCACCTCCAGCCGTACGCCAAGCGGCCCGAAGCGGCCCAGGCCGTCGCGGCCGTGGCCATGATCCTCGGGTTCCTCGCCTTCATCGGCTTCGGGGTGGCCTACTGGGTGAACGCCAACACCCAGTGGTTGGCCATCACCTTCGGTGTCGGACTGTTGGCCCTCGGCTTCGGTGTCACCGCATGGGGCAAGTACCTCATGCCCCAGGGACCCTTCGTCGAGGAGCGGCACGCGTTCCACTCCACCGAGGAGGAGCGCGAGGCCATGACGGCGGCCATCACCCAGCGCGGCGGCATGGTGGTCCAGCGGCGCAAGCTGCTGGGCGGCCTCTTCGCACTGGGCTCGACGGTCATGGGCATTGTCCTGCTGTTCCCGCTCCTCCGTTCCCTCGGGCCCAAGCCGGCCAAGAGCGAGGCAACCACGGGGCCGACGGCCGACTCGCTGTTCACCACCAACTGGAAACAGGGCAGCGAGCTCGTCACGGTGGACGGTAGGAAGATCACGGTGAACGACCTCGATGTCGGCGGTGTGCTGACGGTCTTCCCCCGGGGCTTCGCCGGATCCTCGCCCGACCAGGTCATCCTGATCCGCCTGGCCAAACTGGGTCCGCTCGATCCGCCGTACCCCATCGCCCCTCCCGGCCGCACCGACTGGGGCGTGCAGGGCTACGTGGCCTACTCCAAGCTCTGCACCCACCTGGGCTGTCCCGTCGGCCTCTACCAGCAGCTGACCCAGCAGCTGGTCTGCCCCTGTCACCAGTCGATCTTCAACGTCAATGCCGGCGCCGTGCCCGAGTTCGGCCCGGCCCCCCGACCGCTGCCCCAGCTGCCCATCACCGTCGACTCCACCGGCCTGCTGGTGGCCAACGGCGGGCTCAACCAGGCGCCCGGGCCCGGATTCTGGGAACGGCCATGATCGACAAGACCATCGACAAGTCGCTGCGGTGGGTGGACGACCGCCTGGGCGTCGCCAAGGGCGGGCGCACGTTCCTCGACAAGATCTTCCCCGACCACTGGTCGTTCATGCTTGGGGAGATCGCCCTCTACTCCTTCGTGGTGCTGTTGGCCACCGGCGTCTTCCTCTCGCTGTACTACATACCCTCGGCCCACGAGATCGTCTACCACGGCTCCTACGTTCCCCTCCGGGGGCAGCGGGTCTCGGAGGCCTACTCCACGTCGGTAGGGCTGTCCTTCGACGTGCGCTCCGGCCTGCTGATGCGTCAGGCCCACCACTGGGCCGCCGACATCTTCCTCGGCTCCATCGCCGTGCACATGGCCCGGGTGTTCTTCACCGGCGCCTTCCGTAAGCCGCGCGAGTTCAACTGGATCGTGGGCGTGACCATGCTCATCCTGGGCATCGTGAACGGCTTCCTCGGCTACTCACTCCCTGACGACCTGGTCTCGGGGACCGGCATCAGGATCGCCTACTCCATCATCGAGTCCATCCCCCTGGTCGGGAGCTATCTGGCCTTCTTCGTCTTCGGCGGCAACTATCCGGGCAACGGGGTGATCCTCGAGCGGTTCTACATCCTCCACGTCCTGATCGTGCCCTTGGTGCTCATCGGGCTGCTGGCCGCCCACCTGGGCCTCCTGGTCAAACAGAAGCACACCCAGTTCCCCGGCAAGGGGAAGACCGAGCACAACGTGGTCGGCTCACCGATGTTCCCCACCTTCATGGCCAAGACCACCGGGTTCCTCTTCATGAGCACCGCGGTGATCTTCCTGCTCGGTGGCTTTGCCCAGATCAACCCGATCTGGCAGTTCGGCCAGTACGAGCCGTACCAGATCTCCTACGCCGTGCAGCCGGACTGGTACATGGGCTGGCTCGACGGCGCCCTCCGGATCATGCCGAGCTGGGAGTGGGTGGGCTGGGGCCACACCATCCCGCTGGAGGTCTTCCTGCCCGCAGTGATCTTCCCCGGGCTCATCTTCAACATTCTGCTCATCTGGCCCTTCATCGAGTCGAGGCACACCAAGGACTTGGCGTATCACAACCTGCTCGACCGCCCCCGCGACCGTCCCAAGCGCACCGGAGCCGGTGCGGCGATGCTCACCCTGCTGGGCATGGTCTTCTTCGCCTCGTCGACCGACGTCCTGGCCAACTTCTTCCAGATCCCTCTCAACTGGGTGCTGTGGTTCTTCCGCTTCGCCGTGGTCATCGCGCCGATCATCGCCTACTTCCTGGCGTACAAGATCTGCAACGAGATGCGGGCGGCCGAAGGCATCGGCAAGCGGAAGCGGGCGCTGGTGGTGTCCCGGTCCGCCACGGGCGAGTACACGACGGTGGAGTCCGAACCACGGCCTGGTGATGGAGCCGAGGAGCTCGACGCCGTACCGGTCCCCACGTTCATCGACCTGACCGACCCGACCCTGGCCACCGGCGAAGGTGTCCGCCGGGTCATGCGCTGACCCAGCGGACCTCACCTCCCAGGGTCGCCCGCGGCCCTCGGCGCACGTGCACCGTGGCCGGGGGCGGACAGCCCTCCTCGGTGGCGATCGGCGCTCCTAGGATTGCCTGATGCCCAGTGAACTGCGGACACCCGATGCCCTGGGCTACGTGCAGGCCCGCTGGCCGGCCGACGTCCTCCCACTGCTGGAGGCCTTCGCCCGCATCCCCAGCCTGTCACCGGCCTACGACCCGGATTGGGAGGAGCACGGCCATCTCGACCGGGCGGCCGAGCTGCTGGCCGGATGGGCCCGGGACCGGTCGCTCCCCGGTGCCACAGTCGAGGTGGTCCGCCTTGCCGGATTGACCCCCACGGTGGTGGTGGAGGTTCCCGCCAGCCATCCCGGGGCCACCGGCACGGTCCTCCTCTACGGCCACTACGACAAGCAGCCCCCCTTCGACGGGTGGACGGCCGGACGGGCCCCCTTCGACCCGGTGGTGGAAGGGGAGTGGCTCTACGCCCGGGGTGTGGCCGACGACGGCTATGCCCTCCCCACCGCCCTCCTGGCCCTCGAGGCCATCCGGTCCGGGGGCGGCCACCACGCACGCTGCGTGGTGGTGGCGGAGGGCTCCGAGGAGAGTGGCAGCCCCCACCTGCGGACCGTCCTGGCCCATCTTTCCGATCGGATCGGCACCCCCGACCTGGTTCTGGCCCTCGACTCGGGCTGCGCCACCTACGAGCGCCTGTGGGTGACGACGTCGCTGCGGGGGGCGCTGGTCGGCACCCTTACCGTCCGGGTGCTGGACCACGGGGTCCACAGCGGCTCGGCCGGGGCGGTGGTCCCCTCCTCGTTCCGCATCCTGCGGCTGCTGCTCGACCGGATCGAGGACCCGGCCAGCGGCGACCTCCGCCTACCCGAGCTCCAGGTCGACCCGCCTGCCGGCGCGGCCGCGGCGGCCGCCGCTCTGGCCGACGCCCTCAGCTCCTCGGGCGCCAGCGGCCCTCCCTTCCCCGTCGTGGGTGAGTTGGCCCTCCAGGGGGCCGACGCTGCCGAACGGGCCCTGCGGGAGGCCTGGCGGGCCTCGGTGGCCGTGGTGGGCGCCGACGGGCTTCCCCCGACGGCCGGCGCCGGGGCGGTCCTGCGTCCCTTCACCGCGGTGAAGCTGGTCGTCCGGCTGCCTCCGACGGCTGACCCCGAAAGGGCCGCAGCGGCGGTGGCCCGGGCCCTGACCGACGACCCCCCGTACGGGGCCTCGGTGAGCTGGGAGGCCGAGCCCCCCGCGGGGGGATGGGCGGCGCCGCCCCCGGCACCGTGGTTGGCGGCCGCGCTGGATCGCGCCTCGACGGCGTGCTTCGGCCCTCCCTACGGCCAGCTGGGCGAGGGGGGGACCATCCCGTTCATGGGCTGGCTGGCCGAGCGGTTCCCCGAGGCCCACCTGCTGGCGCTCGGGGTGCTGGGGCCGGGCTCCAACGCCCACGGTCCCGACGAGGGGCTGCACCTGCCCACGGCCGAGCGGGTCGGTGCCTCGTTGGCCGTCCTGCTCGACGCCCACGCCGTTCGGTAACCCGTCGCCGGAGGGGCTCGCCGCAGCGCGACCGCCTAGCCGGGGACCACGAACGAGGGGAGCCGGTCGGCGGGGAAGGCGACGACCGAGCACAGGCAGACATGTCGGACCACCACCCGGTTGAGGGAGGACAGCCGGTGCAGGTCGGCCGCCGACACCCCGGGAAGGCCGTCCAGGGCAGCGGCTGCGTAGGGGCTGAACAGATCGCCCACATCGTTGGCGTGCCCGGCCGCAGTGAGCTCGTCGGACAGCTTCCGCTGCAGGCTGACCAGCTCGGCCTGCTGGGCCGGGGGCAGGGGGTGGGAGACGGCCAGCACCCGGGCCCCGGGCACCCGGGAGATGAGGCTGTAGAGCTCACTCTCCTCGGTCACCAGCCAGATGGTCCGGACCCGGGACGGGGTGGCGGTGCGGGTGTCGCCGAACTGGAAGCCCACTCCCGGGTCGACGAAGACCGGCTCGCCCCGGCGGGCCAGTGCGTCGATCAACGCGGCGTGGAGTCCTCCGAGCGGTGACCCGTAGTACCGGACCAGCACCTTCCCACGGGGCTGGCCCTCGTGCTCCAGTTGCTGGATGATCGACGCGGCAACGGGCTCCATGGGAGCCGTCGGCCCGTCGGCGGCCGCCACCGTCCGGGTGAAGCTGACGGAGGCCACCGTCATGGTGGCGACCAGCACGCAGCACAGCACCACGGCCGTCTGTCCCCAGGCCTCCCGGGCCGTTTCGGCCAGCACGACCAGACACAAGATGACCGTGGCCGCGGCCAGGGGGATCCGCCAGTAGAAGAGATAAGGGTAAGGGGGGCCGGTCAGCAGCACCAGCGCCACCGCCCCCCCGGTCACCGCCACGGCCAACAACTCGGCCATCGCCACGAGCTCGGGTCGGCGTCGCCATCGGGCCAGCCCCCAGCTGGCGGCGATGAGGACGACCGGGACCACGAGATAGGCCAACGACGCCGGGTGGGTGACGGCCGAGAAGTCATCCAGGGGGTCGGGTCCACCCAGCCAGGGGGGCCGCCAGCGGAACTCGGCGGCCAGGTAGCCGAGGGCGCGATGGACGCCGAGGTAGGGCAGGTGCGGCGTACCGTCGAGGCCCAGGTAGGACCGGACCAGGCGCACCGCGTTGCCCGGGGGGTGGGCAACGGTGTCGACCACCAGGGGGACGAACCACAGGACGGCCAGGACCGTGAGGGGGGGCCACCACAGCGACCAGCGCCCCATCCTGCGGCCGGCCCCGCGCTCGGCCATCAGCAGCCGGACCACAGCCCACACGGAGACGGCCAGGACGGGAAGGGCGTAGCCCACGTGGGTCTGGACGAGGAACGATCCGACGAAGGCCATGCCCACCAGCCGCTTGCCCTCGCCGCTACCGACCAGCCACGCCTGCAGGAGCAGCAGGGTGAAGAACGGGAACACGACGTTGGGGTTCCACAGCTCGAGGAAGATCTGCGGCCCGGTGGCCCAGTAGGAGAGGGTGACGACCGTGAGCCAGGGGATCATCCACCGGAGCCCCCCCGACTTCCACGACAGGCGGGCGGTCCAGGCCACGGCCGCGCCCTGGAGGAGGATGTTGCCGACCAAGGAGGCCCATGCCGGCTGCCCGGCCGCCCCGGAGAACAGGGCCAAGAGGTAGTACATGGCGGGTCCCGGGTGGTTCCACCCGAACCGGCTCCACGGCCCGGTCAGCGGAGTGGACGACGAAAAGGACCAGACGTCCCGGATCCTGAGGTCGATGGTGGCCGGGTCGCCGACGGGGACGTAGGCCCGGCCCCACCGCTGGATGAGCACGGCGATGATCGGAGCCAGTGCCACCAGGGTGATGGCCAGCGCCGCGGCCACCGGCAGCCAGGCGGGCCACTGATCGCCCCGGGGGCGCCGCGGGCGGCGCTCGGTCGATTCGGGTTCGGTGGCCGGAGCCTGGTCGACGATCGACACGGAATCAGCTGGGGGAGAACCGGGACCGCGGACCACGTGCCCCATTGCTCAGGGGCAGACTGTAGGGGAGGGCGGTAGCAGGGTCAATGCGGCGGCCGATTGGCGTGGCGCCCCGGGGTGGTGTCAGATTTCAGCGTTCCAGCCGGAGCACGTCGACCGGGGCAGCCCGAACAGCGAGGAGCACCGATTCATGCCAGGCGTCTACCTAGTGACCGACAGCTCGAGCGACCTGGTCGATGACGAGATCGAGCCGTTCGAGGTCGAGATCGTCCCCCTCAGCATCCGCTTCGGGGACGAGGAGTTCGTCGACCGCAGAGATCTGAGTGTGGAGGAGTTCTACCGGCGGATGGCCACCAGCGACGAGCTTCCCCAGACGGCCTGTCCTTCACCAGGTGCGTTCGAGGCCGCCTTCCGGCGGGCCGAGGCGGCCGGGGCTGACGCGGTGGTCTGCGTCACCATCTCGGCCCAACTCTCCAACACGGCCCAGTCGGCCGCCACCGCGGCGGCCGGCTTCGACGGGCGGTTGCCGGTGCACGTCGTCGACAGCAAGTCGGTGTCGAGCGGGCTGGGGACCATGGTGCTGGAGGCGGCCCGACCGCGCCCGGGAGGGTGCCGACGTCGACGCCGTGCTCGACCGGGTGCACTGGCTGGTCGAGAGGACGCACGTCCTGGCCGCCCTCAACACACTGGAGAACCTGAAGAAGGGCGGACGCATCGGCGGGGCCAAGGCCCTGGTGGCATCCATGCTGTCCATCAAACCCCTGATCGATGTCAGCGGGGGCGAAGTCCAAGAGGCCGGCCGGGCCCGGACCCGGACCAAGGTGCTCCAGCTGCTGGCCGAGCGCCTGCTCGGCGCAGGCGACATCGACCACGTCGCCGTGATGCATGGCGAGGCCTCCGATCTGGACCAGTTCCTCGGCCTGATCGCCTCACGCTTTCCTCGCGCCGCCGTCCGCGTCGGTGAACTCGGCGCCGTCATCGGCTCCCATGGCGGCAGTCAGGTCATCGGAGTGAGCTGGACCGAGGAAGGGTAGCCCCGCCCGGGTTCCCGATCGGCTGCCAGATCCCGGCCGCGGGCCCGGCTCGTCCGGTCAGACAGTCCCGCCTCGGCGGCTCTCCATGGTGCCGCCGATGGCCGCCGACAGGATCAGTGCGCCCCCGATCGGGGCCAGCCAGAGACCGAACACGAAGGTCAGCACCGTGAACATGGCCCCCATGCCCAGGACGAACGGCCAGATGCTCGAGCCGGGGAACGACTCGATGGTTCCGGATCCCTCGGGTATCTCGGCCTCGGGGTCGTCATCGGGCTGCGGCTTCATCTTGTAGGACCACCACAGGTAGTACGAGCCTGGGAGGATACCCAGCAGCATCGATCCCATGAGCATCAGGAAACCGGCGTTCTCATAGCTGAAGACCCAGTAGATGATGCCGATGACGCCGAAGAACACGCCGATGCCGGCGAGGAACCATCCGTCGACTCTCATGAGCTGGCTCCCACGGGTTCGGTCTCCTTGTCTGGGAGCGGATTGGGCCCGGGCTGATGGTGCTTGCGGTGCTCGGGGTGGTTGGCGTCCCAGGTGGGCCGCTCCGACCGGATGGGGGGAAGGTGGGTGTAGTTGTGATGCGGCGGTGGCGAGGAGGTGAACCACTCGAGGGCGTGCCCGTCCCAGGGGTTGTCGCCCGCCGGGATCGGCTTGCGCCACGAGACCCACAGGTTCACCAGGAAGAACAGGAAGGAGGCGCCGATGATGAACGCCCCCACCGTCGAGATCACGTTCAGAGTGGTCCACCCGTTGGACGGGAGGTAGTCGGCCACCCGTCGGGGCATCCCGTACAGGCCCACCAGGTACTGGGGCAGGAAGGTGATCCAGAACCCGACGAACAGGACCCAGAAGTGGAGCTTGCCCAGGCGGTCGTTGAGCATCCGCCCGAACATCTTGGGATACCAGAAGTAGAACCCGGCGAAGCCGGCGAACACGGTCGTGCCGATGAGCACCTGGTGGAAGTGGGCCACCACGAAGTAGGTGTCGTGGGTCATGAAGTCCACGGGCGGTGAGGCCAGGAGTACCCCGGTCACGCCGCCCATCAGGAAGGCGAACAGGAAGCCGATGGAGAAGAGCATCGGGGACTGGAAGCTCAGTTGCCCTCCCCACATGGTGCCGATCCAGTTGAAGAACTTGATGCCGGTGGGCACGGCGATCAGATAGGAGAGGAGGGAGAAGAAGGGTAGCAGCACCACGCCGGTGGTGAACATGTGGTGAGCCCACACCCCGGTGGACAGGGCGGCGATGGACATGGTGGCGAAGACCATGCCCTTGTAGCCGAACAGTGGCTTGCGGGAGAACACCGGGAAGATGTCGGTGACCATGCCGAAGTAGGGCAAGGCCAGGATGTACACCTCCGGGTGACCGAAGAACCAGAAGAGATGTTGCCAGAGCACGGGCACCCCGCCACCCTGGACGCTGAAGATGTGGGTGCCGAAGTGCCGGTCGCAGAAGAGCATCACCACCGCCCCGAACAGCACGGGGAAGGCGATGAGGATGAGGATGCCGGTGACCAGCATGTTCCACGAGAAGATCGGCACCCGGAACATGGTCATGCCCGGTGCCCGGAGGTAGAAGATGGTGGCGGCCAGGTTGACCCCGGTGAAGATGGCGGAGAAACCGGTGAGGGCGAGGGCCATCAGCCACAGGTCGGCACCGGCCCCGGGGGAGTTGATCGAGTTGGACAGCGGCGCGTAGGCCACCCACCCGTAGCTGGCGGCCCCGCCGGCCACCAGGAAGCTGGACAGCATGACGACGGAGCCGCTCAGGTAGAGCCAGTAGGACAGGGCGTTGAGGCGCGGGAAGGCCATGTCGGGCGCCCCCACCTGGAGCGGGACGATGTAGTTGGCCAGGCCACCGAAGGCGAAGGGCCCGGCGAACAGGTAGAGCATCAGGCTCCCGTGCATGGTGAACAGCTCGTTGTAGGTCTGGAACGAGAGCAGCGAGGAGGTGGGGTTGGCCAGTTGGGCGCGAATGAACAGAGCCATGATCCCGGCGATGAAGAACAGCACCAGTGAGGTGATCATGTAGCTCTTGCCGATCACCTTGTGGTCGGTGGAGGTCAGCCAGTTCAGGAGGCCGGTGGGTCCCTGGTGGTGCTCGTGGTCCCCGTGCTGGAGGCCCGGGTCGTGCCCGTCGGGTCCGCCGGGCTCCTCGGGGGAGATCAGGTCAGGAGGCTCGATCGTGGTGGTCATGCGGATCCTTTGGCCGAGGAGGGCGAGGGAAGTGCATCAGAGGGATAGAGGGTGGTGTCGGGGGGTGGGATGTTGGACGCCGATGAGCCACCCCGCTGCAGGGTGTGGCCGGCCCTCACCTGGGCGCTGGCCCACAGGTGGAAGGCCACCGGACTCACTGCCCGGACGCTGAACAGCATCTCGGAGTGGTAGAGCCCGCAGATCTGTGTGCACTGGCCGTTGTAGGTGCCGGCGTGGAGCACGTTGAAGTCGAAGAAGTTGGTCACCCCGGGCAGGGCGTACCGGCTGAAGTTGAAGTCCCGTAGGTAGAAGCCGTGGATGACGTCATCCGATACCAGGGTGATCTGCACGGTCTGGCCCACCGGAACCACCATCTGCGGGCCGTGGTTGTTGGGTCCGTTGGTGGTCTCGCCGGCGACGCCGACGTTGAGCCCGGGGTAGTCGAACCGCCAGCCCCACTGGAAGGCCGTGACCCGGATCTGCACCACTGGGGTGCCCGTCGAGGTGAAGGTGGCTCCGGGCGTGACCGTGGCGTCGACGTTGTTCTCCGTCAGCACCGTGAACAAGAACAGTCCCGCCACGATGAGGATCGGCACCACGGTGTAGATGATCTCGATGGGGATGTTCTCGTGGAACTGGCTGGGCATCTCCTCCGAACGCTTCCGGTAGCGCAGGACGGTGTAGAGGATGAGGAGGAAGACGAGGCCGCCGACGATGATGCCGGTGGTCATCATCCCCGAGTAGAGCTTGAAGGTGTCCTGGCCCTGCTTGGTGGCGCCCCGGCTGGCCCCGTAGGACGGGTAGAAATCGCAGCCCCCGAGGACGAGGGGAGCCCCGATGGCCAGGCCAGCGGCCCAGCGGCCCCAGTGCCGCCGTGGGGCGGGAGCGGGGGCCACTTCGGTGCCTGGATGGCCAACTCCCGCTCCGGGAAGTGGGAGTTGGCTTCGACGGGCGGGGCGTAGGAACCGGGTTGTGAATGCGTTCACGGCGATGACACTAGTGGGCACGGCGCCAGAAGTAGAAGTTCAGACCTGACTTGTTTTCGCCTGAGCGAACTCCCTGTTCAGAAGAGTGCCCACGGCCGCCGGATGGGGGGCTTCAGTCGCCGGCGCCGGCGCTCGTGCCGCCGGACTCCCGGGCCGCCCACGAGAACACCCCGTGGGCCATGGTGGAGGAGGCGGCGTCGGCGCGTCGGGTGAACACATCACGGCGCACCCCCTGGATGCCGGGATCGTCGGGAGACGCCAGCCAGGCCAGCTCGGCCAGGTGACCGGCCAGCCGCAGTGCGGCCTCGGCCGGGTCTTGGGGTGACCCTCCGACGCCCCGCGGCGTCGGGCCCGAATCCGCCCCGTCGGTGGCCAGCAGGGCGAGGGCCCGATCGGCCAGCACCCCGGCCCCACCGGCCAGGTCGGCCAACTCGAGGGCCAGGGCCCGTTCCGGGGCCGGCTTGAGGGTGGCCGGATTGCCGTCCCACCACCCGCCGTAGAGGCGCCACACCGTACGCACGACGAACTCCGGCTCGTCGTAGACCGGCTGGAGGTAGGGACGTCCCATGAGTCGGGCCGGTGGGATCACCGTGTGGATGACCTCGTCGAGGCGTGCGCCGCTGTTCATGAGCGCCAGGGTCTGGTTGACCAGGGACTCGAGCAGATCAGCGGTGTCGGTCAGGGCCTGCATGATCCGCTCCTGGCCCACCACCGGCAAGCCGTGCCCGGGCAGCAGCACCTCGGGTCCGCCGCCGGGCCGGCCGTAGAGGGCCAGCATCTGACGGAGGGCGTCGGCCCACTCCAAGGGGTAGCGCTGGACCTTCTGGGGATTGCCAGCATTGGGTGAGGCCCAGATGAACAGGTCACCGCAACAGAGCACCTTGGAGGCGGGGAACCACGTCCAGGTGTGGTCGTCGGTCTCCCCCTTGGCGTGGTGCAGCTCGGCCCGGGTCCCTCCGACGTCGAGGTCGAGGTGGTCGTGGTAGGTGCGGTCGGGATACCGGTACTCGGTGGGCCACCGGAGGGAGTCGATGCCGAACTGCCGGCGGTTGATGATGCCGTTGTAGCCGGCGGTCTTGATGTAGCGGTCGAAGCGGGCGGGGAGGTCTTCGTGGGCCACCACCACCGGTTCCGGCCATCCCCGTTCTGACGACTCTGCGGCCCACACCGGCACTCCGAAGACGTGATCGATGTGACCGTGCGAGTACACCGCGGTGTGCAGGCGCCCCGGGTTCCAGGCCCGGAGGGTGCGGTGGATGTCGGCGGCCATGAAGGCGCTGCCCGTGTCCACCAGGATCAGCCCGTCCTCGGTGCTGACCGCCGAGACGTTGGCGAAGGAGGGGACGAAGCCCACACCCTCGGCCACCTCGGCCATGCCGGCCGACGGGCTCAGTGGGTGGACTTCGGCAGTGCTTACTTCTCCCGTCCACATCCGATCGGCGAGCGCCAGAACGTCGGGCGGACTGGACCGGTCGGCCATCGCCTAACGGCCTCCTTCGGTGTCCCTGCCCGACCGGGACTTGTCGACCGGGGTGGTGATCCTGCCGGTTAGCCGGCCGGCCCCGCGGATGGCCCTCTTCACCTGGGCCTCGGCCTCGGGACGGTGCTTGGCCAGCGCCCGACGGCCGGAGGTCGATGCGCTGCCGGCGGCCCGACCGGCCCACCGTGCGGTGGCTCCGCCCGGCGACGTCGGGGAGGTCTCGGTGTGCGCCGGGGCGCCTTCGTCGGGGGTGACGGTGGCCGTGGCGTCGATGACCATGGGGTCAGACCGGCGAGTCGACGATCGGCGAGCACGGGTGGGGGGGTGCATGTCGGTGAGGGTAGCCAATCGGAGGAGGCCGATGGCGCCGAATTCGACGACGATGATGCCCTCGATGTCCGGGCGGAGTGCGGGGATGACCGGCGCCGCCGCCACGACCGCGGCCACGGAGATCATCAGGGTCAGGTGGAGCCACGGCCGGCAGATCCGGAAGATGCCGAGGGGTCCCTGGGCGGTGAGGGCCAGCGCGGCGAAGGCCACGGCCGAACCGACCAGCAGGCCGCCGTTGGACACATGGACGGAGATGTCCACAAAGACGAAGGCCACCACCAGCTCGGTCAGCTGGAGCACCCAGAAGGGAACCCAGCGGCGCCGCGTGGGAGGTGCCGGGGCGATTGAGCCCGACGCCATCCCCTCGCTCATCGTCGTCTTGGGGCAGGTCGGGAGGAGGCGACTAGGACGCCTGGCCCGGCTGACCTTCGACGTTCACCTGCACGGCCGGGGGAGCGGCTGGAGGATTCACCGCGGCGGGCGGGGTGGCCTGGGCCACCGGAGGGCTCCCCTTTCCGTCCTCGGAGGACCCCTCGTCGAGCCCCTTCTTGAACTCCTTCTGGGCCGAGCCCAAGGACCGGGCCAGCTTGGGGATCTGCGTGGACCCGAACAGCACGAGGACCACGACCACCAGAATGATGATGCCGTCAACGCCAAAGATCTCTGAGGGTGGGCCGAAGTGCACGGGTGTGTCTCCTTCTCTGGGCTGCCTGATTCTCTGGGCCGCCAGTGGGCTGCGGTATCCAGGTTAGACCTGTCGGTCGGGGCCCGCTGCGCAGCAGCGCCACAGGGGCCTCCTAGGCGTTCGGCGCCGACATGCCGGAGGGATGACCTGGTCAGCCGGCCAGGAACACGCCGAGGCAGAGTGCGGCCACCGAGGCCACCGCCCCGACCGCCCCCCAGATGGCTGTGGCCCGCTTGCTGGATGCCCGTTGATGGAGGAAGACCGCAACTCCGGCCACCACCACGACGGCGATCTTGATCATGAGGACCGCCTTCCAGGCCGAGGAGGCATCCTTGACGGTCAGCGAGCCGATGTTCCAGAAGCCGGTGACCACGAGCACGGCGTACGCCGGCCAGAGCAGGCGGCCGAGAGCCCGACCAACCGCCTTGGGTGCCTCGTCGCCAAAGCTGCGCACGGTGGGCAGTAGGCCGACCACCGTGAACTGCCCGCCCACCCAGACCGAGGCCGCGAACACATGGAGGATCAACCGGAATCCGCCGAGCCCGTCGGACAGCGAGGGGACGTCAGCTCCGAACAGGGCCGGGTGGCCGGCCAGCGTGAGGATGCTCATGCCGGTCGGTTCCGCCGGCTCGTCATGGCCCGTCCCGCGGACGTGGTCACCGACCCGTCCAGTTCGGCTTGCGCTTCTCCGCGAAGGCGATCGGTCCCTCCATGGCGTCGGCCGAGCCGAACACCTCGGGCACGGCGGCGTTGTTGATCGCCCATCCCTCAGCATCGGGCAGCTCGCCTGCCTGCTTCATGACCCGCTTCGAGGCCCGCACGGCGAGGGGGGCGTTCTCGGCGATCGTGCCGGCCAGGGCCAGCGCCTCGTCCATCAGCCGGCCGGCCGGGACGACCCGGTTGATGAGGCCGAGGGCCAGGGCGCGCTGGGCGTCGATGGGATCGCCGGTGAGGGCGAGCTCGAGGGCGATGGCCGGAGGGATCCGTTTGGGGAGTCGGATCAGACCGCCGGCTCCCGCCATGAGACCGCGCTTGACCTCGGGGATGCCGAACTTCGCCTCTTCCACCGCCACCACCAGGTCGCAAGAGAGCATGATCTCGCACCCGCCGGCCAGCGCCGAGCCGTTCACCGCGGCGATCAGGGGCTTGGCGAAGTCCCGCTGGGCGATGCCCCCGAAGCCACCCTTGGCCCCCATGATCTCCGCCGACTCGCCGGCGGTGAACGCCTTCAGGTCCATGCCGGCGCTGAAGGCCTTGTCCCCGCTGCCGGTGATGATCACCACCGAACAGTCGTCGTCGACCTCTAACTCGTCGAAGGCCGCCGTGAAGGCCCGGGAGACGGCGCCGTTGATGGCGTTGCGGGCCTCGGGCCGGTTGATGGTGAGGATCTCGATGTGATCCTGGCGTTGGCGAAGTAGTTCGGACATGGCGGTCTCCCCGTGTGCGGTCAGCCTGCCGCCAGACGGTAGCGCGCCTCACCGGGCTGGACGATCACGGAGCCCCCCACCAGTCCCGGCATGTCCAGGTCGCCCATGGTGGCGACGACCTCGTCGTCGGCGGGAGCCAGGGCCATCTGACGTCCATCGGGCAGTCGGCCGATGACCGGCGCACCGGTGGGAGTACCCGAACCCTCCCGGATGACGGTGGCGGCGATCACCGTGGCCTCGGTGGATCGGTCCACCTCCAGAGCGGTCCCCACCGCCGAGGCATCGATCCTGGCCTGCGCCGTGGTCGTGTCCCCTCGTCGAAATCCGGCCGGTGGGGGGCTGGAGCCGTAAAGGCCGAGGGCGTGTTTGGTGATGAACCAGCCCAGACCGGTGGTCAGGCCCAGCGCGCCGGGCGGGGCGCTCCTCAGCAGGTCGGTCAGCGTGGCGATGGCGTGGGTGGTGTAGTTGTTCCCGGGCCCCCCGAAGTAGGGGAGGCCGCCCGTCACGGTCAGCCCTCGAGAATCGTCGGCGGCCAGCCCCAGGGCCTCGATGGCCAACTCCACAGCGGAGGGGAAGCACGAGTAGAGGTCGAGCCACTCGAGGTCGTCCACGCCGATCCCGGTTCCGGCTGCCTCGGACGCCGCGTCGAACAGGGCGCGGCCGGCCGCGGCGATGGCCGGTGAGCGGCCCGGGTCGGGCCGAGCGGTGGGAAATCGTACGTCGGTGGCCTCTGCACCGGACCAGACGAAGACGGCCCGGTCGGCAACCCCAGCCCGGCGGGCGGCCGCCAACGAACAGACCAGCAACGCCGCACCCTGGTCCGACCCGAGGAACGCCGTCATGCGCTTGGTGTAGGGCTCAGCGACGACACGGTTGTCCAGAGTCGGGAGGGCGATCTCGTCGGCGGTCCGAGCCGTCGGGAACCAGGCCCAGGGATGGCGGGCGGCGACCTCCGTGAACGGGGCGAGCAGACGACCCATGGCCTGACGGTGAGTTGCAGTGTCGCGTCCGGCCCGCGCGGCCACGACGCTCTCGAACAGCGGATAGATGTGGACCGGGACCAGCAGGGAGATCGCCATCTCGGCCGGGCCGACCCCGGGTAGGTCGTCGCCGACAACGGGATCCTGGCCCAGATCGGTCGCCCCTTCTGCCTTGGGCAGCCCGGCGGCGCGGCGTGCCCGAGAGGACCGTATGGCCTCGGCGCCGGCGATGATCGAGACCGAGAGGTGCCCCTCGGCGATGGCCGAGGCGGCCCGATTGACCAGCCACTGCGGCGTGTTGCCGCCGATGGAGGTCACCTCGCAGTCGGCCCCCCCGATCCCGATCCGCCGGGCGAGCTCGCGGGCCGGGGCGGCCCCGACGCGGGTCATGATGTCGACCACCGAGAGGCGGTCGACGGCGGAGCGGAGGGCGGGAGCAAGTGACAGGGCCTGCTCGCACGCCCGTTCCATCAGGTCCACTGGGGTGACCAACTGCTCCCGTTCGATGGACTGGCCCGAGGCCACCACGACCGGGACCCGCTCGGGGTCGGAGGCGGTGTCGCTCACGGAGTCGGGACGTTCATGGGCAGGGGTCGATCATCAGAGGAGCAGGACACGGACGTCTCGGGGCGCAAGCTACCATCGCCAACCGATACCGGCCGGTGCCCGACCCCGTGCGCAGGTGACCGGGCACGCTGATGGACCGATGACGCAGTGGAAAGGTGGGGACCTTGTCCTCCAATGCACGAGAAGCGGGGCCCGGGGGTGCCGTGGGCCACGGATTTCCCGAGGCCTTCACCTTCGGAGTGGCAACTGCCGGGTTCCAGGTAGAGGGGGGCTTCAACGGACGGGACCAGCCCGCCAACAACTGGCTGCCCTGGGAACAGGTCGGTCGGGTGGAGCCCTCGGGTGAAGCCGTGGGCTTCTGGCAGCACCCCGAGGAGCTGCTCGACCGGGCGGCGGCCTTGGGATGCAACAGCTTTCGCCTGGGGGTGGAGTGGGCCCGCGTCTTCCCCGACGGGGAGACGGTCGACGCTGCTGCGCTGGCGTCGTACGTCGCCATCGTCAGGGGATGCCTCGACCGCGGCCTCGAGCCACTGGTCACCCTCCATCACTTCACCCATCCTGCCTGGCTCGGCGACAACTTCTGGCTGCGGCCGGACGCGCCGGACCGCTACCGGAACTGGGTTGAGGTGGCCGTCGAGGCGCTGGCCCCTTGGGTGCGCTGGTGGGTCACCATCAACGAGATCAATGTGCTGACCATCGGCTCGTGGTTGCTGGGCATGTTCCCTCCGGGGAGGTTGCTGGGATTTCTCGATGCGGCCATCGCCACCGATCACCTGCTCACGGCCCATGTGCGGGGATATGAAGCCATCCACCGCGCCCGTCCCGATGCCGTGGTGACCACCAACAACAGCAGCATGAGCGCCTACGCCTACGACCGGATGTTGACCGACGTGCTGTTGGCCCGCAGCGCCGGGGTGGAGCGGAGCCAAGTCGACGCGTGGTTGACCGACCGGGCCCGCCAGCACGACGCGCTGGTCCCGGCCTCGGGCGTGATGGAACGGACACTCCGTCGGCTGGGGGCCGCCTCGGCCCCTTATGGACGGCGGCAGCGCACCAGTGCCCCTACGAACGGTCCCAGCCTCGTCCACCGCCGGGCCGCCGTGCCCCGGCGGGCGGTGGATGCCGTCTACGAAAGTCCCCACGAGCGGACCCTCGATGTCCTGGGCATCGACTGGTATGACCCGACAGTGTCCCGACACCTCCGGCTACCCGGTCATCGGACAGCTGGAGGCCGGAACCCCCTCCCCACGCGGGAGCTCTGGGACGACGTGCCCGACCCCGTCGGACTCACCCGGTGGCTGCGTGCCCAGCGGGACCTGGCCCCCGGCCTGCCGTTGTGGGTGGTGGAGAACGGGCTCTGCAGCCGTGTTCGCCTCGGCCATGCCTTCCCGCGATGCGACCGATGGGACCGGCCCCGCTACCTCCGCGAGCACCTGGCCGCCGTAGTGGCGGCGATCGACGACGGCGTCCCGGTGACGGGCTACTGGCACTGGTCGTTGGTCGACAACTACGAGTGGGGGTCGTACCAACCCCGGTTCGGCCTCTACGGGGTCGATCGCAGCCTGGGTGATCGAGCGGTGCGCTGGCTCGAGACCGACGCTCTGGGAGACGACGCCGCCGGGGCGTACCGGAACATCATCTCCGGGCTGCGTGGCGGCGACCGCGGGGTTCTCCGGGTCGGTTGACGCAACGGTGAGGGGTGGGCGGCCGTGCCGTCCGGAGCCGAAAGGCTCAACCGGCACCGGTGCCCAGTTGGTGCAGGACGTGCTCGGCCTGCTCCACCATCTGCGCCACGATGCTGGCCGCGGGCATCAGGGTCTGGATGGCTCCCACTCCCTGCCCGGTCGGATAGCACTCCCGCTCGGGGTCGACGTCTGGGGTCTCCTCGTCGCCCCCCAGGTGGAAGGCCCCCTCCTGCATGGACTTACCCAACTGGGTGGGGAAGGGGCTGAGCTCCTCGGGATGCTCCTCGTAGAAGCGGGTGAATGCATTGCGCACCACGCGCATGGTCTTCCCGGAGAAGGCCCGGCTGATGGTGGTCCCGTCCTCCCGTGTCCGGATCAGGGCGTCCTTGTAGCCGGTCACCCCCCGGGCCTCGGGGGTGGCGATGAACCGGGTGCCCACCCACACCCCATCGGCACCGAGGGCCAATGCGGCGGCTAGGCCCCTACCGTCGAAGATCCCGCCGGCCGCCACCACGGGGATGTGGGTGCCGACGGCATCGACGATCTGGGGCACCAAGGGCATGGTGGCGATGAGGCCGGTGTGGCCGCCGGCCTCGGTGCCCTGAGCCACCACGATGTCGCACCCTGCGTCCAGGGCGCGACGGGCGTGCTCGACCTTCCCGCACATGTTGACCACCAGGACGTCGTTCCGATGACAGAGTTCGACCACCTCGGCCGGAACCCCGAGGCCGGCCACGAACACCGAGGCGCCGCCGGCGATGATCTGCTCCACCTGGGTCACCAGGTCCCCGGGCATGGCCGTGAGCAGGTCCACGCCGAATGGCCGATCGGTGGCTGCCCGCACCGCGGCCATCTCGGCCACCATCTGCTCCCCGCTCATCGTCGAGGCCCCGAGGCAGCCGAACCCGCCGGCCTCAGACACGGCGGTGACCAGCGGGGCATAGGACACGCCGCCCATTCCAGCCAGCATGACGGGCTGGTCGATCCCGAGGACCTCGGTGAGCCTTGTCTTCATACCCATCTCCTCTGTGGTCGGCCGCCGGCGGGACCGTCACTTCGACGCACGCCCATCCCGGGGAACCCTAATGGGGATCGAGCACTCGATTCCCTGAGGGGGGTGAGGTTGATTACCGGAGGTACGGGCAGTGGCGGCAGCCGGATTGGCAGCAGGTCCCGCGGTCCGACAGGTAGGAGGCGGTGAGGACGAACAGTCCGGTGGTCGGGTCCAGGTACCCGGGCTCGCCCCGCGCCACCGCCCGGGCATGGGCGGCCAGGATGCGGTCCCGGTCGGGGTGGTCGAGCGGCAGCCGTGACGGATGGGGTTCGGTCAAGGGCCGGCCGGACCGCGAGGGAGGGGAGGGGTCGGGGGGCACGGGCCGGGTCAGCCCCCGTCGGTCGACGCCCCCGCCGGAGGTCGTGGACGACCCGCTGCGGGTCGGGCCGGCCTGGATTCGCGTCCCTGGTCACCGCGCCGCCGGCGGCGTTTGGAGTGGGCATGGCGCGCTCCACGAATGGGGGGGTGCTCGGCGACGGCCGCGGGGGCCGCATCACCGGGCAGGACACTCGGGACGAAGTCCCGCTGCCGGACGAAGAGAAGGGAGCCCACGGCTCCGACGAAGGCCACCGCGGTGGCAATGGCCATGAGGTGGTCGAAGGTGGTGGTGAACCCGACCTTGTACGCATCGATCAGGGCTGTCCTGACTCCGGCGCTGGGGACGCTGGCCGCCGCCTCGCGTATTCCTCCGCCGGTGATGGCCGTGGTCAACCGACCGCCTCCGTGGGTCAGGATCGACCGGCCGTCGGCCGAGGTGGCCAGGGCGGCCACGGTGTTGGGCCGGATCTGGTGGAGGAAGACCGCTCCCAGACCGGCGATACCGGTGGCGAACCCGACCTGACGGAAGGTGGTCGAGGATCCGGTGGCCATGCCGCCTCGCTCGGGAGGCACCACGGACACGGTGGCCGAGGCCAGCACCGGGTTGACGATCCCCACACCGATGCCGGCAGCCACGAAGCCGGGGAGCAGGACGGTCCAACGCGAGTCGGCTCGCACCCGCGTCATGAGCTCACAGCCCAGGGCGACGAGAAAGAGGCCCAGCCCGAGGAGGTACCGAGACTGGACCCGCACGCTCAACTTGCCGGCCACCGGGGCCACCAGGAAGGCCAGCACGGTCACCGGCAGGAACCGCAGGCCGGCGGCAAAGGGTCCGTAACCCAACACCTCTTGGAGGTAGAGGGACAGGTACAAGAACAGGGCGAAGATCGACGCGGCGAGGCTGAACGAGGCCAGGGAGACGCCGATCATGGCCGGCCGCTTGAAGAGGGCCAGGTCGAGCATGGGATCCTTCTGGAGCCACTCGGCCACCACGAACAGCACCATCAGCAAGGCCGAGCCCAGCAGCAGGCCCACGATGGTCCGGCTGTGCCATCCCTTGGCGTTCCCCTGGACCAGGGCATAGACCAGCATGAACAGCGAGATGGAGAAGGTGATGAACCCGAACCAGTCGATGCGCCGAGTAGTGGGATCCCGCGAGTCCTGCACCTTGGCCAGGCAGACCACGACGGCGAACACGCCCAGGGGAAGATTGAGGAAGAAGATCCACCGCCATCCGATGCCACTGGTGATGGCCCCGCCGAGCAGGGGGCCGATGGCCACGGCCCCGCCCAGGACGGCGCCGTAGATGCCGAAGGCCGTGCCCCGCTCCCGGCCGACGAAGGCCTGGGCGATCAGGGCCAGCGAGGTGGCGAACATGACGGCGGCACCCACGCCCTGGACGCCACGGGCCAAATTGAGCATGAGTGGGGTGGTGGCGAGTCCGCAGGCGAGCGACGACACCGAAAAGATGACCACCCCGGTGGCGTAGACCCGTCGCCTGCCGACCATGTCGCCGATGACTCCGGCGGTGAGCAGGAAGGCGGCCAGCGTGAGGGCATAGGCGTCGACCACCCACTGGAGATCGGCGAACGAGGAGTGGAGCGATTTCTGGATGTCCGGCAATGCCACGTTGACGACAGTGATGTCCAACAGCAGCATGAAGGTGCCGGTGCAGACCGCGATCAGTGTCCACCACTTGCGAGCCACGGCCTACTGTCCCCCGTCCGTCCATGCGTCGCGTCGTACCCCGCGTCCACCAGGTGCGCAGGGGTCGATTCTGGCCACGGGCATGTCTAGACCATGGGGTCTGGCCCGGCAATAGGAGGTGTCGGTCCAATCGCCGGACTGGGAGCGGGGGAGGGGGCCGAACCGCTCATGCCGTGCCATAGGTGGTGCTGCGGTCCTCGGACCTCGCCCCAGAGGCCAGGAGCCTCGCGGCCTCCGAGGTGAGGTCGTTGCGCAACTGGTCGACGACGGCCAGGTGGCCGGCCTGGACGGTGGCGTGGAGGCTGTCGGGATGGTTCTGGCGATCGAAGAACCAGCCGCCCCGTTCGGCCAGGGCGTCGCCGAGGGCGAAACTGTCGATGCGCCCGTCGCCGAGATCCCCCCCGAAGGCGAAGACCGTGGCATCGGGCGCGCCGCGTAGAGCGAGTCCCGAGGTCTCGGTGATGGCACCCTTGATCGACTCCGCGGCACGGAAGGCGTCAGCAGCCAACCGCAGGTAGCCGTCCTCGCCCAGGTGGTGGAGGACGGCCCAGCCGGCCGCGATGGGGCCGGCCGGACGAGTGCCGGCCATGGCGGGCGATCCGTACAGCCCACCCAGCCAGTTCGTGGTGATGAACGGCTGCAGCCGGGCCAGCTGCCGGTTTCGGTAGAGGATCACCGAGATGCCCTTCGAGGCGTAGCCGTACTTGTGGAGGTCGGCGGAGATGGAGGTGACCCCGGGCACGGCCAGGTCCCAGGCCTTGGTCAGGTGACCGAGTCGCTCGAGGAACGGGAGGATGAAGCCGCCGAGGCAGGCGTCGACGTGGCACAGGACGCCGCGCTCGGCGGCTAGGGCCCCCAGTTCGGCAACGGGGTCGATCACTCCCTGTGGGTAGGAGGGTGCGGAGGCCACCACCAGCACCGTCTGATCGTCCACGGCCTCGGCCATGGCGTCCACATCGGCCGCGAAGTCCGGTTGGACCGGGATACGTCGCGACTCGACGTCGAAGTAGTGCGCGGCCTTCTCGAAGGCGGCGTGGGCACTGGTGGCCAGAACCATGTTGGGCCGTTCGATGCCACGCTGGCTCCTGCCCCAGTCCCGGGCCGTCTTGGTCGCTTGCAGCAGGGACTCGGTGCCACCTGAAGTGAGATAGCCCCTGACCCCGGCGGTCTCGGTATGGGGGAGGCGGTCCCCGCCGAGCAGACCGGTGCTGATGGACACGATGTCCTCTTGCATCCGGCCCAGGCTCGGAAAGACCGCGGTGTTGAGAGCGTTCTCCGCGGAATACAGGGTGGCGGCCTGCTCGAGGAGATCGTGCACCGAGTCGCCGGCCGAGTACACCAGACTGAACACCCGACCTCCACGCCAGTCCCGGTCATCTGTCCGCAGCTCGGCCATGGTGGCCAATACCTGATCGGCTTCGATGCCGTGGACCGGAAGGCGGGCGGTGGCCATGACCTCAGCCTACGGGCCGGGACTTGGCTCAGGTGATGTCACGGCGGTTGAGGATGAGCGAGCCGATGGCCGCGAAGGCCACCCCGTAGAACAGCATGAGGAGCGCCCCCTGCCACCAGTGGAAGAGGCCGAAGTCGTTTCCCCGGTCCCGGGTCAGGTTGGAGGCGGCCACCGCCGCGCCCGTCGGGACCCACTTGAATGCGCTGTGCACCAGGCTGGTCAGGATTCCCTCCAGGATGATGAACCAACCGAGTACCACGATGATGGCGGCAACCTGGTTGGTGAGGACCGATCCCACGCCGACCCCGAGCACGGCAAACAGGGCGAAGACCAGGATGAACCCGGGGGCCACCGCAGGGATCTGGTGAACCATGTCGCTGAAGGAGCCGCCCCGGGCGGCGAGGGTCAGGCCCCCGCCGATGACCGTGCCCACCAACAGGATCACCGCGAGGATCGCCCCGAGCACTGCTGCCGTCAGCAGTTTCGCGGCGATCAACTTCGGACGCACCGGGGTGACCAAAAAGGAGGTGGTCACCGTCTTGTGACGGAACTCGGTGGTCACGATGAGCGTTCCGAGCAGGAGGGCGAAGAGGTAGCCCTGGAAGCCCGATCCCACCAGGTTGCGGAGCTGTTGGGTGGTGTGGGGAACGGTGTAGCCGACCGAGGCCAGGCTGCCGTTGACCTGGTCGGGCTTGGTGAGGAAGATGACCAGGATGAGGAGCGCATTGATCAGCAGGGCGATGCCGGTCAGCACCCAGGGCACCGCGGTGGTGCGGAGCTTCAGCCACTCCGAGCGCATGAGGGTGATCACGTCGAACCCCCGGGTGTCGGTGCCGAGGCCGGTTCACCGGGGGACGCCAGGTGACCACCGCCCATGAGCGACGGATCCCCGGCGTCAAAGCCGTGGGTCAGGCTGAGGAAGACGTCCTCAAGGCTCCCTCGGTCGTGGATCAGCTCGTACAGGACGATCTGGTGCTGGGCGGCCAGCGGACCGAACCACTCGGGCGTCGCCCCGTCGATGGTCAGGCAGTCGTCGGCGGTCTGGCGGTAGTACACCGGCACGGCGTCGAGCACCGCCCGGAGCCTGCCCATCTCCGGTGTGCGCACGCGCAGGCCGGTGCTGGTTCCCGCCTGTTGAGCGAGATCGGCCAGCGTCGTCTGCAGGACCAGCCGCCCGTGGGAGACGATGACCACGTCGTCGACGGTCTCCTCCATCTCGGAGAGCAGGTGGGAGGAGACCAGCACGGCGTGGCCGATGGAGGCCTGGTGCCGGATGAACGTTCTCAGCCACTGGATGCCCTGGGGGTCGAGACCGTTGGACGGCTCGTCCAGGATCAGGATCTCGGGGTCGCCGAGCAGGGCGGTGGCCAGCTGCAGCCGCTGCCGCATGCCCAGCGGAATTTGCCCACGCGCCGCCGGGCCACGTCCGACAGGCCGACCAGGTCAAGGGTCTCGTCCACTCGCGACATCGGGAGTCCGGCCCCCAGGGCCACCGTCTTCAGGTGGTCCTCGGCCCGCCGCGTGGGATGGAAGCTGGTGGCTTCGAGCACCGCCCCGACGTGGCGGATGGGATGGTCGAGCTCCCCGTAGCGTCGTCCGTTGAAGGTGGCCGTGCCCTCGGTGATGGACACCAGGCCCAACAGCATCCGCAGGGTGGTGGTCTTGCCCGACCCGTTGGGTCCGAGGAACCCGGTCACCCGTCCGGCGGCTACCTCGAAGGTCAGCTGGTCCACGGCACGCAGCGGTCCGAACTGCTTGGACAGAGCGTGTACTTCGATGGCCGACGGCATGCCAGACGGTACCCCGGCAGCCAGTGGATTCTGCGTCATGCCGCGATGCCAGGCGGCGCGATGTACCCGGTGTCAGACCTCGGCGTAGATGTCAGAGGGCAACAGGAGCCCAATGGCCACGACCAGCTCGTCGTGTACCCGACCCATGTTGCTCCACCCGTTGACCCAACCGACCAGCGCGGAGTACCAGACGTGTCCCAGGATGCGGGCCCGGTCCCCGAGGTTGGGTGGATGGGGCTCACCGATGGCTCGGGTGATGATCCGTTCCATCAGCACCGAAACCTGCTGCTGGCACTCCACCGCCGCCGGGTCGGGTGAGGCCAGGGCGGTGAACACCGCGCCCACCAGTTGGGGCTGACGGCCCATGGCGCGCAGGGCCCGGTCGAGGGCTTCGATGACCCGCTCGGCCGCGGTCTCGCCCTGGGCTGGCTGTTGGGCGAGACGGTTGTCGAGCTGTTCGACCCAGTGCACCAGTGCGGCCGCCAACAGATGGTCCTTGCTCGTGAAGTAGCGGTAGACGGTGCCCATGGCCACGTCGGCGCGGGCGGCCACATCGCGCATCTGCACGGCCTCGTAACCCCCGTCGAGCCCCAGCGTCATGGCGGCGTCCACGACACGCTGGCGTCGGGCCTGCTGAGCCCGCGTCAAGGTGCGCGGCACCGGACGGTTCGCCATGGGTGTTTACCCTACTCGCCAGGGAATTCTCCCTCTCGAATTCGGCTCCCCGCTGGAGGTCTGCTTCGGGGAGGGACCCGTGTTAGCGGCGTCATCCCTCCTCAGCCCTCGGTACCATGGGCCGCCATGGCCACCGCCGAGGATCCGGAGCTGATCGCCACCACGGACGGACGGGTCCCCGGTCGACGGGGCATGGCCACCCGCCAGCGTCTCTTGGAGTGCACGGCCGAACTGTTGGTGGCCACCCCGTGGCGATCGATCAAGGTGATCGACATCGCCCGGCAGGCCGGAACGTCACCGGCCACCTTCTACCAGTACTTCGAGAACGTCGAGGCGGCCATCACCGTGCTGGCCGAGGAACTGGTCGAAGGTGTGGGGGTGCTGGCCGGGTTGGTCGACGGCGACTGGTCGGCGGAGTCCAGCTGGGACACAGCGGTCGCCATCGTCGAAGGGTTCATGGACTACTGGGAGCGCAACCGGGCGGTCTTCCGGGTGGTGGAGCTGACCACCGTGGAAGGGGACCTGCGGTTCCAAGGACTGCGGGTGCGGGCCCTCAACGCCGTCACGGTGACGCTGGCCCGGGTCATCGCCACCCATGCCGAAGCCTCGGGCTCGCCGGCAGGTGCTGATCCGATGGCCGCAGCCGGCACGTTGATCGCCATGCTGGCCCAGGTGGCCGGCCACCGATACGGCTTCGAGTTCTGGGGTATTCGAACCGCCTCTCTGGTCGATAGTCAGGCTCGTCTCCTGCACTGGTCGGTCACCGGCCGGGCTGCGCCCGCTGGGGCCAAGGTGCCGGGGTCCGACGTCCCACTGCCCCGCACCGGCCCGGTGGTGGGTGGTGGAGCGGCATCGGCCCGGACCGCCCAGGTCAAGGCGGCGTCGGCCAAGTCGCTGCAGGGGGACAGCTGAGGCCCAAGCCGTCGGGGCGGACACCAAACAGCGGCTCCCGGGCGCGGCGGTGGCCCGGTCGTCGGTGCCGCACTAGCTTCCCGAAGGACTCCAACGTGCCGATGGTCTGACGGTGGGCCACTGACGAGCGAACAGCTCGGGGGAAGGGGAGGATGTGACAACGATCGAGGTCGAGGGGATGCGGCTGGCCTACGAGGTCATCGGGGACGGCCGGCGGCCCTGGGTGATCACTCCGGGGGGCCGGTTCAGCAAGGACACGCCCGGTGTCGCCCAGCTGGCCGTCGAGCTGGCTCGCCACGACGGACGGGTGCTGATCTGGGATCGACCGAATACAGGAGCGTCCGACGTCTGCTTCGCCGGCCCTTCCGAATCCGAGATGCAGGCCGATGCCCTCGCCGGACTGCTCAGGTCTCTCGACATGGGACCTGCGGTCATCATGGGCGGATCCGGCGGATCCCGAGTCTCGTTGCTCACCGCCGCCCGCCACCCTGACGTCGCCGCCGGCCTGGCCGTGCTCTGGATCACCGGGGGCATCTACGGCCTCATGCAGCTGGCCATCGTCTACTGCGGACCGTCCATCCAGGCGGCGTGGCGCGGAGGGATGGAGGAGGTGGTCGAACTACCGGAATGGGCCGAGGTCCAAGAGCGCAACCCGAGGAACCGCCAGCTCCTCTTGGACCAGGACCCCGGTCACTTCATCGAGCGGCTGGAGGAGTGGATGCTGGCCTACGTCCCCAATCCCCGCCAAACCGTCCCCGGCCTGGATGACGAGCACTATCGAGCCTTGGCCCTACCCAGCCTGGTCTTCCGAAGCGGCAGGAGCGATCCCCATCACACCCGCGCCACCTCGGAGAAGGTGCAGTCCCTGTTGCCCAATTCGGCCCTGGTCGAACCACCGTGGGCCGACACCGAATGGAACGAACGGACGGACGCGGCGCAGCGCGGGACAGGAACCTTGTTCGAGCGCTGGCCACTGTTGGCTCCACAGTTGCTCGAGTTTGCCGCCACCGTTCCGGTGCCGGACCGGTAGGTCGTCCGACGATAAGGGAGGATCGAGGTTGCCAACTGAACGTGTGACGCCTTCGACCGGCGATGCCGATGACGAGGCCTACCGGCTCTCCGATGACGAGGCGCTTTCCGTCTATCGAACCCTGGTGACCATTCGGCTCACCGAAGAGCGGATCATCAGGGGCCTCAACTCGGGCGAGTTGCGGATGACCTATTACAACGTTCGGGGGCAAGAGGCCATCCCGGCCGCCATCGGCGGCCGACTACGGCCGGACGACTACATGGTCACCACCTATCGGGGAATCCACGACTGCATCGCCAAGGGCGTCCCGCTCGACGAACTGCTAGCCGAGATGTGCGGCGCGTACGCCGGCACCTCGAAGGGAAAGGGAGGCCCGATGCACCTCTCCGACCCCAACTCGGGCCTGATGGTCACGACCGGAGTGGTGGGAGGCGGGATACCCATCGCCGTGGGGCTGGCCCTCTCGAGCCAGTTGCGCGGGGACGAGCGGGTCACGGTGGTCAACTTCGGTGACGGTGCCACGAGCATCGGCGCCACCCATGAGGCGTGCAACCTGGCCGCCCTCTGGGAGCTTCCCATTGTGTTCGTCTGCCAGCACAACGCCTACGGCGAGCACACCAAGTTCGCCGATTACACGCGGACCACCAGCCTGGCTGACCGTTTCCGGGGGTACGGCATGCAGGCCGCCACAGTGGACGGGAACAGCCTCCCGCTCATGAGTGCGGCGGCGGGGCAGGCCATCGACCGGGCCCGGAGCGGTGGCGGGCCCACCTTCTTGGAGTGCACGACTTACCGGTTGGGCGGGCATTCGTTCGGCTCCACCACCGAGTACATGGACGCCGACGAACTGGCCAGTGCTGAGGCCGCGGAGCCCCTGGTTCGGGCCCGACAGTGGCTCCTCGGCGAGCGCGGCGTGGGTGAGTCGACACTGGAAGCCATCGAGCAAGAGGCCACCGAGCGGGTCGAGGAGGCGATGGCCTTCGCCAAATCGGCGGAGCCACCACCGGCTTCCGAACTTCTCACCGATGTCTTCTCCACCCTGGAGGCAGCACCCCGATGACCGCCCCAGAGGTCGCCCCTGGCTCCGACGTCGCAGCCGATCCGGTGTGCACCCTGTCCGATGCCGTCAACCAGGCACTGGATATCGCCATGGCCGAGGACCCTGAGGTATTCACGCTGGGGGAGGACATCGAGGATCCCATCGGGGGCGTGATGAAGGGCACCAAGGGCCTGTCCACCAAGTACGGTCGGTCTCGGGTCCGCAATACACCAATCGCCGAGCAGGCCATCGTCGGGGCCGCCATCGGTGCATCGCTGGTGGGCATGCGACCAATTGCCGAGATCATGCTGATGGACTTCTTTGCCGTGGCCATGGACCAGATTGCCAACCACGCGGCCAAGCTCCGGTACATGTCCGGGGGGCGTACCAACGTTCCCATCACCATACGGACCTCGGTCGGCGGGGGCCGCCAGTTCGGTGCGCAACACTCCCAGTTGCTCGAGGGGTGGCTGATGCAGACGCCTGGAATCAAGATCGCCGTGCCCAGTACGCCGCGTGATGCCAAAGGCCTCCTGTACTCGTGCATCAGGGATGACGATCCCTGCATTCACATGGAGATGCTCACCCTGCTCTTCACCCGTGGCCCGGTGCCTGCCGGGAGGTTCGAGATCCCGCTCGGGGTGGCGGACATCAAACGGGCCGGCGACGATGTCACCGTGGTCACCTGGGGATGGCAGGTGGCTGAGGCGCTGGCCGCTGCCGAACTGGTGGCCTCGGAGGGCATCAGTGTGGAGGTCCTCGATCTGCGGACCCTGGTCCCACTGGACCGAGAGGCGGTCCTGGCCAGCGCGGCCCGTACCCGTCGGGTGGTCGTGGTCCATGCTGCCCCCAGATTTGGTGGACCCGGTGCCGAGATCGCCTCCCTGGTCTCGCATGAACTTTTCGGGGAGCTGGAGCGCCCGGTCGAACGCCTGGGGTCGGTGTACTCCCCGATCCCCTACGCCACGGAGCTGGAGTCGCTCCACTATCCCGAGCGGGGCCAGATCGCCGACACCATCCGCGGGATGCAGTGAGCCCGGTCGTGCCCGATCCCGAGAAGGCCCTGATCATGATCCCGCAGGCCGGGGTGACCATGACCGAAGGCACGATCGTTGGCTGGCTGGTGGACGACGGAGACCTGGTGACCGCCGGTCAACCGCTCTACACCTTGGAGACCGAGAAAGTCGAGATGGAAGTCGAATGCCCTGCCACCGGTGTGGTGCGCCTCTTCGGCTCGGTCGGGGAGACCTATCCGGTGGGCGAGGTAGTCGGGCACGTGGAGGCCACCTAGGTGACCGTCGTCCGAGGTGGCCCGCAACCGCTCCTCGTTCGCATCTCATTCGTAGGCAACACTCAGGACGGCGCGGTCGAGGAGGATCATGCAGACCATCGGAGCCCATCAACGTGGAGTGGCGGCCACCGCCGCAGCCCATCCCAACCGGATTGCCGTCGTCGACGGGGACCGTCGGCTGACCTTCGACGAACTCGACCAGCGAGCCAACGGCCTCGCCGTGCGCCTGGCCGAATTGGGTGTCCAGCCGGGCGATGCCGTGGGCATGCGGCTGCACAATCGCGCCGAATGGTTCATTGTGTCCCACGCCATCGCCCGGCTGGGTGCCATGTTCGTTCCCATCTCCCCGCGACTCACCCCGGCCGAGGCCTCGTACATCGCCGTCGACTCGGATATGAAGGCCTGTGTGTCCGAGGCCGGCCACGCTGTCGGAGGGCCTGCTCTGGCCACCATCGATGTCGACGACGAATCGTTCGCCCCGCCCGCGCCGGCCGCTCCCCGCCAGGACTTTCTCCGGACCCCACCCACCCTTATGGGGTACACCTCGGGGACGACAGGCCTTCCCAAGGCGGTCGAGCGCCCAGCTCCCCAGCCGATGGACGTGGCCACGACCTCAGCGGTGGCTGCCTTCTGGGGATACGGCCCTGACGCTGTGCAACTCGTCTGCGGTCCGCTCTACCACACCGCCCCCAGCGCCTATGCCGAGTACGCACTATGGGAGGGGGGAGCTGCGGTGGTTCAGGACGGGTTCGTCGCCGAGCGGTGTCTTCGAGCTCATCGAACGCCACCGGGTGACCAGGACCCAGATGGTTCCGGCCCACTTCGTCCGGATCCTCGAAGCGGATTGGAAGGCCTACGACCGCTCCAGCATCCGGTTGGTGATCCATGCCGCTGCCGCCTGCCCGGTGCCGGTCAAGTGGCAGATCCAGGAGGTCTTCCCCGCCGGGACCGTGTGGGAGCTCTACGGCGCCACCGAGGCCATGGGGACGGTGATCTCGCCCGGTGAGTGGCTGTTCAAGCCGGGAAGCGTCGGCCGGCCGTTCCCGGGCCTCACCGTCACCGTCCTCCGTGATGACGGCACTCCGGCGGATCCCGGTGAGGTGGGCACCATCTATGTCAGTCAGTTTCCGGGCTCCGCGTTCGCCTACCGGGGCGACCCGGGCAAGACCACCGAGGCCTACCGTGGCGACATGGTCACGGTAGGGGATCTGGGCCACCTCGACGAGCACGGCTACCTCTTCATCGCCGACCGCCGTACCGACCTCATCGTGAGCGGCGGCGTCAACATCTATCCAGCGGAGGTGGAGAGCGCGCGCTGGCCGCCGACCCTGACGTGGTCGACTCGGCCGTGATCGGGCTGCCCGACCCCCGGATGGGCCAGCGGGTACACGCCATTGTCGAACTGCGCACCGGGGCGCATCCCGACGCGGCCGCCATCCTCGGACGACTGTCGTCACATCTCGCCGACTTCAAGTGCCCCAAGTCCGTCGAATTCGTGGACACACTGCCGAGGGAGCCCAACGGCAAGGTGCTGAAGCGTCGGCTGCAACAGGAACGAGCGGCCTCCCCAGAGCCGGGCGACCGGTCGTAGGCAATCGGCGTGGTCAACGGGAACGTGGTTAGGGTGCAGGAGCGCAGTACTGCTGGTGCGGAGTTCGGGGTGGTACTCCGGACCCGTCTGATCGGGAGGAGCAGGCCGTGGATCGCACGGAGATGAAGACCATCAACTACGAGAAGGACGGTGCCATCGCTCGGATCGTCCTCAACCTGCCGGAGAAGGCGAACATCCAGACGGCCCAGCAGGTCTGGGATTTCGAGGACGCGCTGAAGTGGGCCGATCGGGACGAGGAGGTGAAGGTTCTGATCGTCAAGGCGAACGGTAACGGATTTTGTGCCGGCCATGCCATCGTCGATCCCGAAGAGATGGCCGAGGTCTACCCAACGACGGGGCCGACGCCCGAACGGACGTGGAAGAAGCACAACTACGACCTGTTTCTCTGGCCTCCGTTGAACCTCTGGGAGTTCTCCAAGGCGACTATCGCCCAAGTGCACGGTTACTGCGTCGGTGGCGGCACCGTCTACGGCTACCTCTGTGATCTCACGGTCGCCTCCGACGATGCCTACTTCCAGATGCCGCTGCCCCAGGGGTTCGGACTTCCCGGTGCCCAGACACTCATCGAGCCGTGGGTCCTGATGAACTGGAAACGGGCCTATGAGTACCTCTACCTGGCCCCGACGCTGTCGGCCGAGGAGGCCCATCAGTGGGGCCTCGTCAACCGTGTGGTGCCTCGGGGCGATCTCGAGTCCACTGTGGAGGAGATGGCTGCCACCATCGCCCAGATGCCGCTGACCACCATCATGACGGTCAAGGCCGGGGTGAAGCGGGCGTGGGAGACCATGGGCATGCGGGTGCATCTGCAGAGCACGGCGGACTTCACTTCGATCGCCAGTGCTGCCACCGACGTCAGAGAGTTCATGGCCAAACGAGCCGGCCGCCTTCCCCGCCAGGTGGCCGACGAACAGGCTGAGGCGGCCCGGGACGGAAACTCCTCCGACTGAGTCTCCGCCAGAGGTATGGCGAACCGTCGGACCGGCAGGTCGGTTGGGGACGGAGCGGGAGGGCGGATCGGCGGTCTGGAGGTCGGCTGAGCTCGTCCACTCCTAACGGTTCGGACTGCATCACGGCAACGTGATGGACGCAAACAGGCCGATGGATCGCGACCCGTTCGCGGATGACGAGTTCGTTGACTTCACCTTACGATTCCGTTACGGTTCCGAGGAGAACCTGTGTTTACTGGTGGCCGTCCGCCACGGTCGGCCTTCCCGTAGGCGCGAGGTTCGCCGATTGCCGTTCCCTTCCACAAGGGATGGGGACACACCGAATGGGGGATGTTCAGTGAAGCGACCGTGGACCTTTCTTCGCGCCACCTTGGCCGTGCTGGTGGCGTCGTCGTCAGCTCTGGTAGGAGTGTCGCTCGCCTCGACAGCTCCCGCGGGTGCATCGGGTAGTCCCATCACGGTGGGCTTCATCTGCAGCTGCACCGGGCCGCTGGCTTCGAGTATCGCCATTGGCCCAGACGCATATAAGGCGTGGGCCAGCTCGGTCAATGCAGTCGGTGGGATCAACGGTCACAAGGTCAACGTCATCGTCAAGGATGATGCCTTCAACTCCGGAACCTCGCTTTCGCAGGCGGAGACGCTTGTGGCACAGGACCACGCGATCGCCATCGTTGATGGCTCCGATGTGGACGCCTCTTGGTCGGACTATGTGAAGCAGCAGAACGTGCCGGTGATCGGAGCCAACTGAAGCTCTGCGCCCTTCTTCCTCAACTCGGACTTCTACGCGCCGGGCCAGACCGAGGACCAGTTGTTCGCCTCCATCGTGGGTGCGGCCAAGAAGGCGGGGGCCAAGAACATGGCCCTCTTCTACTGCGCCGAAGCGGCCACCTGCCAGGAGGGTGTCGCCCCCCTTAAGTCGACCGGCGCTGCCTTGGGCGTCCCTCTCATCTACGACGCCTCGATCTCGGCGTCGTCGCCCAACTACACGGCCCAGTGCCTGGCCGCCAAGCAGGCTGGAGCCAAGTCGTTGTTCATTGCCGATGCCGTCGGAGTGATCGAGAAGGTCGCCACAGACTGCGCCCAGCAGGGGTACACCCCACCGATCGTCATCGACGGCGAGAGCCTGGCCCCGGGTCTGGCAAAGACCGCGGGCATCAACAAGTACGCCATCTTCAACAATCTCAACGTGCCGTACTTCTCTAGCCAGGTCGCCGGAGTCAAGACGATGACCAACGCGTTCAAGAAATACCAGCCCACGATCCTCAAGACAGCGAACTATAACGAGTTGGCCGTACAGGCATGGGTATCGGGTCTCCTGCTGGCTACGGCGGCCAAGGCGGGAGGTGTGACCGCGGGCGCCAACGCCACCGCCAAGCAGTTGATCACCGGACTGCATACCTTGCGAAACAACACCCTCGGGGGGATGGCACCGCCGCTGACCTTCAAGACTGGCGTGCCTAATCCCATCGACTGTTGGCAGGGCTACGCGGTCCTGAAGAATGGCAAGTTCTCCACCCCTTATGGACTGAAGGCCACCTGCGTCACCGCCACCAGCTGAGGAGGACCTCGTGAGGGTTCCCACTGGTGATGCCCGCCGGTGGGATCCCGGCACGGTCAGGTGGCCATCACATGGTGGCGGACGACAGCCTTCCGGCCCGGCCTCTCCGAGAGGAGTCAGTCAGGCGTCGGCGGTGAAGGTGCGGCGGATGAACCGCCAGGTGCCGTCGGCCTTGGTGAGTTGGTCCGAATACTTGCCCGAGGCCGCCACCACCTGCTGGGACGGCTCACCGCTCAGCACGAACATCTGGACGTATGCCTGCAGGGTGGCTTCGGTGCCGTCGCCGTCGATGACCAGGTTGGAAGCAACGTGTCGGGGGGCGTGGACGCTGGAGGGGAAGTCTGAGCAGAACTGGCGCAAGGCGGCTCGCCCCTTCAGTTGCAGTGCCCCTGCGTCGAGTACCCCCGACTCGACGAAACACTCAGTGAATGCGTCGGCATCCCCGCTGTCGATGGCGTGGTTGTACCGGGCGGCCAGTCCCTGGATGGCCAAGTGCTCCTCGGCGCTCAGTCCCATGGTCTCCTCCTCACCGGGGCTCAGCAGTCTGCGCTGGCCTGTCGAGTCTGACGCCCCTCCAGCTTCGCCACCCCTCCGGGAGAGGGAAACGGCTCGGGACGGTACGACGGATGCCGATGCTATAACTGCCGGAGGACGAGCGGCGGCGGAAGTAGGGGGTCTGGGGGATGCCTGAGGAGAACCCGACAGCACCGCTCGGCATTCGGGTGGCCGAGCTGGCCAAGCTGCCCCATCGGCCCGGGACCGTTCGCTCGCCGTCGGCTGGTCCCTCCCGGGCCCATGAGGTGGCCGACGTGGTCGTGGTGGGCAGCGGTGCGGCCGCACTGGCCGGTGCGGCGGGTGCACTCAGCGTGGGGGCCAGCGTGCTGGTCTGCGAGAAGGGTCCGGTGCACGGCGGTACCACGGCGTGCTCGGGCGGGGTGGCCCACATCTACAACAACTCACTCATGCGGCGGGCCGGCATCGCTGACCCCCGTGCCGAGGCGCTCGCCTACATGGCCCGCGTCTCCTATCCCGGGGCCTACGATCCCGATGCGCCCTGCCTCGGCCTACTGCCGTCCGATTTCGCCCTGCTCGAGACCTACTACGACAGGGGGGCCGAGGTAATGGGCCGCCTGTCGGCCATCGGGGCTGCCCGTATGGAGGCGCCGTGGTTGGCCTGGGACGGTCAGCGGTATCCCGACTACTACGAGTTTCCCGAGAACAAGGCGACGCGCGGCCGGGGAATCCAAGTCGAGGCTCCGGGCGGCGGAGCCGGCAACGGGGGTGAATTGGTCCGCCAGCTCAAGGACTTCGCCACCGACAGGGGAGTCGAGGTCCGTCTCAGCCACCGGGTGGTCGATCTGGTGCAACAGAACGGGGCGATCACCGGGGTGGTGGTGGACGACGGATCGGCCTGCCGGTCCATCGATGTCCGAGGCGGCGTGGTGTTCGGCTCTGGTGGATTCGCCCACAGCCCCGAATTGCGGGAGCGGTTCCTGCGTGGCCCGATTGCCGGCGGGTCTGGCGTTCCCTCGAACACCGGTGACCTGATCGACATCGGAGCGAGGGTGGGGGCCTCGTTCGGAGGGATGCACAACGGGTGGTGGGACCAGCAGGTTCTCGAGGGAGTCGACGACTACGCCAACTCGATCCTGGACGTGTGGGCCATACCCGGCGACTCCATGATCCTGGTCAACCGGTTCGGCCGACGGGCGGTCAACGAGAAGAGAGAGTACGAGTCGCGGGGTCGAGTGCACCACGTCTATGTCGATGACGAGTACATCAACCGAGTGATGTTCATGGTCTACGACCAGCGGACGGCCGAGCGCTATGGCGGTCGCTATCCGATCCCACCGGTTGGCGCGGTAGCCGACCACGTCGTGTCCGGTCACGGGGTGGCCGGACTCAGCGATGCCCTGGGCCGAAGGCTGGTCACCCGGTCCCGGTCGGAAATGCCCGCCGGGATCGCGCCGGTGCAGCTGGACTCCGGCTTCGCCACCACCCTGGCCGACACTGTCGTCCGCTTCAACGGCATGGCCGAGCGGGGCATCGATGGCGAGTTCGGACGAGGCACCAAGGCAGTGGAGTTTGCCTTCCACGGACCGCCGGCGCGGGACAATCGCCTCCCGAATTCGACCCTCCACCCACTGAACGTCGACGGGCCGCTCTACGCCATCGCCTTGGTCGGCACGACCTTCGACACCGATAGTGGCCCCCGGATCGGCACGCAGGGACAGATTCTCGGGACCATGGGGCCGATCCCCGGCCTCTACGGTGCGGGCAACTGCGTCGATGGGGTGTTCGGCGAGGGCTATCCCGGGGGTGGCTCCACCATCGGGCCCGGTCTGGTCTTCGGCTTCCTCGGCGGGGCGCACGCCGGGGCCAGGGCCTCGGGGAGCTTGTCGTGAAACTCGCCTATCTCGATCGACCCTCAGGGACTCCGGAGTCCCCGAATACTGGCTTGGAGAGCAGGTGTCTGCTGGTGCTGCACCGCGAAGGGACCACGCCCCTCGACGAGGCGGCCCGCGTGGCTGACCGCCTTCCCGGTGGCGGACGGGTGGTACTCCCGTTCGGTGACTACGCCTTTTACCCCAGCGGCATGGAGGTCGGTGGGGCGTGCTGGTATCGGGTGCTCCCGGGGTACGAGGGTACGGATCCCATCTCACTGGCCAAGGCGGTGGTGCAGGTGGGAGACCTGGTGGATGATCTGGACGCCGAGCGGCCGGTGCTGATCGGTTCGGGCCAGGGCGGAGTGGTGGCCCTCGGTGCCACGCTGCTCCACGCGCACCGTGCGCCGGCCGCGGTGTGCATCGACACGCCTTCGGCTCATGTGGCGCTGTTGCCCACGTCGCTGCTGGAGGCGGCCCGGCCACGGGTGCTTCTGCTGGCCGGGGGCCCCGGCGCCGGGTCGGATCACGAGACGTTGGCCTCGTTGCTCGGGAGGCACGGCATCGAGTCCAGCACCTGGGTCCACACTGCAGGCGGAACGCCCGAGGTGTGCGACGAAGCCATGACCGAGCAGGTGACGAGGTGGTTGCACGATGACTGACGTGGTGACACAGGCCGGCCGAGACGGTCCGGACGGCCGGACTCCGGAGGGCACGGGGGGGACCCGCGGGGTGGAAGTGCCCGCCCGGTGGCAGCTGGGCTCGTCGTTCGTGCCCAAGGGTCGGTATCTCGACCCCGAGTTCCTCCAGTTGGAGCAGGAGCGGCTGTTTCCTCGGACCTGGCTGGTGGCGTGCCGCTTCGATGAGGTCGAAGATGTCGGCCAATACGTGGACTTCGAGATCGGCGGTCAATCGATCGTCATCGTTCGGACCGACCAGGGACTCCGGGCGTACTTCAACGCCTGCCGGCACCGGGGAACGCGTCTCGTCCAGGGACGGGGGAGGATCGGCGAGTTCCGGTGTCCCTTCCACGCATGGCGCTGGAACCTGGATGGATCGCTCAAATTCCAGGCCGACGGGGCCAACTTCGAGGCCCGCCCGGACGACGATCTCTGTCTCCCTCCGTGCCGACTCGACACGTGGGGCGGGTGGGTCTTCGTGAACATGGACGGGACGGCCGAGCCCCTAGGCGAGTACCTCGAGCCACTCCCATCGCGGCTCGAGGGCTTCAAGCTCGAGGACATGCGGATCGCCTGGTACAAGACGGTCGTGCTCCCCGCCAACTGGAAGACGGCTCTCGACGCGTTCATCGAGAGTTGGCACGTTCCAGGAACCCATCCGCAGCTCCTCCGGCCCGACAAGCGACACACGCCACCGACCGTCGCCGAATCCGAGCAGTACGGTCTGACGTTCAACGAGCTCTTCCGGTACCACTCCCGCCACGCCGATACCTTTCGCTATGGTCCCGACGGGGACGCCACCCGGCTCCGTGCCGCCTATGGAGTCGACCCACAGGCTGTATACACCAACGTCGAGTACAACCTCCGTGAGCTGCGCGCCCTCTATCTGCCCACCGATCTGCCCGCCGCTGATGAGCTGCGCAACACCCCCGGTGCCGACGGACCGGACGGTAACGCCATCTACCAGGGCCTACGGATGAAGCATGCCCGGGCCGCGGGCATCGACTATCCCGACGTCACCCAGGAGCAGCTCAAGTCGGCAATGTACGACTGGCACCTGTTTCCCAACTCCGTCTTCCTGGTCGACCGTGGCTGCTGCCTTTCCTACCGGGCCAGACCCAATGGCTCGGATCCGGACAGCTGCATCTTCGACGTACAGGGCCTCGAGTTGCCCCCGTCCAGCGGTATCGAGACCGCAGCTCCCCAATACTTCGGAGACTGGCGCGAGGGGGATGTCGGGGAGATCCTGTCGCAGGACTTCTCGAACATGTCCGAGGTGACCGCGGGCATGCACTCGAGTGGCTACGACGGTCACCGTCTCAACACCCAACAGGAGATGACCATCTGGAACTACCACCGGGCCATCGACGGCTACCTGTTCGGGGCATGACGGTTCGATGCCCCGAGGTGCTGGATCTGAGCGCACCATCTGGTGTCAACGAAGGTGGACATCCGGACGCCTTTTGGGAGTACGTTTGTTTTCTGCAGTGCGTGGGGGACGAAAGCGGTAGTTGACGAAGTGCTCGGTAAGGGACCTGGGGGTCATGGTGTGCATGCTGTTCCGCTGATTCTGGACTGCGGGTCCGGGGGGATCACAGGGGGGAAGTCGTAGTCGTGCTGCAGGAGTTCCTTCCCTTCATCGTCATCGGGATCGCCACCGGATCGGTCTACGGACTGGCCGCCACCGGTCTGGTCCTGACCTACAAGACGTCGGGGATCTTCAACTTCGCCTACGGCTCCTTGGCCGCCCTGTCGGTCTTCGTCTTCTACTTCCTCCACACCGAGCACGGCATGGCCTGGCCCTTGGCCGGGGCGCTCTGCCTGTTCGTCTTGGCCCCCCTGGAGGGTCTCGGGATGGAGCTGTTGGCCCGAACCCTCGAACCGGTGGGGGCCACCTTGAAGGTGGTGGCCACCGTCGGGCTCCTGCTGATCGTGCTCGGCATCGGGCAGCTCTGGTACGGAAGCAGCTCCAGCAGCTTCCCTGCCTTCCTGCCGGTGGGCACCATCCCGGTGGGCGGCGTCAACGTGGGCTGGGATCAGATCATCGTGGTCATCGTCTCGGTGGTGGCGAGTGGCGTCCTCTACTACTTCTTCCGGTTCGTGCGCCTCGGCGCGGCCATGCGGGGGGTGGTGGACAATCCCGACCTGGTGTCCATGACCGGCGAAAACCCGGTACGGGTGCGCCGCTGGGCGTGGATCATCGGCATGGTCTTCGCCTCGATGGCCGGACTGCTGTTGGCACCATCGCTCAACCTCGACGCCCTGGTCATCACCATGCTGGTGGTTCAGGCCTTCGGGGCCGCGGCCATCGGCTATTTCTCGAGCCTTCCCCTTACGTTCGCCGGGGGTCTCTTCATCGGGGTGGCCGGCGCCCTGGCCACCAAGTACGCCGTCTCCATCAGCTGGTTGAGCGGGCTGCCCGCCGGCCTGCCGTTCATCATCCTCTTCGTGGTGTTGGTGGTCACCCCCAAAGCCCGGCTGGCCGAGCGACGGGTCGTCCACAGCCTGCCCGTCCGCAAGTCGTGGTACGCGCCCACCCGGGTGCGCCTGGTGTTCGGAGCGGTCGTGGTCCTGGCCCTGTCTTCGGTCCCCAGTTTCGCCGGAGCCAATCTGTCGATCTGGTCGAACGCCCTGATCGACATCGTCCTGTTCCTCTCGCTCGGTCTGCTCGTGCGCAGTTCCGGGCAGATCTCGCTCTGCCACCTCGCCTTCGCCGCCGTCGGCGCGGCCGCATTCGGGCACTTCACGGGCAGTTACCACATGCCCTGGTTGATCGCCCTCGTCCTGGCGTCGCTGATCGCCGTGCCGGTCGGGGCCATCGTCTCCATCCCGGCCATCCGGCTGTCGGGCGTGTTCCTGGCCCTGGCCACCTTCGGCTTCGGCATCCTGCTGGAGCAGATGTTCTACACCACCACGTTCATGTTCGGGCCCACCACGTCGGGGATACCCGCCCCTCGACCGGACTTCAGCATCGGGCCCTGGCACATGGCCACCGACACCGGCTTCTACTACGTGCTGCTGGTCATCACCCTGCTGACCGTGGTGGCCATCATCGGCATCCACCGTGGTCGGATGGGCCGGCTGCTCGAAGCCCTGTCCGACTCGCCCACCGCCCTCGAAACCCACGGGGCCACCACCAATGTCGTGCGGGTGCTCATCTTCTGCATCTCGGCCACCTTCGCCAGTCTGGCCGGGGCACTGACCGCGGTCCTCTTCCACTACAGCGTCGGGAGCAACTACAGCTCCTTCAATTCGCTGATCCTCGTGGCCCTGGTCGTGATCAGCATCTCAGGGGTGCCCTGGTACGGCCTCATCGCCGCCTTCGGATACACGATCATCCCGGGATACGTGACCATCTCCAACATCAACACCTATCTGGAGATCGTCTTCGGGTTCTTCGCCACCACCTACGCCATGCAGATCGACAGGATCCCCACGGTGCCCCACCGGATGCGGGTGGTCCTCGACCGTTGGGGTGGCCGACCACCCGAGCACGAGCCCACCGATGAGGAGGTCCGTTCCGCCGTGCTCGAGGCGGACCGCGCCGAGATCACCGCGGCGGCCGACGACGCAGCGGTGGCGGCCGCCGCCCATCTGGCCACGGTCGCCGAGGCAGCCGAGGGGCCGGGCATCGAGGTCAGGAACCTGGCGGTGCACTTCGGTGGGATACGCGCCGTGGAGAACGTCACCTTGGTGGCGCCCAAGGGACGCATCACCGGCCTGGTCGGACCAAATGGCGCCGGGAAGACCACGACCTTCAACGCCTGCTCGGGACTCATCAAGCCGACGTCGGGGCAGATATTCCTCCATGGAGACGAGGTGACCTCCATCGGGCCCTCGGGCCGATCCCGGCTCGGGCTGGGCCGCACGTTCCAGCGGGCGGAGCTCTTCAACTCGCTGACCGTGCGGGAGAACGTCGTGTTGGGGCGGGAGGCCTCCCTGGCCGGGAGGAACCCCCGCACCCAGCTGATGAGCAGCCGACGCGACAACGCCACCATCGATCGGGCGGTCAACGAGGCCATCGAGCTCACCGGGATCGGTCCGCTCGCCGGCCTCCAGGCCGGCCTGCTGCCTGCGGGTCAGCGACGGATGGTGGAGCTGGCCCGCGCCTTGGCCGGCCCCTTCTCGATGCTGCTGCTCGACGAGCCGTCGGCCGGTCTCGACGGGGGTGAGACGCAACGGTTCGGACAGATACTGCAGTCCGCGGTGGCCGAGCGGGGGATCGGCATCCTGCTGGTGGAGCACGACATGGAGCTCGTCCGTCAGGTGTGCCAGAACATCTTTGTGCTCGACTTCGGCCAACTGATCTTCGAGGGCACCCCCGAGGAGATGCTGGCCAGCCCCACGGTCCGCGCCGCCTACCTCGGATCCGAGGGTGCCGGCGAGACTGCTCTGACGGCACAGGAGCTCATATGACCGGCTCCAGCGGTTGGTGTCCGGACACAAGGGCGACACCCAGTGCTTGATATCGAGCATGTCACCGCCGGCTACGGGGACACCGTGGTCCTCCGGGACGTGTCGCTGTCGGTGGCCGACTCCTCTGTGGTGGCCCTGCTGGGCCCCAACGGAGCGGGGAAGACCACGCTGTTGCGGACGGCCTCCGGGCTGATCCGTCCGATGAGCGGCACCGTCAGGTTCGACGGGGAGGACGTCACTGGCGCCCCTGCCCACATGATGGCCCGCAAGGGCCTGTGCCACCTGCCCGAGGGTCGGGGGATCTTCCCTTCCCTGACCGTCCGGGACAACCTGGTCCTGCAGTCACCCAAGGGCGAGGAGCAGGCCAGCATCGAGCGTGCCGTGGAGTCGTTCCCCATTCTGGGCACCCGCATCCAGCAGACGGCCGGGAGCCTGAGCGGGGGGGAGCAGCAGATGCTGGCCCTGGTGCGGGCCTATGTCTCCAATCCCAAGTTGGTGGTGGTGGATGAGGCCTCCCTCGGACTGGCCCCGCTGGTGGTTGACAAGATCTTCGAGACCCTCCGGCAGATCGTGGCCACCGGTACGTCGTTGCTCCTGGTCGAGCAGTATGTGACCCGGGCCCTGGACATCGCCGATCACGTCTACCTGCTCAACCGCGGGAGGGTGGTCTTCTCTGGGCCCTCCGACGAACTGGCCGGTGAGGACGTCTTCGAGCGCTACCTGGGGATCGAGGTGGGCCCCTGAGGGCCAGGCCCGTGGTCCCGGGTCCGGTCAGCGCAACGCCACCGGAGCCACCGGGGAGCCGAGGGCGTTGGTGAAGGGGAGGGGTGTGGCCTCCAACAAGAAGTCGTAGCGGCCGTCGTTGGCGCAGGCCTCGGCCAGCTCGTCCAAGAACCAGTTCTGGCCCTGGGTCATCCCCATCTCCACCAGATGGAGGATGTGCACGGGGAGGAAGAGCGCCGGATCTTCGCAGGGAAAGACCTCCAGGGCCGGAGTGTCGATGGCCACGGCAGCCACGTCGTGCGCGTGGAACCACTCGGCGGTGGCCATGGTGAGACCGGGGGCGGGAGACCAGTAGGCCACCAGGTCCCGCGTCGGTTCCGCATGCCCGAGACCCGGACGGCCGGGGAGGGCCAGGTGGGCGGGCTGGCCGGTACGGACCAGCACCACGTCTCCGGGCTGCACCTCGAGAGCGGCCAGGGTGCAGGCGGCATCGAGGTCGTCGGGTGAGATCGGATAGCCCGGATCGAGAATCTCCACCCCCTTGGCGCTCGCCACGTCGAGCAGGACTCCCCGCGACACCAACGAGGAGATCAGGTGCACACCTAGCCGGCTGGCTCCGGCCTCGGTGATGGAGGAGGCAGGAACGTTGTTGTAGAGGGTCCGTCCTTCGGGGCCCAGCCCGTAGGCGGCGTGGCCGAGGCCGTCCCAGTGGGTGGCGCACTGCGTGGCCATGGTCACGACGTCCTCGGAGAAGGCGATCCATCCAGGATCGGAACCGATGGTCTCGTTCACGCTGACCATGGTCCGGCTGGGGTTCACCCGGCCCTCGATGAACCCGAGTTGGATCCCCTCCTCGGCGGACAGGGGGAGCGCGAGAGGGAAGGGGACGCCGTCCCGGACGGCGCCGACCCCCCGCAGCCGGGCGGCCTCATCGATGAGGTTGAGCGTGCCGATCTGGTCGTCGGCCCCCCAGCGGCCCCAATTGGAGACCCGGGCGGCCAATTCCGCAAATGACCTGGGAATTGATGGCGAGAGGGGAACCGGCATGGCCCAGTTTTAGTTGATTGTGGCGAAAGTTTCCGACCGATGGTGCCGATACCACCTGCGAGGGGCGCCGACCGACCTGTGAGGGAACAGCGCCATGATCGCAGTGCAGAAGGCCCACCGGCACCACCGGGCCGTACCGGACAGCGGCAGACATCGCACCCGACATTCCTGGACGGCCTTTGGCGCCGCCGTGGTCGCCGCCGTGGTGGTGGCCGTAGCTGTGTTCTCGGTCATCGACGGGGTCGAGGCCACGTCGCAGGCCGAGGCGGCCAGCACCACCGATGTGTCGACGGTACAGGCCCTTTACGCCCAGGACCTGGTGTCGCGCATCAACGCCGAGCGGGCCGCCCGGGCCTCGTTCGGGCTGGTCCTGCCCTCGCTGCAGGTGGACCCCTCCCTGGCCGCCTACGCCCAGGGGTGGTCGGCCCATCTGGCCGCCACCGGTACGGTGGTCGACCCGCCCCTGTCCTCCTGCACCGGCCCGTCCACCCAGCTGTGCATCATGGCGGCCAACTCCGGCAACACCGGCAACGGCACGTGGCCCGGGGACGGCTCGGACGGCATGGACGGGCTCTACATGGCGTCGGCCCCCCACCGCCAGAACATGCTGGGTGCCGCCTATACCGATGTCGGCATCGGGGTGACCTGCAGCGGCGGGCGGGCCTGGACCGTCGAGGTCTTCGGCTACGCCTACGGTGCCATCCCCTCGGCTCTGGCCCGCCAGAGCGCCCAGACCTTCCTGCAAGGACAGCCCGTGCCGGCGGCACCCGTGGTCGCCGGGGCCCCGTCCGGCGACCCGGTCTACTGCCCCGGCCAGACCATTTCCGCGCAGGGGGCGGTGACGCCGACCGGCGGGCAGTACCCGTACCCGTTCCGGGTGGCCTCGATCGCCGGCGAGCCCAACCTGCCCGCACCGTCCGTGGGCATCGCCGCCACGGCTGACGCCAACGGGTACTGGTTGGCCCATACCGACGGTTCGGTTTCGGACCACGGTGACGCCGTGGACTACGGGTCGATGGCGGGTCGGGCGTTGAACGCACCGATCTCCCACATCGTCGCCACCAACGACGGTGGTGGGTACTGGATGGTGGCCTCCGACGGCGGCATATTCAGCTTCGGCGATGCGGCCTTCTACGGATCGATGGGCGGCCAGCACCTGAACGCCCCGGTGGTGGGCATGGCGCCGACCCCCACCGGCGGCGGCTACTGGCTGGTGGCCAGCGACGGCGGTGTGTTCGCCTTCGGCGACGCGGCCTTCTACGGGTCGATGGGCGGCCAGCATCTCAACGCGCCGGTGGTCGGCATCGCCGCCGACCGGTCGACCGGCGGCTACTGGCTGGTGGCCAGCGACGGCGGCGTGTTCGCCTTCGACGCGCCCTTCTACGGCTCAACGGGCTACCTGCACCTCAACCGCCCGGTGAACGGCATGGCCGCCACGGCCGACGGGAAGGGCTACTGGTTCGTGGCCTCCGACGGCGGCATCTTCGCCTTCGGTGACGGGGCTTTCAGCGGAAGCGCCGGTGGCACCCAGCTCAACGCCCCGGTGGTGGGCATGACCGCCGACACGGCAACCGGCGGCTACTGGCTGGTGGCCGCCGACGGTGGTGTGTTCTCGTACGGGGCCCCGTTCCTCGGGGCCGGCTGACCGGCCCGGAGCGGGCAGCCGCGTCGATCAGCTCGACCAGATGATCGACTGCATCTCGGAGTAGGCCTCGAGCCCGGTGTCACCACCGTCCCGTCCGATTCCGCTCATCTTGAACCCGCCGAACGGGGCGTCCATGTTGCGCTGGGCGGTGTTGAGGCCGACGTGGCCCGCCCGCAACTGCTTGGCCACCCGGAAGGCTCGCGGTGTGTCTTGCGAGAAGACGTAGTCGTAGAGGCCGAACTCCGAGTCGTTGGCGATGGCGATGCCCTCGTCCTCGTCGTCGAAGGGGATGGCCACCACCACCGGCCCGAAGATCTCCTCACGGGCCACGGTGATGTCGTTCGTGCCGACCACCAGGGTGGGCTCGACGTAGTACCCGGTGGGTAGGTGCTCCGGCCGTCCCCCACCGGCCACGACCTCTCCCTCCTTGCGACCCGTTTCGATGTAGTCGAGCACCCGCTGCTGCTGGGCCCCGGAGATGAGCGGACCGACCACGGTGGTGGCTTCGGTGGGGTCGCCCACCTTCAGCACCCCGGCGAACTGGGTGAGGCCGGCCACCACCTGGTCGAAGATGCTCCGGTGGACGATGGCCCGGGTGGGGGCGGTGCAGATCTGGCCGGAGTGAAAGGCCCAGACCGACCCGATGGCGGTGACCACGCCCTTGATGTCGGCGTCCTCGAAGACGACGGCCGCGCCCTTGCCCCCCAGCTCCATGAGCATGCGCTTCATGGTCGGCGCGCCGGCCGAGGCGATGCGCTGGCCGACGGCGGTGGAGCCAGTGAACGAGACCATGTCCACGTCGGGCGAGGTGGTGAGGGCCGAAGCCGGCTCGGGTCCCTGGGAGTTGATGATGTTGATGACCCCGGGCGGGAATCCGACGTCGTCGAGTACCCGGGCCAGCTCGATGACCGCCAGTGGATCCTGGGGGGCCGGCTTCATGATCACGGTGTTGCCCATGGCCAGGGCCGGGGCCACCTTGCCGGCCATGTTGGTCATGGGGAAGTTGTAGCTGGCGATGGCGGTCACCACCCCGACGGGCTGACGGTAGGCCAGGGCGCTGATCAGGCCGCCGGGAGCCAGGGGAGTGGCCTCGGAGACGATGGGTGGAAGCATGTGCTCCTGCACGTGACTGATGTCCCGTGAGTAACGGTCGAACCGGGCTGCGCTCACCGGGACCTGCATCCGCGAGCCGACCGATGCCGTGGCCCCCGTCTCGGCGATGACCAGCGGGACGAGTTCGTCACCCTTGGCCCGGATGGCGGCCGCCGCCTTCTTCAGCAGTTCCAGGCGCTCCTCCACTGGGGTAGCGGCCCAGGCCGGAAAGGCCTCCTTGGCGGCGGCGGCGGCGGCGTTGGCGTCATCGACCGATGCATTGGGGGCCTGGCCCACCACCTGCTCGGTGGCGGGATTGACGATGTCGTAGGTGCCCCCACCGGCCTCCACCCATTTGCCCCCGATGAGCACCTTCGTCTCGTCCTTGGTGATCTCCGCTCCCATGGTGGGTCCCCTTTTCTGGTGGTCGGCTCGCCCACGGATTGCTGTGGGCCCCTGGGCGGCCCGATCGGCCGCGCTCGTTGGTGTGGTGTCGTTGGTGTGGTGGTTGGCGAGGTGAATCTGACGCCTCGTCAGCAGTGTAGGTCCTCGGTCTGCGCCGGGCAGATCGAGGCCGGCGCAGCGCGTGGCCGTCGGGCCCGAACCCGGTCGACCGAATGGGCCGATCAGACCGTGGCGGGTGTCGGGTCGACCGTCACGGTGTCCCGACCCGACCTGAGCAGCGCACCGGGCAAGCTCCCGGTGGGCTTCCCGTCGGCGACGGTCTCGACGCCGTTCACCAGGACGCGCACCACGCCGTTGGCGTCGGCAATGAGACGGGGGCTGCCGCCCGGCAGGTCGTGGACCAGCGTGGCCGGCTCCGAGCCCACCGTCTCGGGGTCGAAGATGAAGAGGTCGGCGCACATGCCCTCGGCGACGCGCCCCCGGTCGTGGAGCCCGAACAGCTCGGCCGGGGCCTCGGTCATCAACTGGATGGCCCGCTCGAGGGGGACCAGCTTGCGCTTCCGGAGGCAGTCCCCCAGGAACGAGGTGGGGTAGTTGGACCCGCACATGCGGTCGAGGTGGGCACCGGCATCCGAGCCGCCGACCATGGCGCCAGGGTCGTTCCACACCTTCACCCGGGCCTGCCACGATGCGTCGTCACCGTCGGAGGCCTTGGGCCACAGCACGGTCCGGAGCTCGTCGGCGATGACCAGGTCGAGCAGTGCGTCGAAGGGGGGCTTTCCCTGTTCCTCGGCGATGGAGCCCACGTCGCGCCAGCTCAGACCTTCGTTCTCCGGGGCGAACGTGTCGCCGATGATGTAGTTGGCCCAGTGGGAGAGGCGGCGGAACACCCCGGCCCCCTCGGAGTGGGCCAGTTCGTCGAGATGTGCCCGCACGGCCGGGTCGGAGAGCTTCTCGATGCGCTGATCCACGGGGAGGCCCATCACGTCACCCCATCCGGGAATCAGGAAGAGGGCACAGTGGGTCCGGAAGCTCATGTTCATCGGCACGAGGGTGGGCATGGTCAGTGCCACGATGCGCCCACCAGCTTCGGCGGCCCGGGACGAGGCCTCGAGCTGTCGGGTCGTCTTGTCCGGGGTGCGGGAGTCAACGGTGAGCAGGTTCCAGTTCAGTGGTCTCTTGGCCGTGGTGGTCATGGCCACCATGAGGTCGATCTCCTCGTCACTGAAGGTGTCGAGGCAGCCGTTGGTGATGTACTCGAGCGTGGTGCCCGGATGGTCTCGGACCACCTCGCAGAAGGCGAGCATCTCGTGGCGGTCGGCATTGCGAGAGGAGATGGGGTTGCCCTCGCCGTCGGAGTGAGTGCGGGACTGCGACGACGAGAACCCGAGGCCCCCGGCGTCGAGGGACTCGGAGAGCAGCCGGGTCATCTCCGTCACCTCCTCGGTGGTGGCCACCTCGGACCCCCGCTCAGCTCCCATCACCCACCGGCGCAGGGCGCAGTGGCCGACCAGGAAGCCGGCGTTGACCCCCAGGTTTCCCTCGAGTTTGTTGAGGTACTCGCCGAAGCTGGTCCAGTCCCAGGGCAGGCCCGTCTCCAGGGCGGGAAGCGGCATGCCCTCCACCTTGGCCATCATCCGCCGGATGTAGTCGTGGTCTTCGGGCTTGATGGGGGCCAGGGTGAACCCGCAGTTTCCACCGATCACGGTGGTCACGCCGTGGAGGTTGGAGGGGGAGGCGGTGGGGTCCCAGAACAACTGGGCGTCGTAGTGGGTGTGGGGGTCGATGATGCCGGGGGCCACCACGAGGCCCTCGGCGTCGAACTCAGTGGCCCCGTGCTCGCCGACCTCGCCGACCACCACGATCTTGCCGTCCCGGATGCCGACATCGGCCCGGCGGCCGGGCGCCCCGGTCCCGTCGACGACCAGGCCGTTGCGGATCACGTAGTCGAGCATGATGGTGTTTCCCTCCCTAGGGTGGCGACGCTCCTGGCATCGGGGCCACGGTGCAATGGGTTCCGCTCCGGAACTGACAGACCGTCAGTTTACGGCACGACCATCGCTCCCGCTCGGGTGGGGTCGAGGCGGCCGTCCTCCCATGGCGGGAGTCGACCCACGCGTGGATGGTAATTTCCGTGGATCCACCACTCCTGGTTCCAGAATCATCTGCTCCCAGCGGTCGTGCTCGTGCTCGGAGCCGGTCTCTCCATCAGGTTCGCCCACTGGGTGGGGGCGCGCCGTCGCGCGTGGGTGGACGGCCAGATCCGGGCCCAGATCGAGTCCGGCCAGGTGGCCTCGGAGAGCCTGAAGCGGTCCCGGGCGGTGAGCGAGGCGGTGGAGTGGGTCGTGGTGACCCTGGTCGGTTTCATCACCGCCGTCCTGGCCCTCGACCGACTGGGTATCCCGCTCACCACACTCGTGGCCCCCGCCACGGTCATCGGCATCGGGCTCGGCTTCGGGGCCCAACAGATGGTGGGGGACCTGCTGGCCGGCTTCTTCCTGTTCGCCGAGCACCAGTTCGCCTTCGGTGACGTCATTCGGCTGTCGGTCCCCGGACAGTCCATCGGCATCACCGGCACCGTCGAGGAGTTGACCCTGCGGGTCACGAAAGTGCGGACTGCTCAAGGGGAACTCGTGGTGGTGCCCAACAGCGCCCTCCGCCAGGTCACCAACCTGTCCAAGGACTGGTCGAGGGCGGTGATCGACATCCCGGTGTCGGTGACCGAGGACCTCGACCGGGTCACGGGCCTGTTGAAGGACATGTTCTCGGCCATGGCCGCCGACGCGGCCTGGCGAGACCTGCTGCTCGGCGACCCGGTGGTGGCCGGGGTGGAGACCATCGACGTCGGCTATGTCCAACTCCGGCTCATCGCCCGCACCCTGCCCGGTCGCCAGTTCGAGGTGGCCCGCGAGATCCGACTCCGGGCCACCACCACCCTCCGCTCCGCCGGTGTCAGCTCGCCCTCGATCGGGGACGGTCCCTGATGACGATCGACGGACCCGGGCCCGGCGACGACCGTGACGACTCGGCGGCTCCCCCGGGCCGTGACGCGTCAGGGGTGCGCGCCCCGTGGGGCCGGAAGGACCCGGCGAAAGCCGACGAGGTCAGGCACAGTGCCATGGTCGGCTTCATGTCCGTCCCCGTCCATCCCCGCTTCCCGATCCGACGATCGACCCTGTTCATGCTGGTGGCCTTCGCGGGCCTGGCCACCCTGCTGTACTTCAACCCGCCGCAGGGAGATGTCGCCGGCACCAGCACTGTCATCCACACGCCGCAGGGGGACTTCATCGTGCCCGGGGCGACGAAGGTGAGCCCGACCACGACCAGTACCACCGCACCACCGGCCCCGACCACCACGACCACCACGACCCGGGCCAGCACGTCGACCACCACCACCCTGGGCTCGTCGGGCACTTCGACCACCACCACCACTGTTGCCGTGCCGGCGGCCGGCGGTTCGGGCGGGACCGGGTCATCAACCACCACATCGACGACGACGGTTCAGGGACTGGGCACCAGCAGCACCTCGACGACGAGAGCCCCCTAGCGCGGCACCGTCCCGCCGCCCGTGTGTTGGCGACGGGCGGCCGCGGCCCTCAGGCGTCGATGAGCGGGATGACCGTTTCGCCGAAGGCGGCGATCTGATCGCACTGCTCCTCGACCGAGCGGGTGGGGAACCGGACCTGCACCTGGCCCACGCCGGCGGACCGGTAGGGCTCCAGGTACTCGGCGATCTGCTCAGCCGACCCCGTCACCGTGCCGGCCGGGAGCTCGAATCCGGCAGTCAGTGCGCCCACGTGGAAGGGGGCAGCGAGCGCCCCGATATCGAGCGGTGCTCCCGAGCGGTACTCGTCCCGCATCCGACGCAGGTCGGCCAGCAGCTCGACATTGGGCCCGAGGGACTGCGGCAGCCAACCGTCGGCGAACCGGGCGGTCCTGCGCAGCGCAGCCGGCGAGGAGCCGCCGGTCCAGATCGGAGGTCTCGGCGTCTGCACCGGCCGCGGCTTCAGCCCGAGCCCGGAGGCCTTCCAGGTCGGTCCGTCAAGAACCGGGAACTCATCGGCCAGCCCGGCGGCCAGCCCGGCGATGGCCTCGTCGGTGGCCGGACCGCGGTGGTCGAAGGGAGGCCCCATCTGGTCGAACTCCTCGTTGACGTGGCCGGCGCCCACGCCACAGATGATGCGGCCGGCCGACAGGGCGTCGAGCGTGGTGAACTCCTTGGCCGCCCGCAACGGGTGGCGTAGGGCCACCACATAGATATGGGAGAGGAGCCGGACGGTCGAGGTGACACCGGCCAACCAGCCCAACGTGGCCACGGTGTCGTACCAGGTCGTGCTCATGGCGCCCGCCAGTCGTTCCGGGATGAAGGTGTGGTCGCAGACGCCCACGTAGAAGAACCCGGCTGCCTCACAGGCCAGGGCCACGGCGGCCAGCTCATCGGGCCCGGCCGAGGTCTCCCAGGCCTGGGTGTAGATGGTGGATTGGGACTGGATGGGAAGCTGCATCCCGAAGACCAGACGACCGACGGGCAGCACCGGGACGACGTCGGGGGGCGGCGGGACGGAGGAGGCGCTCACCGGCTCAGCGTACGTCGCCGGCGGCGACGGGGATGGCCCGGGCCAGTTGCTCGGCCAGCTGGTCGCCGGTGCCGAACCGGGTGGCCAGCACGCGTGATCGTTTGTAGGCCAGGTGGGCGGGGACCTCCCAGGTGAACCCCATGCCTCCGTGGACCTGGATACAGGACCGCCCGTTGGCGAGAGCCGCCTCGTCGGCCAGCAGCTTCGCACCGGCCGCGGCGACGACCGGGTCGCCCACGTCGGGCTGGTCGGCGGTCACCGCGGCGGCCTGGACCGAGCAGCGGGCGACCTCGGCTCGGACGGCCATATCGGCGCAGAGGTGTTTGACGGCCTGGAACCCACCGATGGGCCGACCGAACTGGCGGCGCTGCTTGGCGTACTCGACGGCCAGGTCGGTCAGCCAGGCAGCCGCCCCTACCTGCAGGGCCGCCGTCAGGATGGCGCCGTCCCTGCGCCATCGGGCGGCCACGTCGGGTCCGGCCACCGGGGTGCGATCGGACGGCCGGGGCAGCGAGGTCACAGACCACAGTGGGGTCAGTGGATCCATCGGGCGCTGCAGTCGGGTGGCCCTCAGTGAGGCGGGCTCGATCGACGAGAGACCGTCGTCGGTCAGGACCAGCAGCACGTCGAGGTCGTCCAGGTGCTCGATGACCAAGGGGACGACCATCGGGTCGTTCTCCGTCCGGTCCTCGACCAGGCCGACGACCGCCGAGCCGTCTTCGGCGCCCTCGACCAGGCCAGCGGCCAGGTGCGTGGACACGAGGGGTCCAGGAACGAGGGCCCGGCCCAGCTCTTCGAAGACCAGCGCCGCCTCGGCGAGTCCGAGGCCCACCCCCCCGGCCGACTCGGGTAGGCAGAGATTGAAGACGCCGGCCTGGCCCAGCTGCTCCCAACCCCTGCGGTCGACCACGCGGTCGGCCAGCTCGAAGGTGCGCAGGCGGTCGAGGCCGAACTGGCCCTCGCAGAGGCGCCGCACCCCCTCCGCCAGCTCGGTCTGGAGCTCGGTCAGTTCGAAGTCCACGATCGTCCCCTCGCGCTGGGTCGGCCGCCGCTCATGCCGTGACCGGTGTCGGTGGGGCCCCTGCGCCCGGGGACGCCTTGCTCGGGCCGGACGGCTCTTTGGGCAGGCCGAGGATGCGCTCGCCCACGATGTTGCGCTGGATCTGCGACGTGCCGGCGGCGATGGTCAGAGAGATGCCGCGGAGCCAGTCCTCCACCATGGTGGCTGAGGGGAACGGGCCCAGCCCGTCCGTGCCCTCGATGTCGTCGGCGGCCAGTCCGGCCCGACCGAGCAGGGAGAGGGAGAACTCGCCGAGCTTGGAACGCGTCTCGGTGTAGGCCAGTTTGAAGAAGGTGCCCCCGACCCCGGGGATGCCGGTGCGGGCGGCCTGGGACACGTTCCTCTTGGTCAGCGCCCAGAGGGCGTCCAACTCGGCCCGGAGGTGCCCGGCCTGGCGACGGACGCCCGGGTCGTCCCACGCCCGGGTCCGCCGGGCCAGTGCGACAGTGGCCGACAGGAGCTCGAAGGCTTCGAGCAGGTCGCCCACGAACGCGGTGCCACGCTCGAAGCTCAGGGTGACCATCGTCACCCGCCAACCGTCGTTCTCGTCGCCGACCCGGTTGGCCACCGGCACCCTGACCTCGTCCAGGAAGAGCTCGGCGAACTCGGTGGAGCCGGCGATGGTCGTCAACGGGCGGATCTCGACGCCGCGGGAGTCCATGGGCAGGATCAGCCAGGAGATGCCCCGGTGTCGGCTGTCGTCCGCACCGGTCCGCACCAGTAGCTCACAGTGGTCGGCCACCTCGGCATGGGAGGTCCAGATCTTGGAGCCGGAGACGACGTAGTGGTCGCCGTCGCGGATCGCCCGGGTGCGCATGGAGGCCAGGTCGGACCCAGCATCGGGTTCGGAGAACCCTTGGCACCAGACGTCTTCCCCTTTCAGGATGGCGGGCAGGTACCGCTGGCGTTGCTCGGGCGTGCCCTCGGCGATGATGGTGGGACCGGCATGGAGCAGGCCGACGAAGTTGACCCCGACATAAGGGGCGTGGGCCCGCTCCAGCTCTTCCTTGAACACCAGTTCCTCGACGGGGGATGCGCCCCGGCCACCACCCTCGACGGGCCAGTCCACCCCGGCGTAGCCGGCATCGAAGAGGAGTCGCTGCCAGTGGGTGTCGTAGGCCCGACGCCCCGGCCAGTCGGTGGGGGCGGGCTTGGGAGGTAGGCCGGGCAGGGTTGTGGCCAGCCACTGGCGAAGCTCCTGGCGGAACGCCTGCTCGGCGTCGGTGTAGCGAAGGTCCATGACGGGGCGTCTAGGGCCGCGGCCCTAGGGCGCGGTGCGTCGCTCGGATCACTCGGTCATCCGTCTACTTGAAGTCGAGGCCGTAGAGCTTGATGGCGTTGCCGCGGACGATCTTGTAGATCTGCTCGTCGGTGAGGTCCTTCATCTGCTTCTCCGCGATCTGGCGGGTGTTGGGCCAGGTCGAGTCGGAGTGGGGGTAGTCGGACTCGTAGGTGATGTTGTCCACCCCGATGGACTCGATGTTCTTCAGTCCGAAGGCGTCGCTGAAGAAGCACCCGTAGATCTGACGGTGGAAGTACGTGGACGGGGGCTCGGGAACGATGTCGGCCACCCCACCCCACCCCCGATTCTCCTCCCAGACGGTGTCGGCCCGCTCGAGGATGTAGGGGATCCAGCCGATCTGACCCTCGGCGTAGGCCAACTTCAGCTCGGGGAAGCGCACCAGCACGCCGGAGAACATGTAGTCGACCATCGAGTAGGTGGCGTTGGAGTGCGTCAGCGTTGAGCCCACCGCGGGCGGGGCGTCGGCTGAGGTGGAGGGCATCTTGGACGAGGAACCGATGTGCATGTTGACGACGGTGCCGGTCTCCTCGCAGGCCCGGAAGAACGGGTCCCAGTAGTGATCGGGATCGTGGACCGAGGGGAGTCCGAGGAACGGCGGGATCTCGCTGAAGCAGACCGCCCGCACCCCACGCTCAGCATTGCGTCGAACCTCGGCGGCGGCCAGCTCGGCGTCCCACAGCGGGACCAGGCACAGGGGGATCAGCCGTCCCTTGGCCTCGGGACCGCACCACTCATCGACCATCCAGTCGTTGTAGGCCTGCACGCACAGGAGAGCGAGCTCCTTGTCCTGGGCCTCGGTGAAGGTCTGCCCGCAGAAGCGGGGGAAGGTCGGGAAGCACAGCGACGCTTCGAGGTGGTTGGCGTCCATGTCCTCGAGCCGGGACTTGACCTCGTAGGAGCCCGGACGCATGTCCCCGTACGTGACCCCGCGCATGGTCACCTCGTCACGAGGCACGCCGACCGCCGAGTCGACGCGAAGCAGCGGGCGCTTCAGGTCCTCGTAGTACCACCAGTCCGTGGGGAATCCCTCCGAACCGGGTACGACGGTCAACTTGCCCCCGACGAAGGTGATCTCGCCCATGGGCGCCCGCACGATCCTCGGTCCCACGTCGTGGTACTTCTTCGGAAGGCGGTCCGACCACACGTTGGGTGGTTCCACCACGTGGTCGTCTACGGAGATGATCCAGGGCATGTCGGCCATGGGGCGAGTGTACCGCCTGGTCTGACGGTCCGTCAGCTGGCCTGGGCAGCGTGGTGGGGCGGAAAGGGAACCACCGGAACGTCCTCAGCCGGCCACCGCTCAAATCATGGCGACGCCACCGTTGGGTCTGAGCACCTGGCCGGTCATGAAGCGGGATGCATCCGAGGCCAGGTAGAGGACGGCGGCGGCGATGTCCTCGGGCTCACCCACCGTCCGGAGGGGGGCACCCTTGGCCATGGAGGACACCAGGGCGTTCTCCATGGTCTCGTCGGGGCTTCCGTCAGGGAGGTTGAAGTGACCGGTGGTCATTCCGGTGATCACGAACCCCGGGGCCACCGCGTTCACCCGGACGTGCTTCTTGCCCACCTCCACGGCCAGGGTCTTGGTCATCTGGTTGACGCCCGCCTTGCAGATGGCGTAGCTCACGATGTTGGGGCTGGGGGTATCGGCGGCGGCTGACGAGCAATTGATGATGCTGCCCCCCTCGGGCTGCCCGACCATGATCCGGCCAGCGGCCTGACACCCGAAGAAGACGCCCTTCAGGTTGACGGCCATGATGGTGTCGAGGTCCTCCTCCGACTCGTCGAGGAAGGGGCCGCCCAGCATGATGCCGGCGATGTTGCACCACACGTGGAGGCCGCCGTGCTCGGCGGCGACCTGCTGGGCGAGGGCCTCGACCTCGGCCTTCTTGGCTACGTCGAGTGCCACCGCCGAAGCGGTTCCCCCGACGGCCACGATGGCCTCGGCGGTTTCCCGGGCGGTGTCTTCGTGGATGTCGGCGCACACCACGGTGGCCCCGGCGCCGGCCAGGGCCAGGGCGCTGGCCCTGGCGATGCCGCTCCCGGCTCCGGTGACCACCGCCACCTTGCCGTCGGCGCGGAACGATTGGATGAGTGTGCTGGCGTCCATGGCGTATGCGGACCTCTTCGTCTCGGGCGGACGGGGTCGCCGTCCCGGCGGGCGCGGCGCCCACCGCCCGAGACCCTATGACGTGGTTAGGACCGGGAACAGCCCGCCGGCCCTGGCGTGGTCCTGGCCGGACGGCCCGCGGCGATGGACGGCCCACCGGGGGGACCTCCGGCCCCGGTGGGGGACGGTCCTCCTCCGGGGCCTCGGGCTACCGGGCCGAGGCGGCTGCCACGTCCTGCTCCGAGTCGACTTCGTCGGTGACCTCATCGATGTCCTCGTCGCCCCCCTTCCGCCCGCCTTTCAGGGTCTTGGCCGCCGCCGTCACCACCTCGGGGGGCGACTCCTTGGCCGCCTTCATGGCCTGGGTCAGAGCCTTGGACACGGCAGCGGCGATGCGCTTGTGGCCCTCGTCGTCAGGATGGATCCCGTCTCCGAGGTGATCGGCGGTGATGATGGTCTCGCCGGCCACCAGGGCCAGGGTGAGGTCGCCGTCGACGATGCGGTCGCGGGTGACGCCTTCCAGGGCCTGACGGATGTCGGACAGGGTGGCGCCCAGCCGGTTGGGCTCGTCCTCGGCGTCCGGCCGCAGTACCGGGCTGATCACCACGATGGGAACGTCGGGATGCCCGTCTCGCACCACGTCCAGGAAGGCGGTGAGGCCCTCGGTGACCATGCCCACGCTGTGGGGAACCCGAGTCCAGCAGCTGGCCCCGTAGGCAATGGAGATGATGTCGGCGGGTAGGGCGGCGATGTGCTCGGCCGAGACGATCTCTCCTCGACCCGCGGCGGCGTAGCCCATGTTGACCAGGTCCAGCCCGGCCTTGCGGGCGGCGATGGCCGTCCACCCCTGCGCCGGGCCCGAAGCGATCCAGCCCTGGGTGATGGAGTCGCCGTAGGCGATCCAACGAGGCAGCTCGGGTGCCGGGCTGATCCCCCCTTTGACCGCGGTGAGCGACTGGACGACCGGCTGCATTCCCTCGGGCAGGTAGATGGTGGCCGGTTTGTCCGGCGCGGCCGAACCGAGCGAGAGGCGGACGAGGCCGTCGCCCAGGATCGCCTCCTCCTCGCAGACCTTGCGACCCGCCCGCCAGACCGAGAAGGTGATGCCCGCACCGTCACCGCGATATCCCAGGTTGCCCGAGGTGGTGCAGTAGGCGATGTCGATGGCTTCGGCGTCGCCCACGACTTCGAGTCGGACGCCGACCGGGACCACGGCGGCGTGCCAGGTGTCCGAGGGAAGGCGGGCAGTATCGGTCGGGTTGGCCCGTGGGTAGGGCACGTCCCCGGCGGCTTCGTAGGGAGCCCCCCGGACGAAGGGCTCGGGCTGCACCGGTCGCGGCGTCACCGGTCGTTTGCTTCCATCACTAGTGCCCCTTCAGCAGACGAGTACCACCTAAAGTGGTGGCTCGACCACATTACCACTCAGCATGTTTTTTTTGCATCAGGAAATTTGCTGGCGGGCTGGCTCGAACGGACTGGGTCCGGCGGACGCCGCCGCCCGCCGTGCGTACAGCTGGTGGGCGGGCACACCGGAAGTGGGGCATGACACTGGGGTTCAGCTGGGACAATCCCCGAGATCTCCCAGCGGGGGTCGGCAAGGCCCTTTCCCTGGCGGCGACCGTTGCGTAGCATGGCCCAGTGCGCGGGGATGGACGGGGCAGGACGACTCAGTTGGCGACTCAGCGTGGCATTTCTGCCTCTCGGTGGCGACGTTTCGGCGCCACTTCGCCGACGAGGGGCGCTGACCAACCGCTTCGCCGCTCTGTTTGCCGTGGCTGTGGCCCTGGTGGTGCCGGCGGGTGCCCTCGGGTTGGCCGCGGGACCGGCCGGGTCCGCCACCCCTTCTGTCGTCCCGCAGATCGCCCCCCACGTCTACCAGGGTGGTGGGGTCATCGGCTTCGGAGATGCCCAGTCCATCAACGGCCCCGTGGGATCGTCGCTCAGCTCGGTGATGGTGGCGATGACGCCCGACCCGGCAGCCACCGGCGGCCAGCAGGGCTACTGGATGGTCGCCGCCGACGGTGGCGTGTTCGCGGAGGGCAGCGCCGGCTTCTACGGCTCCACCGGCGCGCTCCGCCTGAACGCACCAGTGGTGGGTATGGCGGCCACGCCCGACGGCAAGGGGTACTGGTTGGTGGCCCTGGACGGCGGCATCTTCTCCTTCGGCGATGCCCAGTTCTACGGATCGATGGGGGGCAGCCACCTCAACAAACCGGTGGTGGGCATGGCGGCCACGCCCGACGGCAAGGGGTACTGGTTGGTGGCCCAGGACGGCGGAATCTTCACGTTCGGTGACGCCACGTTCTACGGCTCGGAGGGAGGGGTCCGCCTGAACCAGCCGGTCACCGGGATGGCTGCCTCCTCGACCGGGCACGGGTACTGGATGGTTGCCGCCGACGGCGGGATCTTCACCTTCGGCACTGCCGGGTTCTTCGGGTCGATGGGCGGGGCCGTGTTCAACGACCCAGTGGTGGACATGGCGGTGGCACCCAACGACGAGGGGTACCTGATGGTGTCCACCGACGGCGAGGTATTCCACTTCGGGTCGGCCGGCTTCTACGGTTCGCTGGCCGGTGGCTACGGCGGAGATCCCCGAACGTTCCACCGATCGCCGGCATCTCCCTGTCCCCGGACGGCCGGGGCTACTGGCTGCTGGAGCCCGACGGCTGGTCCTACGGGTTCACCAACCCGCCCAGTCCCGCGGCGACCCCCACCACCTCGGCCATCGTGTCCCTGGCCAACAGCCAGGTCAACAGCGACCCCGACAGGGGCCGGTACTGCAATCCATACGGTCCGTGCGAGGAGTGGTGCGCCCTCTTCGCCACTTGGGTGTGGGAGCACGCCGGGGTGCCCATTCCCCCCTACCCCTTCACCGGCAACATCTACAACTGGGCCGCAGCCCATACCGCCGTGCTGCCGCCGTCCGGTGCCCCGCTCCCCGGTGATGCCGTGCTCTACGGGACCAGCCCCTACTCGACGGCCACCTCGGTCCACGTGGGCCTGGTGGTACAGGTCTGGCCGGACGGCGCCGTCGTGACCATCGAGGGCGATGCCGGGCCGGCCCCGTCCGGCTCACTCGCCGTGGTGGTCAACGGTCCCTATCTGCCGTCGCAGTCGGTGTCCTACAACGGCGTGCCCATCTACGCCTTCGCCCGGCCATAGCGTTACCGGCCCGGCCCGGCCCGGTCGAGGACCGCGGCGCGGAGCGCCGCACTCAGCGGCCGGCGACCAGGCTGTCCAGCACCGAGGTCCGGTGGTCGGCGGCCGAGCCCCACGCCTCGGCCAAGGCCCACGCCCTCTTCAGGAACAGGTGCAGGTCGCACTCCCAGGTGTACCCGATGGCCCCATGCACCTGGAGCGCGACCCGGGCCGCTTCGGTGGCGGCGTCGGAGGCATAGGCCTTGGCCACCGAGGCCGCCCGTGATGCGTCCGGTGCGGCATGGTCGAGGGCCCAAGCAGCGCCGTAGACCACCGGACGGGCGAACTCCAACTGCACCTGGGCCCCGGCCAGCAGGTGCTTGACCGCTTGAAAACTGCCGATTGGTTTGCCGAACTGGTGGCGCTCCTTGGCGTACTCGGCGGCAAGGCCGATCATCCGCTGGGTAAGGCCCAGGAGCTCGGCGGCGGTGGCCACGGCGGCACGGTCGGCCAGGCGGCTGATGGCCGCCACCGCCTCGGGACCGGCGAGGACCTGGGTCGCGGGGGTCGGCGTCCAGTTGGGGTTCCCGAGCCGGCGGGTCGGGTCCAGGGAGGACACGGCATCGACGGTGACGCTGGCCGCGTCCACCAGGTGAATCTCGCCGTGCCGGCTGGAATCGGTCGACGAGTTCGCCAGCACCAGAAGATCGGCCCCCACCGCCCCAGCCACCGGCGCCGCCGGCCCGCTGGCCCCACCCGAGACGATGCCCACCGCGGCAGTGAGACCACCGCTGGCGATGTCCTCGAGTCGTCGCGCGGCGGAACCAGCGGACGGTCCGTTGACTCCAGCCGCCACCAGCTCGGCCAGCAGCGGGGCGGCCAGCGCGGTCGTCTCGATCAGCGGCTCGGGTAGGGCCACCCGCCCGGCCTCCTCCAAGAGCAGGACTAGGTCGACCTGGCCGAGGCCGAGGCCGCCCTGGGCGTCGGGGACGGTGAGCCCGACGACACCCAGCTCGGCGAGGGTGGCCCATCGGGTGCCCCGTGACTCGGGGTGCTCGAAAGCGGCCCGCAGCTGGTCGGTGGTGCACTCCTTGGCCAGTACCTGGCGCACGGTGTCTCGGAACTCGGTCTGCTGTTCAGAGAAGGCGAAGTGCATGAAGTACCGTCCCGGTCGCGGCTCAGGCCGCGTGGTAGGCCGAGTATGCGTTCGGCCACCACGTTGCGTTGGATCTCGTTGGTCCCGGCGTAGATCGGCCCGGCCAGGGCGAACAGATAGCCGTCCAGCCACGGGGCGTCCACCCCGTCGCCGTGCAGTTCGGCCTCCGGGCCGAGTAGGGCCAGGGCCGCGCGATGGATGGCCAGGTCGGTCTCCGACCAGTGGATCTTGTTGGCGCTGGCCTCGGGGCCGACCGACCCACCATCGAGGACACGGGTGGCCGTCCACAGTGTGTTGAGCCGATAGGCCTCGGCGTCCATCCACGCCTGGGCCACGGCGTCCGCGCTGTGGGCGGCCCGGGCCGGGTTGTGGACCCGTTTCTCGGCATACAGCGACACCAGCCGCTTGGCGGCCTCGCTGTAGCGGGCCGGGCTGCGCAGGCTGAGCCCACGCTCGGAGCCCGCGGTCGCCATGGCCACGCTCCAGCCCTGGCCCACCCCACCCAGCACCTGGTCGTCAGGGACGAAGACCTCCTCGAAGAACAGTTCGGCGAAGCCGGTCTCGCCGTCGATCTGGGGGATCGGCCGCACGGTGACACCCGGCGTGCTCATGTCGATGAGGAAGTAGGTCAGTCCGCGATGGCGCTCGGCCTCGGGGTCGGTCCGGAACAGGCCGAAGCACCACTCGGCGAATGCCCCCCGGGACGCCCAGGTCTTCTGGCCCGAGAGCAACCATCCATCGTCACCGGGCGCTCGTACGGCCCGGCTACGGATGCCGGCCAGGTCGGACCCGGCATCGGGCTCGGACCAACCCTGGCACCAGATCTCCCGGCCCGAAGCCATGGCCGGGAGGTACCGCTCCTGCTGGGCCGGGGTGCCGAACTCGAACAAGGTCGGGGCGAGCAGGAACACGCCGTTCTGACTCACCCGGAGGGGGGCCTCGGCCCGCCAGTACTCCTCCTCGAAGATCAGCCACTCCAAGATGCCCACGCCCCGTCCCCCGAAGGCCTCGGGCCACGACACCACTGACCAGCGGTCGTCGAACATGGTCTGCTCCCAGGACCGGTGGGCTTCGAACCCCGCAGCGGTGTCCAGTGAGGGTAGCGATCGGGCGGGTGGGGCGTGCCCGGCCAGCCAGGAGCGCGCCTCGGCGCGGAAGGACTCCTGGTCGTCGGTGAAGCGCAGGTCCATCGGTGCGTCCATGGCGAGGTCCATCGGTCGAGGGTCGAGGGTCGAGGGTCGGATCGCCCCCGGCCGGCATGGCCACCGCAGGTGGATCCCGCGGGCAAGGGGAAATCTGACACACCGCCAGATTTCCGGCAACCACGGCCGATCGGCCACAATGGGAAGATGCCCAACGCTGTGATCGTCGATGTGGTGCGCACCCCGGTCGGAAAGAAGAACGGTCGGCTCTCGGGATGGCATGCGGTGGACCTGGCGGCCCAGCCGCTGCGGGCGCTGGTCGAGCGCAACGGTCTCGACCCGGCGATGGTGGAGGACGTGATCTATGGCTGCACCATGACCGTGGGCGAGCAGGCGATGAACATCGGGCGCAACGCCGCCCTGGCTGCTGGCTTTCCCGACACCGTTCCGGGCACCACGGTGGACCGGCAGTGTGGGTCGGCCCAGCAGGCTGTCCATTTCGCCGCCCAGGCGGTGATGGCCGGGGCCATGGACATCGCCATTGGAGGCGGCGTGGAGGCAATGAGTCGGGTGCCCATCGGGGCCACCACCGAGCATGGACCCGGTGAGGCCTACGGACCCTCCGTCCACGACCGGTTCGACTTCATCCACCAGGGACTGAGCGCCGAGGAGATCGCCCGTCGGTGGGGGATCAGCCGCGAGGCCATGGACCGCTACGCCCTGCGCTCCCACAACCGGGCCGCCCGGGCCATCGCCGAGGGGCGGTTCGACAAGGAGATCATCCCCCTGGCCACCCGCCGGGCCCGGATCGAGGGCAAGGTGGCCGTGGCCGGAACCGATGAGGGTGATCCGGGCGACGAGGGGCCACTCGCCTTCGACGAGGGTGTGCGGCCCGGCTCGAGCTACGAGAAGCTGGCCAGTCTGCCGCCCGCCTTCGCGGAGGGCGGACTGATCACCGCCGCCAGCTCATCGCAGATTTCCGATGGAGCGGCCGCCGCGCTGATCATGACCGAGGAGAAAGCCGGACAGCTGGGGCTGACGCCGAGGGCCCGGTTCCACACTTTCGCCGTTGCGGCCAACGACCCCGTAATCATGCTGACCGCGCCCATACCGGCCACCACGTTGGTGCTGGAGAAGTCCAAGCTCTCCCTCGACGACATCGACCTGATCGAGATCAACGAAGCGTTTGCGTCGGTGGTCCTGGCCTGGGAACAGGAACACCATCCGGACATGGAGAAGGTCAATGTCAACGGTGGGGCCATCGCTATCGGCCATCCGACCGGAGGGTCAGGTGCCCGGCTGCTGGCGACGCTGCTCAACGAGATGGAGCGTACCGGGGCCCGCTACGGGCTCCAGACCATGTGTGAGGGCGGCGGCCAGGCCAACGCCACCATCATCGAACGGCTGGGGTAGCCCGGCCGCCTGCGCCCTCAGGGCCGGCCTTCGCCGTCGGACCTAGGCCTGGTCGGCGCTAGCCGAGTCGGCGGTGGATGACTCGGCCGCCGTCAGCTCGCGGGGTCGTCGGCGTCGGACGTCTCCGTCTCGGCAGATGTCCCCACCTCGTCGGCGTCGCTCCAGCTCACATGCTTGTTGAAGTCGACACTGTCGGCCCGGGTGGGTCGAGACATGAGATAGCCCTGGTAGAGGTCGCAACCTAGCTCGGCTACCCTCTGCAGCTGCACCGGTCGCTCCACGCCCTCGGCCAGGACCACCAGCCCCAGGGCCTTGGACAGCTGGACGATGGCGGCCACGATGGCCTCGTCGTTCTCGAAGGCGCCGAGGCCGTCCACGAAGGACTTGTCGATCTTCAGGATCTTGACCGGGAAAGCGCTTCAGCTGAGCCAGCGAGGAGTAGCCCGTACCGAAGTCGTCGATGGCCAGTCCCACACCCATCTCGTGGATACCGCCGAGCATGGCGATGGACGCCGAGGTGTCGCTCATCAGCATGCTCTCGGTGACCTCCATCACCAGCGCCTCGGGCGGAAGGCCGGAATCGGCCAACGCCGACCCGATGGTGTCGAGCAGCTCGGTGTCGCTCAACTGGTGGGCCGAGAGGTTCACCGTGATGTAGGCGTCCTCGGCCCCGGGGAGCTCGCGGCGCCAGCGGGCCATGGTCTGGCACGCCTCCCGCAGCACCCACCGACCCAGCGAGAAGATGAGGTCAGTCTCCTCAGCGAAGGGGATGAACTCCATGGGACCGAGAAGTCCCCGTGACGGATGGTGCCAGCGGACGAGGGCTTCCATGGCGACGATCCGGTCATCCTTGACCGAGGCGATCGGCTGATAGTGCACGGCAAGCTCGTCGTGGTCGATGGAGTGCCGCAGGTCGTCGTAGATCTCCAAGCGGGCCACCGACTTGGCCCGCAGCGACTCGTCGAATACCTCGACCCGGGACCGGCCCTTGTTCTTGGCCTGGAACATGGCCACGTCGGCCTGCTGCAGGATGTCCTGGGCCGACTGGCGGCCCCGCATGACAAAGGCGATGCCGACGCTGCAGGTGACCACCACGTTGCGGCCGGTGGACAGCTGGACGGGGTCGGACAGCAGACGGGAGTACTCGGTGGCCAGGCTGATGGCCACATCGACATCGTGGACGTTGCGGCACAGCACCACGAACTCGTCGCCCGAGAACCGGCTGACCACGTCTCCGCCCCGTGACGGCGGACTTGAACCGTTGGGCCAGGGCCAGCAGCACCTCGTCCCCGCTGGCATGGCCGAACGAGTCGTTGACCAGCTTGAAGCGGTCGAGGTCGATGAAGAGCACGGCCAGATTGGTCCCACGCTGCATCGACACCAGCAGCTCCCGCTCGAGCTCGTCGTTGAACAGGGAGCGGTTGCCCAGACCGGTCAGCGAGTCGTGGTAGGCGAGCCAGTGGAGCTGGGCCTCGGCGGCCTTGCGGTCGGTGACATCGGTGAACGAGCACACCACCATGGGGGAATCGTTCTGCCCGGCGCCGGACAGGAGCCGCGAGCTGAGGGACAGCCACTGGCGGCGGCCGCTCCCGTCGGTGACACCGATGACCAGATCGTCCTGGGACTCGCCGGTGGCCAGGGTGACGGCGTGGGGGAATGACTCGGCCGACATGGGATGGCCGTTGGCCTCGATGGCGATGGACGACCCGGTGAAGATCTGGTGGCTGGAGCCCGAGTTGAGCCGGTCGCCGAGGATGCGGGCGGCCGCCTCGTTATGGGCCGAGACCTTGCCGTGCTCGTCGAAGAGGACGATTCCCTCGCTGAGGGAGGCCACCACGGCCTCGTAGCGCTCTTCGGCGGCCCGGCGTCCGGCCTCGGCCTGTCGGGCGTCGGTGAGCTCGGTGCAGACGACGACCCATCCCGAGGGCTGGGTGTCATCGTCGATCAGCGGGTCGATGGAGACCAGCACTTCGACCTCGGACCCGTCCTTGCGGTGGTGGCAGCGCTGGCCCCGCTCGAGGACGGCGGCGCTGTCGGTCCGGTTGGCTGTGACCACGGCGCGCGATGGACAGGCCGGCGACTTCCTCCTCGGTCCACCCGTAGAGTGTCCGGGCCGCCTCGTTCCAGCTCTCGATCCGGCCTTCTGCGTCGATACCGATGATGGCGTCGGACACGTGGGCCACCAGGCTGGCCCGGTAGCGGTCAGCCGCCTCGGCGGCCCGTGCGCTCGGAGATGTCCCGGGTGATGACCTGGTAGGCCGGCTCGCCGCCCCACGTGGTGCGGATACTGGTGATCTCCATGTAGACCACGTCGCCGTCGGGAGTGAGGAACGGACCTCGCCGTGCTCGAAGAACTGCCCGTGCTCGGTCAGCTGGGCCAGGCGCTCGGCGAGGTCGGGGATGTCGTCGGGATGCATGAAGTCGGTCATCGGGCCGGCCGTAGTGCTCGGCGACGGTCTGGCGGTATTCCTCCTCGGTGGATCCGGCTCCGATCAGTCGGGCCGCGGCGCGGTTGCCGTAGACGAGGAGACCGTTCTGGTGCACGAAGACGACGTCGGGGGAGACTTCGGTGAGCAGTCGGTAGCGGTCGACCATCTCGCTGAGTTCCCGCTCGAACCGCCGCTGAGCGGTGATGTCGACGACCACCCCGGCATAGAAGGATTCGACCCGGTCATCCGGGGTCGTCCGGCCGGCTCATGTGCGAGGCGCGCACGATCAGATGGTGCTCGCCGGCGTCGGGGGACGAGACGGTCATGCGGAGGTCGACATCCGCCAGGGGGGCACCGGCCCGGATCGGGGCCAGTATCGGTGCCAACAGGGAGGCGGCCAGGTCATCGCTGGTCGGCGAACTGGATCGGGTCGGTGGACCAGGCAGCTGGTGCCTACCGGCACGTGGAGTCGAACCGGCCGCGTCGACGAACTGGGGTTGGTCGTGGAGGATGGTGAACCCGGGGACGCCGGCAGGGAACCCGAAAAGCTCCTCGATCGGGCCACGACCAGATCACCGTGTCGTTGACGGTGTCGTAGACCCAGGTGACCGACCGGAACTCCTTGGCGGCCAGGTCGATCTCCGCGGGGATCTCGAAGCGTGCGGTCGGACGAAGTCGCGAATCGCTCGGCTCGACTCGATCGAACGAGAGTTTTGAGCGCCGATCACCAAAGCTGCTCGTCCTTGGCCATAGACCCTTGTATCGGCATGTTCTGGTCTGGCTTTAGGTAGGGACTGTGGTTCCGGACCGGGTGAGCGACGTGGCCGTTGACGCGCCGCCTTGAGCCTGGACCGACCTGCCGAGCCATCATGCGAGGCTCAGGGTGATCGGGCTCGCCTATCACCACGACGGTGTTGTAGCCGCCCATTCCGATCGATGATTTGAGCGTTATCCCCGGTACGCTGGGAGTTCTCCCGTCAACCAGCTTGGGGTGCCCGGGAGCGACCTGTGGCGGGGCCGGGATGTAGCCGGTCTGGTAGGCGTACAGGGTGGCCAGCGTCTCCACCCCGGCCGCCGCCGACTGGCAGTGGCCGACCAGGGGCTTGACCGAGAAGATCGCCGTGGGCGTCGGGGAAGAGCTCGTCCATGATCCTGCCCTCGGCCGCGTCGCAGGCCGACGGTGCCCGGGCCGTGGGCGTTGAGGTAGGCCACCTCCTCGGCACCGACACCGGCGCTGACCAGCGCCTGGCGGAAGCACCGGGTCATCTCGCTCGAGGTCGGGAGCCACGCCGACCAGGTTGTAGGCGTCCATGGTCATGGCCCCGCCGAGCACCGAGGCGTAGGAGCCGGTCGGGGCGCTTGGACAGCACCATGGCCACGGCGGCCTCGCCCCCGACGAAGCCCCGGCTGCCTTCCTGGAAGGGACGGCAGGCGTCGAAGGGGGGTGCGTCGAACACGGCCACTCCGAGGTCCTTGAACGGTCGCAGGTTCTGCGGCAGCCCGGAGAGGTCGGTGGCCAGCAGGATCACGTCGGTGGCGATGCCCGAGTCGAGCCATGACTTGGCGGTGATCATCCCCGCGTTGGCGCTGGCGCACATGGCCGAGACGGACATGGCCGGGCCGTGGAAGTCGTGCTCCTTCATCATCTGGGTGATGACGGTGGACGGCATCATGTTGACCCACGTCTTGGCCCGGACCCGTCAGCCTCGGGGTGCTGGTAGAAGTCGCTCCACATGTCCATGTCGCCCTTTTCGAGGCTGTGGACCACGCCGACCACCGGACCGGGCTCCCATCCCCGTTCGGTGGCGTCGCTGATGGCCTCACGGGCCGCAAAGCGGAATGCCTGCATGAAGCGGCTCGGGCCGTCGCGGCGGTCCCCTTCGTCGTTGATCAGGGACAGATAGGCCTCGCCCCCGGCGACGAACTCGCCCAGTCCGGTCACCAGCTTGACCGCGCTCTCGCCGAGCAGGAATCCGTCCCAGACATGCTTGCGCCCCCAGCCGTACCCGGTGACCGCTCCCACGCCCGTGATGCTGATCTCCGTGCTCCGGTCACGACGGACGGCGTCGTCGGCGGCGAAGACTGCGGAAGGTCTTCCGACATGAGAACTCCTCTTGGTGATGCTTTGAGTCGACGATCCAAGGCGGGAGCCGTGGTACGCGGGCAGGTCTTCGATCGTCTTCCGTGGCAGGTACGGTCTAGGGCAGATTATTGCTCAATTGGATTGGCCGCACAATGGGCAATCGAAGTCTTGGCGGTGTCAACCCGACCGAAACCGGGCGTCACTTTGGTGATAAGGCAGCCGGTAACGAACCTGAAATACACCGACCCCCGAAGCCCCCAATGAGCAGGGAGAGCGTCCGTCCCGTCACGACATCACATTTCATGGCTTTGTGCTGTTGAGCGACTGGGTCGGGGTGGAGCATGTCGACCGCAGTCTGGAGAAATACCGGCATCGAGTCAACCGTTGATCGACACGGGCAGCGATTCAACGCATCTCATGACAATGTTGGACTTGTAGGTGACGTCGTCTCCTGTCAGCGCCATCCGGGGTGCGCGAGCGCACCAACGAGGCCAGCGCCACCTGGCTCTCCATCCGGGCCAACGGGGCCCCGAGGCAGTGATGGATCCCGAAGCCCAGACCGAGGTGATTGTTCGGCGTCCGGGTGATGTCGAACTGCTCGGGATCCTCGAACACCTCGGGATCACGGTTCCCCGAGGCCAGCAGCAAGATGGCGTAGTCGCCCGGCGGCGAAGCGCACCCCACCGAACTCGCAGTCATCGGTCATGGCCCGTGCCGTCATCTGCACCGGGGTCACGAACCGGAGCATCTCTTCGATGCGATCCGCGCTGCACACCCGGGTCGGTGCGGAACCGCTCCATCTGGTCGGGATGACGAAGCAGGGCCAGACGTGCCGCCGGAGAGCAGGATCGGCGGCGGTCTCGTGTCCGGCCACCAGGAGCAGGATGCACGTCGAGAGCATCTCCGCCTCGCTGAGTACCGAGCCCGCCGTCCTCCACCTCGATCAGCCGGCTGAGCAGGTCGTCGCCGGGATGCTTGCGGCGGTCGGCCAGCAGCTCGTAGAAGTAGCCGGCGAACTGGACCACGGCAGCGTCCCGGTCCGCCACGATCTCGTCGGAGAGGAGGAAGTCGGGGTCGAGGCCACGGGCCATGGCGTCCGACCAGACTCGGAACCGTCCCCAGTCCTCGGCGGGCACCCCCAGGAGGTCGCAGATCACCCGCACGGGTAGGGGTGAGGCGAACTCCTCGAGAAGGTCGACCTCGCCGGCCTCGATGATGTCGTCGAGCAATTCGTCCACCATCCGTTGTGTGCCGTGCCCGCAGGGACTCGACCACCTTGGGGGTGAACGCCTTGACCAGCAGGCTGCGCAGCCGGGTGTGGTCGGGGGGATCCCGGAACAGGAACGGCCGCATGTCGAGCCGTGCCGCGGCGATGGGGTCATCGCCGATGGGCCGCCGAAATCCCTCGGGAACGTTCAGCGTGTCGGAACTCGACCCGCCGATCGCGGAGCATGGCCAGGCAATCGGCGTGGCGGGCCACGACCCAAAAGCCGCGTCGCCCATCTGGCTCGGTGGATCGGGGCGTGCCGGCGGAGCTCGGCGTAGTGCGGGAAAGGGTCGCGCGGTCCACCCGGGTCGAGCAGGTCGAAGTCAGTGTGAAGACTGGTCGGAACCGCCGAGCGAGTGCACTGGGGCCCGATAGTAGCAACGGGGTCTGCCGGACGAGCGACCGGTCGCAGTGGCATCGGGCGGACGCCGGCTCCTGTCGGCCCGCCTCCGCTGACCCGCTCGGGTCTCGTTCAGGCCGAACGGCCCAGCCGGTCCAGCATGGCTGTGGCCTCGGCCACGATTCGGCCGATCAGCTCGGCCACGGTGGGCAGTTCGGTAATCTCGCCCACCACCTGCCCGGTGGGGAGGATGCCGACATCGGTCCGGCCGTCGACCAGCGCGGCCTTGGTCATCATGGGGGCGTTGGCCGCCATGACCACCTGGGGCCAGGACAGCTCGTTGCCCTGCTTCAGGGCCCGTCCCTCCTTGACCAGGGCGGGCAGGGAGGTGTCGGTCTCGCGGCGGAAGGCGTGGGCGTTGGCCAGGGCCCTGGGCAGGTTCTGCAGCCAGCTGGACCGCTCAAGTCTGGTCGACCAGTCCGGTGCGGATGACCCGTTGAGGGGCACCGTCGACGGCGGTGGAGACCACCGTGCCGGTGACCGGCGTCCCGAGATAGACCTGCTTGACCTCGTCGGGCACCCGGCTCTCCTGGGTGAGGAGGAATCGCGTGCCCATGGCGATGCCCGATGCGCCGTACGCCAATGCCGCCACGAGGCCCCGTCCGTCGAAGAAGCCGCCGGCGGCGATGACCTCCACCCGGTCCCCGACTGCATCCACGACGGCCGGAGTGAGCAGTGAGGTGGGGACCGACCCGGTGTGGCCTCCTCCCTCGCCACCCTGGGCGATCACTGCGTCGACCCCCCAGCCCGCCACCTTCTCGGCGTGACGACGGGCGCCGATGGTCGGCATCACCACCAGACCGGCCTCCCGACAGCGGGTCACCAGTTCGGGCTTCGGTGCCTGGGCGAAGCTGGCCACTCTGACCCCGTGCTCGATCATCAGCGCGACCCGGTCTCCGACGTCGGCCACGTCGGTCCGCATGTTCACGCCGAAGGGTCGGTCGGTGCGCGATCGCACCTCGGCGATGGCCGACACCAGCTCGTCGAAGGTCATCGTGGCCGAGGCCAGGATGCCCAGTCCGCCGGCCTCGGCTGTGGCCGCCACCAGGCGGGGTCCGGCCACCCAGCCCATGCCGGTCTGCACGATCGGGTAGCGGACGCCCACCAGTTCGCAGAACCGGGTATGCAGGGCGGGATGCACCCGAGCGCCGTTCCACTGACGTCCGGGGTCACGATCGGATCTCTCGCTCGCGCAGCCCCCGGGGGTCGAGAACAGAGCGCAGCAGCTCGAGCTCCTCGGGTGTGGGCTGGCGGGTCTCGGGGACCTGGTCGGGGATCACCAGCTCGAAGCCGGTGGCCTCCGCCACTTCGGCCACGGTCACTCCGGGATGCACGGAACGAAGCCGCATGCGGTGATCGGGGGTCTCGAAGTCGAACACGCCCAGGTTCGAGATGACCCGCCGGATCTCATGGAAGCGGGTGGCCGAGGGTCCAGCTGCCTCGGCCCGGGCGTAGCCCACGCCGGAGACCACATCGACCTGCTCCACGAACGACCGGGTCGAGTGGTTGGGCACCCAATAGCTAGTCGAGTGGTTGACCGTATTGCCCGGTGCGCCGCGAACCCCGATGAGCTGGACCTTGGGATGCGCCCATGGGCCGATGGCACTGATGTTCTGGTTTCCTGTCCGGTCGATCTGGGAGGCCATCATGATCAGATTCCTTCGGCCCGACCACACGGTGTCGAACACCTTCCGATAGGGCATGTGGGATTCGAGCAACAAGGTGGAGGGGTCGGCCCCGAGGGCGGGTACGCCGGCCACCAGGGCGGCGTCACCGTCGGTCAGGACGAGGTCCGGGGCGAACGTCAGCCGGGCCAGTCGGGCCCCGAGTGCGGGAGCCGTGCCGAAGGCGCTGGCCATGACTTCACCATCGCCGCGGAAGACTTCGGCGCAGGCAACGGCGCAGTACTCGGCTCGGGTCACGCCCGGACCTCCTGATCCCTGGATCTCTACCGGTGGCGGGGTCATGGGGCCTCCTTGGTGGCAGCCTTCTCAGCCGCGATCCGGGCCTTCCGCTCTGCCGTGGTCCGTCCGATGGCCACCTGGTAGGTGAACTCGTCGACCGCCAGGAATCGATCGGTGAACGCGGCCCAGGCGTCGGGATCGCCGGCCGCGGCGACATACTCCTTTTGGAACGGTTCATCGCGGGAGTAGTCGGGTACGCAGGCGGTGAAGTGGGCTCCCCCTTCGGTCTCGACTACGCCGTCGGTCAGGAGCCGGCTGATGCACAAGGATTGGAGCGGTCCCTCGGCGGCGAACTGTTCTGTCTCCACGATGCGCTCGGTGGTGACGAAACGGCGATCTGCGGCCCCGAGGAACAGGTCGTCGAAGAAGGGATCGGGCCCCAGGACCTGGCCCGACCCCTTGGCGTCGGCCCGATTCACGTGGACGATGGCGGCATCGAGCCGGAGGGCAGGGACCGCCACCAGCTCCTCGCCGTCCTCGTAGGGAGAGACCACAGTGCGCAGGGAGGGGTTGACCACCATCACGTCCGAGCCCAGGCCGGCCCGGGTAGGCAGGAAGGGCACCCGCTGGGAGGCGGCCAGCAGTCCCAGGTAGAACATGCCCTCGTCGAGTTCCGTGCACTCGATGGCTCCAGCCTGGCGGGCGGCCCTGAAATGAGGGTCGGTGGGGATGGAGTCCAAGGTTACGAACCCGTAGACGGCCCGTTTCACTTTTCCGGCCGCGCAGAGGAGGCCGACGTCGGGCCCTCCATAGGACACCACGGTCAGGTCGGTGAGGTCGCTCCGCAGGATGGCCCGCACGACGGCCATGGGTTTCCGGCGAGACCCCCATCCCCCGATGCCGATGGTCATGCCACTGCGGAGCTCGCCGATGAGTTCGTCGAGGGTGAGTCGTTTGTCAGCCACGAGTACCTCGTTCTGGTGGTGTCGGCCTTTACCTGGTGGTGTCGGCGTCGCGCTTCTCGACAAAGGCGGCGCGCTGCTCGTCGGCCACTCCGGCGACGTGCAGCTCGTAGGTGAATCCCTGTTCGAACCGGTAGCTACTCTTCACGTCGACCGGATCGATCCCGTTGAGCGACTCCTTGGCCCGGCGGAGAATGGTCGGAGACTTGGCTGCGATGGTCGTGGCCACGTCGTAGGCCGCGCTCGACCAGCTCGTGGGCCGGTACCACCCGGAGCACCGAGCCGTAGTGGTGCAGCTCGGCGGCCGTGGCCGGCTCGGCGGTGTAGACCATCGAGCGCATCCGGTGCTGAGGGACCAATCGGGACAGGTGCGTGGCGGCGCCCAGGGCGCCCCGGTCCACCTCGGGCAGGCCGAAGGTGGCGTCGTCGGAGGCCACGATGATATCGGCGTTGCCGGCGATACCCACCCCTCCACCCAGACAGAACCCGTGCACGGCGGCGATGACCGGGACTTCGCACTCGTAGACGGCAGCGAAGGCGGCGAAGCAGCCCCGGTTGGCGCCGATGAGGGCCTCGTCCCCGCGGGCCTGGATCTCCTTGATGTCGACGCCGGCACAGAAGCCCCGGCCCTCCGCCCGCACGATGACCACCCGGTTGTCGGGCACCCGGCCTGCGGCCAGCACCGCATCGGCCAGGGCGAACCAGCCGGCCACGTCGAGGGCGTTGACCGGAGGGTGGTCGATGACGACCTCGGCGATTCCCGGGAGCGTTCTGGTGGACGGTGATGGGCATGCGACGCTCCGGACGGTCGTTGGGTGCGATGGGCGCGGGCCCGGTGCTGGTCCGCCGTCCCGGGTCATCCGGAGGCGGGCCGGGGAGCGGGCACGCACTCGGCGTGATCTGATACAGCGTCAGGACAGTACCAGTCGGAGACCGGGAGGCAGCTGTGGCCACGTTCGATTCTGTCGATCTCGGGGAGGTCCTCGACTTCACCGGTCGGGTCGGCGGTGGTCACCGGTGGGGCGAGGGGCATCGGCCGGGGTATCGCCGAGGCCTTCCTGGCCGCCGGGGCCGAAGTAGTGGTGTGCGGTCGGACACCGAGCAGCCGAGGACCGGGCTGCCCGCGGCTACCGACGCCGACGGGGCCGGCCCGGACGGCGGCCTTCGTGGCCGGCTGACGTCCGTGAGGCCGACCAGGCCGCGGCGGTGATCGAGGCGGCGGTGGAGCGGTTCGGGAGGATCGACACCCTGGTCAACAACGCCGGGTGGTTCACCCTCGGTCGACGCGGCCGATGGCCTCGCCCCGGTTCTCGGCGTCGATCGTGGCCCTCAACCTGCTGGCGCCCCTCTACTGCGCCCAGGCCGCCAATGCTCGTCATGCAGGACCAGGATGAGGGCGGGTCCATCGTCAACATCGCCTCGGTGAGCGGGCTCCGCCCCTCGCCCGGCTCGTCGGCCTACGGCGCTGCCAAGGCCGGTCTGATCAACCTGACCCAGACGCTGGCCGTCGAGTGGGCGCCGAAGGTCCGGGTCAACGCGGTGAGCGCCGGACTGGTGGCCACCGAGGCCGCCGACGAGTACTACGGGGGTCCCGAGGGCATGGCCCGGGTGGCCGCCACCGTGCCCGCTCGGGCCGGTTCGGCACCCCCGAGGACGTGGCCGGACCGTGCCTGTTCCTGGCCTCGCCCGCTGGCCGGCCTACGTGACCGGCGCCAACCTGGTCGACCCACGGCGGAGGGGAGTGGCCGGCCTTCCTGGCCGCGGCCGCGCGGACCGACCGACGGCGATCCCACGCTGACGACGGCGGCGGCGGCGGCGTCCGGGTCGCTGAGCCGGCCGCGACCAGGGACGATCGTGCGCCATCGGGCCCTGAAACCCCTCAAGTGAGGCCGCAGGATGGTCGATGCTCCCTAGGTGCAAGGAGATTCTCGGCCGGGGTGGTCGTGGCTAGCGGCGGCAGCGGCCGTCGGGCGCCGCAGGACGGTGGTCCCGTGCTGACCGAGACCGAGCCCACCTTCTCCCTGGCCGGGACGCCCTTCCTCGAGTACCTGCCGGTGGTCGACCTGTCCAACGGGCGGCTGCTCGGGATGGAGGCCCTGGTCCGCTGGCAGCATCCCGACCCAGGGCCTGATCTCACCCAACGAGCTGATCCCGCATGCCGAGGAGAACGGGGACATCGGGCCGCTGACCCAGTGGGTGGTGATGGAGGCGTGCGAGCAGGCCTGCAGCTGGTCGCCCGAGCATCCAGCTGGGCGTCAACTGCACCATCCACCAGCTCCGCCGGGGTGAGGTCTCGAAGGCGGTGGCCGCCGCCCTGGAGCAGACCGGGCTTCCGGAGCGGTCAGCTGACCCTCGAGGTCACCGAGGACGCCATCGTGGACCCGGCCGCCTCGGCCGACCTGCAAGGCCCTCTCGCAGATGGGCGTGCAGCTCTCGGTGGACGACGCCGGCACCAACTGGTCGTCGTTCGAGCCGTTCAAGCGCCACTCGATCAGCACCGTCAAGATCGACGGCTCGTTCATCGCCGGCCTCGAGTCCACCCAGGGCATCAACCGACTGGTGGTGGAGACGGTGATCCACATGGCCCACTCGCTCGGGATGTCGGCCATCGTGGAGTGCGGTGGAGACGGCGGCCCAGGTGGAGATCGTCCGGTCCTTCAACGCCGATGCCGCCCAGGGGTTCTTCTTCGCCCGGCCCATGTCCGGCGAGCACGCCGCCTCACTGGCCGGCGGCCCCGAGGTGCCCCAGTTCTCCCGCACCGAGATCCGGACGCCTGCGGCCCCACGAGCCGGCCGACGGCTCGGCCGCCGAACGCCGGGGCGAGTCCGGCCGTCGACCTACGGCGACGGCGGGCCCCTGACCAGGGCGGCTGAGGCAGCTGCGCTCACCGGCACCGGAGTCGGACGAAACCGACCAAGACTGAGCCCAGTCCGCGGCAGGCCTGGCGCCGCCGGCCTCGGCCGAGGCTCCGCGGCCGACCGATTCCGGCCGTCGAGCCCGGTAGTTCGGGCGATGCCGGCTAGGCGGAACCGGCCAATTTGTTGTATACCTCTGGCCGTGAAACTCGCTGTCGTCAAAGAGTCCCGGCCGGGTGAGGATCGTGTGGCGATCGTCCCCGAGGTGGCCTCCAGACTGGCCAAGACCGGCGTCGAGGTGGTGGTGGAGTCCGGCGCGGGACTGGCCGCCCGATTCTCCGACGACGCCTACCGGGAGGCCGGGGCCACCGTGGCGCCAGCGCGGCTCGACGCGCTGTCCGGTGCCGCCGATCGTGGCCCGGGTCCAGCCTCCGACCGCCGAGGAGGTCGGCGCCCTGCCCCGAGGGGTGTCTCCTGATCAGCTTCCTCCAGCCGGTGGCCGCGGCCGACACCGTGCAGGCCCTGGCCGCCCGGGGGGCGACCGTCTACAGCCTCGATCTGCTGCCCCGCATCAGCCGGGCCCAGTCCATGGACGCGCTTTCGTCGCAGGCCACGGTGGCCGGCTACCGGGCCGGCCTGTCGGCGGCCGAGCACCTGGCCAAGTTCTTCCCCATGTTCATGACGGCGGCGGGCACCGTGCCGCCGGCCAAGGTGCTGGTGATGGGGGCGGGGGTCGCCGGCCTGCAGGCCATCGCCACCGCCCGGCGGCTGGGGGCGGTGGTGCGGGCCTACGACGTTCGCGCCGCGGCCAAAGAAGAGGTGCAGAGCCTCGGGGCCAAGTTCGTCGAGCTCGACCTCGAGACCCAGGACGGCGCCGGCGGCTATGCCAAGGAGCAGTCGGCGGAGTACCTGGCCAAGCAGCAGGAGCTGCTGGCCGCCGAGGTGGCGGCGTCCGACGTGGTCATCACCACCGCCCAGATCCCCGGGCGCAAGGCGCCGGTCCTGGTGACCACGGCGATGGTGGAGGGGATGGGCGAGGGCTCGGTCATCGTCGACATGGCCGCCGACTCGGGCGGCAACTGCGAGCTGTCGGTGGCCGGTGAGGACGTGGTGTCCACGGGGTGACCGTGGTGGGGCTCAGCCAACCCCCCGGCCTCGATGCCCACCCACGCCAGCTTCCTCTACGCCCGCAACATCGCCAACTTCCTCGGGCTGCTGGTGAAGGACGGCGAGCTGGCCCCGGACTTCGAGGACGAGATCGTGGCCGGCACCTGCGTGGTGCGGGCCGGCACCGGTGGTGCACGGTCCGACGGCCGAGGCCCTGGGCCTGGCGCCGCCGACCGTCGCCGAACCCGCCCCGGCAGCCCCGGCCGCCGGAGCGACACCGCCGGCGACCGAAGGATCCGATCAGGAGACGGAGTCATGAGCACCGGAATCCTCGAGTTCCTGACCGTCTTCGTCCTGGCCGCGTTCGTCGGCATCGAGGTCATCAACGCGGTGCCGAGCATCCTGCACACCCCGTTGATGTCGGGGAGCAACGCCATCCACGGGATCGTGCTGGTGGGGACCATCCTGATCATGGGGAGTGCCCACGGCGCGGTCCAGATCACCCTGGCCTTCCTCGCGGTGCTGCTGGCCACCCTCAACATCGTCGGTGGCTTCGTGGTCACCGACCGGATGCTGGAGATGTTCAAGGCCAAGCCGTCCGAGCGGGCCACGAAGGCCCCGGACGCTGCCGGAGACAGCACCGACCGGCGGTGCCCAGTGACCCTCAACACCTGGATCGACCTGGTCTACCTGCTGGCCGCCGTCGGCTTCATCCTGGCCCTCAAGGGCCTGAGCTCGCCGAAGCACGCCCGCAACGGCAACCTGCTGGCCGCGGCCGCGGCGGCGCGTGGCGGTGGGCTTGACCTTCGCCTACCCGCAGGTGCGGGCCCACTCGCTGAACCTGGTCCTCACGCTGGTGGCCATGGCCATCGGCGCGGCCATCGCCGTGCCGGCCGCCCGCAAGGTGAAGATGACGGCGATGCCCCAGATGGTGGCCATCTTCAACGGCGTGGGCGGCGGGGCCGCCGCCCTGGTCTCCATGGTGGTCGTTCCTCATCGAGGCGCCGGCGCAAGCCGGCCGTCTACCGGATCGTCGAGGTGCTCTTCGGCGTGCTGGTGGGCTGCGTCTCCTTCGCCGGGAGCGCCATCGCCTTCGCCAAGCTCCAGGAGCTGATGACCGGTCGACCGGTGACCTACCCGGCCCAGCAGGTGATCAACGCCATCGTGGGGCTGGCCATCGTCGCGCTGGCCGTGGCGACCTGGTGACCGGCGAGCGTGCCCGCTGCTGGTGGCCACGGCGCTGCTCTCGCTGGTGCTCGGCGTGATCTTCGTGCTGCCCATCGGCGGCGCCGACGTGCCGGTGCTGATCTCGCTGCTCAACTCGTTCACCGGTCTGGCCGTGGCCGCCTCCGGGCTTCACCCTCGACAACAACCTGCTGATCATCGCCGGCACCCTGGTGGGCGCCTCGGGCATCCTGCTGACCCGGATGATGTCCAAGGCCATGGGCCGGTCGCTGGCCAACGTCCTGTTCAGCGCGTTCGGCTCGGTGGTGACGGCGACCGGGGGCGCCGACGGCACCGGCGAGACCCGCACGGTCAGGTCGGGCACGCCCGAGGACATCGGGGTGCTGCTCGGCCTACGCCCGCAAGGTGGTCATCATCCCGGGCTACGGACTGGCCGTGGCCCAGGCCCAGCACACCGCCCGGGAGCTGGCCGACCTGCTGATGGAGCGGGGCGTCGAGGTCTTCTACGCCATCCATCCGGTGGCCGGGCGGATGCCGGGCCACATGAACGTGCTGCTGGCGGAGGCCAACGTCCCCTACGACGAGCTGAAGGAGATGGACGAGGCCAATCCCGAGATGGCGACGGCCGACGTGGCCCTGGTGGTCGGGGCCAACGACACCGTCAACCCGGCGGCCAAGAACACCCCGGGGAGCCCGATCTACGGCATGCCCATCATCAACGCCGACGAGGCGGAGAACATCGTGTTCCTCAAGCGCTCGATGCGGCCGGGCTTCGCCGGCATCGACAACGAGCTCCTCTTCGACGACAAGACCACGCTGCTGTTCGGCGATGCCAAGGACACGTTCACCAAGCTGGTGGCGGCGGTCAAGGACGCATGATCGATGCCGCCCTCGCAGCGGTCAGGCCTCGCTCAGTCGAGGTGGCTGAGCTCCGGCGAGCGACCTGGTCGGAAGCCAGCTTGGCGAAGACCATGACCCCCTGGCTGGTGGGTCGGGTCGAGAGCACGGTGACCTCGACCGTCCCCTGGTCCACCATGTGGGTGGCGTCGTTGACCACGACCATGTCGCCGTCGGGAAGGTAGCCGATGGCCTGACGGGGTTGACGGCCCTCGCGGATGAGCTCGACCTCGAGCCGCTCTCCGGGCAGGTGCTCGGGACTGAGCCCGTGGGCCACCTCCCGCAGATCGACCACGGCCACGTCCCAGCGGACCGCCTCGTCGACCACCGCGCTGGAGCAGGTCCCGATGCGCAGTCCCACCCGACGGGCCACGGTGAGCAGCTTGATGACCAGGTCGTCCACCTCGGGGACCTCGTCCCGCGCCACGTGTACCGGGACGGCCAGCTCGCGAAGGGCCTCGATCGACTCCAGGCCCCGCCGGGCCCGACGTGAGCTCACCGGGTCGGGGGCCTCGGCCACCGACCGGAGGTGGTCGATCACGAACTGGGGGATGACGAGGCCTCCGGGCAGCAGCCCGTTCCTGCCCAGCACCATCAGGTAGCGGTCCATGACGGCCGAGCCGTCCACCAGGAGGGCGTGGCCCTGCGGGGGCGCCGACTGGCGGGGCCAGGATGCGGGACAGTCCGGCGGCGGCGATGATCTGGCGGCCCTTGACCGATCCCAGCCGCCAGCCCAGGGTGGCCAGGACCCACGAGGCCACCGCCATCATCAGGAGGGTGAAGCCCGAACGGGCCAAGAGGAGGATGGGGAGGCCCGACGACCAGGCCGAGCAGCATGCCGGTGGTCGAGATGATCGAGGCGGCGAAGATCTCACCCGGGGGGGTGTTGCGGAACAGGAAGACGGCGTGCTGGAGTCCCCGGTCGGCCAGGCGCCCGGCCACCCCGCCCAATACGTAGGTGATGGCCGCGCCGAGCAGCAGGCCGACGATCGGGGCGTGGGGGTTGGAGTCGGCGTGGCGGCCGATCTCGAAACCGGCGGCCGAGCCGGCCAGGACGAACAGGAGGCGGAAGCCTTCGACGAAGATCATGGAGCTACCGGCCGGGCCGGGTGCGGTGTATGGGGAACGACGTCATGGGGACCAGTCTGGTTTCGCCACGGAACGACGGCCTGCACGGTAATTGTCGGAAGGGCAAGGTAAACCTTTAGTTCCACCCCTTTCGACCGCGCCTCCACGGTCATCTAGATTGGGGTGGCCCGGCGGCAAGAACCCCCTTGTGCCTGGCCTAATAATGCTTAGAGTGATAGTCTTGCCACTGAAAGTGCGGTTCGAGCACGCCTCAGCGGCTCCGTCACCGGCCGCTTCTTTCCCGAGACTCTCCATGAGACCACTCCGCCGTCCGTCCAACCCCGACCGTCCCGATGCTGGGGCAGTGGTCCACGGAGCCCTTGCCTCTGACTGCTGAAGGGCCCGCCTTGTTCCCGGGAGAGTCGGGACCCGTCCCTTCCGGCGATCGCGCCGTCTTCGAGCCGACGGGCCCGGTGGACCTGGTGGCAGCTCCCGCGGGTTTGGTTGTCGGGACTGCGCTCCTCGGGTCGACCGGCGAACCCCGAGCCGTGCCCACACTCCTCCCCTGGACAGCACTGCAGGCCGTCAGGGTCACCCACCCGGCCCTCCTCCCTGACGGATCGGTCGGGAAGGTCGTCGAGATCGACCTGGCCCAGACGGACGGGTTGGAGGGCGCTGCCCGGGCTCGGTACGTCCTACCCACCCAGGATCGTCGAGCCGTTCCTCGCCGCGGTGCTCGGTCGGAACCGACGGCCGCCTCAGCAGTGTCAGGTGCGGCAGCGTCTTCGGCACCGGGTCGGTCCGGCGTCGGCGCTGGCCGTCGCGGCCTGGGCATCGGCCATCGGATGGCTCTCCTCGATTCGTCGTGGAGACAGCGATCCTCAGCGCGGACTCGATCGGCGGCGCGTGGGACCGATCGCCGTGGGGATACTGGCCCTGATGCTGCTCGCCGGGAGCGGTCGGGCCTTCGAGTCGGCGGCCGCCGCCCGCATGCCAGAGACATCGACGCCGATCCACGCGCTGAACGTGGGCAACGGCGTGCAGGCCACGCGGGTGCACCCGGCGGTCACCCTGACCCCGGCCACGTCCACCCCGGCCCCGGCTCCGCCCTCACTGGCCGGAGCCGCGCCGCTGCAGTCCCACGAGATCTTCGGATACGCCCCCTACTGGACGTTGCCCCAGTCAAGTGGGTTCGACGTGCAGAGCCTCACCACGCTCGCGTACTTCAGCGTTGACGCCAACGCCGACGGCACGCTCAATCAGAGTGGCGCCGGATGGAACGGCTACGAGAGCCAGGATCTGGTCAATCTGGTCAACAGGTCGCACGCCGCCGGGGATCGGGTCGTGCTCACCGTGACCTGCTTCAGTCAGAGTTCGTTGAATGCCGTCACGTCGGATCCGGGCGCTCCGGCGCGCCTTCGGCCGCGCTGATCTCTGCGGTGTCGGCCAAGAATCTTGACGGGGTCAACTTCGACTTCGAGGGACAGGGCAGTGCTGATCGCAACGGGCTTACCTCGTTGATCACACAGGTAGCCGGGGCCCTGCACGCGGCCAACCCTCATTGGCAGGTGACGATGGCCACCTACGCCAGCGCTGCTTCCGATGGAGCCGGGTTCTACAACGTCGCCGCCTTGGCCCCGGCGCTTGATGGATTCTTCGTCATGGCCTACGACATGAACAGTCGGTCGGTACCGAGCGCCACAGCACCGCTCGTCGGCGGGGGCTACAGCGATACCGAGGCGTTGCAGGAGTTCACTGCGGTGGTGCCCCCGAGCAAGGTGATTCTCGGTGTCCCTTACTACGGCTACGACTGGCCAACGACGGACGGAACCCGCACCGCACGAGCCACTGGTGGCGAGTCGCCGCTCAGTGACGGGGTCATCGCCTTGTCGGGCCACCCCACCTTTTGGGACCCGACCACCCAGACGCCGTGGACGGCGTATCAGGTAGGCAGTCAATGGCACGAGACGTTCTTCGACGATCCGACCTCGTTGGCCCTGAAGGCCCAGCTGGCCAACTCGTTCCACATCGCCGGGCTGGGCATCTGGGCACTAGGGATGGACGGGAACAACCCGGCCAATCTGGCCGCTCTGCTGGGGAACGCTCCCCCCGCCAAGGACTACCAGACCGGACCCACGGTGACCCTGCCACCAGGAAGTGGCTTCGCCACGACCGCCGTGTGGAACTTCAGCACCGTGCCGCTGACGCCAGTGACGCCGCCGGCCTCGCCCGGTGCACCACTGTTCGTGGGCACGGTGACGACAGTGGCGACCACATCACCGGCTCTGGCCTGCCTGCAGGACGGGCCGCCGCTCAATGTGTGGACGTTCTCCAACATGCCCGGGGTCTATGTCGTGGTGGCGCAGGCCCCGACCGACTGCGCTCAGGGAATGTTCACCTTCGTGCCCCCGCCCACGATGCCCACGACCACCACGACGACCACGGCCCCCTCCCCGACGACGACCACGACCACGACCGCCGTGCCACCCACGACTTCCACGAGCCTGCCAACGACAACATCGACTGCGACCCCCACCTCCTGAGAGCCATGGCTCGGTCCGAGGGTGAATCAGTCCGGTGACCTGCTCCTGGGCGGCTAATCTCAGACAGTCCCGGGGGTGTAGCTCAGCTGGTAGAGCGCTACGTTCGCAATGTAGAGGCCGAGGGTTCGAGTCCCTTCACCTCCACTGAAAGTCCTGTTCAGGGGCTACAAAGTGGGATCTCCGGAAGGTCGATGAGCGCTACGTCAGACGAGTAGCTGGCGACCTTCAGCCGGACCGGTGCAGTGGAGGAGCCGTCAGGTCAATGGCCAACGGAGCCCCCTTTCCTCCGGGAGCGAGGTCAACTGGGCAGGTGTAGGACTCAACAGGGCTCAGAGGCCTCATCGGGACCGGCAGGATCTGGCTCTGCCCAGATGCCGGTCCGGAGTCTGCCGCTCAGTGCCCGAGGTCCATTCCGGTATCTCGAGCCTTGCTTCGCTGCGCTGACCGCTCTTCTGGTGAACTCAGCTCGCGTGCATCTACTCGCCACACCTGAACCCGATGCTGGAGCTCTTCGAACCGAACGTCGTCGATGGGGAACTCGTCCCGTCGGAGGCGTGGGAAGCGATCCAGCATCTCGGTGAATACGACCGGGCTGAAGCCACGATCCTTCTCGCGAGCCAGTTCGAAGAGGCGCGTAAGGCCAAAGCGAGGCTCGATGGACATGAGGTCGACGTAGTCGCGGGCCTCCGCCCTGCCGAACACGGCGAGCACCTTGTCGGCGGCGAGTTCTTCGGATGACAGGAGGTCGAAGCCCGGGCCTGCCTCCGGGGGAAAGAGCCGGGCGTCGCTCGCCAGGTCGACCTCCGTTCGATCGAGTTCGTCCGCGACGACAAAGCGGGTAAATCCGGGGCTGTCGATCAGCCGATCGACTTGGAATCCGGCCTGCTGCAGCGCTGACTCCGCTGCAGGGACCAACTGGTCCACTGCATCGGGACTGGTGCCGAAGAAGTCCAGGTCCCGAGTGGCCCGTTCCACGTCGCCACGGACGATGAGCGCAGCACCACCGGCGAGCGCGAAATCCTCGGCTTCTACGAGCCCAGCGATGATTCTCGCAACTCGGAGCTGAAGATCACTCAGCACTCCGCCCGCGCCTCATCGTGGCGTCGGAACCATTCCTCCCACGTCCGTCGGACCGTTGGCGGGAGTACGAGCTCATCGAGGAGCTCGGCGAGTTCCGCGGGATCGACGTACTGCCGTACGTCCGCCTCGGTGCCCTCACGGAGAACCTGTTCGTAGACGCGGATCCGATCGTTGCGCACAGCCATGTCGTACGCCACGACCGGATCGCTCCATCGCACATGGAACGGAAGCGTGATGGTCCCGGAGGCTGTTGGCTCCCAATCGAACGCTTCGGGGATCGCCACCGGACGGGCTGCGGGTCCGAGCGTCAGGCTGCGCGTTCGTGCCATTGCTCCAAGTCTACGGCGGTAGCTCTGAGTTCCCTGGCAAATCGACCGCGCCGGTGGTGTGCTCGGGACTCAGCAGGACTCAACTGCTGCCCGACCGTGCACTTCCTCACCCTTCAGTGCCCGTCACCCAACCACTATGGCCTGGAAATCGATGCGAAGTCCCTGTTCAAGGGAGAGCGGCCGCTCCATTCTCCATGGAGAGGGCGAGGGTTCGTGTCCCTTCATCTACGCTGAATCCAAACCCTGCGGGCAACGGATTATGACCCTGACACGCCCGCCGCCCGACCGCCGTCTACGGTCGTGGCTCATGCCGGTGGAGTCCCTGTCGATTACGGTCGTCGAGGAGCGTGACGGGCCGCCGGCGAGTCGCCTGCCGGCGAGGGAAAGCTCTCTCGGTGGTGTCGATGACTGAACTACTAATAGTCAGTAACCCCGACCCCGAATCACGCTTGCCCTACTTGATGCGGGTTCCGCTGGGCGACGGGCTGGTGTTCCGTACCGCTGGCACCTGGCCGCGGACCAAGGCGCTGTTCTGTTACCCGGTTGCGATAGACGAGTGGCCCAGCGAGCCCGAGATCGTGGAGCAAGTCCCAGTGCGCTCGTGTGTGCGTCGCGGCGCATCGATCGACCTTGTACTTGCTCGCGGCAGGGAGAACCGCTCCCAGCTGGTGTTCACCACTGCTCGTGGCCGAGATGCGGTGTTCTGGCAATCTCCACGCACTCGGAAGCAGGCACGACCGAATGTGCGGGTCCCGACCGCTCGCGCTGGTGGCATCGGCGACCTACAGATCATCGTCGACTCCCGGGAGCGCTACGCCTACCGCTTCTCCGACCAGCAAGTCCACACCATCAAAAGGTCGCTTCCCTGCGGCGACTACGGCCTGGAACTCGATGGCCGGCTGGTTGCAGCAGTGGAACGCAAATCGCTACCCGACCTCGTCTCCAGCCTGACCAACGGCACGCTGCGTTTCGCCATCGCCGAAATGGCCTCCTTGCCGCGTGCTGCCGTTGTGGTCGAGGAGCGCTATTCGCAGGTCTACAAGCTCGAACGCATCCGCCCGGCTGTTGTTGCTGACGGACTCGCCGAACTGCAGGTCCGGTGGCCTGGCGTACCGATTGTGTTCTGCGAGGCTCGCCCACTCGCCGAAGAGTGGACCTACCGTTATCTCGCAGCAGCCCACGCCTGGGCGAGGGGTGAATCCGCCGCCGCCGCCCGCATCGGCGTCGAATCTGCCGATCGGGGCGTGCCGGCGGTATCCGAACCTTCTACGAGTGAGGTTCGAGCGTGGGCCCGCTCCGTGGGGCTGCCCGTCGCCAGGCAAGGCCGACTACGACCCGAGATCATTCAGGCCTGGTCCGACGCGCACCGGCCGTAAGAACGTTGTGTTGGGGCGCTCTGGTCGACACCATGTTGCCGCCCCCGCTCCCTCAGCGCCTTGAGAGCGTCGGCGGGTATCTCGACCCGCCGAGCTGCCGAGCCGAGAGTGAGGCTGCGCGTTCGTGCCATTGCTCCAAGTCTACGGCGGTAGCTCTGATTTCCCTGGCAAATCGACCGCGCCTGTGGTGTGCTCGGGACTCAGCAGGACTCAACTGCTGCCCGACCGTGCACTTCCTCGCCCTTCGGTGCACCTCGCCAAGCAACGCGGCCTGGGAATTCCCGCGAAATCCCAGGTCAGGGAACCACCGCAGCTCCGTTCGTCATGTAGAGGCCGAGGGTTCGAGTCCCTTCACCTCCACGGATGTTGTGGAAAGCACAACGAATTCAGCTTGTTGTCCCTGGTCGGGGCGGGGTTTGAAAGATGAGACGAAGAGTTTCTAGGGCTAGTTCGGCATCACATGTCAACCTGACACCTGATCGTGCAGCAGTCCCTGTTGGGGTGTTATATTTTCCTTTACTTTGCCTTATCGAGTGTTTAGAGTTGGTGTATGGCAACTTCACCCTTCACCCCCGAGCAGCTTGTCGAATCCGTCGTCGGGTCTGGCCGGGGCCCGTACCAGTCCCAGCTCCCCGCCGCGACCGTCTCGCTTCTGAAGGAGTTCGGCGCTGACTTGATGACGAAGGGCAAGTCCGAGAACACCGCCCGGGCCTACGTGTCTTGGTGCGCCAAAGCAATGGCGGAGCGTGGTGCTTGGGAAAGCCATGTCAAGTCAGCTTCCAAGGCCTTCGCGCACTTCATGCAGAGCAGGTGAACGAAGTCGTGGACACGTCACCGAATATCTCTTCGCGAATTTTGGGCCACCAACTCGGATTGACAGCTATCGAGACGAACATGCTTCTCAAGGATCAGGGCTTTCTGGACGGAGAGCCGGGGGCGTGGGGCACCACTGATAAGGCGATGCCGATTGTCCACGTGAAGGACATTCATCTGGGCACTGGCGGATACGACCACTACAACCGGTACTGGTCAGAAACGACTTGGGATCCTTCGATCAAGAAGCATCTCGATCTCAGCGACGTGCAACTGCAGAAGGCCAGAGAGGCAGCTCGCGCCCGGAGAGCCGAGGTGAAAGCGACTCGTGAATCCCAAGCGGTCGCGATTGATGGCGGTACACGAGACCAAATCAGCACGGACGAGTCCGGTGTCGACCTGCGCCTAATGGCCGTGGGTGTGGTCGTGGTCGGCGCCGCCGTTTTCGGGATCGTGAAGGTAGCTCCCAAAATCAAGTCACTTTGGATAGACAAGGTTACGCCGCGCCTTGAAGAACGAAAGAACCGAAAGTCCGGCGACGGAGAGGCCGATCCTGAGACGTGAACCACAGAGCTGCCGCTCCTTAGAGTCCGTGCCCCATCTGCCACACGTGCTGGCGAGTACGTACCGAGGACTCCCCGATGCGCCCCCATGTCCACCCCTGAGCCCTCAGCTCGAGTACGGCAGCCGAACGGGCCTCTCTGATCTGATCCCCACGTGGAGGAGCCCGTCAGCGACCTAGAGCCGAATCACCGGATTGCGAGGGCCAGTCATTGCATCCAATGTAGAGGCGACCAAGCTCTCCACCGCCCCAGACTGATTGGCGTGCTGGAGGAGGGTGTTACCTACCACGCTGCCTGTCCTGTTTCCCATGGACGTATTGAGCTTCGAACCCCGATGGCCTTGACTCGCTCGCCATCGAGGCCACCTTCGAGAGCCAAGAATGTTCAGAATCCAGGCCGAGCCCGAATCACGACACCGGCACGTCTGAGTGCTCGCTGAATGGTGGACGGATCGACGTTCAAGGCCTTCCCCACGGTGGCCAGCGAATCGCCAGCTTGATATTGGCTAACTGCTTGCTCGATATCCGGTGGTGTCAGCTTTGGGAGGTTGACCCTCCGGGCGACGCCGAATTCGGTCGAGATGGTCGGCCACCGTGCGACGGTGGACACCGAACTCCCGAGCAAGGTCGTTCAACGAACGGCCGTGCTGGTAATGAGCAGCCGCGGCTGCAACTTCAGCAGGGTTCAGTTGACGCTGGACTGGCTTCGCTGGGCGTCGCGCAGTACTTCCTGAGGTGGGGGAGTCGACGCCATCGACGCCGATGTGGAGCACCCTGGAGCCGGGGTTTGAATGCTGTCCCCTATGGTCCGGACCGTCGGCCCCCGGGCGATTCGCGGACCGCTGTGGGGTCTTCTGCGGCTTCGAGCCGGCCGCTGGATCTTCCAGGAACCCCTGTTCAGGAGCCGTGTCGAGGGTGTCAGGAGGGTTTGAAAGCCGTCCCCAAAGGTCCACACGTTGTCAGAAATACAACGTTTCACTAGGTCAGGGCGTACTTCGCGTGTCCGATCGCTCAGGCACGTTTGTCTCCTATTTCAAACCCCTTTCGCTGGAGCTAGCGAACCAGGTCACGCCTGAGCCTCCACGACATCTAGCAGCTTCTCCCTGGGGGGTCCTGAACTCGGTTCTCCGCAGGGGACCGACGAGGTGATCGGACATGTGAAGGGATAGTTCCAGCAGGTCTTCGCCAACACGATCGCGTGCGTAATCCATCTCGAGCTCGAGCCGATTCATGACGCCGAGCACGGATCGATTGGCGGTCTTGGAGAAGCTTGCCTCGGACATAGCCCAGCGCTCTGATGCGATGAATGCGGGACTCACCCCGAGGGCCTTGAGGATCGACTCGAGCGCATCAGGGAACCGCGCTGCGATCGAGATTGCCGGAGCCAGCGGGAGAAGCACCGGGAACAGCGTCGCCTTGTTGACCAAGAAGGCCACCTGTGGTCGCCAGAATGCGGTGGTGGCACACCAGTTCCCCAGGGCCGTCGTCGGGTGCTCCACGGCGGGCTTGATGGGTTGCTTCACTCGATCGAGCAGCTTCTTGGTGCCATGGATCGTGTACTCGGGCACCAGTGTGCCTTTTTGAGTGGGCCGTGCAGAGTCATCTCAAGAATCCGAAATTCCAAGGGAGATACCAGGACGCGCTCGCGAAAGTTGCCTGACCAAGCACTAGAGGGACGCCGAATGGCAGCCGGTTTGCCGAGCCCTCGACTCGAACTACCGGGCACTTCTTTCGCAAGACTTTCATTGCGCCATGTCTTTCTCGCTGCCGTCGTGCACGCGCTCCCGTGGCCGTCGGTAGTGCGAATACAGGATCATCAGACTCAGCAGGAAGACCCAGGCCGGGAAGAGCAGCTGGAGCCAAGGGACCAGTCCTACAAGTAGGAGGAGAGCGACCCCGATGACGTAGCCGGCGAGGGCCGACCACTTCGGCATCGTGCGGGTGCGCAACAAGATGGTCGACGTAGCGATGGTGAACACCCCCGCCATCCTCATGGCGAGAGCCATGAGCTCTCCCGTGATGTGTCGCTCGGTTCCCCAGGTGCCGGAGTTGACCAGGTTTACGTAATGAGGTCCGGCCTGATCGATCATGCCTGCCGCCACGGCAACGGCGGCGAAGAGCATGGCCGTGAACATCAATCCACTCCCCAAGAAGACGGTGGCGAATAGGCGATCCTCCGATGCCCCGACACGGTCGCGGATGACGCCGATGAACCACAAGAACGCGATCCCGGCGAAGGGAACAAGGTTCAACGCGAAGAGGACAAGGTCCCGTCGTGACGAGTCGACGAGCCACTTACCGCTATCACTCGGGAAGGGTGGCACCACCAGTCGGATGCACACCATGGCGAGCGCGCAGAGGATGGAGAAGGCAATGCCAGCAAACGCGGCCGCCCGCTGAGTCCGAAGTGCCGCCCGCACGCTTCCGGGATGAGGCCCTTGCTTCGCTTGACTAGATTCTTCGTCAGGCTGAGGTGTCATCGGTCGTTCGCTCTCTCCACTGGGCGGGCGTGGCGCCACGTCCGGCCGCGCAACGACCGTGTCCGGACGCGGATCTCGGGGGTCACCTGGAGTTCAGGTGTGGAGGTATCGCATCCGGCCAGCCGCTTCCCGTACCAGTTGGACAATGGACCCGACGACAGTCCGTGGGCGATCACCGAGAACAGGATCGTCCAGGTCGCCACCTCGACGATGCCCGCCGCCGGTCCCGCCCCGTTCAGGTCCTCGAAGACCAGCAAGGTGAAGACCACAGAGGCCAAACCCCGGGGTCCGAACCAGCCGACGAAGGCGACGGTGTCGAAGCGGAGGTGCATGCCGAGCAGTGCCGCCGCCACGGCACCATGCGGACGACCGTCAGGCTGAGCACGGCATAGAGCATCGGGCGCCAGTGCAGCCCTCCCCGCAGGACGGGCCCGACGAACACCGCCCCGAAGGTCAGCCACACGGCGAACGATCCGTACAGCCCGACATTCTCGGTCAGCTCCGTCGAGTGGCGGAGGGCGTCCGACTGGTGCAGTCGGCGGCGGGTCACTGTCCCGAAACATGCGCCAGCGACGAAGGCCGAGACGAACCCATTGCCGTGGACGGCGACGGCACCCTCATACGACAGCAGGGCAAGGCTCAGGACGCCCAGAGCTTCTGATAGAGGCGTCGTCCACCCCGCCTGTCTGGCCCGGGCCGTCAGCAGCCCGGCTGCGCAGCCGATCGCTGCCCCGACAGCGACCGCCAGGGCGATCTGCTTGATGCCGCCGAGGATCCAGTGCTGGTGCTCCGCCTCTGCCGCCACCACCGCCAGGAAGAAGACGACGAACGGCGTGACGATCCCGTCGTTGAGCCCGCTCTCGATGTTGAGTGCCCGGCGGACCCTTGCCGGTACCCGCTCGTTGGTCACCACCGCCAGGCCGAGCGCCGTGTCGGTGGGTGCCAGCATGGAGCCGATGAGGGCCGCCTCGGCCCATGGCACGGACAGGACGACGCGGGCCACCAGTGTGCCGAGCCCGATGGTCAAGGGAAGTCCGAGCCCGAGCAACCGCCCCGGGAGCCGCACGTCTCCGCCTGCGTCCTTCAGGCGAATGGTCGACGCGTCGACGAAGAGGAGCAGGGCCAGGGTGAGTTCGGCGACCAACTTGACCAGCTCGGCCCCGGCGGACACGTGCCAGAGGTTCAGGCCTGCTTCGCCGAGGATGGCCCCGAATGCGACGAGGACGATCGGGGCCGTGATCGACCAGCGGTCGAGTCGGCCCGCCACCAGGCAGTACAAGGCGAAGATCGCAAGAGCGACGGCCATCCGTCTACGACTCGGCCCGATGGCGACCAGTCAGGCCGATCGGGCCCTGTCGCCTGGTCATGATGCCGGCATTGCCTGTGGATCCGGCGGTTGGGACTGCTTCGTGAACGGCAACGGCTGCGCCACCTGCGGCGGCTTGGTCCCGGCCAGCAGCACCACACCGACCAGTGCAACCGCAAGGCCGATGATCACCGGTGCCAACCGGTTGGACCCGGTTCGAGAGCTTCTCCTCGAAGATGGTCACCCCGAAGACCACGCTCCCGAACAGGGTGACGGCATTGGACGAGGCCATGGCCGGGGCCAGGACGCCGGTCTTGAGTGCGGACTGCTGGAGCACGAACCCGACCACGGCGGAGGCGACCAGGGCGTAGGTGGTCCAGCTGTGCACAATGGCGTCCAGGCCCCCACCGAAAATCGACATGAACTCCTTGGTGACCGATGCCTGCAGCGCAAAGCCGACACCGGCGGCGGCACCGAAGTACAGCGCCCGGAGTGCTCCGTCGTGACGACGCCCGATCCGGGCGAGCAGGAAGACGATCACGGCCGCCGAGATGCAGGCCGACCACCAGGCCGCAGCACTCGGGTGGGCGACGCCCTTCTGTGGCTGCCCGACCGACAGGAACAGGACGATGCCGGCGATCATGGCCACCGCCCCGAGGATGACCCGGCGATCGATCTGCTGATTGGTCAGGCGAGCACCGACTGGCAGGGCGATGACCAAGCTCATGGCGCACAGCGACTGCACGACGACCAGCGAGCCCCGGTCGAGCGCCGCGGCCTGGAGAACCCATCCGCTGACCTGCAGCGCCCCACCGGCCAGCCAGACCGGCCGCTTCAGGATCTGGGCAAGAGTGGGGATCGTCGCCCGATGCCGGGGCTTCGAGCGTCCCCTTCTGCTGGAGAACGTTCCCGAAGGCAAAGGCCGTCGCCGCCAACAGCGCGAGCAGAGCGGCCATCAGACCTCCACGTCGCCGACGAGCTGGTCGCGATCCTCACCGGCGGCGACCACTTCGATCACTGCGCCGCCCGCGACCAACTGGGCGACCACCGGATGCGTGCCGAGCCGCTTCACCTCGCCCGCTTCGGCATTGCGCTGACTGGCGATCTCGTCGATCCCGATCACGTGATTGCGCAGCTTCATCGGAGCCCCGTTCCACACCAGGACATCACGCACCCAACGGCCGGACCCCCGCGCCCACTTGGATCGGAGTCCGTTCACCTCACCGGAGGACACCCGGATCGCCCCAGCGAACTGACCCGGTTGCTTCTCGAGCCAGCGATTGTGCCCGATCACCAGGAGCACCAAGACGAGCACGACCACCAGGTCCACGCCGAGCACGAGCAGCAGGGCGATCAGCACCGGCCGTCTGACCATCCATCCGGTGGCCCGGTGGCCAGTTCTGCTGCTAGCCACCAGGGGCCGACGTCACCGTGCGGGGCACCGCCAGCTGATCGACGCAAGAGGTCGACGTGACCGATCGATAGTGCGCCGGTCATCGCCGACCCGCCCTCAGCGTCGGTCCCTGCGGTCGTCCCGGCGGTCGCCGCGATCGTCCCGGCGGTCTTCCCGCCGGTCCCGGCGACGGCCCACCCCGTGTGCGACGACTGCGGTGGTTCCCACCACGGCGGCCGTCCGGGCCACCGGGCCTCCGATGATCCCGCGGCGTCCTCTACGTCCGACTCCGAGTGGCATGTCAGTCTCCTTCCTCGTCGGCCTCGAGCGAGGCCAGGATTGCTTGGATCGGGATTCGTCCGTTGGCGATGAGCTGCCCGCCCTGGCGACGGGCGGCGGAGGCGAAGGGGGCGGCCCAGGCGTTCTCCCAGACCAGGACCCCCGCCGCAGTCCCCGGTTCCATCGCCGCGGCCAGATCGGCCACGTCGTCGGCCGCCAGGAGTTCGGCCAGCTCGGTCTCCGCCACCCGGAGCTCGTCCGTGGACTCGAGGTCCTCGAGCTCCAGGGCGTCGATCTCCCCCTTCTCGTCCTTCACCAGGACCATCAGGTCCAGGATCCGGATGATCCCCGCGTCCACCAGTTTGGCCAGTTCCGCTGCCATCTCGCCGGTGAAGTGGGAGACCCCGGGTGGGAACTCCACGACCAGGTAGTCGATCGGTCCCAGTTCGTCGATGTTGGTGTCTGTCATGTCTGTTGCCTTTCGTTCGAGTGGTGGATCAGGTCATCGCGGGCGGGCGATGATGTAGACGAGGGCCCCCAAGACGGGTACGAAGAGGATGAAGACGGTCCAGCCGAACTTGGCCCAGCCGTGGTGGTCGTGGCGTGCGAAGTTGTCGATGAAGCACCAGACGATCAGGAAGATCATCAGGACGAAGCCCATGAAGATGAGCATCGACCAGAAGATCCCCATGATCGGGAAGACGTACGCAAGCATGTGACTACCTCCTTGTTGTGGGCGCCCGGACCGGAGCTCCGTCCTGGACGCCAGCTGTCCGGACTAGATGCCCGCCGCCGCGTGCTCAGTGGTAGGCAGCCCGGCCTCTGCCCAGGCCTTGAGGCCGCCTTCCATCACGACGGCGTCCGCGTAGCCCATGGTCGTGAGCGTCAGTGCCGCCAGGGTGGCACGGGCTCCCGATGCGCACACCACGATGGTCCGCTTGGCGGGATCCATCGCCTCGTTGTGGCGAGGGCTGGTCGGGTCGGCGATGAACTCGAGCAGGCCACGAGGGGCAGGCACCGACCCGTCGATGTGCCCGTGCTGCCACTCCTCGGGCTCGCGCACGTCGACGAGGACCGCGGAACCCGAGGCGAGTTCGCCTGCGGCCGCCTCGGCCCCCACAGTGCCCACCTGGCCCTTGGCATCCATGATCATCTGCATTGCGGTCGTACTCACGGAAGTTGCTCCTTCATTCGGTGTGGTTCGTACTGATAAGCGGACAGTGCCGTAGGCGTCCTCGGTCGTCAGCCCAGGCGCAGGTGCCCGGATGCCTCGAGTGTGGTCGGTTCGGGGAGCTTGGCCGTCGTGACCATGGTCCACTCCTCCTCGATGAGCTGCTTGGCGGCTTCTTCGAGGAACTCCGGTGCAGCCCACTCGTGGACGTCGAAATCACGCTTGATGTAGCCGTGGCTCAGCATGAAGTCCTTGCCGATCTCGACCGACACGATGTTCTGCGGCGACAGGTTGGGGACCATGTCGACGTCCTTGATGCCCAGGTAGGTGTCCTCGACGTCCCGGTAGAAGGTCTGCCGGTTGAGGATGCCGGCGGCGGCGTACTTGTTGGCGTTGGCCCAGCGCCCGACCTTGATCATCGCCTTCATGTAGGCGATCACCAGTTCCGGGTGCTCGTCGGCCATCACGTCGGTGCACGTGGCGACGGCTGGGCAATTGGCCATCTGCAGCGTCCAGTCCGGGTAGCGGGACAGGTCCTCGATTGCCTTGAACTTGCCGGTCGCCTCCTGGAGGTGCTGGAAGACCTTGCTCTGGGTGTAGATGGCATCGACCGCGCCACTCTCGAGGGAGGTCTCGAGCGGCCGGAAGGCGAGATCGTGCTTGTGATCGCGGCGCATCCACAACTCCGACGGGTTGTTCATGTTGACCTTGAGCATCTCGGGCTTGTCGTACCAGTCGTCGGGGTAGGGGAACTCGACGATCTCGACGTCGTCACGGGTCATGCCGTTGACCCGCAGCATGAGCTCGATGCCGGCCTCCTCCTGGACGCGCCACCAGTCGTTCTTGATGGTGTTCAGGCTCTTGGTGAGGCCCACCTTCTTGCCCTTGAGGTCCTGCATCGTGAAGATGTCGTCGCGAGAGCGCACCAGCATCGCCCCGCCTTCATAGACCTGGGTGACTCCGAGGAGCCGGGTACGCCGGATGTCCGCATGGACGTTGATCGGCGGATAGAGGCCGCCGAACCGGATCAGATTGTCCAGGTTGTGGATGTAGTGCGGATACCAGTTGTTCTCGGGACGGGAGCGAAGGAACGCGTACTCGACGCCGATCTTCTTGAACTCCTCCCGGCACCACCCGAGCTCCTGGTCGACGTTGTTCGTCGAGACCATCGGGCAGTTGGTGAAGTACACCTCGTCCCACCGGAGCGGCACCGTCGTCGACTGCTTCACTGGTTCTGCCATCGTCCAACTCCTCTTCTTCGCGCCCCGGGAGAGTCCCGAGTCCCGGAGTGCACCGAATGTGTGCGACCACCCACATTGTGGGCCAGGAGGGACGTTCGCACTAGGGCCGAAAGGTCCCGGGCGTCGGGAGAGGTCAGTTCCGGTGGGATGGAGGGTCCGGGGGCGACGGCCAGGGCGTCGCGCCGAGGCGACGGGCCGAATGGACCAACTCCTCATGCAATGCGTCGAGGGGGACTCCATCAAGGTCTCCGGCCTGGATGAGGAAGTCCTCGAATATCCGCCACCCCAGTGCGTCAGCGACGATCTGCGCCGCTCGGACTCGGGCTGCCAGCGGGTCGAGGCCGTAGGCGTCCTCGAGGGTCCTGGCCATGGCTTGGACCGGGTTGAACGCCTCCGTCGCGACGAGTGGTTGGCCCGAGACGACAAGCGCATTCGCCACGCGCACCCACTTGCCCATCACCGTGTCGGGACCGTGCCCCTGGCCGGAGAGCGGATTGTCCGCGACATCCACGGCGAGTTGGGCGGACAGGTCGTCGAATACGGCGAGGACAACCTCACTCCGCAGGCCGATGTACCGCCTGATCAGATCGGGGTGGACATCGGCGGCCTCAGCGATGTCCCGCAGAGACACGCCGTCGATTCCCCTTGCAGCGAAGAGCAATGCTGCAGCATCGAGCACGGCACGGCGAACCTCGTCCGGGCCCGAAGGCGCACCCTCGGGTCGCTTCGGCCCGGGGCGACGGGGACGTGGAGCATCAGCAGGCATCATGGCAGCGCCAAGGTTCTCACGAGTAGACGACTCGAAGGTTCCGGCGTGTCGTTCACATGGCCACTACGACGCCACACCTTGGCGTGCTCACGCACATTGATCGAGCGGCATGACCGCCCTGCCCAAGCAGGCGGAGTGGGCATCCACAAGTGAGCGGGCCGCCTGTCGCTCTTTGCCGAGGTGATCAGCAGGTTGCCCGCGCGGTCCGGACGATCTGGAGCACGTCGACCCTGGCGCTTGTAGCACCCGCTCCGATCAGAACTCCGGGTCCGGAAAGGTTGGCTCCCGGCCTTCGGTGTAGGCAAGGATTCCCTCCATTCGGTCGGGGTGGACCACCGAGCGCCAGTGGTGGTCCATCATGATGGCGATGGCCTGCTCCACAGTCTCGCCCTGTCCCATCTGAACCGAACGCTTGACGGACTGCACCGCGGTGGGCGAGTTGTCGGCGATCCTCTCGGCGATTGCCAGTACTGCGTCCATGAGTTCGGCTCTCGGGTGGACCTCGTTGACCATGCCGAGGCGGTAGGCCTCCTGGGCGGGGAGCGGATCGCCGGTCATCAGCATCTGCATGGCCCTACCCGGAGGAAGCAATCGGGGAAGGAAGACCGGCCCGCCCCCGCCGGCGGACAGCCCGACCATCGCTTCCGGCTGACCGAATACGGCCTCGTCGGAGGCGATGATGAAGTCCGTGCTGGCGGCGATCTCGCACCCACCGCCATAAGCCATGCCGTGGACAGCAGCGATGATCGGCCTGCTCAACTGGCGCAACGTGTAGAGAACACGGTCGAAGACCTGACGCTGACGGAGCCACTCTTCCTTCGTCATCTGCTTGCGCTGGTAGAGGTCGCCGCCGACAGAGAATGCGCGGTCGCCGGCTCCCGTGATGATGGCGACCCGCACAGAAGGACGGGCGGCGATGGTCTCGAGTACTTCGATGAGCTGTGCCGCCAGCTCCGTCGTCACCGCGTTGTCGGCGTGCGGCCGATTGAGGGTAATCACAGCCACACGCTCGCCCGACACGTACTCGACGAGCACGAGCTGGTCAGGCTCCTCCGTGCTGGTCGGCGGGCGGTAGCCGAGGCGCCCCATGCGGGTATTGCCACCATCTGCCATCTGGTCCTCCAATGCGTTCGATTGAACACATTCTTGACGGCACATGATCCACGCAATAGGGCCGAAGGGCCCATGACCTGACCCCTAGCGAGTCACGGATAACGGGTCGCGCCGGGTGGCGTGACATCACCGCTGCCCCTGATCGCCGGGAGTAGGTCGCTTTATCCGGAGGCCAATCCCGGGGTGCTTGCAGCAGTTATCACGTGAGTGACGCGTGCATTCTGATCATCGAACTGGAGGCACCGGCCAAAGGTCACGCATAGGGGATCAAGGACTTGCGTGTCCAGGCCGTGGTCGAATTGCCACACCGGCTCGCTTGAGAGCTCGCTGAACGGTTGAAGCGTCGACGTTCAAAATCTTCCCGACCGCGGCAAGGGAATCGCCGGCTCGATATTGGCTGGCGGCTCGTTCGATGTCCGTTGGAGTCAGCTTGGGCAGGTTCACCCTCCGGGCGATGCCGAGGCGTTCAAGATGGTCGGCCACCGTACGGCGGTGGACATCGAATGCCCGGCCGAGTTCGGCCAATGAACGGCCGTGCTGGTACGCGGCAGCTACGGCATCAAGCTCAGAAGGGCTCAGTCGACGCTGGACTGGTTTTGTCGGTCGTCGAGCAGCACCATCTGCGGTGGGGGAGTCGACGTCATCGACGTCGGCGTTGAATGCCCTGGAGCCGGGGTTTGAATGCCGTCCCTTATTGTCCGGACTGGCGGCCCCCGTGCGATTCGCGGACCGATGCGGGGCCTTCTGTGGCTTCCGACTGGACGCTGGTTCAACGAGTAACCCCTGTTCAGGTACTGGTTCTAGCGTATCGGGAGGGTTTGAAAGCCGTCCCCAAAGGTCCACTCGTGTTCTGTCCCATGACATCGCGGACAGACGAACCCACCAAGGGTAGATGATCAAGGGCTGGTGCCCAGGCGCTGGTAGTCCCTGGTGGGATCCAACGTGAGGTGGCGGAGCAGTTCGCCCTCCTCGCTCAGCACCCGGATGTCGAGGTCACAGACCAGAATGATGATCCGGCGTCCGGTGTGGGCCCGGCCGACGCCAACGTGGTGGAGCTTTGTGCCGTGGCGCAGGGTGAAGACCCCGGTCGTGTCGACCTTGTCGTGGCGCACCCGGGTGTGCGGGGTCATCGGGTACTTGTCCGGGTCCGGGGTGTCCTTTTCGAGTGCGTCGTAGGCCTTCTTCGGGGGGACCATGCCCCGGGCCGAGTGCGGCCGTTCCTCGTTGCAGTAGCGGACGAAGAAGTCGATCTGGCCCTGGAGCTCGGCGATGGAGGTGGCGAGGTCCCGTTTGCGCAGCCAGCGCTTGAGCGTCTTGTGGAAGCGCTCGATCTTGCCTTGGGTCTGCGGATGGTAGGGCTTGCCGTGCTTGATGCCGATGCCCAAGGTGGTGAGCTCGGTCTCGAAGCCGCAGCGCCCGTTGCGGAACTGAGCGGTGAAGATTCCGCCATTGTCTGTCAACATCGAGGCATGAAACCCCCAGGTGGACGTGGCTTGATAGAAGGCGGCGACCACATCGGCGGCCGTGGCCACCGGCACCACCACGGCGGCCACCACCATGCGGGAGTAGTCATCGACGAAGTCGAGGATCTCCACCTTGCATCCCTCCTCGGTCCCGTCGTCGATCACCCAGTGGGTCATGTCGGCCTGCCAGGTCTCGTTCGGAAGGGAAGCCTCGAACCGGGTCCACGAGGTCCGTGGGCGCTTCTGGGGCTGCGGGGTGACGAACCCCCTCCGGACCAGTACCCGGTGGATGGTGGAGCGTCCGGGGGCCTTCCCGTGGCGCTGGCGCAGGTGGTATTGGATGGTGAGGGGGCCGGCGTCCAGGCCCTCCTCGTCGAGATGCCTGCGCATGGTCACGATCTCGTTCTCCAGCTCGACCGGGGTCTGGGTGGGCCGGCGACGGGGGGCCGTCGTCAGCGGAACCAGGGCCTCGTAGCCACCGGAACCGAATCGCACGACCTGCTTGGCCACCCACGATTTCGACATGCCGATCGACGAAGCCACCGACCGGAGGGACTGACCTTCGACCAGCACGGCATCGACTGCATAACGAGCACGATCCATGGACACCACCAGAGTAGGTGTCCACGATGTCATGGGACATGCTGTCCACTAACTCGTGGAACCAGACACTCTAGCGCCCACTCGTTGTCAGAAATACAACGTTTCACCAGTTCAGGGCGTACTTCGCGTGTCCGATCGCTCAGACGCGTTTGTTTCCTCTTTCAAACCTCTTTCGCAGGCGCAAGGAAACTAGATCACGCCTGAGCCTCGACGATCTCCAGCAGCTTCTCCTGAGGGGTCCTGAACTCGGTTCCCCGCAGGGGACCGACGAGGTGATCGGACATGTGCAGCGAAACTTCCAGTAGGTCCTCCCCAACACGGTCGCGTACGTAGTCCATCTCGAACTCGAGCCGATTCATGACGCCGAGAACGGATCGATTGGCGGTCTTGGAGAAGCTTGCCTCGGACATGGCCCAGCGCTCCGATGCGATGAATGCGGCGCTCACCCCGAGGACCTTGAGGATCGATTCGAGCGCATCAGGGAACCGCGCCGCGATCGAGGTCGCCGGAGCCAGCGGGAGAAGCACCGGGAACAGCGTCGCCTCGTTGACCAAGAAGGCGACCTGTGGTCGCCAGAAGATGGCGGTGGCGTACCAATTCCCCAGGGCCGTCGTCGGGTGCTCCACGGCGGGTATGACGGGTTGCTTCACTCGATCGAGCAGCTTCTTGGTGCCATGGATCGTGTACACGGGCACCAGTGTGCCTGTGTGAGTTGGCCGTGCAGAGTCATCCTCAAGTAGCCGAACTTCCGAAGGAGATGCCGCAGCGCGCTCGCGAAAGTTGCCTGCCCACCACCGGTACGTCGGGGATAGCCTCGTGGACCGGTCAGACTGTTCTTGATCCGGCAATGGCAGGAGACTGACCGCAATGGCGTCCAACGGCACCGAACAGGAGGCGTCAGGCTCCAAGCCCGATGTGATGGAAGACCTGAAGACCCTTCCCGTCGCCGAGGTCGAGAAGCGGCTCAGCTCGTCCCCGGACGGCCTCACCCAGGTCGAGGCCGAGAGGCGACTGGCGCAATACGGCCCGAACGAGCTAGTGGAGAAGCAGGTCAACCCGCTGCTGAAGTTCTTCACCTACTTCTGGGGGCCCATCCCCTGGATGATCGAGGCGGCAGTGATTCTGTCCGGAGTGCTCGGGCACTGGCCCGACTTCTTCATCATCCTGGTCCTGCTCCTGGCCAACGCTGGGATCGGGTTCTGGGAAGAGCGCCAGGCGGGCAAGGCGATTGCCGCCCTGAAGGCCGAACTGGCGATCAAGGCTCGTGTCAAACGGGACGGCAAATGGGTCACTCCACCCTCGCGTGAGCTGGTTCCGGGAGATGTCATCCGCCTACGCCTAGGGGACATCGTGCCCGCAGACGCACGCCTGCTGGACGGCGACCCGATCGGAGTGGATCAGTCGGCACTGACCGGGGAGTCGATGCCCGCCACCTGCCAGTCCGGTGATGCGGTGTTCTCTGCCTCGATCATCCGCCAGGGCGAGATCGGCGCACTCGTCTACGCGACGGGTGCGGACACCTACTTCGGGCAGACCGCGGAGCTGGTGCAGGAAGCCCAGACGGTCAGCCATTTCCAACGGGCCGTTCTCAAGATCGGCACGTATCTGATCATCCTGGCGGTGGCCATGGTCGTGGTGATCATCGCCGTCTCCACCATCCGCGGTGACGCCTTCTTCACCACCTTGCAGTTCGCGCTCGTCCTCACCGTGGCCGCCATCCCCGTGGCCATGCCGACGGTGTTGTCGGTGACGATGGCCGTCGGTGCCCGGGTGCTTGCATCCAAGAAGGCCATCGTCAGCCGATTGGTGGCCATCGAGGAGCTGGCCGGTGTGGACGTGCTCTGCGCCGACAAGACCGGGACCCTGACCCAGAACAAGCTCACCCTGGGCGATCCCTACGCTGTCGCTCCACTTACGGGAGGACAGGTGATCCTCGACGCCTCCCTGGCCTCACGCGCCGATGACGCCGACGCCATCGATCTGGCGGTGCTCGGTGGCCTCACGGATGATCAGTCGCTGGACGATTACCACGTGACCGAGTTCCAACCGTTCAATGCGGTGCGCAAGTGCACCGAAGCCACTGTCACCGGCATGGACGGCACCTCGTTCAAGGTGACCAAGGGTGCCGCCCAGGTGATCCTGGAGCTTTCCGCAAATGAGTCGCAGGTGAAGCCAGACGTCGACGCAGCAGTCGACGGGTTCGCGGCACGGGGCTTCCGTTCATTGGGTGTGGCCCGGGCCGAGGGAGACGGACCGTGGAACTTCGTCGGGGTGTTGCCCCTCTTCGACCCACCGCGGGAGGACGCCAAATCGACCATCGCCACCGCCCTGCGGATGGGCGTAGACGTCAAAATGGTCACCGGCGATGCCCTGGCCATCGCCCGGGAAACGGCCCGGACGCTCGCGATGGGCTCGGACATCCTCGATGCTTCCGGGCTGGGCGACGTGAAGCGCGATGAGACCGCTGCGACGGCTCAGTCCATCGACGATGCCGACGGGTTCGCCCAGGTCTTCCCGGAACACAAGTTCCACATCGTGGACATTCTCCAGAGGCGAGGGCACATCGTCGGCATGACGGGCGACGGCGTGAACGACGCTCCGGCCCTGAAGAAGGCCGACTGTGGCATCGCCGTCTCGGATGCCACGGATGCGGCACGGGCGGCGGCGGACATCGTGCTGACCACTCCCGGGCTCTCGGTGATCATCGACGCGATCAAAGAGAGCCGCAGGATCTTCCAGCGGATGAACAGCTACGCCATCTACCGCATCGCGGAAACCGTGCGTGTGCTGCTGTTCGTCTCAGCCGTGATCCTGATCTACAACTTCTTCCCGGTCACGGCGATCCAGATCGTGATGCTGGCCCTGCTCAACGACGTTGCCATCCTGTCCATCGCGTACGACAACGTGCGTTACCGGGAGCAGCCCGAGGCGTGGAACATGCGCCTGGTGCTCGGGATCGCTACCGTCCTCGGCGTCGTCGGACCGATCGCCGCTTTCGGCTTGTTCACCCTGGGCGACCAGGTGTTTCACCTCGACCATGCCCACCTGCAGACCCTGATGTACCTGATGCTCTCGGTTGCCGGTCACCTGACCATCCTCCTCGCCCGGACCCGTGGTCCGTTCTGGTCGATCAAACCCGCTCGGATCCTCGTGCTGGCCGTGCTCGGCACACAGGCTCTGGCGACCCTGATCGCCGTATACGGGGTCTTCATGACGCCCCTCGGCTGGAGGTACGCAGCCCTGGTCTGGGGCTATGCGCTCGTGTGGTTCCTCCTCACCGACCGGGTGAAACTGCTCGCCTACCGGATCCTCGATCCGGTCGACGGCACGACGGTTGCGCTCACCGGCACGCCGAAGGAAGTCGCTCACTCGTCGACCGTGGACCCGTTCCACCCTGGTGCCGAATAGGAGCACCCCGTGTACCACGACCGCAGAAATCGGCCCTATGGGCGGGAGATCGAGAGCAGAGGCGACGATGTGCCGGGGACCGATGGCCGCCCGTGTGGCCGGTGTGCCAGGGGAAGGAGTTCAACCGCGTGAAACTCAAGAAGGCACTGCTCGACGAGCTGATGGTCCGACCGGGAGAACCGGCCGGCCTCGATAGCCGGAGCACCGAGTCGACGGCGATCGAGTGGAAGGGCTCGGACAAGCGAAGGTACAAGAAGGTCGCCGAGGAGGATCTCGCCTCGTTCGTCGACGAGCTGAGTGAGGCACAGCGACTGTTCTGGGCCAACGACACGCACGCGCTATTGATCGTCCTCCAGGCCATGGACGCTGCCGGAAAGGACGGGACCATCCGCCACGTGATGTCGGGTGTCAACCCGCAAGGCTGCAAGGTCGAGGCCTTCAAGGAGCCGACGGGTGAAGAACTCGCACACGACTTCTTGTGGCGTGCCAGCAAGCTGCTGCCCGAGCGAGGAATGATCGGGATCTTCAATCGCTCCTACTACGAGGAGGTCCTGGTGGCCCGGGTCCATCCTGAGCTCCTCGCGCGAGGCAGGCCAGCCTCGGTCAGCGTGCCATCGGCTCAGGTCTGGCGGGACCGCTACGAGGACATCAACGGTTTCGAGCGCCACCTCCACCGAAACGGGACCCGCATCGTCAAGATCTTTCTGCACGTCTCCCGCGACGAGCAGAAGCGGCGTTTCCTCGAGCGACTGGAAGACCCCGCCAAGAATTGGAAGTTCTCGGCCAGCGATCTGGCCGAGCGCAAGTACTGGCACGAGTATCGGGCTGCGTACGAGGAGGCCCTCACCGCCACGTCGACCCCTTGGGCGCCTTGGTATGTGGTGCCGGCCGATCACAAGTACGCACTGCGGGCCCTCGTCGGCGGCATCGTGGTCGACGGAATCGACCAGATGGACCTCGAGCCACCGTGGATCAGCACGGACGAGCGGGAAGCGATGGCCCGGGCCAAGGCCGAATTGCTCGCCGAGTGAGGCGGTCGTGCCGACTCAGTTGGTGGTGGTCGACTGCGCATTCATCACCACGGAAGGAGTCACGATGCAGTCGTCCCGTTGCTCCATTCAGAAGGAGGCGCCTCCGTCCGTAGCGTGGGCCCGCACCCAGGCTCGGGTCGCCTCATCGAGGGTGATGTTTTCCGCTCAGTGCAGGTCGAGTCGCTCGAACGCGATGACCGCCACCGCTCCGAGCACGATGGCGCAGCCGACAAGGACCGCGATCTCGGTCGGGCTGATGCCAGTCGTCAGCTGGCTGTTTCCGACCGACCAGTAGAAGAGTGAGGCGAATCTCATGGGTCGGATCCAACGGACGACCGGCGCAAGGGAACTCACGAGGTACGAGATGGCACCGAGCGCACTTGCGGCGCCGAGAGCGATTCCGCGACGCCCCGTTGCGGCTCCGACCACCAGTGCAACAAGTCCGAGGTCGATGCCAAGCAACAGCACGCCGATGGATGCACCGAGAATGCCGGCGACGCCGACGGAGATGTCGAACGCGTAGCCGATGGCGATAAATGCGGTGGAGACGGACACGATGACGATGGCCTGCACTGCCATCGCCAGGGATTTCTCCACCGTGACTCGTCGACGGCGGATCGGGAGTGTCGTGACCATGGCCAGTGTGCCGTCTTCGTCTTGGCCGGCCAGCGAGGAAGCGCCATAACCGATCGTGGCCAGCAGTACCAACAGAGGAAAGAAATTGGCGTATAGATTGACCTCGAGCCACCCGGCCGGTGACGTGATCGATCCGGTGGCCCCGAACAGGGCGGCCATCGTCGGCGAGTTCTTCGTGAGGTTGTCGAGGCCCGTGGAGTGTTCGAATGTGGGATACAGGACCACGATGATCAGTGCATACAGGGACATGCCGAGGGCGTAGACGATGAGAAGTCGGCGCCTCATCCCGAGGTCGAGGCGGAACACCTCAAGGCGCATGATCGTCGCTTCCCGCGTCCCGGTAGAACTCCAAGAACAGCTGGTCAAGGCTCGCTTCATGGGTGGCGAGATCGATCGGATGCAAGGGCGCGGCCGCCTCCACGATGGGGCCGATCGGACCAGTGACCTCGAGGGTGACGAGTGAGCCCGTGGTGGTCACGTTGTGGACACCATCGATGTTGAACACGCTCGGATCCACCGGGTCGTGGAACCACACCTCGACTGTCTTGGGTGCCTTCGCTCGCAAGTTCTCCATGGTGTCTTCACGGACGAGGCGTCCGTCCTTGATCAGGCCGACACGATCTGCCACTCGCTGTACTTCGTCGAGCTCGTGGGACGAGAGAAAGACCGTCCGGCCGGAGACCGCCGTCTCCCGGAGCAACTCTTCGAACTTGTCTTTCATGAGGGGGTCGAGGCCTGAGGTCGGCTCGTCGAGGACGAGAAGCTCGGGCTGGTGCATGAAGGCCAGCAGGATTCCGACTTTCTGGCGGTTCCCTTTGGAGAGGTCCTCGATGCGGCGGTTGAGATCCAGGTCGAACCGGTCAGCAAGATCGTGGGCGAGACCGGTGTCGGGCAGGTTGCGAGCCCTAGCCACCCAGACCAGCTGGTCGCGCACTCTCATGCGTCCGATCAGGGACAGTTCGCCCGGCAGGTAGCCGACGAGGCGATGCACAGCCAGACAGTCGCGGTGGGCGTCGAATCCGAGTAGTCGGGCACTTCCTGCCGTCGGGTGCTGGAGGTCGAGGAGAAGTCGAATGGTCGTGGTCTTGCCGGCGCCATTCGGGCCGAGGAACCCGAAGATCTCTCCTCTCGCTACCCGCAAGTCGAGATCCCGGACCGCATGGGTCCCCCCGAATGTCTTGGTGAGCCCCGTGGTCTCGATCGCCGGACCCGGCTGCGTCGCTGGTGGTGCGTCGGGCATCCAGCTGTCGATTGTAGTCGTCCTCAGGCATCGCTTTAGGGGGGAAGGCAGCCACGACTACCTGTTGGGATGAAGGTTTCAGAGGTTCAACCCTCCGGTGTCGGCGCCTTCCGTTCACGTGCATGTCAGGCGCCCCCTCGTCTCCCTGAAGACCCGATCATCGCGGAGCGGGTCTGAGCTTGGCGAGCACCGTGGTCATCGGCATCGAGGGGATGGTGGGAGTCGACTACGCCTGAGGACGAGCCACGCTCAGGTCGGTGGGTGGCGCATCGACTGTACCCGGTGTGTCAGCGCCGAGCCAGGCGGCGTCGGCTTTCTGTGTCGATCGGCGTGTAGTTCATCTCGAAGTGGTGATAGAGCGTCGATTCGTCCGCTTGGGAGAGTTCCTCACCGTGCATCTCGATGTCGGGTGCTGTCCGGACCGCCTCCTTGGTCACCTGCACCTGAAGATCATCGGGACCGATCTGAACGCCGGCAAGAGGCACAAAGGTCAGGTGCCGCCCGATGAAGCCCTCCTTGACCGTGGCGAACTGGGGCTCATCCGTTTCGACGTCGACGTACACGTCCTGCAGCTTGCCGATCTTTTCGCCATCGCGATCGATCAGCGTCCTTCCGTGCCATTCCGAGACGTTCCATCTGGCACGCTCGGGTTCCTCGGGCTGACCCTGGTCATAAATCTCGGTCATCTCAACCTCCCTCTCCGAACGCCCAGATCGCCGGTGGACAGTCTCCCGGCAAACCGAAGAAAGGTGCCGATCGACTTCTTCCCGTCCGCCTGAGGAACAGGCCTGCTCGGCCAATGAAGACGATTCCCCGGACCTCGGCTCGGCGAAGCCCGCCTACTGCTTGTGGAAGACATCCTTCACCTTGTCGATGTCCTCGTCGACCTTCTTCTCGACTCTGCCGACCTCCTTCCTTGACTTCACCAGCTTGGCGGTCCGCCGTGCCCTGGGTCTTCAAGTCCTTGTTGCCGGTCAGGTCGCCGACGGCTTCTTTCGCCTGACCCTCTATCTGATCTGCCTTACCAGCCATTTCGATTGCCCTTCTTCACCTTCGTGACGCACAGGGGACCCATGCGCGTCTTGCCACACGTCCACCTTGGCCCTTGTGTCCGTTCGCAACTAGAGGCGAACGCCCCCGCTCCACCGAATCACGTAGTGGGACCAGTTCGGACGGCGAACACTTGGGCAAGCTCCGGGATCTGACGCAGAGCCCGGCAACGCTTGATCGGTCGCGCCGGCTCATCCCTTAGTGGATGAGGACCTTGAGCGCGTCATGCTCTGCTGCATGCCCGAAGACGTCATAGGCCTCAAGCATCTGGTCGAACGAGAACTCGTGCGTGACGAACTTCTCGGCGGGAAGCTTGTGCTCTGCAACGAGCTTCAGCAGCATCGAGAGGGTGTTCGTGTTGACCAAGCCCATGGAGATGTCGATGTTCTTGATCCAGAGCTCGTTGAGGGCAAGTTCGACCGACTTGCCGTGCACGCCGACGTTGGCCACATTGCCACCCGGGCGGACGATGACGGTCGCCATGGTGAACGTCTCGGGAACCCCGACGGCCTCGATGGCCACGTCGACACCGAGGCCGTCCGTGAGCGCGAGGACCTGGTCCTTCCAGTCCGGTTCACCCGAGTTGACCGTGTCGGTGGCACCGAAGGCGGCAGCCCGGGCGAGCCGAGCGTTGTCTAGATCGATGGCGATGACCTTTGACGGCCCGTAGAGACGGGCCGTCATGACGGCGGAGAGGCCAACGGGCCCAGAACCGATCACCGCCACGACGTCGCCAGGGGCCACCCGCCCGTACTGCACCCCGATCTCGAACCCGGTCGGCAGGATGTCCGACAGGAGGATGCCCTCGGCATCGCTCATGCCTTCAGGAACCTTGTACACGGAGTTCTCGGCGAACGGGACACGGGCGTACTCGGCCTGCGTCCCGTCGATCATGTAGCCGAAGATCCACCCGATCCCTGCCATGCCCTCAGGGTCGAGACAGTGGCTGTAGAGGCCCTTGCGGCAGTTCGAGCATTTCCCACACGAACTGACGCACGCGACGATCACCCGGTCTCCGACGGCCAGTTGGGTGACTCCCTCGCCCACCTCGGTGATCACACCTATCCCCTCGTGGCCCAAGATGCGGCCGACGTCCACCTCGGGAACATCGCCCTTGAGGATGTGAAGGTCGGTGCCGCAGATGGTCGTAGCGACCATCTGCACAATCACGTCGGTCGGCTGCTCGATCTTCGGATCGGGTACTTCCTCCCAGGCCTTCTTGCCGGGACCCTTGTAGACCAGTGCCTTCATGACGGACCTCCTGCAGTTGGTAGTCCGAGCGGCGCATTGCGACCCGTGAGACCGGTGTCCAACTGATCGCGGACGGGCGGATCTCCACGTCCGAGGCTACGGGCCAACGGATCCTCCGGCAAGGGCCGAATGTCCGATCGTCCGTGAAGCCCCTACGCGTCGCGGGGCTCCTAGTGCCCACTGTGGAGCTGACACCTGTCGCCGAACGCCGGGCTGGAGTCCCGCTGCGGCACCGGCCGGGACGTTCGCCTCTGGTGAGTTCCACCACGGTCGAACATCCTGGCTCGACAAGCCAACAGAGGGAAGGAGGCCGACATGAGTAGGCAGTACGAGCTCGGAATCCTGGAGCGCTCGGCCAATCTGCTCTTCAGTGGTATGACGCGCCTTGGAATGGGCGCTGACTACCGGCACATCCTCACTGTTCGTGGACGAACATCGGGCAAGTCGTACTCGACGCCGGTCGATGTGATGGAGGTCGCCGGTTCGCGAGTACATACGGAAGATTCCGGTAACGAGTGACTACTGGGATTGTCGTTCCGATTCCACGGACACAGAACTTGCAGCCCAGTTGCCAGCCCATCCGGTCTTTCGCCTGACTTCGCCGCCGTGAAGTGACGCGGAAGACAAGATCGATCGAGAGCCGGGATGAGTGGCCCAGATCAGTGAGCGGGTCGCGTTATCCTGAGGCATTCCCGGGGTGCTTGCAGCAGTCCGCACGTGAGTGACGTGAGCGGTCCGATCATCGAACTGGGGTCACCGGCCAACAGTCACGCATGGCAGATCCAAGAAGTTCAGCGTCCAGGCCGTGGCCGAATGGCCACACCGGCCCGCTTGAGAGCTCGCTGGACGGTTGACGCGTCGACATTGAAGATCTTTCCGACGGTGACAAGGGAATTGCCGGCTTGGTACTGGTTGACGGCTCGTTCGATGTCCGTTGGAGTCAGCTTGGGTAAGTTCACCCTCCGGGCGACGCCGAGGCGTTCAAGATGGTAGCCACCGTACGGCGATGGACACCGAACTCCCGAGCGAGCTCGTCCAACGAACGGCCGTGCTGGTATGCGGCAGCTACGACTTCAAGCTCAGAATGGGTCAGTCGACGCTGGACGGCTTTGTCGGTCGTCGAGCAGTACCATCTGCGGTGGGGGAGTCGACGCCATCGACGTCGGCGCTGAGCGCTCTGGAGCCGGGGTTTGAATGCCGTCCCTTATTGGCCTGACCGGCGGCTCCCGGGCGGTTCGCGGACCGATGTGTGGCCTTCTGGGGCTTCCGGCCTGGGGCTGGTTCGCCAATTAACCCCTGTTCAGGTACTGTTTCCAGAGTCTCGGGAGGGTTTGAAAGCCGTCCCCAAAGGTCCACTCAAAAGGCCCAGTTCAGAAGCCTGAAGGTGGATCCCCGATAAGGTCACGCCACAATAACTCGGGTCTCTGTGACCTTATATCTCACCTATGCTTCCCGCCCGAAGGAGCAAAGAGATCCCCCGTCATCGAGGCCACCCTGGGTCCTGCGATGGCTGCAGCCCCGCCGATGGCCAGTTGGGCGATCACAAGGGCGGCTAAGGATCCCGAAAAGGCGCTCTCGGCCACCGCCACGCTCCAGACGGCCAGCCCGACGAGGAGTAACCGGCGCCGGTTGAAGCGATCGGCCAAGATGCCGACAGGAATGGTGACCATCGCTCCGTCAATCGAGCTGGCTGTGACCAGCAGCCCCAGCCCAGTGTTGTCGGTGTGAAGTGATCGTTCCAGTTCCGTCGGCCGTCGCTCCGATGGCCCCACTGTTGGCCCCGTTCATGGCCAGGACCCCCGCTAAGACAAGGATGACCTGTTTCCGGTCGGGACCACCCAATCGTCTAGTGAGTCCTCGATCCAGTCGGTGGGCCAGCGATTCGACACCGCCCACGCTCCGCCGGACTATCCCCTGGATCGCCGATGGATCGACTCCCGAGTCCGTCCGAACCGAATCGTCATCTCCGATGCGCGGCGGTACCGATCTTTCGACGTCACCGTATGATTAAGCAGCGACGGGACCGACTCTCAGCGTTGACACGGCAGGATTCCCACAGCGGGTGCCCGGCTGGGCAATGTAGAGGGAAGCCGGCTGCCCCGGCGGATATACCTGTAGCCCCTGTGCCAGGACGGGTGCGCAGCTTGGGGAGGAGTTGGCGAACTCCTGCAAGACGAACTGGGTGGTCGCCTGGGGCGGAACCAACACGGCTCCGGCCGGGCCGGGCAGGCGTGTCGACGACGCACCGATCTGGTGTCCGGCCCGCCTGACGACGAACGCGGCGGTCGGGTAGCCCTGCATGGAGCAGGGAAACCCACTGTGGTTCACCAGCAGTACGTGGAGATACTCGCTTCCTGCGGTTCCGGTCGAGGCATTCACCACCGTGGCCAACTGCGATGCCAGGCAGGTCACGGCGAGACTGGGCGCGAGTGATACTTCTCCCTCGGCGACGGCGGAGCCATGGGCAAGCACCGATCCCGTCTCGGTCACCAACCGGTAGCCGTGGCCGTCTGGGGTGGCGCCTCCGCCGACGGCAGGGGCCAGTAGCCGGCCGACCGACGAGCCGAAGAAGCGGGCGTCACCGAAGGTGAAGACCCCGCCGTCGGCGGCCACGAGCCAGTACCCGCCCCCGTCGGGCGTGGCCGCCATGCCCACCACCGGCTGATTGAGGGGAAGGGAGCCTGTCGAGCCGAAGAAGCGGGCGTCACCGAAGGTGAAGACCCCGCCGTCGGCGGCCACGAGCCAGTACCCGCCCCCGTCGGGCGTGGCCGCCATGCCCACCACCGGCTGATTGAGGGGAAGGGAGCCTGCCGAGCCGGAGAAGCGGGCGTCACCGAAGGTGAAGACCCCGCCGTCGGCGGCCACGAGCCAGTACCCGCCCCCGTCGGGCGTGGCCGCCATGCCCACCACCGGCTGATTGAGGGGAAGGGAGCCTGCCGAGCCGGAGAAGCGGGCGTCACCGAAGGTGAAGACCCCGCCGTCGGCGGCCACGAGCCAGTACCCGCCCCCGTCGGGCGTGGCCGCCATGCCCACCACCGGCTGATTGAGGGGAAGGGAGCCTGCCGAACCAAGACAGGAGGCACTGCCCAGGGCGCCGACCTGTCCGCTCTGGTCAACCTCCCAGTAGCCGTCGTTGCCTCTCGTCGCCATGCCGACCACAGGACTGTCGAAGCTGGTCGAGCAACCGTGTGGGGACAGCAGCATGGGTGCGGTCTGGGCTTCGGCACGTGACATCGGCAACATGAGGACGGCCAGACAGCCCACCAGGAGGGCGCCTACCGCCAGACTGATGGCCACGAAGCAGATGGAAACTGTTCGCCAGTCCGCTGTATCACCTGACGAGCCAGCACTGCTGTCCGGTCCACTCGTCAGGAATGGCAACGCTGTCGAGGCGCGCATCCTCATCAAGCTCCGGTCCGCATTTCGATCTACATTCATAGTGAAGCTATTGCACACTGCACAAAGGCTAAACGCGTGGTTCGGTTACACCTTGGCCCCTCGTCAGGCCATTCGCCCTCCGGTGTTTACCAATCAATGCATAGTGCAATAATCCGTATATGTATGTAGATGAGCGGGGCAGAGTGGTCGGGCGCCCCCCGACCAACCACCGGTCCTTGGCCTCGGTATGCCACCGCCTGACAAGGGGGAATGCCCAATGAAGCGTGGCCTAACCGTGTGGTTGATCGTTCTGATGGCACTTGGCGTGCTGTCAGGCTGTTCGTCACCGTCCGGCTCAGGAGCGGCCTCTTCGACGAACTCGGTCGGCGATTCCCAGTCGAATTCGGCCCCCGGGGTCTCGGCCACCCAGATCAACGTGGGCGCCATCTCCTCGTTGTCGGGCCCGCTGGCCGGCATCTTCGGGGGCCTGGCTCCGGGCATGATCGCCTACTTCAACACGCTCAACGCCAAGGGCGGCGTCAACGGGCGGAAGATCGTCCTGACCAACAACCTGGACGACGGCGGCTCACCCACCCAGTTCACCCAGGACGTCCACACGCTCATCGACCAGGATCACGTGTTCGCGGCGGCGGCGTCCTCGGCCTGGTTCACCCCGGGGTACTTCGTGTCCACCAAGACCCCGACCTACGGGTACAACGTCTCGGCCAACTGGCAGACCGCACCCAACCTGTTCGCCGTCGGAGGATCCACCCAGATCTACTCGGCCGGCTTCCCGCAGATGGCGTACTTCATCAAGAAGGTGGGGGCCAAGTCGGTGGCCTTCATCAGCTACGGGCCGTCCATCGCCTCGTCCTACAACGCGTGCAACGGCTACGCCAAGGGGATGAAGGCCAACGGGGTCAATGTCAACTTCGTGGACGTGGGGGCCCAACTCGGTGGCAGCTACTCCTCCGACGCCCAGCGGCTGCAGCAGGCCGGGTCCCAGCTGGTCATCACCTGCATGCAGGGATCGGACAACGTCACCCTGGCCCGGGCCATCCAGCAGTACGGGGTCAAGATCAAGCAGCTGTGGCTGAACGGCTACGACCAGACGCTGCTCGACAACAACAACAGCCTCATGCAGGGGGTGTATCTCAACAACACCGGGACGCTGCCCTTCGAGGCGGCCAACACGGCCAAGTACGGGAACACCTACTCGGGCATGCAGGCCTACATCACGGCCATGAAGAAGTACGAGCCCAAGTACATCTACAACGGGATCGCCCTCCAGGGCTGGCAGTCGGCCGCCCTCATCGCGGCCGGGATCAAGGCGGCGGGGAACAACCTCACCCAGGCCAGCGTGATCAGCGCCACCAACAAGCTCACCAACTTCACCGGGGCGGGCATCTCCGCCCCCGTGGACTGGACCAAGCTCCACACGGGCGTCACCTGGCCCAGCTGCAGCGCCTACATCCAGGTCCAGAAGTCGAAGTTCGTACCGGTCTTCGGCAAGGGCAAGCAGATCTTCGTCTGCGTGGGCAAGAACGTGAAGAACCCCGTGCCGGTCACACCCCCGCCGGGCACGCCGGGCGCATGATGGGGAGCTTGACGTGTGCGACCTTCGGCCTCGAGTCAGATCGAAACGAGACCCAGTCATCTAGCGAATCGGAGGGGTCTGCCTTTAGTTCGGACGTTTCCTGTTGACGGCGAAAGCGATGTCCCGAGCCGCACCTTTGTTAAGTACGAATGTGTACGTCGTTCCTGCATTGGCTTCGACAACCAAGCGAGCCATCATCCATCGGTAGCTGACGTTGACCGGAACCACTGTCTCTTCTCTCGTCAGGTCGACCATGATGCCGTGATTCGTCGTCGCGAAGATGAGGCGGCGGTCGGTGAGCACGAGATGTCCCTCGGCCTCCCGTTTCTTCAGCCCGCCGCCAGGATCGAACAACAGCGCGAGAACGTCGACGATCACGGTCTCCTCGGCATCGATGACGGCATCGATGATGTCGAGACGTGCCTTCTTCTCTTCGGGCTTCATGCCGTGGTCTCACTGGGTAGAGGGTGCTGGATCTGAGCGTTGGCTGTCCCGTTCGAGGCGGACGGGGCGGATTTGCTCGGCGGCGTCTCGGCCATTGTCCGGGTGACGGCGATGTCGTTGGGAGTGCCGATGACGACCAGTTCGTCCCCAGTTCCGAGCACCGTGTTCCCGTTTGGCACCACCAGGTCACGGTTCCTCTGGATGGTGGTGACGATGATGCTCGGAGGTAGCCCAGCATCACGAAGGCGCCGGTTGTCGAGCGCTGAGTCCTTGGCAATCCGTACCCGGTCCGTGCTGTCCGGCCCAGCGTCTGGATTCATCCGCTGGAGGCTGGCGAGCAGACCCAGCCGGTAGCCCCGCACTACGTCCGAAGTGGCCACTGTCCCTACGACCTTGCGCTCACCGTCGAGCACCGCGACCCAGTGCTGGCTGGAGGTGGTGATGGCTTCCACGGCGACATCGAGCGCAGCCCCCTCCGACACCGTCGGCGCCGTGGTATCAACCACCGCCCCGATTCGCCGGTCGTCACCAGACCCGTCCACCCTTAGCGTTCCTAGCGAGACGGTGCCCTCGAATCGACCTTCCCCGTCCACTACAGGTGCTCCCGACAGCTCCTGCCCCTCAAGCTGCCGTCGGGCCCGGGTCACTGGCGTATCGCCGTCCATGACCAGGCGGGGCGGTGCCATGGCTTGGCGGACCGGGACCGAACCAAGCACCGGCATCCCGATGAGCAGCCGCTGGGCGGGGGCGTCGGCCCGAGACTTCAACTGACTGCGGTAGATGGTGTCGTCGCTGCGCCGGACGATGAACCACGCCAGCCCGACGGCGATCATGGCCGGCCCGAGGATCGAGAGGCTCCCGGTCATCTCCGCCACCATCAACATCACGGCCAGGGGGGCACGGGAGATGCCGCCGAAGCAGCACATCATCCCGATGATCACGTACGGGGCCGGGTTGTGACCCATGGACGGGACCAGCGGTTCGAACAGACGCCAGACCGAGGCTCCGATGAACGCCCCGATGACCATCCCCGGCCCGAAGATGCCGCCCGACCCTCCCGACCCGATGGAGAGGCCGGTGGCCAGGATCCGGGCGAAGGGGAGGATCAGGACGATCCACAGCGGGAGCGTGAGGAGCTGCCGGCCGAGTCCCTGCTGTATCCACCCGTAGCCGGTGCCCAGCACCTCGGGGATGGCGAGGGCCATGAGGCCCACGATGACCCCGCCGATGGCCGGCTTGACCCAGCGGGGACACGGGATCCTGGTGAACAGGTCGGCGATGCCGTAGAAGCTCTTGGCGTAGAGGAGGCCGATGAGCCCACCCAGGACGCCGATGAGGGCGAACCAGGGAAGATGAGCCGGATCGGTGAAGTGGTAGCTCCCGGCGAAGCCGAACAGAGGGGTGAAGCCGATGGCGGCGCCGAAGATCACGTAGCCGACCAGGGAGGCCACGAAGCTGGGCAGGAGCGCCTCGGCGTCGAAGTCGTCACGGTAGAGGATCTCGGTGGCCAGGACGGCGCCCCCCAGTGGTGCACCGAAGATGGCCCCGATCCCCGACCCGATGCCGGTGACCACGGCGGTGCGGGCGTCGGCGGGGCTGAGGTCCAGCTCGCGGGCCAAGAGGGACGCGAAGCCGGCGCTGATCTGGCCGGTGGGCCCCTCGCGGCCTCCCGATCCTCCCGATCCGATGGTGAGGGCGGAGGCCACGATCTTGACCACCACGGCCCGGAAGCGGATACCCCGGGGGTTGTGGTGGACGGCGGAGATGGCGGCGTCGGTCCCGTGGCCCTCCGCCTCGGGGGCGAACCGGAACACCAGGATGGCGCCGAGGAGTGCACCCAGGCCGACCACCAGCGGTAGTGCCCAGGGACGGGCGAAGGTGGCCGAGGCCCGGTGGCCGCCCTCACTGGTCGGCGTGGGCACGTGGTAGCCGGCCAGCGTGCCGAGGAAGAAGTGGGTGCAGGCCAGGAGCGCCTCGTAGAAGACGATGGCACCCACCCCGGCCATCGCGCCGATCAGCACACCGAGAATGAGCCACTTCTGCAGGTACGAGGCCCCGTCCAGCCAGCGGGATGCCCGCGCCATGGCACCCCGCCACGACGTCCTTCCCAACGTGGTCATGATCGTCCCATCTAGAGGTCCCACCCGGTCGACCAGTCCTGCTCAGGCACTTCGCCTGCGGCTGCACTGAGGTGCTGAAGGGCCTCAACCAGCGCACCCTGCTGCTCGGTAGGGATGGCCACGAGGAGTCTGGCGATCTCGATGCGCCTTCGTTCGGTGACGTCGGCGACGAGATTCTGACCCTTCTTCGCCAGCGTGAGCCGGATCAGGCGGCGATCCCCCTGTTCATGCCGACGAACGACGAGGCCCTTGCGGACGAGACGGTCACACATCCGGGTGGCCGTCGGAGGGGTGACGTCCACCGCTTCGGCGAGGGCGGTGGCGCTTTGGGGGCCGCGAGACGCCAGCACCACCAGGGTTCGGTACTGGGTCATCGTCACCTCGTCGGCAACATCACCCAGCGATCGGGCGGCGACAGCCACGAGCACCCTGCTCGCTGTGAGTACCGCGTCCACGATGGTGTCAGTGGGCACGATCGCTCCCGCCTTCTGATTGCCCATAGATACTATTGTAGTAGCTAACTACTGCTGTATGCATCCACAGTCAATGAGAAAGCCAACTCTGGGGGGCAGTTCAGCGGCCCGGGTCGTAGCGCTTGATGTTGTCGACGTCCGAGGTCGGGGTGCTCTCCGCCCCCGGGAAGCTGCGGACTCGGTCGTAGAGCGCGTGGATACGTACGACCGGGGCGATGTCCTGGTACCAGTGGTGATGTTCTGAAGGGTGAATCGGGGCATGCTCTCGGATGAACGGCGCAGGGCGCAGCTCACTACGCCCACTTCCCAGGACATTGTCGAGCTGCTGGAGCATCTCGCCTTGGTGGTCGAGCTCGTCGGCCAACAGGTGGCTCAGTTGATCGATGCGGTCGTAGAACTCGTCCGAGTACCGCAGGTCGATGGCACTGACCCCGCGGGACAGCTCGTCGAGCCGGGACGTGAGCCGACGGGCGGCGGTGGAGTTGCGATCGAGAACCAGGGCCAGGGTTCCTTCGTCCAACTGTCGTAACACGCGAGCCACATCGTCGATCGCCGCCAGGCGCAAGGCGGACTGTTCCATAATCTCCTTGCCCGCAGTACCTCTGTCCCGTGCAGGGGTGACGGCGTCCTCGCCGCTGTACTTCGATGGAGAAAGGGCATACCAGGTCGAAAGGAGGTCTCGAATGTTCGCAGATGTCTCTTCCAGGAGGTCCAGGGAGTCGGCATCATCGTCTGAATTCACGGGACTGTTGGCTGTGCTCATGCGGCCGCCCCCTTCTCTTGCTCAGCGAAGGAGGCCCTATCCAGGGACTTCGCTCGCCGCGTGGTCCTCGCCTCCCTCATGGTCTTGCCTATGGCTGTGGTGAACGTCTTGGCCGTCGTCGGGAGCGTGCGCACGAAGGAGGGATCGAGCACCCCGCCTGCTTTGTGATCGAAGATCCCATGCGCTCCGGCATCGGCGTCTTCGTCGGCGGCCTTCTCCAGGTTCGAAGGTCGGGAGGCAGACACCGTCTGATCGGTCAGTTGCGTATCCCAGGCACCGATCGCTGCGTACTGGTTGCCCAGGCCCGGGAACAGACTGTCCATCAGCACCAGCATCTTGTTCCAGGACCCCACGATCTTTGACCTGCGGCCGTCGATGGCCACGTCCACGATGAATTTGGCCGGAAGCTCCGGCTGGTAGATGGGCGGGACAGGTTGCGGATGGTGGTCGAGAGTGGTTTCGCACCAGTCGAACTGAGGCGTGTTGACGGCGGGGAGATGGACCATGCTCAGTCGGACGTGGCTGCCCTCGTGCAGGAGTTCGGCCCGGGCGGACTCGAAGAATCCCCGACAGGCGAACTTTGAGGAGCAGTAGGCGGACTGCAGTGGAATGCCGACGAAGGCGAGCGCGGACCCGACATTGACGATGTTCCCCCGGTCTCGCGGCCTCATTCGGGAAAGAGCGGCCATCGTGCCCCAGACCTGCCCCAGGAACGTGACTTCGACGGCCCGTTGGAACTGGGCCGGTTCCACGTCCTGCAGCGGAGCGAACACCGTGGTCATGGCGTCGTTCACCCAGACATCGATGGGACCCAGCTGGTCTTCGACTCGGCCGGCGGCCGCATCAACGTCTTCATAGCTGGCGACATCGACGGGCACCACGAAGGCTCGGCGTCCGGCGGCTTCGACCTCCTTGGCCGCTGCCTCGAGTCCGGCGGTACCGCGGGCCAACAGGGCCACATCAAAGCCACGCTCGGCGAAGGCACGGGCGGTCGCCCGACCGACGCCAGCGGACGCCCCTGTCACAACGGCAACTCCTTGTGTAGTCATCATCTCTCCTCACCGATCGACCGGATTTGCGCCCCTCGACTGTTCCCTAAGCATCTAATTGCACTGTGCATGTATCCCTAAACATCAATTTCTCGGCCAATCACGCCGAGACGGGGACACCCGGATTCCGCAGCCCGCCAGCCTCGAGGGGCGCCAGCGTGTGCAAAGCTGCACTCGTGCCGTCCGAAGCAGACCGCATTGGGGTCGCCGATGCCGACGCCGAGCTCATTGACGCCTTCGTCGTGGCCAGCCGGGCGCTGGTGGGGATCGTGGCGCGCAGCCTGGCCGGGGCGGGTCAGGACGTCACCCTCCCTCAGTACCGGGCTCTGGTGATTCTCTCCGCTGAAGGGCCCCAGCGCATCATCGATCTGGCTACGCACCTCGGAGTCACCGCCTCGACAGCCAGCCGGATGATCGACCGACTCGTCCGTAAGCGCCTGGTGCGGCGCCGTCAGGCCAAGGAGGACCGGCGATCGCTCCGAATCGACCTGACGGACTCCGGACGGGACGTCGTGGACGAGACGTCGAGGCGTCGCAGGATCGAGATCGAGCGCATCATGAAGGAGATGCCGGCCGGCAGCCGAAGACCGTTGACTGAGGCGGTGGTGGCCTTCGCTGTCGCCGCGGGCGAGTCGCCGGGCCGTCTCCCCTCTACCGGTTACAGAACGCTGACGTAGAGTCCCCTCAGTTCGGGAAACTCGAGAGGGCGATCTGAAACTTGGACCCGGTGCCGGTGAGCTTCGGGTTCGAGGCGCTGCAATCTCCGGTGACGGTGTCACCGGAGACCTCGGCGTAGTAGTTGCCTGCCGCGGTCGGAAAGTAGATGGTCTGGGCCGACGCCGTTCCCGTCTTGGGACTGGTCGTGGCTGTTGCTGTGGCGGCGCCGGTCCCATAAGGCCGCTTTTTGTTGGCCGCGTTGATGGTGGTGGAGATGGCCCTGGGATTGTCGATCGTGTACCAGCAGTTCCTTGCCACGGATCGGTTGGCCAGCACGATTCCGTTGCCGCCGGCCGACACGTACACTGAGACGGTCGAGGGACCCGCTGACGTCGATGTCGTGAAGCCGAGGGACGGCTGGTCGCTGGCGAGGGCGGCGGCCATGAAGGCGGGGAAGGAGGCGTACTGGGCCGTGCTGCCCAGGGCGAAGGACTGGTTGTTGGTCTGAAAGACCGTGCCCGAGTCGACCAGGGCGGTGTTCAGGTTCTGCTGGGCACCTCGGTCCTTTGCCGATCTGCTCGTGCCGAGGAACGTGGGGATGGCGATGGCCAGCAGAATGGCCAAGATCAACAGCACCACCATGAGCTCGATGAGGGTGAAACCCGAATCGCCCCCATCTCTGCGTCTGCTACCAGGGACTTCCATGCTCTTCGCATCGTCAGAAGCCTCGGGAGCCTTGAGAATCGGAGGCCCGGAAAAGTCCGTTTAAGGATACGTGCATAGTGCAATAACCACAGTATGCAAGGTGTGGGAGCCGAGGAAGCGAAGGTTGGCGCACTCGCCTCGCCCCCACGACCCAGCGAGCACCCCTTGATCGCCGCTCGGTATCTGTGCCTGACCGCCCTTCTCGTCGGTGTGGTGGGGCTCGCCGGCAGGTGGCTGGCCTGGCCGTTGCTCACCAGCACGGTTGGCCCCACGGCCTACCTGTTCGCCACTCATCCGAAGACCGAACCAGCGCGACTACGGAATGCGGCCATCGGCCACGCCGTTGCCGTCGGGCTCGGCCTCGGTGTGTGCGTGCTCTTCGGCTTGGAACACCACCCATCAGTGTCCAGGGCGGGAATGCCGTCGTGGCGGCAGGTGCTCGCCTCCGCTGCAGCTGTTGGAGTCACCATGTCGGTCCTCGAACTGCTCCACTCCCATCACGCGCCGGCAGCCGCGACGGCGCTCCTCATCACCACAGGCCTGGCGAAGCCGGGAGCACCGTTGATCGGGCTGGTGGTGGGTCTCGCCTTCGTGGTGACCCTGGGCCCGCTCTGTGCCCGATGGCCGTTGCCCCCACGAGATCGTCGTTCGACCGCCACTGGTCGGTCCGCGGGAGCTACCACCGGACCTCCACTGACCGCGGGCGCTCCACGGCGATGAGGCCCACGCGCACCGACGATGGGTTCGCTCCGATTGCCGAGTACGGGGTCCTCGGCGACGGACGGACGTCGGCCCTCCTCGCCGCAGACGGGCGCATCGACTGGTGGCCTCTGCCCACGCTCGATTCACCGCCGGTGTTTGCCGCCATGCTCGACCCCGAGGTCGGCGGCCACCTCACCCTTGTGCCGTACGAACCCTATGAGGTCGAGCGTCGCTACCTCGACGAGACCAACGTCCTCCAGACCACCTTCGTCGTGGCGTCAGGACGCGTCCGGACCACGACGGCATTGAACGTGGGAACGGCAGGACGCCTGCCCTGGACCGAGCTCGCCGTCCGCATCGAGGGCCTGAGCGGCCGGGTGCCGATGCGATGGGACCTGATCCCGGGGACCCGGTTCGGCCAGGCCAGTCCCTGGGTGTCGCGCCGGGGCTCGACCCCGCTCGTCTCGCTGGGAAACCAGACTGTCGCCGTCGTGACGTCGGGTATGGGTACCGTGACCGTCGGTCCGCACGGCGTCCACGGGGAGTTCGTGGCTGAGACGGGCGTTCGTGCGCTACTGGCCTTCACGGCGACCGATGGCGAGCCCGTCTTCATCCCTACGGCGGCGGCTATCGACGACCGGATCGACCGGACCGTGGAGGCCTGGTGCCGGTGGAGCCAGCAGCTCGCCCCAGTCGGCCGATGGACCCAAATGACCACCCGCTCGGCGCTGGCACTGAAGACGCTGATCACCGAGGCGACCGGCGCCATCGCCGCTGCCGTCACCACCTCCTTGCCGGAGAGGATCGGCGGGGACAAGAATTGGGACTACCGCTACGCCTGGGTACGCGACTCGTCCTTCACCATCGATGCATTGATCAGCCTCGGCCTCCACGAGGAAGCCCACGGTTCGGTGTCCTGGATCCTGGGCGCAGTGCGGAGGAACGGACCCGACCTCCGTGTCTTCTACACCCTCAACGGTTCCACTCCTGGCGGGGAGGCGGACCTTCCCGCGCCGGGCTACCGCCACTCTGCCCCGGTCCGGGACGGCAACGGAGCCGCAACCCAGATCCAGCTGGGTACGTACGGCGACTTCTTCGACACCATCTTCCGATACACGGACGAGGGGCACGTCCTCGATCCGGGGACCGGCAGGATGCTCGCGGATCTGGCCGATCGGTGCTGCGATGACTGGCGCTCTTCGGATTCGGGCATCTGGGAACTCGACGATCTGCAGCACTACAGCATCTCCAAGATCGGGTGCTGGGTGGCGCTCGACCGGGCCGTCCGCCTGGCGCGTAACGCACAGATTCCCACCGAGCACTCGGCGCGCTGGGAGGCAGAATCCCGGGACATCCGGGCGTGGATCGACCAATGGTGCTGGTCGGAACCGAAGCAGGCGTATGTGTTCTACGCAGGGACCGAGGATCTGGATGCCTCGGTGCTCTTGGCCGCCCGCACCGGGTTCGATCGGGGTCCTCGCCTGTCCTCGACCATCGAGGCCATCGAGGCCGAACTCGGCCCGGGACCCTTGTTCGCACGCTATTCCGGTGCGGAGGACTCCGAAGGAGCGTTCGTGGCGTGCACGTTCTGGATGGTGCAGGCACTGGTCCTCACCGGGCAGAGGGCTCGTGCCGAATGTCTCATGGAGGAAGCGGTCGGACTATGCAACGACCTCGGTCTGCTGTCGGAGCAGATTGACCGGGCGAGCGGAGAGTTCCTGGGCAACGTTCCTCAGGGCCTCTCCCACCTGGCGCTCATCAACGCCGCTACTGACCTGACCCACGCCGAGGCCGGGGTCGATGCATCGATGCGTCCCGCGGCCCAGGCTGCCGATTGAGTCGTGGCGGGCGTGTGCAGTATGGGCGCGCTAACGATGGTCAACCGGTTTCTTATTGTGTCCGCCAAGGTCCAAGATGGGGCCCAGTTAGATGGCCTAGAGGGTGGATCCCCCGTAAGGCCATGGCTAGTGCGGCCCCGCAGCCATCTGCACCAGTATCTGCTCGAGCGCGACCTGGTCGGGTCCTACGAACGGTACGGCGTCCGGGACCGCCGCCAATGAGGCGAGGAACTGGGCGATCATGCTGCCAGGAGCGGCAGGCAGATGACTGCTCAGGATCAGCGAGGGCTCAAAATTGGCGACGGCGTCGAGCTCGTGGACCAACTTGTCACGGTCGACCCCGTGCATCCACGGCGAATCGATGGTCGCCCAGATCACCTGCCCCTCGCGCAAGTCACCTTCGGAGAGGTCCCCAGCGTTCTGGGGGACGTCCTGCAGGAGCGCCCCGAAGCAGTCGGCCGGAACGAGCACGCCTGAGCTGGCGTCGAAGAAGCCGGTGGTCGATGGGTTGTCGAAGGTTGGGGGCCTGAAGGCGGTGAGGGTTCGGCTCCCAAGCGTGATGCTCTGGCCGGGATTGACGAGGTGGACTCTGTCCATCGGGAGCGGATCGGACACACTCATGATGCCGACACCCAGGAATGTGGTGATGACCTTGATGTCGGGGTACTCGAAGAGCAGCTGGCCTAGTGCACCGATGTGGTCGCCGTCGGTGTGGGTGAGCCAGATCCAACGCAGGTCACCCGGGTCGATGACCGACTTCGAGCGCAGTCATGTAGCTCTCTCGCTCGACGACCGGACCGGTGTCGACCAGGACGGGAACGTCCCCATGGAGCACGAAGGAATTGATGGCGAGTTGGCCGAGGCCGGGGATGGGGAAGGCCGTGGTCAGGACGTCGATGTCCGGTGCTGCCTTGTACGTGGTGATCATGATGTGCTCCCTTGCCTTTGTCGATCTGACGGTCGTAAGCGGAAGGTGCTACATCGGCGCATGGCTTCGCCGAGTGTCGGTCCCGACCCGCCGGGCGCAGGGACCTCGGCCAGGGTGAGCTGTGCGTGCGCCGCGTCGTCGGTCGCCCTATGACCGAGCAGGCTGTCGTCGGACCAGACCCCCTCGCGCCGCTCGGAGTCCAACGGAGAAGCGGCCAGGGCCACCTCGGTCGTCATGACGCTGCCCCTGGTGCGGTGGCCCCCTCGACCACTGTCTTGAGCCGGCCGAGCGTGTGGTCCATGCCGTCCCGTAGTTCACGGGCCCTGTTGGTCGGGACGTCCACGATCCGAGCCCACAGAGGAAGCCATCGCACCACGTAGGACTCGACTACCCGGGTGCCCCCTTTGGCCGGCTCGAGCCGATAGTGCCACTCGGTAGATTCGCGCCCGCCTTCCTCGGTGACGAAGGCGAACTCGCGACCCGGATCGGCGACCAGCACCCGGCCCTTCCGGGACCACTTCATCAGGTTGGCCGGTCCCCCCTCGTTGTGTCCGACAAATGTCGCCCCCACGACGGGTTCGGTGGAGCCACCCAGCCACTCGACCCACTGGCACTCCGGGCTCCACTCGCCCATCCGGGGCAGGTCGGCCACGAGGGCGTAGATCCGCTCGGGTGACGCATCGATGATGGTCTCGGTGCTGTCCTGCGTCAGCCGCCATCGGGTGCTCGTCTCGGCCATGTCTCCTCCGTCGGTCGGCGCCTCTCTCGAATGAGAAGCTAATACCATTAGCTCGTGCTGTCAACCCTCTTTTATGCTATGGTTCGACGAATGACCAGGACGACCAGCACGGAATCGGCTGCCGTGCCGCCGGCGGACCGCCGGGCCCGCCGGCGGCAGGAGACCATCGACGAGATCCTCGACATCGCCGTGACCATCATGTCCGAGGAGGGTGTGAACGGGCTGAGCCTCTCGGAGGTGGCGAGGCGACTCGGTGTCCAGCCCCCCTCGATTTACAAGTACTTCCCTTCGCTCATGGCCATCTACGACGAGCTCTTCCTGCGGGGCCAAGGTGTGCATCTCGAAGTCATGCGCAACGCCATGGCCACCGCCGATCCCGGCCTCGATGCGCTGATCGCCGGACTCCAGGCGAGTGGGCGCTGGTTGCTGGCCAACCGCGCTATGGCCGAACTGCTGTTCTGGCGGCCTGTTCCGAAGTTCGAACCCTCGCCCGAGGCGATGGCCATCAGTCAGGAGATGGTCGATCTCCAGCACGCCGCGTTGGTCGATGCCGTGACAGCCGGCCAACTCGGGCCTGGTGCCGCCTCCGACGAAGCCGTCTTCCTGGTTTCTACATTGATCGTCGGGGTCCTCAGCCAGGCATTTGCCAACGAACCCGATCTCCAATGGGGCACGGGGCGCTTCACCCCGCTGTTACCCAAGCTCATGCGGCTGCTCGTAGCCGCCTACCCGCCTCCGCATTACGTTGATGAGCAGCCTGGCGCACTGGCGAGCCGTCACCTCTGAGCTGACCGAACGTCCAACTCAACGATGACACCAGAGGAGCCGGTTGGAACTCAGTCCTGTCACTTCCGCAGGCGTCATGGTGACCAGCTGGCGCTCAGATGTGGTCGGTGTTCAGATGTTGACGCCAGCGCCGAGCCAGCGGGCCAAGCGGGATGCGAGGATGGTTCCTAAGGCTCCACAAGCTTCGTCCACTGGAACCGCTCGGCGATGAGCCGGCCGTTCAGACGGCGACCGCCTGGACGAGTCCTTGACGATCCTGGAAGTCGTCCAGTTGCCAGTGTCGATGGGCAGATCCGCGGCACGGGCTGTCGCTCCATCAAGAGATCCACGACCCTGGATGCCACACGTCTTGAGGCTTACCGGGCCGGAGCTCGATCAGCTCGGCGACATCGACGCTATCCGACTCATTGGATCGTTCCGCAAGCCGTAAATGAAAGTGCCGCGATCCAGTACGGGTGAATGGGCTAGACGGTCATCTGATGAGGCATCGTTGCCGGATGACCGAAGTAGTACCCCTGGCAGAGGTCGCCTTCCAGCTCTGCAATGACCCTGTGCTGGTCCCTGGTCTCGACGCCTTCGCAGACCACGGTGAGATCCAACAGGTGGGCGAGTTCGATCGTCTTTTCGGCAATGGCGTGGCTTGAACGGTCACGGACAATATCGGTGATGAAGGTTCGGTCAATCTTCACGACGTCCACGGGGAACCGCTTCAGATAGCTCAGCGACGAATAGCCGGTACCAAAATCATCGAGGGCTAGGAGTAGGCCGAGTTGCTTGACCTGGTTGAGCACGATGTGGGCTCGCTGGGTGTCACGGAGTAACGCCCCTTCAGTGATCTCGAGGGTCAAATGGGTCGGGTCGGACTGGGTATCGGACAAGATCGTGCTGACCATGGCGACAAAGTCAGGGGCCATCAACTGGTGTGCGGACACATTTACCGAAACCATCAAACCGGCTCCGGGCTCCTGGCCGCTCAGTCGGTCGATGCAGGCCTGTTCGATGACCCACCGACCAATCTCGATGATCAAGCCAGACTGTTCAGCCAATGGGATCATCGTCGATGGCGAGATGTCGCCCCGCTCAGGGTGGTCCCATCGCAAGAGTGCTTCTGCCCCCACGACGGTGCCGTCGTGTGTTCGGACGATCGGCTGGTATTCGATACGCAGTTCCCCCCTCTCCTCCGCCCTGGCGAGGGCGATGCGAAGGTCCATGTGATGCTCGGCGAGATGTTTAGGACGCAAATCGATGATCTGGTGGTTCGCGCCACCGTTGCGCTTCACCTGATACATGGCCAGATCGGCCGCGTGGAGCAGCTGCTCGGCATCGTGATGGGTCTGCCCAGCGAAAGCGATGCCAATGCTGGCTGAGATCTCGACGATTCCGTCAGCGAGCACGAACGGCGTACCCAGAGCGTCCACAATTCGAGAGGCGACGATCTCGACCTGGTCCATTTCGTCCAGCTCTTCGCAGAGAATGACGAACTCGTCCCCCGATAGGCGGGCGATGGTGTCGGCAGGCCTGAGCGCCCCACCGATTCGCTCTGCTGCCGCGATGAGAAGCTCATCGCCCACTTGGTGTCCGAAGGTGTCATTGACCTGTTTGAAATGGTCGAGGTCGATGAAGAGCACAGCTACGAGCTTCTGAGAGCGTCCACTCCGAACGATGGCGTGCTCAATGCGCTCGAAGTAGGAGCACCCGATTGGGCAGACCGGTTAGGGCATCATGGACGGATCGTTCATGGGAGCGCTCCGACGAGTCCTGCAAGTCCGCTCTCGCCTGAGCATTCACGAGGTAGGCCGCCGTGACGTCGGCCAGCGTCTGGGCCGAGCCCATCTCCTCACGGGTCAGGTCACCAGGAGCGTTGCGGTAGAGGTCCAAGGCACCGAGGCAGCTGCTCCTGTGGCGTAAAGGGAAGGTGAAGACGGCACGAAGACCGATCGCGACCGCCCGGGATCTGAAGAAGCCGAAGCGATCGTCCGCTTGGAGGTCTCCGACGAGTACAGGGTCACCGGTCTGGTAGGCAGCCAGGCAGGGCCCTTCGCCGAGTTCAGTCTGCAGCTCCTCAAAGGCGAGTGCAGACGGATCGGAGGCTGCGATGTATCGGGGGGCTAACGGCGGTTCGATCAACGTGACGCCCGCCCCTGTGATGGGAAGCACGTCGACGATCCGGAGTACCAGGTGCTGAAGGATGGACTGGATCGGAAAGTCGGTCAGCATCGTGCGAGCGAACTCGCTGAGAACGCCCGAGAGGTCTCGATCAGCTGTGCTCATCGGCTGCGCCCTAGGGCAACAGATTCGGGGTGACGCAGGGTGGCGAACACACGGTCTCCGCCCCTGAACTCGCCGGGAACCCTCACTATTGAAGGTAGTAAGAGCGTACCGCGGTCAGGTGAAAAAATGGAGCGGGCCCAGCCGCAGCCCCTGAGCAGGCGTTATCGGTGGCTCTTTCCAAGGCGGGGAGTTGGCGCCGATGTTGACGGTGGCATCCGGACGTCAACTTGTTGCGCCCAAAAGAACTGACGACGGTTCACCATGGGACCGGCTCATGTCTCGATGGCAGTTGCGATGGTCCCGGAAGGCTTCAGCACGACCACCGGGGCCGAACGGGCTCCGGGCTCGGCAACCGGACCGAACGGGTCAGTCTGCATGCGCAGAAATACCAACGCTGCGGAGACCCGGCGATCAGCAGCGGCTGAATTTGAAGGGGCCTAGTTTGAGAAAGATCGCCGTCACGCCCTTTTCGATTGATTTCACAGAGATGTGAAGCTCCTCGGCGATGGCCCGATTCGACAGCCCATGAGCCATTTGCTCCAACACGTCGACTTCTCTTGGCGTTAGGTCCTCGACGCCGATCCGGTCACCTCGCCGGATGAGGCTGTCGACGATGCCGGGGTCGAGAACCGTCTGCCCCGTATTCAGCTGCCTAAGCGCGGTGAGGACGTCGTCTATGCCGGGAAGCTGGTCGTCCAGGAGGAAGGCGATTCCCGCTGAACCGCCGCGCAAGAGCTCCAGAGCGAATTCATTGGCACGATCAGAAATGACCATGATGCATATGTTGGGATGGGTCTCCCTCAGCTGGCGAGCGGCAATGACGGTGGCGGCAGTCGTGACCACCTGAGACCGCACGCTAATGATCACGGCACGAGGAGCGAGTTCTTCGGCCGTCCTGACTAGGTCGTCAAGTTCGTGAATACGACCGATCACCTCGATATCGGGTACATCAGCGAGCATCGAGGCGAGTCCATCGCCAAGGAGGAAGCTATCCGAGGCGAGCACGACAGTGATCGGGTCTTGGTCTGATGACATCTGCCACTCCTTCCGCGAGGGATGCAGATCTCAGAGGTGACCGATTGCCACGAGGCACAGAGGACCAGGGAAACCGCCGGACACTCAAAGGTCTGTCGGAGAGCCTAGAGCCAGCAGGAGCCTGATGGGGCAAGCGCTGGCGGCACTGGCACTGATCCCAGGCACCGCCGGGCGGCCCACCCCCCGAGCGAGTAGGCCCAACCCCCCCGGAGCCCACCCGTGCTGGGCTGAGCTGAGCTCGCCGCTCTCCAGGAGTGGGCGCAACCCGGGTTGACCGAAACGATCCTTCCCGGCATCGTCCTCATGTCCGAGACCCGAGCCGGCGGTGTCACCGCTCTGACCGATCGCCGCGTACCGGGAGTCAGACGGAGTCGATGATGGTCATGACGTACTCGGCGCTGATTCGTTCCGCCCCACGTCGTGGGTCACGCCCCTGTCGTAGCCGGGGTGGAGCATCTTCAACCCCGCTGTCGAAGCAAGTGATGGGAGGAACGACACGGACGGGGTTCACCCTGGCATACGGCAATGATGCTTCGATCTCCGCTCCCCTGCGCTACCGGCGTCTGGTTCAGTCCTTCCCGACGGTGGCGCGGCTTTCAGCCGATAGACATGACTGCAGGCTCGGTGAGTGCAGATGGGGTTGGACCTTCGGGAAGTGCGAACCGGCGGCTGGACCGGAGCAGTCTTGGAGGATCATGAGGCAGGATCACCCTGGCTACTGCTCAATGGCTGCGCACCAGCTCGCTTGCTCTGGGCCGTCTATCCGTAGTTGAAGGTCAACGGGTTCGAGGTTCCGGCGTCGGTGGTGACGGTCACGGGAGCCGAAGAAGTGGTCCCCGGGGGCACTTGGACGAGGCAGCTGGTCGACTGTGGGCAGGCGATAACCGCCGTCTGGTCCCCGAAGTGAGCGACGATCTGACCCGAAGCGCTGAGAAACCCTGAGCCCAAGACCACCAAGACCTGGCCGGCGGCTCCGGTCGACGGCTCGAGCGAAGCGAGCACCGGCCCACCAGCGGGTGCACCGGTGGTGGGCGGTGCCGTGGGCGGGCTGGTGGTCGTGGTCGGTGGGGGCACGGTGACAGGAGAGGTGGCGGGAGCGCTTGCTGGTGCAGGGATGGTTGAGGAGGAGCTGGTCGTGGGCAGGGTGACGGACGAACGGGGAAGGGAGGCCGGCGTTCGGGGGCGAGCTGAGGTTCCTCTGGTCGTGGTCGATGAGGTCGTCATCAGGACCACCACCACGACCACCACCGCCACGGCCACGGCGAAGATGGAACGACCCGGCCGGCGGGATGGCCGTGGGGATGCGACCGTCCCGTCAAGATCGCGTCCCCGTTTCTCCCCTGCATGTCGGGAGCGCTCGGCCGCTTCGGCCATGGCGGCCAGCGCGCGAGCACCCGGATCGTGATCGGAGTGGTGATCCTCCCTGCGTGCTCGCATCGTTCGCCTCCGGTAGGACCCGCTACCCCGTGTCGTCGTCGCCGTCGCCGCCGCCGCCGCGTCGTCGCTTTGTTGTTGTTGTTGTTGTTGTTGTTGTTGTTGTTGTTGTTGGCTCCCTCCTCATCATGCCTCCCTCGGGCCGGCAGATGGGGCATGTGCGATCGAATGGACATCCCTTGCCAGGAGGTATCCGGGCGCGGCACGGGACGGTGGCAGCATGACCGCTGCGATCTGCTGCAGGACCTGGGTGTGGCCGGGGATCGGTCATCAACCGACCGGTCGGTCAGGCCGAGCGCCCTCCGGATTCTTACCCGACGGCTACGCGGTGAGGACGGTCAGCACCCAGTCCGCCAACTCACGCGAAGGGTCTTCCCGGTGTAGCTTTCGGCCATGGTCGTCCTTCACCATGTGAACCTCGGCGTGCCCGTGGGCCGGGCAGAAGCCGAGGCCAGCTTCCTCGTCGACCTGCTCGGGTACCGTCGCATCGTCGCGCCGGACATGCGAGGCATCCATCCGATGTGGTTCGAGGGTGACGACGGCACGCAGATCCACCTCAGTGAGGATCCTGATCACCGTCCCGCCTCCCGGGCCCACGTCGCCGTCGAGATCGGCGATGACCTAACCGAGCTGGAGCGCCGACTCGAAGTGAGTGGCTATGAGGTCCGCACGTTCGAAGTAGATGGAAGGCATACCGCATTCTGCCAGGACCCCGCGGGAAACCGATGGGAACTCCGCACCCCCTCGTCCTGAGCCCGCAAAGCGCCATAATGACCCCGGACCTCCGGCGGTCATGAATCCGTGGCCGGCTAGTGGTTGGTGTAGATCGCCTCACCCCCATGGCGCTGCTGGTGGAGCTGGGCGCGGGCATCGTCGGTTCCGAGGGCCAGGACCTGGGTCCGGGCCTCAAGATCGATGGCCGCCTCGAGGCTGGGGATTTCCAGGTTTGACCACAAGGTCGCTTTGCCCATCCAGGTTCCAAAAGGAGTGTTGGCGACAATTTGGTCGGCAAGCCGGAAGGCCGCCTCCAGCACCTCGCCGTCGGGAACGGTCGAGAGGACCAGCCCGATGGCCTGTGCCTCTGCGGCATCGACGCGACGACCGGTGAGGACCAGCTCTGCCGCCCGGGTCGCACCCACTACTCGCTGGAGTAGCCAACTAAGGCCCATTTCGGCTCCGGACGCTCCGATCTTGACGAATGCATCGACGAAGACAGCTGACGACGCGGCAACGCGCAGGTCGGCCCCAAGGGCCAGCGCATAGCCCGCACCGGCCGTCGGGCCGTTCACCGCGGCGATCACCGGCTGGGGCATCGCCCGCAGACGGGGAACCAGCTGGGCGACGTACTTTTGCTGGTACATGCGGGCGTGGGAAGCGCCGATCTCCGTCGGCAGCCAGGCGGGGGGTCGGTAGTCTCGCAGGTCGTCTCCAGAGCAGAACCCGCGCCCCGCTCCGGTGATGACCACCACCCGGCACGTCTCGTCTCTGCCGATCCGCTCCATGGTCTCGAACAGGTGATCCATCATCTCCGAGGTGAAGGCGTTGAGCCGCTCCGGACGGTGGAGCGTCACCGTGACCACTCCAGGACGGTCCCGATCGATCAATAGGTCGTCGTAACGGTCAGTGCCCGACGCGCCGGACGTGGTCATCGTCTTCCCCTTCCCGCCGTCATCGACCGCAACGGCCGCGCTCATCGCCAGGTCGGTCCCTGGCCTGAGGCTACCTTCGGACCCCTGAGGTGTGCTGACCGCACTGCTACCCAGGTGATCGTCGGCTGGTGGAAGCGGAGCGTAGGCCGGGCAAGTAGGTTCGCACCTCAGCAGGATCAAGGGAGGACCATGGGCAACAACACGTCGCCAGCGTTCAACGTGGGAAGCGACGATCTCGGGAAGGTCAGGGTCTTGACGCTGGACCGACCCGACAAGCTGAACGCCTTCACCGCTGACGGCTACCGACTGCTGACTCGGCAGCTCGAACTGGCCGCGGCAGACGATGGTGTGTCAGTGGGAATACTCACCGGCCGGGGCCGGGCATTCTCCTCGGGCGCGGACTTGGCGGAGCTGGGACGTCCCGGAGGTCAGGCCGAGCTGGGCGCCAACTTCGACCCGTTGCTCGATGCACTGGTCGGCTTCCCAAAGCCGCTTCTGGCGGCAGTCAACGGGCTGGCGCTGGGGTTCGGGGCCACCATCCTCCTGCTCTGCGATGCCGTGGTGGTTGATCAGTCGGCTGACATCACGTTTCCCTTCGCTCGCCTGGGGACCTGCGTGGAGGCGGCCGGCAGCTGGCTCCTCCCGCTACGGGTGGGCATGCAGCAGGCATCGTGGATGGTCCTCTCCAGCCGACCGGTGAATGCCGAGCAGGCGATGGCAACCGGCCTGGCCATGGCAACTGCCCTCCCCGGGCACGCGCTCGACCACACGCTCGAGATGGCCAGCACCATCGCCGAGCATCCGCTTCCTGCGTTGATGGCCAACAAACGACTGCTCCGGGCGGGTTGGGCCGAGGCCGTCACCCAGGCGTGGGACCGAGAGCGGTCGGCCATGCTCGAAGATGGCCAACACGGTCGGTCCCATCGGTTGGCCTACTGCCCGATGATCATGACCGGGGTACGCTCGTCCAGTTGGCGTCCTTGTCGTTGCGCGCCGGGCAGGCCGAGCACCCGTTCGGCCACGATGTCCTTCATGATCTCAGTCGTGCCGCCCTCGATCGGGAAGGCCCGGCTCCACAGGAATGCCTGTTGTGGGTGGCCCAACTTGCCGGGCAACTCAGGTCGGCGCATGGCGTACCCGCTGGGATAGAGCGTTCCCTCCATCCCCATGAGGTCCATCAGGACAGAGAGGTCTTGCACAAGTTCGGTGCGGGCCAGCTTTCCGATGGAGCCTTCCGGGCCAGGACTTCCCCCGGGCCAGCCCGGCCGCAGTGCGGCTAGTGGTGAGGCGGAGCCTTCGGCCCGCACCCACAGTTCCGTCACCCGGCTCCGTATGGCCGCGACGCCTCCCCGGTGGCGGTACTCGCCGTTGACGTAGATGTGATGATCCCGAGGGGGGCCTCTGGGCTTGTCTCCCAGACTATGGCACCAGTGCCACTGCTCTGGTACGTTCGCCGTGTGCACCCCGATGAGATGATCCTCATCAGCGTCGACGACCACATCGCCGAGCCGCCGGACATGTTCGACGCACCACGTGCCGGCCAAGTACCGGGATCGGGCCCCGCGGGTCGTCGAGGAGGAGGGCGGCGGCCAGCAGTGGTACTACGGCGACATCCGGGGCAGAAACCTCGGGCTCAACGCCGTGGCCGGCAAACCGCCCGAGATACTACAACATGGATGCCAGCCGCTACGAGGAGATGCGGCCCGGCTGCTACGACGTGCACGAGCGGGTGCGCGACATGAACGCCGGTGGCCAGCTGGCTGGGCTCAACTTCCCCAACTGGACGGGGTTCTCCGGCCAGGTTCTCAACCAGGGTCCCGACCCCGACGTCAATCTGGTCATGATCCAGGCCTACAACGACTGGCACGTCGACGAGTGGTGCGGCGCCTATCCCGACCGCTTCATCCCCTGCGGCCTCCTGCCGCTGTTCGAGCCGGACCTGGCGGCAAGCGAGATGCGCCGTCTGGCTGCCAAGGGCTGCCACGCCGTGACCTTCTCGGAGAACCCCGAAGCCCTCGGCATGCCCAGCATCCACTCGGGGCCTGGGATCCCCTGTTCGCCGCCGCCTGCGAGGAGGGCACGGTCCTGTGCTGCCATGTGGGCTCGTCGTCGCGGACATTCCACACGTCGCAGGACGGCTCCGGCCAGCGTGGCGATGACCCTCTCGCCGGTGGCCTCGATCCTGACCCTGGCCGATCTGGTGTGGTGCGACGCCTTCGAGCGGTTCCCCGACCTGAAGTTCTCGCTGACCGAGGGAGACATCGGGTGGATCCCGTACTTCCTGTGGCGGGCTGAGCACGTCTCGACCGTCACCAGGGTTGGACGGGGCACGCTTCCCGAAGGGGTATCGGGCCCGCCGACGTCTTCGCAAAGCACATCCTGTGCTGTTTCATCAAGGACCCGATCGGCCTGAGCCAACCTTGAGCACTTCAACGTCGACAACGTGTGCTGGGAGTCGGACTTCCCGCACTCCGACGGTACGTGGCCCGATCGCCCCGAGAGGTCATGGCGAGGTGTTCGCGGGTATTGACGACGACCATCGATGGACAAGATCACCCACGGGAACGCCATGCGCCACTACCGGTTCGACCCCTTCGCCACCCGCCAGCGCGACGAGTGCCGGGTGGGCGCCCTGCGGGCCCAGGCCACCGACGTCGACACGGTCACCCGGGTCGGCCGCCCGGCCGGTGAGCGTGACCAGAAGGCCTGGGCGGCCATCAGTGCCCGGGTGGCGGCGGCCAACCGCTGAGGCGTTCGCCCTGTGGACTGACCGGAACTGCTGTCACACGAGGCGGAAGTAGGGGAGGGTCACCCCCCGGTCGGTGTCATGGAACTCGACCTGCACCCCCAGCCGACCGCCGCGGCGTCATGCTCGCAGCCGACCAGGCACGACAGCATCTGCCAACCCTCGTCCATGTCCACGACGATCGGGACGTACGGCACGGTGAACGCCGGGGTCGGCGGCCGCCACACGGTGGTCCAGCTGTAGATGGCCCCGGTCCCGGCGCTGCGGCTCCCAGGCGAGATCCCGGGACGCCGCAGTGGCGCACAGACCATGGCCGGGGTGTGCGTGGCAGCGTCGCAGTCGGCGCAGCGCTGGAACAGCAGCTCGCCGCTGGCGCAGCCGTCCCAGTACGGCTGCGAGACGATCGGAGTCGGTGAGGGCAGCGGGATGGCGCCGCGTCTGGGGCTCGAGCAGGGTCATGGCCGCTCCGTCCCGAGCAGGAGGACGTCAGTGAACAGGGCGCCGGACCCCGCCGCCCGAGCAGATGGCCACCTCGGCGCCGGCCACCTGGCGGGTGGCGCACTCGCCCCGCAGCTGCTGGACGGCCCGGATCACCCGCTGGAGCAGCTGGGCCTGGGCGCCGCCGTGGCTGAAGGACATCAGCCCGCCGTCGGTGGTCACCGGGTAGCGGCCGCCGGCGTCGATGGTGCCGCCCAGGACGAAGTCCCCGCCTTCTCCCTCGCTCGCAGAAGCCGTAGCGCCTCGAACTGCCGGATGATCTCGAAGGAGAACGGGTCGTAGAACTCGCACACGTCCACGTCGGCCGGGTCCGAGCCCGCACATGGCGAAGGCGCTGTCCGGCGGCGCCCCGCCCGACCCACCCGTCGACCAGGTCGGGGTCGCGTCGGCCGCCGAGATCGAAGCTCGGGGGATGCTGGTACGACGGTCCGTAGTGGTCGGTGCCCCCGCCGAGCATGAAGACGGGCGCATGGGCCAGTCCGATGGCACGGTCGGCCCGGGTCAGGACCAGCGCGCAGCCGCCCTCGGACGTCATGGCGCAGTCGAGCAGGTGGTAGGGATCGGCGACCATCCGGCTGGCCAGGATGTCCTCGGGCGTGTACGGGCCCCGCCCGTAGTAGACGGCCTCGGGGTTGACGTGGCCGTTGTTGCGGATGGTGGCGGCGACCGTCGCCAGCGACTCGGCGCTTGGTGCCGTAGACGCTGCATGTGCCGGCGGGCGATGAGGGCGAACTCGGCCGCGGTGAACATGCCGTAGGCCGCCACGAACTCGTGGGCCGGGCGGGTCCAGGGCGCGGTCGACTGGCGCTCGGTGTAGATCCCGGCGGAGCCGGCGGCGACCAGCACGGTGGTGGCGAGCCCGTCGGCGATGGCGCCGGCGGCCTCGAGGACGCGCGGGGATGCCGAGCTGCCGACATCGACCGCCAGGCCGGTCCGATCCGGGATGCTGGTAGAGGAAGTCGCGTCGGCTCACTACCCGACCACGCCGTCGATGTCATAGGGGGTCAGCCCGGCGTCGGCGACGGCGCCGAGCGCGGCTTCCAGCGTGATGGTCCGCGCGTCGTGGCCGTCGAGCACCCGGGCCTGGGGGGTGTTGTGGACCCCTACGATGGCCACGTCGTGGAACGGATGCCTGCTCATGGTGCCTCCTCGCTCAACTGCTCACGATCCTGCCGGTGTGCGGCCGATGATCCCCAGGCCCTCGAGCTCGTGGCGACGGTCTTCCCCGACGCCGATCCCGGCAAAGACCTCGTCGTTGTGCTGACCCAACGTGGGCGACGGCCGTCGCACCCACGAGTCGACGCCAGCCACCAGGACGGGGAGACCCGGCACTCGGTGCCGTCCGGTGACGGGATGGTCTTCGAGCTCGAAGAGCCCACGATGGACGATCTGGGGATTGTCGGCGACCTGAGCCGGTGGGATGACTGCGGCGGCGGGTACTCCCACCTTGACCAGGCGCTCGGCGACCTCGTCGGCCGGAGCGTCGGCAAAGCACCGCGACAGCCAGCGGTCCAGTTCGTCGTGGTGGTGCTCACGTCCGTCAGCGTCCTCGAGAGCGGGGGCCGGGACCGAGTCGGGGTCGCCCAGCACACCACGAAGCCGCTGCCACTGCGCGTCGTCCTCCACCTCGACTGCCACCCATCCTTGGCCGGCGCACGGATAGACCCCCTGGGGCGCCGAACCGATGGTGCTCCGGTTCCCCACGCGCCCCTGGACCGAGCCGGTCAGCTGGGTGGCGATGAGCGGGCCGGCCGCGGCATTCAGCGTCGCTTCCACCATGGTGGCCTCCACCAGGTGGCCTCGCCCGCTGGCCCGGCTGGCCACCAGGGCCACGAGGGTGGCGAACGATGCGTGGAGCCCGGCCACCGGATCACCAGCGCCACCGACGAGCACCGGGGAGCCGCCGGCCCATCCCGTGGTGGCGGCCAATCCGGTGAGTGACTCCATGGTCTGAGCGAAACCGGGGCGGTCCCGCCACGGTCCGTCCAGGCCGAAAGCGGGCATGCGGACCAGAGACAGCCTCGGGTGGGCTTCGCGGAGCGCTTCCCACTCCAGACCGAACTGGGCGAGGACCCGGGGGGTGTAGTTCTCCACCAGTACGTCGGCGGAACCGGCAAGCTCCAGTACCAGCTCACGGCCTTGTGGGCGGGTCAAGTCGATGGTGACACCCCGCTTGACCGTGTTGGCCGCATGGACCAGTGGGCCCCACTCCCACCACTGGGGATCCCCCGGGGACAGGGTGCTCGAAGTAGCGCATCAAGTCGGGGCGGACGGTGGACTCCACCTTGATCACGTCGGCCCCGAGGAATCCGAGCACCTGGGTGGCGCACGGTCCAGCCCACCATGAGGTGAGGTCCACCACGCGGACGCCGTCCAGGGGCAGCGCGTCGTCGTTGACGGGAGCCGGCACCGGCCGGGGTTCCCACTCCACCTCGTCGTCGTGCTCACCGGGCTCAGCCACGGAACGAAAGGCCGGAGGGGCCAGTCCGTCGATGCGGTAGGGCACGCGGGGCTGGCGGAAGCGGCCTGAAGGATGGTCGACCAGCACGCCCCGGGCCACGAACTGCTCGAACTGAGGGATGGAGGAGCCATCGAGTACGGGGGCCACCGGGATGCGCAGGACCCCGGCCTCCTCCAGCACCTGGGCAGTGGTGCGCGTGGTGGTGTAGGCGCGCGTCATCGCCCAGAACTCGTCCCGGTGCTCGAAGCGGGGGGTCATCCGGGCATAGCGCTCGTCCCCGGCCAGTTCGGGATGGCCAATCAGGAGGGCGAAGTCGGCAAACTGCTGGGCACTGTTGGTCGTGAAGTTTACGAAGCCGTCACTGGTGGGCTCGATGGAGGGGACCTCGATCCTGCGGGAGGCCGCGCCCATGGGGGGACGTCCACAGGACGTGGCAAATTCGGCGAAGACGGAGGGGAACGTGACCATGCCGACCGCCATGCAGTCGAGGACAGCCACGTCCGCGTGGTCACCGGTGCCGCGATGGGAGGCGTGTATGCACAGAGCCAGCGCTCCGACGGCCGAGTACAGACCGGCCAGCCACTCGCCGAGGCGACCCCCGGCCGCCAGGGGCTCCTTCCCGGGGAGTCCGCGCCCGCCGATGGATCCGCAGGCTGCCTGTAGCGTGAACTCGGAGGCTGCTCGTCCGGCCCAGGGTCCGGAGCGACCGAAGGGCGAGATCGTCACCACCACGAGAGTCGGGGACTCGGAGCGGGCGGCATCGACAGCGAAGTCGGAGCCGGCGATGACAATGTCGGCGGCCCGGACCAGCTCCCGTCCCCGGGCGGTGCTGACCGATCGTTTGGACGTCGCCAGGTAGTCGAAGAGGCCAGGCGCGGCCCACGGTCCCTGATGTCGCGAGGTGGAACCTTCCACTCGTACGACGTCGGCGCCGGCATCGGCCAGCAGTTTGGTGCAGTAGGCGCCGGCCACGCCGTCGCTCAGGTCCAGGACCCGAAGGCCTTGCAGGGCGGAGACAGTCGCTCGGCCTAGCCTGTCCCGGAGCTGTGACACTAGTGCCACACTAGTGCTCGGGTGAGGGCCGAGTGGGCGCTGGCGGGCGGCCATCGCCGCCCGGGGCACCCGATGCCCCTGGGTTCGGCCGGCCGGATCCGCCGCCCGTGACGAAACCCACTGGGCTCTAGAGTCGGCGTGTGGCCACCGCCCGGACGCCTACTCCACACGCCGCTGCGCCCGCGGCTCGACGGTGACGGGGAAGGCGACCGTCGAGAGGTCCGGGCGGACCGTGAGGTCGGAGGCGACTCGCGAGCGCATCGTGGATGCGGCGCTGGATCTGTTCCTCGAGTCGGGCTACGCCCCGACCACCATCGACCACATCGCCCGCCGGGCCGAGGTCGGCCGCCGTACCTTCTTTCGCTACTTTCCGTCGAAGGAGGCCGTCCTCTTCGCCGACCTTCGGTCCCGTCAGGAGTGGGCGGTGGCCAGGCTGGAGGACCGGCCGGTGGGAGAGCCTCCGCTGACCAGCTTGATCGCCGTGTTCGGCGAGCTGTGTGACCGACCGCTGCAGGTCGCCCGCCGTCATCAGGTGCGCCGGATCGTGGCTCGGCAGCCCGACCTTCTCGGCGTCCAGCGCCGCGTGGCGGTGAGCGACTTCGAGCAGAAGCTGGTCGTCGTCCTCTTGTCCAGGGTGGGGGACACGATGGGTGAGGAGCAGGTACGGGTACTGACCAGCACCGCGGTCTGGCCTGCGTCGAGTCTGCGTGGCGGGTCCAGATGACCAACGGGGGCGGCACACTGCGGTCGCACTTCGATCTGATGGTGGAGGCCTGCGTCGTCCACTGGGGCACCTTGGCCGCCCCGACGGGAACAGCCGACCGGACCTGAGCTGAACCTACGGCAGGGCGATGCGGTAGAGGCGGGCGGCATTGCCCCCCATGATGCCCCTGCGGATCTCCGGGCTGTCGATGTCGGCCAGGGCGGCCGCCGCAAAGGCCAGCCCGTCGGGGTAGGTGCAGGTCGGGTGCGGGTAGTCAGTCTCGAACATGAGGTGTTCCCACCCGAGTGTCTCGATGGCCTCGGGGAGGCCCCGGCGCTCGAACCAGAAGCACGAATGGAATTGGCGGCGGAAGTAGTCAGAGGGCGCCATGTTCAGGTAGTCCATCGATTCGGGCGCCGTCTCGCCGATCTGGTAGTCGAGGGCGTGGAGGACGAAGGGGATCCAGCCGACGCCGCTCTCCACCGATACCAACTGCAGATCGGGGAACCGCTCGGGCACGCCGGAGTAGATCAAGTTTCCGATCACCCCGGCGTTGTTGATGTACATCATGGCCGAACCCAGACCGAGCTTGGCGTCCGTGTTCAGTGAGGGCCAAGGCACCGTGCCGAACCACGAGGGTGAGGAATCACTGGCCCCGATGTGGAAGTTCACCGGCATGGCCAGGTCACTGGCGATCTCCCATACCGGATTCCACACCGGGTCGCCCAGGTCGGGTAGCCCGTGTTCGTGAGGCGCCGACGTGGTGTTGATGCCGTGCAGCCCGAGGTCGTGCATCCGGGCAATCTCCGTCACGGCGAGGTCGATGTCCCAGAACGGCAGGATGCCCATGGGGACCAAACGTCCGCCCGACTCCTGTTGGATCTCGGACATGGCGTCGTTGTAGATCTGGATGGCCAGCCGTCGGAGCTGAGGGTCGGCAACCCGTCCAAACCCTTGCCCCCCAAAGCCGATGGTGTTGGGATACAAGATCTCCGCCCACACCCGCTGCTCGTCCATCATGGTTAAGCGGTCCGGGACCGAGTAGGCCCCGGCGTGGACATCCTCAATGGTCCAACCGAAGAACGTGGTACCCGGCACCTTGACGCCGTCCCTCCCGATCACCCCGGAGGCGCCAGCGCGGGCCAGGGTGACGTCGTCGAAGACCCACGTGGCGACTCCCTCGACGTCCCGGACCCTCGGCAACCGATCGGCGAACCCCCTGGGGGCCCGAGAAGTCCAGAGGTCATGGGGTTCAGTCAGGTGGGTGTCGGCGTCGATCACGCAGATGTCGTCGAACTCGGTCACGGTCATGGAGCCAACCTCACTTGCTCACCGCACCACTCGTCCCAGCCCCGATGCGGGACATTGTGGCACGAGGGCCGCCGCCTTCATCGGGCCGACGGGCCCGGCGTCACACGATGCGCGACTCCCGGCCCTCCCAGTAGGGCTCGCGCAGCAGCCGCTTGAACAGCTTGCCGCTCGGGTCGCGAGGCAGCTCTTCGACGAATTCCACCCCCCGGGGACACTTGTAGCGGGACAGGCGTTCCCGGCACCACTCCAACAGCTCGGGACCGCTGACCGCTTCCGGGGTGTCCAACTGCACCACGGCCATCAAGGACTCACCCATCTCGTCGTCGGGAATCCCGAACACGGCTGCGTCCACCACGTGGGGGTGCGAGACCAGCATGTGCTCGGCCTCCCGGGGGTAGATGTTCACGCCACCGGACACCACCATGTCGGCGGCCCGGTCGGTCAGGTAGAGGTAGCCGTCCTCGTCGAGGTAGCCGATGTCGCCGAGCGTGCGCCACCCTCGATCGTTGGCGGTCCGGGCGGTCTTCTCGGGGTCGTTGTGGTATTCGAACTCCCGACCGCCGGCGAAGTAGACGGTGCCGGCTTGGCCCACGGGGAGCTCGGCACCGTCGTCGCCCACGATGTGGACCTCCTCGAGCGGTCGACCCACCGAGCCGGGATGGGCCACCCACTCCTCTGGCCCGATGGCCGTGGAGCCCACGTCCTCGGTCCCGGCGTAGTACTCGTGGATGATCATGCCCCACCAGTCGAGCATCTGGCGCTTCACAGGCACCGGGCAGGGGGCAGCTGCGTGGACCACCCAACGCAGGCTGGAGTGGTCGTAGCGGTTCCGCTCCTCCTCGGGGAGCCGGAGCATTCGGGTGAACATGGTGGGGACGAATTGGGCGTGGGTGACGTGATACCGCTCGATGGCGGCCAGGCACTCAGCCGGGTCGAACGTCTCCATGACCACCACCGATGCCCCGAGGCGGTGCATGGTCATGGAGTACACCAGGGGTGCGGAGTGGTACAGCGGGGCAGGGGAGAGGTAGACCGACTCCTGGTCCAGGCCCAACCGGGCGATGTTCTGGGCCAGCATCACCGGTACCGCCTGGGGATCGCCCGGAGGACCACCCGAGAGGACCTTGCGTACGCCCTTGGGCACTCCCGTGGTGCCCGAGGAGTACAGCATCTCGCGACCCTCGGCGGCGTCGTCAACCGGAGTGGGCAAGCCCCTGAGGAGCGCCTCCTCGTAGGGTAGGAATCCATCCGCCTCGCCGCCCGCCACGATGCACAGATCCATCCGGCTCAGGTCGAGGGCCCCGGCGGTCGCCGCCAGCCGTCCGGAGATCACCAGGATGCGAGCCTCGCAGTCGTCCAGGATGTGCTGGGCCTCGCTCTGCTGGAGGTGGCTGTTGAGCGCCGTGTAGTAGAGCCCGGACCGCTGTGCGGCCCAGGCCACCTCCAGCAGCGCTGAGCTGTTCTCCATCATCAGGGCGATATGGTCACCGGTCCGCAGTCCCGTCTGCCGCATGAGGTGGGCCAGCCGGTTCGAGCGCTCGTCCAGCTGGCCGTAGGTGGTCACGGCACCGGAGCCGGCCATGATCACGGCAGGGCGTTCGGGATGCTGGCTCGCCCGGTAGCCGAGTTCGTAGACGTTGGGCATGGTCGGCTGGCTCCTCTGCTCATCGACCGGTGAAGACGGCCGGCCGCTTTTCCATGAATGCCGCTGCCCCTTCGCGCGCATCCTCGCTGGTGAACACGCTCTGGTTCTGCTCCCGGGTGGCCATGCCCGCCTTCGCCCCGGACGCCACTGCATTCCGCATCAGGTGCTTGGTCAGCTGGACTCCGAGGGGACCGTTGGCCGCCACCTCGGCGGCCAGGGCGGTGGCCGCCGTCAGCAGGTCCGGCGCCGGCACCACCTGGTTGATCAGGCCCATGGTGGCGGCGCGCTCGGCCCCGATCAGTCGGCCGGTGAGGCCCATCTCGAGGGCGAGCGCCTGGGGTATCCGCAGGGCGAGCAGTGTGCCACCGCCCGCCGCATAGAGGCCCCGCTTGACCTCGGGCAGGCCGAACCTCGCGTGCTCGGCGGCCACCACCAGGTCACAGGCGAGCACGAGCTCGAGCCCGCCACCCACCGCCGCCCCGTTGACCGCGGCGACGAGGGGCTTCGGGTAGGTGCCTCCCATGAACTGGGCCAGCGCCTCGGCTCCGGGCCGAGGGCCCGATCCACCCGACTGTTCGTTGAACTCCCCGAGGGCGCTCAGGTCCATGCCGCCGCAGAAGATGCGCTCGCCGGCGCCGGTCACGATGACCGCCCGGGCCGAGTCGTCGTCGAGGATCTCGGCGAGGGCCTGCCCCAACTCATCCAGCAGTCCCGGGTTGAGGGAGTTGCCCGCCTCCGGTCGGTTGAGGGTCAGGACCTCGATCTGGTCGATCCGCTGGCGGACGATGAACATGCTCGTTCTCCTTGACTTCATGGTGGAAGGCGTTACGGGTGAGGGTGTCCCTTCCGGACAGTATCGGCGGGGCGCCGGAGGGGGCCCCGCTCCGGGCGCCCGGGTGAGACGGTCAGCATAGGAAATTTTCGGGACCGCGGCCCTACCTGTGTTCGCCGCCCCCGAGCCCCCTGTGCCAGTATGAAAACGCAAGTTTCCGGGGGTGAGCCCTGGGGGGAGGAAGTGGGTGATGGCCGAGCCGTCCGCGACCGCCAGTGCGTCGATGAACCTGATGGATCCGGAGACCGCGGCGAACCCGCAGCCCCTGTTCAAGTCCCTTCGTGACAGCACCCCCGTCCTCAGCTTCGACGGGGCGATCGTATTGACCCGGAAGGCGGAGGCCGACGAGGTCTTTCGGCACCCGGAGGTCTACTCCTCGAACTCGGACGCGGTGAACCTGAAGAACGCGCGTCCGCTGATCCCCCTCCAAATCGACCCGCCCGAGCACAAGAAGTTCCGGAAATTGTCGGACCCCATCTTCGCCCCCCGGCAGATGGCCCTCCTTGAAGAGTCGGTCGAGCGGACGGTCAACCTGCTGATCGACGGCTTCATCGCCGAAGGCCGGGTCGACTTCGCCGAGCAGTTCTCTGTGCCGTTCCCCTCGCGGATGTTCCTCGGTCTGCTCGGCCTCCCCTTCGAGGAGCTCCCCCGGTTCCTGGGCATGAAGGATGGGATCATCCGGCCCCACGTGGTGTTGGGGGTGCCCTACGACAGTCCCGAGATGCACGACCACCAGCAGCGGACGGCCGACTCCATCTACGAATACTTCGACCAGCTGCTCGACCAGCGCCAGACCGACCGGCGGGACGACCTGCTGAGCCGGTTCCTCGACGCTGAGGTTGACGGAGAGAAGCTGAGCCGCGAGGACATCCTCGATATCTGCTTCCTCTTCCTCATCGCCGGCCTGGACACGGTCTCGGCCACGCTGGACTGCATCTTCGGCTACCTGGTGGCCCATCCCGACCACCGCCGCCAGATCGTCGAGAACCCTGCTCTGATCCCTGCGGTGATCGAGGAGTTGCTTCGGTGGGAGACACCGGTGCAGGCGGTGGCCCGCGTGGCCCTCTCCGATGCCGAGCTGGGCGGCTGCCCGGTCAAGCGAGGCGACTCGGTCACCGTGGTGATCGGCTCGGTCAATACCGACGAGGCCGATCTCGGTGACGCCGACGTGGTCCGCTTCGACCGGGAGGCCAACCGGCATGTGGCCTTCGGAGCCGGCGTCCATCGATGCCTCGGGTCGCACCTGGCCCGCCTCGAGCTACGAGTGGCCGTGCGGGAGTGGCACCGTCGCATCCCTGAGTACTCGCTGGAGGAGGGAGCCGTCCTCGTCTACACCCCGGCCATCCGGTCGATCGAGCATTTTCCGCTGGTCTTCACTGCCGCCGGGGACTGAGTCTGGGCGGCCCGGGGAATCCCGCCTCGGCCCCTGGCGGCCCCTTGACATTGCGATGAGAAGAGGGGCGGGCCAGGAAGCCCTCCGGTCATTGAGGTCCGCGGGCGGTCCCCTCCATTAAGGGTGCACAACCACGGGGACGTGTGAGTACCCGGCCACGTTGGCCATGGTCACTCTGCGCAGCCCGCCCTCCTCCACCCCGAACCCTGGCCAGCGACGAGCCATCTCCTCGATGGCGATCCGGCTCTCCATGCGGGCCAGAGCCGCTCCGAGGCAGCTGTGGATGCCATAGCCGAAACCCAGGGCCAGATTGGGCGGCCGCGTGATGTCGAACCGGTCTGGGTCCTTGAACTGGCGCTCGTCACGAGTGGCGGACCCGGCGATGAGGAGGACGGGCCGGTGGGCGGGGATCGTCACTCCATGGACCGTCCGCTCCTCCAACAGGTAACGCCCGTTGTACTGGCTGGGAGGCAGGTAGCGGAGGATCTCCTCGACGGCAGCAGGGATGGCCGCCGCATCGTCGAGCACCAGGCGCCACTGGTCCGGGTTGCGCGCAAACAGCACCGCGGCATTGCCCACCAGCTTGGTCACCGTCTCGGCACCGGCCCCGGCTAGTAGGGAGAGGAATCCCGTGATCTCCTCATCATCCAGCCGGGTGCTGGTTCCGTCCCCGCGATCGACCTCGACTTGGATGAGCCGGCTGATCATGTCGTCGGCTGGGTGTTTGCGCCGCTCCTGCACGAGGTTCCAGTAGTACATCCCTGACTCGATCCCGGCCTGTTCGGCCTCGGCGGTGGGGTGCCGGCTGCCCTCCTCGCGGTGCAGCATGGTGTCCAGCCAGTGGCGGATCTGCTGGCGGTCACCCGGGGGGATCCCGAGCATTTCGGAGATCACCTCCACGGGAAAGGGTCCGGACCACTGCTGCACCAGGTCGAAGGAGTCGGCATCCCCGATTTGGTCGGCGAAGCCGCAGATCACCTTTCGTACCATCGGCTCCAGTTGGCCGATGGCTCGTGGGGTGAACACCCGGCTGACCAACGACCGCATCCGGTCGTGCTCGGGAGGATCCATGAAGATGATCATCTTGAACTGGATCTTCTCGGGATCACTGAGCAGGTTGAGGTCGGTCCCATAGCTGCTGGAGTAGGCGGCCACGTCCTTGTGGGCGGTGGCCACGTCGTCCCACCGGCTGAGGGCCCAGAATCCGTACTGCTCACTGAAGTACACCGGTGCCTCGTCGCGCAGTCGGCGGTAGATGTCGGTCGGATCCTGGAAGAACGCCGGACTGAACGGGTCGAACTCCAAGGGATCGCCGGTGGCGTCCAACGTCGGTGTGGTGGCCATGGGTGCTCCTCTGGTTCGGCGGGCTGGCAGTCGAACGGCCTGGTCCCGGTCAGCGGTGCTCAGGTGGGACGGGGCTCCCGTGGAAGGCCCAGGCCCATCTCGCCGACGATGTTCAGATTGATCTCACTGGTGCCCCCGGCGATGGTGGTCTGACGGGACGCAGCGAGATTGGTGGCCCAATCGCCAATCGTGCCCCGGAGTCCGAGAACGTCGACGGCCAGCTCGGACAAGCGCTGCTCAGCGCGGCCCCAGGCCAGCTTGGTCATGCTCCCATCGGCACCGGTCGGCTGACCCGAGCGCATACGGGCCAGCGAGCGGTTGGTCATCCACCGCATGCAGGCGATGTCGGAATAGATCCGCATCACCCGGTCACGGATGATGGGATCGGCGAGAGCGTCTGACGCCGCCGGCTCGTTGAGGAGGCGATTCAGCTTCCGGGAGAGGCCGAGGTGGAGCTTGGCCACTCCGGCGCGCTCAAAACTGAGTGTGGTCATGGCCACCGTCCAGCCGCCGTGGAGTGGCCCCAAGAGCGAGGAGGCTGGCACCCGGACGTCGGTGAAGAACAGGTCGGCGAAGGGTTGGTCGCCCGTCATGGTCCGGAGCGGCCGGATCTCGATGCCGGGTGACCGAAGGTCGATGAGCAAGGTGCTGATGCCCTTGTGCTTGGGTGCGTCGGGGTCAGTCCGGACGTACAGCTGGCACCAGTCGGCCAGCGACCCCAGGCTGTTCCACGTCTTCTGGCCATTGATCACGAAGTCGTCACCGTCGGAGACGGCGGCAGTGCGGAGGGAGGCAAGGTCCGACCCGGCGTCAGGCTCCGACATGCCCTGGGACCAGATCTCATCGCCCCGGAGCATGGGACGCAGGAAGCGCTGCTGCTGCTCGGGGGTGCCGTAGGCCATGATGGCTGGAGCAATGTTGGACACTCCGATCACGTTGACCGGACCGGGCGCCGAGGCGGCATCCATCTCCTCCAGATAGGCCAGTTGCTCGTCGATGTCGGCACCGCGCCCGCCGTGCTCGACCGGCCAGGCAGGAGCGGCCCAGCCGGCATCGGCCAGCCGTCGGTTCCACTCGCGGAGGACCTCCAGGTGCCCTCCGTCCGGGCCCCCGGATCCGGCCTTCCGGACATCGTCGGTCAGCTCGTCGAGGAGCCACTGACGGAGGGCGGCTCGGAATTCGTCGGCACCCCCGGTGAGTTCGATGGCGTCGGTGGACGTGGTGACCGGTGGCAGCTGGCCCAGATCGGTCATGGTGAGGGGTCTCCTTGATGGAAGCAACGGCCCGGCTGTTGCCCCGGGGCGAGAATGGACGTTGTCGTGCCCAGAGTAGTATCCGGTATCGACCTCCAGCGATTCGTCGAAGCGAGTCCGGGGAGTCCCGGGCCACCGTTCGGCCCACCGGGATGGGTGCGGATCCGGGGGGCCGGGCCGCAGCGTTGGTCTGACCACAGCAGCGGGGGAGAGGTGGATCGATGACCGAAGCTGGTGCGGGCCGATTCGAGGGACGGGTCGCCATCGTGACCGGAGCGGGCTCGGGCCTGGGCCGAGCCACGGCCGAACGACTTGCCGGCGAGGGCGCCATCGTGGCTGTCCTCGACCTGGATCTGGAGGAGGCCGAGGCCACCGCGGCGAGGGTCGGATCCCTGGGTGGGTCGGCTCGCGCCATGGTGGCGGATGTGAGCGATCCGGACCAGGTGGGGGAGGCGGTGACCGAAGTGGCCGACAGGCTGGGGCGCCCCGCAGTGTTGATCAACTGCGCGGGTGTCGGGGGCTTCGAGCACTCCGTCGAGATGAGCTTCGAGGCGTGGAACCGCACCATCGCCGTCAATCTCGGCGGAACATTTTTGATGAGCCAGGCCGTGTTGCCCCACCTCCTCGACGGTGGTGGGGCGATCGTGAACATCGCCTCCAACAGCGGACTGCAGGGCGTGCCGTACGCCGCGGCGTACTGCGCTTCGAAAGGCGGGGTGGTGCTCCTGACCAAATCTATGGCCCTCGAGTTCGCCGGGACCGGCGTGAGAATCAACGCCGTGGCGCCCGGAGGGATCGACACGCCGATGCTGGCAGGGTTCTCCCTTCCCGAGACCGCCGACCCCACTCGGCTGACCAACGCAACCCGGTTGCGCCACGCCAGCCCGGTGGAGATCGCGTCACTGGTGGTTCACGTCGCATCCGACGACTGCCGCTTCATGCTGGGCAGTGTGGTCTCCATCGACGGCGGGCTGACGGCCTGATCCGAAGCACCGGTCTCAGGGGAGCGAGCCCCGGCGGGTAGTGTGCGCTGCGCCCGAGGCGCCCAGGCTTCGGCAGATCGGAGGAGTGATGGAGGAGACGTCGGCAGCCGTGCCTCTCGACGCCGGCGCGGGCCACCTGCTCACCGCCATGGGCATGCGCAGTGTGATCGACCCCGAAGTCGGTCGGGCTCTCGAGATCGATCTGCGTGACGAAGTGAACAACCCTCACGGGAGCCTGCATGGCGGCCTGATGGCCACGCTCATCGAATGCGGTGCCGCCGGTTGTGCCGTCCGGGCCGCAGGCTCCGAGAACATCGTCGCTTCGGACATGAACATCCGATTCCTGGGCGCGGTCAAGGTGGGCCCGGCTCGGGTGATCGCCACCGTGCTGCGGCGAGGTAGACGGGCGGTGGTTATTCAAGCCAACGTGATCGATGTGGGCGACGACCGGAAGCTGATCGCCTCCTCTACCTTGTCGTACACCCTGCTCGATAGCCGCTGACCGCCAAGTCGGAACTCGGGTCGGACCGGCCGCGGCCACGCCCTCAGCGGAAGTTCGGTAGCACCTGCTCGCCGAAGAGCTCGAGGGTGCGGGGATCGGCCCGGTCGTGGCTGAAGAAGACGAACAACGAGATGCCCCGCTCCATCTGGTGGGCGATTCGGTCGGTGACCATGGCCGGCGTCCCGACATAGCCACCGGCCTCCATGCCCCACCCCGGTCCGCCATAACGCCGTTCGGCGGTGGCTCGGGCCGCGGCCAGGGACGCCTCGTCGGGCACCAGCACCAGCACGGCCTCATGTGACCGGCGGATCTCGGTCGGGTCACGTCCGATGGCAGCGCACTCGTCATCAAGGACCCGTTGGCTCGCCTCCCAGTCCGCGAGGCCATAGGTGGGGATGCTCCAGACGTCGGCGTAGGCCGCCACGAGGGGCAGCGTGCGCTTCGGCCCGATTCCGCCCACATGGATCGGCGGTCCGGTCGGCTGTACCGGGGGTGGCAGGTTCGGAAGGCCCGCCACCTGATAGTGGTCGCCATCGAAGGTGGTGGGACCTCCCCGGAACATCCGGGTGATGATCTCGAGGGCCTCTCGGAGTCGGGCGGAGCGTTCGGGGAACGTCCCCCAGGGGAGCCCGGCCTCGCGGTGCTCGGCTTCTACGGAGCCGCTTCCCATTCCGAGCTCGAGCCGACCGCCCGAGACCACGTCGAGCGTGGTGGCCATCTTGGCCAACAGCGCGGGATGACGGAAGTTGTTGCACAGCACGAGATGGCCCACCCGGAGGGTGGTCGTCTGGGCCAACAGGTAGGTGGCCAACGTCCACCCCTCGAGCGACGGCCGGTCGGGCAGCCCGGGACTGTAGAGATGGTCGTATAGCCATAGCGAGTCGAATCCGGCTGCCTCGGCCGAGCGCGCCCGGGTCAGGACCTCCGGGTAGTCGAAGGACACCTGAGGGAGGTAGATCCCGAACTGGGGCGAGGGGTTAGTCATGAGGGCCCTCCAGGGGCCAGGCGCGCGATCGTCAGAGCGGCCAACCGGTTCCCCCTGCCAACATCGCGGATTTCGACACGGATCAGGTCGTCACCCAACCAGGAGGCGGTGGCCCGTCCCGGTCCCACCCGGATGGCGGCGAGGAACCGGAGATCGAGGTCAACCACCGGTCGACCGGCGAGGGACTCTGCGGCGACCTCGCCCAACAGGGCAACAACGCCTCCTTGAACCGAACCGGCCGCCTGTACGACGAATGGACGACGCGGTACCTCGACGATCCCAGAGCCCCGATCGTCCAGCCCGAGGGCCCCGGCGAAGTCACCGACCAGCGTCCCGTGCACGTGCATGCCCCGCGGCACCGGCGGCGAGGCATCCTCCGGGCGGGGGGAGGCCATGAACGTGAGATAGCCGAGGGCCACGAGCTGGTCGGTGTCGGCGCCAAGGAACCGCACCTCGGTGGCCACAGTGCTCCGACCCTGTTTGACCACCCGAGCGGTCACGTCCAGCGTCGACCCGGGCGGCTCAGCGACCAGGTGGAGGGCCATGTCGAGCGTGACGGCCAACTGGGGGGTGGTGGCCTGCATGGCCGACGCCCCGGCGATGCAGTCGGCCACGGTCAATAGCACCGACAGGCAGGGCCGGCCGGGGCGCGACCACATCCCCGGCGAGAGCGAGGTCTGACCTTTGACCACCCCGGCGTCGGGGTGCACGTCGAAGTCCAGGTCCAGGAGTCCGATGAAGGTGCCGCGGTAGTCGTTCTCGGTGCTAGTCCTCGGCCGTGCGGCCGAGGCCACGGCAGTCCCCTCACTCATTGATTCCATGGATCGGGGAGGTTACCGGCACAGACTGCGACGATCGAACCCACATTCCGCGACGTTCGTGTTGCCCGATGGGCTCAGCGAGAGGCCCGCGGGGCTGATCGGGGCAGTCCCAGGACCCGCTCGGCGATCACGTTTCGTTGGATCTCGTTGGTGCCGGCCCAGATGGACGAGGCCTGATAGTAGAGCCATGACCGTTGCCACTGACCGTCACCGGGGTTGCCGTCCGCCGACTTCCACAGCGGGGCTGCATCACCCACCACGGCCAGGGCCGTCTCGTGGAACCGCTTGGACATCTCGCTCCAGTACAGCTTCAGTGCGCTCCCCTCGGGACCGGGGTCGAGGCCCTGAGCCAAGCGGCTGACACTGCGGAGATTGTGCAGTTGGAAGAGCCGTATCTCGACATAGGCCTGAGCCAACGCCGCCCGGAGCTTGTGGTCGTCGAAGCAGCCGGTGCGCTCGGCGAGGTGCAGCAGCTCCTCCAAGAGCTGCATGTGGATGACGAGCTGGCGCGGGTTGGTCCCCCGCTCGTGGGACAGGGTGGAGTTGGCCACCCGCCACCCCTCGTGTTCTGGACCGATGAGCTGGTCGTCAGGCACGAGCACGTCGGTGAGGAACACCTCGTTGAACTCCGCCTCTCCCGTGAGCTGGACTAGTGGGCGCACTTCGACCCCAGGGTGGTGCATGTCCACCACCAAGTAGGAGATCCCCCGGTGCTTGGATGCCTCCGGGTCGGTGCGGGCCAAGCAGACGCCCCAGTCGGCGAACTGGGCGTACGACGTCCAGACCTTCTGGCCGTTGACGAGCCATCCGCCGTCCACCCGCTCGGCCCGCGTCGTGAGGCTCGCCAGATCGCTGCCCGCCCCGGGCTCACTGAACAGCTGGCACCACAGGTCATCGGCGGACCGGATCCGGGCCAGCCAACGGGACTTCTGCTGCTCGGTCCCATGGACGAGGAGGGTCGGGGCGGCCAGGTTCAGCCCGATCCGACCGACCATCTCGGGGGCCCGGGCCCGGGCCAACTCCTCTTGCACGATGAAGTGCTCGGTGGGGCCAGCACCCAGTCCGCCGTACTCGGTCGGCCAGGCCACACCCACCCAACCGCCGCCAGCGAGGTCTCGCTGCCACCCACGCAGAAAGGCCACCTCCTCGGCCAAGTCCTCGAAGCGAGGAGGCAGGCCTTGCCCGTACTCCCACGGGAGATTGTCGACCAACCAGGCTCGGACCTCGGCGCGAAACGCGGCTTCGTGCTCGCGTGGGGGCCAGCTCCATCGATGCAGCTTGGCACATGCGCCCGACCTACGATGCGGCGCATGGACTTCGAACTCTCGGAAGATCAGCTGGCCCTTCGGGACGCGGCTCGCGACCTCCTCGACGGTCGTGCCGACCATGACGCGGTGCGCGCCCACCTGGCGTCCGGAGATGCCTACGACCGCATCTTGTGGGAGGCCATGGGCGATCAAGGGTGGTTGGGGGTCGCACTGGCCGAGGAGCAAGGGGGTCTGGGGCTCGGCTGGGTCGAGGCCGCCGTGCTGCTCGAAGAGGTGGGTCGGCATACGGCTCCTGTCCCGTTTCTTCCCAGTCTGCTGGCGCTCACGGTGCTCTCCCGGTCGGAGGCCGCCCCGTCGGAGTGGATAGCCGGCCTGGCGGCGGGCGAGCATCTCGGTTGTGTGGGTTGGAGCCATCACGCGGGGCGGCCTCCGCCGTCCGAGGGGGCAGGAGGGTGGTCGGTGACTGGTCGGTTCGGACCGGTCGAGGGAGCCTCGGTGGCCGATGTCGCCGTGGTCGCCGTCCCCGAAGGGGTCTTCGGTCTCGATCTGGCCTCGGCCGGACAGCCGGAGCAGGAGCCGGCCATGGATGTCACCCGGACGCTGGCCTGGCTCGCACTCGACGACGCTCCTGCCGTCCGTCTGGGCGGCGATGACTTGGCCGTTGACCTGCTCGACCACGGCGCGGTCGGGGCCTCAGCCGAGATGCTGGGAGGTGCCAACCGAGTGCTGGAGCTGGCGGTTGAGTACGCCAAGGACCGCGTCCAATTCGATCAGCCCATCGGTAGTTTCCAGGCCATCAAGCACCGGTGCGCTGACATGGTGGTGGATGTGGAGGGAATGCGCTCCAGCACCTGGTACGCGGCCTGGGCACTGGCCGCCGGCGACGAGGACAGTTCAACGGCGGCGTCCACCGCCAAGATCTGGTGCTCCGACGCCTCGCGCCGGGTGATGGCCTCGGGTCTCCAGGTTCACGGCGGCATCGGCTTCACCTGGGAGCACGATCTCCACCTGTACATGAAGCGGGCCCAATTCGACCGCCAGAGCTACGGGGACGCGGCGTTTCATCGCCAACGCCTGTCCGGGTTGCTGCGCTCCCGTCTGTCGTCCGGTGCCGGTCTCTTCTGAGGAACGGGGCCGACATGCAGGACCACCGGTTCGATTTCGAGGTGGACGGGACACCCGACGAGGTGTGGGAGGCGATGGCCGCCCAGTCGCGGGCCACCGTCACGACCGACGCGGTGACCATCGAGATCCTCCATCCCGGTGATGCCGACGGCAACGGCCTGGTACGTCACTGCCATTTTCCCGTTCCCCGCTATCTGTTAACCGGCGGACGGGCCCGGTCGTGGGAGTGGATCACCGAGGCCACCCGCCCGGTCTCGTGGCGATACGACGCCATCTCCAAGCCCCTGTGGTCTAGATCCACCGGATGGACCCGATTGGAACCTACGGGGCCGAGGACGACCCGGGTGTACTTCCGGGAGACCTACCACGTGCACAACCCGGTGACCAGGCTCCTGTTCGAGAGGGCCGTCCATCGGTTCATCTCGAAGGACAACGACCGGCTGATCGAGAGCGCGCTCCGTCGATCCCTCCAGCGGCGCCGCACCGCAGCAGGCGGGTCAGCCTGACGTTCCACCCCTAGGTGAAGTCGGAGCCACCATCCACATTGATGTTGGCCCCGGTCATGTAGGTGTTCCGCGCCGAGGCGACGAAGGCGATGACCGGTCCGATCTCCTTTGGGTCGCCAGCCCGGTTGAGCGACACCGGATGACCGAAGCCTCGTACGATGTAGCGCATCACATCGTAGAGGTCCTCCTCGTCGACATCGGGCAGGGGTCGCAGGGCCGCCTTGAACGACTCGGAGACGTACGTGCCCGGACTGACGGTATTGACCAGGATCCCCTCCGGGGCCAGTGACATCGACAGGTTCTTGCTGAGGCTGGTGAGGGCGTTCTTGGCTGCGGTGTAGGCCACCAATGACGGCGACTGGCGCTTGGTGGACATCGCAGAGACGTTGACGATCCGGGCCCACTCCGCCCGACGGAGGAGTGGAAGGGCAGCTCGCACCGTGCGCACCGAGCTCAGGGTGAGTCCGTTCAGCACCGCCAACCACTCCTCGTCGGTGTACTCCTCGAAGCCCTTGACACCTCCGGGGAAGGGTCCGGCCGCATTGACCAGAGCGTTGCAGTGTCCCCAACGGTCCCCCACCTGGGCGATGGCCGCTTCGACAGAGCCGCCATCGAGGAGATCGGTCGGAATGCCGATGGCGTCAGGAGACCCCAGGGCCATGAGGGCCGCGGCAGTCTCCTCGAGTTCGGCTTTGCTCCGAGCCAGGATCGCGACCCTGGCCCCGTCGGCGGCGAAGCAGTCGGCCGCCGCCCTCCCCATGCCGGTGGTGCCCCCGGCCACGACCACCGCGGCTCCGGCAAGTCCCAAATCCATTGCGTCACGCTCCGTTCGTTGTAGTTGTCAGTCGGCCGCGAAGTCAGTCGGTCGGCAGCTCGGCCCCGATGGCCTGAAAGCAGAAGGCCAACACGTGCGCTCGGGCGTTGCCCTGGTCGGTGCCGACGCCCCACCACTGGCGTATGGTCTCCCCCCAGACAACGTCGTGTACCGACCGAGCCTGGCTGACCGGATCGAGGCCCGAGCTCACTCCCTCCTGCTGGGCTTTCGCCAGCTGCTCGACCAGTGGAGTGAGCATCCGATCGAGGGCCGCGACCAGAGGCTCCGGCATCTGCCGGCCGGCCTTCTCGGCCTCTAGCGAGAGCGCCCGCATACTCATGGCCACCTGTTCGTCAAAGGCCAACTCGAGGCGGGCGTCGATCCAGGCCACAACGGCGTGGAGCGTGGAAGCTGCGCCTTGCATGCGCCCGCGTATGCGGGCTTCCTCTTGGGCCGAGGCATCAGCGAACACCGCCAGCACCAAGGCCTCCTTGGAGGCGAAGTGCCGATAGAACGCCCGAGTACCCAATCCGGCTTCGCTGAGCACTTCGTGGACGGTGAAGCCGGCGCCGCCGCGGCGTTCGAGCACCTTCCGGGCCGCTTGGATGAGGGCGTCCGCCTCCGACGCATCTACCCCGCGAGGAGTCGGGGCGACCCGAGCATCACTCAACGCGGGAACCGTCTGCTCACAGCCTGTCGACGCCGGTTGATGGTGTCGGCCCGCTGGCTCGGAGACAGTCGTCGGGTGCCGGCCGGTAGCCGCTCGGCCACCTCGTCGAACGGGACCACGGTGGTGGTGGGGGATGGTGCCGTCGCGGTCCGAACGCAGCGCAGGATGATGGGCCCCTCGCTGTGCCCGGCGGTGTCCAGCCAGTTGGGCACGCCTGGGTCCCGGTGGGCTACGACTACCCGGACGTGTCCGTCGTCGTCGACTTCGGCCTGATGGCCGTTGAGGCTCGACTGGTGGTTGCCGTAGTCGATCGTCTCCCACCAGGCGTTGCCCAACGAGTAGCTCCAGTAGACGCCTTCAGGCGGCACGACGTCGATCAACAGCGCCTCGTGCGGCCCGAGGGACCACGAGCCGATGACCGGACGGTTCTCCGCCGCCGCCCCCATGGCGGTCCCGTCGAGCGGGGGCAAGAAGGTGTTGGGCTGATCCGTCTTCGAGAAGCTGAGGAAGAAGTTCAGGTTCTCCTCTAGATAGTCAGCCAGCGCGATGATCTGCCGGGCCATGGCCGCCCTGGGCTCCACCGCTGGTGGTCCGTCCAGGATCGTGCCGCCCGACAGCGGCTCGATGGCCATGGTGACCGGCACCTCGGTGTCCCAGTCGTAGAAGAAGTGGCGGACAACCAGCATGGTGGCGTGCTCGTCGAGCGGGAGCCAGTTGCCTTCCTCGGGTTCAGCGGCGAGGGTGATCTCGAACTGGCCGTCAGGACCGAGTCGGAACTCGTCGAGCAGGGCGTTGGCGGTCGACGCCATCCCCGCCATGACCTGCAGGCCGACATAGCGAGCCGAACCGCGCGTGCCGGAGAGCCGGTAACGCTCACCACCTTGGAGGGCGGAGCCGACATAGAGCGCGTCGGGGCACTCCATGCCCCACTTCAGGGCGGCATCGGTGGAGGATGGCTTCACCGCAGGGACCCGGTCGAGGCCCCGTCGCAGCAGTTCGTCGATCCCCACCTCCAGCAGGACGAGGAGGTGCCGATAGCCGGACGCCATGTCCACCGGTCCGTGGGGCACATGGTCGGCGTGCACGGTCTCACCGACCCGGCCCATCACCTCCAACAGGTGCCTCCAGGCAGCGCCGGACTCGAGGTCCTGACCGGTGGCATCACCGGCGGTGATGGCCTCACTGACCGAGAACGGCAGCCACGCCGGGTTGACGAAGGAACTCACCGACCCCCTCCTGACACACTCGCGGCGGGCACTCCCAGTACTCGGGTCACGGTTCCTCCGGTCCGCCGGGGCCACTCCCGGTCGAAAACGATGTTTTCACAGGTGAAGGGGCGGGTCAACGCTTGGACCCCCGTCAGTGAGAGCCGGGCCCAGCCGGGCCACGATGGACGCAGCCAGCCGTTCCTGCATGCCCACGTCGCGCACCGCCACCTCCACCAAATCCGGCCCGATCGGCGTGGCTGTCGCCCGTCCTGGCCCGATGCGGACGGCGGTGAGATACCGGGTGTCCAGATCCAACACCGGCCGCCCACTCCATGACTGGGCCGCGGTCTCGCCTAACAGCGCCACGATGCCTCCCTGGAGAGTTCCGGACGCCTGGGCCACGAAGGGGGTCAGGGCGATCTCACTCACGCCGGGCTCGATGATCCGCACGCCCACGTGGTCAGGAAACGAGAGGGACATGGATCCACCCGAGCGCATGCCACCGATCAGCGGTGGAGCTGTGTCCTGGGGGCGGGGTGATGCCATGAAGGTGAGATAGGAGTGGGCGACGAGCGCGCCGGTCCGAGTATCGCGGAAGGCGACCTCGCCCGAGACCGTGCGGCGACCGGGTTTGATGATGACAGCGGTGATGTCCAGTTCGTCCCCTGATGGCGCACGGACGGTGCGGACGACGATGTCGAGAGTCACGGCCAAGGCTGGCGAGGTGGCTAAGCAGGCCGGGAGCCCGGTGACGCAGTCGGCGATGGTGGCCAGCACCGAGGGTCGGACAATTGCGGAACCGTCGAAGCGAAGCGCATCGCGGACGGTGGCGTGGCCGGCCATGCTGCCTCCGTCGGTCGAGAGCTCGCACTCGAAGTCAAGGTCCGACACGAACATGCCGCGGCCTGGCAATGGGGCCGGCATAGGGCTGGAGGGCGCGCCGGGGGGACTCGATTCCATGGATGCTGAGGGTAGTGGTGGGTCGCGGTCGACCGTCAACCGGGCGATGGGGCCCGGCGCAGCGTGCCGGCGGCCACCGGTCATCCGTCGGTAGACTGAGGGCATGGACCGGGGGGTGGCGCGGACCGTGGTGGTCCCCGGGGTGGAAGGCGACCTGGCCGGAGAGCTGTGGATGCCGGCGAGTGGCCAGAGCTTCCCGGCCGTGGTGGTCCTGGCCGAAGTCGACGGATTCAACGAAGGGACGCGTGCCGCGGCCCGACGCCTGGCCACGGCCGGCTATGTGGCACTGGCCCTCGACCTGTACGCGCCATTGGGAAGAGCCCCGGTACTGCGTTCTGGAGCCGACACGGTGGCGTGGCTGGGCCGACTCGACGACCGTCGTCAGCTGTCCGACCTCGCCTCGGCCGTGGCCTGGTTGCGACACCAGCCGTCAGTCGATGCTGCACGCATCGGGGCGGTGGGGTTCTCCATTGGCGGGCGCTACGCCATGTTGCTGGGTGCCGAACCCCATGACCTCGCCGCGGTGGTGTCGTTCTACACGAGACCGTGGCCCGGTGGGTCCGTGGCCGAGACGGCCCTGGCCCCCGGTGACCGTGTCGACGCGCTGGCCACGCCGGTGTGCGCCATCTTCGGTTCCGAGGACGAACTGATACCCAGGGCGATGGTGGCCGAGTTCGACCGATTGCTGGCCGGCCATCCCGATGCCGGCCACCAGGTGCACGTGGTTCCGGGACGGCACTACTTCGCCAACCCGAGCCGGAGCCGGCGCTATCTGGCCTCCTCGGAAGCGGAGGCGTGGGGCTATGCACTCGATTTCCTGACCCATCACCTGGGGAGCTGATCAGACCGGGATCGGTCCGACGACTGGTTCCCGTACAGGGGAATCACCGATCGGACGGCAACCGAACGGTTTGCTTCTGACCACGGTCCACAGGCCGGGGTTGTGGCCCGGGGCAGCGGCTAACGTCGACCCGTGGGACGGTCCCGACATCAGTGGCGGGGCCCCGAGCCGTGGGGGAGTGCCGGTGAAGCTGACCATCATCGACGCCGATGGGCACGTCATGGAGCCGTTCTCCCTCTGGGAGCGCCTCCCGGCGCGCTACCGGCCTCTGGCGTGGACCCGCCGCGAGGTGGACGGGGTGGAGTCGGTCTCGTACGCCGGCCACCCCACTCAAATTCGAGTGGAGCCTCGGGTCCCTGTGCACCCCCGGGAGCCTCGCCGCCGGCGGGCGCCTCGACATCGACCTCGACACTGAGGTCGACCCGGGAGTCAATGATCCCGTTCGCCGTCTGGCCCTGATGGACGACCAGGGCATCGCCGTCAGCGTCCTGTTCCCCACCCTGACACTGGGGCTCGACGACCTGCCCGATCCCGGCTTTGCCACCGCGTCGGCTCATGCCTACAACGAGTGGATCGCCGAATTCCGTGCTGTGGATCCCGTTCGGCTGCGGTGGGCGGCTGTCCTTCCCCTGGTCGATCTCGACTGGGCGGAGGCCGAGGTGGCATGGGCGATCGAGGCTGGGGCCTCTACCGTGATGCTCTCGCCGATTCCCACGCCGTCCGGCCAGACCTTGGGCAGCCCCGAGGTCGACCGGGTCTGGTCCCTTCTGAGCGGGGCCGGGATACCGGCGGTGGTGCACGCCGCCAATCCGGCCAGCCCCACGCTCGGGTTGGTGCGCCACCTCGCCAACCGGGCCCAGTGGCAGATGGGCGTGCCCATCCAGCTGCAGCTGGCGGTGATGCATGTGATTGACGGGGGGGCCCTGGACCGGTTTCCCGAACTCCGGGTCGGGTTCTTCGAAGGTGATGTCGGATGGCTGGCACACTGGCTCGGTCGGCTGGATGAGACCTACGACAAGATGGCCCTGGTGAGTTCCGTCCCGTCCCGTGGCGCGGTGGCCCAGTTCCGGGACCAGTGCGTGATCTCAGGGGAGCCGGCCGACGCCGGTCTGGCGCTCACCGTCGCCACTATCGGCGCCGACCGCGTGCTGTGGGCCAGTGACTGGCCCCACCAGGACGGTGCGTGGCCCGACCCGATCATGGTCCTCCGGGATCGCCCCGATCTCGACGATGGGCAGAAGCGGCAGATCTTCGTGGATGGGCCGGCAGCCTTCTACGGCATCGACCTCGACTCACTGGACGAACACCTCGGGTCGGGATGGTCCCGGGCCGCTCCCATTGGGGGCCTGGACGGCATGCTTGCTTCGGCGCAGCGCGCAGTGAAGCTGTGAGGACGGAGGTGACCGACCAGGTGCCCTACGACCTCGTCATCCGCAACGCCGTGATCGTGGACGGCGCCGGTGGTCCGCCCATCGACGGAGACGTTGCCGTGTCCGGTGGCACCATCGTGTCGGCCGGGGGACGGGCCATCGGCCGGGGCAGGGAAGAGGTGGACGGATCCGACCTGGTGGTGGCCCCCGGGTTTATCGATCCCCACACCCACCTGGATGGCAATCTGTTCTGGGATCCCGATCTCACCCCGTCATCCAGCTTCGGGGTGACCACGGTGGTCACCTCCAACTGCGGCTACGCCCTGGCGCCAGTGCTCGACGAGGACGCCCGCCGGTATGTGACCGCTGCCATGAGCACCGTCGAGCAGATCCCCATCGCTTCGATCGAGACCGGCGTGCCGTTCGACTGGGACGATCTGGCCTCGTATGCAGCTCGGCTCGACCGTCTCGACGTCCTGATCAACCATGCCTTCCTCATCGGCCATGTTCCACTGCGCGCCAGCGTGCTCGGTCTCCCCGATGCCCACACGCGCAAAGCCACGCCCAAGGAGATCGAGTCCATGGCGCAGACCCTGGCCGAGGGACTCCAGCTCGGTGCTCTGGGCTTCTCCACCGATCAGGTCATCGGCAACCCCGGCCCGGACGGCACGGCCCTACCCGGCCAGGTGTGCGGCGAGGCGGAGCTGGTGGCCTTTGCTCGGGTGCTCGGTCAGGGACCCGGTCCGGGGCTGTTCACCATGGCCAACGCCGCCCTGCTCCAGGGCCGTCCCGAGCGAGTGGCCGATCTGGACTGGCATCGGCGCTTGGCCACGGCCTCGGGCCGTCCGGTGGTGGTCGGGCCGATCTTCGGCTCCCACGAGGATCCCGGTGGTGCCGTCGCCATCATGGACCTCGCTGAGGCCGGGCAGCGCCCGGGCTCTACGGTCATCCCCCAGATCTCCACGCGCCCCTTCGAACTGTGGACCCGGGTGGACAGCCCAGGGCTACTGGTCCGATGCCTGCCGACGCTGATGGAGGCGGTCCGCTCCGGGGGCGCGGACGGGGTGCGGGCGCTGGCCGCCGATCCCGTCAGACGGGCGCAGTTGCGACGTGAGGGTGGTTCCATGCCGTCGACCGACGTGTTCTCGGGACGTTGGGAGCACGTGGGCGTGCGCTACTCCCACCAGCCCGAGGTGGAAGGCCGATCGGTGGCGGTACTGGCCGCCGAGCGGGGCCAGGACCCGGTGGACGTGGTGCTCGACCTGGCCCTGGCCGACGGGTTCGACACCCAAGTGGCCACCATCATGCGGAACGGAGACGATGACGAGGTGGGCCAACTGGTGGCCCACCCGGCGGCCATGATCGGTGCCTCCGATGCCGGGGCCCACGTGCTCGCCAATACCGACAGCTGCTACGCGGTGTGGACCCTGCAGCACTGGGTACGTGAGCGCCGCGCCCTCTCATTGGAGCACGCCGTAGCCAAACTCACGGGCGACCAGGCCCGACTGCTGGGTCTTGCCGACCGCGGCCTGGTCCGGTCCGGGCTCGCGGCCGACCTGGTCCTCTTCGATCCCGACACCGTCGGCACCACGGGAGTCCGATTCGTCGACGACCAGCCGGCCGGCGGCCGCCGACTGGTGACGGACGCCACCGGCATCGAGATGAGCGTGGTCAATGGGGTGGTGGCCACACGCCAGGGGCGTTCCACCGGTGCTCGTCCGGGGCGCAGGCTCCGCCCGGTGGCCTGATGCTGCTCCTCCCCGAGGCTGCCGGCCCCCACTCCCCGGTGCGAACCACGGTGGCGCGACGACCGGGCTCCGTCCGAAGGACCTCTTCCATCGACACCGCCCGACCTCACGGGCTTCTGGGCGAACTGGTCGTGACCGCCCGGGCCCGCGACCTGCTGACCACCGCCGACGGCAGCACCAGGGTCGTGGGCGAGGTGGCGTTCTCGGCTCGGATCGACGGAGCCACCCGGCAGCTGGTCACGATCTCGTCCACGCCCGCCGCACCGGTGCTCGAGGGACTGCTCGGCAGCCTGGTGGGGCCGGGGTTCCGCTCCAGGCTGGCCCAGGTCGCGCCCGACGAGCGAAACGCCGGCACATTGCTCCATCTCCTACTCGACGATCTGGTCGGCGCCACGCTGGTCTCGGGTTATGCGATGCAGCGTGGTGGGGCGTTCGACGATGCCGGCCGGCCGCCACTCGACCTGTCGGCGATGATGTTGGCCCAGGACGATCTGTGCGCTGGATGGGCCCATGACGCAACGATGATGGTCACCATGCGCGCCACCGGAGACATCCCAATGCCCAGCGGTCCGCCGGCTCCGGCCCTGGAGCGCTCGGACGATCCGTTGGCCTGGCACGCCATGGCGCCGTTGGTGGCCCATGCCATGCGACGCCGTCGGCGTCTGGACATCACGTCACCGTCCCCGGAGCAATCGGGACCGGAGGCCCCCTACGATCTCGACGTCCACTTCCGCGACAGCCACATGGGCGACGACGGCATCGAGACTGTGGTCCACGAGTATTCGGTCTCCGGTGGGGTCGACCCCTCCGGCTCCCGGATCGCCGGAGTGACGGCCCGGGCCGACGTGTTGCCCTGGATGGAGTGCCCCGGTGCGCTGGCCAGCGCTGAGCGCCTCGCTGGCCTGGCGGTGGGCGAGCTGCGCGACCGTGTCCGCCGGGAGTTCAAGGGCACGTCGACGTGCACCCACCTGAACGACACCCTGCGGTCGTTGGGCGATGTGGAGCACCTGGTCGAGGTGCTGACGGGCGCCTCCGGCGCAACCCCTCGACAGCGATGACGCCTGGCCCGGTGGTCAGCCCGCTCCTGGCCCCTCTGTCCACCGACGAGTTCGATCCGCTGCCCCTGGCCGCCGAAGACCGACGGGCGGGCGCACAGCTGACCGAGACTCTCGAAGACGGCGCGCCGCGCATCGGGCTGCGACCTGATGAGCACGCGGTCGACCGTCGGGGAACGGCCGCTGCACTGAGGGCCATCGATGCGGCGCACGGCGGGGGCTTCTACCCGGTGGTGCGGGAGGCGGAACTGGACGCCGCCGCGGCCGATGAGACCTTCGCCGGAGTGGCTCCGGTCATCGACGTCCAGACCCACTTCATCGACCCCGGACGCTGGGACCGGGCAGGCGCCGCCCCGCTGAGCGGCTTCCTCCAGATGGCCGACCCCGAGCGGTGGAGCGGCGAGGTCGATCCGTACCTCATCGACGCGGCCAGATGGGCCTCGCTCCTGTTTGGGACCAGTGAGACAGCGGTGGCCCTGCTCACCTCCACTCCGGGTTCGGCGGACGACAACGTCCTGACCAATCCTCAGATCGCCGCCGCCCGAGAGCTGGTGGACCGCTATGCCGGGACCGGTCGGGTGCTGACCCACACCATCGTCCATCCCAACCTGGGCAGTTCGGAGCTCGAGCAGATGGCCGCCTGGCGGGCCGAGCTGTCGCCCTCGGGTTGGAAGGTGTACACCCTGTACGGTCCACCGACCGCGGCGTCACCGACCGGTGGATGGTTCCTCGACGATGAGGAGATCGGTCTGCCGTTTCTGGAGCAAGTCCGCAGGCTCGGCCCCCGGGTGGTGGCCACGCACAAGGGATTGGGCGGACCCATCCCCGACGCCTCGGTGGCTGCCGCTTCCCCCCGTGACGTAGGCCCGGCAGCCCGGGCCTTTCCCGACATCGACTTCGTCGTCTACCACTCAGGCTACGAGCGGGACCCAACGGGATGCGAAGGCCCTTACGCCGCCGCCGCTCCGGCCCGAGGCGTCGACCGGTTGGTGGCCACGGTCACCGAGGCGGGGATCGGTCACCAGGGCAACGTCTACGCCGAGCTGGGTAGCACCTGGTTCCTGATGCTGCGGAGGCCGGAGGAGGCGGCCCACGTCCTGGGGAAGCTGCTGGTGGCCCTGGGCCCGGACCGGATCCTGTGGGGAACCGACTCGATCTGGTACGGCTCGCCGCAGCCGCTGATCGATGCATTCCGAGCCTTCACCATTCCTGAGTCGTTCCAGGAGCGCTTCGGCTATCCGCCCCTCAGCGACGAGACCAAGGAGAAGATCCTGAGCCACAACGCCCGTCGCGTGTACGGAGTGACGGCCGAGGAGCTGGCGGGCATCGACCCGCTGGCCGGGGAGTGGGTGGGTGGCGCTGCGCTGGCGCTCCGGAGGGCGGTGGGCGCCGGTGGCACGTGAGGGGAACGCCCCCGGTCACCAGATGCGGCCGACCATGAGCGCAGTCCCGGTTCGGACCGATCAGGGGAGGGCGCGGCGCAGTCGGTCGAGGGCCAGCTCCATGGCCGGCCGGGCGCTCGGGATCACCGCCCCCATGGTCAGGAATCCGTGGGTCTGTCCGTCGAAGCGGACCAGTTCGACCCCGACCCCGGCCTCGGCCAGCCTGGACGCGTACGCCTCGCCCTCGTCGCGCAGCGGATCGTATTCGGCCACCAGGATCAGGGCCGGACAGGCCTCGGCCAATCGGTCGCGAGGAGCGAAGAGGGGTGACACCCTGGGGTCCGCCGGATCCCCGTCACCCACGTAGCAGCCCACGAACCAGCGCATCATGGAGGCGGTCAACAGGTGCCCGTCGGCGGTTGTGTAGGAAGGCTGACTCATGGTGGCGTCGATCACCGGATAGGCCAACAGCTGGAAGACGAGCCCCGAGTGGGTCAAAGCGACCTGGGCGGCCAGGTTGCCCCCGGCCGAGTCCCCACCCACCGCCACCCGTTCCGGGTCCCCCGACCACTCGCCCGCCCGCTCCACCACCCCGGCGGTCACGGCGAGGGCGTCGTCGAGGGCGGCCGGGAAGCGGTGCTCGGGTGCGAGCCGGTATTCAGGGAGGACGACGATGCAGCCCGCGCCCGCGGCCAGGTCCCGCGCCGTGTGGAGGGACCCCTCGGCGCTGCCGAGCACCCAGCCGCCTCCGTGGAACCAGACGAGGACAGGCCGGACCCCCGTACCGTGGGGGGTCACGACCAGGCAGGGCACGCCACCCACCGTCTCCGCGCGCACATCGGCTACGTCCGCACCACGGTGGGGCGAGAGCGCGGCGGCGGCCTCGGTCCTGGCTCGCGCCTCGGCCGGTGCGAGCGACTTCGAGGGGTGGGTCGCCCTGGCCATGCATGAGGTCGACGATCGCGGCGGCGTCAGATTGGAGCGGCATGGTCCTCCTGGAAGCAGACTCCTGCACCGTAGCGGCGCCGGCCGGTCGGTCCGCCGACGGTTCCGAGGCGGGTGTGACAGACTCCGTGGCCGAGGGCACCCTCGTCCCGGTCGGGACGTCGTCGCCGCTACCGAACCAGGGGCGGCCGCGTGGGCCCCGGAAGGTAGGCCCACTCATGTCGGAGCTGTCTCGGTTGATGGAGGTGCTCGAGCTCGAGCCGGTCGGTGAGGGGCGGTACCGGGCCCAGAATTTCGACACCGGACACGGCAGCGTGGTCTACGGGGGGCAGCTGCTGGCCCAGAGCATCGTGGCCGCCTCGACGGTCGATCCCAGCAAGGTGTTGAAGTCGCTCCACACGGTCTTCGCCCGGGGTGGTGCCCTGGATCAACCGCTGGACATCGACGTGGAAGCCATGCACGTGGGCCGGGCCCTGGCCAGCGCCACGGTCAGCGTCCGCCAGGGGGACAGGCTCTGCGCGAGATCCTTGGCGCTCCTGACCGCCGAGGAGCCCGACCTGATCCGACACGCCGCCGATGCACCCGAGGTGGAGGGGCCCGAGGACGCCGCACCCTCCGGTGGTGAGAGTGGGTTCTGGGAGATCCGGGTGGTCGGCGGCGTGGACATCGCCGACCCCGAGGCGGTCGGCCCACCCGAACTCTTCGTATGGGTGCGGTTCCCCGAGGCCGCGGCGACCGGTGTCACCGGCCAGGCCCTCCTCGCCTACGCCACCGACGGCTTCCTGATCGGCACGGCCATGCGACCCCACCCGGGCGTCGGCCAGGCGTTGTCGCACACGGCCATCTCCACCAGCGTGCTCAGTCACACGCTGACCTTCCACGAGCCGATCGACGCCAGCCAGTGGCACCTCCTGGCCCACGAGAGCCCCTTCGCCGGCGGTGGGCGGACCTACGGTCGGGCCAACATCTTCTCCGTTGACGGCCGTCTGGTCGGCTCCTTCGTGCAGGACAACATGGTCCGGTCGTTTCCCGAGGGCCAGCAGCCGGCACCCGGTGGGCGATCGAAGTTCTGAGCCCGTTTCGCCCGCGCCGGCCCCGGTCGTTTGCCCCGACAACGCGCGTATCCCGTATCATCGTGGGTGGGTGAACCCCTGCTTCCCGGCGGGAGGGTTCCCGACCGGGTTCGGCAAAGGGGACGAGAATGACTTCGGGTATCGGTTCATGGGGCGTCTACCTCCCGTACTGGCGCTTGGAGCGCAAGGCCATCGGACTGGCTCTCGGTACCCCCTCGGGTCGGGGGACGAGGACGGTGGCCTCCTACGATGAGGACACCACCACGCTCGGGGTGGAAGCGGCCCGAGCGGCCTTGGCCCTACCCGGTGTACCGGTGCCCGAGCGGCTCTACTTCTCCACCCCGGAACCGGCCTACCAGGACAAGACCAACGCCACCACCATCCACGCCGCCCTCGGCCTGCCCCAGCGCACGGCGGCCTACGACCTGGTCGGCTCGGTCCGTTCCGGTGCGGCTGCGCTGACCGCGGCACTCGACGCCGGCCATCGGGTGCCGACGTTGGCGGTCGTGTCCGAGGTGCGCACAGGCCAGGCCGGAGGAGCCGATGAACGTGACTCCGGGGACGCGGCGGTGGCCTTCACGCTGGTGCCCGACGGCGCCGTCGCCGAGGTGATCGGCACGGCATCGGCCAGCGAGGAGTTCCTCGACCGATGGCGGGTCCCTGGCGAGGACAGCTCGCACCAGTGGGAGGAGCGCTTCGGCGAACAGGTCTATGTTCCCCTCGCCCAAGCCACCTTCACCGACGCCCTGAAGGCCGCCGGGATCACCGCGGACGCCGTCGACCACCTGGTCGTAACCGGCCTGCACGCCCGTGCGGTCCGGGCCACCCGGTCGTCGCTGGGGATCGACGCCGATGCGCTCGCCCCCGACCTGGCGGGTTCCGTGGGCAATCTGGGCGCGGCCCAGCTGGGGGTGAGCCTGGCTGACGTGATGGAGCGCGGCGAACCGGGGCAGGTCGTTGTGACCCTGCAGCTGGCCGACGGAGCCGACGCCCAGGTCTGGCGGCTCACCGATGCCCTGCCTGCGGCCCGGAAGGCCCGCCAGGCCGCAGGGTTGGCGACCGTGGCCGAGCAGGCCGCGTCGGGACGCACCGGTTTGGACTATGCGGCCTTCCTGACCTGGCGTGGCCAGCTGCACCGGGAGCCGCCGAGGCGGCCCGAACCAACCCGGCCCGGCGCGCCGAACATGCAGCGGTCCGAGGGATGGAAGTACGGATTCAACGCCAGCCGATGCCTGGTCTGCGGGTTTCGCCACCTCCCGCCGGCCAGGGTCTGCCTCCGTTGCAAATCGGTTGACCAGATGGAACCCGAGCGGTTGGCCGACACCCTCGGGACGGTGGCCACCCTGACCATCGACTACCTCGCCTTCAGCCTGAGCCCCCCGACCATCGGCGTGGTGGTGGACTTCGACGGAGGCGGCCGGTACCGCTGTGAGCTCACCGACTCCGATCCCGACGCTGTGGCCATTGGCAGCCGGGTGCAGATGACCTTCCGGCGGTTCTACACCGCCGAGGGGATGCACAACTACTTCTGGAAGGCCCGTACGGTGGAGACAGCTGCTGCCGCCGATCCGGCCGCACCGAGCACGACCAAGGAGGTCTGACATGGCAAGTCACGGGATTCGCGACCGGGTGGCCATCATCGGCATGGGCTGCACGCGGTTCGGCGAGCTCTGGGACAAGGGGGCCGATGACCTGTTGATCGACGCCACCCAGGAGGCCATCGCCTCGGCGGGGGTGGCCATGGACGACATCGACGCCTTCTGGTTAGGCACCCTCGGAGCGGGCAACTCGGGCTTGACCATGTCCCGGCCCCTGAAACTGGATTACAAACCAGTGACCCGGGTCGAGAACTTCTGCGCCACCGGCTCCGAGGCGCTCCGCAATGCCTGCTACGCCGTGGCCTCGGGGGCCTACGACGTGGCCATGGCCGCGGGAGTGGAGAAACTGAAGGATTCAGGCTACTCGGGCCTCACCGGCATCCACCAGGTGGGCGACGGCACCCGGGATTCGCTGACCTCACCGGCCACCTTCTCGTTCCTCGCCCCTTCGTACGGCCATAAGTACGGGGTCGACGAGCAGGAGATGAAGGACGTCCTCACTCGCATCGCCTGGAAGAACCATTACAACGGCGCCCGGAACCCGCGAGCCCAGTTCCGCAAGGAGGTCTCGCTGGAGACCATCTCCAATTCACCCAGGGTGGCCGGCGCCCTCGGGGTGTTCGACTGCAGCGGCGTGTCCGACGGCTCGGCTGCGGCCATCGTCTGCCGGGCCGAGGATGCCCACCGCTACACCGATGCACCCCTCTACGTGAAGGGGCTCAGTTTCGTGGCCGGACCGGCGGCTGGACCCATCGATCCGGACTACGACTACACCACCTTCGAGGAGGTGGTCCGCTCGGCCGAGGACGCCTACCGCCAGGCCGGGGTCACCGATCCCCGGGCGCAGTTGGCCATGGCCGAGGTGCACGACTGCTTCACGCCCACCGAGTTGGTGCTCATGGAGGACATGGGATTTGCCGACCGGGGCACGGCGTGGAAGGAGGTGTTGGCCGGGACGTTCGACCTAAACGGCGAGCTGCCGGTCAACCCCGACGGAGGCCTGAAGAGCTTCGGGCACCCCATCGGCGCCTCCGGCCTCCGGATGATGTTCGAGTGCTGGCTGCAGCTCCGCAAGCAGGCCCCGCCCGAGCGTCAGATCCGCTCGGTGACCGAGGGTGGACGTACCCTCGGACTGACCCACAACCTGGGCGGCGGACCCGGAGAGTGCGTCAGCTTCGTCAGTGTGGTCGGTTCGGAGTTGTCTGACTGACCGGCCGCGTGCCTGCCGTGCCCCCGGTTGAGCCTCCTCGCTCACGCAGCCGACGGGTGGCCGTCGATACTATGGGTGGCCCCACCCCACGTCGAGATGGGGCGACCGTCGAAAGTGGTGACGCATGGCAGGAGCCCACGGGGCCGATCCGATGGCCGAGACCGAGGACCAGGCGGCGCTTCGACAGCTCGCCCGGGAGGTCGCGGCTCGAGAGGTCGGACCCTCGGCCGCCGCGGGTGACGAGACGGGCGAGTTCCCCCATGATGCGGTGAAGGCGTTGGCCGCCGCCGACCTGTTCCGGATCACCATCGGAGAGCAGTGGGGTGGGATGGGATTGGGCGATGTCGAGGCCTCGATCGTGCTCGAGGAGGTGGCCCGGTTCGATGTGTCGACCGCTATCTGCTGCCAGTTGGCGTTCAACGGGCCCCCTCGGGGCATCGAACACCTGGGCGGGCCGGCCCTGCAGGAGCGGTGGCTTCCGTCGGTGGCCGACGGTCAGGCGGTGGTGAGCATCGGGATCACCGAGCCGGATGCCGGCTCAGCCGTCCAGGAGATGCGCTCGGCCCTCACCCCCGACGGACCGGGGCGCTGGCGCCTCAACGGCTACAAGAATTACTCCACCTTGGGCCACGTGGCCTCGGGGGTGCTGGTGTGGTGCCGGTGGCCCGGAGGTGACGGGGCCAAGGGTATCGGGGCGGTGGTCATCCCCATGGACAGGGACGGCGTCTCGCTCACCGGCCGGCACCGGGGAATGGGTATCCACGCCGCCACCGAATCGGAGATTGCCTTCGACGGGGTGGAGGTGACCGACGACGAGGTCCTTCTGGCCGGTGACCCCTCGTCCACCGACGCCTTCAAGGTGCTGCTGTCGCACCTCAATCATGAGCGATGCGGCAACGCTGCCATGTGTGTCGGCGCGGCCCAGGGGGCGCTCGAGCACGCGGTCCGCTACATGAACGACCGCGTGGTCGGGGGCCGACCCATCGCCCACCTGCAGGGGCTGCAGTGGAAGGTGGCCGACATGGCCACGGCCCTCGAGGGGGCCCGACTGCTGTTGGCCCGGGCGGTGCGGTTGGCCGGCCCGGGAGGAACGCCCCCGGCGCTGGAGACGGCGATGGCCAAGACGGCCGCCAACCTGGCAGCCAAGTTGGTGTGCGACGAGGCCATGCAGATCCACGGAGGGTACGGGTACAGCCGCGAGTACCCCCTCGAACGCGCCTACCGCGACATCCGGGGCCTGTGCATCGGGGCCGGCACCGTCGAGGCCCAGCGGAACTACATCGGGTCGACGGTCACCCGTGGCGGGACGTCGGTGTCGCCGGGTTGGCGGAACGCCCTGCTGGACTGAGAGCCTTGGTGGGGTCCCGGGGCGGGGAGGGCGGCTGTGAGCCCCGCCCGACGCGAACGCAATTGACGTGAGGAGTGGCATGACCCGGCAGATCTTCAACGAGGACCACGAGCAGTTCCGCTCCACGGTGCAGCGGTTCGTGGCCAAGGAGGTTGTCCCCTTCGTCGATGCCTGGGAGCGATCCGGCATCATCGAGCGGGAGTTCTTCGCCAAGGCCGGCGAACTCGGTCTGCTGGGGATGGCCGTGCCCGAGGAGCTGGGCGGAGGTGGGACGGACGATTTCCGTTACAACGTGGTCGTCAACGAGGAACTCTACGGGGCCGGCTGCAACGGGGTGGGCCTGGGTGTGGCACTCATCAATGACATCGTGCTTCCCTACTTTCTCGCCTACTGCACCGATGAACAGCGCCGTCGCTGGCTTCCGGGGATCGCCTCGGGGGAGAAGATCATCGCCATCGCCATGACCGAGCCCGGCATGGGGAGCGACTTGGCCTCGATGACCACATCGGCGATCCGGCACGGGGACGAGTACGTGGTCAACGGGTCCAAGACCTTCGTGACCAACGGCATCAACGCCGACCTGGTGGTGACTGCGGTCAAGACTGATCCTTCGGAGCGGCACCGGGGAATCAGCCTGCTGGTACTGGAGCGCGGCATGGACGGCTTCGAGCGGGGCCGGAACCTGGAGAAGCTCGGCCTGCACTCACAGGACACCGCCGAGCTCTTCTTCCACGATGTGGTGGTACCGGCCGACAACCTCTTGGGGGTGGAGGGCCAGGGCTTCGCCCAGCTGGTGAACAATCTTCCCCAGGAGCGGCTGTCCATGGCCGTGTCCGGCGTGGCCGCCTCGCGCTACGCGCTGGACCTGACGTTGGCTTACTGCCGTGAGCGGACAGCGTTTGGCAAGTCCATCGGGTCCTTCCAAAACTCGAGCTTCCTGCTGGCCGAGCTGGTCACCCAGGTCGAGGTGGCCGCCTCGTTCGTCGACGCCTGCGTCGAGGAGTTCGGACGAGGTGCCCTCCCGCCCGAGCGGGCGGCCATGGCCAAATGGTGGTGCACCGAGCTCCAGCAGCGGGTGACCGATCGCGGCCTGCAGCTCCACGGCGGCTACGGGTATATGAGCGAGTACCCCATCTCCCGGGCCTACGCCGACGCCCGGGTCACCTCCATCTACGGTGGTACCACCGAGATCATGAAGGAGATCATCGGCCGGTCGCTCAACCTGTAACGCGTAGACGGACGTCGTCCGCCCATCTCCCCGCGGAACCAAGTCCCGGTGGAGAGACTTGCGGCGTCCGGGGCCCCGTCGGTTTCGGCGATCTCCGACCTCGGCCGTCCGCTCAGGTCGGCCGTCCCGGCCGCTCGCCGCCCTTCCTCGATGGTCACCGAGCCGAACCACGAACGGGCCGCAGGCAACCGCCCAGCACTGGGTGGGTCCTGTCGCCTACCGCCCGCCCGCTCCCGCACCCAGAGCCCGGTGGGCGAAGTCGACCAGATGGAAAATGGCGGCGGCGTTGGGTACCGAGTTGTTGATGAAGTGGGTCCGCACCGTGTACATGGTGTACCCGAAGATCAGACGGGCGTCCCGCGACGGATCGGGGCTCCGTCCCGTTCCGTCGGCCACCGCCCGCTCGATCTCCCGCTGGAGGGGGGCCATGATGCTCGACTGATTCCGGTCGAACTCCTCGGGGAAGGCGATGGCGATACGCCCGAAGCCCAGCGTCCAGGGAAGGGAACGACGGGCTGCTGACGGATTCACCGTCTGCCGCATGCAGCCCTCGATCCACGAGGCGATCTTGGCCATCGGGTCGGGTTTGTCGGCCATGCGATGCTCCAGGTAGTCGACCAGCACGGCGGCCCCCTTGTCCAGAGCCACCAGCAGCAACTCATCCTTCGACTTGAAGTGCCGGTAGAAGGCCTTGGTGGACAATCCCGCATACTGGAGGATGTCGCGGACCGATGGTTCGATGTTGCCGGACTGGGCGGCCACCATCCAGGTGGCCTCAATGAGGAGGTCGACGTCGGAATCCCCGTCGCCGACCTCGGCCGGTGGCGTGGGGGGAGCCGGGACGGAGGCCGACGATTTCGCGCTCACCTGAAAAGCCTAGCGGGCCAGTGTTTTCGCGTCCCGGAGCTGGATGCAGCAAGGGCGCGACCCGGTCCGGATCTCGGGCCGGGTCCAGTCCTAGAATGGCGCCCGACAGACTGGTCCCACCTGTTCGGGTGTTTCCCCGCTGGTGCGGACCCGACGGTTTGGCCGGCCACCGGGGTGAGGACACGAATGGGCAGCGCGACGGGGGCGACCACCGGGCCAGGTGGGCAGCTGGGCATCGTGAGTGTGGCCTTCGGCCTCGACTGCCCCTACCCCGAGGCGGCACTGCGGGCCCGGGAACTCGGATTCGACCATCTGGACATCGGTCTTGACCGCCTGGGCGGCGGCGGGGAGGTGCCCATGGCCGTCCCCGTGGGGGACCGGATCAGTGTGACGCCTCGCCCCGGGTGCACCTGCACCCCGCCCCGCGGGTGCACATGGGAGGAGGCCGTGGAACAGTTGTCCGGACAGCCCCAGCTGCGGGTCGAGCCCGGACCCCAGTCGTTGCTGGACAGCGCCAACTCGGTCCGGGCCATGTGCGAACAGGTCCCGGGCCTGACCATCACCCTCGACACCGGGTGGGCCGTGTCCTGTGGCTACGACCCTCTCGACGTCGCCGACCTGGCCGGACACGTTCAGCTACGCCAGGCCCGCCCCGGTCGTCCGCAACTCCACCCCGACGAGGCCGGCGACGTCGACTTCCCCGCCTTCCTCAGCGGCCTCCGAGCCCGGGGATATGCCGGCAAGTTCAGCGTGGAGTACTTCGACCTTCCCCACCTCGGCCTGCCGCTGGAGGATCCTGTCGGGTGCAGCGTGGCCCTGGCCGATCAGGTCAGGCCGTTGCTGGTCGGGTTCAGGGCGCACTGACCGTGGGCTGGGACCCTCGCCTCTCGGTGAACGCCTTCTCCAGCCGGAATTGGACCCTGGCCGAAGACCTGTCCTGCTATGAGCGGCTGGGGATCAGCCGGGTCAGCCTCCTCCTGCCGAAGCTGGTCGCGGCCGGGACCGAGGAGGCCGTGGCGGAGATCCGCGACAGAGGACTGACGGTCGACGGCATGCTGTCCGGCTGTGCCTTCGACCTCACCGACCCGTCGGGATGGGGCCGGGTCCAGGGCGCCATGGTGGAGGCCATCGAAATTGGCGCCAGGATGGGCGGCCGTGCTCTGCAGACGACCGGGGGGACCAGTCGGGGCCGATCCTACGAATGGGCCGTGGAGCAGTTTGCCCGGGCCATCGAACCGGTGCGTTCGTCGGCCCGGGACCATGGCCTGCGGGTGGCCCTCGAGCCGGTCCGTCCCCAGTTCGCCCATGTCGGGCTGGTGCACAGTCTCGCCGACGGGCTCCGGGTCAGCGAGGCCTTGGATCTGGAGTTGGTGGTGGATACGGCTCACCTCTGGTGGGAGCACGACCTGCGGTGGCTACTGGAGAGGGCGGCGAGCCGGGTGGCGGCGGTGCAGGTGGCCGACCTGGCCTTCGGGGGGCCCGTTCTGGAGCGGCTCGTTCCCGGAGACGGCGAGCTGCCCCTGCCCGACCTGTTGGACCGTTGCGTCGAGGTCGGAATCGATGGGCCCTTCGAGGTGGAGATCATCGGCCAAGGAATCGAAGACCAGGGGTACGAGCGGGCCATCGGTCGCAGCCTCGCCTACCTTCAGGCGATCCTGGAAGGCACGGCCACGCCGTCAACACGCTAGTCATCGGTGCTGCGGGCCCGCTGGTGCCCTGGATGGGTGCTGGTAAAGTGGAGGAAAACGACCGTTGACCGATGGACCCCGAGGGGGGACCCGGCTGAACGACCACGAAGTCCACGAAGGAGGGCCAGCCATGCCGTCAAGAAAGCTCGATTTCCCGGTGTTCGACGCCGACAATCACATGTACGAGACGCCGGAAGCGTTCACGAAGTACCTGCCCGCCGAGTACAGCGGACTGATCAAGTACGTCGAGGTCAACGGTCGGACCAAGATCGCGGTGAAGGAACCTCATCAGCGACTACATCCCCAACCCCACGTTCGAGCGGGTGGCGGCCCCCGGGTGCGCAGGAGGAGTACTTCAAGAGCGGCAACCCCGAGGGCAAGTCCCGCCGGGAGATCCTGGGCCGTGCCATCGACGCCCTCCCCGGCTTCTCGGATCCCGAGCCGCGGATCCAGCTCATGGACGAGCTGGGCCTGGACCGGGCCCTCATGTGGCCCACCCTGGCCAGCCTGCTCGAGGAGCGCATCCGGGACGACCCTCCGGCCGTCCACGCCGTGATCCACGCCCTCAACGAGTGGATGCACGAGCACTGGACCTTCAACTACGAGAACCGGATGTTCCCCACGCCGGTCATCAACCTGGGCATCGTCGACCAGGCCATCAAGGAGCTGGACTGGGTCATCGAGCAGGGGGCCCGCATCATCCTGATCCGCCCGGCCCCGGCGTGGGGGTACATGGGCCCCCGGTCGCCGGCCCTGCCCGAGTTCGACCCGTTCTGGAAGCGGGTGGCCGAGGCCGACGTCCTGGTCGGGCATGCACGCCTCCGACAGCGGCTACCAGCGTTACACCAACGAGTGGGAAGGCATCCAGGACGGCGAGATGACGCCGTTCAAGGGCGGATCGGGCTTCCAGGCCATCATCGGCCACCAGGGTCGTCCGATCATCGACACGGTGGCCTCACTGGTCGGCCACGGACTCTGTTCACGCGCTTCCCGACCCTGAAATTCGCCCCGGTCGAGAACGGCAGCAACTGGGTGCGCCGCTGCTCGCCGACATGGAGCACGCCTGGAACCACGCCCCGAACGCCTTCGACGAGAATCCGGTGGAGGTGTTCAAGCGGAACATCTACGTGCACCCGTTCCACGAGGAGGATCCCAAGGGTCTCATCGACCTGCTGGGCGCCGACCGGGTCCTGTTCGGCTCGGACTACCCCCACCCCGAGGGCATGGCCGACCCCATCACCTTCGTCGACGACCTCGAGGGCCTGCCCGAGGTGGACATCGAGAAGGTCATGGGGGGCAACCTCAATCGGCTGATGGGCTTCGCCGCTGCCTGAACCTCAGGCCTACGGTCCGGTGCACGCCCCTCTCAGGGCTCCGCCGGTCGTCAGCAGTACGGTTCGGGCGGCCCGGCACAGGGTCGTGGTCCTCGGGACCTTGGCGGACGCGGGTCTGCCCACTGCCCGCAGGGTGGAAGTGGCTCGACGCGGCCCGTACGCCCACCGATGGGAAGGCTCACCGCCTGGGGGGTACTCGAGGGCGCAGATGTCGAACCAGATGGGCAGGAGGTAGCGGAGATAGAAGGCCCGCTGAGTTACCCGGGGAGAGACGAGATCCTCGAACTCCATGAGCTGCAGGCGGTCGTCTCGCCGCTGGAACGCCTTGCATTCTTCGAGGAGCTGGTCGACCTGACTGCGCTGGTCGAGCAGTAGTCCGAGGTGGTCGAGTCCGGGAGAGACGATGGGGTCATCCGCCTCCATCAACAGGATGAACTGACCCTCATCGGGGACGAGCAGGTGGCCGAGCTGGCCGAACAACTCATACGGAGCGCAGCGCCAGCCGAGGAGGTCGCCGTAGAAGGTGTCGATAGCCGTCCGGAGCGGCTCATCGAGCGCACCTCGGGCGAAGGTGAGCTCCATGTGATTGAACCTCATGGCCCCTACCTCTCTTCTCCGGTGCGCCAGGGCACGCCGTCCGGCGTGGCGACCGAGCAGAGGTGAACCCTACGGCATTGGTGTCGCCGTCGTCGGAGTCCTACTGTCGGCCCGAGTCCGGTGGTGGCAGCGGGTCCGGTGCCTACCGATCATCACACTCGGTCGGCAGGACTCCAATCCAACGTGGTCCGAGAGGCAGGTGGCATGGGGAGCAAGTCGAACGAGGGTGGGCGCCCCGCCCTCCGGTTGGCCGAGGGTCATGCCTTCGACACCTTCGACTGGAGGCACGTGGAGGTGGCCGGGGCGGACTGGGCCATGGAGATGGAAGTGACGCCCCAGGTGGTCAACAGTTCTGGCGCGCTGCAAGGCGGCTTGCTGGCGACCTTGATCGACATGGTGGCCGGGACCTCGCTTCTGCGAGGGGAGTCGGCCTACGGTCAGAGCCGCGACCAGTGCCCTCGAGGTCAACTTCCTGGCCGGAGCGCGGGTGGGACCGGTGCGGGCCACGGCACACATACTGCGCCGAGGAGGGCGGACCGCCGTGGTCCGGGTCGATGTCCATGATCTGGGCGCCGACGACCTCCATGTGGCCACAGCCACGCTCACCTTCTCGGTGCGGCCGAAGTAGCCGTCTGATGGGGCGGGGCCTTCCTCCGACGCCGACCCGTAGTGCCGGGGACGGGGCCGGTTAGAGTGACTCCGTCGGACCCGTAGCGTGCACCACCGTCCCCGAGTCGACCAGACACTCACGGTGGAATCGCTGTCGACGGGGCAGATTGTCGTGACGAATCCAGGAGCTCCCCGATGACCGAGATGAAGGAACAGCGCCGCTCGCGCCGCATCGCCATGTCGCCAGAGGAACGGGACGCATTCCTGCTCGCGGAGGACGTGCCGGGTGGCCACCACCGGTGATGGCGGGCCCCACCTCACCGCGCTGTGGTTCGTCTGGGACGGATCGTCCCTCTGGCTGACGTCGATCGTCGCGAGCCAGCGGTGGACTGATCTGGCGCGAGATCCCAGGGTCAGCGTGCTCGTCGATGCCGGCGAGGGCTACCTGGAGCTGCGCGGGGTTGAGATCAGAGGGCGGGCCGTGCCGGTGGGCGAGGTGCCCCGCACCGGTGAACCCCATCCCGAGCTCGAGGAGCCGGAGCGTCTGTTCGGGGAGAAGTACATCGGTGGACCGTTCGCCCACGACGGCCGCCACGCCTGGTTGAAGGTGATACCCGAGAAGATCGTCAGCTGGGACTTCCAAAAGATGGCCCCAGGGTGAGGCAGCCTTGCCGGCAGTGATCGGGCGCCCTCAGGACCAGGTCTGGGCCCACTCCGGATAGAGGCCGCGCTCCAACGCCAGCTCCTGGGCCTGGACGTCGGTGCCGGAGAGCGCCTCGGCTTCGTCGGCGGATACCAGCCAGGCCACCACGGCCCCGATCAATTCCGGCGGCGCCCAGCGGGAGGCGTCGAACCCGAACTCGCCCATGTCGGCTCGGATGCGCTCGGTGGCGACACCACCGGGACCCAGGTTGAAGAAGCGGATCCCCTGACCGCTGTGCTCCACGGCCAGAACCCCGGTCACCCGCTGGATGGCGGCCTTGCTCACGGCGTATCCCATCCCCCAACCACCCTGGCCGGCCGGGGCCGGCGGAGCGGCGATGCCCGCCGCCGAGGTCAGATTGATGATGCTTCCCGTGCCGCGGGCCGCCATGCCCGGAAGGACCAGCTGGACGAGGTGCATGGGCGCCATGGCATTGGCAGCCAGGTGCTTCTCGATGACATCCAGGGGGGTGTCGAGGAACCGGTCCATGTGCCCGGGACCGACGTAGCGGGCGTTGTTCACCAGTACGTCGATGCGTCCCCACTGGTTGAGGACCGTCTCCACCAGGCTGGTCAGCGAGTCGGGGTCGAGGAGGTCCGAGGGCACGGCCAGCACGGTGCCGCCGGTGGCCTCGATGAGCGACGACGTGGTGGCCAGTGAGCCGGGGAGGGGGGTGGTGTCGCTGGCCGCCACCGTCGAGGAGTGCTCGCGCTCCTCCCCCTCTTGCTCGCTGCGTGCCGTGATGGCCAGCCGGAACCCGACTCCGGCCAAGGCGACGGCCACCGCCTTGCCGATCCCTCGGCTGGCTCCGGTGACCAGCGCCACCGGAGCATCCTGTCTTCTCCTCATCGACGCATTCTTCACCGCGTCGGGTCCAGCTGTCTCGACAGTGGGGCCCGTGGCCTTCCTCGGGAGTGCATGAGGGTCGCCCATATTCGGTGACGGATTGCGAGAGGAGCCGGGCGGGGCCCGGTGTCGGAGACAACCATGGTTCTCTTGATCGGTAGTCTGGCCGGCAGACGGACCCCCAATCGGAGGCCTGATCGCCGTAGCGGGGAGCCGAGCGAACGTGACGAGGAGAACGGCATGACAGTGGTCGGACCGGGCGAGGGCACGCCCTACGGAACGCGCATTCACCAGGTGGCCATGGAGCACCCAGATCGCACGGCCGTCCTGTTCTCGGCCGAGGACGGGAGCGAGCGGGCGGTGGCCTGGCGGGAGTTGGACGAGCGCTCCACCCAGCTCGCCCGAGTCCTCGCCGACCACGGGATGCAGGTCGGGGACTATCTCTCCATCTGCCTGAAGAACTCTCCCGAGCACCTGATCGCCTGTTTCGCCGGGTGGAAGGTGGGGGCCGTGGTGATCCCGATGAGGTGGGACCTTCCCGAGTGGGAGCGCGAGCGAGTGCTCGCCACCATCGGGCCGCGGCTGGTCCTCGATGCGGACCACGCCGGCCTGTTCGAGGAGAGCCTGGACGCCTCTGTCGAGCCGTTGCCCGAGGTCACCGCCCCGCATGGCTGGGGCGTGTGCAGTTCGGGTTCCACCGGGACTCCCAAGGCCATCGTCATCAAGACCCCGGGCATCTTCTACCCGAGTCTGCCCAGCAACACGGTGGTCGAGTCCTACGGTCCGCTCAGCCGACCCCAGCGCATCCTGGTGCCGGCGCCGCTGTACCACACCAACGGATTCACGGCCACGCGCAACCTGATGGCCGGCGACGACATCGTGCTGCTCGAACGGTTCAATGCTCCCCGAATCCTGGACCTCATCGAGCGCCACCGAGTGACCGGCTTCGTCGGCGCCACCCCCATGCTCCAGCGCCTGGCCCAGGTGGAGGGCGTCGAAGACCGCGATTTCTCTTCGCTGGAGTGGGTGCAGCAAGGGGCATCTCCGCTCCCGATCTGGCTCGGCCGTCGATGGTGCGAGCTGGTGGGTCCCGAGCGCTTCTTCATGAGCTACGGCGCCTCGGAGATGCACGGCCTCGTGGTCTGCCGAGGGGACGAGTGGCTCGACCATCCAGGATCGCTGGGCCGCGGGATCAACGACACGGAGATCAAGATCATCGATGCCGACGGGCACGAGCTCCCGGCCGGGGAGATCGGCGGGATCTACATGCGCACGCCGACCGGGCCGGCCGCCGCCTACAAGGGCGACGACATCGCTCCCATGCCCCGCACCGACGACGGTTTCGTGACCGTGGGCGACCTCGGGTGGCTCGACCGCGACGGCTTTCTGTTCATGGCCGATCGGCGGTCGGACATGATCGTGACCGGAGCCGTCAACGTGTTCCCCGCCGAGGTCGAGGCTGCGCTGAGTGAGCATCCGGGAATCGCCGATGTGGTGGTGATCGGCCTGCGCGATCCGGAGTGGGGGCGGCGGGTCCACGCCATCGTCCAGCCGACGGATCCCCCGGGCGCACTCGATGTCGACGAGGTGATCGACTTCGCCAAGCAACGGCTGGCCTCGTACAAGGTGCCCAAGTCAGTGGAGTTCGTCGACCACATCGCCCGCAGCGACGCCATGAAGCTCAGTCGGTCTGCCCTGGTCGAGGAGCGTGACGGACCCGAGCCCGACGGCGGGCCGGTGGCCCCGGTGCAGGCCCAGGCCTGACCGGATCCTGCCGGCGAGGGGTCTGAGCAGCCGGACCGGTCTACCGATGCCCGACGCTCCTGGCCATCGCCCGGTTCGGCGTCGGGTCGTGTCCCCAGCCATGATGCGACCCTTGACCGCCCCGGGGTCGTGACCGGGCTCCGGACCCGTTCCGCGGCGCTGACCTGGAGGTGCCGGTCACCTGCTTCGGGTGCTCCTCGACCGACCCTGTCCCGACCCCGGCATGGCGGGGCGTCGGCCCCGAGGTATACCGTTGGGCGGTTGACCGGGGGCACGGTGTCGGCTCGGACGCTCGATTCGCCCATGTCGCGCCCATACCGGCGGTATCGGACGGGGGCAAGGAACGTACCTCCGGTTGCGCCACCGAACTGCCCAAGCAGCAGACATCACGAATACGAGGAGAGCGACACCACCATGCCCGAGTATGAATTCCTACAGTTTGAGCGGTTGGACGAGGGCCGGGTGGTCAGGATCCTGCTCGACCGACCGGACACCCGCAACGCCCAGAACCGGGGGCTGCTGGTGGAGCTCGACGACGCCTTCCGGGTGGCCGAGGAGGACGACGACCGTCAGAGTGGTCATCCTCGGTGGGACCGGGCCGCTGTTCTCGTCCGGCCACGACATGGGCTCGGCCAAGGCGGCTGAGGAGCGGACCGAGCCATCCGACCAGCCAGATGAACGGCGCCACCCGCCAGGGCACCGAGGCGCGGATGCTGCAGGAGTGGCACTACTACTTCCAGAACACCCTGCGCTGGAGGAACCTGCGCAAGATCACCATCGCCCAGGTGCAGGGCACGGTCTTTGCCGCTGGGCTGATGCTCATGTGGGCGTGCGACCTCATCGTGGCGGCGGAAAACGTCCTGCTTCGCCGACGTGGTGGGGACCCGGCTCGGGCATGTGCGGCATCGAGTACTTCGGCCACCCTTGGGAGTTCGGGCCCGCGACGGACCAAGGAGCTCATGCTCACTGGCGACGCCATCGACGTCCAGGAGGCCCATCGAGCTGGGCATGGTCTCCAAGATCTTCCCGAACGACGAGATCGAGCGAGCAGACCCTGGCCTACGCCAAGCGGATCGCCCAACTGCCCACCGTGACCGCGCTCCTCATCAAGGAGTCGGTGAACCAGACGATGGACAACATGGGCTTCTACAACTCCCTCCAGGCCTGCTTCACCCTCCATCAGGTCAATCACGCCCATTGGGCCGAGGTCCACGAGAACAAGTACCCCGTGGCCTTCCCGGAGGACGGCGTCGCCGACTGGAAGAACGCGCCGCCGATGCGGCTCTCGGTCCCCGACGCCGTGGAAGGGCCTGTCCCCAGCCGGTAGGCCGGCGGCCCCCGGTGCCCTCCTGAGGCACGGAGACCGGCGGGACTCGGCCCGATCTGGTGAGTGCCGGGTGAGCTGTCCATGGATTGCGTGACCGGCGGGATCGATGGTACGTAGAAGGATCGGTTCGTCCGCCGCGGCCCTCGTGCGAACGGGAGCGGTGGTGGGGCGCCACGATCGTGCAACAGTGTCGTAGGGAAAGGACCGTGCCGCCGGCCGTCGGCGGCGACCCGATCAGAATCCGCCATCTATGCGAGTGGAAGGCGATGTGAGGAGCTGGCCAGATGGACCTCAACCCTTCCGAGGAACAGCAGCTGCTGATCGAGGCCTTCGGCGCGCTCTACGCCAAGGAGTCTCCATCCGAGCGGGTGCGTACCGCTGAGCCCAAAGGGCACGATCCTGAGCTCTGGCGGCGGTTGCGAGAGAATGGCGTTCTCGACATGGCTGTGGACGAGGAGTCCGGCGGATGGGGGGCCTCGCTGCTCGACCTGGCCCTGGTGGCCGAACAGCACGGCCGGTTCCTCGGGTCGGCCCCTCTGTTGGAAGCGCAGGTGGCCGTCCGGCTGCTGGGCCGGTTGCGCAGTCCGGCGGCCGGCTCCGCCTTGGCCGCCGCGCTGGCCGGTGATCGGCTCACCACCCTGGCCCTGCACCCGCCTCGTGGCGGCCTCTTGACCGTGGTCCCGTCGGGGTCGGTGGCCGACACCGTGGTGTTCGTCGATGAGGGACAGGTCTGGGCATCAGCCATCGGAGATTCGCGGACCGACGTCGCCAATCTGGGGTCCCTGCCGGTGGCGGACCTGCGGGTCGGGGCCGACGCAGTGCTGCTGGCGTCGGGTCCTGAGGTCGACGCCCTGTTCGAACTGGCCAGGGACGAGTGGCTGGTGCTGATGGCCAACGCCCTCGTCGGGATGGGGACCCGTTCCATCGAGATCGGCGTCGAGTACGTGAAGGAGCGCCACGCCTTCGATGTGCCCATCGGCTCCTTCCAGGCCGTGGCCCACGGCCTGGCGGATGCGTCCACTGATGTGGACGGTGGTGGGCTTCTCGCCCGCGAGGCGGCGTGGGCCGCGGCCGAGGAGCCCGCCCGGGCCTCCGAGCTGGCCGCTTTGGCCTGTGCCTTCAACGCCGCGGCAGCGCGCGAGGCCAGCTACCGGAGCCTGCACTACCACGGCGGGTACGGGTTCATGCTCGAGTACGACATCCAGCTGTACTTCCGTCGGGCCAAGGCCTGGCCGGCGCAGTTCGGCGAACCCTCCGTCATGTACGCCCGAGCCGAGGGCCGACGTCTGGGCGCCCGGGCCGCGCTCGGCGGCTCGTCCGACGCAGGGGAGGTGTGACGATGGACTTCCGGCTCGGCGAGCGCAGCGACACCTTCCGCCAGGAGGCCCGAGCCTTCCTGGACGAGGCCTTCACCGAGGAGGTGCAGGAGCGGATCCACAGCACCGGGGTCCACCACAACTGGGACTTCCACCGTGCCCTGGTCGAGCGGGGCTGGCTGGCCCCGGGATGGCCCGAGGAGTACGGGGGTCAGGGACGTGACCCTCTGGAGGTCCTGGCCTTCGCTGAGGAGCTCCAGCGGGCCGGGGCCCCGACCTACGGGGTGGGCACGACCACCATGGTGTGCAACATCATTCGGCACATCGGCACCGAGGAGCAGAAGCGATTGATCCTCCCGCCCGCTCTGCGCGGCGAGATCATCATCGTGCTTGGATTCACCGAGCCCGAGTCGGGTTCGGATGTGGCCGCTGCGCAGACTCGGGCTGTCAGGGACGGTGACCAGTGGGTGGTGAACGGGCAGAAGATGTTCACGACCAATGCCCAGGAGGCCGACTACGCCTTCATGTTGACCAGAACCAATCCCGACGTGCCCAAGCACAAGGGCCTGACCACCTTTCTGGTGCCCTTGCGTCAGCCGGGCGTCGAGATCCAGCCCGTGTACACATTGTCGGGCGAGCGGACCAATCTGACCTTCTACTCCGACGTCCGCGTGGACGACTCGCTGCGCATCGGCGAGGTCGACGGCGGCTGGGACGTCATGACGGTCGGTTTGACCTTCGAACGGGTCGGAGCCCAGGGCGGCCACTCGGTCCGTCTGCTGGACGCCATGGAGGAGTGGGCCACCACCGCGGAGGGGGACGACGGCCGTCCGCGGTCCGAGGACCCCGACGTGCTGGCTCGCCTCGGCCGTGCGGCGGCGGAGAACGAGATCAGCCAGTTGTTGGCACGGAAGACGGCCTGGGTGTACCAGTCGGGCCGCCTTCCTGGTGTCGAGGGTTCCATGGGCAAGCTCTTCGCCTCCGAGGCCCTCACCCGCCAGTCGGCGGACTTCATGGACCTGCTCGGCCCCGACGGCATCCGGAGCCAAGGGGATCCGAGCGCGCTCGCCCGGGGCGAGGCCGACTACACCCTCCGGTTCGCGCTCGGGGCCACCACCTACGGCGGGACCAGTGAGGTCCAGCGCAACATCATCGCCCAACGCGGCCTCGGGCTGCCCCGCTCCCGCTGACCGGCCATCCGCCGTCGCGACAACCGGACCGGGTTGCACCACGCGTGTTTTCCGCCAGTAGTGTCTGAGTTCCGATGACGCTGCGTGCCACCTACCGCGCCCCGAATGCCGACCGCTATCGGCGGCCCGGTGGGGCCTGGGACGTGCCCACGTTGGACGCGCTGATGTCCCAGAATCCGGTGGCCGGTGACGCCGCGGTGGTGGACGGCGGTCACCGGATCGCCGCCGACACCCTCGAGGCGATGGTGGCCGGACTGGCCGGCAGCCTGCGCCGGCAGGGCGTCAGACGGGGGAACGTGGTGACCTGGCAGCTGCCCAACTGGTTCGAGGCGGTAGTGCTGTTCCGGGCGTGCTGGAGAATTCGGCGCGGTGGCAGCACCCCTCCATCATCAGGTGGGATCGGCCGAGGTGGCTCACATGGTGGGGGTGCTCGAGCCGGCGGTCGCCTTCTCCTCCCCCGACCTCCCGCTGTCCGAGATGGCCGGGGTCGTCCCGGTACGGGGTGAGGACGACGGCTTCGTGGCCTGGCTCTCGGGGATACCGGTGACGGTCAGCCCCAGCCGGCTGTCGGATCTGGCCGTTGTCATCTTCACCTCGGGATCGACCGGCACGCCCAAGGCCGTGCTGCATACACAGCGTGGACTGGCCACCAAGGCCCTCACCATGGGGGGCGTCCACGGACTGTCCGGTGAGGACGCCGTGCTGATGCCCGCCCCCATGGCCCACGTGTCCGGGCTCCTGAATGCCGTGCTGGTTCCCGGTGCCCACGGCATGCGGGCGGTGCTCATGGAGCGTTGGGATGCCGATCAAGGCCTCGCCCTCATGGAGCGGGAGCGGATCAGTTTCATGATCGGTCCTCCGCCGCTCTTCACCTCGGTCTTTGAACATCCCGCATTCCACCCGTCCAAGGTTTCGAGCATGCGGGTCGTGTCCAGCGGAATGATGGGCGTGAGCCCGGCGTTCATCGAGCAGGCCAGCGTGGAGTTGGGCGCCATCGTGAAGCGGAGTTACGGATCGACCGAGGCACCCACGGTGTCCACCTGCACCAACGAGGACCCACCGGAGCGCTGCCGCGATTCTGATGGTCGGGCCATCGGGGAGGCCGTGCTGCGCGTGGTCGACCCTGATACCCACCGCGGGCGCCGGGCCGGCCAGGTCGGCGAAGTGTGGATCCGGGGCCCCGAGCTGTTCGCCGGCTACGCCGAGGCATCGGAGACCCAAGGGGCCACCCACCGAGGGTGGTTCCGTAGCGGCGACCTCGGGATACTGGACGATGGCGGTTGGCTGACCATCACCGGACGGCTGAAGGACTTGATCATCCGCGGCGGAGAGAACATCTCGGCCGCCGAGGTCGAACGGGCGCTGGAGCTGCATCCTGACGTGGCCCAGGCCGTGGTGGTGGGCCTACCCGACGAACGACTCGGCGAGCGGGTCGCCGCCTTCGTGGTGGCCCGGACCCCCATCGACGTGGAGGAGTGCCGGCGCTGGTTCGACGAGCACGGGGTCGCCCGCTTCAAGACGCCCGAGGTGGTGGTGCAGCTGGATCAGCTGCCTCTCCTGGCTGCCGGAAAGCCCGACCGTGCCGCCCTGAAGGGCCGGGCGGCCAGTCTGTCGGTATCGCGGTGAGCCTCATGGGTGGCGAGCGGTCGGAGGGCCGGGCCGTGTCGCGGTATGGACAGGAAGGAACGGTGTCATGGATCTCTCACTGACCGCCGAGGAGGAAGCGTTCCGCAACGAGGTGCGAGCCTGGCTGGAGGCCAACGTCGACCTCCCCGCCCGCTTCCGGACGCTCGAGGAGGAGTTCGCCTGGGGCCGGGAGTGGCAGGCCCGCCTGGCCCGTGACCGTTGGGTCGGCATCCACTGGCCCGAGGAGTACGGCGGTCGCGGGGCCACACCGCTCCAGGTCGCCATCTTCAACATGGAGTACGCGCGGTCTCGGGCACCGCAGCCCGTCAACCGGAACGGCATCAACCACGTGGGGCCGACCATCCTGGCTCACGGCACCGATATGCAAAAGGAGCGATGGCTGCCCCGGATCCTCGACGCCCAGGAGATCTGGTGCCAGCTGTTCAGCGAGCCGGGTTCGGGCTCCGACCTCGCCTCGTTGACCACTCGGGCCATGCCCACCGAGGGTGGGTGGGTGCTGCAGGGCCAGAAGGTGTGGACCAGCTACGCCCAGTTCGCCCGGTGGGGCATCGCCCTGGTGCGGACCGACCCCGACGCCCCCAAGCACAAGGGCCTGTCCTATCTGGTGGTCGACATGAATACCCCGGGCATCGAGATCCGCCCATTGGTCACCTTGACCGGCGAGTCCGAGTTCAACGAGGTCTTCTTCGACGAGGTGTTCGTCCCCAGCGACTGCCTGGTGGGTGGGCTCAACCACGGGTGGGCGGTGGCCAACACCACGCTGGCCCATGAGCGGGGGACCACCTTCCCCTTCAAGGAGCAGGTGGTCCACGAGGTGTTCCTGGAGGAGCTCTACGGGTTGGCCGAGCGCTCGGGGGCCATCGATGAGCCCGATGTCGCCGAGGCGCTGGCCGAGGCGTCGGTGAAGTTGCGGGTACTCCGGCTACTCAACTGGCGGACGCTGACCCGTCTGACCAAAGGCCAGGAGCCCGGTCCGGAATCGAGCGTCGTGAAGCTGACATGGAGCGACATGTCCCAGACCATGGCCGAGGCTGCCCTGCTGGTGGTCGGGGATGCCTCGCCCCTCTGGGCCGGCGCCCACGACAACCCTATGGACGGGAAGTGGCAGCACCAGTGGCTGTGGTCCAAGGCCGCCACCATCGCCGGAGGCACCAGCGAGATCCAGAAGACCATCATCGGCGAGCGGATCTTGGGCCTGCCCCGCTAGCCGGGGAGCTTCGCCTCTGACGCGACAAAGGAACCGCCACGGGGGTGTGATGCCATGAGGACGGAGCGGGGGGTCCCTGCTAGTTTGTACTCTGAGTTCAAATTCTGGGGAGGGGACTCGATGCGGACCGTGCCGAAACCGATGGCGGCGAAGCTGATGGAAGCGGCGGAGCTCTTCGCCGACCGAGGGCTCGACGGCACCAAGACCGAGGACATCGCCGCTGCCACCGGGATCCCCAAGGCCACCATCTACTACTACTTCGAGGGCAAGGAGCAGGTGCTCTCCTTCATCTTCGGAGTCGTCCTGGATGCCGTGCGGGACGCCGTGGCCGCCGCCATCGAAGGACCGGGCTCGGCGGCCGAGCGGCTGCAGGCGGTGATTCGGAACCACCTACAGGTCTTTGTGGCCTATCCCCATGCCAGCCAGGCGCTCCACTTCGACCTCGGCCGGGCCGCCCGCCTTCCGGAGGTGGCCGCACGGTCCAGTGCCTCGTTCATCGAGCCGGTCACCTCCCTCCTCGTGGCCGGAGCTGCCGACGGGAGCTTGCGGCGTCTGGACGATCCCCGCCTGACCGCGGTGGCCATCCTCGGGGCGATCAGCACGACGGCCATCCACGTCACTGCACTCGACATCGGGCCCCCGGTGGAGGACCTGGAAGCGATCATCACTCCTCTGGTGATGCAGGGCCTCCTCGCGGGGTTGGCGGCGTGAGCCCCGCCGGGGAGCCGGCCACGGCCCTCGTCGTGGGGGGAGGTTCGGGAATCGGCGCGGCCGTGGTGGACGGCTACCGCCGTCGGGGGACACCGGTGACGGTGTGGGACCGGGCCGGGGACTTCGACGTCCGGTGCGATGTGGCCGACCCCGAGGCGGTCGAGGCGGCCATGGCCTGGACCGTGGAGCAGCGCGGCGTGCCCTCCTGGACCACCGTCACCGCCGGAGTGGGCCACAGCGGTCCACTCCTCGACGTGCCCGTCGAAGAGTGGGACCGGGTCATGGCCGTCAATGCCCGTGGCCCGTGGCTGGTTCTCCGGGCTGTAGCCCAGGCGTTGCGCGAGGCGGAGACCGGCGGCTCGCTGTTGGCCACGTCGAGCGTGAGCGCCCACCTGGTCGACCGGGGGATGGGGACCTACTGCGCGTCGAAGGCGGCGCTGAGCATGCTGGTCCAGGTGGCCGCGTTCGAATGGGCCCCCTATGGCATCCGGGTCAACGCCGTCGGGCCGGGAGTGACCCAGACCCCCATGCTCGGACGGGCGCCGGTCGACTCGGGCTGGCTGGCGGGCGTCAGTCGACGGACGCCACTCGGGCGACTGGGCCAGCCCACCGACATCGCCGAGGCGATCCTGGCCCTGCACGACCTCTCCTGGGTGACCGGGCAGATCGTGGACTGCGACGGAGGACTGTCGCTCTACAGCCCCATCGATTCGTTCGGCCACCACGGAGACCAGACATGAACGCCAACCGGCCCGTCCGCGGGGCCCGCTCCCGGAGCCGCACACCCGACGTGGTCATCGTCGGCGGCGGGTTCGGGGGCATCGCCACCGGGGTCAAGCTGAAGCAGGCCGGCATCAGCTCGTTCACCATCCTTCGAGCAGTCCTCGGGGCCCGGGGGCACCTGGTGGGACAACCGGTATCCGGGGGCCGAGGTCGACGTGGGATCCCACCTCTACTCGTTCTCGTTCAAGTCCTACGACTGGAGCAGGACCCATGCCCGACAGGCCGAGCTCCAGGCCTATATCGAAGAGGTGGTCGACCAGTTCGACCTCCGACGCCACTTCCGCTTCGACACCAGGGTGGACCGGGCCGTCTGGAACGAGTCCGACCACGCCTATACCGTCACCCTGGCCGGCGGCGAGCAGCTGACCGCCCAGGTGGTGATCAGCGCCGTGGGTCTCCTCAACCACCCGCGGTACCCCGAGTGGCCGGGCCTGGAGAAGTTCGCCGGACCGGCCTTTCACACCTCGCGCTGGGAGCACCAGCACGACCTCTCGGGCAAGCGGGTGGCCGTGGTGGGCACCGGATCGACGGCCGCGCAGATCGTCCCGGCCATCGCCGGGACGGTGGGGCAGCTGACCCTGTTCCAGCGAGAGCCGGGCTGGGTGATCCCCAAGGGGGACCGTGACTTCACCGCCGAAGAGCGGGCCGGCTATCGACACTGGTGGGCGCGTCGCAAAGAGCGGCTGCGCCTGCTCTACCAACTGGAGCGGAACCAGCTCCGGGGCGACATCCACCGTCCGGGGTCGAAGCTGAACTCCTTGCGCGAACAGCAGTGCCGTAGGTACATCGAGGCGGCCTTCAAAGACCGTCCCGATCTTCGGGAGGCGGTGACCCCCCACTATCCCTACCCGGGCAAGCGCCCCGTACTGTGCGGCGACTTCTACCCGGCGCTCCTGCGGGACAACGTCGAGCTGGTGCCCCGTGCCGTGGTCGCCGTGACCGAGTCGGGCGTCGTCGACGCCGAGGGGGTGGAGCACCCCGCGGACGTCCTGGTGATGGCCACCGGGTTCCAGCCGAGCAACTATCTGGCCACACTGGAGGTCGTGGGGCGCGACGGTCGATCGCTCAGGGACGAGTGGCAAGGTGAGCCGCAGGCGTTCCTGGGGATCACCGTTCCCGGCTTCCCCAACTTCTACATGCTGTACGGCCCCAACACCAACGGCGGGGAGATCGTGACCCACCTCGAGCGCCAGGCCGAGTACGCCATCCGCGGCATCAAGCGTCTGGCCCGGACCGACGCGGTGGCCATCGACGTGAAGCGGTCCTACTACGAACGGTACAACCGGTGGCTACAGCGGGCCATGGTCAACACCTCGTGGGTGGTGAGCAACAACTACTACAAGACCCCCTCGGGGAGGATCGTGACCCAGTGGCCCTACGGCGCCATTCCCTACGGGATCCTGACCAAGTTGCTTGGCCCCCTGTCGGAATTGGTCACCAGGGCTCCCATGGGACCACCCGCCCACGGCGGGCCGCCCATGGCCGAGGAGGCAACGGCGGCGATTCGATGACGCCAGATGTGTGATCGGTCCTGATCAGCTGCGGTGCGGTGCGATGACACTTTCCCCGTACTGCTCCAAGGCCTCGAGAGCCTCAGCCAGGGAGCCGGCCGGTACCCCGACGCTGGCCCACGTCACCCCGAGCTCGGCCAGTCCGTCCAACCCCTCCCGGTGGGCATCGGCGTCGAACTGATTGCTCCCCGGGGTGCCTCCGGCCGGGGTGCCGAAGGCCACATCGATCGCTGACCGGTCCCGGCCCTCGTCGTCCACGAACTTCCACAGCTCGTCCAACATGAGGGCGAGGTCCTCGAGGGTCTCCAGGGGTGGCGTCTTCGTGGTCTTGGACAGGGACCTCGGCGCCGGAAACGGTGTCCACCCGTCGCCGTAGCGGGCCACCCGGCGACGCGACAGCCGACTGTTCCCGCCGATCCATATCGGAGGAGGGACGGCCGGTTTGGGGTTGGCGGTGATGCCCACCGCATCGATGCCGGGGCCGTCGTAGGAGTAGTCGTCCTGGGTCCAGACTCCCCGCATGACCTCGACGGACTGGTCGAAGAGATCGTTCCGCTGCTCGAAGTCGATCCCCAGGCCCTTGTACTCGCCCCGGAGGTAACCGGTGGCCACGGCCAGTGTGAACCGTCCGTTCGAGAGCATCTCAATGGTGGAGACCAGCTTGGCCACGACCAACGGATGGCGGTAGGGGAGCACCACAATGTTGGGGATGAGCCGGATCGTCTCGGTGACCGCCGCGCAGAAGGTGAGGGCGGCGAACGGATCCAGTGCGTCGTGCCCGCCGGCCTGCAACCAACGGTCGGTGGGGGCGGGATGGTCGGTGAATCCGATGCCGTCGAACCCCGCCCGTTCGGCCGTCTGGGCGAAGCGCAGGATGGCGTCCCGGCTCATCAGCTCAGGACTGTACGGATGGGTAACCAGCGGATAGGTCACAGTGAACCGCATGGCGGAACGCTAGCACCGGGGACTGATTCGAACCTCGGCCCCGGGCCGGCTCAGTGGCGGGGCGAGGTGTCGATGAGCTCCACTTTGACTCCGTTGGGATCGTGGACGACGGCCATGTGTACCGGTCCGGGAAGGGCAATGCGGGTGGGTGGTCCGCCCATTCCCAGGCGCTCGAGCTGCGCCAGCGTATTGTCGACGGACAGGTACACCGACACCAGGAAGAACCCGACGGACGGGACCGGTGAAGGCGCTGAGGCCGCGCCCACTCCGCCCTCGAATTCAACCAGCTCGAGGATGCCTGCTGTCGAGTCGGTCGGGTCGCCGAGGAAGACGGAGCGGAGGGCCGGTTGCGGCGCGTTGAACAGTGCGGGCCAGTCCCCCTCGAACCGCTCGTCCATCTGCTCGCTGAAGCCCAGGCCGTCCCGCCAGAAGCGGAGGCTCAGCTCGATGTCCGATGTGCAGATGGCGGTGTGATGGATGCGCACTGCTGTCATCTCCTGGTGGTTCGTCGTCGGTGGGATCGAGATCAGATGGACGTCACGTCGGCCCGGTGTCCGGGGCCAGCAGGGCCCGAACGGCGGCGCGGTCCGGCTTGCCGAGGGAGAGCGTGGGCAGGGCCTCCAGACGGCACAGGCGGTCAGGCCGCTTGAACCGGGCCAGCCCCTGGTCCTCGCACCACCGCCGGCACTCGTCCACGTCCATCGGCCCCGTGGTGACCACGCAGGCACCCACCCGTTCACCGAGCAGGGTGTCCGGGTAGCCGACGACCACGGCCTGCTGTACGGCTGGATGGGACTCGAGCGCCCGTTCGACCTCGGCAGGCACCACGTTCTCGCCGCCCCGGATGATCAGTTCCCGTGTCCGGCCCACGATGGTCAGCCAGCCCTCGTCGTCGAGGGTGGCCAGGTCACCGGTCCGGAACCATCCGTGATGCATGGCCGCCCGGGTCTGGGCGGGATCGGCGTAGCCGGCGAATAGCTCTGGTCCTCGGAGTTCCAACTCGCCGCTGGCTCCGGGCGCGGCCAGCCGCCCGGTGGACGGGTCGACCAGGCGCAGCTCGGCCTGGCCCACCACCCTTCCGTCGGTGTCGCGGGCCCGGGCCGGTGGATCGTTCCAGGCCCAGGTGGTCACCGTTGGGGCCTCGGTCGATCCGTAGGTGCGTTTGACGACGGCGTCGAAGGCTGCCCGTGTCGCGTCCACGAACTCAGGGCTGATCGTCATCGAACCGCACGAGATGATGCGCAGTGTGGCCATCGACTCGGTGGAGAACCGCAGTGAGCCGGCCATGGCCGAGAAGTACACGGGTGGACCGATCATGAACGTCACCCGGCGGTCACGCACCAAGTCGACGGCCTGGTCCGCATCCCAACGCTCCATGAACACCGTGCGCATGCCCCTCGCTGCCGGAAGCAGCACTCCGCTCAGAAGCCCTGAGATGTGCGCCATCGGGGCCGGCATCAGCACCGAGTCATCGGGCCGGAGGCCATGCGCCGCGGCCATGGTCTGAGCCTTGTGGGCCAGGGAGCGGTGCGTATGGAGCACGGCCTTGGGCTGACCCGTCGACCCGGAGGTGAACAAGGCGACGGCCAGATCGGGCGGCCGGGCGGCACCGACGGTGACGGGGGATGGGGACAGGAGGGCGTCCCACCCCTCGGATCCGAACCCGGCTTCGACGGTGTCGGGCCGTTCCAGCAGGGGAAGCCCGGGTCCGGCCAGCACCAGCTTCGGATCGACCGACTCGGCCATGGTCGCGGCCTCGTCCCCGCCCAGTTGGTGGTGGATGGGCACGGCCACGGCCCCGATCCGCCAGCAGGCCCGGAACAACACCAGCGCGGCCACGCTGTTGTGGAGCTGCCAGGCCACCGCATCCCGGCGACGGACGCCAGCGGCCCGCAGCCCGCCGGCCAGTGAGGCCACGACCGCCTCCAACGCCGCAGCATCGAGTCGATGCAAGGAGTCCTCCGCCGCCACCCCGGCGTGGGCGGCGGCGGCCAGCCGGTCAAGAGTGGGTACGTCCCATGCCCCACCAGGTTGGAGGTAGCGCGACGCGCCCACCTGACGGTGGGTGGCCCGGAGGATCACCGGAGCGAACGCTCCTCTGGGGAGCCGACCCCGGTCACGTGGCCGTGGTCAGCAGCATGCACCCACAGGTGTTGCCGCCCCCGGCTGCCACCACGGCCACCCTCGGCCCGGACGGGACCTGGCGCTCGCCACCTTGGCCGCGTAGCTGGATGCAGGCCTCATGCAAGAACCCGTAACCGTGCAGCCGTCCGCCGGACAGCTGCCCCCCGTGGGTGTTGAGGGGCAGCTCCCCGTCCAGGCCGATCCGCTGGCCACCCTCTACGAACGGTCCACTCTCGCCAGGCCCACACAGCCCCGTCGCCTCCAGCCAGAGCAGGGTGAGGAAGCTGAACCCGTCGTAAAGCTCGGCCACGTCCACGTCGGCAGGGGTGAGTGACGTCCTCGACCACATCTGCGCGGCCGCATCGGCCCCTACCGACCGGGTCAGGTCGCGGAGCTGGTCCCAGCTGGGGCGATCGCGGATGGCCGCGCCCATGGCCTCCACGTACACCGGTGTGGAGGCGAGGTCCCCGGTCAGTTGACGCCGAGACACGATGACCGCGGTGGCCCCGTCACAGGGCACGTCGCAGTCGAAGAGCCGCAACGGTGTGGTGATCATGCGCGAGGCGAAGTAGTCGTCGAGGGTCATGGGTTCCCGATAGATGGCGTTCGGGTTGAGGGCGGCGTGGCGGCGGGCGTTGACGGGTATGGCGGCCAGCTGTTCGACTGTCGTGCCGTAACGGTGCATGTGGGCCGAGGCGAACTGCGCGATCCAGCAGGCGGCCGAGGCTGCACCGAAGGGCAGGGTCCACTCCTGGGCGCCACTGGCGTAGAACGAGCTCCCCCCTCCGGCCATGCCCACGCTGGCCCGTCCGGCCGTGCCCTGGGCGCTTCCCTCCCACACCGACCGGAAGCACAGGACGTGGTCGGCCATCCCGGCGCCCACAGCCATGCAGGCCTTCATCACCGAGCCCAGCTGGCCGGAGGTCTCGACCCCACTGTCGTACCAGCCGACCTCGAGGCGCAGGGCGTCGATGACGTCGACGGCACCCGCCCCGGTGAAGCCCCGAGGGGCGGCCATCATGCCCGGATAGGTGGAGACCCCGTCGATGTCGGCCAGCTCCAGCCCGGCGTCGTCGATAGCGGCCAGGCAGGCGTCGAGCGTCAGCTCCAGCGGGTCGATGCCCAGCCGCCGGCCGATGGCCGATTGGCCAATGCCCGAAATGGCACACTCCTTCTCGGTGGGTCGGTCAGCCATCAGGGTCCTTGTCTGTGCGGGGTGCGAAGAGGGGCAGCCACACGTCGCCGTTGGCGTCCCTATGGTGCTCGAACACCACGGTCACCTCCATGCCGATCGTTACCGATTCGGGGTCGCAGCGCACCACGTTGGTGGTCAGTCGCAGCCCAGCCTGCTCCGGAAGCTCCACAATGGCCACCACGTAGGGGAGGTCGACGCCGGGCACCCAGGGGTGGTGGTTGACGGTGAAGCTGGCGACCGTGGCCCGGCCACTGACCGCCTCGGGGGCGAGGTTCTTGGACCGGTCCCTCGGGCACACCGGTGTCGGAGGGTGCAGGAAGTACCCGCAGGACTGGCAGCGCAGCAGGACCAGCCGGCCCTCCCGGCCACCCTGCCAGAAGTGGCGGTTGCGGTCGGTCAGTTCGGGAAGGATGCGGAACGGTGTGTCAGTCACGGCGCCGTCCCCCAGGTCGGTGTTCGGGACTCCGGGTCATGCGGGCAGCTCCGCAGCCTGGGTGAGTACCCCCCGGGCCAGGAGGGCGTCGATTGTCCCGGCGTCCAGACCGGCCTCGTTCAACACCTCGACGGTGTGCTGACCGAGAGCGGGAGGAGCCCGATCGAGCCGGACCTCGAGGTCGCCCAGGTCCCAGAAGGCACCGACCTGTTCGAGACGGCCCCACTCGGCGTGAGGGTAGGAGGCCACCAGCCCGAGTCCGCGGAGGAGGGGATCGTCCAGGAACGCTTCTCCTTGGTCCATCCCCACGCACTCCGCCGACACCCCGGCTCCCGAGAGGGCCGCCAGGACCTCGCTGGAGGTGGCCGTCGCCATGGCTGCGACCAGGGCCTCGGGACCCGCTGCCCCGAGAGCGGCACAGCTGGCGGCGACTTCGTCGTCGTCACGGGCGCACAGCGCCACCCAGCCATCGGCCACCGGGTAGAGCCGGTGGCCGGGAGAGGTGCCGGTCTGGTCACGGTCCACCGTCGCCACCGGCGCCAACACGCCTTCCGGACCGAGATAGGTCTCCCCGTTGGTGAGCACCCCGCCCCCCAGCAGTGAGCTGGTGACCAGCTGCCCGTGGCCAGTCCGGTCCCGGTGGAACACGGCGAGAAGGGTGGCCACCGTCGAGCCCATGGCGCAGAGGTGGTCCATGAACCCGAATCGGAACCACATCGGGTCGTTGCCCTCGCCGCCACCAAGGACCTCCCATCCGGTGCTGGCCTGGAACAGCTGGTCATAGCCGGGCCAGTCGGCGCGAGGCCCCTCGGGCCCGTAGGAGCTGGTGTGGCAGTAGACGATCTCCGGGTCCATGGCCGCAATGGCCTCGTACTCGATGCCGAGCCGGCGGGCCGCGGGCATGCGGAGATTGTGGTGGACGACGTCGGCCCACCCGACCAGCGCCTCCAGGGCCGGACGGCCGTCGGTGGACTTGAGGTCCAGGGCCACGCCGCGCTTCCCTCGTTGGCATGCGGCGAACACCCGTTGGATGGGTCGCATCTGATCGCCTCCGGTGGACTCCACTTTCACGACGTCGGCACCGAGGTCGGCCAGGAGCATGGGGCCGAGCGGTCCGGCCAGGAAGTTGCCCAGGTCCAGCACCCGGAGACCCTGGAGAGGCCAGCGAACGGCAGCCCCGGTGCCGCCACCCGAAACCGTCGACGGCTCGAAGGCCTCACCGAGGACCGCGTCGGTATGGTCCCCCAGCACGGGGGCCGCGCTGGTCACCCGTGAGGGGGGCACGGTCGAGAATGGCGTGCCGGCCTGGGTCAGTCGACCCCGGAGGGGATCGACCACCTCGGTGAGGTACCCGTTTCGACGAGCCTGGGCGTCGGTCAGGATCGATCCGAACGGCGCCGCCGGCTGGGCCGGGATGTCATGGGCCCAGAAGTCCTCTAACCACTCGGTGCTCGGGCGGGTGAGGAAGATGGCGCGGTTGGCTCCGAAGTTCGGATAGCCGGGCATCGGGAGGCCACTGAAGGCGGAGTTGGCCTCGGCGACGGCGCGGTCACCCATCGCGGCCAGGGCCGTGGCCATCAGGGGTGAGTCGGCGTCGGCACAGCGCATGAGGTGCACCCACTCCCCGTCGCCGCATTCGAAGAGCGACGGGATCAGATCCTTGGGCAGGCCGAACTCGAACATGGGTCCGGGCTGTTCGGCTCGGGCCCAGTGCATCATGGTGGGGAGCAACGCACCCTGGGCCAGGCTGGTGTGGGCCGGTCCCCCCGGGGCGCCTCCCCGCTGTCGCTGGACCAGGCGGGCCAGGATGCCGATCGTGGCCAGGTAGGCGGCGCACCAGCTCCCAATGGGGAAGCGGAGGAAGACCGGCCCGTCGCGGTGTCCCCGCTGTTCGTCGCACAGTCCCATCCGGGCCGTCACCAAGAGGTCGTCGACCGCGCCGTCGGCACTCGGATGGCCGGCCGGCCACGCCCGGACGGCGCTGTGGATCAGCTGCGGGTGGCGTCGGGTCAGTGCGTCGTCGTCAAGGCCCAGTCGATTGCCGAGGGTTGGACCAAAGCCATGGATCAGGATGTCCGCACCGGCGAGCAGTCGGTGGAGTCCGCTCCGTCCGTCCTCGGACCCGAGGTCGAGCACGACACTGCGTTTGGACCGGTTCCAGGTGAGGAAGGCGGGGGAGCAGCGGGTGGGATCCCCGCCGGGCCTTTCCACCTTCACCACATCGGCCCCGGCCTCGGCCAGCAGTAGGGAAGCGACGGGTCCGGCGAGCCCCTCCGAGCAGTCGATGACCCGGATCCCATCGAGGATGCGGGGCGTATCCGCGGTCGGCCGCTCGTCGTCGGCTCCCACTTCCGATCCACTCATCGACGTCCCCCTGATTCGCCCGATTCCGGGCTCTGCGTTGCCGGTCGGCGCCCGTTACGCGGTGCCCTGGGCAGACATTCTCGCCTCGGACCTCGGAGAACAGACGTGCTACCTTGGCACCATACTCTGAGCTTCACGACGCGAACCCCGGTGCCGAACCCCACGGGTCGGCTGAGGGGAAGGGGGCCCCGATGGACGTTGATGATCTGATCCTGGTGAGTGTCGATGACCATGTCGTCGAGCCCCCCAACGTCTTCGAGGGCAGGCTCCCGGCCAAGTACGTCGATGCTGCGCCCCAGTTCATCACCCGGCCTGACGGAACCAGCGCGTGGCGCTATGAAGGCGTCGAGATGGGCAACATCGCCCTGAACGCGGTGGCCGGGCGCCCTCCCGACGAGTACGGCATGGAGCCGACCTCGTTCGACGAGATCCGGCCCGGGTGTTACGACATCCACGAGCGGGTGGCCGACATGGACGCCAACGGTGTGCTGGGCTCGCTCTGCTTCCCCTCATTCCCCCAATTCTGCGGTCAGACCTTCGCCAGGACCAAGGACAAAGACGTCGCCCTGGCCATGGTGCGGGCCTACAACGACTGGCACATCGACGAGTGGTGCGGCACCTATCCGGGTCGGTTCATCCCCTGTCCCATCCCGGCCATCTGGGACCCCGAGGTGCTGGCCGCCGAGGTGCGGCGCACCGCAGCCAAGGGCGCCCACGCCGTCACCTTCTCGGAGAATCCGTCCAAGCTGGGCTGGCCCAGCGTGCACTCGGACCACTGGGACCCATTCTGGAAGGCGTGTGTCGAGAACGACGTCACGGTGTGCATGCACATCGGGTCCTCCTCCGAGATCACCGTCACCTCGCCCGACGCCCCGGTCGACGTGCTCATCACCGTGACGCCCATCAACATCGTCAAGGCCGCGGCCGACCTGGTGTGGTCGCCGGTGCTGCGCAAGTTCCCGACCCTCAAGGTGGCCCTGTCCGAGGGAGGCATCGGGTGGATTCCCTACTTCCTGGAACGGATCGACTACAACTACCAGAAGCACCATGCCTGGACCGGACAGGATTTCGGTGATCGGTTGCCCAGTGAGGTGTTCAATGAACACATCATCACCTGTTTCATCGACGATGCCTTCGGTGTGGCCAACCGTGAGTACCTCAACATGGACAACGTGACCTGGGAATGCGACTACCCGCACTCTGACACCACCTGGCCGACCGCACCCGAACAACTGTGGAAGTACATCGGCGAGCTGTCCGATCACGACATCAACCGCATCACCCATGAGAACGCCATGCGACACTTCTCCTACGACCCCTTCGCCGTGATCCCGAAGGAGGAGGCCACCGTGCGGGCCCTTCGCGCCCGGGCCAATGGGCGGGATGTGTCCATCCGGGCCACACGGACGGGTCCGAGCAAACCCCATGCCCACCTCGCCGCCGACCTCGGGCAGTTGACCAACACCTGAGGGCGGCTGTTCCGGCCGGTCCGGACTTCCCTGACGCCACGACGTCGGAAAGCCCCTTGGCGCCGGTGCCGCCAGCACCGGTAGTGGTGGCTGCCGCGGTCGCCCGAGTGCCCGACACCGGGCAGTGTGAACGATACAGAAGAGGAACCTTTGTGGACCTGCAGCTGAGTGACGACCAAACGCTGTTCGACGAGACGACGGCAAATTCCTGGATGCAACCTGCCCGTCGTCGACGGTTCGCCGATGGGCCGAGATCGAGCCCGGAGGGTTCCCGATGGGATGGTGGCAGGAGGGTGCCGAGCTGGGCTGGACGTCGCTGCTGGTGCCCGAGGAGGACGGCGGGGGAAGCGTGTCGGGCCACGGGCTCTTGGACCTGGTGCTGGTGGCCGAGGAGATGGGCCGCCGAGTCGCGCCGGGCCCCCTGGATCGTCACCAATCTGGTGGCCTCGGCGGTGGCCCGGTCGGGCACGTCCGAGCAGAAGTCGGCCTTACTCCCCGGGATCATGTCCGGCGAGTCCATCGCCACCTGGTGCCTAGCTGAGCCGGACCGTCCATGGTCGGTCGAAGGCGTGCAGCTCGAGGCCGTAGCTGCGTCCGACGGATTCGTACTCAGCGGCGTGAAGGGCCCAGTGGAGGCCGGAGCCGAATCCGAGTGGCTGCTGGTGACCGCTCGGGTGGAAGGCCAACCGACCAACTTCGTGCTGGCCCGGGACACCCCGGGAGTCGGCGTCTCGCGGGCCGAGGGCATCGATCTGGCCCGCCGATTCGCCATCCTGAAGTTCGACCAGGTGTCTGTGCCCCCAACCGCACTGCTGGGGCTGGTAGGTGGCGCCGCCGACGAGGTGGAGCGCTTGCAGCGTGTGGCCGCTGTCCTGCAGTGCGCAGAGATGGCCGGGGTCCTCGACCACGTGCTGTCCATGACCATCGAGTACGCCTTCGACCGCTACTCGTTCGGCCGGCCGTTGGCGTCTTATCAGGCGTTGAAGCACCGGTTCGCCGACCTGAAGATGGTGGTGGAAGCCTGCCTGGCTACCGCTCAGGCCGCGGCCCGGGCGGTGGACGCCGAGTCGGTCCGGGCGGGGGAGCTGACCAGCGCGGCGAAGTCTTACATCGGCGATCATGCTCCACTGGTGGTGCAGGACTGTGTCCAGCTTCATGGGGGTATCGGGGTGACCTGGGATCACGACCTGCACCTCTACCTGCGACGGGTGATGCAGGACCGGGCCCTGTTCGGGACCCCGAGCGAGCATCGTGAACGGCTGGCCCTGGGGCTCGGACTCACGGCCGGTCCCGACCGTTCGGCCAACTCCGCTACTGGCGAGGAGCACGCCCATGGCTGATCAGCAGCCCTACGGCTCGACCACGGTTCCTGTCACGGCCGAGCCCGGCGAGCTCGAGGAGTTTCGGCTCCGGGCGCGGGCCTTCCTGGCTCGGTCCATGCCCCTCCTGGGTGACCGGAACCCGCACAAGCTCATGCAGGAAGATGAGCATGGGGAGCGGGCCCGGGAGCTGCAGCGGATCCTCTTCGACGGTGGCTTCGCCGGACTGTGCTTCCCGGTGGAGTACGGCGGCCAGGGCCTGTCGCGGGCCCACCAAGCGGCCTTCACGCAGGAGTCGGTCCCTTACGAGATGCCGATCCTGCTCAACGTCCCGTCCCTCTCCATCCTGGGCGCCACGCTCCTGGATTTCGGCACCGAGGAGCAGAAGAAGCAGCACCTGCCCCGCATCATCTCCGGCGAGGAGGTCTGGGTGCAGTTCCTGTCCGAGCCGTCGGGGGGATCGGACCTGGCCGGGCTGGTCACCCGAGCCACCCGTGACGGCGATGTGTTCGTCCTGAATGGCTCCAAGATCTGGAGTTCGGGTGCCCACCGTTCCGACTACGCGCTGTGCCTAGCCCGAACCGACTACCACGCGCCAAAGCACCGGGGACTGTCGTGCTTCATCGTCAAGATTCACCAGCCCGGGATCGAGGTGCGACAGATCATGATGGTCAACGGGTGGAACGAGTTCTGCCAGGAATTCTTCGATGACGTTGCCATCCCGGCGGAGAATCTGGTCGGTGAGGTCAACGACGGTTGGACGGTGGCTTCACGGCTCCTCGTGCACGAGCGAGACGCGGTCGCCGGCGGGTCACCATTCATCAGCGGGGTGATGGGTGGGCGGAGCGATCACGGTGGAGGCCGCAACGAGTTGGTGGAGTTGGTGCGGGCCACCGGAACCGAGCATGACCCGCGCGTGCGGCAACTGGTCGGCGAGGCACGCGCCAACGATCTGGTCGGCGCCCACCTCATCGATCGGATCGCCACAGGCATGCGCAGCGGCGTGTTCGGAGGACAGGCAGGCTCGATCCCCCGCCTGTACGGTGCCACCAACACCGAGCGTCGCTACGACATCATGCTGGAGATCGCCGGGGCGCGGGCAGGGGCGTGGCTCCCCGGTGATCCGGTGGCGCCCTCCGTCCCCGAGTACCTGATGCGACAAGGCGGGAGTCTGGGCGGCGGCAGCAACGAGATGCAGCGAAACATCATCAGTGAACGGGTGCTCGGCATGCCCAGGGAGTTCGCCGCCGACAAGGACCGGCCCTTTGACGAGGTCCGCCACAACCCGGCGCCGTCACGGCCGACCTGAACGCTGTAGGCGCCGCCTCCGCCACCGTGCGGAAATGGTGTTTTCAGTCTAGAGTCATCCATCGGACGGCGACCTTGGCCGTCCGGTGGACCTGGGGAGGGTGGCATGGCAACGGATCTCAGCGGCGGAATGGACGCGTCGTCCGACTACTTCCTCGCCGACCGACCCGAGGACCCGCAGTTCCGGGAAAGCGCATCGGTCTGGATCTTCGACGACCGGGGGGCCATCGGGCTCCCCCGTATCGGCATCGAGGCGGTGGCGGAGTCCTGGGACCAGCGCGGCATGCAGGTCAACCTGGGCTTTCCTGATGGACGAAGCGTGGTGGTGCGGTCGCTCGGTGCAGGGCGGTCGCCGGTGGACGACGACGGGATCTGCCGAACCTTCGTGGCGGGTGGGCTCGAATTCCGTTGTGTCGAGCCCTTCCGGACCACGGCTGTGACCTTCGAAGGCCCCGCCCTGGACACGACGGCGGTCGCCCTGGCCACCGGTGACGAGAGGGGCGACACCCCCATCCTCCGGTTCCAGGCCGAACTGACCTGTGCCGCGCCGCCGTGGGTGTCGGGAACGCTGAACCCCGACGCCCAGAAACTGTTCGACGACGGGTTCGCCGGCGCCTTCATCAGCCCTCGCTACGAGCAACTGTGCACGGCCCGCTGCTCGGTCCAGCTGGGCGACGCCTCGTGGTCGTTCGCGGGGACGGCCCTGCGGGTTCACCGACAGGGCTCCCGGGACACCGGTGGGTTCTGGGGCCACTGCTGGCCCAGCGCCCTGTTCCCCAGCGGGCGGGGGTTCGGGGCACTGACCTTCCCCGAGCGGCCCGGCGAGCCGACCTTCAACGAGGGGTACGTCTTCGACGGCGGGCGGATGATTCCAGCCACGCTGGTCGAGGCACCATGGCTCCGGCGTCTCCAGCCCTACGGGGAGGACGTCTCGATCACCCTGCGAACAGCGGACGGCGACGTGCATATTGAAGGCGAGACCACCCTCTCGGCGTGTATGGCCGGTGGCACCCATCACGAATTCGCCCCCGCCCTCCAACAGGCAGGGGTCCGCTACACCTGGGACGGGGAAGAGTCGTTCGGGATGATGGAGCGATCGATCCCCGTCGACCAGCTCGAGGCCTGACCCCCTCCCGATGCACGTCGGTCTGATGGTGGCGCCGCAGCAGGGTGCCAGTTACGAGGACCAGCTCGAGGCCGCCCGAGCCGCAGAAGCGGCTGGGTTCAGCGACTTCGTCCGGTCGGACCACTACCTGGCCTTCGCCTCCACCGGCCTGCCCGGACCGACGGACTCGTGGATCACCCTCGCCGGCCTGGCCCGTGAGACGGAGCGGATCCGGATCGGGACGATGGTCAGCGCAGCCACGTTCCGACTTCCCGGTCCCCTGGCCGTCGCCGTCGCCCAGGTGGATGCCATGAGTGGGGGACGGGTCACCCTCGGCCTCGGCGCGGGCTGGGCGGAGGAGGAGCATCGGGCGTACGGAATCCCGTTCCCGCCCCCGGTGGAGCGCTTCGACCGTCTCGAGGAGCAGCTTGCCATCGTCACCGGCATCTGGAGGACCCCGACCGGAACGACCTTCAGCTACGAGGGGATCCACTACCAGCTGCGCGAGTGCCCGGCTCTCCCCAAACCGGTCCAGCAGCCGTACCCACCGGTCGTCGTCGGCGGTACTGGTCATCGGCGAACACCCTCCCTGGCCGCCCGCTTCGCTGATGAGTTCAACCTCCCCCCGTTCCAGGGTCCGGCAGCGACCGCTCGGGCCTTTGCCACGGTCCGTGCCGCCTGTGAGTCGGTGGGGAGGAATCCGGACACCTTGGACCTGTCCGTGACGCTCACCACAGTGTGCGGTGCGGACCGCAACGACGTCGATCGACGTGGCTCAGTGTCACCCGCCCAGTACGAGATGGCTGACCTGGTGGGCACTCCCGGGCAGGTCGCCGAGCAGCTGGACACCTACCGGGCGCTGGGGGCGGCCCGGGCCTACCTGAGGGTGTTGGACCTGCGGGACCTCGACCAGGTGGGTCTGTTGGGCGACGTCGTGTCGGCCCTTGGTTCCTCGTGACGCCGACGTGAGCCAGATCGGGGCCCGCCATCTGGCGGGCCGAGCAGGACCCGGCGCCCCGGTGGCTGGACAGTCGGGCAGAACCGAACGGAATGGAGCGAGCCTGTGATCGACGTAGCCGAATTGGTGGCCAAAGCGTGTGAACGTGCGCAAGCGGAGGACTTCGGGGCCGACACCTGGCAGGAAGGACTGGAGGTGCTGGTCCGTTCCCTGAACACCGAGGGACAGTTGAACGAGCTCGGCGAGGGTGTATTCACCGACCAGATCGTGGGCTATCTCGCCAATCGGCTCGAGGTGGAGAGCTGGTACCGACGCCACCCCGAGATCGACGACGAGGAGATCGAGGCGCCGCTCTTCGGGCTGGGCATGCCCCGAACGGGGTCGACAGCCCTGAGCTTCCTGTTGGCGAGCGACCGGAGCCGTCGCTCGCTCCGCACCTGGGAGGCCGGAGCCCCGTGCCCTCCGCCCGAAACGGCGACCGAAGACACCGATCCTCGTATCGCGTTGGCCCAGGTGGGCATCGATATCACCTACGAGATGTTTCCGGAGTTCATCGGCATGCTGCCGTCCTCTCCGACTGGCCCGCAGGAGTGCTTGCTGATCATGGCCCTCGACTTCCGCTCCCTGGTATTCGAGGGGATGGCCCTGATTCCGAGCTATACATCCTGGCTCCTCGCCAGCGACATGGAACCGGCCTATCACTATCACCGGCGGGTGCTGAAGCTGCTCCAGTGGCACTGTCCCCCCAACCGGTGGTGGCTGAAGACCCCGGCCCACATGGCCAGCATTGACGCCCTGGACCGCGTCTACCCCGACGCCCGCTTTGTCATGACCCACCGTGACATCGGCAGTGTGCTGCCGTCGCTGTGCGCATTGAAAGAGGCGTTGACGACGCCGCTGACCCAATCGGTGGACAGGCTGGCCGTTGGCTCCCATGAGCGAGGGCTCTGGCAGGAGTCCCTCCGTCGACTGGTCCAGTTTCGTGACGACGGGCAGGAGGAGAGGTTCTTCGACGTCTCCTTCAAGGAGATGCAGGCCGATCCCCTGGTGGCGATGACCAAGCTCTACACCGAGCTGGGTGACGACCTGTCGGAAGACACTCGGGAGCGGATGACCCGATGGTGGACCGAGAGTAGGCAGGATCGCAAACAGGGTACGCGTCCGGACCCCTCTGCCTACGGTCTCGATCTCGGTATCATCCGGGACGAGTTCGCGTTCTACCACACCCGCTTCGGCGTGCCTCTCGACAGCTAACCGGCTCCGAGGTGGGAGGTCAGGAATCGACGGATCTCACCGGTCAGCTCCTCGTCCTCGGGGGCCCCGAAGAAACCGCCGTGGGGCATGGCCTCGAAGATGTGGAGGTCCGCCTCGACACCCTTGGCGCGAAGGTTGCGGTGCATTCGGACGGTGTTGGACAGGAACAGATCGCGAGTGCCCGATTGCAGAAGAGTGGGGGGGAACCCGGCAAAGTCACCGAACAGAGGTGAAAGGTACGGGTCCGAGAGGTCGTGGTCACCGGCATAGAGGGCGATCGAGTCGGCCAAGCTCGCCGTGAGCACGGAGTCGATGCCCAGGTTGGTCTGGAACGTGTCGCCCGACTCGGTGAGGTCGGCCTCCGGAGTCAGCAAGACCAGTGCAGCCGGGAGCGGCAGTCCTTCATCACGGGCCCGCAGCATGAGGGCGGCGGCCAGATTCCCGCCGGCCGAGGCGCCACCGACCACGATGCGCTCGGGGGCCTGAACCCGGAGTAGGCCACGGTAGACGGCGAGGCAGTCATCCAATGCCGCCGGATAGGGATGGTCGGGTGGCATCCGGTAGTCGACCGACCAGGTCCGAAGCCGCACCTGTGCGGCAGTGGCCTGGGCCATCACCCGGCAGACGTCACCGCCACCCATGATGAGCGCACCGCCGTGGATGTCGAGGTAGACGGGTTGGTCACCGTCAACGGCCACACCCTCAGGGGTCACGTTGAACACGGGTACTCCATCGATGAGCACCTCTTCGATAGTGGATCGAAGGGACTGGACTCGCGGCAGCAGCGATGCCAGCAGCATCTCGTTGGCTGCCGCGACCATGGACCGCCATCCATCGAGGTCTTCTGCATCGATCCCATCGCCGGTACCGAACAGGTCCATGGCCAGGAACCGACGCGCTTGCTCGCTGACCGACTCCGGCACCGTGATGAACCTGGTGACCTCGCGCCCGACGGCCGGGCCCTGGTTATCTGTTGCCATCTGCACTCCTCACCTTCGGGCGCTCCGCCCCGTCACGGGCCGGCCCGGAACGGCCAGCCGACGGCCCACAACCGATGTGAACCGGACCGGAGCCCGGTCGCGGAGACCCGGGGTTGCACTCCAGCGGATGGTCTTTGGTGGCGGCCCGCTCGGACGTCGTCATGGCTGTTCCTCACGGCCGGCCCAGGCCGTCAGTGGGTGGGCGATCGGTGTAACGAGTATGGCCGAGATCGTCGATCGCCATCCCGGTCAACCCGAAGGCTACGACGTCGGTGATGATCCTGCTGCGATGACCATCATCCGCCGGAACGTCTGGTCTACTGTCGGGGTCGCAAGACCGACGTACGGCATCGGTGTCGTGACAATCGTCCCGGGGGAATCGGGCGGAGGATCGGCCGGAGCTGTGCACAACGCATTGGGGGAACGCAATGAGGGAGCTTCGGAGCGCGCCGGGTAGGCGGTTGTTCTTGACAGCAGGAGTCACCCTGGCAACGACGCTGCTGGTGGTTCTGGTCGGTCTCGGACCGGAGGGAGACGCCTCGGCTGCCACCTCGTCCCAGGGCGTGTCGCCAACCCAGATCAACATCGGGGCCATCTCCTCGAGGTCAGGGCCGTTGGCCGGCTACTTCGGGGGGATCTCGCCCGGCATGATCGCCTACTTCAAGACGGTCAACGCCAAGGGCGGCGTCAACGGACGGAAGATCGTCCTGACCAACAATCTTGACGACGGAGGGTCGCCCACCCAGTTCACCCAGGACGCGCACACGCTGATCGACCAGGACCACGTGTTCGCCATCGGCGTGGCCTCGGCCTGGTTCACCCCCAACTACTTCGTTTCCACCAAGACTCCCACCTATGGGTACAACGTCAGCTCCAACTGGCAGACCGCCCCCAACTTGTTCGCGGTCGGTGGCTCCACCCAGATCTATGCGGCCGGCTTCCCGGGGTTGGCGTACCAAATCAAGAGGGCCGGAGCCAAGTCGGTGGCCTTCATCAGCTATGGGCCGTCTATCGCCTCCTCGTACGACTCCTGCAGCGCCGACGCCAAGGGAATGCGAGCCGCCGGTCTGAACGTCAACTTCGTGGACGTGAGTGCCCAACTGGGGGGCTCGTACTCGTCGGACGTCCAGCGGATGCAGCAGGCCGGATCCCAGATGGTGGTGACCTGCATGCAGGCCTCGGACAACGTGACCCTGGCCCGGGATATTCAGCAGTATGGGCTGAAGATCAAGCAGGACTGGCTCAACGGCTACGATGCGTCGCTGCTCCAGAAGTACGGGTCCCTGATGCAGGGCGTCTATGTCTTCAACGCCGGCAGCGTCCCGTTCGAGGCGGGCAACAAGGCCAAGTACGGCACTACCTATCCGGGCATGCTGCAGTACCTGGCGGCCATGAAGAAGTACGAGCCGGGCTACACCCTGAACGGCGTCGCCTTCCTGGGCTGGCAGTCGGCCGCCCTCATGGTGGCGGGCATCAAGGCGGCGGGGGCCACTCCGACCCAAGCCGGTGTGGTCAGTGCCACCAACAAGATCACCAACTTCACGGCTGGAGGCCTCTCGGCCCCGGTGAACTGGTCGAAGGGCCACGTGGGCTACAACGAGCCCATCTGCAACTCCTATGTGCAGGTGAAGGGCTCGACCTATATCCCGGTGTTCGCCAAGGGCAAACAGGTATTTGTCTGCCTCGGACCGAACGTCAAGAACCCCGTGCCGGTCACGCCGCCCAAGGGCACACCGGGAACGTAGCCCGGTCCTCTCGCCACCCGGTCGGCTCGACGGCCCTGGTCCCTCTGCCGGGCAGTACCGCTTCGGGTCACGCACGCCCGATTTGGGGACCCGGTGCCCGGCGGAGCTGGCACCCCCGGGTGGTGTGGGGCTGTGGAACTGCCAGGTGGGGGAATGTAGGGTGGGGTAAACCACCGTTCTCGGCCAGAGGTGAGTTGGCCCGGCCGGACCAGTCGGGCGACGGTCTTCGTGCCGTCTCCCGACGAACGGCACGAAGGTCGGGTGGCCAACCAATGAGAAGGGCTGCGTTGGCAGTGAGCGAAGTCACAGGCGCATCGATGATCGGCCAGGACTCAGGGTGACACCGGTTCCGGGCGAACATGCCATCGGGTTCACCGGCATCGGCGGCCAGGGGGTGCAGCTCATCGCCCGGACCCTTGCCTTAGCCGCTGCGGCGGAGGGCTACGAGGTCACCATGTTCGGTAGCTATGGGGGCATGATGCGCGGAGGAAACTCGGATGCCACGGTCGTGATCGGCACCGGCCAGGTGCTGGCGCCACCTACGGTGTCCTCGTTCTCCTTCGGGCTGGCCATGCACCCGGCCTACTGGCCGAACCTGCGAGACCGCCTGGTCACCGGGGCCACCGCGCTGATCGACTCGAGCATCTTCACCGAGCCGGCTAACTTCGAACGAGGGCGAGTGGTCGAGATCCCCGCTACCGGGGCAGCCGCGGCGATGGGCACGCCCATGTCGGCGGGGATGCTGGCACTCGGGGCGTTCGTGGCCTCAACCGGACTCGTGGGCGTGGGTGCCGTCGTCGAAGCCACGCAGCAAGTGCTCCCGACCTACCGGCAGGATCACGCCCAGGCCAACGCCCGCGCCGTGTGGGCCGGGGTGGAAATCGTCAAGCGGGCCCCGCACCACCGGCATCCCACCGAGGTCGGGGCCTGATGGACGAACCGGTCTTGACCAGGGGAACCGTGGCCATCGATGTGGAGGCATGCAAGGGCTGCGACCTGTGCATCGATGCCTGCAGGCCCGGAGTCCTGGCCATGACCGCCGACCTACGCAACGAGCGCGGCTACCGCTATCCGGTCCTGAGCGCAGGATGCACGGCGTGCCGGGCCTGCTCGCAGATCTGTCCGGACTTTGTCTTCCAGGTGACCAAGTTCGATGAACCGGTCACACTGGCTCGCGGAGTGCTGGACACCGTGCGGGTGACGAGGGATGAGCCTTGAAGCGCGTGCTGATCGAGGGGTCCGAGGCCATCGCCCGAGCCATGGTGGCGGCGGACTGCCGCTTCTTCTCGGGCTATCCGATGACACCGTTCACCGAGGTACTCGAGCACATGGCCCGCCTGCTTCCCGAGGTCGACGGTGTGTGCGTGAACGCCGAGAGCGAGATCGAAGCGGTGGGTATGGCGTGGGGTGCGGCGGCCACGGGCACCCGGTCGGCCACCGGATCGGTGGGTCAGGGCCTCTCGCTGATGCAGGAGTCCCTCTCGGAGATGTGCCGGGCCCGCCTGCCCCTCGTGGTGCTGAACATGGCACGCGGCCAGGGCGACTACTTCCAGGCCACCCGGGGCGGGGGCCACGGGGACTACCACCAGATCGTGCTGGCCCCCGCCAGCGTCAGTGAGGCGGTACTGCTGGTGCAGCAGGCCTTCGATCTCGCTGACCGTTGGAGGAACCCGGTGGTGGTTCTCGGTGACTACTACCTGGCGCACACCGAGCAGGCTGTCGACATCGCCCCGGTCGATTTCGGCCTGCTCCCGGCCAAGGACTGGTCACTCGACGGCTCGTCCGGGGGGACCGGCTCAGCTCGACTCATCTCCCCGATCAACCCCAACAAGCGGACCGATCCCGACTATGTAAGTCACGGCAAGTGGCTGATGGCGATGGGCGAGCACATGTCGGCAATGGCGGCGGGCGTGGAGCCAATGGTGGAGACGGTGGGGACGGACGAAGCCGAGGTGGTGGTGGTGGCCTACGGGACTCCGGCCCGCTATCTCCACTACGTAGTCGAAGAGCTGAGGGCCGAAGGCCATCCCATCGGTCTGGTGCGGCCACTCTCGCTCTGGCCGTTCCCGAGCAGGACCATCGCCGAAGTGGCATCGTGGGCCCGACAGGTGCTGGTCTACGAGCTCAACACCGGTCAGATGCTCATGGACGTCCAGTTGGCCGTGATGGGAGCCTGTCCGGTCAGCTTCATCGGTGGCATCAGTTTCGACAGCTCCGGCTTCGGCATCGCCCCCGATCTGGATACCGAGATCTTGGCAGCCCGGCTCCGGAGCCATCTCGCCCGCATCCCCGCCGTCTCCCCACAGGAGGTGTCCCGATGACCACCGGACCAGTCGCCGTGATGAGGAACTCACCGCCCGGGTCGGTGGTCGACGACTTCACTCCGTCGTTGGTCGTCGCGGGCGGGCACGGCCTGTGCCCGGGGTGTGGTGAGCCCATCGCCGTGCGCAGCGTCCTGGAGTCCATCGAGGTGCTCGGGCTGACCCAGCGGACCATCGCCGTGTTCGGTGTGGGCTGCTACACGGCGTTCTCGTCGAATGTCGACGTCGAGGTGGTGCAGGCGCTCCACGGCCGGGCTCCGTCAGTCGCCACCGGGGTGAAGCGGGCCAAGCCAGATGCCGTCGTGTTCACGTTGCAAGGTGACGGAGACATGGTCAACGAGGGGCTCCAGGAGGTCATCCACTCGGCAGCCCGGAGTGAGTCCATCACCTGCGTGCTCCTCAACAACGGGGTGTTCGGAGAGACGGGAGGTCACATGACGGCCACGACGGTGCTGGGCCAACGGACCAAGACCACGCTGGAGGGTCGTGACGTGCGCCGCCACGGCTATCCCATCCGGATCGGTGAGCTGTTGGCTGGCCTGGAGGGGTCGGCCTATGTGGCCCGGGGGTCGGTGCACTCCGCCGGCGAGGTGGCCCGCACCCAACGAATGCTGCACCGGGCCTTCGAGGTGCAGGAGGCCGGGCAGGGCTTCTCCTTCGTCGAGATCCTGACCATGTGCCCAACCGGTTGGTTCGTCGATACGGCCGAGGCCCCCGGGTATCTCCACGAGCACCTCGGTGCCGTGCACCACGTGGGTGTGTTGAAGGACCTCGCCGACGGGGGCGACCGAGATGGCTGATCTGGGGGAGTTGGGGACGGGGGTCCTGTTCGAGAACGAGCGGGTAAAGGTCTGGGAGATGGACCTGGCTCCGGGGGAGGAGTCCGCACTCCATCGCCACGACCGTGACTACGTGTTGGTTGTGGTGGAGGGCGACAAGATCGCAGGAGTCCCGCCGGCGGACGGGAGTCGGGTCACCGAGGCCGACGTCCGGCCGGGCCAGGTGTTCTGGGTGCCGTCCGGTGGTACGGAGTCAGCGAGGAACGTGGGGCGGCATCGGTACTACGAGATCCTGATCGAACTCAAAGACTGATCTCGTGCACGCTCTGTTGGTGGGTGACATCCTTTCGCTGACGGCTCGACGGGCGCCTCGGAGAGTGGCCGTGTCGCAGGGCGACCGCCTGGTCACCTTCGCCGAACTCGAGCAGGCCACCGAGCACCTGACCGGCGTGCTGCACGGCCATGGCGTCGGCAGGGGAGGGCGAGTGGCGTGGTGGGGCGAGACCTCGATCGACGCCATCCCACTCTGGTTCGCCACGGCCCGGCTGGGTGCGGCCTTGGTCCCCGTCAACCCCCGGACTACCCCGCCCGAGCGGGCCTCCCTCCTCGACCTGGCCGATCCGTGTTTGGTGGTCGGCGACGAGGTGCACCCTGGCGAGGTCACCCTCGCGGCCCTGTCGGCGGAGTCGTCACCAGGCAGAGCGGTCAACTCGGTCGACGAACGGGCGACGCACGCGATCTTCTTCACCAGCGGAACGTCGGGACGGCCCAAAGGGGTGGAGCTGTCGCACCGGGCATCCCGCCTCCGGGTGATGACCGACGCCACCTTGAGCCCCAACGGCCCGGTGGTGTGCATGTCTCCCCCATTCCACATGGCCGGCTGGTTCGGCCCGATGACGGCCTGGGCCAACGCCGATGAGGCTGTGTTCGTGGACCGTGCCGATGCCGCGTCCCTCCTCACCGTGGTGCACCGACGTCGAGCCACCCGGCTCTACGCCATACCTTCGATTTGGCGCCGTATCCTCTCCTCCGATCGGCAGGAATTCACCTCAGTTGCCTCCGGTTCTGTGACACGGGGACGTCATCCACCACTCCCGAGCTCCTGCAAGAGATCGCCGCAACGTTCCCCGGATCACGTACCTCCGTCACGTACGGATCGACCGAGGCCGGGGGAGTCTGCCGCCTGTGGCCCGAGGACGTCTTCCGGAAGCCGGGTTCGGTGGGACTGCCCGGTCCCGGCTGCGAGGTACGTCTGGACAAGGAGACTGGCGAGCTCCAGGTCCGCAACCCGTTTCTGATGTCCGGCTACTTCAGGGACCAGCCGGCCACCGACGAGGTCCTCGACCACGGATGGTTCCGAACCGGCGATTTGGCCGACTGCGACGATGAGGGCTACTACTCCATCGTAGGGAGGTCCAAAGAGATCATCCGCACCGGAGGGGAGTCGGTCTCGCCCGTCGAGGTGGATCAGGTGATCATGGACGCACCCGGTGTGGCGGAGGGTGCGGTGGCCGGTCTGCCCGACGAGGAGTGGGGGGAGGTCATCGCCGCGTTCGTCGTGCTCCGGCCGGGTGCGACATTGAGCATCGAGGAACTCCGTCGTCACTGTGCAGACCGGTTGGTCTCGTCCAAGCACCCTCGTCGCCTGTATGTCGTCAATGGCCTTCCCCGAACCGGGGCCACCGGCCAGATCCGTCGGGCAGAGCTGGTCAGGCAGGCGCTGGCCTCCCCCAGTGCGTCGGACCCATGAGCCCGCCGCTGGTCACCTCCCGACCGACGGGTGCCCGGACCACCCTGACCACCGGGACCGGTCGATGAACCTTCTTGCGGCGTCGTCGGTGGTCACTCCTGAGGCCCGTCGTGTGCTCCAAGATGCGGTTCCGTCCGGAGTGCGGGTCGACCACATCGATGTCCCCTGGAACGGCGGGCTGCCGGTCGAACTCACTCCGGAATGGGCATCGAAGATGGCCGAGGCCGACGTGCTGGTGGGATTCGCCCAGCAATTCGAGTCGCTCCACCTCGTGGCCCCCGATCTGGCCTGGGTGCACCACTGTGGTGCCGGCTACGAAGCCGTCGACCTGGACGCACTGGCTTCCCACCGCATCGGCTTGGTCTCCGCGGCGGGCGCCGGGGCCCGGGGATCTCGGAGTTCGTCCTCCTGGCCATGCTCACCCTGGCCCGTCAGGCCCAGGAGATCTACCAGGCGCAGGCCGAGCACCGGTGGACGCCGGTCCCGAGCCTTGAGCTGGGTGGGCGGCGCCTAACGGTCGTCGGTGCCGGCGAGATCGGCTCCCGGGTGTGCTCCCTCGGCGCGGCCCTGGGCCTCGAGGTCTCCTGCGTGCGCCGGAATCCCCAGGCACCGCCTCCGTCGGGGGCGTCGAGGGTGGTAGCCAGCGACCTGCTCTACGACACAGCTGCCACGGAGTGACGTCCTGGTTCTCGCAGCACCGGCCACCCCCGAGACCGACGGCATGCTGAACGCTGAGTCGTTGGCACTCCTACCCTCAGGAGCATTGATCATCAATGTGGCGAGGGCCAGCCTCATCGACCATGATGCACTGCTCGATCGGCTGGTGGCCGGCCACCTCGGGGGAGTGTGGCTCGACGTCCTTCCAGAGGAGCCACTGGTGTCCGACAGCCGGCTGTGGTCGACTCCGGGCCTTATCATCAGTGCACACACCGCGGTGGCCATACGGTCCTATCCGGCGAGTCTGGCCCGACAGATGGGCCAGGCGGTCACCGACTGGCTCTCGGGCCGTCCAGTCGCCCACACGATATTGCCGCTCCCGCCACCGGTGGCTCGGGTGGACCGGCCGGAGGGAGAGGGCCAGCTCTGACCAGGGGACTGATCGCTCCCGACCATCAAGCGTTACTGGTCGTGTCCGCACCGGTGACGGCGACACGACCAAGCACTCCTTCGAAGTGGGGTCGTGGTGGCGGATCCGAGGAGACCTTGAGGCCACCCCCGGTATGGATTCCGCGGTCGATGACGCGGGAGGACCGCTGTGGGGTCGAGTCGAGGTGGGTGCATCCATCTCCCGGTGATCAAGTGCCGATGACGGCCACCGCGGCCCAGGAGGCCATCCGGCCAGAGGTCGGGGCGGAACCCGAGTCCTAGTGCCTCCCCAGGAGTTTCCCAGCGCGGCCACAGAACAACTTCTCAGGATGCCGATATGTCCATTACCGTCTCCGAGCCGCCTGCCATCGACCTCGCCCCCTCGGCGCCCGAGGTGCACCACGGCCCGCCGGTCGCCGGTGTATGGAACGACGGGCACCGACCCGCCTCCCCGCGCTGGGTCCTTCCAGCGCTGATCACCCTGCTCTCGGTCACCGCGGTGGCCTACCTGTGGGACCTGAGTGCCTCCGGCTACGCCAACAGCTTCTACGCCGCCGCCGTCCAGGCCGGCACCAAGAGCTGGAAGGCCTTCTTCTTCGGTTCCATCGACTCATCCAACTTCATCACCGTGGACAAGTCACCCGGCTCCCTGTGGATCATGGAGCTCTCCGGACGGATGTTCGGGTTCAGCAGGTCGAGCATGCTTGTCCCTCAGGCCCTCGAAGGAGTGGCTGCGGTGGGCCTGGTCTACGCCACCGTCAAGCGATGGTTCGGTCCGTGCGCCGGCCTGCTGGCCGGCACCCTATTGGCCTGCACGCCGGTGGCAGCCCTGATGTTCCGGTTCAACAACCCCGACGCCCTGATGGTGCTGCTGTTGGTGGCGGCCGCTTACACCTTGATCCGGGCGCTGGAGAAGGCCGGCACCAGGTGGCTGGTGGCGACCGGTGCCCTCATCGGCTTTGCGTTCCTGGCCAAGATGCTGCAGGCCTTCACTGTGCTCCCGGCCTTTGCCGGTGTCTACCTCCTCGCCGCCCCCACCCATCTCTGGCGGCGCATCTGGCAACTGGCCGTGTGGGGTGTGGCCATTGTGGTGGCGGCCGGATGGTGGGTGGCGGCGGTGGCTCTGTGGCCCGCGGCCACCAGGCCCATGATCGACGGGTCACCTGACAACAGCCTGCTGAACCTGATCTTCGGATACAACGGGCTCAGTCGGCTCTCCGGGGGAAGCGGCGGGGCCAACTTCAGCGGGACCACCGGAGTGTTCCGGCTGTTCAACGACCTCATGGGTGGTCAGGCCTCATGGCTTCTGCCGGCCGCGCTGCTGGCTCTGGTGGCCGGCCTCGTGTGGCGGGGCCGGGCCCCCCGAACCGACCGGGTGCGAGCGGCCCTGCTGCTGTGGGGTGGCTGGCTGCTCATCACCGGCGCCGTGTTCAGTTTCTCCAGTGGCGTGATCCACACCTACTACACCGCGGCGCTAGCTCCGGCGATCGCTGCCCTCGTGGGAATGGGCGGAGCCCTGTTCTGGCAGAACCGGCACCGGATCGGCGCTCGCGTCCTCGGGGCGGTGGCGGTGGTGATGACCGCCGCGTGGGCCTTCGCCCTGTTGGAACGGACGCCCGCCTACGTCCCCTGGTTGCCACCGGTCGTGCTCATCTCGGGCGCGGTCGCTGGGGTGGCCCTGGTCACTGCACCGTTCATTTCCCGACTGACCCGGGCACTGACGGTGGGCGCCCTGGGCCTTGGGCTCGTAGCCGGCCTCGCCGGACCTATTGCCTACACCGCATCCACCATCAGCGCCCCGCACACCGGAAGCATCCCTTCGGCGGGCCCGGCAGTCAGTGGTGCCGGCTTCGGCGGCGGCGGGGCACCCGGCGGTCCCGGTGGGGCGGCACTGAGCGGCTCGAGCGGCCAGGGCCGAGCCTTCCCCGGCGGTCCGAGCGGCGGGCCGTCCGGCACCGGGGGGCGCCGCCGACCGGTGCCCCCCCGGGCATGGCCACCGCCGCTGGTCCAGGGTCTGGTACGGGCCGGGCTTCAGGGGCGAGCGTGCCCGGCGGATCGGTCAGCGGGGTACCGGGAGCTGGCCGCGGGACGACCACGAGCACCGCACTGACCTTGGCCCTCCGGTCCGAGGCCGGCGCCTACCGATGGGTCGCCGCGACCTTCGGCTCGCAGTCGGCGGCAACCTTGGAACTCTTGAGTACCGATCCGGTGATGGCCATCGGTGGTTTCAACGGCCAAGGAGGCAACATCAGCCTAGCCACCTTCAAGGCCTATGTGGCCAGGGGCGAGATCCATTACTTCATCGCCTCGGGCACCGGCGGTGGCGGCGGCCCGGGTGGTGGGGGCAACAGCGACGCGGCCATCAGCAAGTGGGTCGAGGCCCATTTCACGGCCCGGACCATCGGAGGTCAGACGGTGTACAACCTGACGTCACCCAAGTGACCCGCCGAAACGGCAGGGGCAGCGCCTGGCAGGTCCCGCAGGGCCGTCCTGCCCGACCGGCAACACCTCTACGGACAACAGATTCGGGCGGTACCATCAGCGGGCGGCACCGGGGGTCGCACCGGGGCACAACCTAGGGAGGTCCTGGTGACGCTCAATCTCGACATTGTCGGGTTCGACATCCGAACCGATCGAGCGGGCGTGGAGTTCGACCGACTGTCTGCTCTACGCGCTCGGGGTCGGGGCCGGATCGATCGGCCCCAGACCACGAACTGGAGTTCACGACGGAGAACTCGACGGACCTGCCCCAGCGGGTACTGCCGACCTTTGCCGCGGTGATGGGCGGCGGCGGGGTCCCCCGCCAGAGCATCGGCTCGTTCGACCCGGCGATGCTTCTCCACGGCGAACAGGGAATCGAGCTCTTCGGGCCGATCCCACCGGAAGGGTCCGTGCGCACCACCTCCACCGTCACCGGCATCTACGACAAGGGATCCGGTGCCCTGGTGGTGACCGAGTCGACTGTCGGTCGATGCGCGGACCGGAGCGGCTCGATGGAAGACCACCAATGCTCTGTTCATTCGGGGCGAAGGGGGTTTCGGCGGGGAGCGGGGGCCGATCCGTGGCCAACCCTGCGGCCCCCACCGGTCGACCCGACCATGTCGTCGACCTACGCCACCCGCGACGATCAGGCCCTCCTCTACCGACTTTCGGGTGACCGCAACCCCCTCCACTCCGACCCCGAGTTCGCCCGAGGGGCCGGGTTCGAACGGCCCATCCTCCACGGACTGTGCACCTATGGGTTCACCGGTCGGGCCCTCCTCCACACATTGTGCGCGTCGGATCCCGGCCGGTTCGTCGTCGATGCGCGGCCGGTTCTCCCGCCCGACCTACCCCGGGGAGACCCTCACCGTCTCCCTGTGGGTGGACGGGATCGACGGCTCGGTTCCGGACGGACAACCAGCGTGGCGAGACCGTCCTCGACCAGGGAGTGTTCCGGTTCACATGACCCGGGGCGCCGATCTCGACAGGATGGTGCTGCGCCGCCGTCGGTGGGGGTTGGCTCAGGAGCTGTCGCGGATCCAGTCGGGGAGATGGGGGGCCTCCTGGCCGATGGTGGTCTCGTCACCGTGGCCGGTGAGCACCCGTGTGGTCCCAGGTAGGACCAGGAGCCGGTCCCTGATGGAGCCGATGATGGTGGGAAAGTCGGAGTAGCTCCGCCCGGTGGCCCCGGGGCCCCCGCGGAACAGGGTGTCGCCGGAGAACAGCACGGCGCCGAGCTCGTCGTAGAGGCAGCACCCTCCGGGGGAGTGGCCGGGAGTGTGGAGCACCGAGAGGGAAGTGCCGCCGGCAGTGACCGTCATGCCGTCGGCCAGCTCGCCGTCCGGCGGGCGGTCGGGATATATGGCGTCCCATAACATCCGGTCGGCCGGGTGGAGCCACACCGGAGCTTGGAGGGTGTCGGCCAGGGCGGCCGCCGCGTTGATGTGGTCGTTGTGCCCGTGGGTGGCCACGATCGCCCTCGTGCGGCGGCCACCCACCGCCGCGGCGATGGGCCGGTGGTCATGGGCGGCATCGATGACGAGCACCTCGGTGGCGTCGCCCACGATCCAGATGTTGTTGTCCACCTCGAAGTTCCCGCCGTCGAGCGAGAAGATCCCCGAGGTGACCACCCGTTCGATCATCAGAGGACCACGACCGACCGCAGGACTTCGCCCCGTTCCATCCGGTGGAAGGCCTCCTCGATGTCGGTGAGGCCGATGGTCTCGCTGACGAAGCGGTCGAGGTCGAGCCGGCCCTGCAGGTACAGGTCCACCAGGATGGGGAAGTCGCGAGCGGGGAGGCAGTCCCCGTACCAACTGGGCTTCAGCCGGCCGCCGCGCCCGAAGAACTCGATCATCGGCAGGTCGATGCGCATGTCCGGGGTGGGCACGCCCACCTGGACCAGAGTGCCGGCCAGGTCCCGGGCGTAGAAGGCCTGTTCCATCACCTTGGGACTGCCCACCGCCTCGATGCACACGTCGGCTCCGTTGCCATCGGTGAGAGCCCGGACCGCCTCGACCACGTCCTCGCTGGAGGCATTGACCGCGTGGGTGGCCCCGAACTCCCGGGCCAGCTCCAGTTTTCCCGGATCCAGATCGACGGCGATGACCTTGGCGGCCCCGGCCAGCGCAGCCCCGGCGACCGCTGCGCACCCCACGCCACCGCAGCCGAACACAGCCACCGAGTCGCCCGGGCCCACTTCGCCAGTGAGCATGGCCGAGCCCAGTCCAGCCATCACACCGCACCCGAGCAGCCCGACGGCCTCGGGTCGGGCCGACGCGTCGACCTTGGTGCACTGGCCGGCGGCCACGAGCGTCTTCTCGGCGAAGGCCCCAATTCCGAGAGCAGGGGAGAGGGGCGTCCCGTCGGTCAGTGTCATCTTCTGTTCGGCGTTGAACGTGTTGAAGCAGTACCACGGCCGACCTCGCCGGCACGATCGGCACTCGCCGCACACGGCCCGCCAGTTGAGAACCACGAAGTCGCCGGGGGCCACCGAGGTCACGTCGGCCCCAACGGCATCCACCACGCCGGCCGCTTCATGTCCCAGCAGGAACGGGAAGTCGTCGTTGATTCCACCCTCCCGGTAGTGGAGGTCGGTATGGCACACCCCACAGGCCTGGATCCTGACTACGGCCTCACCCGGGCCCGGATCAGGCACCACGATGGTGACCAGCGAGACGGGCTCGCCTTTGGCCAGCGCTACGACGCCCCGGACCTCAGATGCCATGATTCACTCCTGTCTGTTCTCGTCGGACGGGGCCAGTGTGCCACGTGGCGATGACGGTCCTCGGCCCCCGCTCCGACGCTTCCTTCCCCGGAGCACGACTACCTGCCACCGGTCCGGGTGCCGATGGCCGGGCCATGGCGCCGCCCGTGGCACCCCACGTGACGGTGGGATCGGGCTCGCGCCGGTTACGACAGGGCGCCCTCGATGGCGCCCAGCTCCTCATCCGAGAAGTCCAGGTTGTCGAGGATGGCGACGTTCTGCTCCAGCTGCTCCAGGCTGCTCGCTCCGATGAGCGTCGAGGTCACCCTTGGGTCCCGAACCGTCCAGGCCAGGGCCATCTGGGCCAGGGTCTGGCCCCGCTGCCGGGCGATCGCGTCGAGGGCGCGCACCCGCTCCCGCAGCTCGTCGGTGACGAATCCAGGGTCGAGGCTGCTTGCCGGCCGGCTCGCCCGCGACCCCTCGGGGATGCCGTCCAGATAGCGATTGGTGAGGAGGCCCTGGGCCAGCGGGGAGAAGACGATGCAGCCCACCTCCAGCTGGCCGAACGTGTCCAGCAGGCCGTGCTCGATCCAGCGATTGAACATGGAGTACGGCGGCTGATGGATGAGCAGAGGGGTGCCCAGGCGAGTGAGGATGGCGGCTGCCTCGGTTGTCTGGTCCGGCGGGTACGAGGAGATGCCGGCGTAGAGCGCCTTGCCCTGACGGACCGCGGTGTCGAGGGCACCCATGGTCTCCTCGAGGGGTGTCTCATGGTCGTAGCGGTGGGAGTAGAAGATGTCCACGTACTCCACACCCATGCGCTTCAGGCTGGCGTCCAGGCTGGCCAGCAGGTACTTCCGTGAGCCGCCGTCACCGTAGGGACCGGGCCACATGTCCCACCCGGCCTTGGTGGAGAGAATGAGCTCGTCACGGTACGGGGCAAGGGCGCCGCCCAGTACCTTGCCCACGTTGGTCTCGGCCGAGCCGAAGGGCGGCCCGTAGTTGTTGGCCAGATCGAAGTGGGTGATCCCGAGGTCGAAGGCCCGGGTGAGCATGGCTTCGATCTCATCGGCCGGCCGGGCGTCGCCGAAGTTGTGCCAGACCCCGAGTGAGACCAGCGGGAGCTGAATCCCGCTGCGGCCGCAGCGGCGGTACACCATGGTCTCGTAACGTTCGTCGGCGGCTTGGTGGGTCATCCGGCCACGGTAGATCAAGCCATGGCGGCCCGGCTCGGTGATCCGCGTAGGGTGCGGGGCATGGCTCCGTGGACCGCCCAAGACATCCCTGACCTTTCCGGACGCACCGCGGTGGTGACCGGTGCCAACAGCGGCCTCGGCTTTGAGACGTCGTTGGCCCTGGCTCGCGCCGGGGCGGAGGTGATCCTGGCGTGCCGTGACCAGTCCAAGGGGGCCGACGCCCTGGAACGCCTCACCGCATCCGCTCCTTCGGGCACAGTGTCGTTGGCAACACTGGACCTGGCCGACCTGACCTCGGTCCGGGCCTTCGCCTCCGGATTCCACGGGGCCCACCAGGGTCTCGACCTCCTGATCAACAACGCCGGGGTGATGGCCATCCCCCGCCGGGAGACGGCGGACGGCTTCGAGATGCAGTTCGGCACCAACCACCTCGGGCACTTCGCCCTGACCGGACTGCTCCTCGACGCCCTCCTGGCCCGGCCGGGGGCCCGGGTGGTCACGGTCAGCAGCTCGGTGGCGCAGATGGGCCGGATCCACTTCGACGATCTCCAGGGGGTACGGACGTACGGCAAGTGGAGGGCCTACGCCCAGGCCAAGTTGGCCAACCAGCTGTTCACCGTGGAGTTGGGCCGGAGAACCGCACGCCATGGCATCGACCTGGTCAGCGTGGCCGCACATCCTGGCTATGCCGCCACCAACCTCCAGGCCGTCGGACCCCAGATGACCGGATCCGGCCTCATGGCGCGAATCACCGACATCGGAAACTCGCTCATTGGCCAGTCGCCAGCCGGGGGTGCCCTTCCCAGCCTCTACGCCGCCACCGCGCCAGGGGTGTCGAGCGGCCAGTACTTCGGCCCCGACGGCTTCATGGCCCTCCGGGGAGCGCCAACGGCCGTGCCCTTGGTCAAGGCGGCCAGGGACGCGGCCGTGGCCGACCGCCTCTGGGGCGTGTCCGAGGAGCTCACCGGCGTGGGCTACCCCGGGCTCGAGCCCGGCGAGTGAGCGCCGGCCCGCGCGAGCGAGACGCTCATTACGCCACCGGTGGCGGCGCCCCCTCGGTGCTGGCCAGCAGCGCGGGGTTCCAGTCGCAGACCGCACAGGAGTGGCGAAAGGCGGAATGGGCGAAGTCCAGTCCGGCGGCCAGGGGGTCCGGGGCGGCGCAGACGTCGTCCCAGTCGAGGACGTACTCGCCGAGCGCCGCCTCCCAGCGCGCCGCCGGGGGAGCGAGCGACGCCGTGGCGAATCCCTCCGGGGCCGGGTGGGCGTAGGCGTAGAAGGCCGCACTGCCGTAGCCGGGTCCGCCGGGCCACCACCCGATGGCGACCTCCTGGGCGTCCATGGCGTTGCGCATGATGAAGTCCGTTGAGGGCGGGGCGGCCGGGGCCCCCGAGAAGAGACTGACGGCCAGGTCGAACGAGCCCCACCAGGCGTTGACCGGTGTCGACCGTCCTCGGTAGGGGGCGCGGAACGCGGCCAGAACCAGGGAGGCACGGGTGGCGGCGTCGAAATAGGTCGCCACCTGGTCGGTGTCGTAGCGGGCGTGCTCGTCGTCCTCGTCGAGCGGTACGGTCCAGGGGACCTCCTGCGGTGTCGGATTGATCCGGACCGGAGCCGTCAACGTGCTGATGGCGTCGAGAACCGCCCGTGTGACGTCGCCGACCGGCCGGTCCGGCGCCAGGGGTATCCGTCGTCGCTCCCCCCGGCTGGTCTCGATGGCCATCTCGTGGGCGCAGAGGTCGAGCGTGACGACGAGGGCCCCGGAGCCGTCAGGCGCCGGCAGGGGGGCGGTCTCCCACCCCCGGGCCGTCAACCGCAGGGCGGCGTGCTGAAGCTGCGGTTCTGGCGGGGCCAGGGCCACGGCCAACTTGCCCAACAGCTGGGTGTGGGCGTGCAACGTGTCACAGGTCGCGCTCCACTCCTCGTAGGGGAGCGTCGGCGACCACGAGGACATACTCGGACGGTAGCAACCGATCCGACCGCTGTCGAAGAGGACCGGGCCGGGCCCGGAGCGATCAGGCGGCCGCCTTCTCCAGGATGTGGACCCCGCACGCCGAACCCAGGCCGATCACATGGGTCAGTCCGACCTTGGCCCCCTCGATCTGCCGGTTGCCGGCCTCGCCCCGCAGGTGGGTGGCCACCTCCCAGACGTTGGCGATCCCGGTGGCGGCGATGGGGTGACCCTTGGACTCGAGCCCTCCCGAGACGTTGACCGGCGTGCTCCCGTCCCGCCAGGTGGCCCCGGAATTGAAGAAGTCCACCGCCCCACCCTGCTCGCAGAGCATGAGGTTGTCGTAGTGGACCAGCTCGGCGGTGGCGAAGCAGTCGTGCAGCTCCACCAGGTCGAGATCGGCAGGATCCACGCCGGCCTGCTCGTAGGCCTGGTGTGCCGCGTTGCGGGTCAGGGTGTTGACATCGGGGAGGATCTGGCACGATTCCTCCCAGGGGTCGGTGGTCAGCACGCTGGCCGAGATCTTCACCGCCCGCTTCTGCTGCTCCAGCGAGAGTGTCTTCAGCTTCTTGCCACTCACCACCACGGCGGCCGCGGCTCCGTCGCAGTTGGCCGAGCACATGGGGCGGGTGTTGGGGTAGGCGATCATGATGTCGCCCATGATCTGCTCGAGGGTCATCTTCTTCGTGTAGGCGGCCAGGGGGTTGAGGGTGGAGTGGGAGTGGTTCTTCTCCGAGATCTTGGCGAACAGCTCGAAGCTGGTGCCGCCGTACTTGTGGCCGTACTCCATGCCGATCTGGGCGAAGACACCGGGCATGATCTCGGTGCCGATCCGGCCGTCGACCGGGGCCACGGCCCCGTAGCGGCCCGAGGGGGTCCAGGTGTTGCCGTCGTCCTTCCGACTCCCCCCCGACAGGAGGCCGGCCCCCGAGAGCTTCTCCACCCCGAAGGCCAGGCCCATGTCGGCCTCGCCGGCCTTGATGGCCATGATGGCCACCCGCAGTGCGGTGGCCCCCGTGGCGCAGGCGTTGGCCACGTTGAACACCGGAATCCCGGTCTGGCCCAGCTGCTTCTGCAGCTGCTGGCCCATGCCGGCGTTGGCGTTCATCAGGCTGCCGGCCCCGATGACCCCCATGTCCTTCATCTCGACGCCGCCGTCGGCCAGGGCACCCATGACCGCCTCGGAGGCCAGGTCGACCAGATCCTGCTCGGGATGCTTCCCGAACTTGGTCATGTGGATGCCCAGGATGAACAGGTCGTCAGCTGCCATGGTGCAACCTCTCTCTCGTACTCGTGTCGATCTAGGCGGGGACGGGTTCGAAACCGAACCCGACGGCCTCGGTGCCGGCTTCGTCGGTGCCGATGATCTCGGTGGCCAAGCGCACCGGCATGCCCAGGGTGACGTGCTCGGGGTCGGGCTCCACGTTGATCAGGTTGGCCCGGACGCTCGTCCCATCACAGTCGACGAGGGCGGCCACATAGGGAACCGGCACCCCGGGGGCGGCGAAGCTCACGATGGTGAAGGCCTTCACCTCTCCCTCGGTGGCCACATCGACCGACTTGAACTCGGTCTTCCCGCAGTGGGCACAGGCGTTGCGCCGGTCGAAAAAGCGGGCGGCACAGCTGGTGCACTCGTGGGCCGTCAGGTGCGGGTGATCGCCCAGTACCAGGTAGTCCACCAGCGGAATCTGCTCGGCCATGTCCCCCTACTTCCCGTGTCTCGTGCTCTACCTGTCCGAGGGCACCCTACCGGGACTCGGAAACGAGACGCTAGTTGGGCCGTATCGGTCCAGAGGCCCCGGGTCGACCCCACTGGCGCGTGGGCATGGGCACCATCCCCCTTGCGCCATCACCCGCCATGGGTGATGCGGTCAGCCGGGCCCAGCTGCGAAGATGGCTCGGTGATCCACCTGGCGGCCGTGCGAGTGCAGGTTCGCACCCATCCTCCGCTCGGCCCACAATCAGACCCTGAGACGAGGTAACCACGCCATGCCCCTCCACAAGCACGTGTCCGTACGCGACGAGCTGCTCGATTCGATCTACGCCGGCAAGGACCTCCTCACTTCCTTGCCCTCCAACCGGTTCCCCGATGACGAGATGCGCCCCGATGACGCCTACCAGGCGATCTCCGACGAGCTCCTGTTGGACGGGAATGCCCGTCAGAACCTGGCCACCTTCTGCCAGACCTGGGAGGAGGACGAGATCCACAAGCTGATGGACCTCTCGATCAACAAGAACATGATCGACAAGGACGAGTACCCGCAGACGGCCGAGATCGAGCGCCGATGCGTCCAGATGCTGGGCGACCTGTGGAACGCGCCCGAAGGCGGCGAAGCCGTCGGGTGCTCGGCCATCGGGTCGTCCGAGGCCTGCATGCTCGGTGGGATGGCGGCCAAGTGGCGGTGGCGGGCCAAGCGGGAGGCGGAGGGAAAGCCCACGGACAAGCCGAACATGGTGTGCGGTCCGGTCCAGGTGGTCTGGCACAAGTTCGCCAAGTACTGGGACATCGAGATGCGGGAGATCCCCATGTCCCCGGGCAAATACTGCATGGACGTGGAGCAGATGCTCGCCCAGGTGGACGAGAACACCATCATGGTGGTGCCCACCTTCGGGGTGACCTACACCGGCTCCTACGAGCCGGTCCTGGCGCTGAGCCAGGCGCTCGACAAGCTGGCCGAGGACACCGGGCTGGACATCGACATCCACGTGGACGGGGCCAGCGGCGCCTTCCTGGCCCCGTTCTGTGCTCCCGACGTGGTCTGGGACTTCAGGATTCCCCGGGTCAAGTCGATCAGCACCTCGGGCCACAAGTTCGGCCTGGCCCCCCTGGGCGTCGGATGGGTCCTGTGGCGGGACAAGGATGACCTGCCCGACGACCTCATCTTCCACGTCACCTACCTCGGCGGTGACATGCCGGTCTTCCAGATCAACTTCTCGCGCCCGGCCGGTCAGATCGTGGCGCAGTACTACAACTTCGTCCGCCTGGGCCGACAGGGCTACAAGGACGTGCACGACGCCTGTTACGACACGGCGAAGTTCCTGGCCGAGGAGATCGTCAAGCTCGGACCGTTCGAGCTCCTGTGCGACGGCAACCCCCTCACCGGCATCCCGTCGGTGGCCTGGCGGATCACCGAGGGGGAGGATCCGGGCTACACCCTCTACGACATCGCCGACCGCCTGCGGGTGCAGGGCTGGCAGGTGCCGGCCTACCCGCTTACCGGTTCGGTGGCCGACATCTCCGTCCAGCGCATACTGGTTCGCCAGGGGGTCAGTCGCGACCTCGCCTTCCTGCTGCTCAACGACATCAAACAGGCCATCGCCCACTTCGACAAGCACCCCATCTCGGTGGCCATGACCAAAGAGGAGTCCGGCGGCTTCAGCCACCTGTAGTGAGTGACGCGGCGGCCCCGGCGCCGACGCCGGACCTGAGCAGCTTCGATCGATCGCACCTGATCGGCACCGGTCTGCGCGCCGCGGCCACCGCAACGGTCCTGCTGGTCGCGTACTTCGTGATCCCCGTGCTCCACCGGAACCATGAATCGCCGGTTCTCCGCCTGGTGGTGGCCCTCGCTCTCTTCGTCGCCGTCGTGGCCAATGAGGTCCGACTCATCACGGCCCACGAACGGCCACTGCTCCGGGCCGGGGTGGCCATGGCCACGGTCATCCCGCTGTTCTTGGTGTTGTTCGCCTGGATCTACCTGACCATGTCCCAGGCCGATCCGACGGCCTTCACCGGCACACCCCACCCCTTGGACCGTCCTTCAGCGCTGTACTTCGCGGTGACCGTGTTCTCGACCGTCGGGTTCGGCGACATCACCCCCCACACGGACACCGCCCGGATGGTGGTGATGGTCCAGATGCTCGCCGACCTGGCTGTCATCGCCGTGGTCATCCGACTGATATTCGGTGCGGTCAACCGGGCCGTGGCCCGGAGAGGCGAGGAACTCGAAGTGGGGGAGGAGTGACCGGCACTCTCCGGCGAGGTGCGGCCGCCACCGGCTTCGTAGTGGGCGGCTGCGCCTCCGTAGCTCACCCACCCGAGCGGAACTCGTCGACCCACTCCCGGGGCACTGTGGAGGGGATCTCGGGTCTCGACTGCCGGAGCGACCGGGGGACCACCCAGAAGATGACCCAGCCAGCGATGCAGTAGAAGACGAGAAGTAGCACGACCGCCATCACCGAACGATCCGATCAGGTGACCAGCGAGTAGATGCTCTTGCCCAGTAACCACAGGCCCAGGCCCAGCGAGACGATGATGATGACCTGATCGGTGTGGGTGTCGATCCAGGTGCGGACGGCCTGCAGGATGGTCTGGGCCCGATCGGGCCGGAAGCCGGCGTAGATCTCCATGATCAGATAGACCAGCGTTGCGACGAGACAGAACAGGAACAGGGCGATGTAGTCCTCCGCCGAGCTCAGCTTGGCCTCCATGATCGTGGCGACACCCGCAGCCACCAGCCCCCAGGGCTGGGTCAGCGGGGCCAACCCGATGCAGACCCACGGGGACATGTTGTCGATACCGGTCTGCCACTTCGGGGGCTTCTTCGGCTTCTTGGGCTGCCCCATCTTGGCCCGGCGCCGCAGGGCGATGACGACCAGGACCACCCCGATGAGCATCTTGACGGCGATGGCCGCCAGTGACGGCGCAGTGCTCGGCTTGGGTGGCTTGTTCCCGGTGAAGAGAATGGTCAGGGCCACCACGATGGCCAGCGAGACGAGCCAGCCGAAGATGAATGCCGCACCCTTGCGTACGCCCCCCTTGGACATCAGGACCAACAGGAAGGCGGTGAGTGGTATCGGCTCCAGGGTGATGGCCAGGGCGATGAGGACGAGGTCGAGGATCACCGGGGTGCCTCATCGGGCGCGACGGCTGGGCCGCGAGCCCGGCCTAGTCATTGCTCTGCCGGAACTTCTTGACGAAGGCCACGACCAGCACGATGGCCAGCAGGGCGAAGATCACGCCGCCTAGGTAGTACATGGTCGCCCTTCGGTCGTCGGGTCAGATGTGAGCGGCTCAGACGGCAGGTCCATCGGGCCCCCGCCGTCTGAGCCGGCATCCGGCTACGAGAGGATCTTGGCCTTCTGGGCCTCGAACTCTGCATCGGTGAGTACGCCCTGGGCCTTCAGGTCAGCCAGTTTGGCCAGCTGGTCGGCACTGTTGCTGCCACCTGCACCCGCCGTCTGCTTGACGTAGTCGTCGAAGGCCTTCTGCTGTTGCTGGGCTGCCTGTTCGGCCCGCTCGTGCATCTTGCCGCCCCGGGCGATCAGATACACGAAGATCCCGAGGAACGGGAGGACGATCACGAAGATGACCCACAGGGCCTTGGCCCCGCCGCCCATGTCCCGGCTGCGGAAGATGTCCCCGAAGATCACGATGAGCAGCCAGAACCAGATGAAGAAGATAAAGAGCCCCAGCATGGTGCCGAACAGGTCGGCCAGCGGGTAGGTGTAGGCGAGCATCGGGGGGTCCTCCTTGGTGGGTAACGATCGCTTTCCCCGCGATCCAACCACATCGGGCCCGACGAGGTCGTCACCCTCACGGGATGACTTGACCGGGGGTCGGAAAGGGCCTGCCGGTTCGGTCACGGCGTGCCCGTCGGGGCTCCGTCGTCTGCTGAGAGCTAGAGCAGTCCGATCTCCCGGGCCCGGGCGATGGCCTCGTTCCGGTTGGCGGCGTCGAGCTTGCGGTAGATGTGGGCCATGTGGGTCTTGATGGTGTTGACCGATACGAAGCACTGCTCGGCCAGCTCGGTGTTCGTGAGCCGGCTGGGCAGATAGGAGAGGATCTCGACCTCTCGGTCGGTGAGCGGGTCAGCCAGCTCGCGACCCGGAACCGGGGCGGTGGCGGCGCGGGCCCGGGCCACGACCGCGTTGGTGAAGGTCGGACGGGCCGGTCGGAGTGGTCGGCGAACAGCTGGAGGACGTGCGGGCCCTCCACGGACAAATACCTCGACCAGCCCGTGTGCCGAGGCCGTCGCCACCGCCTCGGCCAGGTTGCGCTCAGCCTCGTCGGCGAACCCCTCGACCGAGGCCAGCCAGGCAGCCAGGATCCGAGTCGCTCCACGGCCGGCCTGGGCTCGGTCCCGCTCCACGGCACCGCCTCGAGCAGCTTCCGGGCGCGATCGGTGCGCCCCAAGGTCAGCTCCGTGGCGGCCAGTCCTCGGAGCACGGCCGACGAGTCCGTCGGGTCACGCTGCAGCAGACGCTCGGCCCTCCCCGGCGCTGCCGGCCAGACGCAGGAGCCGGCCACGCAGCGGCGAGTAGCCCGTGTTCGATCACCGGTGGGGGTGGGGCACCGAGGTCGCGCCGGGCGGCGTCCATGACGCTCATCGCCTCGTCGGGGTGGCCGGTGGCGGCCAGCATTTCGGCCGAGAGGAGGCGACCGACCCAGGTGAGTGGGGTGCGCCGATTGGCCTCGGCCCGCAGGGTTCCCTCACGGAGCGCCACTGCGGCCTGCCTCGGTTGGCCGCGCTCCAGGGCCACCAGGCCGGAGGCCAAGAAGGCGTCGGCAGTAATCGGGTGTACGAGGACGCCGACGTCGCGGGCCAACCCCAGCGCCTCGTCGGCCAGCGACTCGGCCCGTTCGAGCCTCCCTCCCCACGCCTCGACCAGGGCCAGGGAGCCGAGGATGCCGATCCTCCAGGCTGAGTAGACGGCACCGGTCGAGTCCAGTCCCCGCTGCATCCACTCCCTCGCCACCTCCAGCCGGCCGGCCAGAAAGTGACCGCGACCGCACGAACCGAGGGCCATCGTCTCCAGCGACCGCGGATCGCTCAGATTCATGACCACCGGGATGGGATCGCCGTTCAGTTCGGCGAGCATGCCGAGGGCGTCCCCAGCCATCTCGATGGTGACCTCGGGATTGGCGCGGAATTGGGCCATGGTGGCCAGGAGCACCTGGGCACAGGCCCGCTCACCGGGCGTGGCGGAGGGGTGGGCGACCAGGGTCCGGAGGATGTCCTCACTGCCGGCTGCCTGGCCCTCGGCCCCCTTCAGCGAAGCCAGGAGCAGGCTGACGTCCCTTCGGTCGGCCCGAACCGTCTCGGGTACCTCGGTGATCCATCGGATGACCGTGGCCATCTCACCGCGCTCGAAGATCTCCGAGCCGCGGCCCATGATCAGGTCGAGGGCATCGCCCCAGCGCCGGGCGCGAAGCAGGTAGTCGACGGCGGGGTTGACCTCCCCCCGCTCCAGGTGCCAGGCGGCTGCTTCGGCGAGGAGCGCCGACTCGGCGCCGGGGTCCTCGGCCCGAAGTCGAAACCGGAGTAGGTCGCGGAAGAGATGGTGGAACCGATACCACTCGCGTCGGTCGTCCAGGGGGACCAGGAACATCGACTCCCGCTCCAGCTCCTCTAGCAGGAACTGGGCACGGGCCTCCCCGGTCAGCTCGACGGCCAACTCGGCACACATCTGGTCCAGGACCGAGACCCGCAGGAGGAAGGACCGTCGCTCGGCCGACTGGGCCTGCAGCACCTCCTCGCTGAGGTAGTCGGCGATCAGTCGGTCGTTCCCGCTGAGCTGGGCGATGAACCCGCCCGAGTCGTCCCGGAGTCGGAGGGTCATCGCCGCCAACTGGAGTCCGGTGGCCCAGCCCTCAGTCCGTTGGACCAGCGAGCCGACCTGATCGGTGTCCAGGGGCCGTCCGGCGATCCGCTCGAGGAGGAGGGCCGAGTCCGACTCGTCGAAGGCCAGGTCGGCCTGGCGCAGCTCGATCAGGGCGCGGGTGAGCCGGTGGTGGCTCCAGGCGATGGGAGGGTCGACCCGTGAGGCCAGGACCAGGTGGATGTGGCCTGGGAGCCGATCGACCAGCCGGCCCAGGTCGGCGAGCAGCGTGGCGTTGGAGATCCGGTGCAGGTCGTCGAGCACGACGACCGTCTCGGGGGCCTCTTCCAGCTGGGCCACGAGTGCGTCCAGCAGCGGCGTTCCCAGGCCGCCTCCGTGCAGTGAGACCAGGGAGGCGAGGTCGCCGACGTCGGGGCTCACCGAGGTCAGGCCCTGCAGCAGCCGCTGGGAGAAGCGGACCGGATCGTCATCGGACGGGCTGAGTCCCATCCAGACGAAGTCGAGGTCCGGATGGGTCTCAGCCCACTGGGCGAGAAGGACCGACTTACCCGCACCCGGCGGGGGCCACGATGAGGGTCAGTGGTTCACCCAACGCGCCGTCGAGCCGACGCCTCAGCGCCGGGCGATCGACCGCATGGGCCGGTGCTGAGTACCGCTGTAACCATGTTCGACGCTGTGCTCACCCATCTTGTGACAGTAAGTCTGTCACTCAGGCAATAGGTGTTGCCAGTGCCGGATCCCAGCCCCGGGGGCCCGGCGGGCGGGGTGCATGATCACCCTCGGGGGATGACGACAGCCACCGGTCCGGCTCCGACAATGACGGTACGCGTGGCTGATCGGCGCGCTGGGGCCGACGTCCCGGGCCCACTTCCTGGCCGCACCGGGCAGTCCCGGTGTCCGTCTCCGGTCGGGTCGCCCCACGAGGGACCGTTCGCACCCGTACGAACCATGGAAAGGGATGGATGGGCGCAGAAACCTTTGAGATCGTCGTCAAGGGTCGCCTGAGCCCCACGCTGGTGGCCGCCCTCGAGGGGTTCCAGGTAAGCCACTGTGACGACGGCATGACCCACCTGGTGGGGTGGGTGCCCGACCAGGCCCGCCTGCACAGCGTGCTCGAACTGCTCCGAGACCTGAACATCGAGCTGGCCTCGGTGAACCCAGCCCAGTCGCCCGAGAAGGTCCGCGGCGTCGAGTCAACCGCGACCGCGCCCAAAGGAAGTGCCCGTGACTGACGTCTCCCGTTCCCATCTCCCCATACCCCACCGGCAGCACGTGGGTCTCACCACCTACGACGCCAAGGATCCCGACACGACCTTCCCACCCATCGAGTCGGTGCGCCCTCCCCAGGGGGCGCCCAATGTGATGGTCATCATGCTGGACGACACGGGATTCGGGGCATCGACCACCTTCGGTGGGCCGTGCCGGACGCCGGTGGCCGACCGGCTGGCCGCCAACGGGCTGCGGTTCAACCGCTTTCACACCACCGCGCTGTGCTCGCCCACCCGCGCTGCTCTGCTCACCGCCCGCAACCACCACTCGGTGGGCATGGGTGGGATCACCGAGATCGCCACCGCGGCACCGGGCTACAGCTCGGTCCGCCCCGACACCACGGCCCCCATCGCCGAGATCCTGCGCCTCAACGGGTACAGCACGGCCCAGTTCGGCAAGTGCCACGAGGTCCCGGTGTGGCAGACCAGCCCGATGGGTCCCTTCGACCACTGGCCGACGGGAAGCGGCTTCGAGCATTTCTACGGCTTCGTGGGCGGGGAGACCAACCAGTGGTACCCAGCTCTCTACGAGGGGACCACCCCCGTCGAGCCACCCAAGACACCCGAGGAGGGCTATCACCTCACCGAGGACATCACGGACCGGGCCATCGCCTGGGTCCAACAGCAGAAGTCGATGATGCCGGACAAGCCGTTCTTCCTCTACTTCGCCCCCGGGGCCACCCACGCTCCCCACCATGTGCCGGCGGAGTGGAGCGATCGGTACCGGGGACAGTTCGACAGCGGGTGGGATGCCCTCCGAGAGGAGACCCTCACCCGCCAGAAGGAACTGGGTGTCGTCCCCCAGGACGCAGAACTCTCAGCCCGGCCTCCCGATATCGAGGCCTGGGACGACATCGCCGATGACCTGAAGCCCGTGCTGGCGCGGCAGATGGAGATCTACGCCGGATTCCTGGAGCACACCGACCACCACATCGGCCGGCTGGTGGACGCGGTGGAGTCCATGGGCGTCCTGGAGGACACGCTCGTCTATCTGATCATCGGGGACAACGGGGCCAGCGCCGAGGGAACACCCCACGGCACCTTCAACGAGATCATCTCGCTCAACGGGGCCGCCGACTTCGAAACCACCGAGTTCATGGCCGAGCGCCTCGACCAGTTCGGATCTCCTGCGGCGTACAACCACTACGCGGTGGGCTGGGCCCACGCCATGAACACCCCGTTCCAGTGGACCAAGCAGGTGGCGTCACACTGGGGAGGGACCCGCAACGGGACCATCGTCCACTGGCCCAACGGCTTTTCGGCGCGGGGGGAGGTCCGGAGTCAGTTCGCCCACATCATCGACGTGGGGTCGACCATCCTCGATGTGGCCGGCATCCCCGAGCCGACGTTCGTCCACGGGATCCAACAGGCGCCGCTGCACGGGACGTCGATGGCCTACGCCTTCGACGACGCCGCGGCGGCCGAGCGACGGGAGACCCAGTACTTCGAGGTGGCCTGCAACCGGGGCATCTATCACCAGGGCTGGACGGCGGTGACCCGACACAGTGTCCCCTGGCTGTTCGGCGCTGAACTCCCCGCCCTCGACGACGACGTTTGGGAACTGTACGACACGACTGCGGATTGGTCCCAGGCCCACGATCTAGCTGCTGAGCACCCTGACATCCTGGGCAAACTGCAACGGCTATGGCTGATCGAGGCGGTGAAGTACAACGTGCTTCCGCTCGACGACCGGCGAATCGAGCGCTTCAATTCCGACCTCGCGGGACGGCCCGTCCTGGTCAAAGGCAACGCGCAGCTCCTCTACGGAGGCATGAGCCGCCTGACCGAGAACTCGGTCCTCAACATGAAGAACAAGTCCCACTCGGTCACCGCAGAGGTCGAGGTGCCCGAGGGCGGAGCCGAAGGCGTGATGGTGTCACAGGGCGGTGCGTTCGCGGGCTGGAGCTTCTATCTGCACGAAGGACGGCCCAAGTACTGCCACAACCTGGCCGGCCTCATGCACTTCTACGTGGAGGGGACCGAACCCGTGCCCTCAGGAACCCACCAGGTCCGGATGGAGTTCGCCTACGACGGTGGTGGCCTGGCCAAGGGGGGCACGGCCTCGTTGTTCATCGACGGCAACGCCGTCGGTGAGGGGCGCATCAACGCTACCGTGCCCATGATCTACTCGGGTGACGAGACCTGTGACGTGGGATCGGACACCGGGACGCCGGTGAGCGAGGACTATGCCGGGGACTCCAGCCGGTTCACCGGCAAGGTCAACTGGGTCGAATTGCAGGTGGGCGACGACAACCACGACCACCTGATCACACCAGAGCAGCTCATGCGGGTGGCGACCACCATCCAGTAGAGGGCGGGCCGAGGGCCGTCACCTCGGGCCGATACCCTGGTCGCCATGGCCGACTCCTGCTGCGCACCCGGCCGCGGCGAGAGTGGTGACCCACCCGCTACCGGGGTACCTCGGGGCCCGGGGTCCCACTCGGGTTCACTGGTGACGGTGCCGGCGGGTTCCTTCCAGATCGGTGACGAGTCGGAATGGTCCTATCCGGGTGACGGCGAGGCACCGGTGCACGAGGCCCGCTTGGCCGAGTTCCGGATCGACCGCCATGCCGTCACCAACGGGCAGTTCGGTGAGTTCGTCGAGGCCACGGGCTGGCGTACCGACGCCGAGCGCTTCGAGTGGTCCTTCGTCTTCGGCGGCCTCCTCCCCGACGAGTTCCCCCCGACCCGTGGGGTGCAGGGTGCACCGTGGTGGCGCCAGGTGATGGGGGCGGACTGGCGACACCCCGAGGGCCCGCAGTCGGATGTGTCCGACCGAGCCCTCCATCCGGTGGTCCACGTCTCGTGGCACGACGCCTCGGCCTACTGTGCCTGGTCGGGGACCCGGCTACCCACCGAGGCAGAGTGGGAGGTGGCCGCCCGTGGCGGATTGGACGGCCAGCCCTTCCCCTGGGGTGACCAGATCGAGCCCGACGGCCGTCATCGGATGAACGTCTTCCAGGGTGAATTCCCCGGCCGCAACACTGGTGCCGACGGCTTCTTGGGCACAGCCCCGGTCGACGAATTCCCTCCCAACGGCCTCGGTCTCCACAACATGACGGGCAACGTGTGGGAGTGGTGTGCCGACTGGCTGGATGTGGGGTACTACGCCCACGCCCCGCTGGTAGCCCCAGCCGGGCCGGCCGAGGGAACGGCCCGGGTCCAGCGGGGAGGTTCGTATCTCTGTCACGCGTCGTACTGCCGGCGCTACCGGGTGTCAGCACGGTTCGGGAGCGCGCCGGATAGCTCGACGGGCAATGTGGGCTTCCGGGTGGCGGCCGACCCCTGAGCCTGAGGGGGGATATCGCCCGATCAGGGTGATGGTCAGGCCCGTCGGGAGGCGCGACAGTAAAGGCATGGGTACCCGAGACTCCGATCCCGTCGTCCGTGAGGTTGTCTCCCCACCCGGGATCGATCGCCTCGATGCCGGTGAACGGGCGGCGTTGGGCAAGGCGGCACGAGCCGCGGTGCCCAGGTCGGCCCAGGCAGCGTGGGAGGCACCGGCCGATCGCCCCGACCCGGTGGCCCTCCTCCAGTCCCAGGCCGAGTCCAGGGTGCAGGAGTTGGTGCCCATCCGGTACGGGCGCATGCTGGTGTCGCCGTTCACCTTCTACCGGGGGGCGGCCCTCATCATGGCCTCGGACCTGTCCACCACCCCTCGTTCGGGACTGGACGTCCAGGCCTGCGGCGATGCCCACCTGAGCAACTTCGGAGTGTTCGCGTCGGCCGAACGCAACCTGGTGTTCGACCTCAATGACTTCGACGAAACCCTGCCCGGTCCCTGGGAGTGGGACGTGAAGCGGCTGGCGGCCAGCCTGGCCATCGCCGGGCGCGACCGAGGATTCTCCGACAAGGAGCGGGCCGACGTCGTCCTCGAGGCCGCCTCCGCCTACCGAACCGAGATGGCCAAGTTGGCCACCATGCGGGACCTTGAAGTCTGGTACGCCCGCATGGACATCGAGAGCGTGCTGAACGAACTCGGGGACCAGCTCGCACTGGCCAGTCCCAAGGGCGGCGACAAGAGCTTGGCCAAGGTCAAGTCCCGGGCCGACAAGGCCCTGGCCAAGGCCCGTACTCGCGACAGCATGCAGGCCCTCGAGAAGCTGACCCGGGTCGTCGATGGCGAGACTCGGTTCGTGAGCGATCCGCCGTTGCTGGTGCCCATCGAGGAGCTCTACCCTGAGATGGAGGGCGGTCAGATCACCGACATGTTCCACATGTTGCTGCGCAGTTACCGGTCGACACTCCAGAGTGACCGCCAGCACCTGCTGGAGCAGTTCCGGTTCGTGAGCATCGCTCGCAAGGTGGTCGGGGTGGGGAGTGTCGGGACGCGGGCCTGGGTCCTGTTGTTGGTGGGGAGCGACGGGACCGATCCGCTCCTGCTCCAGGCCAAGGAGGCCCAGGCATCCGTCCTCGAGCGGTTCGTGGGGAAGAGTCAGTACGCCAACCAGGGCCAACGGGTGGTGGCCGGCCAGCACCTCATGCAGGCCTCGAGCGATATCTTCCTCGGGTGGGACCGAGTTGAGGGACTGGACGGGGTGCAGCGGGACTTCTACATCCGGCAGCTGCGGGACTGGAAGGGCTCGGCCGACACCGACTCGATGGTTCCCCAAGGCATGGTCATCTATGGCCGGCTGTGCGGCTGGACGTTGGCCCGGGCCCATGCCCGTTCCGGAGACCGGATCGCCATCGCCGCCTATCTGGGATCGGGCAGGTCCTTCGACAACGCCATCAGCTCGTTCGCGGAGACCTATGCCGATCAGAACGAGCGGGACTACGACGCGCTGAAGCAGGCGGCCGCCGACGGGCGCATCTCCGTCGAGAGCGGACTGTGACCGAGGACGCCACGGTCGGCGCCAGGCTGGTGATCGGCATGCCTGACAATGAGGAGCGGGAGGCGGCCGAGGGCGGCGCACTCCCCATTGAGCGGTAGCCGGAAACAGCCACCGGGCATCACCCCGACAGGATGAGGACAACACCATCTCCACCATCTACCCTGAGAGAACACGAAGCGAGGACGAACACCATGCCTACCGGACCAGTCGAATACATCATCGTGGGATTCCCCGGCAACCAGTTCAACGGCGAGATCGCCCCCGAATTGATCGCCCTGGTGGAGTCGGGGACCGTCAGGATCCTCGACCTGATCTTCATCGGCAAGGATGCCGATGGCTCCGTGGTCAGCTTCGAGATCGACGACCTCGACGCCCTGGCCGACTTTGCCGACCTGGACGCCGACATCGGCGGGCTGATCAGCCCCGAGGACGTCGAGTATGCCGCCTCCCAATTGGAGCCCAACTCCTCCGCGGCGCTGCTCATCTGGGAGGACCTGTGGGCGGCACCCTTCGCCCGGGCCGTGCTCGATTCGGGCGGGGTCCTGCTCGACGGAGCCCGCATCCCCCACGCCCTGATCGAGTCCGCGCTGTCGGTGCTCCCGCCCGCAGTCTGAGCCACCCCGCAGTCAGAGCCACCCCGCAGTCTGAGCCACAAGGAACAGGAGACACGACAATGCTGAGAAGACGACCGATCGCCCGAGCCGCCGTCCGCACGACCGCGGTGGTGGGCACCGCCGCCGTGGTGGGGTCCCACGTGGCCAACAAGCAGGCCGCCGCCGCTCAGCAGCAGGCGGCACCGCCCCCGTCTGCCCCGGCTCCCGAGCCCGCCCCGGCTCCCGCTGCCGCCCCCGACCCCATCGCCCAACTCACCCAACTGGCGGCGCTGAGGGACTCGGGAGCGCTAACCGAGGCAGAGTTCGAGGCGCAGAAGGCCAAGATCCTTGGCTAGGGGGCCACGGGTGCCCATGCCAGGCGGGAGCGTTGGCCCCGCCGGAGATGGCGACTGTCGGTAGGCTGAAGGGTGCCGACGGCTCCGGGGTGAGCGACCCGACCGCCGCCGTCTCTGGTGGCCGCGAACCCGGGGAAGGGAGGGTGAACCCGATGGTGGCCCCAACCCTCACCGACGATACGCCAGCCACCGGGGCCGGCCCGCCCACGAGCCGTCGGGCGGTGGTAGCGATCCAGTTCCGTCGCTTGGCCCGTGCCATCCGGGACGGTGACGACGCCACTGTGGAGTCGGCCATTCTGGCCCTCAGCCAGCGCAGCCGGTTACTGGCTCCACTGGCACTGGTGGTGGGAGCGTTCTCCATGCTCTTCCAGGGGATCAAGCTGCTGTTCACCAACTGGCGGCTCACCCTGGTGCAGATCCTCCCGGCCATGTGGATCTGGGCGGCCATGCTCGACCTCAAAGCGCACGCCCTCCACGGCCGGGAGTTCCACATCTTCCACGGACCGCTGCTCGCCGTGGTGCTGCTGGTGATCGCCGCCCTCACCGCGGGCAGCTTCTACCTGAACGGCGTGTTCGCCTTTGCCATCTCCCGACCTGGCCCACCCCAGATCCGACCCGCCTTCGCCGAGGCCCGGAAGCACCTTTCCACCATCCTGACCTGGGGAATAATCGTCGGACTGGCCCTGGGTTTCGCCACCATGGTGGTGGATCGGTGGGGGAAGGTCTGGTTCTCTGTGACCCTCGGGATCGTGGTGGCCGTGATGATGGTGGCCTACGTGGCCGTGCCCGCCCGGATGATCGGCGTGAAATCGGATCGGTCCCGCAAGGACAAGTTGGCCGCCTCGGCCATGGGCGGGGCCATCGGGGCGATGGTCTGCGCCCCGCCCTTCGCCCTGGGCCGGGTAGCCATCCTCATGCTCGGTTCGCACACCTTCTTCTATCTGGCCATCGTCCTGCTGGCCGTGGCCGTGGTCCTGCAGACCGGAGCCACCAGTTCGGTCAAGGCCATCAAGATGAGTGCCAAGCTGGCCATCGGCAGCCCAGCGGTCGACGGCCAAACCGCACCGGGGTCCGCACCGGCGCCCGGCTCGGCTGAGCAGACGGCCTGACCTTCGGCATGGACGCTCCGGGACCCCCTCTCGACGAGCGCCGGTTCTCCGACGCTGCGCGTCGGACCCATTTCGCCGCGATCACCGTGTACGTCACGCTCCTCATCGCGCTTACGGCTCTGGCCCTCATGTGACCCGGGACGGGAGCGGCACGGTCTGACGTCCTCCACTACCGTCAGCGGGGTGGAGCGACCCCGGCGGGCGAGGACACGGCGGATGGTCACTTCGGCGGTGGTCTCGGCAACCCTGGTGGCAACCCTCTCCGCCGGCGTGCCTGCGCCGGCGGAGGCGACCCCGCCAGCCTCGCCGCTCATGGTCGCCAATCCCGCGGCCCTGGTCCACCCCATCGACGGGACCGGGACGGGGCCGACGGACCCCGGAACGGTCGGTGAGTTCCCAGGAGCCGATGTCCCGTTCGGGATGATCCAGTGGAGCCCCGACACCCTGCCTCGCGGATCGTCAGCCGGAGGAGGCTACGCCTATGCAGACGCCACGGTGGGCGGGTTCAGCCTCAGCCATCTCAGTGGTACCGGCTGCCCCAGTTACGGTGACATTCCTATCCTGCCCTCGGTGGGCCCGATCAGTGCCGACCCCGGAGCCACGACGGCCTCGTTCAGCCACCGTACCGAGCACGCCGCCCCCGGTCGGTACGGGGTGACCCTCGGCCCCTCGGGAATCCGCAGCCGTCTGGCCGTGACCACCCGGACCGGCATCGCCCAGTTCGAGTACCCCTCCAACAGCCAGGCGCAGCTGCTGTTCAAGGTATCGGACAGTGCCAATCCAGCCACTGCTTCCGACGTGGCGATACTCGGGAAGCGCCAACTCGCAGGCTCGGTGACCAGTGGGGCGTTCTGCGGTACGGGGGGTCCCTACACCCTCTACTTCGTGGCCCGGTTCGACCGGCCCTTCGCCGCCGCCGGGACCTGGTCCGGTGCCGCGGTGTCCCCGACGGCTGACGGCTGCCGCGGCTCGAGCTGTGGGGCCTATGTCACCTTCGACACCCACAACGACCGGTCGGTGACCATGAAGGTGGGGATCTCATTCGTCAGCGTGCGAGACGCTGCCGAGAATCTCGCGGTGGAGGATCCCGGTTGGTCGTTGGGTGGTGTGGCTCACCGGGCCACCGCCCGGTGGAATGCCGTCCTCCGCCGCATCGATATCGCCGGAGGTACGCCGTCGCAGCGACGGACCTTCTACACCGCGCTCTACCACTCGCTACTGGACCCTGACGTGATCAGTGACGTGAACGGCGCCTATCCGGGGGCCGATGGCCACGTCCATCGTTCAGCGCACCGGGTCCACTATTCGAACTTCTCGGAGTGGGACATCTACCGATCCGAGATCGAGTTGGTGGCCCTCCTGGCCCGCCACCAGGCCGGGGACATGGTCCAGTCACTCGTGGACGAGGCCGACCAGACCGGATGGCTGCCCAAATGGGCCATCGTCGGAGGGGACGAGTCGCAGATGAACGGTGACTCGGCCGACCCGATCATCGCCGCGGCCTATGCCTTCGGTGTTCGCAACTTCGATGCGCCGGGGGCACTGACCGCGATGGTCAAAGGTGCCACCCAGGCCGAGACCGGACACGGTCTCGAGATCGAACGCCAGTACCTCAGCCAGTACCTCAGCCAGCACTACGTCGACGCCGACTCGCTGGACCTCACCTCGATCGACTACTCGATCGGTGGGTCGGTGACCCTGGAGTACGCCTTGGACGATTTCGCCATCGCCCAGCTGGCCCAGGACCTGCACGACGTTCCCCTCGCCCGATCGATGATGAAGCGCGCCCACAATTGGGAGTACCTGTTCAACCCGTCGACCGGTCGAATCCAGGCTCGCGGGACGGACGGCAGCTTCCCCGGGGGGCCGGCGTTCCAGTCCTCCATGCTGGAGCCCGGGGGCCAGCTGGGTTTCGAGGAGGGGAACGCCATCCAGTACACGTGGTCGGTACCCCAGGACCTCGCCTCTCTGGCTGCGCTGATGGGAGGTGCCGGTCCGGCCCGAACCGCGCTCGACGCCTTCTTCACCTCGCTCAACGCCGGGCGTGCCCTGCCCTATGACTGGGCCGGCAACGAGCCCAGTCTGTGGACCCCCTGGGAGTACGACTACTTCGGCGCGCCCTTCAAGACCGAGGCCACCGTGCGGGCCGTCGCCGACCGTCTCTACGCCGATGCCCCGGTCGACGAGCCCGGCAACGACGATCTCGGAGCGCTCTCCTCCTGGTACGTCTGGGCGGCCATGGGGATGTACCCGGTCACCCCGGGCACCGCCGACCTCGCCCTGGCCAGTCCCCTGTTCCCCAAGGTGGTGCTCACCCTCCCCAACGGCCGACATCTCGTGCTGGACGCCCCCGGCGCGTCGACGTCCACCCCCTACATCCACTCCCTGGAGGTCAGTGGAGTGGCCACCCCTCAGCCGGCGGCCTGCCCGGGCACCCCCGGTCCCCCCGCCCGGTTGGCATCGTGGGACCGGCCCTGGCTTCCCGCGTCGGTGATCCAGACCGGGGGCCGGCTCACCTTCGGGCTGGGTGCGACTCCCGACCCGCACTGGGGGAGCAGTGCTGCGGCGGCTCCCCCGTCCCATCCCAGCGGCGGCGCACCCGCGGTGGGGTTCACCTTCCCGAGCGGGGGGTTGACGCTGCGGGTGGGCCAACCCGCCACCGTCCTGCTCGGAGTGGCGAGTACCGGGACGGCGGTGTCGTCGGCGGTGCAGTGGAGTGCCACCGGCGCCGGGCTCACCGTGGCGCCGCAGACCGGCCAGCTGCTTGTGCATCGGGCGCCCGACCCGACCGGCCCACCGTCATCGGGCTGTGCCGCGGCCCCGCCGGCCGAGCAGACGCTCACGGTCACCGGCACCGATGTGGGCAGCTATGTCCTCCACGTCGGGCTCACCGCGGCCGACGGCGTCACGCTGCCCCCGGTGGTGCTTGACGTCCAGGTCACGGACTGAACTCGGGTTCGCCCGGCCTCGTCAGCCCACAAAGGAGAACAGGAACAGCTGGGTCCCGTAGGCCACCAGGCGGGGACCGCTGGTGCCGTCCTCCCCGCAGTCCCACAAGGCCATGTCGGCCGAGGCATAGCCGTCACCGGCGAAGCGGGCCCGGTTGTGGGCCAGCACCCACGACGACCGGCAGCGGCCGAGCAGATGCACGGTCAGGTCGACGCTCGGGGCAAACCAACTGCGGTCGGCCGAACCGACCTTCTCGCCCACCGCCCCGGGCATGGTGTCGGCCAGCACCACGAGGGCGAACGGGTCGATGGTGCCGTCGTCGAGCCTGGGGGGCTGGTCGAACCGGTACCACATGGTCCGCTCAGCCCGGTCGGGGACGTAGGTCTCCCATGGTGGATGACCCTGGACTGATCGCCCCTCGACCAGGCGGTCCCAAAAGGGCATGGGCGGGAACGCCTCGGTGGCGCTGGAGGGTTGTTCGCGGTAGGACGGGCACTCCAGCGGGGGAGGGACGCCGTGCGGCGGCTCGAGGTCGGTGAAGTCGAAGCCGCGTCGGGTCGAGCCGAAGATGCCCGTCGTGAGATGGCCACGCTCTGTCCCGGGGTTGGTGACCTCGGCCCGGAGGTGGGACATGGAGCGCCCCCGGCGGAGTAGCTCGACGGCCACGGACACCGGTCCCTCGGCTACCTGGGCGGCGAAGGTGGTGTGCAATGTCCTCACCATCTGGGTCGGATCGTCGAGCTCGTGGGCCATGGCCCGCAGGGCGACGGCAGTCACCACACCACCCTGAGGCATCGGGTTGAGGTTCCAGTCCTCGTGGATGCTGCCCTCGTAGCGCCCGGGTTCGACGACCCGCACCGTTGTGGTGTCGAAGAAGGGGTTGGCCACGAGCGGAGATGCTCCCCGCCGCGGGCCACCGATGTCAACCTTCCCCGTCCCTGGGAAAGTTATGTGTCGTTTTCCCAGGTCAGCGGGTGTGCCAACTCGGCTATCGTCGAGTTGGGGCAGCGTCGGGTCCGGCGGCCCCGTCCGGGGCACCTCCCGGAACATCCGAAGGAGTGGAGCAGTTCGATGAACATCGTGGTCAGCAACGTGAAAGGTGGCGTGGGCAAGACCACCACCTCGGTGTACCTCGCCGCCGTGGCGGCCGGTCGGGGGTGGGACCCGGTGACCCTGATCGACGCCGACCGGCAGGCCTCGTCGGCCGAGTGGTTGGAGGAGAGCCCCGTGGAGGGTGTCGAGCTGGTCGAGGCCCCCTCCGAGCGGACCGTGGCCCGGGCCATGTCCGGAGACGAGGGTCTGGCGGTCGTGGACACCCCACCGGGCGATGAGCGCATCGTCCGGGCCGCGCTCGGCCGAGCTGATGCCGTGGTGATCCCGACCCGGGCCGGTGGGGTCGAGTACTCCAGGGTGGTGGCCACGCTCGAGATGGTCGGCAACAAGACGCCTCACGGGGTGGTGATCTGTGCGGCCCGCCTGGGTACCAACGACCTGGATGCCGCCGTGGCGTGGTGGACGGAGAATCAGGTGCCCATCTGGGGGATCATTCCCGAGCGGGTGGGGATCGCATCGGGACCCGAGGCCCGCCTCTACCGCGAGGGGCTCGACGCCTATGACATCGTGCTGAAGAAGGCCCTCCGCAAGCGATAGAGAGGACAGGCCCCTCCGCCCGCTCGGGGGGTGGCCGCTCAGCGACCGGACCGGGTTCAGTCTCCCAGGGCCCCGAGCTCACCAGGCCCGGACGGCACGTCGACGGCGTGGGCCCGGAGGGCCTCGAACGGGACGATGTCCAGGCAGCGCTCGTGTGTCGAGGCCAGGACCACGTAGGCCGCGGCCCCGTCCCGATGGGCACGGAGCCAGTTGACCGCGGTGACACACCAGCGGTCGCCGGGGACCAGACCGGGAAAGCGGAACTGGGGCATGGGCGTCACCAGGTCGTTGCCGATGGACCGCTGGTGCTCAAGGAACTCGGCCGTGACCACGGCGCAGATGGTGTGGCTTCCCCGGTCCTCGGGTCCCGTGGTGCAGCAGCCATCGCGGTAGAAGCCGGTCAGGGGGTCGGTGCCGCAGGGCTCCAGCTCACCTCCGAGCACGTTGCGATCGACCATGGGAGCAGTATCGCTCAGGCCGGGACGGGCTGACGAGCCCGAGCGGCCGAGCAGGGGGTCGTGGGAACATGGCCGAAGGCCCACGGTGACGGGACGGTGTCGATCGGGGCCGGTCGGCTCCGTCAATTGGTCGGGTCCGCCGATCAGGGCGCACCTGATTCGAGAGCCGTCGACCGAGGCGGCCGTGAGCAGAGAGAGAGCAGCCATGCGCTACATGTTGATCATCCACAACGACCCCGACCTCCACCCCACACCGGGCGGCCCCGAGTGGGACCAGCTCATGGCCGACTACGCCGAGTTCTCCAAGCAGCTGGTCGACCGTGGACACTCCTACACCGGCGATCCACTGAACGACCCCAGCACGGCGACCACGGTCCGTGTCCGGGGCGGCGAGACCCTGACGGTGGACGGTCCCTTCGCCGAGACCAAGGAGTGGATGTCGGGCTACTACATCGTCGACTTCGACAATCTCGACCAGGCCCTGGCCTGCGCGGCCATGGTCCCCTCGGCCAAATTCGGCTCGGTCGAGGTTCGTCCCGTGGCGGAGATGTAGTCCTGGCCGAGTCGAGGGATGCTGGCCGGGTCGGCCCGGCTGAGGCGGCATTGGAGTCTGCGTTCCGGGCCGACCGCAGCCGGGTCCTGGCCCGGCTCATCGGGGTGCTCGGCGACTTCGACCTGGCCGAGGAGGCCCTGGCCGATGCCTGGCTGGCCGCCACCGTCGCGTGGCCGGCCACCGGGGTGCCCGACAACCCGGCCGGCTGGCTGGTGACCACGGCGAGGCGCAAGGCCGTGGACCGGCTGCGCAGTGTGTCGGCGTCGAACCGCCGGCAGCGAGCCTGGGGCGAGCTGGCCATCACCTGGGATCTCGGGGACGGCTCAGAGCCGATCCCCGATGACCGGTTGCGGCTGATCTTCACCTGCTGCCATCCGGCCCTCAGCCTCGAGGCCCAGGTGGCCCTGACCCTCCGCTCCCTCGGCGGCCTGACCACCGAGGAGGTGGCCAAGGCCTTCCTCATCTCGGAGTCGGCCATGGCCCAACGGGTGGTGCGGGCCAAACGAAAGATCCGCCAGGCAGCCATCGCCTATCGCGTCCCTGACCCCGAGGAGCTGCCCGGCCGGCTCGGCGCGGTGCTGGCCGTCCTGTACCTGATCTTCAATGCCGGCTATCTGCCGCCGTCGGGCGCTGAGGTGGTCAACGTGGACCTCTGCGCCGAGGCACTGCGGCTCTGTGGCGTGGTCATCGAACTTCTGCCTGAGGAGTCCGAGCCACTGGCCCTGGGGGCGATGATGCGTTTCCAGCACGCCCGTCGAGGGGCCCGGATGGATGCCCTCGGCATTCCCCTGACCCTGGAGGAGCAAGATCGAAGCCGCTGGGACTGGGCCGAGCTGACGAGGGGCATGGACCTCCTCGACCGGGCCCAGCGCACCGAGGGTTCCGGCCCCTACGGGCTGAAAGCCTCGATCGCCGCCCTCCACGTGGCCGCACCGACGCCGGATAGCACCGACTGGGCCGCCATCGTCCAGCTCTACGACCGGCTCCTTGACTGGGAGCCGACGGCGGTGGTCCGGCTCAACCGTGCCGTGGCCGTGGCCATGGCCGACTCACCGGCGGCCGGGCTGGTCCTGGTGGATGACCCGAGCCTGGCCCGTGAGCTCGGCGACTATCACCTCTATGCGGCCACGCGCGCCGACCTGCTCCGCCGGTCAGGTCGTCCTGTCGAGGCGGCGCGGTGCTACCGGTTGGCCCGGGAGCAGACCAACAATGTCGCCGAGCACCGGTACATCGACCGGCGGCTGGCCGAGCTCGGCGAATCCGCATCCGGATGAGGGGACCTATGCCGGGGACTGCCGCGCTCAGGTGGCGGCGATGAACTCCACGACCACTTGGGCCAGCTCGGGCCCCTTGTCCTCCTGGAGGAAGTGGCCACCTCCGACGATGGTGGTATGGGGCTGCCCCGCCGCCCCCGGGATCCGCGCCTGGAGCACCCGGTCGGATCCGGCGGTGATCGGATCGCCGTCCGAGAAGGCCGTCAGGAACGGTTTGTCGAATGCCTCAAGGACCGTCCAGGCGGCCCGATTGGCTGCGGCGGCGGGGTCGTCGGGCGAGATGGGCACCAGAACCGGGAACTGCCGGGCCCCCTCCGAGTAGGTCGAGTCGGGAAACGGAGCGTCATAGGCGGCGATGACGTCGCTGCCCAGCTCGGAGACGCAGCCGGCGTTGACGATGACGCCGGTGGGGAAGGGCTCGACCTCCTGGGAGAACTTGAGCCAACCCATGAACGCGTCCCCGGGGTGGGAGTCCCCGGTGGGCAGGAAGGTGTTGGCGGCCACCACCCGGGCGAAGCGGTCGGGGTGCTCACCGACCAGCCGCAGTCCGATCAACCCGCCCCAGTCCTGGCAGACCAGGGTGACCGCCGAGACGTCGAGCTGGTCGAAGAGCAGTTCGCGGACCCACTCCACGTGTCGGGCGAAGGTGTATTCGCTCCGCGGGGTGGGCTTGTCCGAGCGGCCGAAGCCCACCAGGTCGGGAGCGACGACCCGTAGGCCGGCCCCGGTCAGCACCGGGATCATGTGACGGTAGAGGAAGCTCCACGACGGCTCGCCGTGCAGCAGGACCACCGTGGCCCCGGTGGCCGGCCCCTCGTCGAGGTAGTGGACCCGGAGCGTCCCGCCGTCCTGGTCGGAGAGCTCGGCGTAGTGGGGCTCGAAGGGGAACTCGGGGAGCCCTTCGAAGCAGCGGTCGGGAGTCCGGAGGACCTCCATGGATCACCTCTCGTTCAGGTTGGGTCGGGGTATTGAGCGCCAGTCTCCCAGGAATACTGGCAGGATGAGTGCCAATTGATGGTATCAGCGTCGGATACGCCATCCCCACGCCGTCGGACCGGCGACCTCAACGTTGGGCGTTCTTCACGAAGTCATTCGTGCCGTGGCCGACCTCCAGTCGGACACCCCCGTGCCAACTGCCCCGGAGGTGTCGTCGGACGGCATCGGCCCCGTCGGAGGTGCCCCGTGCGGCTGCGTGCCAGAGGTCGGCATGGTGGAAGAGGACGTCGCCTCGCTCCAGATAGACGGCGATCTCCCCGGGGACTCGCTCGAAGGCCGGAGGCATCCCGTCGGTGCCGCCGAGGTGGCTGCCCGGGACCACCCTCAGGAAGCCGTTGGCCGGCGAGGTCGGATCGAAGTGCAGGGTGAAGGCGACAGCGGGCCACATGTCGAGGTGGGGCCCGGACTGGTGATCGGTGTGCCATCCGATGCGGGAGTAGCCCGATCCGGGATCGGGACGGGCGTCCTGGTAGACGACGCCGAACACCTCGTAGTCGAGCAGCCAGGCCTGGGGCCCGAGGGCTCGCCGGGCCACGTCGACCAGGACGGGATGGTGGACGAGAGCATCCGCAGCAGGGGACGCCTGGGTGGCGAAGTAGACGTAGTGCGCGAAAGGCCGACCGTCGATGGTGGCCTCGGGCTCGTCGAGGGTCAGGGAACGTCGGTCGTCCCCCGGGGTGCCTGCGGCCACACGGCGCTGGGCGTCGACCAGCTCGGCCTCGGCTCCGAGGAGGTCCTCGTCAGCGAAGAGCCCGCGGAGGGCAGCGAAGCCCTGGGCGGCGAAGAACGCGTCGAATCCATCGAGCTGATCGGGCCCGAAGACCCCGGTCGATGGGCCGCCACCCACCTCGGGGTATGGATCGGCGGATCGGGGCCGCGCCCGCTCCGGAGGCAGGATGGTCACGTACGAATTGTACGCCCGGCCCGGGGGCGGGTCGCCACGTCGTACCATGAGTCCATGACTGACGCGGACAGGAACCGATCCGTCGGAGGAGCCCCTGGTCGGGATGAAGCCCCGCAGCTACCAGGTGACCGACGGCCCCACTCGGGCCCCGGCTCGGGCCATGCTCCGGGCCGTCGGCATGACCGACGCCGACTGGGACAAGCCGCAGATCGGCGTGGCGTCGTCGTGGAACGAGGTGACCCCCTGCAATCTGCCCCTCGACCGGTTGGCCAAGCGGGCCAAGCTGGGCGTCCGGGAGGCGGGGGGCTTTCCGCTCGAGTTCGTGACCATCGCCGTGTCTGACGGTATCTCCATGGGCCACGAGGGCATGCGGGCCTCGCTGGTGAGTCGGGAGGTCATCGCCGACTCGGTGGAGACGGTGATGCACGCCGAGCGCTTCGACGGCCTGGTCACCCTGGCCGGCTGCGACAAGTCACTGCCCGGCATGTTGATGGCCGCGGCCCGGCTCAACCTCCCGAGCGTGTTCCTCTACGGCGGGTCCATCCTTCCCGGGCGGGTCCGTGACAAGGCGCTCGACATCACGTCGGTCTTCGAGGCGGTCGGGGCCCACGCCGTGGACGCCCTTTCCGATGAGGAGCTGAGCCTCATCGAGCACAACGCCTGCCCCACCGAGGGCTCGTGCGCCGGCATGTTCACGGCCAACACCATGGCCTCGGTGGCCGAAGCCCTGGGCATGTCCCTCCCCGGGAGTTCGTCGGCGCCCGCCGTCGACCGCCGCCGGGACGATGCCGCCTTCGCCTCTGGCCAGGCCGTGGTGGAGCTGCTCCGCATCGGCCTCCGTCCCCGCCAGATCATGACCAAGGAGGCCTTCGAGAATGCCATCGCGGTGACCATGGCCCTGGGCGGCTCCACCAACGCCGTGCTCCACCTGCTGGCCATCGCCAACGAGGCCCGGGTCGACCTCGAGCTGGACGACTTCAACAAGGTGGCGGCCCGGGTGCCCCACCTGGCTGACACCAAACCCCACGGCAAGTACCACATGGCCGACATCGACAGGATCGGTGGGGTCCCGGTGGTCATGGCCGAGCTGCTGGAGGCGGGCCTCTTGCACGGCGACTGCGTCACGGTCACCGGCAAGACCGTGGCCGAGAACCTGGCTGCCATCGGTCCTCCTCCTCCGGACGGTGACGTGGTCCACGTCCTGAGCGACCCGATCCACGTCCAGGGGGGGATCGCCGTGCTCACCGGATCGTTGGCCCCGAAGGGGGCGGTGGTCAAGGTGGCGGGGTTGGATCAGCTCACGTTCGATGGCACGGCACGGGTGTTCGACGGTGAGGACCGTGCCATGGAGGTCATCCTGGCCGGGGATATCCAGCCGAACACGGTGGTGGTGATCCGTTACGAGGGGCCCAAGGGGGGACCCGGGATGCGGGAGATGTTGGCCATCACCGGCGCCATGAAGGGTGTCGGCCGCGGGGCGGACTGCGCCCTGGTCACCGATGGACGGTTCTCGGGTGGGACCCACGGGTTCTGCATCGGCCATGTCGCCCCCGAGGCGGTGGACGCCGGTCCCATCGCCCTGGTGGCCGACGGTGACCGCATCGTGGTCGACGTGGTCAACCACACCATCGACCTGGACGTCCCCGAGGAGGTGCTGGCCCGGCGCCGTGCGGAGCTCAAGCATCCTGCTCCCCGCTACACGACCGGCGTGTTGGCCAAGTTCGCCAGGCTCGTCACCGGGGCCGAGCGGGGGGCCGTCACCGAGGCCTAGTCGAGGTGGGCGCGCCCCGGCTCTGGGGCTGCTCGACGCGCATGCCGTCGGCGTCGACGTGTTGGAGGGTCGTGGCCCACAGCACCTGAGAGGCCAGCCAGGGACCACCCTGTTGGCCTGGGGAACGACCCGAGGCGGTGTCGTGGCGCATGCGGATGCCCGGACTCGTTGTCGAACTCGACGGTGAAGGCCACCAATACCTGAGAGAGCAGCACCGACGGGGGCAGCCGGGACGCCATCGGGGTCAGCCCGGTCTGGTGTCCAACTCGGCCACCAGGCGCCGTGGTGCCACGGCACGGAAGGCGTCCTGGCACACTTCGGCGACTTCGTCCCAGCCCACATCGCCATCGAGTCGGACCCCCACCCAGCCCCGGTGGCCGACGTAGGGCGGCCGGAAGAAGTGCTCAGGTTCGGCCCCGGTCAGCACCTCTTGGACCCCGGGACCGGCGGCACACCAGAGGTGGGGGAACGTGTGGTCGTGGTGCCCGTCGACCCAGGCGTACACGAAGGCAGTCCGGTGCCGGATGAAGAAGGTCGGGGTCCCGTGGCTCAACCGCTCGGTGACCTCAGGGAGGGCCAGGCAGATGTCCCGGGTCCGGGAGAGGCCGGACAGGGCCGCCGATGCCGACTCGTTCACGCGAAGACCACGGTCCGGTGACCGTTGACGAGGACCCGGTCGGCCAGATGCCACCGCAGGCCACGGGCCAGCACGGACCGCTCGACCTCCCGTCCGATGCGGAGGAGCTCCTCGACCGTGTCGGCGTGATCGATACGGGCCGTGTCCTGCTCGATGATCGGCCCGGCGTCCAGCTCGGCAGTGACGTAGTGGCAGGTGGCACCGATCAGCTTCACGCCTCGGTCGAAGGCCTGGTGGTAGGGGCGGGCTCCGGCGAACGAGGGGAGGAAGCTGTGGTGGATGTTGATGATCCGACCGGCATAGCGGTCGCAGAGTTCGGGCGGGATGATCTGCATGAATCGGGCCAGGACCATCACGTCGCCCCGGGCCGAGTCGAAGAGGCCGGCCACCTCGTCGAAGGCCTCGGCCTTCCGCTCGCGGAATGCGACGTGGTGGAATTCGATGCCGTGCCACTCGACGAGCTCCCGCAGATCAGGATGGTTGGAGACGACGAGGGGGATGTCGCAGTCGAGCTCGCCGTTCCGCCAGCGGTGAAGGAGGTCGACCAGGCAGTGGTCCTCCTTACTCACCAGCACCACGACGCGTCGCTTCTGGTCGGTGTCGTGCAGGTGCCAGTCCAGTTCGAGCGCTTCGGCCAGTCCGGAGAATTTCCGGGCGAACTCGTCGACGCCGAACGGCAAGCTCTCGGCCAGTACCTCGATGCGCTGGAAGAAACGGCCGGTGTTGAGATCACCGTGTTGGGCGGCCTCGACGACCCATCCGCCGTGGCTGGCGATGAAGCCGGTGACAGCGGCCACGATCCCCGTACCGTCCGGGCAGGTGACGGTGAGGACGAGTCGGCGCATGACCCCATCTTGACGCGGATCGAGGAGCGCCCGACGGCGGCGGAGCGAGTGCGGAAGGGCCAGTCCGGCACGGCCGGGCCCACCCGGTCGGCCGACGGGACGCTCGCGCCCGCTCCGGTGCGCTTGTTCTCGGCCCTCGCACGTGTCAAACTGTTCCCACGATGCGTATCAGCCCGTCCGACCTCAACATCCTGGTAATCGTTTCGTAGCGCACGCGACGCTCTCTCGCCGTGTGCGCTTTCCGACCTCCCCGAGTGGGAGGTCGTTTTTCGTCCCGGCAACGGTGGACCGGGGCCCGCACTCCTGCCGCTCACCACCTCCACGACAACCGCCGTACCACGCAGACACAAGGAGCACCCGATGGAACTGACCGGAGCACAAGCACTGATCAAGAGCTTGGAGATGCAGCAGGTGGAGGTCATGTTCGGCCTCCCCGGCGGCGCCATCCTGCCCGTCTACGACCCGATCCTCGACTCGTCCATCCGGCACATCCTGGTGCGCCACGAGCAGGGGGCCGGTCATATGGCCGAGGGGTATGCCCAGGTCACCGGCAGGCCCGGTGTGGCCATGGTCACCAGTGGCCCCGGCGCCACCAACATCGTGACCCCGTTGGCCGACGCCTACATGGACTCGATCCCCCTCGTGGTGGTGACCGGACAGGTGGCCACCACGGCCATCGGCACCGACGCCTTCCAGGAGAGCGACATCACCGGCATCACCATGGGGATCACCAAGCACAACTGGCTGATCACCGACGTGAAGGACATCCCCCGGGTGGTGGCGGAGGCCTTCCACGTGGCCACCACCGGCCGGCCCGGGCCTGTCCTCATCGACATTCCCAAGGACATCGCCAACAGCCGCATGGAGTGGTACTGGCCCGAGGCCTCCGACCTGGACCTGCCGGGCTACCACCCGATGAGGGAGGGCGATCCGGCAGCGATCCGCGAAGCGGCACAGCTGATCCTGGCCGCCGAGCGTCCGGTCATCTACGCCGGCGGTGGCATCTTGAAGGCCCGGGCGGCCGAGGGGCTCCGGGAGTTGGCCGAACGGACCGGCATCCCGGTGGTCACCACCCTGATGGCCCGGGGTTCCTTCCCCGACTCGCATCCGCTCTGCCTGGGCATGCCCGGCATGCACGGCAACTACACCGCGGTGACGGCCATGCAGCGTTCCGACCTGCTCATCGCCCTGGGTAGCCGATTCGACGATCGGGTCACCGGCCGGGTGGACGCCTTCGCCCCCGAGGCCAAGGTCATCCATGTGGACATCGACCCGGCGGAGCACAACAAGGTGCGCCGGGCCGACGTGGCCGTCGCCGGTGACTGCCGGCTGGTCGTCGACGAGCTGCTGGTGGCTCTCTCTGACCTCGGACTGCCCCACGCCGAGTCGACTCGGGCAGGCTCGGGCGGGGCGCCCAGCGACGCCGTGTCCGGGGCCCCGGCCACCTCCGGCTCGGTGGCCGCCTCCCATCCCCGCGACCGGCTCATCCCATGGCGCTCCCAGCTCAGCGAATGGCAGCGCCGCTTCCCCCTGGTCTACGACCAGCAGCCGGGGTCGGGAGCCCTCAAGCCCCAGTTCGTCCTGGAGGCGCTCCGCGACGCCACACCGGAGGACACCATCGTGGCGTCGGGGGTGGGTCAGCACCAGATGTTCGCGTCCCAGTGGTGGCAGTTCGACTACCCCTACACCTGGGTCAACTCGGGTGGTCTGGGTACCATGGGCTTCGCCGTGCCCGCAGCCATCGGGGCCAAGGTCGGCCGACCGGACAAGATGGTCTGGGCCGTCGACGGCGACGGGTGCTTCCAGATGACCGCGCAGGAGCTGGTCACGGCCAGCTCGGAGCGGATCCCGGTGAAGATCGCCATCCTCAACAACGCCTACTTGGGCATGGTGCGCCAATGGCAGGAGATGTTCTACGAGGAGCGATACTCGGAGGTCTATCTGTCGCCCGACCTTCCCGACTACGTGGGATGGGCCGAGTCCATGGGTTGTGCCGGTATCCGGGTGGAGTCGACCGAGGAGGTCACTTCGGCCATCGACAAGGCCAACAGCATCGACGACCGGCCCGTGGTCATCGACTTCCGGACCGATGCCTTCGAGAAGGTGTATCCCATGGTGGCGGCCGGTGCCTCCAACGACGACATCGTGGTCGACCCGTCCCTGACCGATGGAGAGGGCCGATGAGCGTCTACGGAGCGGACAAGCGCCATCACACCCTGACCGTGCTCGTCGAGAACAAGGCCGGAGTGTTGGCCCGGGTGGCCGGCCTGTTCTCCCGGCGCGGCTACAACATCTTCTCCCTGGCCGTCGCTCCTTCAGACAACGAGCGGTTCAGCCGGATCACCATTGTGGTGGACGTGGAGTCGGCCCCCTTGGACCAGATCATGAAGCAGCTGGACAAGCTCATCCCTGTGGTGTCGATCACCGAACTGGACCCCGCTCTGGCCCGGGAGCGGGAGCTGCTGATGGCCACCCTCGAGGCCGGTCCGGAAACCCGGGGTCAGATCATCCAGCTCGTCGGGGTGTTCGAGGGCAAGATCGTGGATGTCGGACACGACCGGCTGACGGTCGCCCTCGAGGGCGCCCCCACCAAGCTGGACGACTTTGAGGACCTCATCCGCACCTACGGCATCGTGGAGATGCAGCGGACTGGCCGCGTGGCGTTGCCTAAGCTGGACCGGTCCGGAGACCACGGGCCGCTTCATCTGGCGGACTCCCCGATCGGACACAACACAGAGAAGGCAGGTTGATCACGATGGCCACGCTGTACTACGAGAAGGATGCCGACCCGAGCCTCATCGGCAATCGGAAGGTGGCGGTGATCGGCTACGGATCGCAGGGCCACGCCCACGCCCTCAACCTGTCCGAGAGTGGGGTCGACGTGCGCGTCGCCCTGCGGGAGGGGTCGAGCTCCAGGCAGAAGGCCGAGGAGGCCGGCCTGCGGGTGCTGTCGGTCGCCGATGCCGCCGCCGAGGCCGACGTGATCATGATCCTCCTCCCCGATACTGAACAGGCCGCGGTGTACGAGGCAGAGATCGCTCCGCACCTCAAGGCCGGTGACGCGCTGTTCTTCGCCCACGGCTTCAACATCCGCTTTGGCCTGATCACCCCGCCGGCAGATGTGGACGTGGCCATGGTGGCCCCCAAGGGCCCCGGCCACCTGGTGCGGCGCACCTACACCGAGGGAGGCGGCGTGCCCTCGCTGGTGGCGGTGTCGGCCGATCCGTCCGGCCAGGCTCACGACCTGGCACTGTCCTACGCCCACGCCATCGGGGCCACTCGGGCGGGCGTTCTCGACACCACCTTCGCGGAGGAGACCGAGACCGACCTGTTCGGCGAGCAGGTGGTGCTGTGCGGTGGCCTGACCGCGTTGGTGCAGGCCGGCTACGAGACGCTGGTGGGGGCGGGCTACCAGCCCGAGTCGGCGTACTTCGAGTGCCTCCATGAACTCAAGCTGATCGTCGATCTCATGTACGAGCAGGGGATCAGCGGGATGCGGTTCTCCATCTCGGACACCGCGGAATATGGCGATCTGACCCGGGGGCCGCGGGTGATCAACCAGGCCGTCCGTGAGGAGATGAAGGCCATCCTGGGCGAGATCCAGGACGGCACCTTCGCCAAGGAATGGGTGGCCGAGAATGCCAACGGACGGCCCAACTACAAGGCGCTGCGTCAGGCCGGCTTCGACCATCCCATCGAGAAGGTGGGGGCCGAACTGCGGGACATGATGCCGTTCGTCACCGCTGGAAAGCAGAAGATCCAGGACATCTCCGGCGGCTGACCGGGCCCCGACGGACCCGGTCGCTCGAGGGTGGGGTGACCCCGGGGCGAAGCACGAGTCGTCCAGCCGGGAAGCCACCACAGGCCAGGAGTCTCCGCACGGAGGGGGGCCGAGGGTCCTCGCCACCGTGCCCTCGGTGGCCGGCCACCGGAGGCTCTCCGGTCGCGCTCCGTGGTTGGCGACCGGTCTCGGAGGCGAAACACGGCTCCGGGCAGGGTGTCCTCAGGGTTGCCATCGGCTGCACCTGCACTTGCCGCGAGGCGGTAGGCAGCGAGTATCGGCGGATACTCCCTGGAAGTGAAGGCCCGAACGCCCACCGTGACGTCAGTGGCGCGCTCGAAATCATGAGCGGTACTGTCACTCTTCGTGGCCATCCCAGCAGGAGAACCCCAGCTCGCGGCGACCGTCCAGATCGGTTCTGACGTAGCCGACCTTCGCCTGTACGGTTCTGACGACATGGTGGTTCCGGGATGGTGGGTCGGCGTGTTCGACGTCACCGGCGAACTCCGACGTACCGAGGTGGCCCCCCGAACCGATCTCACACCGATCGATCTGACCCTCTGGCTCCGGCCGATCGTCGGGATGGATGCGGCCGACGAGCTGGTCCGACTCATCGCTGAAGCGGTGGCCCGGAATCGAACCGTGCGGGAGCCGGCCGGCGCCACCCGGTAGTCACGGCGTCGCCTTACCTATCGCCGGGCTCATCGGGGACCCGCTCGGGGCGTCCCTGCACCCCGTTGCGTCCCGGTGGCCACCCCACGGGCCAGTACCCCTGGCGCCCACCGCGCTCGTGCGGGCGGTGACGTCCTGTCGGAACCTGGCCCGGGCCCGTCGGCGTCTCAGCGCCGCGCCCACCTCCTGACGGTCACGGTGCCCGGCCGGACAGATACGGACCGACCTGGTGGGCGAGATCGCGGATGGTGTACAACGCCGGCGGCACATCGGTAGCCACCCGCTGGTATGCCTGGCTGGTGCAGGCGACCGCCACCCGATGGGTCGTCGAAAGCGTCAATTGCCAGCTCGCGTTCGATGGCAGGATCGGGGGCCGGGGCGGCCGAGTCGGCGGCCGCCGAGTGGGTGGCAAAGGTGGTGCAGTCCTCCGCCAGCTTGGCCCCACTCGACCCATCGACCTGGATGTTGCCCAGGTCAGTGGTCAGTTGGGAGGTGGCCGGTCCACCAGTGCTGGTCCACCAAACGGCCACCGGATTGACCGGAACCTCCGTGGTGGTTGGAGGCAACGTGGTCGTAGGTGGATTCGGCGCCAGAGCGGTGGTAGCCGGCCCTTGGGTCCGCGCCACGGGGTGCCCGGAACCCGAGGCGTGGAAGGCGAAGGTGATGACCGCGACCAGCACCAGGGCGATCGCCAGCGCCTCCGCCACCGTGACGATCGAGCGGGGGCGCCTGCGACCGGCCGCCGGCTTCTGTGCTGGCGTACCGTTCGGTTCCGGAGAGACTTCTGCCGGATGGGACGCCATGATGGTCGGCGGACCGCCCGTCTCGATCCAGCGGTCTCCGTCCCAGTACCTGAAGCGGGTGGGGTCGGCAACGTTTCGGTACCAACCGACAGGTCGCTGCTCCGACGGGTCCTGGGCCGAGGCGGTGGGATCGGCTCGTGGAGGCGCGTACAAGTTGGGCAGAAGAGGCAGCTTCGGCGGTGGCAGCGGGGACTGAAAGACCGCATGGCCGTCGCTCACCCAGGGCGTCGGGTCTCCTGCCTCGAAGTAGCGGGAGGGAAATGTACCTGACGGGTCAGGCTGCCATCCGTGAAGTCCTGTCACAATCCCTCATCAATCGGTCCTCTTAAGATTGTGGCTACTGGCGCGACCCAATAGGTGTCACGAAGATGAATCTTCTTCAAATGCCTGGCGCACAGGCGGAACCGGGTTAGGACTCGGCCGAATCTGTGACTGCGTGCGCGCCCACCGTGATGTCTACCAGCTGCCGGCCACCGGGGGGGGAGCAAGGCTGGGGCAGGGCCGCCCTCGCGCCCTCAGGCGGCGAGGGCGCCGACCACGTAGTTGATGCAGGCGCACAGTGAAGCAATGTCTTCGGGGTCGATGGCCGGGAACATGGCGATCCTGAGCTGATTGCGCCCCAGCTTGCGATAGGGCTCGGTGTCCACGATGCCGTTCCGGCGGAGCACGGCGGCAACCGTGGCGGCGTCGATGGCATCGTCGAAGTCAATGGTGCCCACCACGTGGCTCCGGTCCTGCTCCCGGGAGACGAATGGGGTGGCGAAGTCCGAGTTGTCAGCCCAGGTGTACAGGGTCTCGGCCGACCGGTCGCACCGCCCGGCTGAGAATTCGATGCCGCCTCGATCGTTGAACCATCGGACCTGGTGGTCGAAGAGGAAGATGGTGGCCAGGGCGGGCGTGTTGTAGGTCTGGTTCAGCTTGGAGTTGTCGAGAGCGATGGTCAGGTCCATCGAGGCCGGCACCCATCGCTTGGTCGCGGCGATGGCGGCGATCCGGTTCTGGGCGGCCGGCGAGAGCAGGGCGACCCACAAGCCTCCGTCCGATCCGAAGCACTTCTGGGGCGCGAAGTAGTAGGTGTCGAACTCGGCGGGGTCGACCCGTAGGCCCCCGGCACCCGAGGTGGCGTCCACCGCCACCAGGCCGCCACCGGCACTTGGTGGGGCCACGCCGTCCGGCCGGGCGATGGGCATCATGACCCCGGTGGACGTTTCGTTATGGGTCAGCGCGTAGAGGTCGATATCGTCTCGGGCCACTGCCACCGGATGGGTCCCGACCTCGGAGGCGATGATCTCAGGATCGTCGAGATGGGGAGCGTCGGAGGCCGCCGTGGCGAACTTGGAAGAGAACTCCCCGAAGCTGAGATGCTGGCTCTTGCGGTCGATCAGCCCGAACGTGGCGGCATCCCAGAAGCAGGTGGTGCCCCCGTTGCCCAGCACCACCTCGTAGCCGTCTGGAAGGGCGAAGAGTTGGGCCAGTCCTTCCCGGAGGCTGCCGACCACGGATTTGACCGTCTTTTGACGGTGGCTGGTCCCGAGGAACGTGCCAGCCGAGGCGGCCAGGTCGGCCACGGCTTCGGGGCGCACCTTGGATGGGCCGGATCCGAACCGCCCGTCGCCGGGCAGAAGGTTGGCGGGGATGGTGATGTCAGGGATGTCGGTCACGTATGGAATCATGGCACCATGGTCAGACACCCAGAAACCGCACCCCCGCGGTCCCCTCGGCTGCGACGGGTGGCACTATGACCGGTCAGCGGATTTCGAAGCGGATCGCCGCCGTCTCGCCCTCGGCCACGCTGGCCGTCGACGCCAAGGCCAAGGCCCTGCAGGCTCAGGGGGAGAGCGTCATCGGCTTCGGGGCCGGCGAGCCCGACTTCCCGACGCCCGAGCACATCGTGGCGGCGGCCGAGGTGGCCTGCCGGGACCCCAAGACACACAAATACACCCCGACAGCCGGTCTCCCTGAGCTGCGGGAGGCGTTGGCCGCCAAGACCAAGCGGGATTCGGGCCTTGAGGTCACCGCGTCGCAGATCCTGGTCACCAACGGAGGCAAGCAGGCCATTGCCAACTCGTTCGCCGTCCTGTGCGACCCCGGCGATGAGGTGCTGGTGCTCGCCCCCTACTGGACCACCTATCCCGAGGTCGTCGCCCTGGCCGGTGGCGTCCCGGTCGTCATCCCCACCGATACGGCGAGCGGCTTCCGGGTCACCCTCGAGCAGCTCGAGGCGGCGTACACCCCCCGGACCAAGGTGCTCCTCTTCGTCTCTCCCTCCAACCCGACGGGGGCGGTCTATCCCAAGGCAGAGATCGAGGCCATCGGCCAGTGGGCTGTGGAGCGCGGCCTGTGGGTCCTGACCGACGAGATCTACGAGCACCTGGTGTACGGCGGGGCCGAACACCACTCCATGCCGGTCTTGGTGCCCGAGCTGGTCGACCGGTGCATCGTGGTCAACGGTGTGGCCAAGACCTACGCCATGACCGGCTGGCGGGTGGGCTGGATGATCGGCCCGAGCGACGTGGTCACGGCGGCCACCAACCTCCAATCCCACGAGACCTCGAATGTGGCCAATGTGTCCCAGCGGGCGGCGCTGGCCGCAGTGAGTGGCGACCTCGAGGCCGTGGCCATGATGCGGGCCGCCTTCGACCGACGCCGGAAGACCATCCACTCCATGCTGAACGAGATCGAGGGCGTGACCTGCCTCTTGCCCGAGGGCGCGTTCTACGCCTTCCCCTCGGTGGAGGGCCTCTACGGCCGCTCCATCCGGGGCCGGACCGCACACTCGAGCACCGAGCTGGCCGAGCTGGCCATTGAGGAGGCAAAGGTGGCCGTGGTCCCGGGAGAGGCCTTTGGCGCTCCGGGCTACTTCCGGATGTCGTATGCCCTGGGGGACGACGATCTGGTCGAAGGCGTCTCCCGCCTGACCAAGCTGTTCGGCGAGGCATCGTGAGCACGGCGAAGCGTCGGAAGCACAACGACAAGATCTCCCACAGAGAGGAATCCCATGGGTAGGGTGCTCGTCACCGAAAAGCTGGCTCAGCCCGGACTCGATCTCATGGCCGAAGCTGGTCATGATGTCGATGTGCAGCTCGGGCTGTCCCCCGAGGAGCTGGTGGGGGCCATCGTCGGGGCCGAAGCTCTCATCATCCGTTCGGCCACCACCGTGACCGCGGAAGTCCTGGCCGCGGGGACCGACCTGGTGGTGGTGGGCCGAGCCGGGATCGGCCTCGACAACGTGGACGTAGCTGCAGCCACCGAGCGGGGCGTGATGGTGGTCAATGCCCCCCAGTCCAACATCCTCTCGGCGGCCGAACAGGCCATGGCCCTGTTGCTGGCCCAGGCGAGGAACATTCCCCAGGCCCACGCGGCGTTGGTGGCGGGGAAGTGGGAGCGGTCGAAGTGGGAGGGCGTCGAGCTCCACGGCAAGACCCTGGGCGTGGTCGGCCTGGGCCGAGTGGGCGCCCTGGTGGCCCAACGGGCCTTGGCCTTCGGCATGCGACTGGTGGCCTACGACCCCTTCGTGTCGGCCGACCGGGCCAAGCACATGGGCGTGGAGCTCATGGGCCTGGAGGAGCTCATGGCGTGCTCCGACTTCGTTACTGTGCACCTACCCAAGAACGCCGAGACCCTCGGACTCATCGGCAAGGACCTCCTGGCCAAGTCCAAGCCGGGCCTCCGCATCATCAATACCGCCCGGGGTGGGATCGTGGATGAGGATGCCCTGGCCGAGGCCATCCGCTCCGGCCAGGTGCAGGGGGCCGGTCTCGACGTGTTCGCCAAGGAGCCGACCACCGAGTCACCCCTGTTCGAGCTGTCGTCGGTGGTCGTCGCGCCGCACCTCGGAGCCTCAACGGCCGAGGCGCAGGACAAGGCAGGAGTGACTATCGCTGAGCAGGTCATCCTGGCCCTCAACGGGGACTTCGTTCCCTTCGCGGTCAATGTCGCCGCCACCGATGTCTCGGAGACCGTCCGTCCGTTCATGGGCCTGGCCGAGCAGCTGGGCAAGATCCTCTCGTGCCTCAACGACGGGCTGCCCGATGTGCTGGAGATCGAGTACCAGGGCGGTCTGGCCGGGGCCGGCACCGGCATCCTGACGCTGTCGGTGCTGAAGGGCCTGTTCGCCGCCGCCACCGAAGAGCCGGTGAGCTACGTGAACGCCCCCCAACTGGCCGCCGAGCGCGGTCTCGAGGTGAGAGAGACCTCGACGGTCACCGCCCACGACTACGTGAACCTGGTCACGCTTCGCAGTGGCGACCACGCCGTCGCCGGCACGCTGACCGGCCCGCGGACCGAGCCGCGGCTGGTCATGATCGACGACCATACGGTCGAAGTCCCACCGGCTCCCCACATGGTCGTGCTCCGGAACGACGACCGGGCCGGCATGATCGGCGTGGTGGGCACCATTCTGGGTGAGGCCCAGGTGTCCATCTCCTCCATGGCGGTCGGCCCGTCGGCCACCGGCAACACCGCGCTGATGGTGTTGTCGACCGACCAGCAGGTCCCCGACGCGGCTCTGGCCCAACTTCGGGGGGCCCCAGGCATCAGCCACGTCCATACCGTCGAGTCGTAGTCGACTGGTCAGGTCACAACAGCACGGAAACAGACACCGGGAGGAGTCACAGCGTGGCGGACGCTCGAGCAGGGAGGCCGTTTGGCGAGGGCCAGATGATGACCGTGTTCCGGTCGCGCCGGCGGCGGGAGTCCGAGGCGGCGTACCAGAAGCTGTCAGAAGAGATGCAGGCTGCCGCCCGCAGGGTGCCGGGCTTCGTGGACTTCAAGACCTTCGTCGCCGAAGACGGCGAGCGGGTGTCGCTGATTACCTTCGCCACTCTCGAGGCCCATCAAGTCTGGAGGAACGATCCCCGTCACCGTCAGGCCATGCAGGTCGGACGTGACGAGTTCTATCAGGACTACTCGGTCCAAGTGGGGGAGTGCACCCATGCGGCCAGGTGGTCCAGGGACGAGGGTTGATCGGGCAGACTGGGCTTGCCCGGTTGGCACCGGCGGGACGCAGCTACCGAGGCGAGTTTTCCCCGGCAGGGTGGGGCCTTCGGGGATTTCCGGCGGCAGAGGCGGTTCTCGGGCGCTCTGCGGCCTCCCCAGGCCGGTGAGCGTTCCTACGTCGCCCGAGGAGCTCAGCCGGCGTGGACTCCCACCGAGCGGGGGGCATCAATCGCATCCGGATCCCTCTGGGCACGGTCTCCGGCCGACCGGTTGGGCGCCGTGACCGGAGGTGACTAGTTCCTGGCCGGATTGACCGGCACCGGCGGCCAGGTGTCGCCACCGATGGGGGGCGCTACTCCACTGCGCGCCTGCTCTCGGAGCTGGTACCTCAACAGCCAGCGAATTCCGACGCCTAGGGCCATGAGCAGGGCCACTCGTCTCAGCCAACGGATCATGGTGCACCCTACCGTGGGCACAGGCCCAGGCTGGGCGCAAACCAGCGGGGACCGGCTGTCGGATTGCGGGTTCGAGGCGCCATCCGCACCAAAGGTTGGCCGCCAAGAGGAGCGGGAGGGACAAGAGATGAGGGCACCGTGATGGGGTTTGACGGCAAGGCTCGTGCGCGCTGGGCCTCGGCAGCACCATCTCGACTTCGTGCTGCAGGACCCACGCCCCGCTCCTCGGGCGGATTCGGACTCCATGAGGGCAATGCCGCGGTCCATGGCTTCCAGATCAAGGTTACGTGCCGGTCCGTCCGGCCTTCCTGGTGATCGAGACGCTGACGATCGCTCAGCCCCGCTCCACCAACTTCAGCGCCAGTCGTGGGCAGCTGCTCACCGCCCGCTCGGCGTGGTCCAGCAGCTCTATGGGCACCGGGCCCTCTGCGAGGAGGGGGAAGCCCCACGGGTCGAGGCCGATCCGCTCAGGGAGCAGTTCGGCGCAGACCCCGTGGCCGTCGCAGGCAACGGGATCGACCACCAGGGTGAATCGCGATGCCCGTACAGTCGTCCGCCCCACCGGGCTCATCGGGCAACTGCCGACTGGAGCGACCGCGACGTCCGCCGGCCGGTAGCGGGCACGGGCAGGAACGGATGGCCGGACCCGTGGCACGGCCCCCGTTGCAGGTGGAGCTGGGCGTGGTCCTCGAACACCCGCAGGGCGGTGCGCACGAATCGGGCCACGCCGTCGGGGTGGCCGCACGCCCCTCGTCCGTCCATCAGGTCGCACACGCTCACGATGCCGGCCAGGCCACCCCGCAGTGATCGGGGCTGATAGGCCAGCAGCTCGAGACCTTGGGAGATGGAGTCCAGCCCGTAGATGCACGGTCCACACTGTCCGGCCTTCTGCCCGTCCATATAGCTGGCCACCCGGCTGACCTCAACGAGGGGGCACACCCCCGCAGGCAGCAGCGCCAGCACTCCGGCCCCGAGCGATGAGCCGTTCCGACGGGCCTCCTCCTCGGTCATCGGCATCGCCAGGGCCTGGGCCGTGGACAGCCAGCCGCCCCCATACCCGCCGAGCAGTACGCCTTGCACGCTCTGGGCGTCGCCGACCCCGAGGCCCAGAAACGTTCCCATCGGCATGCCCAGGGGCACTTCTACGATCTGGGGCTCGGCCCAGCGACCGGTGATGGTGAACAACGAGGTTCCCGGGGAGTCCGGCGTCCCGACCGACCGGAACCACTGGGCTCCGAACCGGGCGACCAGGGCCACGTGGGCCAGCGACTCCACGTTCTGGACCAATGTGGGCCGACCGCCGACTCCCTGGTCCCGCACCGTGCGGATCCGGGTGAAGTAGGGCGTGGCCGGTCGCTGTCCGGTGATGGTACTGACGACGGCCGACTCCTGCCCGGCCAGGTACCGGTCGGGGGCGACCACCACGTCGACGGCCACCGGGTCGATTCCTTGGTGCTTCCGTTCGGCGATGGCCCGGCGCATGGTGTCGACCGCGCCGGCATGCACGTGGACGAAGACCTGTGAGGCACCGAGTGTCCTGGCCGCCACAGCCGCCCCGTCGAGGACAAGGTGCGGAACCTGGTGGACCAGGAGCCGGTCCTTGCCGCTGGCGGGCTCACCCTCGGCCCCGTTGGCCACGATGACCGGGCCTTTCATCCGGGTCCGGCGCAGCGAGCGCCACTTGGTGGCCAGTGGAAACCACGCCCCGCCTTGCCCCCGCAGTCCGCTGCGCTCGAGCTCGTCGAGGAACTTCGACCCGGGCCAGTCCGGCAGGCCGCCCCATCGCTCGAGGTGGGCCACCAAGCCGACGGCCCGGCCGCCGGAATCGACCCCGGACAGCAGGCGCTCGGAGCCCGGTGGCGGGGTGGCCCCGGAGGATGGGCGAGCCGACGAGCGGGTCTGGTCGGCACTCATTGGGAGTTCCCGTCGTCGCCGGACCGGGCGGTGCCGGTGGCCGTGCCAGAAAGCGCTCCCGAGTTCTGGTCCACCTGCAGCGACAGGGTGAGGTCCATGGGCGTGGGGGAGGAGATGCGGGCCGACACCGTCCCCCCGTTGAGCGACGTCACCACGCCGCGCGAGGAGCCCAGGGCCACCGTCCCCGACGACAGGGCGACCCCACCCCCCTGGACGGCGTCCCCAACGAGGGTCACCGTCAACGGCGTAGAGGCGCTGTTCTGGAGGTGCATGGACAGGACCACCTGCACCTGTCCGGAACTGTTGGGTCTGGACGTGGACTGGCTGCCGCTCACCGAGGCGGTGAAGGGGGGAGTAGGAGCCGAACCGACCGACGCCGGACTGGTAGTCGACGTGCTCGGAGTGGTGGTGGTGCTGGAGGCCGAGCCGGTTGACCCAGCCGTCTTCTTGGCCAGTTGGGCTAGCAGGGCCGCCGAGGTTCCCGATCGGTGCGACCACCCCGGACGTAGCGGACCGAGAGCGGTGAATATGACCAGGGTCAGACCGACGACCGTGGTGCCCACCACGGCCGCGGTCCGTTGGCCGGCGGTAAAGGTCCGGCCCGTGACGAGTCGCCAGCCCACCACGCCGACCACGGCGGCCGTACACGCCGCGTCGAGCAGAAGGACCACGGGGAGCGGAGCGTCGGTACCGCTGCCCAGCGAGTGGAACAGGGCGATGGGGAAGCTCAAGTAGGCGAGCCAGTGGACGAACCGCCACGAGGAATATCCGATCTTGTGCCGGAGGGCGCTGGTGATGAGCACGGCCAGCAGCAGGTCGAAGGTCAGGGCCCCGAGGCCCACGTAGAGCGGCCGATAGGGGGTCAGGAAGGGGACGAAGGCGTCGGCGAACCCGATGGGTACGAACCCGTCGCTCACCGTCGTGACCACGTGGATGGCGACGAAGCCCACACAGAACAGTGAGAGGTTGCGGTGGATGTCCTGGGACAGGAAGCGGGGCCAGCGCTCTGTCGTCCATCCCACCGAGGCCACCACGCCGATGACCACCGTGGCGGTGAGCAGGACGAGGGCCACGAGACCCGTCGACCGGGTCAGATACCAGAGGGCCGTCCCGTTGGAGGCCGTGCCGATCAGCTCGGCTGGAGATGTCATTGGTAGACGTGGAGTGGCGTGGGATCGTCGTCCGCATCGACCGGCCAGCCGGCGGCGGTGAGGTACAGACCGTCGGTGCGCACGAGCCGGGCCGGTAGAGCCGCCGCCTCCAGCCAGGTCACCGCACCCACGCCCTTGACGATGGCCGCGGTCGAGGCGATGTTGGCATCGACACACGAGCCGGCGGCCACCGACACCGTCCTCCAGTAGGAGTCCACCGGGAGGCCGGTGTCGGGGTCGACGATGTGGTGCACGTTGTGGCCACCCAGCATCCAGTGCCGTCGGCCGATGCCAGACGTGGCCAGGCCCCCCGATTTCACGCTGACCTGTACCGAGGTGGTCTCGTCACCACAGATGTCGGCGATGCCGACGGTGAAACCTTCATCGGGTGCGTTCTGGACGGCGAGGTCGCCGCCGAGCGAGACCAAGGTGCCACACCCGAGCTCGTTGGCGATGGCGGCACAGGCCCTGTCGGCAGCCCACGCTTTGGCCGTGGCCCCGAGGTCCAGCACCGTGCCGGGCAAGAGGCCTACGGCCCGGCGTTCCGCATCGAGGGTGACGGTCTGCCATCCGGGCACGGGATGCGGCGCCGGCATGCTGCCGGCCACTCCGTCGGCCAGGGCCGAAAAGTCGCGGTCGTACCCCAGGCCGCAGAGGGCCGAGCCCACCGTGGGATCGACGGCGCCGTCACTCAGGGCGGCGGCGCGAACGGCAATGGCCACCGCTTCGTACAGGTCCTCGGAGACCGGATGGGGCCAGCTCGGGGACCGTGTCATTGCGGCCTGCAGCCGGACCACCTCGGAATCGGGCCGAAAACGGCTAGCCACCTGCTCAACGCGGTCCAGTTGACGCTGGAGGATGGCCGTGGCTCGGGCCACGAGGTGCGGTTCCGTAACCACCAGTTCAACGGTGGTGGACCAGCGGGAGGTCCGGTAGACAGCCAGGTCTCTGGCCTCACGGACCAGTGCGGCTTCCACGGTCAGCTCGAGCCGCTGACCACCGGTGCCTGCCGCTGGGACTGCACTGGCGGCGACGCGGGAGGAGCGAGGTTGGTGGGGGATTGGTTGGTGCTAGCGCCCGAGCCGTCGCCGGCGGAGGTGCCACTCGGCGACGGGCTGACCGTCGCTCCGGAGGTGGCTGTGCTGGTGGACGCGTGTCCAGGGAGGGCTCGGCTGACGTAGATCCCGAAGGCGGCCACGGCGGCCACCGACGCCACGGCGATCGTCCTGGTGAGGGAGCGGGTGCGCTCGATGGCGGCATCCCGTCGACGGCGGATGCCGTGGTCGGGACTCACGCTCCGTCCGGCGAACCGAGGGCTGCTCATACACAAAGGCTACGACCGCATCCTGACGTTTCCATGACACAACGATAAGAATTTTCGAAGAAAAGACCAGGTCAACCGGGCATCCACTCCGGAATTACGGTGCGGAGCGGGCGGTGGGCCGGGCGGCTGGCCGAGCAGGGGTCGCCGAGGCGAGTCGCCATGACACCTCCATCCGGGCACCACCCATGGGCGATGAGCCGACGCTCCAGGTGCCACCGCTGTTCCTGACCACGGCGTCAGCGATGGCCAGGCCCAACCCCGTCCCTCCGGGCTTGTCGTCGGCCCGGTGAAAGCGGTCGAAGACCAGGTCCCTATGGGCCTCGGGAATACCCGGGCCCGAGTCGTCGACGGTCATCACCACCCGACCACCGTGGGCTGTGACCCCGAGGTCCACTGAACCGTGCTCGCCGGCGTACCGGCAGGCGTTGTCGAGGAGCACGCTGATCAGGCGGTCCACCGAGTCGCTGTCGGCCCGGACCTCACAACTCGTCCCGGGATCGATCCGGCCGGTGAGCGTGATCGAGTTGGCATCGGCCACGGCCCGGAAGCGCGAGAGGCAGGCCACGCCCACCTGGGCGACGTCGGTGATCTCGTCGGTCTGAGCGTCCGGCGGGTCGGCATCGGCCCGGGCCAGCCAGAGTAGGTCCTCCACGATGCACCGGAGCCGGCCACTCTCCGAGGACACCCTTCGCAGGGTCTCCTGGTAGCTGGAGGCATCCCTCTCCCGACCAAGGGCCAGATCGACCTCGGCCTCGATGACACTCAACGGCGTGCGCAGCTCATGGGAGGCGTCGGCCGTGAACTCCGCCTGGCGACGTCGGATCTGTTCGATGGGGGCCGAGGCCCGAAGTCCCACCAGGAATGACCCTATGAAGGTGACGACCAGCAGCAGGACCCCCAGCACCGTCTCGGCGATGAGCAGCTCGTCACGCACCTCCCCGATCCTCCCGACACTCTCCCCGGCCACCAGGATCCGACCGCTCGAGTTGATGGCGTCGAACCGGAAGGAAGTTCCCGCCGTGGTCAGTGTCACGGTCCCCGCCGACCAGGTGTGGGGAGGGAGTTCGGGGCACCGGCCGTCAGGGGTTGGGGTGTGCCGTCAGCTCCGACCAACCACAGGAAGGACGGGGCGTCGTCGAGGTCGCCGCTGTGGGGAGCCCCGGTGACGGTGGACAGCGGGTTGACCGAACCTTGCTCGACGCTGGCCAGCCGCGTGCCCAGCCGCGCGTCGACCCCCTGCTCGAGATGGTGGACGATGGCCAGGTTGGCCGCCAGGGCCATGAGTACGGCCACCGCCCCGACGATGGCGGTGGCGCCCAGCGCCACTTTGGCCGCGTGGACCCACTGGGCATCGCGCTGGCGCACCAGGTCCAGAAGGCTCATCCGGCCACCATCCGGTAGCCGGTGCCGCGTACCGTCTCGATGCGAGAGGTTGTCTCACCGAGCTTGGCCCGGAGGCGTCCGACATGGACGTCGATGGTGTTGGAGCCGACGGCGTCAGCCTCGTCGTCCCACACCTGCAGGGCAATGGTGCGCCGGCTGACGACGGCCGGCGACCGCCGCATGAACAGCTCCATGAGTCCGGTCTCGATGGTGGTGAGGGTTACCGGCTTGCCCCTGCGGGTGACCACCCGGGTGGTTGGGTCGAACTGAAGGTCGCCATTGGTCAGCACGGGGTCGACGGTGAGGGCGGGACGTCGCTGCAGGGCGGTGATACGGGCCACAAGTTCGGCAAAGGAGAAGGGCTTGACCAGGTAGTCGTCGGCCCCTTGGTTGAGTCCCTCCACCCGGTCCTCGGTCGCATCCCTGGCGGTGAGCATGAGCACCGGTGTGCGATCCCCTCGGCTCCGCATCTCCGCAATCACCTCGATGCCGGTCTTCTTGGGCATCCGCCAGTCGAGTACCGCCACCTCATAGGTGTACGAGCGGAGGTAGGCCAGTGCCTCGGCACCGTCGACCACACCATCGACCACGTAACCCTGCTCCCGCAGTCCCCGTTCGAGGACCGAACGAAGACCCGGATCGTCTTCGGCCACGAGCACCCTCATCGAGTGGTCCGCGGCGTTGCGCGTCGAAGCACCGGCGTGGGGCCGCTTCGCCGCCTGAAGCCCCGAGGCGCGGTCCACATAGGCTGCCGATCCTGCCCCATCAAGATGACAGCGAGATGACGGTGGCCACCCTCGCCACCCTCCGTGGCATTGGCGTCGAAGCCGGTTCGACCTTCGATATTCCGCCAGCGGACGATTGACCGGTGGACGAAGCAGGCATACGATGACGCCAGCAGGGCAGTAAGCCGCTTCGTTGGGCGGTGTTGTGGCAGAGGCGGCGGACCACTCGGGGAGACCCACACGTGCACTGGCCTGAAGGACGGGAAGGAGCTTCGGGAATCACAGCTACCCAGCGTGATTCTTGGCCGCCGCCGGTTCAGGGTTCCCGTGTTGGACCTCCCGTTCGTGTACCGTTTGTCGCGGTGGGACGGCGCACAACTCCAATGACCAACTCCTCCGGACCAGGGGGAGCACCTAGATCGCAGTTGCGAAAGGCATAACCGAGGGTCGCAACTCATCATCCACCGGGTCCCCCGACGCTGGCTGCCCCCCTGCCCCTCGTGGTGGTCGGCGCCGGGGACCCGGCGGGCTCTCCCCTCCAGGGATCGAGCCCGCCGAACGGGGGGACCCGGCGTAGGGTCCACGCCGTACTCAGCGGGTAGTTGGCATCCAGGGGGCACGAGTGGCCTCGTAGGCCTTGATCTCATCCTCGTAGCGAAGGGTGAGGCCGATGTCGTCCCACCCGTTGACCAGACGGGCCCGCGTGAACTCGTCCATCGGGAACTCGACCTCGATTCCCGCCGAAGGGGCCTCCAGAGTGCCACGCTCGATGTCGATGGTGATCTGCATGGCCGGCTCGGCGATCACCGCGTCGATGAGCAGCCGGCCGGTCAGCGCATCGACCTGGACGGGCACCAGACCGGCCTTGGTGCAGTTGTTGCGGAAGATGTCCCCAAAACGTGGGGACACCACCGCGTCGAACCCGTAGTCCTGGAGAGCCCACACTGCGTGCTCCCGGGACGAGCCCGTGCCGAAGTTCGGTCCCGCCACCAAGATGGTGGCCCCGGCGTACTGCTCGAGATTCAGGACGAAGTCACGGTCGTCCCGCCACTCCGCGAAGAGTCCGGCGCCGAACCCGGTGCGTTCGACCCGCTTCAGCCAGTCGGAGGGAATGATCTGGTCAGTGTCCACATCCGAGCGGTCCAGGGGTACGGCCCTCCCGCTGACCAGCTGCATCGCCTTCATCCGTGGGCTGCTTTCATCACTCGAGCTCCTCGGGGGCGGCGAAGTGTCCGGCCACCGCGGTTGCTGCAGCCACCGCAGGGGAGACCAGATGGGTGCGACCGCCCCGGCCCTGCCGGCCTTCGAAGTTGCGGTTGGAGGTCGATGCCGCCCGCTCGCCGGGGGCGAGCTTGTCGGGATTCATGGCCAGGCACATGGAGCAGCCCGGCTGGCGCCACTCGAAGCCGGCCGAAAGGAATACCGAGTCGAGCCCCTCTGATTCCGCCTGGGCCCTGACCCGGTGCGAGCCGGGCACGACCATGGCCCGCATGCCCGTACGAATCTTCCGACCCCGCAGCACGTCGGCTGCGGCCCGGAGGTCCTCGATGCGCCCGTTGGTACACGAGCCGATGAACACGGTGTCGACGGCGATGTCGTGGATGGGCGTGCCCGCCACCAGCCCCATGTACTCGAGGGCCCGGTCCGCGGCCTCCTGTTCGGCGTCGTCGTCCATGGCCGCCGGGTCGGGCACCGAGCCGTCGATGCGGGTGACCTGCGCCGGGTTGGTGCCCCACGAGACGTAGGGGGCCAGGGTGCTCGCGTCGAGGCGGACCTCGCGGTCGAAGGTGGCCCCGTCGTCGGTGGGCAGGGAGCGCCATTCGGCCAGAGCGGCCTCCCAGGCCGCTCCCCTGGGCGCATGGTCGCGTCCCTCGAGGTAGGCGAAGGTGGTGTCGTCGGGGGCGATCATTCCGGCCCGGGCCCCGGCTTCGATGGACATGTTGCACACCGTCATGCGGCCCTCCATGGAGAGGCCGGTGAACGCCTTGCCGCGGTACTCGATGATGTGGCCAGAGCCGCCCCCGGTCCCGATGGTGCCGATGACCGCCAGCACCAGGTCCTTGGCCGTCACGCCGTCGGGGAGGTCGCCGTCGACGGTGACGGCCATGGAGGCCGGCCGGCGCTGGGGGAGCGTCTGGGTGGCCAGCACGTGCTCCACTTCACTGGTGCCGATGCCAAAGGCCAGAGCGCCGAAGGCTCCGTGGGTGGACGTGTGGCTGTCACCACACACGATGGTCATGCCCGGCTGGGTAAGGCCCTGCTCGGGGCCGATGATGTGGACGATGCCCTGGTCGGCGTGGCCCATGGGGTAGCAGGTGATCCCGAACTCGGAGCAGTTGGCCGCCAGTACCTCGAGCTGCTTGGCCGAGATGGGGTCGGCCACCGGCTTGTCGATGTCGATGGTGGGTACGTTGTGGTCGGCGGTGGCGATGGTCAGGTCCGGGCGGTGGACGCCCCGACCGGCCAGGCGGAGGCCATCGAAGGCCTGGGGCGAGGTCACCTCGTGCACGAGGTGGAGGTCGATGAAGATGACGTCGGGCTCGTCATCGGAGCCGGCGTGGACCACGTGGCGGTCCCAAACCTTTTCGGACAGGGTCCTCGGCGTGTCGGTCATCTCAGGTTCCTATGTTGACGATCTGGACTTTGAGGGTACCTCCGGGGGAGGCGTACTCCACCGCGTCCCCAACGACATGACCGAGGAGGGCCGAGCCGAGGGGCGAACCCGGTGAGACGACGGTCAGTTCGCCCTGTCGCTCCTCGATGGAGCCGACGAAGAAGTCGGTGGTGTCGTCCTCGTCGTCCCCTTCGTAGCGGAGGGTGACCACGGTCCCGTGGGCCACCGTACCGTCGGAAGCCTGGCCGGTCGTCCACCACGGTCGCCGTCTTGAGCATCCGCTCGAGCGTCCGGATCCGGGACTCCATCTTGCCCTGGGCGTCCTTGGCTGCGTGGTAGTCGCCGTTCTCCTTCAGGTCCCCGAGCGCCCGTGCGGTCTCGATCGCCGCGGCGATCTCCACCCGGCCTCGGGTGGTTAGGTCCTCCAGCTCGGTCTGGAGCCGGTTGTAGGTAGCACGAGTCAGTTGGGTGTCAGAGGCGTCACTCACGGCTCACCAGGCTACTCGGGCGCTTTCGCCGTCAGGACGAGCGGGTCAGGGAGTACCGGTCAACGTCGAAGTGCCTGGTGCGCTGCCGGTAGCGCCACGTGAAGTCGGGCCAGAGCGTGGTATTCCGCCCCGAGGCGTCGAGGTACCAACTGGAGCAGCCCGAGCTCCATACCGTGTGGGCCATCTCGGCCTGGATCTCCTCGTTGAACGTCTGGACGGCGGACGGATGCACCGAGAAGGTGTCGGCGTTGCGGGCGGCCAGTGTCTTCAGTGCGTCCACGATGTAGTTGAACTGGCTCTCCATCATGAAGACCATCGACGAGTGGCCCAGACCCGTGTTGGGCCCGACGATGATGAACAGATTGGGGAAGCCGGCCACCGTCGAGCCCAGGTAGGCGGTGAGGCTCCCGCCCCAGTGCTCGGCCAGCGTCCGCCCGTCGGCCCCCGTCACCATCTGGGCGATCGGAGGGTCGGTGACGGTGAAGCCGGTCCCCAGGATGATGGTGTCGACTCGGTGCTCGGTGCCATCGGCCGTCACCACGGCGTCAGCGGTGACCATCGCGATGGGCTCGGTGACCAGATCCACATTGGGCTGGGTCACGGACGGGTAGTAGTCGTTGGACAACAGAACCCGTTTGCAGCCGAGGGCGTAGTGCGGGGTCAGCCGGTCGCGCAGCCCGAGGTCGGCCACCTGCTCCTCGAGATGCCTTCGGGCGCCGAGGGAGGCGTACTTGGCCAGCCGGGGCCACTTGGCGAACATCAGGACCATCAGCTCCCTCGACCAGTAGATCCGGGCCCGGGCCAGCTGCATGGCCAGCGGCCAACGCCGGAACAGCCGGCGTTCACGCTCGGAGAAGGCCCGGTCGGGCCGGGGCATGATCCACGGAGCCGTCCGCTGGAACACGCTGAGGTGACTGACCTGGGGCTGGATCTGGGGCACGAACTGGATGGCCGAGGCGCCCGTCCCGATCACGGCCACCCGCTCGCCGGCCAGGTCGTGGTCGTGGTCCCAGCGCGCCGAGTGGAAGACCGTGCCGGCGAATTGGTCGAGGCCGTCGATGGCCGGCACCGAGGGGGTGCTGAGGAACCCCGAGGCCAGCACGAGTAGATCGCCGGTCACCGTGCCCCCGGTGGTCTCCACGCTCCACCGGCGGGGGCCCGGCTCCCAGCTCGCTCCGGTGACCTCGGTCCCGAACCGGATGAGGCGCTTCACGTTGGCGCGTTCGGCCACCGCCCGCAGGTAGTCCTCGATCTCCGGTTGGGGGGCGAAGGTGCGGGTCCACTCGGGGTTGGGTGCCGATGAGAACGAGTAGAGCAGCGACGGCACGTCGCACTGGCAGCCGGGGTAGGTGTTGACGTACCAGGTCCCGCCCAGGTCCTCCTCCCGTTCCAGGACGACCACGTCGTCGATGCCTTCGCCCTGGAGCCGGATCGCCAGTCCCACGCCCCCGAACCCGGCCCCGACGATGATGATCCGGTGGTGATCGGAGTACGGCGGGTCGGGATGGTGGCCGCTCCGGAGGACGGATCGGGCACCGTGCTGTCGAGGGGTGGGGCGGGCATGACCCCAGTCTTATCGCTCGGCGGGTGCCGACGGCACCGACCGCCGACCGCCGTCCATGGGCCGAGGCCCCAGGCGCCGACGGCCGGTGGGGCCCGGCCAGCTCGCTCAGCCGGCGTCACCGGGCCACAACATGCCTCCGATAGCTGGCCCGTGGGATGATCGTGGGCCAGCGGCGCAAACGGGAGGACGCTCGGATGGCTGACATTGAAGGAACGTGGGACCCACAGTTCGGGGCGGTGGTCGATGCCCTTTCGTCCAGTCTCGACGCCGGGACGGACGTCGGGGCGTCGGTGGCGGTCCTGTTGGACGGTGAGCCGGTGGTGGACGTCTGGGGTGGCTTCGTGGATGAACAACACTCGGCCCCGTGGCGGGAGGACACGCTGACCAATGTCTGGTCCACCACCAAGACGATGACATTTCTCTGTGCCCTGATGCTGGCCGACCGGGGGCAGCTCGACTTCTACGCGCCGGTGTCCGAGTACTGGCCCGAGTTTGCGGCAGGGGGCAAGGAGGGCGTCCAGGTCCGCCACCTCATGAGCCACACCGCCGGCCTGCCCGGCTGGGACGAGCCGCTCCGGGCGGAGGACCTGGCCGACTGGGACCGGTGTACCTCCCTGCTGGCCGCTCAGGAGCCGTGGTGGGAGCCGGGCACCGCCTCGGGCTACCACGCGGTGACCCAGGGCTACCTCGTCGGAGAGGTCGTGCGCCGGATCACCGGGGAGACCATCGGGAGCTGGTTCGCCCGTGAGGTGGCCACGCCCCTGGGCGCCGACTTCCACATCGGGCTGCCCGAGTCCGAGGACCACCGGGTGTCCCTGGTCATCCCGCCGCCCCCGGTGGACATGGCCGAGCTGAGCAGTCACAGATCGCCATCCGGGCCATGACCAACCCTCCTCTCGACGCCACCTACCCCCAGCACTCCTGGTGGCGGCGAGCCGAGATCCCAGCGGCCAACGGGCACGGCAACGCCATGTCGGTGGCCCTGGTGCAGTCGGTGGTCGCCGGCGGCGGGGAGGCCCGCGGTATTCGCCTCCTCTCGGAGAAGGGGTGTGAACCGATCTTCGACGAACAGGCTCACGGCACCGATCTCGTGCTGGGGCTGACCAACCGGTTCGGCATGGGCTACGGGCTGAAGCACGAGCTGATGCCCATCGGACCCAGGGCCTGCTACTGGGGAGGGTACGGCGGCTCGCTCATCGTGATGGACCTGGAGGCCCGGCTGACCGTCTGTTACGTGATGAACCGGATGGACAGCGGGCTCCAGGGGGATTTCCGGGGGGCCACCATCATGCTGGCGGCCGCAGCCGCCCTCGTTGAGGGCTGACCGAACCGAGTCATGATGACGGCTGTCTGTGGGGTACGGGGTAGCGCCGGGTGACGGCGGAGACGCCGTGGGTCGGCGAGCCCAGGACCCGGTCCTTCGAGGCCCAGTTCGAGGAGCAACAGGGCCGGACCTTCAACTGGAAGGCGCTGGTCAAACGGCTGATCGTCGTGCTGATCGCCGGGGTGGCCCTCTACCTGGTGCTGCCCGAGCTGGTCAACGTGTTCCACTCGTGGCCCAGGCTGGCCACCCTCGACCTGCTCTGGTTCATCCCCGCCGTGGTGGCCGAAGGGGCCCACTTCGCCTGCACCTTCTCCCTCCAGCGAATCGCCCTGCGCACCAAGGCCTGGTTCCCGGTGGTCACCGCCCAGCTCGCCGGCAACTCGATCTCCCTGATCGTGCCCGGCGGGGCCGCCGCCGGGGCCGCCGTCCAGTTCCGCATGCTGGCCTTGAGTGGCATGGACGCCACCGACGCGGTCGGCGGCCTGACCGCCTTCTCCTTCCTGGGTATCGCCGGCCTCTTGTTCTTGCCGGTCTTCGTGCTACCCGTGGTGATCTTCGGCACCCCGGTGAGCCGCGGCCTGGCCGAGGCAGCGGTGATCGGGACCATCGGCTTCTTCCTCTTCTGTGGACTGGGGGCGGTGTTCATGGCTACGGAGGCCCCCCTTCGTTGGGTGGGGCGCGTGGCCCAGTCGGCCCGCAATCGCCTCCTCCGCAAGCGGCCGCGCCTGATCGGCTTGCCCGACCGGCTCATGGAGCAGCGGGACCTCATTCGTGGCGTGCTGGGCAACCAGTGGTGGCAGGCCACCCTCCTGTCGGCCGGCCGGCTGCTGTTCGACTACCTGTGCCTGCTCTTCTCGGTCTTCGCCGTGGGGGCCCACCCCCGACCGACGCTCATCCTGCTGGCCTACGCGGTGGCCGGGATCATCGGGCTCGTCCCCATCACCCCCGGTGGCCTGGGCATCGTCGAGGCCTCGCTGAGCGGCCTACTGGTCCTGGCCGGGTTGGACGGGGCCCAGGCCGTGCTGGCCACCCTGGCCTACCGCCTGGCCTCGTACTGGCTTCCCCTGATGTCAGGTCCGTTCGCCTACGGCATCTTCAAGCACCGCTACCGTGACTCCGGCGCGCCACCAGCCGTGACCGCCGGGGCACCGGGCTGAATCTGGCGGTTCTGGAGAGCAGAGCCGATGCCCCCCGAAGGGCCCCCTCGGGGGGCGGCGATGACCACGACCAGCCCTACGTGAGGTCGACCACCCCGCCGGCCCGGAGCGTGCCCAGCCGGCCGCAGCCCTCCTCGGTGACCAGTAGCGACAGCTGGTCCGGATCTTTCACATTGGCCCAGGCCCGACGGCCGTCCGGTGTGCGGCAGGCCACCACGGCCCGCTCCGGCGATCCGGTCCGGGAGTAGGCGACCGAATAGGTCTCGACGGTCACCTCGCCGGAGGCGTCGGCGTCCGGCACGCACTGGGGCAGCGAGCCGACGGCGGACTGCGGGTTGGCCCAGGCGAAGCCGGCGGCCTCCTCCACCTGGGTGCCTTCGGGGAGTCGCGACGCCTGGCCCCCCGGGGCACCGGTGGGGGATCGGTGCTGTAGACCCCGACACTGTGCTTGGTGAGGTACCACCCCAGCCCGGTGACCAGGCCCCGGGCCCCCGGATCCGACCGAAGGGCCTCCACCATGGTGGCCACGGCGTGGGTGCCGTAGTTGTTGCCGGGGCCGCCGCTGAAGGTCATCCCGCCGGTGACGGTCAGTGGACGGGACGGGTCGTCGTCGGGAAGGCCCAGCTCGGCTGCGGCGATCTGCACCACCGAGGGGAAGCACGAGTAGAGGTCCACGGGTCCGAGCTCCTCGGCCACGGTGTCGGCCAGGGCCAGGGCCGACGCCCCGGCCAGCCGGATGGCCGGCGACGAGTGGAAGTCGAGACGGTGCGAGAGGAACCAATGGTCGTCGGCGTCCGCCCCGGCCCAGGGGAAGACCCAGCGGTCCTCGGCGATGCCGGCCGCCCGGGCCGCGGCCACCGAGCAGAGCATCACCGCGGCACCCTGATCCACCTGCATATTCGCCGTCAGGAGCTTGGTGTAGGGATACGCCACCATCCGGTTCTTGTCGGAGACCTCGTTGATCTCCTCGCCGGTCCGGGCCTCGCGCAGCCAGGCGTGCGGGTTGGTCGCAGCCACCTGGGAGAACCCGGACCACAGCGCGCCGAGGCGGGCGCGGTGGTGGTCGAGCGAGCGCCCGGCCTCTGCCCGCAGGGCGTTCTCGAAGAGTGGGAAGACGTGGATCGGCAGGTCGAGTCCTCGCTCCTCCTCGGCGTCGGTGGTGCCCCGGCGGTCGTTCCCGAACACCGCGGGCCGGAGGGTGCCGGCCGGTTGGACCGTCCAGGGCAGCAGGGGACGGTCGGGGTGCCGTCTGGTGGCCGCCTGCGTGTAGACGCAGTCCGCACCGACCAGCACGGCGACGTCCAGCTCGCCCCGACCGATGGCCAGGGCGGTGGCGTTGACCATGCTCTGGGGGTTGTTGCCCCCCGTCGTGGTGACCATCAGCTGGGCCGGCTCGATCCCCAGACCCTCGGCGACCAGCAGTCCCGGGTTCTCGTAGTGCCAGCTCAGCGGGTTGGCCACCCGCAGCGACTGACTACGGCTGAGCAGCCTGCGTCCGGCCGGCGCGCTGCCGCCCGGGGCCGAGCCGTCGCAGTCCTCCACTGCGGCCCGCACGGCGTCGACCATGAGGCCGATGGGCTCGGGCCGATCGGTCAGAGGCCCAGGGGCCCCGGGGTCGGGCCGGTTGGTGACCTGGCCGACCCCGACGATGACCGGGGTGGAGGGATCGAGCGTCATGGGGCCTAGGAGCGTACCGTGGCGCCCTCGGCGGCGATTCCCCATCGGTACACTTCGGTCATGCGGATCGCCGTGGGATCGGATCATGCCGGGTTCGACCTGAAGGAAGCCGTGGCCAAACACCTGGTCGACGCCGGTCACCACGTCGTCGACCTGGGCACCGACCGGCCCGACGTCTCGGTGGACTATCCCGTCTTCGGCGACGCGGTGGGCCGGGCCGTGGCTGATGGGCGGGTCGACCGAGGACTGTGCGTGTGCGGGACCGGCATCGGCATCTCCATGGCTGCCAACAAGGTGCCGGGCGTCCGGGCCGCCCTGGCCCACGACGTCACGACCGCGTCGCTGGCCCGTAGGCACAACGACGCCAACGTCCTGTGCCTCGGCGGTCGGATCCTGGGTGCGGTGGAGGCGCTCGACGCCGTCGACACCTTCTTCTCCACCGAGTACGAGGGTGGCCACCACCAGGCCCGGCTCGACGAGCTGGCCTCCCTCGACGCCGCTCGCCCCGACAGCCCAGAAAGGCCCTGACCGAACCATGACCACCCCCTTCGCCGCATCACCGTTCGACGAGTGGTTGGACGGCGACCCCGAGGTAGCCCGGCTACTGGGAGAGGAAGCCGAGCGCCAGTCGACCACCCTGCAGCTCATCGCCTCGGAGAACTTCACCTCGCCGGCCGTCCTGGCCGCCTCGGGCTCCATCCTCACCAACAAGTACGCCGAGGGCTATCCGGGCCGTCGCTACTACGGCGGGAACCAGATCGTCGACGAGGTGGAGGACCTGGCCCGCCAGCGGCTCTGCTCCCTCTTCGGGGCGGAGCACGCCAATGTCCAGCCCCATGCCGGAGCCAACGCCAACTTGGCCGTCTACCAGGCCCTTCTCGATCCCGGGGACACGATTCTGGCCATGCGCCTCGATCATGGGGGCCACTTGACCCACGGCTCGCCGGCCAGCATCACCTCCAAGGTCTGGCGTTTCGTCTCCTACGGCGTGTCCCCGGTTTCCGACGACCCGGACAAGCCGGGGGAGATCATCGACTTCGACCAGGTGGCCGACGTCGCCCGGCGCGAGCGTCCCGCCCTCATCGTGGCCGGCTCGACGGCCTACGCCCGGATCATCGACCCGTTGCCCTTCCGGGAGATCGCCGACTCGGTGGGGGCCCGCTTCATGTTCGATGCGGCGCACCCGGCCGGCCTCATCGCCGGGGGCGCCCACCCCTCCCCGGTGGGAGTGGCCGACGTGGTCACCTTCACCACCCACAAGACCCTCCGGGGTCCTCGGGGTGGGGCCATCCTCTGCTCCGCCGAGCTGGCCAAGGCGGTGGACAGTGCCGTCTTCCCCGGGCTGCAGGGCGGCCCCCTGGAGCACGTCATCGCGGCCAAGGCGGTGGCCTTCGCCGAGGCCTCCCAGCCCGAGTTCCGCACGTACGCCGCCCAGGTGGTGGTCAACGCGGCCGCCCTGGGTCGATCGCTGGCCGAGCAGGGCATCCGCCTGGTGTCCGGCGGCACCGAGAACCACCAGGTCCTGGTCGACCTGCGCACCTTCGACGAGGAGCTGACCGGCAAGGTGGCCCAGGAGGTCCTCGACCGGGCCGGTATCACCTGCAACCGCAACACCATCCCCGACGACCCCCGCTCGCCCTTCGTCACCTCCGGCCTGCGGCTCGGTTCGGCGGCCCAGACGACGGCGGGCATGGGTCCCGACGAGTTCGTCCGAATCGGCGCCCTGATCGGCCGCACGCTCCGCGATCGGGAAGACGAGCAGTCCCTGGCGGCCATCCGGGCCGAGGTACGCGAGCTGTGCGCTGGATTCCCCCCGTATCCGACCCTGGGCGGGGCGTGATCCCACCACCGGTGCTCGGATGAGCGCAGTCGTACCGCTCAATTGGTACGGCGTCCTCTTGGGGGTGGCGGCCCTGTCCGCCTGGGTACTCACCTTCCCGGTTCGGCGCATCGCCGTTCACGTCGGCTACGTGGCCCAGCCCGACGAGCGCAAGATCCACCAGAAGGTGACCCCGGCAGCCGGTGGCGTGGCCATGTTCGTGGCCATGCTGGTGGCCTGGGCCGTGGCCGCCTCCATCCCGGCCCTCAGCCCGCTGTTCCGCGGCTCCTCGGAACCACTGGGCCTGATCCTGGGGGCCGCCGCCATCTTCGTGGTGGGGACCATCGACGACCTCCGGGACATGTCGGCCCCGGCCAAGGTGGCCGGCGAGGTGCTGGCCGCCACCATCCTCTACTTCATGGGCGTGACCTGGTTCCAGTTCAAGGTGCCCCTGGGCGGCCTGGTGATCCTCTCCCCGGAGTGGACCCCGCTGCTCACGGCCCTGTGGGTCATCGCCATCACCAACGCCGTCAACCTCATCGACGGTCTGGACGGGCTGGCCGCCGGGGTGGTGGCCATCGCCTCGGGCGCCTTGGCCATCTACGGGCTGCACCTCCAGCACCTGGGCAACCTTCAGTCCGACAACATCGGGCCGTTGATCGCCGTCATCACCTGCGGCATCTGCCTGGGCTTCCTGCCCCGCAATTTCCACCCGGCGAAGATCTTCATGGGTGATGCCGGGGCCCTCCTGTTGGGGCTCCTGATGGCGGCCTGCACCATGTTGATCGGCGGACGGTCGGTGGGCGCAGTGGGAGGAGTGGCCGGGCGCAGCGGCCAGACCTACTTCTTCTTCGCGCCCCTGTTCATTCCCTTCTTCATCCTCGGGGTCCCCATCGTGGACATGGCCTTCGCCTTCGTGCGGCGGACGGCCAATCGCACCGGCTTCTCCACCCCGGACAAGAACCACCTCCACCACCGGCTCCTCCGGCTGGGCCACGGCCACCGCCGGAGCGTCCTCATCCTTTGGGCCTGGACCCTGCTCCTTTCCGGATTCATCCTCTTCCCGCTGTACATCTCCAGCGTGAATGCGGTCATTCCGTTCGGCGCCCTGGCCCTCGGGGTCATCCTCTACACCCTGTTCCATCCCTCCCTCCGCCGGGAGGCCGGTCCGGGTCCCGACGAGGCCGATCCGGGTCCGACGGATGACGGTCCGAGTGCAGGAGACCCGGTAGCCGAGGCCCGGCCGACGCCCGGACCGACCGACCCCGAGGAGCCGTCGGGGCCCTCCTCCCAGGATGGAGCGGTCCGGCCGGCGCCTGAGGTGACGGCCCCCCCGCCCGCCGGCGTCCCGGCCACGGTGGCGGGACCGGCGCCCGAGGGCTAGCGGCACCGGCGCCGGTCGGGGCCGACACCGCTCGATCGGGCCGCGGCGCCGTGTTCGGCCGCCCGTCGGGGCGAACTGTAAACGGAGTGTTTCCTACGTTTTGCCGCCACGGTGCCGGAAGTGCGATGATGCTTCCCGTGAATTGCAGGCCGGTTGCCACGTCGGTGGGCATCGAGCGGGCCGGCCACCCGACTGGCTACTGCAGCCGAACCACTGCGTGACCCCAGGAACGACTCGTGAAGCTCCACACTCCCAGACACCCTGACGCGGCACGGCCCGACCATGGACGAACCCACCCCTACGCCCGAATCCGGATCGGATCCGTCGACCCGACCGCCGTCGGCATCGGTGGACCCCGGGGCCGTCGAGTTCCTGACCTTGGGGCTCACCGTGGCCGTGGCGCTGGTGGGCTTGGCCGGGCTGGGCTACGCCGTCGACCGCTGGTTGGGCACCAGTCCCTGGTTCACGCTGCTGGGCGTGGTGCTGGGTATCGCCGCCGCCGTGCTGATCACCGTGGCACGGGTCCGCAGGTTCCTGTGAGCCGCAGCGCCGCCGTCTCTCGGGCCGGGGCATAGGGGAACCGGGGAGCCCATGTTCGCTCACTTCACCCTGCCCAACGTGCCCGATGTGGCCCGTCGGACCGTGGCCATGGTGCTCGTCGTCGGGGTGGCCGGCCTGGTGGCCAGCGTCTCGTTCGACAAACCGCTTCTCGGCCTGGGCGCGTGCATCGGGCTCGGCCTGGGCACCCTCAACTTCCGGATGGTCGGCAACTCGGTGGACCGGGTGGCGGCCAGCGGCGTGGCCAACAAGAGACGGCCGTTGGCGCTCAACACCTTCGGTCGGCTCGGGATCATCACCGTGGTCACCCTGGGTCTGATGACCGTCTCCCACCAGCTGGGGTTCGGCGTGTTGGCCGGGCTGGCCGTGTTCCAGATCATTCTGATCGCGAATGTGGCCCGGTCGATGGCCAAGGCCGGCCCTATGACTTCGGTGGAGGACATCATCAACGCCAATGTGATCGATGACAACATCGGCCAGGCGCCGCACCCGCCGTCCCTCGGTACCGGTGACGAGATCACGGGCGGTAGCTGAGCACCATGGCGCTGACCAACCTGCTGAGTACCCCGCTGACCGGCATCGACATCACCGTGGGCGACCACGTCCACTGGAAGCTCGGCCCGCTGACCATCAATGCCGAGATCGTCTGGGCCACCGTCATCGCCGGCATCATCGTCATCACCCTGGGCCTGATCCTGCGCAAGCAGGCCACCGCCGGCGTACCGGGCAAGTTCCAGTTGCTGTGGGAGCTGGCCGTCGGTGCCGTCCAGAAGCAGGTGGACGACACCATCGGGCCCCGGGGGGCCAAAGTGGTCCCGCTGGCCCTGACGCTGTTCGTCTTCATCTTCACCTGCAACCTGTTCGAGGTGCTCAGTATCGGCAGCAGGCTCGATTGGCTACCCGCTCCGACCAGCGACATCAACCTCCCGCTGGCCATGGCCCTGTACGTGATCGTGCTGGTCCACACGGCCGCCATCAAGAATCGAGGGCTCGGGGGCTACTTCAAGCACTACTACGCGCGGCCGTTCCCGAAGAAGCTGTTCTTCGTCAACCTGTTCATGAACGTCGTCGAAGAGATCGTCAAGCCGGTCACCCTCACCCTCCGTCTGTTCGGCAACCTGTTCGCCGGCGGCCTGATGCTCTCCCTGCTGGCCGCCCTGGTCATCTGGAAGCTGGGAGCCGTGCCCATCGGTGGCATCCTCTCGGTGCCCTTCACCGTGGTGTGGAAGCTGTTCGACATGGCCATCGGGGCTATTCAGGCGTTCATCTTCGCCCTGCTGACCATCCTCTACTTCGACACGGCCATGGCCCCCGACCAAGAGCACCAGGAGTCCGGCGACTACATCGACGCCTGAGGGCTCGGCAGTTCCACGACAGACACGACTTCATCGACAACCTCAACAAGGAGAAGAGACAATGGCAGCAGACGCAGCGATGGTGAGTGCGGTAAAGATCGCAGGCGCCATGGTGGGTGCCGGACTGGCGCTGGGCGGAGGCGCCGTGGGTGCCTCGATCGGTGACGGACTCGCCGGTAGCCAGACCATCGCCGGTGTGGCCCGCAACCCCGAGGCCCAGGGTCGGCTGACCACCATCATGTTCCTCACCGTGGGTCTGTGCGAGGCCGCCTACTTCATCAACCTGGTTTTCGCCGCCCTCTTCGTCTTCTCCCTGGGCAAGTAGTAGCCGTGCCGCAACCGGGCCTCCTGTCCACTCGCGGGCCTTCGGGCCCGCGTCGGGTCGAGCCCGTGATCGGCACCCCAAGGTCGACGCAGCCAGTCAAGACAGCCAACCAAGGATGACGCCGTGCCCCTAGCCACCAGCAACTTCCTCGTCCCCAACGGGACCTTCATCGTCGTGTTGCTCGCCTTCATCGTCGTGGTGGGGGTCATCGCCAAGAAGGTGCTTCCGCCGCTGAACGCCGTCCTGACCGAGCGCCAGAACCAGATCCGGGGTGAGCTCGAGGCGGCCGACAAGGCCAAGGCTGACGCCGAGGTCGCCGATGTCGAGCGGCGTGAAGCCCTGGAGCAGGCCCGGGCCCACGCCCGGGAGATCGTGCACCAGGCCAACACCACGGCCGAGCGCACGGTGGCCAATGCCGAGGAGCGGGCCAACGAGGCCGCCGCCCGCATCATGGCCGCCGCCGACGCCGAGGTGGCTACCGCCCGTCAGGCTGCGGTGGAAGAGGTCACCGCCCGGGTCGGGGAGATCGTGCTGGCGGCCGCCGAGCGGGTCATCGGCCGGGAGATCCAGGCCGCGGACCACCAGGACCTGATCGACGAGGCCATCGCCGCCGTGCGGGCCGAGTCGTCCACCGGAGCAGCCGCCGGTGCCGCCGGAGGCGGCCGGTGAACCCAGCCCTCCAGGGCTACCTGGCCGCCCAGGAGGAGTCGCTGGTCGCGGCCGGCGCCCTGGGCGAGGCCGCGTCCGAGTTGTACTCGGTGGCCGGCCTCGTCGAGACCAACAACGAGCTGGCGCTGGCCGTCAACGACGGATCGGTGCCGGTGGCCTCCCGTCGGGCCGTTCTCGACGCACTCCTCGAGGGCAGGGTCCGCCCGGAGGTGCACAAGCTCGTCCACCAGGCGGTCACCGTGGTGCCCGCCTCTGAGGTCGAGTCATCGTTCCACTGGCTGGCGGCGCGGCTGCGTGCCGCCGCTGAGCATGGGCCAACGGTGGCCGGCGAGGCTGATGACGAAGGTGTCCTCGGCCGCCTGGGGTCCCGTAACCGGGTGTCGGGGTACGCCGCCGCCGTGTTCGAAGAGGTGACGGTAGGTGAGCTCGAGGAGATCGAGGATCAGCTGTTCCGGTTCGCCCGAACCGTGGAGAACAGCCGACCCCTCCGCCACGCCCTCGGTGATCGCGACCTGCCGGTGTCGCGGCGCCAGCAGGTCATCAGCCAGCTCATGGGGGACCAGGTGCTCCCGGCCACCCAGCGTCTGGCCGCCTACGCCGTGCGGGGGGGACGGGCGCGGGACATCGTCGCCACCCTGGACTCCCTCGTGGTCGACGCCGCCCGGGCCCGGGGCTGGCGGGTGGCCCGTGTGCAGTCAGCCGACGACGTGGACGGGGACCAGCGTCGAAGCCTCAGCGACGCCCTGGCCCAACTGGCCGGCAATCCGGTGGAGCTGCAGGTGACCATCGACCCGTCGCTGCTGGGCGGAGTCGTGGTCCAGGTGGGTGACCTTCTGGTCGACGGCAGCGCCCGCCACCGTTTGGACGAACTAAAGGAGCACCTCCTCGTTTCCGAGGCGGCCTACCAGATCCCAGAGGGAAGGAAACCAGCCGATGGCTGAACTCACCATCAACGCCGAAGAGATCACTGCCGCACTGCGGCAGTACGTCGACGACTACACCCCCGAGGTGGGGACCGAGCAGGTGGGGCGCATTGTCGAGGTGGGCGACGGTATCGCCCGGGTCACCGGACTGCCCGGAGCCGCCGTCAACGAGATCCTCGAGTTCGAGAACGGCACCGAGGGCCTGGCCCTCAACCTCGACGAGGAGACCATCGGCGCGGTCATCCTGGGTGACGACACCGGCCTTGAGGAGGAGCAGCTGGTCAAGGCGACCGGGCGCATCCTCTCGGTCCGGGTGGGTGACGCCCTGCTGGGCCGCGTGGTGAACGCCCTGGGCGAGCCGCTCGACGGCAAGGGTCCCATCGCCACCACCGAGACCCGGCGGCTCGAGGTCCAGGCCCCGGGCATCGTGCGCCGCCAGCCGGTGAGCGAGCCGCTGCAGACCGGCATCAAGGCCATCGACGCCATGACCCCGATCGGCCGTGGCCAGCGAGAGCTGATCATCGGCGACCGCAAGACGGGCAAGACCACCGTGGCCGTGGACACCATCCTCAACCAGAAGGGCCTGGGGGTGAAGTGCATCTACGTGGCCATCGGCCAGAAGGAGTCCTCGGTGGCCCAGACGGTGGCCACCCTGGAGCGGTACGGGGCCCTCGAGTACACCGTGGTGGTGCTGGCCGGAGCTTCCGACCCGGCACCGTTCAAATACCTGGCCCCCTACGCCGGGTGCGCCATGGGCCAGCACTGGATGGAGCACGGTGAGCACGCCCTCATCGTCTACGACGACCTGTCCAAGCAGGCCGAGGCATACCGCCAGATGTCCCTGCTCCTGCGTCGGCCCCCGGGCCGTGAGGCCTATCCCGGGGACGTCTTCTACCTGCACAGCCGTCTGCTGGAGCGGGCGGCCAAGCTGTCCGATGCCGAGGGCGGGGGTTCGCTGACCGCCCTGCCCATCATCGAGACCAAGGCCGGTGACGTCTCGGCCTACATCCCCACCAACGTCATCTCGATCACCGACGGTCAGGTGTTCCTCGAGAGCGAGCTGTTCTACGCCGGTGTGCGCCCGGCCATCAACGTGGGCATCTCGGTCAGCCGGGTGGGCAGCGCCGCGCAGATCAAGGCCATGAAGGCGGTATCAGGCACCTTGAAGCTCGACCTGGCCCAGTTCCGTGAGCTGGAGGCCTTCGCCACCTTCGGGTCGGAACTGGACAAGGTGTCCCAGGCCCAGCTGGACCGCGGCTACCGACTCACCGAACTGCTGAAGCAGGGGCTCAACGCCCCGGTGCCCGTCGAGGAGCAGGTGCTGGTCATCTACGCTGGCTCCGAGGGGTACGTCGACGACATCCCCGTCTCGGAGGTGCAGCGGTACGAGGCGGACGTGCGCAACTACTTCCGGGCCAACCACGCCGACATCCTGGACGGCATCCGCGACTCGGGGAAGCTGCCCGAGGGCGACGTACTGCCCACTGCCCTTCAGAAGTTCACCGACTCCTTCGACACCGGCCAGGGCGACTGAACCATGGCCGGAGGTCAGGAGCGCATCCTTCGTCGACGGATCAAGAGCATCCAGTCGACCAAGAAGATCACCAAGGCGATGGAGCTCATCGCTGCCAGTCAGATCGTGCGCGCCCAGGGCCGGATCGCCGCAGCCAAGCCCTACCGGCAGGGGATGGCCCGTATCGTCCTGGAGACCGCCCTCGGCGACCCACTGGCCGCTGGCCGACTGCTGGGCACGCCCGAGCAGGTCCAGCGGGTAGCCGTGCTCTCGGTGGTGGCCGACCGCGGCCTGTGCGGTGGGTACAACACCTTCGTCTTCCGGGCCACCGAGCGCCTGCTCAGCGGGTTCGACGCCGACGGTATCGAGTGGCGCCTGTTTACGGTGGGCAAGAAGGCCCAGAGCTACTTCCGCTACCGGGGCCACGAGGTGGAGCGCTCCTTTGTCGCCATGAGCGAGCGCCCCACCTTCGCCGACGCCCGGGCGGTGGCCGCCGCCGTGCTCACCCCGTTCGTCAACGGCGAGGTGGACCAGGTGATGATCGTCACCACCCGCTTCCTGTCGGCCGGGAGCCAGAAGGTCGACGTGCGCCAGCTCCTTCCGCTGGTCGATCCCCGTGAGTCGTCGGCCGACGACGCGGGGACACCCGTGGCCGTCACGGACTCCGAGGCCCACGGCCCCAAGGGCTATACGGTGTTCGAGCCGGACGCGGCGATCCTCCTGGAGACCCTGGCCCCCCGGGCGGCCGAGACCGAGATCTTCGGCGCCCTGCTCGAGGCCTCGGCCTCCGAGGTGACCGCCCGCCAGCGGGCCATGGCGGCCGCCACCGACAACGCCGGCGAGCTGATCAAGAAGTACTCACGGATCATGAACCGGGCCCGTCAGGACACCATCACCACGGAGATCATGGAGATCGTCGGAGGAGCCGAGGCCCTCCGGGCCGGCGTCGACGACGATGAAGGCGGCCTGATCATCGAGACCAAGGTCTGAACGTGTCCATCAGCTCCGCCCCCGTCCGCAACGACCGACCGATGACCCACCCCCTCGACCCCGGTGCCTTCACGCACCGGCCCTGTGACCGACCGAAGGAAAGCACGCCATCATGACCACCACCGCACCACAGCCCACCGCTTCCGACTCCGGCAGCCTCCCCTCGGGACGGGTGGTGGCCATCGCCGGGCCCGTGATCGACGTCGAGTTCCCGCCACACGCCCTGCCGGAGATCAACGGTGCCGTCGAGGTGGACGTGACCCTCGAAGGCGCGAAGGACGTCATCGTGGCCGAGGTGGCCCAGCAGATCGGCGACGGCCGCGTCCGGTGCATCTGCCTGAAGGCCACCGACGGCCTTACCCGGGGCGCCGAGGTGCGCAACCTCGGTCGTGGCCTGCAGGTGCCCGTGGGCGACGCCGTCCTGGGCCACGTGTTCAACGTGCTCGGTCAGCCCCTCGACACCGACTCGATCGGCGAGGTCGAGGACCACTGGGAGATCCACCGGTCGGCTCCGGCCTTCGACACCCTGGAGCCCCGGGCCGTGATGTTCGAGACGGGCATCAAGGTCATCGACCTGCTGGAGCCCTATGTGCAGGGTGGCAAGATCGGACTGTTCGGCGGGGCCGGTGTGGGCAAGACCGTGCTCATCCAGGAGATGATCAACCGCGTGGCCATCAACCACGGTGGTGTGTCTGTCTTCGCCGGGGTAGGGGAGCGCACCCGTGAGGGAACCGACCTCTGGATCGAGATGCAGGAGTCCGGCGTCATCGAGAAGGCGGCCCTGGTCTACGGGCAGATGGATGAGCCCCCCGGCGTCCGGCTCCGCGTGGCCCTGGCCGCTCTGACCATGGCCGAGTACTTCCGGGATGTGAAGAACCAGGACGTGCTCTTGTTCGTGGACAACATCTTCCGATTCGTGCAGGCCGGCTCCGAGGTCTCCACCCTGTTGGGCCGGATGCCTTCGGCAGTGGGCTACCAGCCCACCCTCGCCGACGAGATGGGCCAGCTGCAGGAGCGGATCACCTCCACCCGGGGTCGGTCCATCACCTCCCTGCAGGCCGTCTACGTGCCGGCCGACGACTACACCGACCCGGCGCCGTTCACCACGTTCACCCACCTCGATGCCACCACGGAGCTGTCCCGGGACATCGCCTCGCTGGGCATCTACCCGGCCGTGGACCCGCTGTCGTCCACCTCCAACATCCTGGCCCCCGAGGTGGTGGGCGAGCGCCACTACAACGTGGCCCGCCGGGTCCAGGGGGTCCTCCAGCGCTACAAGGAGCTCCAGGACATCATCGCCATCCTCGGACTCGACGAGCTGTCCGAGGAGGACCGTGTGACCGTGACCCGGGCCCGCAAGATCCAGCGCTTCTTGTCCCAGCCGTTCAACGTGGGTGAGGTGTTCACCGGGCTGAAGGGTGTCACCGTGCCCGTCGAGGAGACGGTGGAGTCGTTCGAGGCCCTCGTCAACGGCGAGCTCGACGAGATCCCCGAGCAGGCCTTCCTCAACGTGGGTGGCGCCGAGTCGGTGCTGGCCAAGGCCCACGCCCTCGAGAACGACTGATCGGGTCCGACACTGTGGCCGACTCCAACGAGTTCACCGTCAACCTGGTCACCCCCGAGCGCGTGCTGCTCACGGGGCTGGCCACCGAGGTCATCCTGCGCACCGGCGAGGGTGACGCGACCTTCCTGGCCAACCACACGCCTCTCGTGGGGACCGTGGAGCCCGGTGTGGTCCGGGTCGTGCGGAGCGAGGGCGCCGAGAGCCGGGTGGCCGTCCACGGCGGCTTCGTCCAGGTGGAGAGGGGTGTGGTCACCGAGGACGGCGAGCCGGTCGGTTCGGGGTCGAGGGTGACCATGCTCATCGGCGTGGCCGAGTTGGCCGAGGAGATCGACGCGGACCGGGCGCGGGTGGCCCTCGAGGCGGCCGAGGCCAGACTGGCCGAGCTGAGCAGCGCCGGGCGCACCGCCAGTGCCGGGGCCGGGTCGGCTCCGGGAGAGGGCGAGGAGGCCGACCCCGAGGCGGTGGAGGCTCAAGCCGAGCTGCTCCGGGCCCAGGTTCGACTCGAGGCGGTCGACGCCGCCTCGCCCGTCAGCGCCTGACGCCGGCCCTCCGGGGTCGATCGGCGGCCCGACGGTGCGGTTCCAGCACCTGCGGTGGCGTGCCGCCCTGGGCGCAGGGCTACTGGGAGACCACCGGGCACGGCACGGTGTACGCCTTCGACAACGGTCCCGGTCCGACGGTGGTGGGCCACGACCTGGGAGGCAACGTCGCTACCGGCATCGTCGGCACCCCCAGCGGGCTGGGGTACTGGTTGCTGGACACCTCGGCGAACATCTACCCCTACGGCAACGCCACCTCGTTCCCGCTCACCGGTTGAACCGTCGGCGGGGGAGTCGGGGCCGGGGCGGCGACTAGCCGAACTCGATGGCGCTGTACTCGGCCAGCTTGTGCAGCGGGTGGCGGGCCTCGATGAGGCGGACTGTGCCCGACTTGGACCGCATGACCAGGGACTGACTGGTGGCACCGAACTCGTCGTAGCGCACACCGTGGAGGAGCTCGCCGTCGGTGATCCCGGTGGCGGCGAAGAAGCAGTTGTCCCCCCGCACCAGATCGTCAGTGGTCAGGACGGCGTCGAGGTCGTAGCCGGCCTCGATGGCGGCCTGTCGCTCAGCCTCGTCCCGGGGCCACAGCCGGCCCTGGATCTCCCCGCCCATGGACTTCAGGGCGGCGGCGGCGATGACCCCTTCGGGCGTGCCCCCGATGCCCACCAGGAGGTCCACGCCGGTGTCGGGCCACGAGGTGGCGATGGCCCCGGCGACGTCCCCGTCGGTGATCAGGCGGATCCGGGCCCCGGTGGCCCGCACCGAGGCGATCAACTCGGCGTGGCGGGGCCGGTCAAGGATGGCCACGGCCAGGTCTCTCACCGAGGTCCCCTTGGACTTGGCCACCGCCCGGAGGTTGTCCTCGATGGACATGGTGATGTCGATGCTGCCCTTCGACCGGGCCCCGACAGCCAGCTTCTCCATGTAGACGCACGGTCCGGGGTCGAACATGGTGCCCTCCTCGGACACGGCGATCACCGCCAGCGCGCCGCCGCGGCCGAGGGCGGTCGGGGTGGTGCCGTCTATGGGGTCGACGGCGATGTCGGCCTTGGGCGGGGTGCCGTCGCCGATCCGCTCCCCGTTGTAGAGCATGGGGGCGTTGTCCTTCTCGCCCTCGCCGATGACCACCACCCCGTCCATGGAGATGCTGGACAGGACGATGCGCATGGCGTTGACGGCGGCGCCATCGGCCCCTTCCTTGTCGCCGCGGCCCATCCACCTCGACGCCGCCAGGGCAGCCGCCTCGGTGACCCGGACGAGTTCCATGGCCAAGTTGCGATCGGGTGCCTGGGTTGTGGTGGTCACGAACCATGACGATAGTGGCTGGCGGAGGGGGTGATCTCGTCCCGGTTCCGATCCCGGCCCGGCCCGGGAGCCCCGAAATGAGCTTGTGCCGCGATCGGGGCGGCCATACTGGTGTGGTGGACCGGTTCGTCGTGGCGCCCAACGGCCCCCTGTCGGGGACCGTCCGGGCCGGTGGAGCCAAGAACTCGGTCCTGAAGCTGATGGCGGCGTGCCTCCTGGCCGAAGGGCGGCACGTGCTGACCAATGTCCCCCGGATCACCGACGTCGACATCATGGGGGAGCTGCTCGGTGCCATGGGCGTCGAGGTGCGGCGGGGGGCCACCCCCGACGAGCTGGTGGTGACCACTCCGGCCGACGTGGTGCCTGAGGCCCCCTACGAGCTGGTCGAGAGGATGCGGGCCTCGGTGGTCGTCCTCGGCCCCCTGCTGGCCCGCCACGGCCGGGCCAAGGTCTCCCTGCCCGGCGGGGACGACTTCGGGCCGCGTCCCATCGACATGCACCTCCACGCCCTCGCCTCGATGGGCGTGGCGTTCACTTCGTCCCACGGGTACGTCGAAGGGCGGGTGGAGTCGACCGTGGCCGGGGTGCCGCGGCTGGTGGGCAACCGGGTGGTGCTGGAGTACCCCAGCCATACCGGGACCGACAACGTGCTCATGGCCGCCGTCCTGGCCAAGGGGACCACCGTCATCGAGAACGCCGCCCGGGAGCCCGAGGTGAGCGATCTGGCCGAATTCCTCAATGCCATGGGGGCCCGGATCAAGGGGGCGGGGACTTCGCGCATCGAGGTGGAGGGCGTCGACGCCCTCCACCCGGCCCACCATGCCGTCATCCCCGATCGCCTGGTGGTCGCTACGTTCCTCGTGGCGGCGGGGCTGGCCGGCGGCGAGGTGGTGGTGGAGGACGGCCGTCCCGAGCACATGGACATGCTCCTCCGCAAGCTGACCGCCACCGGCATCCACATCACCCAGACCCCCGAGGGGCTGCGGGCGGTCCACGATCGCTCCGACCGGCTCCGGTCGGTGGACGTCGCCACCCTGCCCTATCCCGGCTTCGCCACCGACTACAAGCCGTTGCTAGTCACCCTGCTCACCGTGGCCGACGGCGTGGGCATCGTCACCGAGAACCTCTTCTTCGGTCGGTTCCGGTACGTGGAGGAGCTTCGCCGGATGGGGGCGGACATCCGTACCGAGGGCCATCACGCGGTGGTCAGAGGGGTGGACTCCCTCTCGGGTGCTCCTGTCCGGGCCTTCGACGTCCGGGCCGGGGCGGCACTGGTGTTGGCCGGTCTGGTGGCCGACGGGGAGACGGTGATCACCGACGCCCACCATGTCGATCGTGGCTACGAGGACCTCGACGGCAAGCTGGCTTCGCTCGGGGCGCACGTCTCCCGGGCCTGACGCCCGCGCCGGATACGCTCTTCACTCCATGCCTGCCTCCCGTCCCAACGACCCGGCCGCGCTGTTCGACGCCGCCCGTCGGGGTGACCAGGCCGCCCTGGCCCGTCTGCTGTCACTGGTCGAGCGGGGCGGCGCCCCGTCCCGGGCCGTGGCCGCCCTGGCCTACGCCTCCCCGGGCGATGCGTACACCGTGGGCATCACCGGGGCTCCCGGCGCCGGCAAGTCGACCCTCACCGACCAGCTGGTCCACCTGGCCCGTCGGGTGGGCCTGGACCGGGGAGACCACGTGGCGGTGCTGGCGGTCGACCCCTCGTCGCCCTACTCGGGAGGCGCCATCCTCGGAGACCGGGTGCGCATGCCCAGCCATGCGCTGGACGACGGGGTCTACATCCGCTCCATGGCCACCCGCGGTCACCTGGGGGGACTGGCGGTGGCTGTGCCCGACGCGGTACGGGTGCTCTCGTCGGTGGGCCTGCCGGTGGTCCTGGTGGAGACCGTCGGTGTGGGCCAGCAGGAGGTCGAGGTGGCGGCGGCGACCGACACCACCATCGTCGTGGTCAACCCCGGCTGGGGGGACGCCATCCAGGCCAACAAGGCCGGGCTGCTGGAGATCGCCGACCTGTTCGTGATCAACAAGGCCGACCGCCCCGGGGCACGTGAGACCCGGCGGGATCTCGAGCTGATGCTGGACCTGACCGAACTGGGCCCGTGGCGTCCGCCCATCGTGGAGACCGTCGCCTCCACCGGTGAGGGGGTGGACGACCTGTGGAGCACCATCCGCCAGCACCGTGACTTCCAGACCGTGCACGGCACCCTGGTCCTGCAGCGGCGCCAACGCCTCGAGCGGGAGTTCCGCCAGATCCTGCTGGCTCGCCTCAGCGAGCAGGTCGACAGGGTCCTCGAACATGAGGGGGCGGACGTCGTCCGGGACATGTTGGACGGCCAGGTCGATCCCTACGTGGCCGCCGACCGCCTGTTGGACGGGGTGGCGCTGCCGGGCCGGACTCCACCCGACGGGCCGCCCGATTGATCCCCGGCCCTCCCCGTCGGGGTGGAACCGCTCAGGTAGCGTGCCAGCGTGACCGTTGAATCTTCGCCCGGGGGCCCTGTGCTGTCGGTCCCCTTCGCTCCGCTGGGTGGTCTTACCCATCCGGTGTCCCACCATGCCCCACTGCCCCCTCCCGAGGAAGATCCGCTCTGGTTCCAGCGGGCCGTCTTCTACGAAGTGCTCATCCGCGGCTTCTTTGACGGCAACAACGACGGGGTGGGTGACATCCCCGGGCTCATCGCCAAGCTGGACTATCTGCAGTGGCTCGGCGTGGACTGCCTCTGGCTGCTGCCCTTCTATCCGTCCCCCCTCCGGGACGGCGGCTACGACATCAGCGACTACTACTCGGTCCACCCCGAGTCGGGCACCGTTGACGACCTCAGGCGACTGCTCGAGGAGGCCCACGCCCGGGGCATCCGGGTCATCGCCGACCTGGTCATCAACCACACCAGCGACCAGAACCCATGGTTCATCGAGTCCCGCCAGAGCCGAGACAACCCCAAGGCCGACTGGTACGTGTGGAACGACGACGACCAGCGGTGGCCCGAGGCCCGGGTGGTGTTCGTGGACGTGGAGCGGTCCAACTGGGCCTATGACGCCCAACGGGACCAGTACTACTGGCACCGCTTCTACGCCCATCAGCCCGACCTCAACTACGAAAACCCCGAAGTGGCCGACGCCATGCTCAACGTGGTGCGCTACTGGCTCGACCTGGGACTGGACGGATTCCGGCTGGACGCGGTGCCCTTCCTGTTCCAGAAGGACGGCACCGCGGGGGAGAACCTTCCCGAGACCCACGCCTTCATCCGTCGAATCCGTGCCGAGCTCGAGGAGCACTACCCCGGCCGGATCCTGTTGGCCGAGGCCAACGGGTGGCCGGCCGATGTGGCCGACTACTTCGGGGACGACGACGAGTGCCACCTCTGCTTCAACTTCCCGCTGATGCCCCGGCTGTTCATGGCCGTCCGACGGGAGCAGAGCTATCCCATCACCGAGATCCTGGCCCAGACGCCCGTGGCTCCCGGTGGATCCCAGTGGGCCATCTTCCTGCGCAACCACGACGAGCTGACGCTGGAGATGGTCACCGAGGAGGAGCGGGACTACCTGTTCTCCGAGTACGCCAAGGACCCCCGCATGAAGCGCCACATGGGCATCGGTCGCAGGCTGGCTCCGCTGCTGGACCGCGACCGTCGGCTCTCCGAGCTGCTCTTCTACCTACTGTTCACCCTGCGGGGGAGCCCCGTCCTCTACTACGGCGACGAGATCCAGATGGGGGACAACCTCTACCTGGGCGACCGTGACTCGGTGCGTACGCCCATGCAGTGGACGCCGGACCGCAACGGCGGCTTCAGTCGGGCCGACTTCGCCCAGCTCTACCTCCCGCCCCTCATGGACCCGGTCTACGGGTTCACGGCCGTCAATGTGGAGGCCCAACAGCGGAATCCCAGCTCGTTCCTCCACTGGATGCGGAGGATCCTGGCCGTGCGTCGCGAGTTCCCCGTACTCGGGACGGGCGAGCTCGAGGTCATCTCGTCAGCCAACCCGTCGGTGCTGGGCTTCGTGCGCTCGGCCCCCGATGACGCTCAGCGGGGGCCGGTGAACCCGGTGCTGTGCGTGCACAACCTGTCCAAGCTGGCCCAGCCGGCCGAGCTCCATGTGGAGCGCTGGGCCGGGCGACAGCCCATCGAGCTCCTGGGTCGGGTGGCCTTCCCCCTCATCGGCAGCGAGCCCTACCGGGTGACCCTTGCCCCCTATGGCTCGCAGTGCTTCGAGATGGCGTAGGCCCGGGCTGGGCGGGGTCCCGGGCCGGGCGGCGGCCTCCCCGGATCAGGTCTCAGCGGGCTCGGGGGTCGTCGGCCCTAGCCGGTGTGGGCCATCGGAACCTGGACGGCCAACTCCTCGGCGGCCTGCTCGGGGTTCACGATGTTGATCATCACGCCGGTGCCCAGCTCGAAGCCGGCCACCGTGGTGATCTTGGGCACCACGTGGACGTGCCAGTGGTACGGCTCGGGGGCCCGGTAGGGGGCGGAGTGGAAGACCAGGTTGTAGGCGACATCGCCCACGACGTCGCGCAAGCTGCCCAGGGCCACCTTCAGGGCATGGCCCACCGCGATCAGGTCGGCCGGGGGGCTGTGGTGGAGATGGGGGCCATGGGCCCTCGGGATGATCAGCATCTCGTAGGGCGCCCCGCTCCAGAACGGGCAGATCACGAGGACCCGTTCGTCGGCGTAGACCACTCGGTGGTTGACGTTCTCCTCGGCATCGACCGCGGTGCACAGCAGGCAACGACCGGCGAAGCGGGCGAAGCCGGCCTGCTCCTCGACCAGCTCCCGGGGGACGAAGGACATGCCGAGCAGCTGGCCGTGCGGGTGCTCGATGGAGGCGCCGGCCTCGCGGCCGGCGTTGACGATGGCCTGGCTGTAGCGGAGACCGGGAATGGTCGCATGGTCGGTGATCCGGTCGCTGATGGCCGTCATCACTGCCGTGGCCTGTTCGTCGCTCAGCATGGACCACGAGTTCTGATGGTCCGGGGACAGGACGATGACCTCGTGGATCCCCCTGCCGTGGCCTGGGTGAACACGGGGCCCCGGTTGGTCACCACGAACGGGGCGTTGCCCTCGAACGCCGGGTAGAGGTTGGGGACCACCCGCACCAGCCAGTTCCCGTCGGCGCCCTTGGTCTCCAGGGTGGGGGTGACCTGCTCCTCGTTGCCCGGACAGAACGGGCAGGGCCGGGAGGTGTCGGCCTGGATGGACGCCGCCCGGGGAGCGAAGGCCTGGGGTCGGGAGGCCCGGTCGGTGCTCACCACCACCCATCGGCCGGTCAGGGGATCGAGTCGGAGCTGATTCATCAGGAGTCCGCGTGGCCCCGGCGGCCCTGAGTTGTCTGTCTACGCACGGTGCTTGCCACCTCAATCCCATCTTCGACGCCCACCCTCGCCCGGATGTGCGGGTGGAGATGACGGTCCTGTTACGAGCGTAGCAATCTCAGCGCCTGAGTAGGTGCCAGGACCCGGCGGCGACCTGAGGGCCCCAGGTGCCAGAATCCCCCCGATGACCGCTGCTGACCCAGTCCTGTCGGCCACCACCCACGCCCGGGACGCCGCCTACGACGTCGTGCTCCTGGGCCACGTGTTGGCGGCGGCGGTCGGCCTGGGGGCGGTCGTGGTCTCCGGGGCCTACGCCTTGGCCCTGCTCCGGTCGGGCCCGGACCCGAACCGATCCGTCGGTACTACCGCCCCGGGGTGAACTGGGGGGGACGGGTCCTGTTCCTCATCCCCGTGCTGGGCGCGGCCCTGATGGCCATGGGCCACGGCGACTGGTCCTTCTCCGACGGGTGGATCACCCTCGGCCTGGCCCTGTGGGCGGCGGTGGCCGTCGTGGCCGAGATGGCCCTGTGGCCGGCCGAACGCCGCCTCCAGGAGGCGGTGGTCGGAGCCGACGACCGGGCGACGCCATTGGTCCCGCCGGGGCCGAGGGGTGCAGGGGGACCGGTCGCGCCGGAGGTGCGGCCGGTCTGCCTCCGGGTGGTGGGGCTCTCCGCCGTGCTCACCGCGGTGTTGGTCGCCGCCGCCGTGGTCATGGTGGCCAAGCCCTGATCGGGTGGTTGGTGCGGGCCGGGGTCGCCGCCGTCAACCGGGCGTGAACCGGCAGGGGAGGTGCTTGATCCCGTTGATGAAGTTGGAGAGGAGCCGGTCGGGTTCGCCGGTGGCCTCGATGTCGGGGAGGCGGACGAACAGCTCGCGCACCATGACGTTGATCTCCCGGCGGGCCAGGTGGGCGCCGAGGCAGAAGTGCGGCCCGGCGGCGCCGAAGCCGAAGTGGGGGTTGGGGGACCGCCGGACGTCGAAGCGTGTAGCGGGTCCTCGAAGCCGTCCTCGTCCCGGTTGGCCGAGTTGTAGAAGAGGAGGACCTTGTCCCCCTCGTGGAGCGCCTCACCCGACAGCCGGTGTCCTCGGTCACCGTGCGGCGCATCCAGATGACCGGCGAGGCCCACCGGACGATCTCGTCGACCCCGGTGGCCGCGATGGTGGTCGGGTCGGCCTGCCACAGGGCCCGCTGGTCAGGGTATTCGGTCAGGGCGAGCAGGGCGTGGGAGATCGAGTTCCGGGTGGTCTCGTTGCCCGCCGTCAGCAGGAGGACGAAGAAGGAGGCCAGTTCGCCCGAGGTCAGGGCCTCGCCGTCGATGTTGGTGGTGATGAGTGCCGTGGTCAGGTCGTCGATGGGGTTGTCCACCCGGTACGCGCTGAGCTCGTTCATCAGGTCGGTCAGCTCCTGGCCCGCTTCGATGAACGCCAGGACCGGGTCGGTCCCCTCGGGGACGTACTCGGGGTCGCCCATGCTGAGGATGATGTTGGAGCAGCGGAGTACCGTGCCGTACTCGGACGGCGGCACGCCCATCATGTCGCAGATGATCTCGAGGGGGAACGGGGTGGCGATCTCGGTGGCGAAATCGCAGGCGCCGAGGCCGGCGGCCCGCTGGATGACCCGGTCGGCGACCTCTTCGATGTTCTCCTCGATGCGCTTGATCCGTCGAGGGTTGAACGCCGCCGAGACGATGCGCCGCAGCCGGGCGTGGCGGGGGTTGTCCGTCGAGATCATCCCGGCGAAGTACTCCACCATCTCGGGGGGAAGGTCGAGGATGCTGACCGCTCCCTGGCCCGAGCAGTAGATCTCCGGGTGGCGGCTGACCTCGGCTACGTCCGCATAGCGGGTCACCGCCCGATAGCCCGGGCCCGGGGGGAGGGGCCAGCGCGGATGTGAGGGTGGCATCGGGCTCCTCGAAGAAGGCCAGCGGGCGCTCGCGGCGCAGCAGGCGGAAGGCTTCCTCCCGCTCGCTCCACGGGCGCGCCCAGAAGTCCATGTCGGAGAGGTCGATCTCGTCCAGGCCGAGCGCATGGTTGGGGGTCATGCCATCACCTTACCGAGAGGCTGCCGCCGGCCCCTGGTCGGTGCCGTGGACACCACCGGCGAGTGCGGCCCGGAGGGCGTCCCGGGCGTCGTCGATGCGACCGGCCTCGACCAGCGGGACGACGTGGTCGTCGAGCAGCGTCGCCCACGCCACGGCCCCGGTCGGCCGGCCCGAGGCCCGCCACTCGGCGCGGGCCTCCTCGACCAGGGAGGCGACCGTCTCCAGCCCGGTCGGGAGGGCGGCGGTGATCCGGTCGCGCAGCCAGCGGGCCAGTGCCGGGCTGGCCCCCCCGGTGGAGACGGCCACCGTCACAGGGCCCCGGTGGAGAACAGCGGGGAGGCGGACATCCCCCGGCCGGCTGCTGTCGGCGCTGTTGACCAGCACCCGGGCGGCTCGGGCATCGGCCACGACGGCGTCGTCCACTGCGGGATCGCCGGTGGCGGTCACCACCAGGTCGAAGGCGGCTGCCTCGCCGCTGCGGTAGGGGCGCCGCTCCACCGTGGCCAACTCGTCGAGGTCGTCGGCTCCGTCGACCGGTTGCGCCAGGTCGAGAGCCACCACGGTCACCCGGGCCCCGGCGTCGGCGAGGGTCCGGACCTTGCGGGCGGCCACCGGCCCTCCTCCTACGACGAGGCAGGGCCGACCGCTGAGGTCCAGCACCAGCGGCAGGCCCCCGGCCCCCCGACCGGATGGGCCCGGTCGAGGCGGCGGATCACCGCCCCGGTGGGAGGGACTCACGGCCGGGGCTCGCCCAGAGGGGGACGGCGGGGCACGACGGCCCGGGCCCCGAGCGGCTGCCGGGCACAGCAGTTCCTACTGGCTTGGCCTGGATTGTCACAAAACTTGATCTGATTACTCATGTATAGTCTCCGGCGTCGGATGTTCCAGTCCAGCATGGCCCGAAGGGGCCGGTTGCCAGGCACTTCTCTGTTCCACGTGATGGGCCGGAGGCCAATGGGTTGTTGGCGGAACCGGCGGATGCGACCGAAGTCGAGGAATGGGACCAGGGTTCTGAGGGTCCTATCGCAGTGCGTAGGAGGCCTGAGCCCGGGGACAGGGGCGCCAGGACAGGCGATCGCAGAGTGGGGAGAGGAACGGTGGCGGCGTTCCCACTCCTTCGCCCTCCGGGACGACCGTGATGACAAGAGAGGGATGTGCACGTGGGCATCGTGGCCAGCAAATCTGAACTGCAGGAGCTCAAAGAGGAGGTGGACGAGCAGTCCGCCGCCTTCGAGACCGCTCCCGCCGGCCTGGTGGTGGCCTGGGCGGTCGAGCGGTTCGGGTCCAAGCTGACCATGGCTTCCTCGTTCCAAGAGGCGGTCCTCATCGACATCGCCACCAACGTCGATCCGGCCATCGAGGTGGTCTTCCTCGACACCGGCTCCCACTTCCCCGAGACCCTCGAGTACGTGGAGACCATCCGCAACCGCTACGACCTCAACCTCACGGTCACCCAGCCGGCGGCCGGGGCAGAGGAGTGGCCCTGCGGGAGCGCCCAGTGCTGCGAGTACCGCAAGGTACGTCCGATGAAGCAGGCCATGGAGGGCAAGGAGGCATGGATCACCGGTCTGAAGCGGGTGGACGCCCCCACCCGGCGGAACGCCCCCATCGTGGCCTACGACGACAACTGGGGCATGGTCAAGATCAACCCCCTGGCCACCTGGACCGAGCAGGACATCGTCGGCTACAGCGCCGACCACGGCATCCCCCGGCATCCGCTGCTCTCGCAGGGCTACCTCTCCATCGGGTGCGCTCCGACCACCCGTCCGGTGAAGCTCGGGGAGCACCCGCGGGCCGGACGTTGGTCCGATTCCGACAAGGTCGAGTGCGGGCTGCACGTCTGAGATGACGGCAGACCGACCCCTCATCCTTGCGGCCCCGATGACCACACCCCTGAGATGACCAAGGACCGGGACGAGCTCTACGGGCTCAACATCCGCGGGACCGAGCGGCCCATGCCGTTCATCGATCCCTATCGGACGGTGGGCGAGCTCAACGAGATCGAGCAGTGGAAGCTGGAGCGCCACCCGCTGGAGATCGTGGACGCCATCATCGACACCTACTCCCAGGAGGGCCCGGCAGGGATTGCCAAGATTCCCGGCGAGGTGGAGCGGCTGAAGTGGGCGGGGATCTACCCTCAAAAGCAGGGCGGCGATGCCTTCATGATGCGCGTGAAGGTGCCGGGCGGGTTCCTCACGGCCCCGCAGATCCGGGAGATCGGGGTAGTTGCCGACGCCTTCGGCGAGGGCCCCGACGGCACCGAATCCCGGGTGTTTGGTTCCCGCTACGCCGACTTGACCACCCGCCAGACGGTCCAGATCCACTGGCTCCGCATCGAGGACATTCCCCGTATCTGGCGGCGGTTCGCCGCCGTGGGGCTCACCACCGTGCAGGCCTGCGGCGACTCGGCCCGCAACGTGCTCAGCTGTCCCGTGTCCGGCGTGGACGCCCACGAGGCCTTCGACGCCCTGCCCATCGCTCGGAAGGTCTCGGACTTCTTCACGGGCAACCGCGAGTACGCCAACCTCCCGCGTAAGTTCAAGATGTCGGTGACCGGCTGCGTGGAGGACTGTGCCCAGGCCGAGATCAACGACATCGGGTTGTGGCCGGCCCGGTCGGCCGACGGGACGCTCGGATTCAATCTGCTGGTCGGTGGCGGTCTGTCCGACGGCGAGCGGATGGCTTCGGACATCGACGTCTTCGTCCAGCAGGCCCAGGCCGTCGAGGTCACCCGGGCCATTGCCCAGCTCTTCGGCGAGCTGGGGAACCGCGAGAACCGCGGGCAGGCCCGCATGCGCTACCTGGTCCAGGAGCTGGGCCCCGAGGGGTTCCGCGAGGAGCTGGCCAGGCGGGCCCGCTTCGACCTGGTGCCGGCCGGCGAGGACCTGACCACCCGTTACCGCGGCGACCACGTCGGGGTGCACCCCCAGAAGCAGCCCGGGCTCGTCTATGTGGGGTGCTCGGTGCCGGTGGGGCGCATGAACGGATTGGAGCTGGTGGAGGCCGCCCGACTGGCGGAGACCTACGGCGACGGCACGGTACGGGTGGGTACCGACCAGAACATCACCTTCACCGGGGTGCCCGAGGATCGGGTCGACACCATGTTGGAAGAGGATCTGCTGCAGAAGTACTCGCCCTATCCGGGGCCGTTCACCCGTGGGGTCGTCGCCTGCACGGGTAGCGAGTTCTGCCGCTACGCCATCGTGGAGACCAAGGAGCGGGCGGTCAAGTGGGCCCGCTTCCTGGACGAACAGCTCGCCGGCGAGCCGGTGGGGGCCGTACCCGTGCCCGGCCGGCGGTCGGGGCCCAACGGGGACGCCGGTGTGATCCGGATGCACTTCTCGGGCTGCTCGGCCAGCTGCGCCCAGCCGCAGATCGCCGACATCGGCTTCCGGGGCGAAGTGGCCCATGTGGGCAGCCACCTGTCCGAGGCGGTCGACATCGGCATGGGCGGCTCCCTCGGTACGGGATCGGGCTTCATCGACTGGATCGAGCACGCCCGACCGGTCAATGACGTACCCGACGCCCTCCTGCGGGTGGTGCGTCGCTACCAGTCCGAGCGCCGGGAGGACGAGCCGTTCTACAACTGGGCCCGAAGGGTGCCCAACGACGGCCTCCGCCGCACGTTGGCCGAGGAGGGGACGGGTACGCCGGTCGTCTTGGGCGCGACCAAGGGGAAGGCGCCGGCCACCAAGCAGGCACCGGTCCGATGAAGGCCTACCGCATCCGCGACGAGATGAACGGGATCACCGAACCTCCGGGAAAGACTTGGTTCTGGGAGCTGCAGGCCGGCGTCATCGACGCCGACCGCTGCATCCAGTGCGGCACCTGCGTGGCTGTCTGCCCGTCCAACTCCATCGGGATCCACGAGGACACCGACCTCCCCGAGTTGGTCAAGATGTGCACGGGCTGCTCGCTCTGCTGGGACTTCTGTCCCCGGGGTGGACTGCGGTACGAGGCCCTGTGGCCGCCGTCCACGGTCACCGGCGATCCCGCGGACGGCGGCGTCAACGAGTCGGGCACAGTGGTGCGGGCCGACGCCGCCGACAACTACTGGAAGATCACCGGGGGCCCTCCCGGGGACGGTCTCGGCGCGGTGATGGACTCCTATGCGGTGCGCGCCGGTGCTCGCCCCGATGATGCCCAGGACGGTGGTGTGGTCTCGGCCCTGCTGGTCGCCGCACTGGCTGCGGGGGACATCGACGGCGCCCTGGTCACCCGGCCGAGCGATGACCCCGATGAGCCGTGGAAGGGCGTCGCCCATCTGGCCACCACGGCCAAAGAGATCGTCGCCGCCGCCGGCAGCTACTACAACCAGACCATGGCCCTGGCCGAGCTGGACCTGTCCAGGTACGACCTGCCGGCCAAGCCGCGCATCGCCGTGGTGGGCACGCCGTGTGAGATCCAGGGCATCCGGGCCATGCAGTCACGGCGCTGGCCCACCGGGGCGCACCGGATCGATGCCGTGGTGCTGACCATCGCGCTGCTCTGCACCAAGAGCTTCGACTATCAGGGCCTGATGCTCCAGCTCCTGCAGGAGGACCGGGGCATCGACCTTGAGCGGGTCAGCAAGGTCGATGTCATCCGGGGCCGGATGATCGTGGAGTACCGCGATGGCGAGCTGGCGGTGGACGAGCCCATCAAGAACTTTCACGGGGCCGCCCTGAAGGGGTGTGACGAGTGCGCCGACTTCCTGGGACGGGGAGCGGACCTCTCGGTGGGGAGCGTGGGCTCGATGGACGGATGGAGCAGCGTCCTGGTCCGGACCGAACGGGGTCGCCGGGCGCTGGACAATGCCCGGGGCCGGCTCGACTTCCGAGAGCTCGACAATCCCGAGGCCCTGGTCAAGCTGGACGCGTTCGACAAGCGAATCGCGTTCGACAGCCTCCGGCGCCCCTTCGACCCGGATGCCCCCCTGTTCATCGACTACGCCGAGCACGTTTCGGCCTATGCGGACAGTGACCGGGCGCCCGTGGAGCACGACGGCTGACCTGGGCTGCGAGGGCGACATGGCCTGCAACTTTGCCGTGCGACCCCTCGTCCCCCGGGCGGCAACATGAAGGTTGTGTTCCGATTTCCTCCGTTGCCCCAGGTCGCCGAAATTTGTCAATTCTTCGGCCTACTGGATGGGTAGGGTGACCGTATGACGGTGTTCGAGGTGGAAGGCGGACCACGGCTGGAGCTACCGGACGAGCCTGTAGACCTGAAGGAGGGGCTGCGCGATGCCCTCCTCGACGGTCAGGACTGGCGCGAGGGCTTCACCGACGACATCTGCATCGGCCTGTGGCTCTGGCGATGTTGGCAGCCGGCCCTGGAGCCGGTCGGGATGAGCCGCGAGGACTTCGTTGAGGTGGTCGTGGCCAACCAGCGGGAGCTGTGGCTCTGGCTCATGGGTGAGCGCCAATGGATCCAGTACCTCACCGGCCTGGCCGGACGGGTGGTCCGGCGGATTCCCACCGCCGTGGCCTGAGGGGTAACGTCAGTCGCCAGCCCGGCAGGGCGGTACGGCCATGTCGGTCCTCGGACCGACGCCTGAGCAGGGCGGTCGCACAGACAGAGCACAAAGGGGGAGCTATGCCGCGCGTGACGGTACCGGTGGACCGGGACCCGTTGGTCTACGTCTGGACCGAGCTGGCCCCGCCGCTCACGGCGGCGGCCGGCGGGTACTCCAACGCCGTCTATGAGCGGTCCTCGCTCTCCCTGCGGGAGTTCGAGGCGGCCAGGACCACCATGGCCCGGATCAACCAGTGCGCCATCTGCATCGACTGGCGGACGGCCCGTGACGTGCCCAGCCGGAACGCCGACCCCGGGGCGGTCCCCGAGGAGTTCTACGAGGCGGTGGGGGTCCAGGGCGACCGGAGCGGGCTCAGCGAGCGGGAGGCCCTGGCCGCCGAGTTCGCCGAGCGCTATGCACTGGACCACCTGGGTATGGACGACGCCTTCTGGGCCCGGCTGCACGCCGCCTACAGCGACGACGAGTTGGTCGACCTGGCCCTGTGCGTGGGCTCGTGGCTGGCCCTCGGCCGGTTCAATCAGGTGTTCGACATCGACGGCGCCTGTCGGGTGCCCTCGTCCGGACCCCGCTGACCCGGGGCAGGAGCCGGTCGTGGAGAAGGTGATCACACTGTTGTGGGGCGAGGGCAGCCCCGACGCCGGAGACGCCCTGCGGGACCGCCTGCTGGGGGAGACCGTCCCCCGACTACTGGGCTCGGGGGTCCGGGGCCTGTCGGTGAACGTCCATGACACTGACGCCGCATCGGCGCCCTCGCCGGCCCCGCCCCCGGCGGGGGAGTGGCCCCACGTGGCCCAGGTATCGGTGTGGCTGGACAGCTACGAGCACCGGAGCAAGGTGGAGGCCGCAGTGGCCGACCTCGGCCTCCGGTGGGCGTCGTACCTGGTGGCCGAGTCGCTGTACGACGACTACGGGACCACCCCCTACGCGGGCCCCCGTGACTGGCCCGACGGGGACCGATCGCCGGGCGTGCTGACCGTGGCCCTGATCCACCGGCCCGAGGGTCTGGGCTACCGCGAGTGGATCACCCGATGGCATGGGACCCAGTCTCCGGTCTCGGGGGAGCTCCAGCCGCGAACCCGGTACGTGCGCAACGAGGTGGTCCGCTCGCTGACCGAGGGAGCTCCCGAGGTGGGTGGCATCGTCGAGGAGGGCTGGCCCTCCACCGCACACGTGGCCGACCCCATGCTGTTCTTCAACGCCACCACGCCCGACGAGCTGAAGGCCAATGTGGCCCGGATGATCGCCAGTGTGGACGCCTGCCTGGACATGGGCCGCCTGCGCAGCTCGACGATGAGCGAGTACCTGGTCAGGCCGCTGGGCTGAGTCCGGACGGGTTTGCGCTGCCCTGCGCCCGTGGCGGCAAGGGGGCGGGAACGGTCAGGGGCAAAAGAGGCGGGAGACGGCCGGTGCCACCTGCCCGAACTCGTGGACAGGGGCCAGCCGGCCCCGGCCCACCTGGGCCAGGTCCCGGGCCAGGTCCAGATCGTGCTCGCCCGACGTGTCGAGCAGGACGTCGAGGCGGGGAAGGGCGGCCGCCGACGCACGGGGGTCAGGGCCGGCGTTGTGCACGCAGTCCGAGAGCAGCAGTACCCGGGCGTCGACAGGGGTCCGGCCCGAGAGGAGGGCCCGTGCGACGGTGAGAGGGAAGTGGAGATTGGTCAGGCCCCGTGCCGGCAGGCGCAGCAGCCTGTCGAGCAATCGGCCCACTTCGACACGGTCTCCCGGGCGGGCCAGGACGGCGGCGTCCGACCAGAAGGCCACGACGGCGAGGTCGTCTCGTCGGAGTTCGGCGGCCAGCGCGCCGACGGTGGCGGCTGCCGTCCGAATCCGTTCACCGCCCATCGAGCCCGAGATGTCCACGGCCAGGACCACCGATCGGCGAGTGCGCACCCGCTCCCGCACCACGATGTCATCCTCGTCGGGCACCGGGTGGTCGACGATCCGCTCAACGGTGGCGTCGAGGTCGATGTCGTCGGAGCCGCCCCGGTACCGCACGCTGACCAGCTCCCCGGGGCCCCGGGCCGTGGCCGACGAGCGACGGGTTCGGGGAAGCACCAAGCTGGCGGCGATCTGCTGGGCACGCCGCAGCACCTCAGGATCGGGCTCTCCGGCGGCCCGGTCGGGATCGGCGAGGGATCCGGCTTCATCGGTGAAGCCGGACGAGCCCCCGGCCGGGGGGCGCACGGTCCGGGGTCGGCCGGGAAGCGTATTGCCGGCCACGACCGCCCCGGGGCCACCCGCGAGGCCAGGTCGAACAGGGTGGGCTCATCGACGAGCTGCTTGGGCCGGCGGCGGAGGGGCCGCTGCCCGGCAGTCGATCGCTCACCCCGCCGGCTGAGTGGGGCGACGGTGGCAACCTCCCTTCAACCCGGCTTGGCCGTGGCCGGGGCGAGCACGAAGTGGTCGTCCCAGATCTGGCGCAGGACCTCCTCGGGGGTTGTCTCGACCGTCTCGTCGAGCTGGATCCGGCCCGAGAGGGCCACCACCATGGCGTCGTAGACCGTCTCTGCGTAGGCCGCTCGGTCCGGTCGTGCCTCCAGCCGGCCCTGGACCGAACCGGTGGCCTGGCCGCGGAGCCCCAGCAGTTGACCGGCCACCAGCGTGAGGTCGATGGCTCCCCGGACACTGGCGCCCTGTCGGATGTCGGGGTGGTGGCGGGTGGCCCGGGTGACGGCCACGGCATCGGCGGTGAGGGCCTGGTCGGGTGATCCGGTCCGCAGGGTCACGATGCCTCGCTCGGCGACTTCGTCCTGGTAGGTGAGGGCCAAGCGGCACAGGCGGTCGTGCACGCTGGTGGACAGTCGGGTAGTGCCGACGTTGTCGTAAGGGTTCATCGAGGCGATCACCCGGAAGGTCGGCTTGGCCACGACCCTGCCCATGCGGGGCACGGTCACCTCCCGCTCGGCCATCGATGTCAACAGACTGTTGAGGGTGTCCTCCGGGGCGCGGTTGAACTCCTCGACGTAGAGGAAGCCCCCCTGCCGCATGGCCTCGAGCAGTGGGCCATCCACGAAGTTGTCCGGCCGGTAGTCCTCCTGGAGGACGCGGGCTGGATTGTGATGCCCAATGAGGCGGGTGGGGGTCAGGTCGGCGTTGCCCTCGACGAAGACGAAGGGGATGCCCCACTCGGTGGTGATGGCCCGCAGCAGGGTGCTCTTCGACGTCCCGGGGGGACCTTCCAGCAGGAGGTCACGTCCCGCGGCCACGGCGGCCAGGATCAGCTCCAGCTCCCGCTCCCGGCCCACCAGGTGCTGGGCGATCCGGGCTCGGGTGTCGGCCAGGTCACCGCCGACGCCCACCACGCGTTCGTCGCTGGCGTTGGCGTGGTCGTTCACAGAGGGCACGGTCGTTCACCTCGTACTCAGTCGGGCGACGCGATGGCGACGGGTTTCGTGCCCCCGTCGGAACGGCAGCGGGTCCCTGGCGAAGGCCCTGGCTTTGTCGGACGCCAGGAAGAGTAGGTCCTTGATGAAGGCGGGTTCCAGCTTGGCGCTCCAGGATGGTCAGCGGACAACGGCATCGGGTCGGCGCCACCCTTTCCGGCCGGGCCCTCACGACGGGTCAGCAAGGCACCGACGGTCACCCGTCCGCCTGACGGATTCACTCCCCGAGGGTTTCTACCTCCACGGTCGGACCGCCGCCCGAGCCGAGCGCTCAGGACCGGCGATCCGCCTTCGCCGGGTATCACCTACGCTCTTCCCTGGCCCGCATGCCAGGCGGGTGAGCCAGATCACTTCGAGGAGCCACCCGTGGGACTGTCCATCGGCATCGTCGGCCTTCCCAACGTAGGGAAGTCCACGCTGTTCAACGCCCTGACCCGTAACGAGGTGCTTGCCGCCAACTACCCCTTCGCCACTATCGAGCCCAACGTCGGTGTGGTGGCGGTGCCCGACGAGCGTCTCGACCGCCTGGCCGAGTTGTTCGAATCGAAGGAGATCGTGCCGGCCATGGTGACCTTCGTGGATATCGCCGGCATCGTGAAAGGCGCCTCCGAGGGGGAGGGCCTGGGCAACAAGTTCCTGGCTGCCATCCGCGAGAGCGACGCCATCTGCCAGGTGGTGCGGGTGTTCACCGATCCTGACGTCATCCATGTCGACGGGCGCATCGCTCCCGCTGACGACATCGAAACCATCAACACCGAGCTGATCCTGGCCGACCTCCAGACTGTCGAGCACGGGGTCACCCGTCTCGCCAAGGAGTCGCGCAAGCAGCCAGAGCTGGTGCCCGCCTTGCGGGCGGCCGAGCGGGCCTCGGGAATTCTCGACTCGGGTCGGACCATCGCCTCGGCGGTGGCCTCAGGGGAGATCGAGCCCGAACTGCTCGCCGAGCTGCACCTGCTCAGTGCCAAGCCCTTCATCTACGTCTTCAACGTCGATGAAGGTTCCCTCGGGGACGAGGCTGTCCGACAAGAGCTGGCTGCACTGGTGGCCCCCGCCGAGGCCGTAGTGGTTTGCGCGCAGATCGAAGCCGAGGTCGCCTCCCTCGATCCGGAGGATGCCGCGGAGCTCCTGGCCGGGTACGGCCAGGAGGAGTCCGGCCTGGTCCAGCTGGTCCATGTGGGCTTCAGGACGCTCGGGCTGCAGACGTTCCTGACCGCGGGCGAGAAGGAATCGCGAGCGTGGACCATTCACATCGGGGATACGGCACCCCAGGCGGCAGGCACGATCCACACGGACTTCGAGAGGGGGTTCATCAAGGCGGAGATCGTCAGCTACGACGACCTGATCGAAGCCGGCTCCCTGGCCGCGGTCCGAGCGGCCGGCAAGGCCCGGGTCGAGGGCAAGGAGTATGTGATGCAGGACGGTGATGTCGTGGAGTTTCGCTTCAACGTGTCCTAAGAATGAACCCCCGTTCAGAGGAGTACTGGGCCGACTCAATTTCCGACAGTCCCCAAGACTCTCAGCCTGGAGCGGGCCGGAGGGCGCGAGGCAGATCACCGCCGCCGAAGCGCGCCGTGGTCACCGAGCGGACTTCGACGCCGTCCAGCGGATCAGAAGGTTCATGGGATTGACCCGCACATTCAGGCATCGCTTCGGCCAACACGCCGGTTGTGGCCCCGAGATTCAGGCAGCCGACCCCTCGAAGGAGGCGTTGAAGCTGAAGATGCCTCCGTCCGAAGCCACCAACCAGTAGCCCTTCCCATCGGGTGTCGTTGCCATCCCGACGGCCGGAGCGATGAAGTCCATACAGGGGGGGGGAGTGCCCCCGGCCCGACCGGCCGGGAGCCGAGTCTGAGGCGTACTCCGAGGCCCAGGTCGCCGAGGAGGATCGCGATGGGTAAACGGTCGCAGAGTTCGGCCGACACGGCATCCCGGTGGCTCCGGGTCCTCGCTCCTCACTGTCTATGCCGGCAATGGACGCGAACGAGGTCGGTGGCCTACCCGCTGTTCGGGCCCGGATCACCATCCAGGGCGACGGTCTCCAACAGCTCGGGGCCGTCATTCCTCACGTTGCCGACGCTCTTGCCCACGGGATGGTGAACCAGCGTGCCTCTGGCGGTCGGCACGAGCAGTGGCTGGAGTTTGTCGACGTCGGTACACGTGGGGTCGAGCCACCTCTCCCAATCACCGGGTTCGAGGACGACAGGTTGCCTGTCGTGGATCGGCATGTCGGGTCCCGCCTCGGTGGTGATGATGGTAGCGGTGTTGAGCTCGCGGCCCCCGGCGTCCCGCCACCACTCCCGTAGCCCGGCGAACACGATCGGCTCACCATCAGCCCTGGTGAACGTGTACGGCTGCTTGTGCTTGGGGTCAAGCCGCTCCCACTCGTAGAAGGCATCGGCCGGCACCAGAATCCGCGACTTGCGGAAGGCGGTGCGAAACATCGGCTTCGTGGCCAGGGTCTCGGCCCGCGGATTGAACGTGCCCTTGACGTCGGGTGTCTGGGACCAGCTGGGGACCAGACCCCAACGGTAAGCCCGCAACAGACGCTCACCATGCCGTTCGCTCACGCCCAGGATCCGGTCGGTCGGGGCCAGGTTCCAGCCGGGTCGCCACTCGTCGATCACGCCGGAGTCGATGCCAGCGTCCAAGATCCGCGCCAGGCGGTCAGGCTCGTCGTAGAGGGCGATGCGTCCACACATGATTCAACAGCCTACGGCGGTTGTCGGTGGTCGAATCTGGGTAGCTGGTGGCCATGGACAGTTACGAGCTCGTGGTCAGGGGTCGGCTGAGTGACGCGCTCGTGCGAGGGACGGGTACCGAGCTGATCTGTTGTGAGGCGGGGCTGTCGCGGCCACTGGCCTCAGAGTTCGACCAAGTTCGACTGCACACGCTGCTCGGGCTGTTGGGAGACCTGCACATCGAGCTGGTGTCGGTTTACCCACGCCCAACCCGTTGCCGACCCGAAGGACAACTTCCCCCTGAGGGGCCCCAGGCCGTCGTCGGTGGACCCCGGTCTTGTGACCTTGCCGTCCTGGACCGATCTTCTGGTGGAGGCAGGCGGGATCCTCGCTCCCATTCCTGGTCCCGGTGTCCGAGTCGGCACCCGGGTCGACGGTCCGAACCACGCGACCGATCGGAGTTGCCGGCACCGGCCAGGGGAGAGCCGCCGCCGCTCGGGTGTCCCCTCCCGACGCGGCCGCGCTGAACCCCTACTGACCGCCCACCGGAGAGAAGGCGGTCAACACAGGTCGTACCCGGTTGGGGACCGTTCCAATCTCTAGAAATCGCGTCCTTGCCCTGGTATCGCCGATGGGATCGACCTCCGACGAGGAGCTCGTAAAGGACGGCGGTTCATTCGGGGCGCAATGGGCGCCTTCCGCTTACGAGAGCGCCACAGCAGTCCCCGCCACCAGGGCGCCCATGCATGCGATCAAGATCCATTTCTCCACGCGCATCCGGTCCTCCCGTTGACTCGCTGCCACTGCACCCGGCCCCTTCCGAGGGGGAGGCCGGTTCGGTGGTCAATGGCCGACCGGCAGCGCCCGTGCCGCCGATGCCATTTGCCTACCCGATCGAAGGGGCCTCAACCAGCCGGTGCCCCGGGGCCATTCCGCTCAAGCTGTTCTTCCGACGCGCCGATCACAACTCCTGCTGGGGATTCCGCCGTCACTGCACCCCTGGCTTGCAGGGCAGGGCGATGGAGCCCGACCCGGTACTGCTCGATACGCCAACGAGCCCGGGTCGGCTCCACTCGCCGGCCACCATCGCTGCGGTCTACGGCCCGTCGGTGCTCGGAAGGGCGAGAGTATTGCCGGAAGGGACCCCGACGTCACCGGCGGCCAGCGAGGAAGCCGTCACGTGCTGGCGGTTCTCGGGTCCGCCACACCCGAGCCCCCAACCAGACCGGCTCCCGCTGGATGGAGAAGCTATTGCACGGAGGCGGTTCCCGCAACCCCCAGTTGCAATCCTGGCCTACCCGGTGCTCGTGCCCTTGGAAATCCACTTGCCCAACATTGGCGCACCCAGCGGAAGGCCGTTCCCGCTGCCGACCCTCTGGCCCGCACGGGAACACGCTGCCCGCATCCGATGACCCTGCAGTACCGAGACCGGACTCCCGCCGTGGACTGCCTCATCACCTGACCTACCGGTCGACTCACCACCCCGTGCCCGGGCCTCCACCCGAAGGGTACGGAAGACCTCGACCTACTCCACCCGCTTTCAGGGCGACGCGTGGCTTCCCATGCGAGGGTTTGCGCGAATCAGTCGCGATTTGGCGTGTTGTGGGGCGCGGAAGTCGGGTAGGAAGTGATACATCGCCAAGCAGGGAGCTTTGTCGGGGCGCAGGAGACAGGGGCAAATTTGTGGGATCCTCCAACCGTCAGCGGTGTCACTACTCGGCGATGGCCAAGCAGGAGGCGGCGCGTCGGCGAGCGATCAGGGCATTGGTAGGACTCTCCCAGTTCCCTGACGACAACGAAGCTGCCGTGCGGTCGCTCCGGCTGTTGGAGGCGGCTCCGTCGGAGTTGGCTGACGCCACCTCACGGGAGTTCGGCCTCTCGGACCCTCTGGACAAGGCTGAATGCAGCGACCGCTGGTAAGCGCCCCCGCCGTGCTGCTCGTCGACGCCGCCAACGTGGTCGGGTCCCGGCCAGACGGCTGGTGGCGGGACAGGCCCGCGAGCGGCTCGCGGGTTTGTGAACCAGGTGCGTCAGGCGGTGGCGGCGGGCCGGGTAGCCCAGCCGGTGATGGTGATCCTGGAAGGGGTTGCCCGGCGGGGCGTTCCCGCCGGTGAGGAGAACGGCGTATCGGTGCTCCATGCGCCATCCAACGGTGACGACCTGCTCCTGGCTCTGGCGGCCGACGCCACGTCCCCGGTGAGGTTGGTTACGGCAGACCGAGCCCTGCGAGAACAGGCCGAAGGGCTCGGGGCTCACGTGGTCGGCCCCCGATGGCTGATCGACCTGCTTGACGGCTGATCTCGCGCCGGAGCGGTGATGGTGGGTCACCCGGAGATTGCGGCGACGGATGACGGGTGTGCCGACTGGGTGTTACTCCTCGGGATCCGCCACTTCGGGGAGACCGGCGTGCGACCCAGGGTGGCCCTCCAAGAGGGTGCATGCTCCTTCGGCTCCCCCTTCACGCACGACCGTCGCTCCGCACAGCCGGGTCTCCTCGTCCGGGACCGGATCGGCTTTGGCGGCCCCGTCGGCGATGCGCGCCTCGGACTCCTCGAGGATCACCCGCGCCTGCTCGTCCGGCGCCTCACTGGTGCTCTCGGAAGTGGGCCTTCCGTCCGCTGCGCCGGGCCACGGCCTCGGGACGTGGCCCGGCGTCCAACCCCCGCTCAGTCATGGCTGGCCCTTGGCCGACCAGGTCGTGCCCTGGTTTTGCTCCGGATCCCGCCCGCCCGGTCGCGAGCCCCCCTCACGGGCGACGACCGCCGTAGGGACCCTGAGCCACGTACTGGCGCACCCGTTCGAGCTCGCGGAGGGTGCGGCTCTGGGAGGCCGGGCACCGGCGGGCCCGGCCGGGTTCAGATACGACGATGGCCGTCTCCATAGCTCCGGTCCTGCCCGTCTCCCTGGGCGCCCAAACCCCCGGCGCCCTCGGCAGTCGTCGGGATGTGCTGTGCTGGGCGCCTGAATCGAGAGGGAGTCGGGCGGCCCCGGAATGAGGCAGTGATGATCGGCGCAGTGGGGAAGGTGCGAAGCCCGTTGGGGGTGATCGTTCTCTCGATCATCACGTTCGGCACCTACAGCCTGTACTGGCAGTACGCAACATTCAAGGAGATGAAGGAGCACGCCAGAGAGGGGATCGGGGGAGGGCTGGGTCTGCTTTTCGCCATCCTCTTGGGCCTCGTCAACATCTTCCTGATGCCGGCCGAGGTGGGTCGGTTATGCGCTCGGGAGGGGCAGGCGAGGGCCGTTTCGGGCTTCACCGGGTTCTGGGTGGCGCTACCGCTCATCGGCTGGATCGTGTGGGTGGTCAAGACCCAGGGTCATCTCAACCGGTACTGGGCCGCCCACGGGTCGGCCGCCACCACGGCCACCCACTGAGGTGGTCGCCCCCTCCGGGCTTCGCTACCAGGGAGGACGTCCCCCCGGCTCAAGTTCGTCCCCGGGCCGACCGATGACCTAGGGGTGACCGCAAGCCCGTTCCACGCCACCCTGGACAGTGACCAAGTAGCAGCCATCGTCGGGAAGCTCTACGGTCGGGTACGGGACCACATCACCCGCCAGTACGAGCGCCAAGACGGGCGTTGTGCCGGATGTGGGCGGATCCTGCCCACCCAGGCCGATGCCCTCATCAGCCTCGATGGTCACCTCGAGTGCATCGACTGCAAGCTCACCAGCCATCGCGCCGTCGCCTGAGCAGATCCCGCCCTCGCCCCCCATCGGTTCGTCCTCGCCCCTCGGGACGATCGACCGCACCGTCGGCCCGGCCGGAGGACCAGCTTCTCCATCGTCGGGTGGCCCATCACGGGCTCAAACCCCGTCCACTGACTGACGGCCTCGCCGTATTCGCCGGGGTGCTGCGCCACTCTAAGGTGCCACCGATGACTGATCCCCTCCGGCCGCAGCGGGCCCTGCCCATCGCCGTGCAGCTCGATCGGGTCACGGTGATCCGCAACGGCGTGGCCCTGCTTGATGAGATCAGCTGGGAGGTGGCGGCGGGTGAACGGTGGGCGCTGCTCGGCCCCAACGGTTCCGGGAAGACCACGCTGCTCCAAGTGGTGGGGTCGGCGCTGTGGCCCACCGCGGGCGCGGTCGAGATCCTAGGTGAGCGGCTCGGCCGAGTTGATATGCGGGAACTACGACGACGCATCGCCATGGTCAGCGCCGCGGTTAGTCGGACGCTCCGCCCCGAACTGGCCGCCCTCGACGTCGTCCTGACCGGGCGTCATGCCGCCCTTGAGGCCTGGTGGCACGAGTACACCGACGCCGACCGTGCCGAAGCCCGAGCCTTGTTGGACGATGCTGGGTTCGGCACGCCCGGCTTCGCCGAGCGCCCCTTCGGACTCCTGTCCGAGGGCGAACGGCAACAGGTCCTGCTGGCCCGTGCCCTCATGTCCAACCCTGACCTCCTGCTGATGGATGAGCCTGCCGCCGGCCTCGACCTCGGGGCGCGTGAGCGCCTCCTCGGCCGGCTGGCGGCGCTGGCCGCCGACCCGACCGTGCCTCCACTGGTGCTGGTGACCCACCACCTGGAGGAGATCCCTCCAGGGGTGACCCATGCCGCCTTGCTACGGGAGGCCCGCCTGGTGGCCGCCGGGCCGGTGGGCGAGGTGCTGACCGGTCAAACGGTCTCGGAGGCGTTCGGCGTCGCGGTCTCCGTCGAACAGCACGGTGGGCGTTGGTCGGCGCGCTCGCTTTCCTGAGCGCGGTCAGAGCCCGGTGGGCCGGTTGACGAACCGACGGGCTGACGGCGAGTAGAACCACCCTCCTCCTGCTCTGGTCCCCCCGTCCACCGGGATGTTGTGCCCCGTGACGAAGCTCGACAGGTCAGAAGCCAGGAACAGGGCCACCCGGGCCTGGTCCTCGGGCCAACCCAGACGGCCCACCGGGGCCCATGACGACCACAGGTCGTCGTGCGCCTCGGAGCCGGTCAGATAGTCCACCTGCGGCGTCTGGGTCAGGTCGGGTCCGATGCCGTTGACGCGGACGCCGTGACGTCCGACATGCACGGCCAGGCTCGTGGTGAAGTGGGCCGCCGCCGCCTTCATTGCCGCATACACCGGGTCACCGGGATAGCCCCGCATGCCCTCCACCGAGTGGATGGTGATGATGGAGCCCGATTGCCTGGTGGTCATGGACCCGAGGAAGGCCCTGGTGACGGCGAACACGTGGCGCAGATTGACGTCGAACATGGTCTGCCACGAGTCGGTCGTCGACTCCTCGAACCTGACCAGAGGTCGGTAGTCACCGACGTTGTTGACCAACACGTCGACATGCCCGTGTTCCGCCAGGACGTCGGTGGCCAGGCGGCGGACACCTTCGTCCTCGGTCACGTCGACCACGTGGGCCCGGGCCGTTCCGCCAAGCTCCTCGATGACGCGTTGCGAGCGGTCGGCGCGGTCGGCGTCGACCTCGGCGATCGCCACTCTGGCGCCGTGCAGGGCGAACAGCCGTGCCACCGCTGCACCGATGCCCTCCCCACCGCCCGTGATCACGGCGACCTTCTCGCCGAGCAGGCGGTCCCACTGCTCGATCGGGGGGACATCGGTCGGTCGTTGGGGACTCATCAGGGGCTCCTCGGCTGGGCAGGCGACCATTGTGGTTCGTTACCGACGCGTGCGCTCCCGACACCGCCCCCGGGGAGCATGCCGGCCCGATCGGTTGTTGCACCTAGCGACCGACCACCGCTGGAGCCGCTGTGACCGATGTTCTGACCCCCGACCGCCAGGTTGGCAGCCCTGTTGCTGCCGAGACGGCCGACTTCTGGTTCGATCCGCTGTGCCCGTGGGCATGGCGGGCTTCACGGTGGATTCTCAATGCCTCAGAGGTTCGACCCCTCGAGGCGCGGTGGCGCATCATGTCGCTGGCCTATCTCAACTCCGACAAGGAGGACCTCCCCGAGGACTATCGGAAGCTTCCGGCCGAAGCCGGGGCCCGTGCGGGTGTGCACGGCCGCCGAGCAGGCCTCCGGACCCGAGGCGCTGCTCCCGTCCTGCACCGCCCTGGGCGAGCGCCTCCATCTCGAAGGCAAGCCCAAGGACCGGGCCACCATCGAAGCTGCGCTCGAGGAGGCCGGCATCCGACGTCGCTGGCCGACGGTGCCGACACCGACGAGTTCGACGAGGCCATCGAGAAGTCCCATCACGCGGGAATGGATCAAGTGGGGTACGAAGTGGGTACTCCCGTGATCAGCGTCAAGGGTGTGGTGTTCTTCGGGCCGGTGGTGACTCCGGCGCCCAGGGGAGAGGCCGCCGGAGTCCTGTGGGACGGGGTGCTGGCGGTGGCCGGAACTCCAGGGTTCTTCGAGCTGAAGCGCAGTCGTGAGGTGGGACCCATCTTCGACTGGTGGGGTCCCACGGGTCCGGCCGGTGGCCTGGCCCGAAGGCCGACGCGTAGGTAGCGGGCGAGCGCAGTTCCGGGCGGCGGTTGGCGTCAGTGCACCAGCGAGAGCACCAGCAGGCCCTGGGCCAGGTGGTAGGTCGCGTGGACGCCGACCGGACCGAATCGCACCGGTCGGACGAAGCGGTTCCAAGCCAGCAGGGTGTCCGAGCCCAGAAAGAGGACGGCTCCGAGGGCCGCGGCGGCGACACCGACGTTGAGGGCCACCACCACCATGGTGGCGATCGCTGCCACGTAGGTGCACACCGGCGGGATGAGGGCCCGCTGCCCGTGGCTGGCCAGGGACGAGATGAGCACGGTGGCGGGCAGCGCCTCGACGAGAACGACGCCCACCGTGGCCGCCACCAGTCCCGCAGCAGAGAAGGCGAAGGGAGGAACCCCCGCCGGCACCGGTGGGTGGAGTAGCCCAACGATGAACAGGATGTGGCCCACCAGGAAGGCGGCGAGCCCAGGGACGAACAAGTTGCGGGGGAGCATCAACAAGACGTCGCCCGCCAGGCAGAAGACGAGGGCGGCCACGAACCACCACCGCCGGTCGACCAGGTCGGTGTGATCGGCGGGGATGAGCGCGGCCGCCACCACCAGCGCCGCGAGCACCGCCGGCTTGGCCAGGTACTCGAGCCGACGACGGCCCGTTCCCACCGCCACCCAGTCCACGACGGCGGCCACCGCGGCCATGGTCATCAAGGTCCAGAACGCGGGCATCTGTGGACGCTACCGCCGCGTCCGGCGGACGGCGATGTCGGGCGGATGGGTGTTCGCCGGTCGCGGCCGGCGCGTATAGCCGCGACCATCCACCACTGTCGAATTGCTCGTCGTTACAATTTTTCGCAAGGCAACACCGGTCGAGGAGTTGATGCCCGTGATCCTCGTGATCATCATCATGGTGGCGTGGGTGGTCATCCTGGGGCCAAATCTGTTGAAGCGCCGCTCCCGCACGGTGGGGGGCATCAACTCGATCTCCCACTTCCACCGTCAGCTCCGCGTGTTGGAGCACTCGAGTCCCGAGCCACTGGTGACCCCCGCCTACCGGCTTCGTTCCGTCGACGGTGCCGGCGCGCTGCGGTCGACCGGCGACGGTGACGAGGTTCGAGTGATCCCCAAGCTGACCGTGGTGGGGGCGGACCAACTACCCCGGGCCGCCCTGGCCTTCCTGGGCGAGCCTGCCGCGGACCCCGGGTCGGCGAGGACCGAGGCGTTTCCACCCCTACCCGCGGACGCCCGCCCGACGCTCGGAGGAGACACGCCGGCCCCGGCCCAGAGCAGGCCGGTCAACCGTGTCCCTGACGGCTACGCCCGAGCCCAGGCCCGCCGCCGCCGTCGGGACACGCTCGGAGTACTCAGCCTGGTCTTCGTGGGCACCCTGATGATCGGATTCGTTCCCGGGGCTGCCGTGGCGTGGGCCCTCACCCTGGCCTCAGGCCTGGCCCTGGCTGCGTATGTCGCGCTCCTGGTGCGGATGCGGCAGATTGCCGAGGAGCGGGAGCGCAAGCTCCACTACCTCCGACCGGCGGTCGACGACACCGAGGGGGTGGGCGCCGGGCCGCTCGGGATCAGCGGGCGCTACGCTCATCCCTCCAATCAGATGGCTATCGCTCACTGACCGACGACAGCTGGGGCTTCCGGCACTGGTCGTGCCGGCGCCGTCGTCCCACTGCTCCGACCTGGTCGGCCACCGGTACCGGGGCGATCTGCTGGGTAGGATGCGGCGATGACCCCTTCCAGCGTGCACCCTGCTCCGACCCCTTCTGGCCCGCCCGACCGCGGCGACCTGCCCGACCACCCGCTGGCCCTGGCTATGGCATCGGCTCTCGAGGGGCGGGACCTCCTCAGTCACCCCTTCTACCAGCGGTGGCAGTCCGGTGACCTGGCCCCGGTGGAGCTGGCCGAGTACGCCGTTCAGTATCGGGCCTTCGAGTCGGCCCTGCCCGTGGTGCTGACGGCGGTGGTGGATCAGCTCCGTGCGGAGGGCGAGGTGGAGGCGGCAGCCACGGTGGGTCAGAATCTCCACGATGAGCTGGGCCGCCCCGAGCCCCACCTGGCCCTCTTCGACCGCTTCGCGTCCGCCCTCGAGGTGCAGGCCACCTCGACCGATCCGGGGCCGGCCGCCCAGTTGCTGGTGGCAACCTACGCCGATCTCGTGGCCGACGGTCCGATCGCCGCCGTGGCCGGGCTGGCTGCCTACGAGACCCAGGCGGCAGTCATCGCCACCACCAAAGCGGATGGCCTACGCCAGCGGTACGGCATGGACGCTGCCGGTACGGAGTTCTGGGACGTCCACGCGGCGATGGAGGCCGACCACGGGGACTGGGCCCTCGACGCCCTGGCCCTCCTGGGCGCCGATCCCGACGAGGTGGCCGAGGCCGCCCGGCGGGGTGCCGATGCCTGGTGGGCGTTCCTCGATGAGCGCGAGGCGCAAGCCCCGACGGCCGGGTAGCCCACCGGCCGTGACGCCCGGTCGGCTCAGCCCGGCTCGGTGCCGACCACGGAGACGAACGAAACCATCTCGCCGGGGTAACCCCCGAGGTTGTGGGTAAGCGCCAGCGTCTTGTCGCTGTGGATCTGCCGCTCCGGGGTGGCCTCGCCGCGCAGCTGGAGCCACGTCTCGAAGAACATCCGCAGGCCCGACGCTCCGACCGGGTGTCCGAAGCTCTTCAGGCCCCCATCGGGATTGACGGGCAGCGCGCCGTTGCGGTCGAAGGTGCCGGCCAGCACCTCCTTCCACGCGGTTCCCCGCTCGGCGAAGCCGAGATCCTCCATGAGGACCAGCTCGGTGGGGGTGAAGCAGTCGTGCACCTCGGCCATGGCCAGCTCGTGTCGCGGGTCGGTGATGCCGGCCTGGGCGTAGGCGTCCTGGGCGGCCCGGGCACACTCGGGGAACCAGGTGTAGTCGTACTCCGGGTCGATCAGGCCCGAGCCGCTGCCGGCCGAGAAGGACAGAGCCTTGATGTAAAGGGGCTTGTCGGTGTAGCGATGGGCGTCCTCGGCCCGGACCACGATGGCCGCGGCCGCCCCGTCGGCCACCCCTGCACAGTCGAACACCCCGAGCCGCCCGGCCACCCGGGGGGAGGCGCAGATGGTCTCCGTCGATACCTCCTTGCGGAACTGGGCCCGGGGGTTCTGAGCACCGTTCTGGTGGTTCTTCCAGGAGATCCGGGCCAGCACCTCGCCCAACTCCTCGTCGCCGACCCCGTACTTCTTGCCGTAGGCCGGGGCCACCATGGAGAACATGGCCGCTGCGGTGAGGGTGCGGGCGGTGCCGTCGCCGGGAATGGGGAATGCGTTGAGCCCCTGGAATCCGGAGTCCTTGACCTTCTCGGCCCCCACGGCCATGGCCATGTCGTAGGCCCCCGAGGCCACGGCATAGGCCGCCGCCCGCAGCGCCTCGGAGCCGGTGGTGCAGTAGTTCTCCACCCGGGTGATCGGCTTACCCTCGAGCTGCAGCGGCCGGGCCAGGGTGATCCCACTCATGCCCGACTGGGCGGTGCCGAACCAGTAGGCATCGACGTCGTCCTTGGTCACCCCGGCCGCCGCAAAGGTGTCCTGGCTGGCCTCGATGATCAGGTCGTCGAGACTCTTGTCCCAGTGCTCGGCGAAGCGGGTGCACCCCATGCCCACGATGGCCACGCGGTCCTTGATCCCATGCGAACCCATTTCCTGTCTCCTCTGCTCAGTTCGTCTGCGGGCGGTCGGGGGTGCCGGTGGTCCGCACCGGCTTGGCCTTCCAGAAGTAGTCGTGGATGCCGTCCGCGGTGAAGAGCTTCCGGAAGGTCATCTGCACCTTGTCGCCGATGTCGACCGTGGCGGGGTCCACGTCGGTCAGCTCCAGGGGGAACCGGCCACCGCCGTCGAAGTCGAGTACGGCGAACACAATGGGGGGACTGGCCGAGTAGGACAGATGGTCGATGGTGTACGTGGCGATGGTGGCCTCGGTATCCGCCCGGCCCACCGGGTCCATGTCGTCCACCGCCCCGCCCTTCATCGAGATGCGTGAGGGTGGCAGATGGACTGCCCCGGAGGTGCGGTCCTGGGAACCGACGAACCCGAATTTCCACTCCTCGCTGCGCCAGGCCGCCGTGGAAGAGACCCGGGCCGGCTCGGGCCGACGTGGCGGCTCCGGCGTGACCATGCCCCGCCAGCTGAGGAACTTCCCGTAGGGGAGGTCGGCGGCCCCGGCGATCTGGTCGGCCACCGGCTCACCGGCCGACCAGGACGGCAAGGCGTCGGTGGTCCGGAAGACCAGCACGTCGGCGCCGTCGGCAAGGGCCACGACGGCGAGCACCTGTCCGGGTTGGGCCTTCTCCACCATGGAGGCCAGCACCAGTCCGGGATGGGCCGCTCCGGTCTGGCCCACCGTTCCGCCGAGATCGTCGGCCAGCGCCCCCTCCCGGACTCCGAGCTTGCGGGCCAGGGCCTTGACCGCTCGCCCGTGCATGCCGGTCACCGCAACCTGGTCCACCTGCTCGGCACTCAGCCCCACCGTCTTCAGTGCCGACTCCCACGCCTCGGCGCCGAGGGGGACGTAGCGGGTCTCGCCGAACCGCTCCTCCCACACCTTGGACCGGCGATCGCCCGCGGTTCGCCACCGGTCGAGGAATTCGTCGGTGACCGAGGCCCCTCCCAGGTACTCGGCGATCACCGTGGTGCCGGGCACGTCCTCCCCGATCAGCACGGCAGCCGCCCCGTCCCCGCCCGAGGCCTCGTCAGCCGAGGTGGGCAGGCCGTCGCGCAGGTCGGACAGCACCACCAGGGTGGTACCGGTGCCCGCACCGGCCAGGGCGGTGCGCAGGGCCCCCGCCCCCGATCGCAGCGCCCCACCGAAGTCGAAGGCGGCGACCTGGCTGGGCTGACGGAGTGCGGCGTGGACGGTAGCGGCGTTGGTCTTGTCCAGGTAGGCGGGGGTAGTCGTGGCGAACCAGAGCGACTCGACGGAGGCACCGGGGACGGAACGGAGGGCCAGGCGGGCCGCCTCCACTCCCATGGTGGTGCTGTCCTCGTCGTGCGAGGCCACCGAACGGGTCCCTTTGCCACCGCCCGAACCGAACAGCTGGGCCACGGCCGACCGCTGCAGGCGTCGGTAGGGAACGTAGCCGGCGATACTGACGATGCCTCTCATCTCTGTGGTGATCCCTTCGGCTCGGACGTGACAGGTGTGGACCGCCGGCTCGGTTGGCCCTGGTCCTGGCGGCAACGCCCGCCGCCCGCACCGTGCAGGGTCCTCGGGGTGCTGAGTCCCGCAACGGGTGACGCTGGCCTCTGCTGCAAGAGGACGAGTCAGGCGTCAGGAACCATCGTGATCGTCCAGGGCGACTCGCGCAGGGATGCGGTGGCGCGAGCGTGGAGCGATTCCTGGTGAGCCGCGCGCGTAGGCGCGACAGAAAGGCCTCGCGACGTCCCAGCAACGCGGGAGGAGGGCCACATTGCTCCGTGCTCACGGGACCGCCGCCCGCCATCGAAGCCAGGCGCGATGCAAGGGGCTGCGCCAATCCATCTGGGCCCCCCACAGCGAGCCACTCCAATCCGAGATCCGGTAGACCGCAGACGCCTCCTAGACCCCCCAGGTGGATCGCGACGCACCTCGTAGCCTTTGCAACACTCGGACCAGGCTCCAGCTGTGAGTCGAGGAACGATTCGTCCCCGAGAGAGCACGAACTGTTTGGCCTCGCACACGCGCGCCAGGAAGCTTAGCTCGTCGCGCGACAGCTCGGCGCCGGTCGGGTCGGCCGGGTTGCCCACCACGATGACCCGCATGGGGCGACACCGCGCGCCGGATCGAGCGGCGGTCGATTTCCCACCGCTCGTCGAACACCAGGCCGTAGCCCCGCAGCGGACGCTGCGGAGTCGTCCCGACCGGGCGGTTCGGCACTGGGAGCGAGCGCCTCGCCGCCGCGGTCGCAGAGCAGCTCGACCGCCCGCCGCGCCCCTCGGCGGGAACGCACGGGATACGACGCAATCCGGCGTGATGGCGGCGCCGTGGCCGGCCAGGTAGCTGGCGATCGCCTCGCGCGCCTCGGAGACGCGACCACGGGAGAGAAGCCGAACGTCGGCGTCTCCGATCTCGAGTCGAGCTCCGCCGACGTCCCAGCCCAAGCCGCACCGGGCTGGGTCGTTGCCGTGAGGTCCAGGAGCACCCGACTCGATGACCGGGCTTCCTCCAGCGCTGGCATAGGGAAACGATGGCGTCAACAGCCCTCCTCAGCCGCGCGGTCCAAACATGATGACGGCCATCCCCGTGACGGTGAGCCCCGCCCCGACCAGGTCCCAGCCGATCCGGCCGCTGGCCGTTCACGAGCCAGAGCCAGGCGACCGCGCAGGCGACGTAGACTCCACCATACGCTGCATACGTCCGGCCGGCCGCCGTCGGGTGCAGGGACAGGAGCCACGCGAACGCCGCCAGGCTTGCCGCGCCGGGGACCAGGAGCCAGGCCGAGCGCCCGTGGCGGAGCCAGAGGTAAGGCAGGTAGCAGCCGAGGATCTCGGCCAGGGCCGTGAGCACGAAGAGCGCGAAGGTCCGAATGGCCACGGCCTGTCCTCCTCAGCGTCGCCCGGCGACGTCCCGCGATCGTCAGGGGCCCACGTCGGCCTGCTCATCCAGACCAGCGAGGCGAGGCCGGCCAGGATCGTGCCCACCACGAGCGACGCCGCAAGCCAGCGGCGATGCCGCCGGGTCATGTGGATCGCGGAAGCGGAGGCTGCGGCGCGAGCGACACCGCAGCGGGACAGCGCAGATCGCGGAGGAGCTCCCCGGCGCCCGCGTAGCGGTGGCGCGGATCCTGGGCGAGGGCCCGGAGGAGGATGGCCTGGAGGGCCGGGTCCAGCCCGGGCAGGTGTACTGACGGGCGGGGTGGGCTCCCCGTGCAGCTTGGCCTCGAGCACCGCGCCGATATCCCCTGGCTCGAACGGAAGGTGGCCGGTCAGCATCTCGTAGAGCAGCGTCCCGAGGGCGTAGACGTCGGTCCGGGCGTCGCCGCGGCGACCCCTGATCTGCTCGGGGGCCATGTAGTCCGGGGTGCCGATGCGTGGGAAAGGCCGGCCCAGGTGAGCCGGCGGGCGGACTCGATGAGCGCGATCCCGAAGTCGAGCAGCTTCACGTCGCCGCTGGGCAGCACCCGGACGTTCTCGGGCTTCACGTCGCGGTGGACGACGCCGTGCTCCTGCAGGCATGCCAGGGCCTCGGCGAGCTGGACGGCGACTGCGAGGGCCCGCTCCGGCGGGAACGGCTTCTCGTCGGCCAGGACCTGGGCCAGCGACCGGCCGGGCACGTACTCCATCGCGAGATAGAGGCGGCTCTTCTCCCCGGTCTCGAGCACCCGCACGATCCCGGGGTGCCGGAGGCGCTGCCCGATCTGCTCCTCCCGCTGGAAGCGCTGGAAGAAGACGACGTCGCTCTCGTACTGGATGTACGGGACCTTGAGGACCACCTCCTGACCGGTGTCGAGGTTCTCCGCCCTGAAGACCGAGGCCATCCCGCCCCGGGCCAGCAGCTCGGTGAGCCGGTATCGATCGAGCTGCTCGCCGGCGTCGGGGTCGTGCATGGCGCGCGTCCTCGGCGGCTACTTCGCCGCGGACGCCTCCGCGGGCGCCGCGCCGAAGCGGGCGTCGAGGGCGAGGTTCAGGAGCAGGACGTTGACCCGGGGCTCGCCCAGGAGGCCCAGGTCCCGCCCCTCGGTGAGGTCCTCGACGAGCGCCCGGACGCGCGCCGGGCTCGATGCCGCGCGCCCGCGCGACGCGCGGCACCTGCCAGAGCGCCGCCGCCGGGGAGAGGTGCGGGTCGAGGCCGCTCCCGGAGGTGGTGACGAGCTCGACCGGGCGGCGGCCGCCGCCCCGGGTTCTCCTTGGCCAGCGCCTCGAGCATCGGCCGCCGCCTGGTCGCGGAGCTTCTTCGAGGTGGGGCCGAGGTTCGAGCCGCCGGAGGCGAGCGGGTCGTAGCCCTTCTCGCCCGCCGCCGACGGGCGAGGCTGGAAGTAGGCCGGGCAGGAGAAGCCCTGGGCGAGGAGCTCCGAGCCGACCACCTTGCCGGTCTGCGTCCGAGACGAGGCTGCCGTTGGCCCGCCCGGGGAAGAGGACCTGGGCGATCCCGGTCACGGCGAGCGGATAGGCGAGGCCGGTGAGCACCAGGGTGACCACGGTGACGCGGACGGACGGCGACAGGTCGTGGAAGTAGCCAGTCCTGGGCTCGGCGGCGGTGTCGGGCGCGGCCGACGACTCGACGTGGGCGACGTTCCTCATGGTGGCCTCCTCAGACGACGCCGACGGCGGCGAGCGCCAGGTCGATGAGCTTGATCCCGACGAACGGCGCGACCACGCCGCCCACGCCGTAGATGAGCAGCGAGCGGCGCAGCACCGCCGCGGCGCCGAGCGGGCCGGTAGTTCACGCCGCGCAGCGCCAGCGGGATGAGCAGCACGATGATGATGGCGTTGAAGATGACCGCCGAGAGGATGGCGCTGTACGGGGAGGCGAGGTGCATGACGTCGAGCGGCGCGATCTCGGGGTAGGCGGCCACGAACAGCGCCGGGAGGATGGCGAAGTACTTGGCCACGTCGTTGGCGATCGAGAAGGTGGTCGAGCGTCCCGCGGGTCATGAGGAGCTGCTTGCCCACCTCGACCACCTCGAGCAGCTTGGTGGGGTTCGAGTCGAGGTCGACCATGTTGCCGGCCTCCTTGGCGGCCTGGGTGCCGGTGTTCATGGCCACGCCCACGTCGGCCTGGGCCAGCGCCGGCGCGTCGTTGGTGCCGTCGCCGGTCATGGCCACGAGCTTGCCCTTGGCCTGCTCGTCCTGGATGAGCCGCATCTTGGCCTCGGGGGTGGCCTCGGCCAGGAAGTCGTCGACGCCGGCCTCGCGGGCGATGGCGGCGGCGGTCCGCGGGTTGTCGCCGGTGATCATGACCGTGCGGATGCCCATGGCCCGGAAGCGCTCGAACCGCTCCTTGATGCCGCCCTTCACCACGTCCTTCAGGTGGACGATGCCCAGCACCCGCGGCGCCGTCGGAGACCGCCAGCGGCGTGCCCCCGGCGTCGCCGATGCGGCCGGCGCGCCGCCTCCACCTCGGCGGGCATGCCGCCGCCCAGGGCGGCCACGTGCCGCGCGACCGCGTCGACCGCCCCCTTCGCAGATGATCCGGCCGTCGAGGTCGCAGCCGCTCATGCGGGTCTGCGCGCGTGAAGGGGACGAAGCGTGTCCGGGCTCGCTCCAGCTCGCGGCCGCGGAGCGCGAAGTGCTCCTTGGCCAGCACCACGATGGAGCGCCCCTCCGGCGTCTCGTCGGCCAGGCTGGCGAGCTGGGCCGCGTCGGCCAGGTCCTCCACCCGCACGCCGGGCGCGGGGATGAAGCTCGGAGGCCATCCGGTTGCCGAGCGTGATGGTGCCGGTCTTGTCGAGCAGCAGCACGTCCACGTCGCCGGCCGCCTCGACCGCGCGGCCGCTCATGGCGAGCACGTTCTTGCGCAGCAGGCGGTCCATGCCGGCGATGCCGATGGCCGAGAGCAGGCCGCCGATGGTGGTGGGGATGAGGCAGACGAGCAGCGCCACGATGGCGGTGACCGAGAGCTGGATCCCCGAGTAGGCGCGCGAAGGGGACCAGCGTGACGCAGGCGAAGAGGAAGATGAGGGTCAGGCCGACGAGCAGGATGTGGAGCGCGATCTCGTTGGGCGTCTTCTGGCGCGACGGCCCCCTCGACGAGCGCGATCATCCGGTCGAGGAACGACTCGCCCGGGTTGGCGGTGATGCGGACCACGATCCGGTCGGAGAGGACCTTGGTGCCGCCGGTGACCGCGGAGCGGTCGCCGCCCGACTCGCGGATGACCGGGCGCCGACTCGCCGGTGATGGCCGACTCGTCGACCGAGGCGATGCCCTCGATCACCTCGCCGTCGCCGGGGATCATCTGGCCGGCCTCCACCACCACCACGTCGCCCTTGCGCAGGGTCGAGGCCGGGACCGTCTCCTCGCGGCCGTTCACCGAGCTTGCGGGCGGCGACCTCGCGCCGCATCCGGCGCAGCGTGTCGGCCTGGGCCTTGCCCCGCCCCTCGGCCACCGCCTCGGCGAAGTTGGCGAAGAGCACCGTGAACCAGAGCCAGAGGCTGACCGTGAGGGTGAACCAGCCCGGGGCGGCGCCGGCCGGGTGCGACGATCCGGTCGCGCAGCCAGAGGAGCGTGGTGAGGACGCTGCCCACCTCGACCACGAACATGACCGGGTTCTTCGCGACCAGCGCGCGGGTCGAGCTTGCGGAGGCTCGCCAGCGCGGCGGCGCGGAGGATCGCGGGGTCGAGGAGCGAAGCGGACTTCTGGCTTGCGGGGGCCATGGCTAGAACACCTTCCCGCCGAGGGCGGCGAAGTGCTCGAGCACCGGCCCGAGCGAGAGCGCCGGGAAGAACGTGAGCGCGCCCGACGATGAGGATCACCGAGACGAGCAGGAGGACGAAGGTGGGGCCGCCGGTGGGGAAGGTGCCCGGGCCGGGCGGCACGGACTTCTTCCCGACCATGGACGCCGGCGATGGCCAGCGCGGGGACGATCATGAAGAAGCGGCCGAGCAGCATGTACCGCGCCGAGCGCGACGTTCCAGAAGGGCGTGTTGGCGTTCAGGCCGGCGAAGGCCGAGCCGTTGTTCCCGGCGCCGCTCGTGAAGGCGTAGAGGATCTCCGAGAGCCCGTGCGGCCCGGCGTTGTTGAGGGACGACGTGCCGTACGGGACCACCGCCGCCCAGGCGGTGAGGACCAGGATCGACCACCGGGAAGACCAGGATGTAGAGCATGGCGAACTTCATCTCGCGCCCCTCGACCTTCTTGCCCAGGTACTCCGGCGTGCGCCCCACCATCAGCCCGGCGATGAAGACGGTCAGGATCGCCATGACCAGCATGCCGTAGAGGCCGGCGCCCACGCCGCCGAAGACCACCTCGCCGAGCTGGATGTTCACCAGGGGCACGAGCCCGCCGATGCGGCGTGAAGCTGTCGTGCATGGCGTTGACCGCGCCGCAGGAGGCGTCGGTGGTGACGGTGGCGAAGAGCGCCGAGTTCGCCACGCCGAAGCGGGTCTCCTTGCCCTCCAGGTTGCCCGGCGCCTGGTCCACGCCCAGGCCGGCGAGCGCCGGGTTGTGGCGGGACTCGGCGCCGTAGGCGACGCGTCGGCGCCGGCGAGGAAGAGCACCGCCATGGCCGCGAAGAGCGCCCAGCCCTGCCGCGTGTCCTCGCCATCTCGCCGTAGGTGAAGGTGAGCCCCGCCGGGATGGCGAAGATGAGCAGCATCTGGACGAGGTTCATGAGCGGCGTGGGGTTCTCGAACGGGTGGGCGCTGTTGGCGTTGAAGAAGCCGCCGCCGTTCGTCCCGAGCATCTTGATGGCCTCCTGCGAGGCGACCGGGCCGAGCGCGATCGACCTGCTTCGGCCCCTCGAGCGTCGTGACCTCGAGGTTCGGCGCGAGGGTCTGGACCACGCCCTGCGGAGACGAGGAAGAGCGCCACCACGAAGGAGAGCGGCAGGAGGACGTAGACGGTGGCCCGGATCAGGTCGACCCAGAAGTTGCCGATGCGTCCTCGGACCTCCGGCCCGCCGCGGCGGGTGAGCCCGCGCGCCAGCGCCAGCGCCACGCCGATGCCGGCCGCCGCGGAGGTGAAGTTGTGCCAGGCGAGCCCGGCCATCTGGGCGAGGTAGCTCATGGTCGACTCGCCGGCGTAGCACTGCCAGTTGGTGTTGGTCGTGAAGCTGACGGCGGTGTTGAAGGCCAGCGCCGGCGCCGACGGCGCCGATGCCGTGCGGGTTCCAGGGAAGCACCGCCTGCAGCCGCAGGATGGCGTAGGTGACGAGCACGCCCATGCGCTGAAGACCAGCACCGAGGCCGCGTACGCCTTCCAGTCCTGCTCCTTCTCCGGGTCCACGCCGCAGAGGCGGAAGAGGAGCCGCTCCACCGGCCCGAGCAGGCGCGGCAGGGGCCGCGCTCGCTCTCGAACACGCGGTAGAGCCAGAGCCCCACGGGCTTCGTGAGCGAGGACAGGAGGGCGAAGAATCCGATCTGCAGCCAGCCGTTGACGGTCACGGGGGCCTCTAGAAGCGCTCGGGGCGGAGCAGCGCGTAGACGAGGTACACGCAGAGCAAGAGGGAGAGGACGATTCCGGTCGCGGTACCGAGGTTCATCGGCACACCTACAGCCTGTCGCAGCCCCGCACGTAGGCGAGGCCGAGGAGGAAGAAGCCAATCGTGGAGGCAAGGAACAAGACGTCGAGCATGACGGTCTCCGCACATTCCGGTAGACAGGCGCAGCGCGCCCTCGCCGGACTGCAGAATGCGTTGCATGGCGGATGCCGGGTGCCTCCCGCTCTCGCGAAGGTCTGGCGTTGCGCAGTGCCCAAGCGAAATCCACAAATCCTGCGTGCAATAGCGGGCGCGGGGCGTCGTTCCCAACCCGAGGCTGGAAAGCAACGAGCACGACCCGCGGGGGGCCACATCTCGCGTTGCGCGAGACTTTGGGCATCAGCTCGGCCAGGAAGAGCGCCCGCCCGGCCTGCTTTGCCGTCCCGAACGTTTCCGCTACGCATGGCATGGTCCGTGCTCGTCCCGAATACCGATGGACTCGCTCCCGATGCAGCCGCATCTCGACGCCATTGCGCTGTCGGCCCTGGTGGCCGTCGAGCGGGCGCTGGCGCTCGTTGCGCCACACGACGGCCCCGGTCCTGCTGGTAGGCGAGCCGGGGTCTGGACGGAGCGGGCGATTGCCCGCCGGCTGCATGAAGCGTCCCCTCGCAGCGGTGGCGGGTGGGCACAGGTGGACTGCCGCGGCCTCTCCGCGCGCAGCAGCCCCGTCAAGGCGCTCGAGGACGCCATCGCGTCGGCCGCCACGGGTTCCATCCTGCTCGAGGAGATTGACGTTCTCACCGCACCTTTGCAGGTGAGGCTCATGGTCTGGCTGGAGGCCTCTCGCAGTGCTCCGCGGCCTCGCTTACTGGCAACGACGCGGCGCGACCTCGAGGACGAGGTCCGCCGAGGCTCCTTCCGCGAGGATTGGGCCCGCCAGAGTGGACGTCTTTCAGA